>CAWDKO010000010.1:0-31751 GCA_963802935.1 uncultured Solirubrobacterales bacterium | reverse complement strand
CGGTCGAGTCGAAGCTGGTCGGGTAGTCGACGTAAGTGAGGACCGAAGCGGGAAGGCCCAGCTGACCCAACACCACCTTCAGGCCCCGCTTCGCCGGCGGGAAGAATTTCAGCGCCGTCCGCGCCAGCCCGGTCGCCGGCTCGGTCAGGTCGGTGTCCAGCCGCACCGCCATCTGCGGCGCGTCGGCCGCCTTGGCGAAGAGGTTGATCACCTCGCCGGCGGTGTGCGGATTGGGATCGGTGAGGTGGAAGGCGCGCCCATCCAGTTTCGGTTTGTGGGCGATGTGGTCGATCGCGGCGGCCACGTAGTCGACCGGGACGATGTTGATCTCGCCGCCTTCGATCCCGACCGTCGGCAGCCACGAGGGCAGCCACCCGCCGCAGCCGCTGCAGCGCCTTGAAGAAGTAGTACGGCCCGTCGATCTTGTCGATCTCCCCGGTGCGTGAGTCGCCGACGACGATCCCCGGCCGGTAGACCCGCCAGGGCCGCGTGCACTCCTCGCGGACGAGGCGCTCGGACTCGTGCTTGGTGCGGAAGTAGGGATTGGTGTCGAGCCGTTCCGCCTCGTCGAACATGTCCTCGCGCCACTCGCCCTTGTAGAGGCCGGCAGCGGCGATCGAGCTGACCTGGTGGAAGCAGCCGGCCTCGATCGCGCCCGCGAGCTCGACCGCGTGCCGGGTCCCCTCGACGTTGGCGATCTCCTGGCTCTCGGCGTCGGCGGTGATGTCGTAGATCGCCGCCAGGTGGAAAAAGTGGTCGACCTCGCCGCGCATCGCCACCAGGTCCTCCTCGGAGACGCCGAGACTGGACTGCGAGAGATCGCCGGCGACCGGCACGACGCGTGCCCCGTCGGCACCCCAGCTGGTGCGCAGCTCCTCCAACCGGCCGCGTGAGCCGGCCCGCACCAGCGCGTAGATCGTGCCCTCGCGCTGCAGCAGCCGCGCGACCAGGTTGCGGCCGATGAACCCGGTTGCTCCGGTGACGAAGTAGTTCATCGCCTTCAGCCTACCTCGACCGGGAAGCTCGTTCCCTCGGTTCCATAGACTCAGAAGCAGAAATGGCAGAGACGGCCACCGTGCAGATCGCGATGCCCGAGATGGGCGAGTCGGTGACCGAGGGGATCGTCCTCGAGTGGCATGTGGCGGAGGGCGACTTCGTCAACGAGGGCGACACCGTGGTCGAGGTGTCCACCGACAAGGTGGACGCCGAGGTCCCTGCCCCCATGGATGGCGTGATCACGAAGTTGATTGCGTCGGTGGATGAGGAGGTGCCGGTTGGGGCGCCGTTGGCTGAGATGGAGCCTGGTGAGGGATCGGGTGATGGACAGAGCGGTGCGGCCGCGGGTCCTGTCGCGGCAGGATACCGCTGTGGCAAAGCGGCCTGGGGACTCCCCAGGGCGGCTCGGGCAACGGAACGGCAGGACGTCAGAGCTACGCCCGTCGCGCGGCGAGCAGCTGAGGCGAACGGCGTCGACCTTGCTTCCGTTAGCGGGAGTGGCCCGGGGTCGAAGGTGACCAAGGACGATGTGCTGGCGGCTGCCGACGGTAGTGGGAACGGGACGCCTGCCGCCACGGCCGCCGGAGAGGCGAAGCTGTTGCGGGGGCCGGCGGCGATGCTGGCCAAGGCGATGGACGAGAGCCGGGCTGTGCCGACGGCGACTTCGTTCCGGACCATTGCGGTGGACACGCTCGATGCGAAACGCAAGGCGATCAACCTGGTGCTGAAAGAGCGGGGGCTGAAGGTCTCCTTCACCCACCTCGTCGCCTGGGCGATCGTGCAGGCGACCAGGGAATTCCCGGTGATGGTGCGGACCTTCGAAGAGCGCGACGGCAAGCCGCACGCGATCGAGGGCGGCGCCGTCAACCTCGGCATCGCCGTCGACGTCGAGCGCAAGGACGGCTCGCACAGCCTGATGGTGCCGGCGATCAAAGGCTCCGACGGGCTCGACTTCGCCGCCTTCCACTCCTATTACGAAGACCTGATCGCGAAGACGCGCGAGAACAAGCTCACCGCCGACGACTTCCAGGGCACCAACGTCTCCCTCACCAACCCGGGCGGCATTGGCACCGTCGCCTCGGTGCCGCGACTGCTCAGCGGCCAGAGTGCGATCATCGCCACCGGCTCGATCGCCTATCCGCCGGAGTGGCTGCACGCCTCGCCGGAAAGGCTGAAGCAGCTCGGGGTCTCGAAGGTGATGACGATGACCTCGACCTACGACCACCGGGTCATCCAGGGAGCCGAGTCGGGGGCCTTCCTGCGCCGGGTCGAGCAGCTGCTGCAGGGAGAGGACGAGTTCTACGAGAAGGTTGCCGCGGACCTCGAGATCGAGGCCAGCGGCATTTCCTCCGCCCATCCCACCTCGGCCTCGGCGCCTCCGCTCGCCGGCACCGCTACCGCTCCCACCAGCGCCGAACCGAGCACCGCTCCTGGGGAAGTCGACGAAGAGCTGCTGCAGGCGGTACAGGCGGCGACCTCGCTGCTCAAGGCCTACCGCACCCACGGGCACCTCGCCGCCCAGCTCGACCCGCTCGGCTCCGAGCCCAAGGGCGACCCGGCGCTGCAGCCGGAGAACGTGAATCTGACGCCGGAGCTGATGGGCCGCATCCCGGCCTCGATCCTGCGCATCGGCGTCCCCGGCGAAACCCTGCTGGAGGCGCTGCCGCGGATGCGCCAGACCTACTGCGGCACGATCGCCTACCAGTTCGAGCACCTCTCCTCGCACCAGCAGCGGATCTGGCTGCGCGAGATGATCGAGACCGGCGCCCACCGGCAGCCACTTACCGACGAGGAGAAACGGCGGCTGCTCGACCGCCTGGTCGACGTCTTCCAGTTCGAGCGCTTCCTCGAGAAGGCCTACCTGGGCCAGAAGATGTTCTCGATCGAGGGCCTCGACGTGATCGTCCCGATGCTCGACGAGCTGGTCACACTCTCGCACCGCAGCGGCGCCGAGGAGGTCGTCTTCGGCATGGCCCACCGCGGCCGCCTCAGCGTCCTCGCCCACAACCTCGGCCGCCCGGTCGAGTCGATCCTGGCCGAGTTCGAGGGCTCGAAGCGGATCGAGGCGGTGAAGGCAGTCGCGGGCATCCCGCACGGCGGCACCGGGGACGTCAAGTACCACTACGGCCACCGTGGCGTCTACGAGACCGCCGAGGGCGAGAAGATCTCGGTCCGCCTCTACCCCAACCCGAGCCACCTCGAGTTCGTCGACCCGGTCGTCACCGGTGGCGCCCGCTTCCTGCAGTCCGACTTCGACGGCGCCGAGCTGAAGCACGATCCCAAGCGCGCGGTTCCGGTGCTGCTGCACGGCGACGCCGCCTTCCCCGCCCAGGGGGTCGTCGCCGAGACGCTCAACCTGCAGTCGCTGAAGGGCTACAGCACCGGCGGCACGGTCCACCTGATCCAGAACAACCAGGTCGGCTTCACCACCGATCCCGAGGAGGCGCGCTCGACCCCTTACGCCGCCGACATGGCGAAGGGCTTCAACGTCCCGATCGTCCACGTCAACGCCGACGACGTCGAGGCCTGCTCGGCCGCGGTGCGGCTGGCGATGGCCTACCGCGAGCGCTGGGGCCGCGACATCGTCATCGACGTGATCGGGTACCGCCGCTTCGGCCACAACGAGACCGACGAGCCCGCCTATACGCAGCCAACGATGGCGGCCAAGATCAAGTCCCACCCGCCGGTCTCCGAGATCTACGCCGAGAAGCTGATCGGCGAGGGGACGATCTCCGCCGAGGAGGTCGGCCAGGCCTCCGAGCAGCGCCGCGAGGAGATGGCGGCCGCGCTGAAGGCCCTGCGCGAGAAGATGGAGGCCGGCGAGTACGAGGACCCGACCGTCACCGGCGCCACCACCAGCACCGGCGAACTGCTCGACCGCACCGCCAGCCCGCCGGTCGACACCGCGCTCCCGGCCGAGAAGCTGCGCGCGCTCAACGAGGAGCTGCTGCGGACCCCGGACGGCTTCAACGTCCACCGCAAGCTGCGCCGCCCGCTCGTCCAAGCGGATCGAGGCGATCGAGCAGGGCGGGATCGACTTCGGCCAGGCCGAGGCGCTCGCCTTCGGCTCGCTGCTCAGCGAGGGCGTCCACGTCCGCCTCACCGGCCAGGACACCGAGCGCGGCACCTTCTCCCACCGTCACCTCGTCCTCCACGACGAGAACACCGGCCTCAAGTACTGCCCGATGCAGAACCTCGAGGACGCCTCCGCTCCCTTCGAGCTCTACAACAGCCCGCTCTCGGAGATCGCCTGCCTCGGCTTCGAGTACGGCTACTCGGCCGCCTCGCCGAGCGCGCTGGTCCTCTGGGAGGCACAGTTCGGCGACTTCGCCAACGCCGGCCAGGTGATCATCGACAGCTTCATCGTCTCCGGCGAGTCGAAGTGGGGCCAGACCAGCCGCCTCACGCTGCTGCTGCCACACGGCTACGAGGGCTCCGGGCCCGAGCACTCCAGCGCCCGCATCGAGCGCTTCCTCGCCCTCGGCGCCGAGGGCAACATCCGCATCGCCTACCCGACCACCGCCGCCCAGTACTTCCACCTGCTGCGCCGCCAGGCCCTGATCCGCAAGCCGCGACCGCTGATCGTCTTCACCCCCAAGCGCCTGCTGCGACTCCACCGCGCCACCTCCTTCCACAACAACACCAAACTATCCAACGATCTCTCCGGAGGAAGTCGGCGAGGCCTCCGAGCAGCGCCGCGAGGAGATGTCGGCGGCGCTGAAGGGCCTGCGCGAGAAGATGGAGGCCGGCGATTACGAGGACCCGACCGTAACCGGCGCCACCACCAGCACCGGCGAACTGCTCGACCGCACTGCCAGCCCGCCGGTCGAGACCGCGGTCGGGGCCGAGAAGCTGCGGGCGCTGAACGAGGAGCTGCTGAAGACGCCGGACAGCTTCAACGTCCACCGCAAGCTGCGCCGCCCCCTCTCGAAACGAATCGAGGCGCTCGAGCAGGGCGGGGTCGACTTCGGCCAGGCGGAGGCGCTCGCCTTCGGCACGCTGCTGAGCGAGGGTGTCCACGTCCGCCTCACCGGCCAGGACACCGAGCGCGGCACCTTCTCCCACCGCCACCTCGTCCTCCACGACGAGAACACCGGCCTCAAGTACTGCCCGATGCAGAACCTCGAGGATGCCTCCGCCCCCTTCGAGCTCTACAACAGCCCGCTCTCGGAGATCGCCTGCCTCGGCTTCGAGTACGGCTACTCAGCCGCCTCGCCCAACGCGCTGGTCCTCTGGGAGGCACAGTTCGGCGACTTCGCCAACGCCGGCCAGGTGATCATCGACAGCTTCATCGTCTCCGGCGAGTCGAAGTGGGGCCAGACGAGCCGGCTGACGCTGCTGCTGCCGCACGGGTACGAGGGATCGGGCCCCGAGCACTCGAGCGCCCGCATCGAGCGCTTCCTCGCCCTCGGCGCCGAGGGCAACATCCGCATCGCCTACCCCACCACCGCCGCCCAGTACTTCCACCTGCTGCGCCGCCAGGCCCTGATCCGCAAGCCGCGGCCGCTGATCGTCTTCACGCCGAAGGGGCTGCTGCGGCTCGACCGCGCCACCGCGGGCCTCGAGCAGCTGACCGACGAGCACTTCCACTTCATCCTCGACGACCCGAAGGCGGCCGAGCGGCGCGAGCAGGTCGAGCGCCTGGTGCTCTGCACCGGCAAGGTGTACTACGACATCGACGCCAGCGACCGCCGCGAGGCCGCCGAGAACGTCGCGATCGCGCGGGTGGAGATGCTCTACCCGTTCGCGAAAGAACAGCTGCAGGCGCTGATCGCCGCTTACCCGAACCTGAAGCAGATCGCCTGGGTCCAGGAGGAGCCGCGCAACATGGGTGCCTGGAAGGTGATGTCACGCCGGCTGCCCGCGATCCTCCCCGAGGGGGTGGAGCTGACCTACATCGGCCGCCAGGGTCGGGCCAGTCCGGGCGAGGGCTACTCCGGCGCCCACGCGCGCGAGCAGGAGCGCATCGTCCTCACCGCGCTCACACCCAACTCCTAACTGACATGCGCGGACCGCTGCAGAAGCCCGTCCCGGGGCACCTGTTCGTCTGGGTGAAGCGCATCTCCTGGCTGGAGCTCGCGGTCTTCGCAGGTCTGCTCCTCTTCTGGCTGCTGCCCGGGTTCGAGACCGAGACGATGGTCTTCGGCTGGGCGCACGGGCTCGGTTTCATCGCCCTCTGCATCCTCATTTGGATCGCCGCCGTGCGGCGCGAGGCTCCCTACACCCTGCTCGCCGCAACCCTCACCCCAGTGGGCCCCGTTGGCAGCGTGATCGGGATCGAGTTGATCGAACGCAAGGGTTGGGGTGTGGCCAAATCGGCGTACGAGAACGCCGATCGTGCCCAAAGCGCGCCAGATCGGCCTTAAACCACTCGACCTAGCTTGACCGCAAGGTGTCCAGGCGGTATAGCTAGACAGTGACTGTTCCGTCTGGGCAGTCCCGTCCAGGGGAACGGCCGCGTCGGCATCCCTCCCTGGCTACCGACGCGCAGGTGCAGTGAGGGTCGCGCGGACCCCCCTGCCTCCCGCGGCCCCGCTGCGCCTACTTTTTAAGTTTGCGCAGGACGGTCTGGAGGATGCCGCCGTTGCGGAAGTAGGTCACCTCGTTCGGCGTATCGAGACGCACCGTGGCGATGAACTCGGTGCTGGCACCGTCGTCACGCCGGGCGGTGACGGCGACCGTTTTCGCCTCCCCATCCGCGAGATCGCCGAAGTCAAAGCTCTCCTCACCGGCTAGGCCGAGCGAGGCGACACTCTCCCCCGCGGCGAACTGCAACGGCAACACACCCATCCCGATCAGGTTCGAGCGGTGGATGCGCTCGAAGCTCTCGGCGATCACCGCGCGCACCCCGAGCAGCTTCGTCCCCTTCGCCGCCCAGTCGCGCGAGGAGCCGGAGCCGTACTCCTTGCCGGCCAGCACCACCAGCGGCACGCCTTCTGCGGCGTAGGACATCGCCGCCTCGTAGATGCTGGTTTCCTCGCCGTCGGGAAAGTGACGGGTGAAGCCCCCGGCCCGCTCGACCAGCTGGTTGCGGAGCCGGATGTTGGCGAAGGTGCCGCGAATCATCACCTCGTGGTTGCCGCGGCGCGAGCCGTAGGAGTTGAAGTCGCCCGGCTCGACCCCATGGTCGATCAGCCAGCTCCCGGCCGGGCTTTCCTTCTTGATCGCCCCGGCCGGTGAGATGTGGTCGGTGGTGATCGAGTCGCCGAGCAGGGCCAGCGCCCGGGCGGAGGCGATCGGCTCGACCCCCGGCGGGTCGGCCGGCATCCGCTCGAAGAAGCTCGGCTGCCGCACATAGGTGGAATCGGGCCAGGTGTAGCGATCGCCGGCGGGGACGTCGACCGCGTTCCAGGCCTCGTCGCCCTTGAACACCTCGGCGTAGTTGCGGGCGAACATCTCCGAGGCGACAGAGGCGCCGACGAGCGCCTTGATCTCCTCGGCGCTCGGCCAGATGTCGCGCAGGTAGACCGACTCCCCGTCTGCGCCCTGGCCGAGCGGCTCCTCGACCAGGTCGAGGTCCATCCGGCCCGCCAGCGCGTAGGCGACGACCAACGGTGGGCTGGCCAGATAGTTGGCCTTCACGTCCTGGTTGATCCGGCCCTCGAAGTTGCGGTTGCCGGAGAGCACGGCGCAGACCGCCAGGTCCTTCTCGGCGATCGCCGCCGAGATCTCCGGTGCCAGCGGCCCGGAGTTGCCGATGCAGGTCGTGCAGCCATAGCCGACGAGGTTGAACTGCAGCGCGTCGAGGTACTCGGTCAGGCCGGCCCGCTCGAGGTAGTCGGTGACGACGGTCGAGCCCGGGGCCAGCGAGGTCTTGACCCAGGGCTTGCGCGCCAGGCCCTTTTCGACCGCGTTGCGGGCAAGCAGCCCGGCGCCAACCATGACACTGGGGTTGGAGGTGTTGGTGCAGCTGGTGATCGCCGCGATCACGACCCGGCCGTGGTCGAGCTCGAAGGCGGTGCCGTCCTCCAGCCTCACCTCGATCTCGTCGCCGCTGCCGTACTCCACGGTCGCCGCCGGGGCGCCGCTGAGCGCGGGTCGCGGTTTGCCGCGCTCGTCGTCGTGGTCCTCGGCCGGCGGGTCGGAGGCGGGGAACGACTCCTCGATCGCGTGGTCGCGGCCGTTGCCCATCCGTTCGGCGGCTTCGGGGTCGAACTCCCCCATCGCCTCGAGGAAGGACTGCTTCGCCTCCGCGAGCGGCACCCGGTCCTGCGGCCGTTTCGGGCCGGCGATGCTGGGCACGACCTCGCCCAGGTCGAGCTCGAGCAGCTCGGAGAAGACCGGGTCGGGGCTGGACTCGTCGTGGAACATGCCCTGCTCGCGCGCGTAGGCGTCGACCAGCGCGATCGTCTCGGTCGGGCGGCCGGTGAGATCGAGGTAGCGCAGCGTCTCGGCGTCGACCGGGAAGATCGCGCAGGTCGAGCCGAACTCCGGCGACATGTTGCCCAGCGTCGCTCGGTCGGCCAGCCCGAGGGTCGAGAGCCCGGGGCCGAAGAACTCGACGAACTTGGAGACGACGCCGCGCTCGCGCAGCATCTCGGTCGCGGTGAGGACGAGGTCGGTCGCGGTCGCCCCCTCCGGCAGTTCGCCGCCGAGCTTGAACCCGACCACCTGTGGCAGCAGCATCGAGATCGGCTGGCCCAGCATCGCCGCCTCAGCCTCGATCCCGCCGACGCCCCAGCCGAGCACCCCGAGGCCGTTGACCATCGTCGTGTGCGAGTCGGTGCCGACCAGGGTGTCGGGGTAGGCCTGGACGGTGCCGCCGGTCTCGCGGCTGTAGACGACCTGGGCCAGGTGCTCGAGGTTGACCTGGTGGCAGATGCCGGTCGCTGGCGGCACCACGCGGAAGTTGTCGAAGGAGTGCTGCCCCCACTTGAGGAAGGAGTAGCGCTCGCGGTTGCGCTCGAAATCATGCTCGGCGTTGACCGCGAAGGCGCGCTCGTTGCCGAAGGCGTCGACCTGGACCGAGTGGTCGATCACGAGGTCGACGTCTACCAGTGGGTTGATCGTGGCCGGGTCGCCGCCGATCTCCTCCATTGCGTCGCGCATCGCCGCCAAGTCGACCACGGCCGGCACGCCGGTGAAGTCCTGCATCAGCACCCGGGCCGGCTGAAAGGGGATCTCGACGCTGGGCTCGGCGGCGGCGTCCCAGCCGGCGATCGCCTCAACGGCGGCGGCGCTGACCGAGACACCGTCCTCGAGGCGCAGCACGTTCTCGAGGAGAACCTTCAGCGAGTACGGCAGCCGCGCAACATCGAAGTGCTCCCCCAGCGCGTCGAGCCGGAAGATCTCGTACTCGCGGCCACCAACTGCAAGGGTCGAACGAGCTGAAAAAGAGTTGCTGCTCACGTGTTCATCCTAGGCAATCGGCGGTGGGCAGACCCGGGCACCCCACGCCCGGACAAACGACGGTCTAATTAGACCGTCGTTTTGAGTATCCGCCCGTTCGCGGGGTGCCCGGGTCTGCCTCTTCAGCGCTTGTCCAGGGGATTCCCGCTGGCGTTCTCGACGGCCGGGCCCCTACTCAGCGCTTGTCGTCGGAGTGGCCGGCGGCGATCTCGGCGGCTGATTTCTGGCCGGCGGAGCCGCTGGAGACCTTGACGGCGATGCCGGGGCTGGCGAGGCCGAAGTGGGCGAGGAAGCGCTGGCGGGTCGGGGCGACGGCGATCTCTACCTTGTCGGCCTCGATCGCCCGCACCGTCGCCTTTGCGACTTCCTCCGGGCTCGAGGTGCCGAGGCCCGCCGGCGACTTCGCCCCCGACTCGGCGAACATGCCGGCCTCGCGGATGAACCCGGGCGAGACGAGCGAGACGCCGATGCCCTGCGGCGCCAGGTCCGTGCGCAGCGCCAGGGCGAAGCCGCGCAGGCCGAACTTGGTCGCGTTGTAGATAGAGGAGCGCGGGGCGGGCGACTTGCCGGCCAGCGAGGCGACGAAGACGAGGTGTCCGGAGCCGCGCTCCAGCATCGCCGGGTAGAGCGCCTGGGCCAGCATCATCGGCGACTCGAGGTTGACCCGCAGCGCTCGCTTCACCTGCTCGGGCGTGAAGTCCTCCATGCGGCCGGCGGCCGGCAGGCCGGCGTTGGCGAGGAGAATCTCGACCTCCCCCGCCTCGGCCGCCAGGCGCTCCGCCTCGCCGGCGTCGGCGAGGTCGGCGGGAAGGACAGTGTGGCCGTCGCCCGGCAGCTCGGCCGCGAGCGCCTCCAGCGCCTCGCGCTTGCGGGCACTGAGCGCGAGGATCGCCCCCCGCTCGGCCAGCGCCCTGGCGATCGCCATCCCGAGCCCGCCCGTGGCTCCCGTCAACAGTGCTTTGCGGCCTGCAATTTCCATTCCGGAACCCAAGCTACCAGCCACCCGGCCGACAGGAATCTGGGATGAAAGTGCGAAAGGCCACTAAATGTTTGCGTTTTATGAGCAAACGACCGGGCGATGGTCTAGACTGCCGCCGGTCCGTAGAACCGAAACGCCGAGTCCCAGGCGCCCATAGGCGTCACGGGAACGGGGGAACCACGTTTTCGGGGCTAACTCGCCTGGTTCAGGCGGGAGCGCAGGCTCCTTTTAGCGCTAGCCCGACAGCTAACCCCGTAGGCCGACAAAGGAGAATCGGTTTGCTGTTCGACAACTTGAAGTGCAAGGCCGGGTTGGCACTGTCGGCGGTTTTCGTCGTCATCGCCCTCGCCGCCCCCGGGAGCGCCTCCGCGAAGTGCGCGACCGGTGGCCTCACCCCTGCCGCGGTCGACGTCTGCACCCCGACCGCAAAAGCAAAGCTCCTCTCGACCGGGGAACTGATCCCCCCCAAGAGCGCACCCCCTCGCGTCGTCGCCGTGATCGAAGCGGCCAACAAGATCCGCACCAAACCGTATATCTGGGGTGGTGGCCACGCCCGCTGGTGGGACAAAGGCTACGACTGCTCCGGCGCCGTCAGCTTCGCCCTTCATGGCGGCGAATTCATCGAAGGTCCGCTGCCCTCCGGCCCGATGGCCAAATGGGGTCTGGCCGGTCTCGGCCGCTGGATCACCGTCTACACCAACCCGGGCCACGCCTACGCCGTGATCGCCGGAGTGCGCTGGGACACGTCGGGTGACTCTGGTGAAAGCGGCCCGCGGTGGCACACGGACCTCCGAGATAACGTCGGTTTCGTCTCCAGGCACCCCGCCGGGTACTGAATGCTGCGAGAGAGGAGCGGGGGCGTCTACCCCCTCCTCTCTCAACTTTTTTGAGAATCCCCAGCGCCTCCGCGAAGTCCCACCGGCAAAAAAGTACAAGCCGTTCGGAGGGGGTAGACGCCCCCGCTCCTCGCCCGATAGCAATCTGCACCAGACCCTGATGCCCGACAAGCATCCGCAGCTAGCTGGGCAGGACGGTGAACCCGCTTGCAGCTGTCGCTGAGTGGTCGCGCCCCAGCTTCCGCCTCTAGCTCCCGAGGGACGGAGGGTTTGCCGGGGATTGCGAAGTGGTTGGGAGGAGCAGGGGGTCCCTCCTGTAAGCGGCGTCCTGATTTTCGCACCTCCAGGTCGGCGAGAGACGAGGGGTTAACGGCGAAAATCCCAGCGCAACGGGAGGGGCACCCTGCTCCTCCCCCAAGCTCCTCGCGTACTCCACTCCGGCCAACCAACAGCCCCTGAATTGTCCTTGCTTTCCTGAACACCTGGGATAACGTCATTTTGTAACGGCCTCACCCCCTGACATCCGCCTGGCTGGCCTCACCAAGCACTACGGCGAGGTGGTCGCCGTTGCCGGAATTGACCTGGAAGTCGAGCGTGGAGAGTTCTTCACGATGCTGGGTCCGTCGGGCTCGGGCAAGACGACGACGCTGCGGATGATCGCCGGCTTCGAGGACCCCAGCGCGGGCACGATCGAGTTGGCCGGTGAGGAGGTAAGCGGGGTGGCCCCGTACGACAGAGCGGTCAACACCGTCTTCCAGGACTATGCCCTGTTCCCGCACATGAGCGTCGGGGAGAACGTCGCCTACGGGATGAAGGTGGCCGGAGTGGACAAGGGCGAGCGCGGGCGCCGCTGTGAGGAGGCGCTGGAGATGGTGCGGCTGCCGGGCTACGCCGGGCGCAAGCCGGGCGAGCTGTCCGGCGGCCAGCGGCAGCGGGTGGCGCTGGCGCGGGCGATCGTCAACCGGCCGAAGGTGCTGCTGCTCGACGAGCCGCTGGGCGCGCTCGACCTGAAGCTGCGCGAGCAGATGCAGGTGGAGCTGAAGACGATCCAGGGCGAGGTCGGGATCACCTTCGTCTACGTCACCCACGACCAGGACGAGGCGCTGACGATGAGCGACCGCATCGCCGTCTTCAACGAAGGCCGGATCGAGCAGGTGAGCCCGCCGCGCGAGCTCTACGAGCACCCCCGCAACGAGTTCGTCGCCGGCTTCGTCGGAGTCTCCAACTTGATCGAGCGCGACGGCAGGCGGGTGACGATCCGCCCGGAGAAGATCCGGTTGCTGGAGCCGAACGCCAGCGGCGATGGCCTCCACAGCGAGCGCGGGAAGGTCGCCGAGGTGGCCTACGCCGGGATGGTGACCCGCTACACGGTGGCGCTCGACGCCGGCGGCAGCCTGCAGATGGTGCAGCAGAACTTGGAGGGCGGGTCAGGGGAGGGCGCGCCTGAGCAGGGGAAAGAGGTACTGGTCGGATGGCGCCCGGAGCACGCGGCCGCCGTTCAGGGGAAATCAACGACAGAGGAGGATTCACCATGAGAAGGGACTCTCACTCCGCCCGAACGGCGTGGTTCGTCATCGCAGGTCTGGTCGCGTTCATGCTCGTCCTCGCCGGCTGCGGTTCGAGCGACGACGACAGCACCGGTGGCGGCGAAGAGCTGCAGAAGCTCGGCAAAGGAGAGGGCGAAGTCGACCTGATCTCCTGGGCCGGGTACGTCGAACCGGAATGGAGCAAACCGTTCGAACAGAAAACCGGCTGCAAGGTGAATAACAAGGTCGCCGGCACCTCCGACGAAATGGTGCAGCTGATGCGCAGCGGCGAATACGACGGTGTCTCCGCCTCCGGCAACGCCTCGGCCCGCCTCGTCGACGGCGGCGACGTCGACCCGGTCAACGTCAGCCTCGTCCCAAACTACGAGACGATCTTCAGCGACCTCAAGGACCAGCCCTACAACACCTTTGACGGCAAGCCCTACGGGATCCCGCACGGCCGCGGCGCCAACCTGCTGATGTGGAACAGCAACGACGTCAGCCCCGCTCCCGACTCCTGGGACGTGGTCCTCGACCCGAAAGTAGCGGCCAAATACACGGGCAAAATCAGTGTGTATGACGACCCGATCTACATCGCCGACGCGGCCGTCTACCTGATGACCCACGAGCCCGACCTGGGGATCGAGAACCCCTACGAGCTGAACGACGAACAGTTCGAAGCGGCGGTCGACCTGCTGAAAGAACAGCGGGCCAACGTCGGCGAATACTGGTCGGAAGCGGCAAAGCAGATCTCTGCCTTCGCAAATGGGGATGCCACGGTGGGCACCACCTGGCAGTACCAGTACTTCGCTCTGCAGGAAGAAGGCGACCCGGTCGCCGCCAGCCCCGCCAGCCAGGGCTTCCTGCCGAAAGAGGGCGCAACCGGCTGGTCGGACACCTGGATGATCAGCTCGGAAGCCAAGCATCCCAACTGCATGTACATGTGGATGGACTGGATCGTCGAACCGAAAGTCAACGCCGAAGTCGCCGAATTCTTCGGCGAGGCGCCCGCCCAGAGCCTCGCCTGCGACCAGACCGCAGAGAAGGGCTTCTGCGAGAAATACCATGCCGAAAACCCGGCCTTCTGGAAGCGGGTCTACTACTGGGAGACGCCGCTGGCCGACTGTGGCAACGGCAACGACGACTGCAAGGACTACAACGAGTGGGTCCAGGCCTGGACCGCGATCAAAGGCTGAGCCGGTCGTGAGCGATGGCGGCTGAAGCCGTCGCCGGGAGGAGGTCGGTGGGCCGCAGGCTCGCCGGCCTCTTCCAGGGTCGTCCCCGCCTGCAGGTGGGGACGCTGCTTGCCGGGCCGGTCGGCTGGCTGGTCATCGGGTACCTGGGATCGCTCGCGGTCCTGCTCGTCACCGCCTTCTGGTCGGTCGACGCGCTCAGCGGCGAAGTAGTCCAGGAATTCGGACTGGGGAACTTCGAAGCGCTGCTCGACGAACCGGTTTACCGCGACATCGTCGGCCGCACGGTCGCCGTCGCCGCCGTCGTCACCATCACCGACGCGGTACTCGCCTTCCCGATCGCCTTCTACATGGCCAAGGTCGCGAGCCGGCGTGGCACGGCGATCCTCGTCGTCGCGATCCTGCTGCCGCTCTGGTCCAGCTACCTGGTCAAGGCTCCTCGCCTGGCGCACGATGCTCTCCAACGACGGCATCGTCAACTGGGCGCTGGAGCCGTTCGGGCTGCACGGGCCCGGCTACGGGATCGTCGCCGTCTGGCTGGTGATGAGCTACCTCTGGCTCCCATACATGATCCTGCCCATCTACGCCGGCCTCGAGCGCATCCCCAACTCGCTGATCAGCGCTTCCGAGGGCCTTGGTGCGCGCCCCTTCACGACCTTCCGCCGGGTGATCCTGCCGCTCTCCTTCCCCGCGGTCGTCGCCGGCTCGATCTTCACCTTCGCGCTGACGCTGGGCGACTACATCACCCCGCGCCTGGTCTCCAACGACCAGTTCATCGGCAACGTCATCTTCAACAACATCACCAACAACCAGCCGTTCGCCGCCGCCCTCGCCATCGTCCCGATCGTGGTGATGATCGCCTACCTGCTCGTGGCGCGGAAGCTCGGCGCCTTCGAGCACGTCTGAGATGCGCCTCTCCAGGCGGGCCACCTGGCTGTTGCGGTTCGGGGTCGGCCTCGGGCTGGCCTTCATCTACGTGCCGCTGATCGTCGTCGGGACCTACGCCTTCAACGCCAGCGGCACGACCCAGAAGTGGCCGCCGTCGGGACTGACCTTCGAGTGGTTCCCGAAGGCGCTCGAAAACGAGGCTGCGAGGGAAGCCTTCCTGACCTCGGTCAAAGCCGGCCTGGCGGCGACGGCGATCGCGATCGTCCTCGGCACCCTCGCCTCGCTGGCGGTCGCCCGCCACCGCTTCTTCGGTCGCGAGACGATCTCCTTCCTGGTCGTGCTGCCGATCGCGCTGCCGGGGATCGTCACCGGCGTCGCCCTCAGCAACACCTTCACCCAGGTGCTCGGCGTCAGCCTCGGCCTCTTCACCGTGATCGTCGGCCACGCCACCTTCTGCATCGTCGTCGTCTACAACAACGTCGTCGCCCGTCTGCGCCGCACCTCCGCCTCCTTCGAGGAGGCCTCGGCGGACCTCGGCGCCCACACCTGGCAGACCTTCCGCTACGTCACCCTGCCGACCATGCGGACTGCGCTGGGAGCCGGTGCCCTGCTCGCCTTCGCGCTCTCCTTCGACGAGATCATCGTCACCACGTTCACGATCGGCGCCGGCGAGGAAACGCTGCCGATCTGGATCTTCCGCAACCTCTTCCGGCCCACCCAGCTGCCGATCGTCAACGTCGTCGCGCTGCTGGTGATCCTGATCTCGATCGTCCCGGTCTACCTCGCGCACCGGCTCAGCCGCGAAGAGGGCGCCGCGGTGGCCGGCAAAGGCGGCCGCGGGGTCGAGGCCGAAGCGACCGCCGTGCCCTAAGCAGGAGTGATCAGCTCGCTCGCGCGAGCCGCGCGGCCTCCTCGCCCCCAAGATAGGGCGCCAGCGTCAGCTCGACCAGGTCCGGCAGCAGCTTCTCCAGCTGCTCGGCCCGGCCGGCGTTGATCTCGCGCACGATCAGGGAGACGATGCCGCCGACCAGGGTCGCCTCGGTCGCCTCCGGCAGCGGCCGCTCGCCCTTGTGCTGGGGACGTCCCGCTTTGAGGATCTCGACGAAGCCCTGCATCGAGGCGCGGTGGCGTGCCGCGATCTCGCCCCCGGCGGCAATCGGCTCGATCATGCAGACGCGGGCCAACTCCGGCTCGCCGGCGAGGAAGCGCAGCATCGTCGCCAGCGCCGCCCGCACTTTCTGCGGCCACTCCTCGAAGGCCTCCGCGGCCACCTGCATCGAGTCCCGGATGTGATCGGCGACCATTTCGTAGGCGGCGAGGAAGCAGGCTTCCTTGCCGGCGAAGTGCTCGTAGAAGGTGCGACGCGAGACCGAAGCCGCTTTCGTGATGTGGGCGACGGTGGTGGCGTTGTAGCCGCGCTCGGCGACGGTGTCGACCAGGGCGGTGATGATCCGCTCGCGCTGGTTCTGGGCGATGAACTCCCGTGGCAGCCCGTGGCGGCCGGCAGGAAGGCGCAGCGAAGACTCGGGCGTCTCGGGCGTCGTCGCTGCTTTCCGTCCTTTGCTTTTCCCCGCTGCCTTTGCCACACCGCGACCATACCCGACGTCCTGGCGCGGGCTTTTCGTCCCTTCGACTGGCCTAATGGAGGGGCTCGACGAGCAGCTCGTCCTCGGCGGCGCGGGCGCCGAGGTAGGGCATCATCGCCATGTAAACCAGCTCCGAGAGGAATTCCTCGTCGCGCTCGATCGCGCCGTCGCGAATCTTGACCATGATCGTGCCGTAGATCGCCCCGCTGACCATCTCCGCCGTGTTGCGTGAGACCGAGCCGGGTTCATCGAGCTCCCCGCGGCCGGCGTCGATCATGTCGGCAAGGCCCTGCAGGACGCGGTCGCGGCGAGCCTGCGCACGGCTGCCGGCGCCGTTGACGGCAACGACGAAGAAGCGTGCGCGCGTCGCGTCCTCCTGCAGGAAGCGCATCGCCGCCCAGGCGCCCGCCCAGATCCGGTCGTGCCAGCCACGCGGCCCGGCGTAGGCGGCGCCGACCCGCTCGCAGAACCGCAGGGCGATCTCGCCGTGGACCTGCAAGAAGCAATCTTCCTTGTCCGCGAAGTTTCGGTCGAAGGCGGCGCGGCCGACTGCGGCGCGTTCGCAGACCATCGCGATCGTCGTCGACTCGAATCCATGCTCGGCGGCCAGCTCGATCATCGCCGTCGCTATTCGCCCGCGGACCGGATCGTCGGCGCTCGCCGGCCCGGGCCCGATCTCGCTGCTCACATGCGCCCGGCCCTGCCCCCTGCGCTCGCGTCCCTCAGGCGGCCACCCGCGCCTGGGCGGCGTCGGCGACCCGGCCCGCCTCGACCTCGCCGACGTATGGAGTAAGCGTCACCTGCAGCATCTCCGGCAGCAAAGCCTTGAGGTCCTCGACGTCGTCGTTGACCAGCCGCTGGTGGACGAGCCAGGCGATCCCACCCGCGATCGCCACCTCGAGCCCGTCGGGGAGGCGGCTGGCGCGGGGGTTGAACTCGCGCCCCTCGCGCAACTTCGGAGCGACGCTCTCCAGCATCGCCTGGTAGCGCGCCAGCGAGGCCGAGCCGGCGGCCTGCGCCTCGACGATGCAGAGCTGTGCCCGTGCCTGCTCCCTGACGACCATCTCGAGGAAGATCTCCAGCCCCGAAGAGACCTGCTCCTGCCAGGAGGTCTCCACGTCGAGCAGCTCGGCAAAGACCTCCTTCGCGGCGGCGAGGCTCTCGTCGAAGGCGGCGAGGAAGCACTCCTCCTTGCTCGAGAAGTGCTCGTAGAAGGTGACCAGGGCGACCTTCGAGGTCTTCGCGATCAGCTCGATCGTCGTCTTCTGGTAGCCGCGTTCGGCGACCAGCTCGGTGGTCGCCAGCAGCATCCGCTCGCGCTGGTTCTGGGAGACGAAGTCGCTCGGGATCAGGTGCCGCCCCGGGGGCAATTTCGCGAGCCGCTCCGAGAGTGGGCGCTGCTGCTTCGCCATACCAACAAGATACCAGAACGTTCACCTGGTGTCTACTTTCCTTTTCTTTAAAAACTTTAACGTTCTGGTCATCGGCGTCTCTGAAAGCTGCTATATCTAGACAAAAGGTAGTTGTTTTCAGAAGGTGTGTGCGATGCCCGATCAAGCCCTCTTCCCCGGTCGCCGTGTCCGTCCCGCCCGGGAGCGGCTGCTGGAGGCGATGTTGATAGTCAGCGGTGAGCGCGGCTACGAGCACATCTCGGTGCAGGACGTGATCGAGCGCGCCGGCGCCAGCCGGGCGACCTTCTACAAGCACTTCGACGACAAAGAGGACTGCTTCGCCCAGGCCTACCACGACGCCGCGGAGTGGATCTACCGGCGACTGATCGGCATCGCCCGACGGCAGCCGACCTGGCGCGAGGGCCTGCGGGCGGGGCTGGCAGAGCTGCTGGAGTTCTGCGCCAACCAGCCTCTGCTCGCGCGCGCCCTGCTGGTCGAGCCGCACGCCGTGGGAGGCGCTGCGCTGGCCGAACATGATCTTTTGATGGAGCGCCTCTCCCGCGCCGTTGACGGCGCGCGCCGCGAGATCCCCTCTCGCCAAGCTCCACCTCCTGTGACGGCGACCTTCATGGTAGGGGCTATCGAGACTCTCGTGCGGACCAAGCTGATGAGCGACGAGCCGGAGACCGCCCCCGAGATGCTCCCGGGGCTGCTGCATTTCGTGGTCATGCAGTTCTACGGCGAGGACGCCGCCTGGGAAGAGCTGACCTCGGCCCCCTTGGCAACCTGGCATTCCCGGCGCAAGGCCGCCACCAGGATGCCCTGATTCGGGGGTAGTGGTTGGGGAGGGTGGGGTACCCCCTCTCACTCAACTTGCTCGGGTGGATCCCCTGCGGCTGCCGCCCGGGAGCCGATGACCGAGAAGTACAAGCCGTTCGAGGGGGTACCCCACCCTCCCCCACGAGAAGCCGCGCCCATCCCGGGCATCCTCATCACAGCTTCGCGAGGGAACGCCGGAGCGACTGGAAGTTCGGAGGGTCAGCTCTTCCTGCGAACGGCGGAGCTGTTTGCACTCCTCGGGCCATCCCGACTGTAGGGACCGTGAAGGGAGGTGGGGCGCCCCACCTCCCACACCTCAGCCCTACAGCGGGATGTTCCCGTGCTTGCGCTTCGGCTGCGCCACCCGCTTGCTCTGCAGCATCCGCAGCGCCCTGATCAGCTTCGGCCGCGTCTGCCGCGGCTCGATCACGTCGTCGATGTAGCCGCGCTCCGCCGCCGAGTAGGGGTTGGCGAAGTGGGCTTTGTAGTCGTCGATCAGCTTCTGGCGGCGCTCGTCGGGGGTCGGCGAGGAGGCGATGTCCTTGCGGTAGATGATGTTGACGGCGCCCTCGGGGCCCATCACCGCGACCTCGGCCGTCGGCCAGGCGACGTTGAAGTCGGCCAGCATGTGCTTGGAGTTCATCACGTCGTAGGCGCCGCCGTAGGCCTTGCGGGTGACCACGGTGAGCTTCGGCACCGTCGCCTCCGTGAAGGCGTAGAGCAGCTTGGCGCCGTGGCGGATGATCCCGTTCCACTCCTGGTCGGTGCCGGGGAGGAAGCCGGGGACGTCGGTGAAGGTGAGAATCGGGACGTTGTAGGCGTCGCAGGTGCGGACGAAGCGGGCCGCCTTCTCGGAGGCCTCGATGTCGAGCACGCCGGCGAGGAAGGCGGGCTGGTTGCCGACGATCCCGACGGGAAAGCCGTCGAGCCGCGAAAAGCCGCAGACGATGTTCTTGGCGAAGTGCTCGTGGACCTCGAGGAACTCCTCGTCGTCGACGACGCGGGCGATCACGTCGCGCATGTCGTAGGGCTTGGAGGGGTCGTCGGGGACGAGCGTGTCGAGCTCCTCGTCTTCGCGCTCGGGGTCGTCGCTGGGCTCGAAGCGCGGCGGCGCCTCGAGGTTGTTCGAGGGCAGGAAGCTGAGCAGATAACGGGCGTCCTCGAGGCAGCTCTCCTCGTCCTCGGAGGCGAAATGGGCGACGCCCGACTTCGAGTTGTGGCTCATCGCCCCGCCCAGCTCCTCGAACTCGACTTCCTCGCCGGTCACGGTCTTGATCACTTCCGGGCCGGTGATGAACATGTGCGAGGTCTCTTTGACCATGAAGATGAAGTCGGTCATCGCCGGCGAGTAGACGGCGCCGCCGGCGCAGGGGCCCATGATCAGGCTGATCTGCGGGATCACACCGGAGCACTGGACGTTGCGCACGAAGACGTCCCCGTAGGCGCCGAGCGAGACCACCCCCTCCTGGATCCGGGCTCCGCCCGAGTCGTTGATCCCGATCACCGGCGCCCCGACCTGGGCGGCGAGGTCCATCACCTTGCACATCTTCTCCGCCATCACCTCGCCGAGACTGCCTCCGAACACCGTGAAGTCCTGGGAGAAGACGAACACCGTGCGGCCGTCGATCGTCCCGTGCCCGGTGACCACAGCGTCCCCCCAGGGCCTTTTCTTCTGCATCTCGAAGTCGTAGGTGCGGTGCCGGACGAAGGTGTCGAGCTCCTCGAACGAGCCGGGGTCGAGCAGCTTCTCGACCCGCTCGCGCGCGGTCAGCTTCCCCTTCGCGTGCTGCTTCTCCACCGCCTCCTCGGAAGCAGAATGAATCGCCGCCTCCCGCAGCTCGCGCAAATAGGCGAGCTTCTCATCGTGGCTTTCGGGGTTCCTCTCGCGCATCGGAGCGCGGCAGTCTATTTCAGAGCGATATGTGGGGGCCAGGGCTACAGTTCTGCGCAGACTGCGAAGGCCACAACCGACCAGTTACCCGGCTGGCCTCCACCGGTCTCGTGGGCGATGGCCTCCCAGCCGGTGCGCGAGGTGCCGTTGAAGAGCGGGTAGGACGCGGTCACCGCGACCTCGGCGAGTTCGCCTTCGAGGCGGACGCCGCCGGCTATCGCCTGCTTGGGGGCCGTGCAGTTGGCCGAAACGGCCTTGTTCGCTTCGCTGTTCGAGGCGCTGCTGGCGCTGACGTAGGTGACGTTGCGGACCAGCTGCGCGTAGAACGAGGCCGACAGCTTCGCGGCGCTAACTGATTCGTTGGCGAGCTTCTCGGCCGTCACCGCTTCGCTGGCGAGCGTCCGCGGGGAAACGGCCTTCTTGCCGATCTTCTTGCCGGTGACGGCGCCGGAGTCGAGCGCCGCGGTGGTCACCGCGCCGGCGCCCATGTTGGCGCGGGTGACGCCGCCTTTTTTGATTTTCCCGGAGGTGACGGCTTCCCGCTTCAGCTTCGAGTTGATCACCGCCTGGTTGGCGATGTTGACGGCCTTGACCTGACCCGGACCGAGTTTGGTCGCCGCGTAGGCGCTGGCGCTGAGCGCCACGAATAGGGCCGTGCAGGCGATCACGTTGCTGAAGGACAGGTGCTTTCTCAGTTTGGTCACTCCGGTGCTCGCTTTCCGGGCGGCGGGACCGCCCATGTGGTGGCTTTCAAGAGCGCGGGCTGGCTAGACGCCGCTGAACGGCCGCCGCTGGGGCTCGGCCAGGCGGTCGAGGAAGGCCTCGAGATCGGACTCTTCGAGGCCCGTGTCCTCCCCGGCGCGGACCTCGACGCGGGTGCCGAAACCCTTCTCGGCCATCGTCACCTCGACCCCGTCGACGGCCTCGATCAGCTCCGCCAGCTCGGGTTCGGACTTCATCAACGTCCGCGACGCCTCGATCATTGAGGCCCGCTTCCACCAGCGGCGTGCCGTTCCTGCCCCCCTGGACGCCTGGGCGAGACCGTTCAGACGAGCATCTCGGGAAGCGTGCGCAGACCCTCGTCGCGAGCGGCGCTATGGAGGCGGGTATCCCAGGTGGCCAAGGTCAGATTGCGTGAGGGAAGCGCTAGGGCAGCGGCGAGATGCAAAGCGTCGAGGCTGCGCAGCTCAGCGGAAAGAGCGAGAGTCGCGGCATGCTCGGCCAGAGCCGGGTCGACCTCGACAACGCCGAAGAACCCCCACTCGCCCTGGAACGTCTTCACCGCACGAGCGCCCGCCGCAAGTCCGACCGCGCGAGCGGTCTCCACCAAGCCGATCCTGCAGATCCACCAAGCGTCCTCGTCGGCCATCGCATCTCGTACCGCTTTCGAGCCCTCCTCCTCGATGTAGCGCTTGACGAGCGCGCTCGCATCGAGGTACAGCATCAGCGCTCGTCAGCGCGATCGGCCAGCACGATTGCCGTTGCAGAACGATCCGATTTAGCAAGCCGGGGGGCGCGGGCGGGCAGCGGCCGAGCGGGCAGCGCTATCCGGCCGTTGGCCAGAAGCTCCCTGAGCCGGTCGTCGCCGCGACCAGCGCCCGCCGGCACGATCTCGGCCACGAGCCGGCCGCGTCGCGTCACCCTGATCTCCTCGCCCTCGTCGACCCGGTGCAACACGGAACTCAGGTTTGCCTTCAACTCCCGTATCCCGATCTCATACATGTGACTACTTTACCAGAGAAGTGACTACCTCTACTGGTCGGCTAGAAGAACGCGCCGCCCCGGTATTCGCCGAAGACGTCGCGCATGGCGCCGCAGACCTCGCCGATCGAGGCGTCGGCAGCGAGGGCGGCGCGGATCGGGTGCAGCAGGTTGCCCTCGCCGCGGGCGACGTCACGGAGGGCGTCGAGCTTGGCCGTCACGTCGGCCTGGTCGCGGGCCTCCTTGAAGGCCTTGAGCCGGGCCAGCTGCCGCTGCTCGGCCTCGGGGTCGACCTTGAGGATGTCGACGTCGTCGACCTGGTCGGTGACGAATTTGTTCACGCCGACGATGATGTCCTGGCCGCTCTTGTAGCGCTCGTGGTAGCTCAGCGCCGACTCCTCGATCTCGCGCTGCATGAACTCCAGCGCCTCGACCGAACCGCCCAGCTCTTCGACCTTCTCCATCAGCTCCAGCGCCCGCAGTTCCACCTCGTCGGTCAGCGACTCGACGAAGTAGGAGCCGGCGAAAGGGTCGACGGTCTCGGCGGCGCCGGACTCGTAGGCAAGCACCTGCTGGGTGCGCAGCGCGATCCGGGCCGAGCGCTCGGTCGGCAGCGCCAGCGCCTCGTCGAAGCCGTTGGTGTGCAGCGACTGGGTGCCGCCGCAAACCGCGGCAAAGCCCTGCAGGGCGACGCGGATGATGTTTACCTCCGGCTGCTGCGCCTGCAGCGTCACGCCCCCGGTCTGGGTGTGGAAGCGGATCTTCATTGAGTTCGGGTTCTCGGCCCCGAAGCGCTCTTTGACGATCTTCGCCCACATCCGCCGCACCGCGCGGAACTTGGCGATCTCCTGGAAGACGTTGTTGTGGCCGTTGAAGAAGAAGGCGAGGCGAGGCGCGAACTCGTCGATCTTCAGCCCCCGCTCCAGCGCCGCTTCGACGTAGGCGATCGCGTTGGAGAGGGTGAACGCGACCTCCTGGACAGCCGAGCAGCCCTTCTCGCGGATGTGATACCCGGAGATCGAGATCGTGTTCCATTTCGGCACGTGCGTCTGGCAGTACTCGAAGATGTCCGTGGTCAGCCGCATCGTCGGCTCCGGCGGGTAGATGTAGTTGCCGCGGGCCATGTACTCCTTCAGCACGTCGTTCTGGACCGTGCCGCGCAGCTTCTCGGAGGGGACGCCCTGCTCCTCGCCGACCAGCTCGTAGAGCAGCAGCAGGATCGCCGCCGGCGCGTTGATCGTCATCGAGGTGGAGACACCGTCGAGCGGGATCTGGTCGAAGCAGATCCGCATGTCCTCGATCGTGTCGATCGGGACGCCGGTGCGGCCAACCTCGCCGTGGCAGAGCGGGTCGTCGGAGTCGCGGCCGAGCTGGGTCGGCAGGTCGAACGCCATCGAGAGCCCGGTCGAGCCGTGCTCGATCAGGTAGCGGTAGCGCTCGTTGGTGTCCTCGGGCGAGGCGAAACCGGCGTACTGGCGCATCGTCCAGAGCCGGTCCCGGTACATGCCCTCGTGGATGCCGCGGGTGAAGGGCGGCGCGCCGGGCGCGCCGAGCCGGTCTTCGAGCCCGGGGGCGACGTCGTCCTCGGTGTAGAGCGGCTCGATTTCGATCCCCGAGTCGGTGAAGATCCGCTCGTCGTCGGGTCCGACCACGGGGGCGATCGTGCGGTGGGCCTCCTCGGCCGCGGGCTTGCCGGTGCTTGCCATCCCTTCGCAGGATATTGAGCCGCGCTGGTCCTACGCGCCGGCGGGGCTCGAGCGCCAGGAATCGAGCAGGTCGGAGAGGGTCCGCGCCAGGGAAATCTCGGCCTTGATGCCGGTCGCCTCGCCCAGGCGGCGAGGGTCGCCGACCAGCGCCGGCGGATCGGCCGGCCGCTCCAACTCCGGGTCCCGGCGCACCTTGACCGGCACCCGCGCCGCGGCCGCGAGCTCCGCGACCAGGTCGGAGATCGTCGCCCCCCGGCCCGAGCAGAGGTTGTAAGTGCCGGTGAGTTCCTGCTGGGAGAGCCCGAACAGCGCTCGGGCGCCGTCGCGTACGTCGACGAAGTCGCGGACGGCATCGGCGTTGCCCAGCACCAGCTCGACCTCCACCCCCTCCCGCTCCGCCGCGGCGATCCGGCGGGCGAACCCGGGAACCGCGAACTGCGGCGACTGGCCGGGGCCGACGAGGTTGAAGGCGCGGACGACCGCGACCCGCAGACCACGACCACGGGCGTACTGGCCGCAGAGCGTCTCCATCGCCGCCTTGCTGGCGCCGTAGGGGGTCACCGGGCGCGGCTCCAGCTCCTCCCCCAGCGGCAGCTCTCCCTCTTCGCGAATGCCGTAGACGTCCGCCGAAGAGATGCAGAGGACGTGGGCGGCGGGCGCCTTCGCGGCGACCGCCTCGAGCAGGTTGAGAACACCGGCCGCGTTGACCGCAAACGTCTCGGCGGGACGCTCCCAGCTGCGTCCGACCGAGGCGGCGCCGGCGGCGTTGACGACCAGGTCCGGCTGCGCCGCCGCGACGCAGGCGGCGACGGAGCCCGGGTCGAGGAGATCGCAGGCGGCTACCTCCGGGCCGGGGCTCCGTCCGGCCGGGAGAACCCTGAGACCGGCCTCCGCGGCCGCGCTCGCGAGGTGGGCACCAAGGAACCCGGCGGCGCCGACCACCAGCATCGTCCGCCCCTCACTCATCCCGCTGTCTCACTCCCTGGCGCGCGACGGGCCAGCGCAAGGGCGGGGAGCTGCTCAGTCGCCGGCGCCGACCAGGCGCTCGACGCCGGTCTGGTCGATCGTGCGGCGCAGGCCCTCGTCGAGCTCGACCGTCGGCTCCCAGCCGAGCAGGTCGCGGGCTCGGCCGATGTCGGGCTGGCGCTGCTGCGGATCGTCGGTCGGCAGTGGCTCGTGGATGATCTCCGAGCGTGACTCGGTCGCCTCGATCACGGTCTTCGCCAGCTCCAACAGCGTGAACTCGTTGGGGTTGCCGACGTTGACGGGCGTGTGCACGTCGGACTCGGCGAGGGCGACGATGCCGCGGATCAGGTCGTCGACGTAACAGAAGCTGCGGGTCTGGCTGCCGTCGCCGAACACGGTCAGCGGCCGGTCCTGCAGCGCCTGGCGCAGGAAGGTCGGGATCGCGCGGCCGTCGTGCGGGCGCATGCGCGGGCCATAGGTGTTGAAGATGCGGACGATCGCGGTGTCGACGCCCTGCTGGCGGTGGTAGGCCATGGTCAGCGCCTCCGCGTAGCGCTTCGCCTCGTCGTAGACCCCGCGCGGGCCGATCGGGTTGACGTGGCCCCAGTAGTCCTCCTTCTGCGGGTGGACCTGGGGGTCGCCGTAGACCTCGCTGGTCGACGCGATCAGGAAGCGGGCGCGCTTGAACTTGGCGACGCCGAGCATGTGGTGAGTGCCGTGGGAACCGACCTTGAGCGTGTGCAGTGGCAGCCGCAGGTAGTCGATCGGGCTCGCCGGCGAGGCGAGGTGGTAGACGAAGTCCACGTCCTCGGGGATGTCCACGTGCGAGGTGATGTCGATGTTGCGGAACTCGAACGCAGCGTCACGGATGTGGGCGATGTTCTCCAGCGACCCGGTCTCGAGGTTGTCGAGGCAGATCACCCGGTGCCCCTGACCGAGCAGGTGCTCGCAGAGATGGGATCCAAGGAAGCCGGCGCCGCCGGTGACCACGCAGGTGCTCATCGGGACCGATGCTATCGGGGGCGGCGGCCCCGGGTCGCTGCGACCCGATCCTGCATTTTCCGAGAATCGCGACCGGAGAGTCGTCCAGAAGGGGGGAGAAAACCAGATCGGCCCGATCTTCCGCTGGCATCTTCCGCTGGAGAAAATTGAAGTGGCCGGGGAGGGTCGGAGATTGAACTCGAGGGTCGGGGATGGCGAGGGTGCGGTGCTTCCACGTGTCGCCGAAGGCGCACGCAAACGTGCCGCGGTCGAGACATATGTGCGCCATGAGGAGATCCTGCGGCGCACCGCCCGCCGCTACTCGCTTTGCGCCGATGACGCCGATGACGCCCTGCAGCGGGCGCTGGAGATCCTCCTCACGAAGGCGCCGAGCGACGACGCCCGGGAACTGATCCGCTGGACGCAGACGGTGGTCAAGCACGAGGCGCTGGCGGTGCGGCGCGAACGGGAGCGCATCCTCAGCGGCCCGGCCGCCGTGCCGGCGGAGCCGGGGCGCGAAGACTGGGTGGCGCTGCTCCCCAGCGGTGCCGACGGCCCACCGGAGCGGGCGGTGCGGCGCGAGGCGATTGCCCGCAGCCGCGAGGCTCTGCAGACCCTGAAACCGCAGGAGCTGCGTGCACTCACCCTCCTGGCCGAGGGCTACTCCTACGTCGAGATCGGCGAGATCACCGGCTTCAGCCAGACGAAAATCAACCGCTGCCTGGCCGAGGGACGCGAGCGCTTTCGCGAATTCCTCGCCCGCAGCGAGGAAGGCACGCGCTGCGAGGAGATGGGCTTGCTGCTCTCTGCCTTCTGCGATGGCGAAGCCGGCCCGGAGGATGCGAAAGCGGTGCGGGAGCACCTGCGGGCTTGCGTCTCCTGTCGGGCGACGCTGCGCGCGTATCGTGCGGCACCGGGCGCTGCGGCAGCGCTGGCGCCGGCGTTGCCGCTGAGTCGCTCGCTGCTCGACCGGGTTCAGGACACGCTCGCCGACTGGGCGGCTCGGTTCGGGGGCCGAGGCGGCGGCAGCGACGGCGCCCTCTCGCAGATGGCCAGCGGCGGTGGTGCCGGTCTCGCGGGAATGGCAAAGGTGGTCGCGGTCTGCGCGGGCGGCGCCGCGGCGTGCGTCGCAGGGGGCGTAGTCCCGCTGCCGTTCGAAGCCGGTCACGAGAGAGCACCGGCATTGGAGCGCAGCATCGACATCAGGTCGGAGAACCCCGACAGCAAGGCCAGCGGCGTGACCTATGAACCGGCGGAGCCGGTCAAGGTGCCGACCGCTCCAAAGCCAGATCGTCCCGAGAGGCCGCCCGCCCAACCGGAAGCCGAGACCCCTCCGGTTGCGACCGGCGAAACCGTCGAATCCGCACCGGAACCCGAACCTGTCGCCGTCTCGGAACCGATCGGCGCAAGCCCGGCGGCGGCGGGCGGTAGCCCCGCCGGGGAGTTCGGCCCATGAGGCGCATTGGCATCTTCGCACTGCTGATCGCCACCGGCGCGCTCACGATCGCCGAGCGGGCGATCGCGAGCCCAGCCGACCAGCTGTACCCGGTCAACCTGCAGGTCAACGGCGGCGAAGACACATGGTCCCCGCGCGAACTCTTCCAGCTCGAATGGGACCGGCCTCCCATCGCCGACCAGGGCTTCCCGATCACCGCGGTCGGCTACCGCCTTCGCGACACCGGCGGAGCCGTCATCCGCGACTACCGCTTGGCCGGGGACGGCAACCGGATCTGGATTTATGTGCTGTCGACTCCTGGCGCCTACACGGCCGAAGTCTGGCTGGAGGGACCCGGCGGTGAACGCGGCCCGGCGGTGAGCGCGACGCTGCGCTACGACCACGCGCGGCCGGGGCTCGCCCGACCGATCTCCCCCACAGGCTGGATCGCCGGCACCATGGCGGCCGAGATCTCGATCCAGCCCCCACCGGGCCCGCTGCCGGTCTCGGGCCTCCGTGGCTACGCGGTCTCTGTCGACCGCAGCGGCGAAAGCTGGCCCTGCGCGGTACGGGACCTCTGCACCGACGCCGAGATCGACCTGCACGGCGGACCCGGGGACAACAGGCTCTCGCTTGGGAACCTGCCCGAGGGCATCAACTTCGTCAACGTCGTCGCCGTTTCGGGGGCCGGAATCCCATCGGCCGAAGCCGGCAGCACCGTCCTCCGTGTCGACGCGACCAGACCCGCCGTCACCCTGCTCGGCGGGTCTGCCGGCTGGGCAAGCGGCCCTGTGCGCGTCGTCGCGCGGGCAGCGGACTCGCTATCGGGAATGGCACCCGGCGGCCCCAACGGTGCCTTCACGGCGCTGGCCATCGACGGCGGCGTGCCGCGGGTCGAGCTCGGCGGATCCGCTGCGGTGACGGTGAGCGGAGAGGGGCACCCACCTGGTGAGCGCCTACGCGCGCGATGCCGCCGGCAACGTCGGCGACCGCTCGCCGACGACGACTACCGTCGCGATCGACGAAAGCCCCCCGCGCGTGGTCTTTGCCAGAGCCCAGGACCCGACGGAACCCGAGCGGCTCGAGGCGGCCGTAAGCGACTCCTTGTCGGGAGCCGATCCGGCACGGGGGTCGATCGCCGTGCGCGCGGCCGGCACCCGCCAGCCCTGGCGATCACTGCCGACGGCGGCGACCTCAGGCCGGCTCCTCGCCCAGTGGGACTCCGATTCCTATCCGTCGGGCACCTACGAATTCACGGCCACTGGCTATGACTCCGCCGGCAACACGGCCACCTCGAACCGACGCCTGAACGGCACCAGGATGGTGCTGGTCAACCCTCTGAAGAGACAGATGCGGCTGCAGGCCGGCTTCGGCGAGCGCGGGCGCTCCGCGGTGAGGACCGTGGCCTATGGACGCGGATCCTCCTACGGCGGGAGGCTGACCTCGGCAACCGGAGCGCCGCTGGGGAGGCTGCCGATCGAGATTGTCGAGAGCTTCGCCGCCGGCGCCGGCGCGCCCCAGCGCTCGACCAGGGTGTTTACGGCCGCCGACGGCACCTTTGCCGTTCGGCTCGCCCCCGGACCCAGCCGCCGGGTCGAAGCGGTGTTCGCCGGCACCCCGACGCTCAGCCGCACCGCTGGAGGCCGGGTGCAGTTCGACGTCCTCGCCGGCGTTCGCCTGCGCGCCTCGACCACGACCACCAGGGTCGGCGGGGCGCCGGTCGTCTTCAGCGGCCGCGTCGGCGACCTCGGGCCCCGATCCCGGTCGGTGGCCGTGCCGTCGAGCTCCAGTTCAGGATCCCCGGGAGCAAGTGGGCGGAGTTCCGGACGGTGCAGACCGACGCTCGCGGCCGCTACCGCTACCGCTACGCGTTCAGCGACGACGACAGTCGCGGCGTCCACTTCCAGTTCCGCGCCTACATAAGTGGAGGCGGCTGGCCCTACGAGCCAGCCGCCTCCAAGTCGGTCTCGGTGACCGGGCGCTAGTTACCGCAGGGCGGTGAGCTGGTCGGTTACCTGGTCGACCAGACCCTGGGCGCGCGAGGTCTGCTCGTCGATTGCGCGACGGACGCGCTGCTCGACCTCGTTGCGGTTGCGCTTCAGCGTGGTCTCGACCGTGCGCTGGCGTTTGCGGGCCTCGCGCTCGACCCGGTTGCGGGTTTTGCGGGCCTCGGTGGTCGCCTTGCGGCGGGCGGTGCTGCCGCGACGCTCGGTCCGCTTCAGCGTTTTGCGGACCTCGGTCCGATAGGACTTGAGCTGTTTCTCGGCGCTGGTGCGGCCGGTCCACGGCTCGACCAGATCGGAGACGCGGTCACTGACGCTGAGGACGATGCCGACGGGGAAATCGACTGCGGCCTCGGCGACGGTCTGGACCTGGTTCTTCTCGGCGACGGCCGTCTTGGTCGCGGCTCGTTTGGTCGCTTTGGCGGTGGCGCGAGCGGATTTTTTCGCTTCCGTGGTCGCGCGTTTGGCCTGGGTTTTGGATTTGCTGCCGTTTTTCTCTGCCATCTGGGGGAGATACCTTCCTTCGAGTCTGGTTTGCCTGCCTCGGGAGTTCGCGAGTGTAGCGAACATATGTTCTTCCCACGAACACACGTTCCTAAACCATTTTCGGGAGACGGTTACGCGGGATTACCGGCGCGCTGCGCGTCTCGGACGATCTCCAGCGAAGCGCTGCCCCAGCCCGCTGCCACCGGGTAGCGCGCCTCAAGGTCCAGCGTCGTCTGCTCGAGCACGAGATCGCCGAAGGCGACGGTCCCGCCTGCCTCACGCACGATCAGCTGCGCGGCGGCGGCGTCGACCGAGCGGCAGGAGCGCAGGCTGAGCATCGCGTCGAAGCGGCTGGCGGCTACATAGGCGGCAGTGATCGCGATCGAACCGACAACGCGCAGGCGATAGACCTTGCCGGCCAGGGCCTCCAGGGCGGGCAGCGTCCACTCCGGGTCGGCCGACTCCAAGCCGACGACCTCCAGCTTCTCCGTCTCGGGCGAGACCCGGATCGCCTCGCCGGCGAGCGTCGCCCCCTGCCCGCGCTGGGCAGAGAACTCCTCCCCAGCGCCGAAGTCGTGGACGAAGCCAAACTCGACGTCGGCCATCGAGTTGCCGGAGGCGACGGCGATGCTGACGCTGTAGGCGGGGATCGTGCGGCGAGCGTTGAGCGAACCGTCGATCGGGTCGATCACGACCCGCGCCGGGCCGCCGCTGCCGAAGGCGACCTCGCCCCGCTCCTCGGAGACTGCGAGGAAGGAGGCGCCCTCGGCCGCCAGTCGCTCCAGCTCAGCGAAGACGGCGTCCTCGCAGCGCCGGTCGATGACCAGGGTGTTGTCGCCGCCCTCTCCGACCCCCTCGTAGACGTTGCGTTCCTCACCGCCAGGGGTGGCGGCGAAGATCTCCCGCTGCGCGGCCACAATGCGGCGGCAGATCCCCAACCAGTCTGCGGAGAGGACGTCCATCGGCCGGATGCTAGTAGTCCGCCCGATCAGCCCCAGACGGATCGGCTGGCGCGCTAGCGTTGGGCGATGCGCGAGGAGCGGCCAGTGGCGGCATTGGAGGCGGACGGGCGGGAACGCGCGATCGCCCACGGCGAGGGGCCGCTGTTGGTGCTGGGCGCTGCCGGGACCGGCAAGACGGAGCTGCTGGCGCGGCGGCTCGCGCGGCTGGCCGAGCGTGGTGTGGCACCCGAGCGCGTGCTCGTGATCGGCTCGACCCGGGCCACCGCCCGGCGCCTGCGCGAGCGCGGCGAGGCGCTGCTGGAGGGGCCCTTCGAGGAGCTCTGGGTCGGCAGCTGGGACGCGGTCGGCGAGCGCCTGCTGCGAGAACACGCCGAGGCTGCCGGACTCGACCCGTTCTTCGACGTTCTCGGGCCCGCCGAGCGGCTGGCAATGCTGCTCGACCGCCTCGACCAGCTGCCCCTGCGCCGCCACGAGATCCGCGGCAACCCGGCGGGCCTCCTGGCCCGCCTGCTGGCTCAGATCGACGCGCTGAAGGCGGAGAGGACCGGGCCGACGCGGCTCGAGCAGCAGGCCCGCGAGGCCCTGGAGCAGGCGGAGGACGACGCGGCAAGGGAGGCGGCCGAGCGCGAGCTGGAGTTCGCCGAGCTCTACACGACCCACGACCGCATCCTCGCCGCCGCCGGCAGCCTCGACCGCGGCGACGTCTTCCTCGCGCTCGACTGCCTGCTGGCAGAGCGTCCCGACGTCCGCGCAGAGATCTCCCGGCGCTTCGAGCACCTGATGGTCGACGAGCTGGAGGAGGCGACCCCGGCGCAGCGGGCGATCCTGGAGGCGCTCGCCGGCGACAACCCCAACCAGGTCTACGCACTGGAGGACGGAACCGCGGTGGCCGCGGGTCCTGTCACGGGGAGGGGTCGCTGCGGGCGGGCGGGCGCGTCCGTTCTCGGACCCCTCCCCGCGCCACCCCCGGCTCGATTCGTGGTTCCGGGGCCTCCATCCCGAAGGGGACGTGGTGATGCTGGAGAAGCGATTCAGGGATCCCGCTGTGCGGTTCTGG
>CAWDKO010000009.1:0-285653 GCA_963802935.1 uncultured Solirubrobacterales bacterium | reverse complement strand
GTGGATGCCTTGGCACCAGGAGTCGAAGAAGGACGTGGACGGCTGCGATAAGCCGCGGTTAGGCGCTGAACAGCCATTGACCCGCGGATTTCCGAATGGGAAAACCCGGCGCCGGTAATGCGGCGTCATCCAGTGGTGAATTCATAGCCACTGGAAGGGAACCGGGCGAACTGAAACATCTAAGTAGCCCGAGGAAAAGAAATCAACCGAGACTCCCTTAGTAGTGGCGAGCGAAAGGGGATCAGCCCAAACCTGACAGATGCAAGCGGGCACGCGTTGTCTGTTGGGGGTTGTAGGGCGTTATGCCCGAGCCGTGCCTGGCTCGGCGACAGTTACAAAATCAGGCGTTAGCCGAAGCGAGTGGAACCTCGCACCACAGAGGGCAATCGTCCCGTAGGTGAAAGCGCGCTGATCTGTCGATTGACGTTCCTGAGTAAGACCGCACCCGTGAAACGCGGTCTGAACCTGGGGGGACCACCCTCCAAGGCTAAGTACTACCTGGTGACCGATAGTGAACTAGTACCGTGAGGGAAAGGTGAAAAGCACCCCTGAAGGGGAGTGAAATAGTACCTGAAACCGTAGACTTACAAGTGGTCGGAGCACCTTCGGGTGTGACGGCGTGCTTTTTGCATCACGAGCCGGCGAGTTACTCGTCAGTGGCAAGGTTAAGCGATGAGCGGAGCCGTAGCGAAAGCGAGTCTGAATAGGGCGACACAGTCACTGGCGGTAGACCCGAAACTGAGCGAGCTATCCATGGGCAGGCTGAAGCGGGGGTAAGACCCCGTGGAGGGCCGAACCGACCTAGGTTGAAAACTGGGCGGATGACCTGTGGATCGGAGTGAAAGGCTAATCAAGCTCAGAGATATCTGGTTCTCTCCGAAATATATTTAGGTATAGCCTCGAGTAATTGTGTTGCGGCCGTAGAGCACTGTTTGGATTAGGGGCCCTACCAGGTTACCGACTTCAGGCAAACTCCGAAGACCGTTACATTTAACTCGGGAGTCAGTGTGCGGGGGATAAACTTCGTACGCGAGAGGGAAACAACCCAGACCATCAGCTAAGGACCCTAAGTGCTAGCTAAGTGGCAAACGATGTCCGAATGCAGAGACAACCAAGAGGTTGGCTTAGAAGCAGCCACCCTTGAAAGAGTGCGTAACAGCTCACTGGTCAAGTGTTCGGGCGCGGATAATTCAACGGGGCTCAAGCTAGCCTCCGAAGCTATGGGTGTACAGGCCTGCGGGCTCTGTACGCGGTAGGAGAGCGTTCCAGTTGCGTGAAGCGGCGTCGTAAGGCTCCGTGGAGTGGCTGGAAGTGAGAATGCCGGCATGAGTAACGAAAGTGGGGTGAGACTCCCCACCACCGATTGTCCAAGGTTTCCTGAGTAAAGTTCGTCTGCTCAGGGTTAGTCGGGACCTAAGGCGAGGCCGAAAGGCGTAGCCGATGGCCAACAGGTTGATATTCCTGTACCACGTCGTTTCCGTTATGACCGATGGGGGGACGGGGAAGGGTAAGGGAACCCAGGCGATGGTCGTCCTGGGGCAAGCACGTAGCCAGTCGCTGTAGGAAAATCCGCAGCGGCGTTTTGACGCGAGGTGCGATGCCAGCTGGCTTGACCGCCGGCAAGTCCCCGATCCCATGCCTCCAAGAAAAGCCTCTAGGCAGGATTCGCGTGCCCGTACCGATAACCGACACAGGTGGACAAGTAGAACATACTGAGGTGAGCGAGCTAACTCTCGTTAAGGAACTCGGCAAAATCGTCCCGTAACTTCGGGAGAAGGGACGCCCCGGTAGAGTGAACTCCATACGGAGGGAGCTTGAGGGGGCCGCAGTGAATTGGTCCAACCGACTGTTTACCAAAAACACAGGCCTCTGCTAAGTCGTAAGACGACGTATAGGGGCTGACGCCTGCCCGGTGCCGGAAGGTTACGCGGACTTGTTAGCGCTTCGGCGCGAAGCAGCGAAGCTAAGCCCCGGTAAACGGCGGCCGTAACTATAACGGTCCTAAGGTAGCGAAATTCCTTGTCGGGTAAGTTCCGACCTGCACGAATGGCGTAACGAGTTGGACGCTGTCTCAACGAGAGGCTCGGTGAAATTAAAGTCTCGGTGAAGATGCCGAGTACCCGCAGCTAGACGGAAAGACCCCGTGAACCTTTACTGCAACTTGATATTGGAGTCTGGGGTATCTCGCTCAGGATAGGTGGGAGACAGTGAACCAGTGGCTTTGGCCGCTGGGGAGTCACCCTTGAGATACCACCCTTGGTAGTCTGGGCTTCTAACACCGCGCCGTGATCCGGGCGGTGAACAGTGTCAGGCGGGCAGTTTGACTGGGGCGGTCGCCTCCTAAAGAGTAACGGAGGCGCCCAAAGGTTCCCTCAGCACGGTTGGAAATCGTGCGTAGAGTGTAAAGGCAACAAGGGAGCTTGACTGCGAGACCGACGGGTCGAGCAGGAACGAAAGTTGGGCTTAGTGATCCGGCGGTAGCAAGTGGAAGCGCCGTCGCTCAACGGATAAAAGGTACTCCGGGGATAACAGGCTTATCGGTTCCAAGAGTCCACATCGACGAACCGGTTTGGCACCTCGATGTCGGCTCGTCGCATCCTGGGGCTGGAGTAGGTCCCAAGGGTTGGGCTGTTCGCCCATTAAAGCGGTACGCGAGCTGGGTTCAGAACGTCGTGAGACAGTTCGGTCCCTATCTGCTGTGGGCGTTGGAGAGTTGAGAGGAGTCATCCCTAGTACGAGAGGACCGGGATGAACATGCCGCTGGTGTATCTGTTGTCCTGCCAAGGGCATCGCAGGTTAGCTACGCATGGAACGGATAACCGCTGAAAGCATCTAAGCGGGAAGCCGTCCTCGAGATGAGCTCTCCCATCCCCTTGAGGGAGTAAGACCCCTGGTAGACCACCAGGTTGATAGGCCGGCGGTGTAAGCGCAGCAATGTGCTCAGCCGACCGGTACTAATGGGTCGAGGGCTTGACGGATATTTTAAGTACCTATTGCGGCCTTGTGCGGTTTTCAAGCTCCACCGGGGCGATGTCTCGCAAATTTCCGGTGGCGCATGGCGAGTGGGAAACACCTCTTCCCATTCCGAACAGAGCAGTTAAGCCACTCAGCGCCGATGGTACTTGGGGGGCAACCCCCTGGGAGAGTAGGTCGCCGCCGGTTCTTTTTTTAGAGGCCCGGGCCGTGAAGAGAAGCGGCCCGGTGGCGCCCGATGAGCTGCGCGGTTAAGCCACCGACCCGCGGCTTGCGTGGCGCTGCCACGCGGCGCCGCGTGCCGTCGGCTTCCCGCTTGCTCCTCGAACGCCCCGGACTCGCGTCTCTTCACGGCCCGGGCCTCAGGTCGAGCAAGCTTGATCCAGAAAGGGCAAGCCCGCTCGAGCTAGGGGCGGAGGAGGAAGGGTCCGTCGATGTGGTGGCGACGGCGCGACTGGGCCGCGGGTGGATCGCCGGCCCGCCGCTGCATCTGCGTCCCGGTGGTCGCGATGCGGCGGCGGGTCTCGCAGGGCTCGGGAGTTCTCCCAACGGGCTCCTCGAGTCCGTACTCGCCGAGGGTTGCGAAGTCGATCATCAGGTCGGCCGCGTTGGCCAGCTGTTTGGTTAGCGTTTGCTTAGAATCGAACATGGGTTCGTAAGGTACGGCTACCCTCGGACGCCATGTCGAAACTGCAATGGGGGTTGCATTTCGTGCCTAGAGAGCCCATTTTGGACTCGGGGCAGCGCTACTGGTCGCCAGTAGCGCTGCGAACCCCAGAAGCGCGGTTGGGAGACGGGTCGGCGGAGCTTTGCCGTGGCTTGGCGCCACGCTCCGCGTCGTCTCGCTGCGAGGATCCTACGGCCACCTGGGGTGAATTTGCAAACGCGAGGATCAGGCGGGCGGTCTCTGCCGGCTTCTCGACGTTCGGCGAATGGCCGGCGCCGGCGACGAGCTTCGTCCTGGCCCACGGAACCGTGCCCGCGTATTGGTCGAGGGCCCGCTGGGGATCGTCGACGATCTGCTCCTCGGCACCCATCAGGACCATCAACGGCTTGCGGGTCTTTCGCATCCGCCGGTCGAGGGGCTCTTCGTCGAGGAAGTCCTCGGTGCCGGTCGGTGATTCGTCGTAGGCCGTGTAGGTCAGCCGCTTGACGTCCTCGACGAAGGCGTCGGGCACGTCGAAGCCCGGGGCGAAGGCGACCTCGAGCCCGTCCCGCACGGAAAAGTCGGGCTTGATCTGCCAGAGCGCCTCGCCGATCAGGGGCGTGAAGGCCAATCCCGCGATGAATCCCAGGTCGCCGTAGGAGGTGTCGGGTGGCATGTCGATGATCGCGACCCGGTTGACGAGATCGGGAGCCCGCTCGGCGAGAGCGACGGCGACGCTGCCGCCGAGCGAGTGGCCGGCGACGACCGCGTCGTGCACCTTTCGTGCCCAGAGGGCGCGCGCGACGGTTTCCGCCTGGTGCTCGGGCGTGTAGCCCGAGTCCGGCTTTTCCGAGCCCCCGTGGCCGAGGAGATCGATGGCGATCACCCGGTGGTTGCGCTCCAGTAGCGGCATCACGCCATCCCACCAGTCGATCGCACAGCTGAAGCAGTGGAGGAGGACGATCGGCGGAGCATCGACAGGCCCGCGTTCGACGATCTGGACGTCGCCCGACGGGGTCGCGAGAATCGTTCCCCCCGGCACCGTCACCTCGGCCTCCTCGGTCTTGCCGTCGACGAGCAGGGCGTTGACGCCCAGCAGGACGAGGATCGCGATCGCCGCCGCGATGGCGATCCTCGCTCGTTTCCCGATCTTCCAGCCTCTCCCCATGGCGGTCGTTACCCTAGCCCAGGCTATGGAGAAATTCGTAATCCAAGGCGGAACGCCGCTCTCCGGAGAACTGACGGTTGCCGGCAACAAGAACGCCGCCCTGCCGATCCTCGCCGCCTGCCTGCTGACCGAGGAGGAGCTGCTGTTGCACCGGGTGCCGCGAATTCGCGACACCGAGGCGCAGATCGCGCTGCTTGAACAGCTCGGGGTCGAGGCCGCCTGGGTCGCCGACAACAGCGTCCGGCTCTGTGCCCGGGGCGTCACCGAGCCCAGCGTCGACGAGGAGCTCTCGAGCCAGATTCGCGCCTCTTTTCTGCTTGCCGGACCCTTGCTGGCGCGCTTCGGCGAGGCGCGGATGCCGCCTCCCGGCGGCGACTTCATCGGCCGCCGCCGCCTCGACGCCCATCTAGATGCCTTCAAGGACCTCGGTGCCCGGGTCGACGGCGGGCGCTGGATCGAGCTCAGCGCCCCCGGCGGCCTCTGCGCCTGCGAGATCTTCATGGACGAGCCTTCGGTGATGGGAACCGAGAACGCGCTGATGGCAGCCGCGCTGACCCCCGGGCAGACGAAGATCTCCAACGCCGCCTCGGAGCCGCATGTTCAGGACCTCGCTCGGCTGCTGACGAAGATGGGCGCTCGCGTCGATGGGATCGGCTCCAACGTGATGATCGTCAACGGCGCCGAGAGCCTGGCCGGGACCGAGCACGCGATCTCGCCCGACCACATCGAGGTCGGCAGCTTCATGGCTCTGGCCGCAGCCACCGGCGGCGAACTGCGCATCCGCGACGTCGAGCCCGCGGACCTGACCATGGTCCGGCGCCAGTTCCGCCGCCTCGGCCTGCGCTCCGACATCGATGGCACCGACGTGCTCGTGCCGCCGGGCCAGAACCTCGAGGTCGAAGCCGACCTCGGCGACGCGATCCCGAAGATCGAGGACGGTCCCTGGCCGGCCTTTCCTGCCGACATGACCTCGATTGCCCTGGCGCTCGCAACCCAGGCCAAGGGCGAGGTCCTGATTTTCGAGAAGATGTTCGAGAACCGCCTCTTCTTCGTCGACAAGCTGGTCGCGATGGGCGCTCGGATCACGCTGTGCGATCCCCATAGGGCGATCGTCAGCGGTCCGAGTCGGCTTCACGGCGAGCGCGTCGAGAGCCCTGACATTCGCGCCGGGATGGCGATGCTCATCGCCGCCCTGGCGGCGGACGGCACCTCTGAGATCGGCAACATCCGCCAGATCGACCGCGGCTACGAGCAGATCGACGAGCGCCTGCGGGCGCTGGGTGCGCAGATCGAGCGGGTATCCGCAGAGGTCCCTGCCTAGCAGGGCTTCTGCTCCATCTCTCGTAAGGTCATCCGGATGATTCACCCGATCCCACCCGGAACCCGTGACGTGCTCCCAGAGGAGATGCGCGAGCTGCGACGCCTGCAGCGGGCGATGATCGACCTCTTCGAGGAGCGTGGCTACGGTGAGGTCTCGACTCCGGCGATCGAGTACGACGAGGTGCTGGCCCGCGGCGACGGCCGCGGTGCCGCCAGCGCCTACCGCTTCTTCGACGGCAGCGGCGACCTGCTCGCCCTGCGCTCCGACATGACGGTCCCGATCGCGCGCCTGGTCGCCAGCCGCTTCGCCGATACAGAGCCGCCGCTGCGGCTCAGCTACCTGGCCAGCGCCTACCGCGCGGTGCGTCCGCAGCGGGGACAGATGCGCGAGTTCGTCCAGGCCGGGGTGGAGCTGATCGGGGCGCCCGCGCCGGTCGGCACGGTCGAGGTGGTCGAGGTCCTGGAGGCGGCGTTGGACGCTGCCGGGCTCGACCGGGCCGTGATCGGGCTCGGCGACGCCGACCTCTTCCGCCAGCTGCTGACCGAGCTCGGGGTCGAGGGCGAGGCGCGCGACTCGATCATCGCCAGGCTGGCGACGCACGACCTGGTCGGGCTGGAGGCGGAGCTCTCCGAGGTCGAGGGGATCGGCGAGGAGCAGGCGGCCACCTGCGTCGCGCTCTCGCAGCTGCGCGGTGGCAGCGAGGTGCTGGCCGAGGCGCGCCGGGTCGGCGGCGCCGCGGTCGAGCGGGCGACGGCGCGGCTGCAAGAAACCTACGAGGCGCTCGAGCGCCGTGGGGTCGCCGACCGGGTCCAGATCGACCTCGGTCTGCTGCGTGATCTCGGCTACTACAGCGGCGCCATCCTCGAGGTCTACGATCCGGCGCTCGGCCACGTGCTCGGCGGCGGCGGCCGCTACGACGGCTTGATGAAGCGTTTCGGGATCGACCTGCCGGCGGCCGGCTTCGCTCTCTACCTGGAGCGCGTGCACGTCGCCCAGATGGAGGAGGAGTCGCGACGCAAAGGGGAGGGGAGATGAGCTCCGAGATCGCCGGGCTCGGCAGTGCCAAGGCCGACGGGCCGCTGAAACTGGCGGTGCCGCGCGGCGCCCTGCTCGGCGAGACCCTCGACGTCCTCGACGCGGTCGGCATCGACACCAGTGGGCCGCGCAGCGACTCGCGCTCGCTGATCTTCGAGACCGACGGGATCACGCTGGTGACGATGCGCCCGTCAGACGTGCCGACCTACGTCGAGGCTGGCGCCGCCGACGTCGGCATCACCGGCAAGGACGTCCTCCTGGAGCAGTCCGACCGCCTCGTCTACGAGCTGCTCGACCTCGGCTTCGGCCGCTGTCGCATGGTTCTCGCCGGTCGCGTGGGGGACGGACGCCTGGGCGAGTCGCAGCGGCGCCTGGGGATGATGCGGGTCGCGACCAAGTACCCGCGGATCGCCGAGCGTCACTTCGAGGCGACCGGGCGTCAGATCGAACTGATCGAGGTCAAGGGCTCGGTCGAGCTGGCGCCGCTGATCGGGCTCGGCGACGGCATCGTCGACCTGGTCGCGACCGGGCGCACCCTGGAAGAGAACGACCTTGAGGTGCGGGAGGAGATCCTCGAGTGCACCGCCCGCTTCGTCGCCAACCGCGTCGCCCACAAGCTGCGCGCGGCCGAGGTCGACGAGCTGACGGCGAAACTGCGGGAGGCGGTGGCGGGGTGAGGGTCGAAGAATTCAAGTGGGGAGACCCCGCCGAGCTCGTGAGCGAGAAACGCGCCGCCGAGCTTGCGCGCGAGATGCGTGACCGCGCCTTCAAGGACGTCTTCGGCGAGCAAGGGCACTGGGAACTGTTTGAACGAGTGCGCGAGATCGCCGGGCGGGTCAAGGAGGAAAAGGACGCGGCGCTGCTCGACCTGACCAGGGAATACGACGGAGTCGGGCTGACGCTGGAGCAGCTGAGGGTCGATCCGGATGACGCCCGGAAAGCCCTGGGTGCTCTCGAGCCGGCGCAGCGTGAAGCGCTGGAGCTTGCCGCTGCCAACATCCGCGCGGTTGCCGAGGCGCAGATCCCGGCCGAAACGGCGCCGGTCGAGCTGCCGCAGGGACAGACCGTGACCGTGCGCGAGGTGCCGGTGGGAGCCGCCGGCATCTACGCTCCCGGCGGCCGGGCGACCTACCCATCGACCGTGTTGATGTGCGCGATCCCGGCTCGGGTGGCGGGGGTCGAGCGCATCGCCCTCGTCTCGCCGCCGGGCGAGGACGGCCGCCCCTCGGAGCCAGTCCTGGCGGCCGCCGCCTTCTGTGGGATCGAGGAGATCTACTCGGTGGGCGGAGCGCAGGCAATCTTCGCCCTCGCCTGCGGGACCGAGACCATCTCGCGGGTCGACGTCGTCGTCGGGCCGGGCAATGCGTGGGTGCAGGAGGCGAAGCGACAGGCATTCGGCGAAGTTGGCATCGAGTCCTACGCTGGTCCCTCCGAGCTGATGGTGATCGCCGGCCACGACGCCGACCCGGAGTGGATCGCCCTCGACCTCTGCGCCCAGGCGGAGCACGGCGCCGACAGCCCGCTCGTCGTCGTCGCGGTGGAGGAACACGTGCTCGAGGCCATCGCGCGCTCTGTCGAAGCTGCCGAGAGGGATCGACCCAGCGTCACCGACGCCCCGCTTGCCCTCGTCGAAGTCCCCGACACCGAGGCGGCGATCGCGCTCGCCAACGCCTACGCCCCCGAGCACTTGGAGCTGGTCGTGGAGGACGCATCAATGCTCGCGGACCGCGTGCGGACGGGCGGCTGTGTCTTCGTCGGCCGCTATGGCGCCACTGCCTTCGGTGACTACGTTGCCGGCTCCAACCACGTGCTCCCAACCGGGAGCGCCGGCCGGGCCGGTCACTTCTCTGGTCCACTCGGGCCAGGTGCCTTTCGCCGCAAGATCTCGACCGTTGAGATTCCAGCCGCCGCGGCCGCGAAGCTGGCGCCGCACGTTGACGCCCTTGCGCGTGCGGAGGGCCTCCCGGTCCACGGCGAGTCGGCGATGATTAGGAGCAAGTCATGACTAGAACCGCATCAAGAGAGCGCGAGACCGCTGAGACGCAGATCAAGCTCTCGCTCGACCTCGACGGGGGAGAGGCGAGCGCCGCGACCGGCGTCGGCTTCCTCGACCACATGCTCGACCTGCTTGCCCGTCACGGGCGGCTGGGATTGAAGGTGGAGGCCAGCGGCGACCTCGAGACCGGCGCCCACCACACCGTGGAGGACGTCGGCATCGTGCTTGGGCAGGCGCTCGACGAGGCGCTCGGGGACCGCGCCGGGATCCGTCGCTACGGCTCCGCCGTGGTGCCGATGGACGAGTCCCTGGCCGAGTGCGCGATCGACATCTCGGGGCGGCCGTTCTGCCACTTCGACGCTGACCTGCCGACGACCTCGATCGCCGGCTTCGACACCGAGCTGGCCGAGGAGTTCTTCCGTGCCGTCGCCAACAGCGCCAAGCTGACCCTGCACGTCTCGGTGCGCTACGGAACCAACGCCCACCACATGATCGAGGCCTGCTTCAAGGCCTTCGCCCGCGCCCTGCGGGTCGCGGTCTCGATCGACCCCGAGGAGACCGGCGTGCCCTCGACCAAGGGGACGCTGAGCCAGTGAGCGCCCGGATCGCGATCCTCGACTACGGGATGGGCAACCTGCGCTCGGTCGAGAAGGCGCTGGAGCACGTCGGGGTCACCGCCACGATCACCTACGACGGCGCCGAGGTCGGCGCTGCCGACGGGCTGATCCTGCCCGGGGTCGGCGCCTTCCCGCGGGCGATGGAGCGGATCCGCGAGCGCGGTCTCGACGAGCTCGTCGCCGAGCGGCACCGTGCCGGGACGCCGATCCTCGGCATCTGCCTCGGCCTGCAGCTGCTCTTCGACTCGACCACCGAGCTCGGTGGCGCTGCCGGCCTCGGCCTGCTCGAGGGCCCGGTCGCCGGGTTGGAGGCCGACGGTCTCAAGGTTCCGCACATCGGCTGGTCGCCGGTGCGCTGGGAGCGCGACTCGCGCCTGACCGAAGGGATCGACTCCGAGACGCCGTTCTACTTCGTCCACTCCTTCGCTCCGCAGGCAGTGCCCGCGGAGCTGCTGGGCAGCGCCGCCTATGGCGCCCGCTTCACCTGCGCGGCGGAGAGCGACAACGTCTTCGGTGTCCAGTTCCACCCCGAGAAGTCGAGCGCCGCCGGGCTACGGCTGCTCTCGAACTTCGCCGGCATCTGCGCCGAAGCGCCTGTCGCGGCGTGATCCTCTACCCGGCCATCGACATTCGCGGCGGCCAGGCGGTGCGGCTGCTGCAGGGCGACTACGAGCGCGAGACTGCCTACGACGCCGATCCGGTCGACGCCGCAAAGCGGTGGGCCGGCGAAGGCGCCGAGTTCCTCCACGTCGTCGACCTCGACGGCGCCAAAGCCGGCGCACCGCGCAACCTGGACGCCGTGCAGCGGATCGCCGCCGCCGTCGAGTGCCCGATCCAGGTCGGTGGCGGGCTGCGCGAGATGAGCGCGGTCGACGCCGCGGTCGACGCCGGCGCCACACGAGTCGTGATCGGCACCGCGGCCCTGCGCGACCCGGAGTTCCTTGCTGCTGCGCTGGACAAACACGGAGAGCACGTGGTCGTCTCGGTCGACGCCCGCAACGGCAAGGTCTCACTCGCCGGCTGGACCGAGACCACCGACCGCGACGTCGCCGACGCCGTGGCCGAGCTGGGAAGTCGGGGAGTAGCCCGCTTCCTCTGCACCGAGATCGAGGTCGACGGCACGATGGAGGGCCCCGCGACCGCCGAGCTGAACCGCATTGCCACCACCACCGACGCCCAGGTAATCGCCTCCGGCGGCGTCGGCGACCTCTCGCACCTAGAAGCCCTCGCCCGCAGCGCAGCTCCGAACATTGAAGGCGCCATCGTCGGTCGCGCCCTCTACGAGCAAAGGTTCACCGTTCCAGAGGCCATAGCCGCGCTCGAGACGGGGGCATCCCGGTAGGGGTGGAGCGTCTTGTACTTTTTCCGCGGTGAGGCTGGCGGACAGCCACAGGCTGTCTTCGGAAAAAGTTAAGCGAAACCCCTACCGGGATGCCCCCGCCCACTAGCCTCCCCCCATGGCCCTGAAGCGCGTCATCCCCTGCCTCGACGTCGACGCCGGCCGCGTCGTCAAGGGCACCAACTTCGTCGGCCTCCGCGACGCCGGCGACCCGGTCGAGCTGGCCGAGCGCTACGACGCCGAGGGCGCCGACGAGCTCGTCTTCCTCGACATCACCGCCTCGCACGAGAAGCGCGAGACGATCGTCGAGCTGGCGCGGCGCACCGCCGACAACGTCTTCATCCCGTTCACGATCGGCGGTGGCATCCGCTCAGTCGAGGACGCGCAGGCGGTGCTCGATGCCGGCGCCGACAAGGTCTCGGTCAACTCGGCGGCGCTGGCGCGACCGCAACTGCTCAGCGAGCTGGCCGAGCAGTTCGGCGCCCAGTGCGTGGTGATCGCGATCGACGCCAAGCGCGAGCAGGTCGGCTGGGGCGTATACGTGAACGGCGGACGCACCAAGGTCGAAAACCAGGACGCCGTCGAGTGGGCGGCGGAGGCCGTCGACCTCGGCGCCGGTGAGGTACTGCTCACGAGCATGGACCGCGACGGCACCAACGACGGGTACGACATCGAGCTGACGCGGGCCGTGGCCGAGGCCGTTCCCGTCCCCGTGATTGCCTCCGGCGGTGCCGGCGAGCTCGGCCACCTGAGCGAGGCGATCTCCGAGGGGGGCGCCGATGCGGTCCTCTGCGCCTCGATCTTCCATTACGGGCGCTACCGGGTGCGCGAGGCCAAGCAGCACCTCGCTGCCGATGGCATCCCGGTCCGGCTTTAAGTTCGACCGATGGAGAACCTCACCGAGGAGCTGGGTCGGGCCTATCCGGAGCTCGATGCGATCGGGAAGGCCGCGACCGAGCCGACCTACGTGGTCGGCGGCGCCGTCCGCGACCTCCTGCTGGGCCGGGACCGCGCCGACCTCGACATCGTGGTCGAAGGGGACGCGGCTACCCTCGCGGCGCGGCTCGGGGCCGAGCCGGTCGAGCACGAGCGCTTCTCCACCGCCAAGGTCGAGCTCGACGGCCACGAGGTCGACATCGCCAGCGCCCGTTCGGAGACCTACTCGCGAGCCGGGGCCCTGCCAGACGTGACTGTGCCGGCCGATATCGAGGCCGACCTCGGTCGCCGCGACTTCACGATCAACGCGATGGCGATTCCGCTCGCCGGAGAGTCGCGGCTGATCGATCCGCACGGAGGTGAGGCCGATCTGGAAGCGGGCCTCCTACGTGTGCTGCACGAGCGCTCGTTCCTCGACGACCCGACCCGGGCGACCCGGGCCGCTCGCTACGCCGCCCGCTTCGGCTTCGAGCTGGAGCCGGAGACGGAGCGGCTGCTGCGGGCGACGGACCTCTCGACCGTCTCCACCGACCGCCGCGAGGCGGAGCTGCTGCGGCTGGCGAGCGAATCGACCGCCCCCGAGGCCTATCGCCTGCTCGCGGACTGGGAGCTGCTCGCCTTGCGCGACGGCGGGGTGGAGCTCGCGAAGCGCGTTGGAGAGCTGCTGCAGCTGCCACTCTGGGAGCTCCGCGCAGAGCGCAACCGGGCGGTGCACGCCGCCGCTGCGGAGCCGCCGGGCGGGGAGGTCGATCTGGCCGCGGCCAAGCCCTCGCGCCCCTCCGACGCGGTTGCGCTCGTCACCGCTTACAGCGCCGTCGAGATCGTCCTCGCACGAGCCGCCGGGGCAGAGTGGCTCGACGAGTACCTCGAGAAGTGGAGCGAGGTCCGCTTGGAGATCGACGGCAGCGACCTGATCGCGGCCGGGATCACCGAGGGGCCCGCCGTGGGTCGCGGCTTGGCCGAGGCGAAGCGCCAGAAGCTGGACGGCGAGATTTCCGACCGCGAGCAGGAGCTCGCCGCCGCCCTCGCCGCCGCTCACGGTGAGTGAGTTCCATCTGCTTGGGTTGAAGCGTGGAGTGGCGTGAGCGAGACGGCGTTCGGTGGCTGGAGGCGGAGCTCGATGGGGCTTGCGCGGCCTTCACGACCCGCTGTGGCGGGGTCAGCGCCGAGCCCTTCGAGAGCCTCAATCTCGGTCTGCTCACCGAGGATGACCCCGGCAACGTGAGCGCGAACCGCAGCCGGCTGGCCGCCGCCCTGGGTCGCGACCCGGACGGGATCGTGTTCGCACGCCAGGTGCATGGCGCTGAGTTGCTCACCCACGACCGTGCGCAGCACTGCGACTTTGTCCCGGATAGCGGGAATAAGTCGCAGCGATCCACAGATCTACCGGAGGCCGACGGGCACGTCGTCCGCGATGCTGGCCTCACGCCGCTCGTCTTTGCCGCCGACTGTCTGCCCGTCGCCCTCGCGGGCCCCGGCGGCATGGCGATGCTCCATTGCGGCTGGCGCGGCCTCGCCGGCGGGATCGTCGCCCGCGGTGTCGAGGCGATCGCGGCCACCGACGCCGCGATCGGTCCCGGCATCGGTCCCTGCTGCTACGAGGTCGGCCCCGAGGTCCTCGAGTCCTTCGCCCAGCTCGAGGGCGTCGCCACCGGCCGCCTGCTCGATCTGCCCGAGATCGCGCGGCGGCTGCTGCGGGAGGCCGGCGTGGAGCGGGTCGAGAGCGCCGGGCTCTGCACGCGCTGTGAGCCGGAGCTGTTCTTCTCCCACCGCCGCGACGAGGGTCGCACGGGTCGCCAGGCGGGGCTGGTCTGGATCGAGCCGGGGGAGGCCTGAGTGCCCGGGCTGATCCACGGCATCGAGGCCGACAAGGTGCGGGCGAACCTCGAGCGCGTGCGCGAGACGGTCGGGCAGGGTGTCGAGATCCTGGTCGCGACCAAGTACGTGCCGGTCGAGGAGATGGGCACGCTGGCCGAGGCCGGGGTGAGCCTGGTCGGGGAGAACCGCCAGCAGGACCTCGCCGCCAAGCACGCACGCTGGGGGGAGGAGTTCGATTGGGACTTCATCGGCAACCTGCAGAGCCGCAAGCTGAAGCACATTCTTCCCCTCTGCCGCCTCGTCCACTCGGTTGCCACCGATTCTGCCCTGCGCGAGCTGGGCAAGCACGGGACGCCGGAGACCGAGGTCTTGGTCGAGGTCAATATCGCGGGCGAGGAAGGCAAGGGCGGGGTCCAGCCAGCCGCCCTTCCCGCCTTCATCGAGCGCTGTCCGGTCACGGTCGGCGGCCTGATGACGATGCCGCCCTTCAGCCAGGATCCCGAGGTCTCGCGACCGCACTTCGCCCATTTGGCCGAATTGGCAGCGGACAACGGTTTACGCCGCCTCTCGATGGGAACCTCGCAGGACTGGACGGTCGCCGTCGAGGAGGGAGCGACGATCATCCGTTTGGGCACGGCGCTATTCGTGTGAATCGTCGCTAACCTCCCGCATAATCCGTAAAGGAGTCGGCCGTCGTAGGCCGAAACACCGATACCGATGGCCCTACGCGACACCTGGCACAGAGCACTTGTCTACTTCGGCCTTGCCGAGGACCACGACTACGGCCCTGAGTACGAGGAAGACTTCGAGCCCGAGACCGGCTCGGAGGAAGTCTTCGAGGCGCGCCGCGAGCGCGACCAGGGCTCAGTCCGGCGCCTGCCTACCTCCCGCCGCGCTCGCCGCGACGAGATCGACGACATCTTCGCCGACGACGAGCCGATCGCAGCCAGCCGCACGCGCACGCTGCGCCCGGTTGAGAACGGCGGTGACATCCAGGTCCACCTGGTGATTCCGCGTAACTTCAACGACGCCCAGCAGGTCGCCGACCAGTTCAAACGCTCGGTCCCGGTGATCCTCAACCTGCAGACCGCCGACCACGAGCTCTCGAAGCGGATGATCGACTTCTGCTCCGGCCTCACCTACGCGCTTGACGGCGGCATGCAGCGGATCGCCGAGAAGATGTTCCTGCTGACGCCCCGCAACGTCGACGTCTCCGCCGAGGAAAAGGCGAGGCTGATCGACAAGGGCTTCTTCAACCAGTCTTAGCCGGCGGCCGGCCACTAGGCTGGCGACCATGATCGTCGGATTCGTCGGGTCGGGAAGCATGGCTGCGGCCCTGGCCCGTGGCTGGAAGGGCGAGTTCGAGCGGATGCTGTTCTCCGACAGCGGCTCCGGCCGGGCACAGGCACTGGCCGCCGAGCTGGGCGGGGAGGCCGTCGCCAACGCCGAGATCGGGGAGACGGCGGACCTGGTGGTGCTGGCCGTGAAGCCGGCGATGCTGGACGCGGCCGCGGCCGACTTGGCGGCTGCCAAAACGGTGATCTCGCTACTGGGGGCGACGCCGCTGGAGGCTGTTGTAGCCGCGTTTCCCTCCTCTGAGGTGCACCGGGTGATGCCGAACGTCGCGGTCGAGGTGCAGCGGGGTGTGCTCTGTCTCGCGGGTCCGCCATCGCCGGCGGTGCGGGAAAAGCTGGAGCTGCTCGGGCACGTGGTCGAGCTGCCCGACGACGATTTCGACGTCGCCACCGCGGTCATGGGCTGCGCACCCGCGTACCTGGCGCTGGCGGTCGAGGCGCTCGCGGCCGCCGGGGTGGAGGGCGGGCTCGACGAGGCGCTGGCGCGGGAGCTGGTGGTCGAGACGACCGCGGGCACGGCGGAGCTGCTGCGCATCCGCCACCCCGCCGACGTGCGCAAGGCGGTTGCCTCACCTGGCGGCAGCACCGAGGCCGGCCTGGAGGCACTTGATCGCGAAGGCGGGCGGGACGCATTCGAAGCGGCCGTGCGCGCCTCCCTGGAGAGGATGCGGCGATGATCGCGCTGGCGCTCAGCCGCGGCGACCTCGCGACCTACGTCAACGCGATCTTCATCGTTTACATCGTCCTCATCTTCGCCAACATCCTCATCTCCTACGTGCCGCGGATGCCCTACAACCCGTACCTGCGGGCTGTGCTCGACTTCATCACCGAGACGACCAATCCGTACTTGAACTTCTTCCGCCGCTTCCTGCCGCCGGTCGGCGGGGGCGGGTTCGCGCTCGATCTCAGTCCGATCATCGGGATCATCGTCCTCTTCGTGGCGCAGGCGATCCTCGTCGGCCTGATCGCAGGGTGAGCGCCAGAGCCCGCGCCTGGTGCCTGGCGGGTGCCCTTTGCGCCATCGTCGTCGGCGCTGACCAGGCGGCCAAGGCGGTGGTTGAGGCAAATCTGGTCGTGGGCGAGAAGGTCGACGTCCTCGGGCCGGTCGGGCTCACGCTCACGCATAACCGGGGCATCGCCTTCGGGCTCGCCGGTGGGGCCGGGGTGCCGCTCGTCCTGCTCGCGCTCGCCGCTCTGGGGGTGGTCGGCTACCTCTTCTCCCGCGACCCCACGCGCCCCTGGATGTGGGTCGCGGCCGGGCTGCTCGCCGGCGGTGCGATCGGGAACCTCGTCGACCGGATTGCGGCCGACGCGGTCACCGACTACGTCGACGTCGGCTCCTGGCCGGCCTTCAACCTGGCCGACGTCGCGATCACGGCTGGCATCCTCCTGCTGGTCGTCCTCTACCTGCGCGAGCCAGAAGGCGAGCCCGAGAGTGGCTGAGCCGGAGCTGCGCGTGGTCCACCTCGACGAGGCGCTGGCCGTGGTCGACAAGCCCGCCGGGCTGGTCGTCCACCCGGCTCCCTCGCACAGCGGCACGACCCTTGTCGACGAGCTGGCGGACATCCTCGGCGGCGGGGCGGACCCGGAGCGGCCGGGCATCGTCCACCGTCTCGACAAGGGCACCAGCGGCCTGCTGGTGGTCGCGCGGAGCGAGCAGGCACACGCCGCCCTGCAGGCCCAGGTGCAGCGGCGCGAGGTCGAGCGCATCTACCTGGCCCTCGCGGGCGGCAGGCTCGGTTCACGCACCGGCACGATCGACGCCCCGATCGGCCGCGCCGCCCGGCAGCGGCACCGGATGGCGGTCTCCGGTGCTGCCTCGCGGGCGGCCCGGACGCATTTCACGGTGCTGGAGCTGCTGGGCCAGGAGAGCTATGTCGAGGCCCGTCTCGAGACCGGGCGCACGCACCAGATCCGCGCCCATTTCGCCGCGATCGGCCACCCCCTGACCGGTGACCCCACCTACGGCGGCGCCGTCCGCTACGGCCTCGAGCGTCAGTTCCTGCACGCGCACCGGCTCGCCTTCGAGCATCCGCTCAGCGCTGAGCGCCTCTGCTTCCGCTCGGAGCTGCCGCCTGACCTCGCCGCCGCCCTCGATGCGGCCCGCGCCGCCTAGCGCGCCCCTTTACAATCGGCCGCTGCTAACCAACCCCCGTTCGACGGCGAACCGGATCCTGCCTGGCGCGTGCGCCAGGTCCGGCTAGCGGGGCGGGAGAGCTTTACCCAAACGCAAGGAGATTCGATGCCAGAGGCAGGCCTTACCGAGCTGCTCCAGGCCGGAGTGCACTTCGGCCATCAGACGCGTCGCTGGAACCCGAACATGCGCCGTTTCATCTTCGGCGAGCTGGACGGGATCCACATCATCGACCTGATCCAGACCGAGGCGCTGCTGGAGAATGCCCGCCGCTTCGCCGGCGAGCTCGCCAGCGGCGGCGGCACGGTGCTCTTCGTCGGCACCAAGAAGCAGGCGCGCGACGTGGTCCAGGAATGGGCCGAACGCTGCCAGATGCCCTACGTCAACAAACGCTGGCTGGGCGGGCTGCTGACCAACTTCAACACGATGTCGGGCCGGATCGCGCGCCTGCATGAGCTCAACGGCTGGAAAGAGGAGGGCAAACTCGACCTGCTCCCGACCAAGGAGCGGATGGGCATGGAGGCCGAACTCGCCAAGCTCGAGTTCAACCTCGGCGGCGTCCGCGACATGGACCGGCTGCCCGATGCCGTTTTCGTCACCGACCTGAAAACCGAGGAGATCGCGGTCCACGAGGCGGCTCGCCTGAGGATCCCGATTATCGGCCTGGTCGACACCAACTGCGATCCGACCCCCGTCGACTTCGTGATCCCCGGCAACGACGACGCGATCCGCTCCTGCCAGCTGGTGATCGGCACGATCGGCGGCGCCGTCGAGGAGGGCTCGAGCACCTGGCGGGTGCAGGAGGAGAAGCGCATCGCCGAGGAAATGGCCCGGCGCAAAAAGGACGAGGAAGAGCGGAAGAAACGCGAGGAAGAAGAGAAGGCGCGGGTCGAAGCGGAGGAAGCCAAAAAAGCGGCTGCCGAGGCTGAGGCGCAGGCGAAAGCGACGGCGGATGCGCAGGCCAAAGCGGCGGCGACTCCGTCGCAGCCGCCGACGAAAGCTCCGGCGAAAGCGCAGGAGCCTCGGGCCGCGGGTCTTGCCCCCGCGGCAGAGGCGCCTGAGACTGACGCCGGGGCACAGACGCCGCCGGCCGAGGCGGCTACTAAAGCCGAGGAGCCGGCAGCAGAGGCCAAAGCCGAGGAGAAGGCTCCTGAGGCCAAGGCCGAGGAGGCTCCACCCTCTGAGGAGAAAGCTCCGGAGGCCGAGTCGACTCCTCCCGAGCCCGCTGAGGAGAAGAAAGACGGGGAGTCGGAATGAGCGTTACGGCGGCCGATGTGAAGGCGCTGCGGGATCGGACCGGGGCGGCGATGATGGACTGCAAAGCGGCGCTGACCGAGGCGGATGGCGATACGGAGCGGGCGATCGAGCTGCTGCGGGTCAAGGGCCAGGCCTCGGCCGCCAAGCGCGAAGGCCGCGGCACCGAAGAGGGCGTCGTCGCCTCTTACATCCACGCCAACGACAAGGTCGGGGCGATGGTCGAGGTCCAGTGCGAGACCGATTTCGTCGCTCGCAACGAGGACTTCAAGGCCTTCGCCTACCAGGTCGCTCTCCACGTCGCCGCAACCGCGCCGCGCTACGTCTCGGCCGAGGAGATCCCAGCCGAGGAGCGCGAGGCCGAAAAGAAGGTCTTCGAGGAGAAGGCGCGCGAAGAAGGCAAGCCGGACAACGTGGTCGAGAAAATCGTCGAGGGACAGCTCTCGAAGTGGGCGAGCGAGGTGGCGCTGCTCGATCAGGCCCACGTCAACGCCGATAAGCATGACTCGAAGACGATCGAGGAGCTGCGCCAGGAGCTGGCGGCCAAGACCGGCGAGAACGTCCGCGTCGCCCGCTTCGCCTACTTCCGCGTCGGCGAGGAATAGGCTCAGCCCACGTGACCGACTCTCCCGAGCCGCGCTTCGGGCGCATCCTGCTGAAGCTTTCCGGCGAGGCCCTGATGGGCAGCCAGGACTACGGCACCGACGGGGCCGAGGTCGACCGCATCGCCAGACAGGTGGCGGCGGTGCGCGAGCGCGGCGTCGAGGTGGCGATCGTGGTCGGCGCCGGCAACATCTACCGTGGCCTCGACGGGGCCGCGAGCGGGATGGACCGGGCCACCGGCGACTACATGGGGATGCTGGCGACGGTGCTCAACGCCCTCACCCTGCAGGACGCGCTGGAGCGGCTGGGCCAGCACACGCGGGTGATGTCGGCGATCGACGTCAAGGAGGTCGCCGAGCCCTACATCCGCCGCCGCGCCATGCGCCACCTCGAGAAGGCCCGGGTCGTCATCTTCGCCGCCGGCACCGGCAATCCGTTCTTCACCACTGACACCGCCGCCGCGCTGCGGGCGCTGGAGATCCACGCCGAGACCATCCTGATGGCCAAGAACGGGGTCGAGGGCGTCTACGACTCCGATCCCGCGACCAATCCCGAGGCGAAGTTCATCCCCACGATCGGCCACCGCGAGGCGATCGAGCGCAATCTGCGGGTGATGGACTCGACCGCGCTCTCGCTCTGCATGGACAACGACTTGCCGATCTACGTTTTCAACATGGGCGACGAGACCAACATAGATAGGATCGTCTCCGGCGAGAAGGTGGGCACGCTGGTCTCCAGTGCGCCCACCGAGTGAGCGAGGACGGGAACCAGTGGAGCTGATCGACGAACTGCTCGATGACGCGAAAGGGCGCATGACCAAATCGGTCGAGTCGAGCCGGGGCGAGCTCGCCACGGTCCGCACCGGCCGCGCCTCGCCGCACCTGCTCGACCGCATCGTCGTCGACTACTACGGCAACCCGACGCCGCTCAAGCAGCTCGCCAACATCGCCGCCAGCGACGCGCGCCTGCTCACCGTCACGCCCTTCGACAAGGGCGCGCTGGGCGGGATCGAGAAGGCGATCCAGGAGTCCGACGTCGGCCTCACGCCGAGCAACGACGGCAACGTGATCCGGCTGCAGATCCCGGAGATGACCGAGGAGCGGCGACGCGAGATGGTCAAGGTCGTGCATGGCGTCGCCGAGGAGGGCAGGGTCGCCGTCCGCAACGTCCGCCGCGACATCATGAGCGACCTGCGGGAGCTGAAAAAGGAAGGCGAAGCGGGCGAGGACGACGAGCGCAGGGCAGAGACGGCGCTGCAGAAGCAGACCGATGACGCAGTTGCCGAGATCGACGGGCTGCTCAAGGGCAAGGAAGAAGAGATCCTCGAAGTCTGAGGGCGGTCCACGCCAGCGTGACCGCGCCGAGATACGTAGCGATCATCACCGACGGCAACGGCCGCTGGGCTCAGCAGCGCGGCCTTTCCGTCGCCGACGGGCACCGGGCCGGGGCAGACGTGGTCAAGGAACGACTGCGGGACGCGGTCGAGCTCGGGGTCGAGGAGCTGACCGTCTTCTCCTTCTCGACCGAGAACTGGACGCGCCCGGCAGAGGAGGTCGAGGCTCTGATGCGGATGCTGGGTGAGCGCATCGACCGTGAAACGCCGGAGTTGCACTCCGAAGGCGTGCGGATGCGGTTCATCGGCCGGCGCGAGGGCGTCGACACGGACCTGATCGACCGCATGCGGTGGGCCGAAGAGACCACCGCCGGCAACGAGCGGATCTCCTTCTTCGTCGCCTTCAACTACGGCGGCAGGGCGGAGATCGTCGACGCGGCGCGAAGTTTTCAAGGGGGCTCCGAGGAGGAGTTCCGTAACCATCTCTACGCACCCGAGATGCACGACCCAGACCTCCTGATACGCACCAGCGGCGAGCGGCGGATCTCGAATTACCTGCTCTGGCAGTGCGCTTACTCGGAGCTGGTTTTCCGCGAGGAGCTCTGGCCGGACTTCGATCGCGCCGCCTTCGAGGGTTCCCTGCGCGAGTACGAGACCAGGCAGCGCCGCTTCGGAGCGAGATCGTGACCGTCGACCTCTTCGACGACGAGATGTTCGAAGACGAGCCGGCGCCGCCTCCGCGGCAGCCGCGGGAGCGGCCGGCGCGGCGCCGGCGCGGCCTGCGGGGCGAGACGGTGAAGCGGATCGTCGTCGTCCTGCCCTGGATCGCCGCCGCGATCGCGGTGATCGTCGCCGGCGGGCTCGTCTTCGCCGCCGCGATGCTCGCGATCGGAGCCCTCTGCCTGCGCGAGTACCTGACGATGACCGCGGATTCGCGCCCGCTCGCGATCCCCGCCTACCTCGCCGTCGCGGCGCTGGTCGTCGCCGCCCACCTCGGAACCTCCTTCAACGTGCTGCTGATCCTCGCCGCCTCCTTCCCGCTGCTCTTCTTCTTCGGCGCCGGTGCCAAGTACCGCGACGGGGTCACGGTCTCGATCGCGGTGACGCTGCTCGGCATCGCCTGGATCGGGATCCCGCTCGTGCACGCGGTGCTGCTGCGCGACCTCCCGGACCACGGGGCCGGCCTGCTGGTCGACGTGCTGGTCGGCACCTTCGTAGCTGACACCGCCGCCTACGCCACCGGCCGCATGTTCGGCAGCCACAGGATCGCCCCCAGTCTCAGCCCCAACAAGACGATCGAGGGGCTGATCGGCGGCTTCGTGATCGGCACCATGGGCTTCTGGTTCGCCGGGCTTTACCAAGACTGGCTCTCCGGCGCCGATGCACTCATCATCGGCGCCGCGGTTGCCGCGGCGGCTCCGATCGGCGACCTCTTCGAGTCGATGCTGAAGCGCGACCTCGGGACCAAGGACACCGGCACTCTGTTCGGCCCGCACGGCGGCATCCTCGACCGTCTCGACGCGGTCTTCTTCACCGTCGTCGTCGGCTACTACCTCTCGGTCGCACTGGTTTACTAGGAGGCTCTAGCGAAACGGCTAGCGAAACGCTTGCCGTCAAACGCTGAGCCGGTTTAGCTGCGTCGGGTCCAGACAAACAAATGGCCCCGGCGCAGCGCTAACTGCCCGGGGCCGTGGCACAGGGAGGTAAGTCCCCATGCACGACCACCGTACCCCGGCGGACGAAGATACGCAGGCCGAAGCAGCCGTTCTAACGCTCGTACTCACCGAGCACCCGACCCCTCTCACGCTCGCAGACATAGAGCGGGAGATTGCCCCGGATCAGGACTTCGCGGGCCGTGACGCCGTTGCTCGCGCCGTTCGCGATCTGAGCGCGGTTGGCCTGCTCCATCGACAGGGCGATCTTGTCCTGCCGACGCGAGGGGCGATCCACTTCGACGGCCTCGACATCGGCAACCCGTGAGGGTCGCCGAGACCTTCGGCGACAACCTCTCCCGCATCCGTCGAGAAGCCGACATGGGGCAGGACGAGCTTGCCGTCAGGGCATCAGTTCACAGGACCGAGATTTCGCAGTTGGAGCGAAAGCTGCGGATCGCGCGTATCGACACGCTGATCAAGCTCGCGGCCTCGCTGGAAGTCACTCCCGGCGAGTTGCTGGTCGGGCTCGTATGGGAGCCGGGCGAGACCCGACACGGGAAGTTCCGTTCCTGCGCTGCCGCTGATTCGTAGCGGCAGCGCGGGCTCGCGCCAGCGCGCAGGCGAGCTTGGTCAGGATGGTCAGGTCGGCGTGCAGCCGGACGCGATCAAGCCCGCGAACCCGCAGCGGCTTCAACCCCCACTGATTCTTGAGCCTGCCGAACTCGCGCTCGACTGAGGCCCGCTTTCGGTAGCCAGCCTTCCACCGCTTCGACTCGCGCGGGATCAGCGGGTGCAGGCGGCTGGCGCCAACCCACATCGAGGCGGGCTTGCACTCGCCCGTGGGGCAACGCCACTTCGACGCGCGGCGCTTGCGGTCAGACCCGGCGAACTTCCAGAAGCCATGCTCACAGCAGGGCGGCTGATCGTCGCCGCGCTTTACATCCGGCGTCTGCCGCAACGGGATCAGCGGCAAGCAGTCCCGCTCGGCACACTTCTCGTAGACCGGCCGCTGGTCGTAGCCCTTGTCCATGCAAGCGCTCGCCGCCAGCATGCCGCGCCGCTGGGCGGTGTCGATCAGGTCGGCAGCGAAGCGGGTTTCGTTCGCCTTCGCGGTCTCGACCGTCCATGCCACCGGCAGGTCCGTTGCGGTGCAAACCGCAGCGTGAAGGCGGTAGCCAAAAAAGCCGCCGCCGCGCCGGGTCGAGACTGCGGACCGATGGCCCCAAGAGGCGTCGGGGTCGGTGTGCCAGTTCCGTTCGACCTCGCTGTCCTTGGAGACGAACCGCTGGCCGTTCGCGTAGGCAGGCATGTCGCTCGCGTCGATGGCGAGGTCCGTGCCGTAGCGCGGAAGCTTCTCCTTGAGACCGGCGATCACGCCGTCGATGCAGCGCTCCAACTTGTCGCCGTTGGCCCGCAGCTTTTCGGCGAAGCGATACGCCGCGTAGACAGAGGGCGGGTCACCCTCGCAGCCCAGGACGCGCTGAAGCTTCCAGTGATCGGCGACCAGTCCGACCACCTTCGTCCAGGTCGGGATCGCGTAGAGGCTCTTGGCGAGCGCGAGCCCGATCATGGTCCGGATCGGGTAGCCGGGACGGCCCGTCCAGCGGGTAGCTTCAAGTTCCTCGATCAGCCGCGCGATCTCGGGCGAATCAAGGACTGATTTCAGAGCGGCGGAAGCCGCTCCCCCTGCTACGTTGGGTGATGCCAGTCGAGGTACCTCTCGGTTGGCCCGGCCCTCGGACGCGCCAACGTCGCGGGGGCCTTTCTATGGGCAATTTGTTCGACTGACTCTACGACTTAGATCGGACGGAAAAACCGCTCTGGAGAGCGGAAACTGCGCTGTTCGAGCCGCTATTCGTCGCTGAGCGCAGCCACACGCTCACGCGCACTTTTGACAAGGCGGCTGGCGGTCGGACGCTGAGATTTTTTGCGCGCAGCCGGAAGCGGCAAGCCGAGGAAAGTAGTGGCCTCGGGAGTCTTCTTGGGGAAGAGTTCATCGATATCGGGGATGCGAAGCTCTCCTCGGGCTCGAAGTATCTGGCGCACCGTCAACAGCTCGATGTGAATGCCCTTCTCTGCCTGAACACGAGCGGCCTCCTCTCGAATACCTTTGGTGAAGCTGAAGGCCACGATGCACCCTCGCTGTTTGCCCTCACGCTCAACGGCAGTCTCGAAGGCATCCAGCACCGGCCGGCCCACTCGCTCCGACCGCTTCACCTGAATGGGGTCGCGGTTGAAGAACGTGTAGCCATCAATCCCCATGTCACCGCTTTTGCGCTTCGCGTGGTGTCCCTGAAGACTCTGGATAACCCAGTTCTGAAACTCGAAGGGCTTGAGGGCAGCGAGCTCCTCAGGGGTGGTTGGCATTCCAACTACCTGAGGTCTCTCACGTCCGTCCTTCAAGAGTCGGCGTTCGATGATTCCCACGGCCGTGATGCTGATGTCGATACCGATCCACTCCCGTTTCAGCCTCTCGGCCACGGTGAGAGTCGTTCCACAGCCACAGAACGGATCAAGCACAACCTGGCCCGGCAAGCTCGACGCTTCGATGATCCGGGTGAGAAGCCCCTCCGGCTTCTGGGTCGGGTACCCCAACCGCTCCTGATCGCGCGGCGAAAGCCACCGCACGTCCTCATCTATCCCGGCCTCGGTGCCGAACACGGTCCCGCCGGTGTAGGGCTGGAAGGCCCAGATATCAGGCACAGACGTACCGTCATCGGGGGTGATGTAGTGCTCGTACATCGGCCAGGCTGCACCTGGCTCGATGGTGATGTAGCCCAACTCGTAGAGCCTGTCGAGTTTCTGGTGCTGGGTGAGGCCGCTGAAGTCCTCCTCGACTTCTTCTAGAAGCGCCCCAGGAATGGCCCAATGCCTGCCCTTGTCACTCGGGTTGATCCCTCGCCAGGGTTCACCGCTTTCCCCGTTTCGACGGCCGGAGCCCGTGAGGACGTTGCCGTAGTAATTGGTGCGCCAGCCGGTCTCGTCCTCAACGAAATATTCCTCGACGTGACCACGCATGTATGGCCTGCGCGGGTGGGTCCAGGTCGCCCCCGAACCTTTCCGGTAGAAAAGGATCGTGTCGTGGATCGGTCCATACCGACCGCGCTTGTTATGCGCGCCGGTGCGTCGCCAGATGATCTCGTTGATGAAGTTCGACGAGTCGAAGATCCGATCCAGCATCACTTTCAGATAGTGCGCAGCGTGCCAGTCGCAGTGCAGATAGAGCGAGCCGGTGTCTTTCAGGACTCGGTGCAACTCCTCCATTCGCTCCTGCATCCAGTTGATGTAGACCTGGATGCCGCCCTCCCAGCGATCCTCGAAGGATCGAACCTCGGCCTCATCTCCCCAGATGACCTCGTAGTTCCGGTTCGAGAAAAACGGCGGGTCCAGGTAGACCAGATCGACGCTGTCCGACGGAAGCGCTCGCAGTCGGTCGAGGTTGTCGTCGCAGTAGACGACGCCGGTCTCTAAATCACTGGCATCGGCGGTGTTTAGGTACGTCTGAGTGCCCATATCGAACCCCCTCAATACACCAGCCGCTTCGACTCCCTTGGCAGGGACTACGGCTGCATCGGAACGTTCAGAGTCACCAAACCGGTCCAAGAGCAGGGGAAAACACCTGGCGAACCGGTTTGGGGTAAAACCTCGCCATCGACGAGGTATCCGAGAATCAGCTACCGCAGCGAACCCGCGTCCAGCGCGGGCTAGCGAGTTTCGCTAGTCCCTCCTAGGGCGATGAACGACGACTGGCGCCTGCAGGTCGACTTCGTCGAGGAGGGGTTCGCGGACGGGCTCCTCGATCGCCTCGACGCGCGGGAGCTGGAGCACGATCTCAGTCAGGCCTTCCATGACCGCGTGATCGTGACCCGGGACGGCACGACGGTCTTCCTCTACGCCGGCGACAGGGAGCAGGCCGAACGCGCCCGGAGGCTGGTCGAGGCCTACGCTCAGCAGGAGAGCGAGAAGCTCGAAGTCGATTTCCGGCGCTGGCACCCCCTGGCCGAGGACTGGAGGCCGGCCGACGAGCCGCTCCCCGAGGACGCCGCTGCGCGGGCGACCGAGCACCAGGCCCGGATCGCCAGGGAACGGCAGGAGGTGGAGGAACAGGGCTACCCGGCGTTCGAGGTGCGGGTCGATCTGCCCTCGCGCGGGGAGGCCGAGGAGTTCGCCGATCGTCTCCGCGACGAGGGGCTGCCGACGGTGCAGCGCTGGAGGTACGTGCTGATCGGTGCCGGCGACGAAGACGTCGCCAATTCGCTGGCAGAGCGGATCCGCGACGAAGCACCGGCCGGCAGCCAGGTGGTCGCACAGGCGACCTGGCGGGAGGCCCGCGACGACTTGCCGCACCCGTTTGCGTTTCTCGGCGGCCTCGCCGCGTAGCCCCGACCAGCCTCCTCCGTATCCTCTGCCAGGCATGAAGAAGGTCCTCGTGCTCGGTTCGACCGGGTCCATCGGAAAGCAGGCGCTCGACGTGATCGGGCGCTCAGACGAGCTCGGGGTCGCCGGGCTGGCGGCCGGCAGCGGCTGGGAGCTGACGGTCGAGCAGGCGCGCGAGCACGGTGTCCCCGCGATCGCGCTCGCCGATGCGGGCGCGGCGGAGCGGGCTCGCGAGGCCTGGAGTGGCCGGGTTCTCACGGGGGAGGAGGGCGTGCGCGAGCTGATCTCCTCCTCCGGCGCCGACCTCGTCCTCAACGGCATCGTCGGCGCCGCCGGCCTCGCCTCGACCGTGGTGGCGCTGACCGAGCGGATCGACGTCGCGCTCGCCAACAAGGAGAGCCTGGTGGTCGGCGGCGAGCTGGTGATGGCGCTGGCCGAGGCGACCGGCGCTCAGCTGCTGCCGGTCGACTCCGAGCACACCGCCCTGCACCAGCTGATCGCCGGACTGCCGCCCGGCAGTGTCGAACAGCTGACGATCACCGCCAGCGGCGGGCCGTTCCGGGGCATGAGCCCGGACGCCATGGCTGACGTGACGATCGAGGACGCGTTGGCCCATCCGACCTGGGCGATGGGCGGCAAGATCACGATCGACTCGGCGACCCTGATGAACAAGGGCTTGGAGCTGATGGAGGCGCACCACCTCTTCGGCACGCCCTACGAGCGGATCGACGTCGTCGTCCATCCCCAGTCCCTGATCCACGGACTGGTCCAGCTCGCCGACCGCGCGACGCTCGCTCACATCGGACCGCGCGACATGCGCGTGGCGATCTCCTACGCGCTTCACGGCGGCCAGAGCGTGGATCTGCCGCTGGAGCCTGTGGATCTCGCTGCCGTCGGCCAACTGACCTTCGAGCCGGTTGACCTCGATGCCTTCCCTGCGCTGCGCCTGGCCCGCGAGGCGGCGAGCGCCGGCGGCACTGCACCGTGCACGCTGAACGCCGCGAATGAGGTGTCCGTGCACGCCTTCCTCGCCGGCAGCATCCCGTTTACCGGCATCGCAGCCGTGATCGAGCGGGTGCTGGAGGAGATGCCGGCCCAGCCGGTCAGCCATTTCGACGACCTCTTCGCCGCCGACGCCGAGGCCCGCGAGCGCAGCGAAGCGCAGGTCCGGGGGTTGATGCCAGCATGAACTGGCTCCTCATCTTCCTCGGCTTCTCGCTGCTGATCGTCCTTCACGAGGGCGGGCACTACCTCGCCGCGAAGGCGACCGGGATGCGGGTGGAGCGCTTCTTCCTCTTCTTCGGGCCGACCCTGTGGTCGTTCAAACGCGGCGAGACCGAGTACGGGGTGAAAGCGATCCCGCTCGGCGGCTACGTGAAAATCAGCGGCATGAGCCCGGAGGAGGAGCTGCCTCCGGAGCACGAGCACCGCGCCTATTACAGGCAGAAGGTCTGGAAACGGATCGTCGTCGTCGCGGCCGGGCCCGCGGTCAACATCGCCCTCGCCTTCGCGATCCTCTTCGGCGTCTACCTGCTCAACGCGCAGCAGGTCGAGCAGAAGGTCGGCGAGATCAGGCCGGGGACGCCGGCGGCGCAGGTGCTGCAGCCGGGCGACCGCATCATCGCGGTCGACGGCAAGTCGTTCCCGGGGCTCGACCGGGAGGCTCGGCTCGAACAGTTCCGCGAGCAGGTGGCGACCCACGAATGCGCCGCCAAGCAGGTCGACGGCTGTGTGGCGAGGACGCCGGTAGTGCTGAGGATCAGCCGCGACGGTCGGGTGCGGACGATTGCGGTCCGGCCGGAGTACGACCAGGCCGAAAAGCGCGCCCTGCTCGGGTTCGGCTACGCGGTCCAGCCCGAGAACATCAGCGCCGGCACCGCCGCCACCCGGGCAGTCGACTCGATCTGGCTCGTCACCTCGAAAACGGCCTCGATCTTCTCGCGCATCTTCGAAGAGGAGCAGCGCAAGCAGATCTCGGGCATCGTCGGCGTCAGCGACGCCGCCAACCAGACCCTGGACCGGAGCGGGGTGGAGGCGCTGCTGCTGCTCGCCCTGGTCAGCCTCTCGCTGGGCCTGGTCAACCTGCTGCCGATCCTGCCGCTCGACGGCGGCCACATCTTCTGGGCGCTGGTCGAGAAACTGCGCGGCAGGCCGGTCTCGCTGCGGGTGATGGAGCGCGCCACCGTGATCGGGTTCGCGCTGGTGATGGTGCTGATGGTGATCGGCCTGACCAACGACATCGGCCGCCTCGGCAGCGACGCGTACAACGTGCGCTGACCGGCCCGCCGGGCGACCCTAATACGCTGTAGCCATGGCTTTAGAGAAGCCCTCCGAAAACTCCCCGCGCACGCCTGGCGGCGGCGGACGCTGCGCGGTACGGCGCTCGCCAGTCGCACACGTGGAGTCTCCGAATGGCTTCTAAGCGGCAGATCTTCGTCGGCAAGGTGCCGATCGGCGGCGGTGCGCCGGTCGCGGTGCAGACGATGACCAAGACCGAGACCGCCAATCTGCCGGCGACGATGGAGCAGATCCACAAGGTCGCCGAGGCCGGCGCCGACATCGTTCGCTGCGCGGTCCCGCGCGAGCAGGACGCGGAGGCGCTGAAGACGATCGTGCGCGAGTCGCCGATCCCGGTGATCGCCGACATCCACTTCAACCACACCCTGGCGCTGAAGGCGATCGACGCCGGCGCCCACTGCATCCGCCTCAACCCCGGCAACATCGGCGGCCGCGAGAAAGTCGCGGAGGTGGCCGAGCGGGCAAACGCGGCGAACGTGCCGATGCGGATCGGGGTCAACTCCGGCTCGCTGCCCAAACACCTGCACGAGCTCGAGCGCGAGGCTCCGGTCGAGGCGCTGGTCGCGGCGGCGGTCGAGTTCGTCGAACTGATGGAGGGTCTCGACTTCGAGAACTTCAAGGTCTCGATCAAGTCGACCAACGTGCCGTACACGATCGCCGCCAACCGGCTGCTGAGCGAGAAGGTCCCCTACCCGCTCCACCTCGGCATCACCGAGGCGGGGACGAAGTGGTCGGGCTCGCTCAAATCGGCGGTTGGACTGGGGACGCTGCTGGCGGATGGGGTGGGGGACACGATCCGGATCAGCCTCTCGACCTTTCACGCCGAGGAGGAGGTCAAAGTCGCCTGGGAGATCCTCAAGGCGCTGCAGCTGCGCGAGAAAGGCCCGGTGCTGATCGCCTGCCCGACCTGCGGCCGCCTCCAGTTCGACATGGACTCGGTCGTGGCCGAAATCGAGCAGCGGCTGGAAGGCTACGAGGAGCCGGTCGAGGTGGCGGTGCTGGGCTGCGCGGTCAACGGGATCGGCGAGGCCAGCCACGCCGACTTCGGCATCGCCGGGGCCAAGAACGAGGGCCTGATCTTCGCCGGTGGTAAGCCGCTGCGGAAGGTCCCGCAGGCGAAGCTGGTCGACACCCTCTTCGAGGAGATCGACAAGTCGCTCGACCGCGGCGGCGAGGTCGAGTTCGACGAGGCCGAGTCGCAGGAGGGCGCCGAGTGGGTGGCGCGGATCGAGGAGGAAAACGCCGGCGACCTGACCCCGGAGAAGATCGCCCAGATGGAGCACGAAGCGGCCGAAAAAGGCGAGTCGGACAAGGTCCTGCTCGACGAGGAGGCCTCGCCGACCGCTGGGAGACGGTTCACGCGAGCCTGACCACTCCGGCCGGCGGGCCTGTCACGAGGGGACAGACCTGCGGGCGAGGCATTCGTTCTCGGTCTGTCCCCTCGTGCCACCCGCCGGAGGAGCGGGATAGGTTTCACGGATGACTCGCCTCAGCCAAGCATTCCTCCCCACCTTGAAGGAGGCCCCGTCGGACGCGGAGGCGCTGTCGCACAAGCTGATGGTGCGGGCGGGGTTGATCCGCCAGCTCGGGGCGGGGCTCTGGACCTATCTGCCGGCCGGCTGGCGGGTTATGCGCAAGGTCGAGGCGATCATCCGCGATGAGATGGAGGCGATCGGGTGTCAGGAGATGCTGATGCCCGTTCTGCAGCCGGCCGAGAATTGGGAGAAGACCGGGCGCTACGCGATCGACGAGCTGTTCAAGCTCGATGACCGCAAGGGGTCGCCGATGGTGCTGGCGATGACCCACGAGGAGGCGGTGACCTACCACGTCGCCCGCGAGGTGCGCTCCTATCGCGACCTGCCCATGTCGATGTTCCAGATCCAGACCAAGGAGCGCGACGAGCCGCGGCCGCGCGCCGGCGTCCTCCGCACCCGTGAGTTCACGATGAAGGACGCCTACTCCTTCGACCGCGACGAGGAGGGCCTGGCGCGCTCCTACGAGGCCCAGGCCGGGGCCTACGAGCGCATCCTCGACCGCTGCGGGCTGCGCTGGTACAAGGTCGAGTCCGACGTCGGGATGATGGGTGGCTCCGGCGCCGACGAGTACATGGCGCCGTGCGCCGCTGGAGAGAACGAGGTGGCGCTGGCGCCCGGCTACGCCGCCAACGTCGAGGTCGCCTCGGCGACCGCACAAGCGGTCGAGCTGCCGGCGCCGCTCCCCGCGCCCGAGGAGGTCGACACGCCCGGCTTGACCAAGGTCGAGGAGGTGGCCGCTGAGCTCGGGCTGCCCCACGGCGCCTTCATCAAGACCCTGCCGATCGTCGTCGAGGGTCGCGGGATGGTCCTCGTCCTTCTCCGCGGCGATCACCGGCTCAACGAGATCAAGCTGCGCAACGGTATGAGGACCGACTTCCGCCAGGCGAGCAGCGAGGAGATCGAAGCTCAGCTCGGCCCGGTCGGCTACCTCGGCCCGGTCGAGAGCAACCTGCCGATCATCAAGGACGCGGCACTCACCGGCAGCTCCTACGTTTCCGGCGCCAACAAGCCGAACACCCACCTGCGCGGCATCGACCCGGCCCGGGACTTCGAGGCCTACGAGATGGACGTGCGCAACGTCGAGGCCGGCGACGCCGTCCCCAGCGGGGGCACGATCGAGATCGAGCCGGCGATCGAGGTCGGCAATATCTTCAAGCTCGGGACCCGTTACTCGGAGCCGCTCGGCGCCACCTACCTCGACGCGGACGGTAACGAGCGGCCGATCGTGATGGGCAGCTACGGGATCGGGCCGGCCCGCATCGCCGCCGCCGCGATCGAGCAGGGCGCCGATGAGCGCGGGATCGTCTGGCCGCGGGCGCTGGCGCCCTGGAACGTCCACCTCGTCTCCCTCGCCAAGGCGGGGGAGCCAGAGCGGGAGGCGGCCGACCGCCTCTACGACGAGCTGCGCGCGGCCGGGGCCGAGGTCCTCTACGACGACCGCGACGCCGGGCCGGGGGAGAAGCTGACCGACGCTGAGCTGCTCGGCTGTCCGCTGCGCATCGTCGTCGGCCGCCGTGGCCTCGCCAACGGCGTCGTCGAGGCCTCCGAGCGGGCCAGCAGCGCCGAGCACGAGCTGCCCGTGGAGGAGGCCGCCGAGCGGGCACTGGCGCTCCTCCAGGGCATCGATGCCTAGCCGCGCCCCCTTCGGCCGCGGCCGTGTGCGCCGCCTCTTCGGGCTCGACCGCAGCGGGCCGAAACCGCGCTCGACCCGTAAGGGGGAGCCGCTGCACCCCTGGACGATCCCCAACCTGGTCGGGTACCTGCGCCTGGCGGCGCTGCCCGTCTTCCTCTACCTCGCCTACGAGACCGAGGATCGGCAACTCGCTGTTGGCCGCGATGGTCTTCTGGGCGATCGCGGCCGGCGACTACCTCGACGGCTTCCTCGCCCGCGTCACCGGGCAGTACAGCCGCATGGGGGCCCTGCTGGATCCGCTGGTCGACCGCCTCACGATCCTCGCCGGCGCCGTCGTCTGCTGGAGCTTCGAGCTGCTGCCCCGCTGGCTCCTCGCCTTGCTCGCCCTACGTGAGCTGGCGATGCTCTTCCTCGCCCAGTACGGGCTGCGCCACGGCGTCGACATCGAGGTCAACTGGCCGGGGCGGATCTCGGTCTTCCCGATCATGGGCGGGATCTGGCTCGCCCTCTTCGCCCCGGGCTGGGTGGCGACCGCATTGGTGCTGTGGGGCCTGGCGATGGCGATCCTCGCCACCGGGCTCTACGCCCGCGCCGGCGTCCGGGCTGTTCGCGCGGCGCGGCTGCAAGGCAGCGGCCAGACTGGGTGAACCTTCAACCTGCGGTTGAACCTTGGGGACGGTTCGACCTATAATCGTCGCCTGCGCAAACGGAGGCCGGCAGCGCCTCCTAAATTAAGGAGCGAGATGGAGGACACCTTTCCCGATCTGGGCTCCCTCAGCGACAAAGAGCTGAAGGACCTGATCGACAAGCTCACGGAGGAGGAGAACGAGATCTCCTACAAGCGGCGCGTCCTGCACGGAAAGATCGACATCCTCCGGGCCGAGCTCGTCAACCGCCTGCGCGACAAACACGATGCCGGCGAGTCGATGATCACCGGCGACGACGTCAGCAAGCTGACCGAGATCCTCGCCGGCAAGGCGCAGGCGGCGCCGGAGGACGAGCCCGCGGCCTGAACGCGGGAGCCGAGCATGACCGTCCACTGCCCCGAGTGCGGGTTCGCCAACCCGGAGGGCGCCAACTACTGCCAGAAGTGCGGCGCCTACCTGGGCGGCCCGGCGGAGTCCGGCGATGACCCGACGACGATGACTTACACCGTCGACGACACCGGCGACATGCAGCCGGTCGACATCGACGAGGTCGTCGAGGCGGCGGGGGCGGCCTTGGTGATCCGCGCCGGCGGTGGCCGCGCCGGAGAGAGCTTCAGCATCGACTCCGACCGGGTCAGCATCGGCCGCAGCCCCGACGCCGGCGTCTTCCTCGACGACGTCACCGTCTCCCGTAACCACGCGCTGCTGGTGCGGCGCCGCGACGGTCTCTACATCGATGACCTCGGCTCGCTCAACGGGACCTACGTGAACCGGCGCCGGATCGAGTCGCACCGGCTCGCCGATGGCGATGAGATCCAGGTCGGCAAGTACAAGCTCAGTTACCTGGAGCGCTGAGCGGTGGCCGTCTCGGAATCCCCAGCCCGGCCGCCGGAATCGGCCAGCCGCCCGCGCAAGGCGTTGACGATCGGGGCGGTCTGCAAGATCCTCCAGAGCGAGTTCGACGACGTCTCGATCTCGAAGATCCGCTACCTCGAGGACCAGAAGCTGCTGAGCCCGCGGCGCACCTCCGGTGGCTACCGCCTCTACAGCCAGGCCGACGTCGAGCGCCTGCGCACGATCCTGCGCCTGCAGCGCGACGAGTTCCTGCCGTTGCGGGTGATTCGCCAGGAGCTTGCCGCCGGTGGCGACATCGGGCTCGGCGATGGCGACAAGCGCCCAGCCGGGGGCTCTGTGCGGCGGGCGATCCTGGTCGAGACCTCGCGCGCCCATCTCACCCTCGACGAGGTGATCGAGGAGACCGGCGCCCGCGAGGAGCTGATCGCCGAACTCGAGAACTTCGGCATCGTGCAGCCGGAGAAACGCGACGGCAAGACGGTCTACGACGAGACCGATCGCGAGATCGTCCGCGCCGCCAACGAGCTCTCCCGGGTCGGCGTCGGCGCTCGCAACCTGCGCGTCTTCCGCTCTTCCGCCGACCGCGAGGCGAACCTGCTGGAAGCGCTGCTGGGGCCGTCGCTGCGTTCGCGTAACCCCGAGCGCCGCAAAGAGGCCCTGCAGAGCCTGGAAAGCCTGGCGGCGACGGTCAGCCACCTCAAGCACCTGCTGCTCGTACGCGACCTGCGCCGCCTCGCCGGGGATCAGACGAGAGCCGGCGTCTGGCGGTGTCCTCGGTCGCTCGTGCAGAGCACGCTTCGCTCCCTGCGTCCTTGCCAGACTTGGCTCTCGGGTCCTAATCCATGCCTCGCGTAACTCGGAAACGAACGATTGCCGCGCCTCCCGAGGAGGTTTGGCGCTTGATCTCCGATCCGCACAGCCTGCCGCGCTGGTGGCCGCGGGTGAGCCGGGTTGAGAACGTCGAGGGCAAGAGCGGCGGTCGGCGCAGCCAGTGGACCAAGGTGCTGGAGACGGCCGAGGGTCGCGGGGTCCGGGCCGACTACCGCTGCCTCAGCTCGGCCGAGAACGAGCGCTATGTCTGGGAGCAGCAGCTGGAGGGAACGCCGTTTGCCCGCCACCTGCGCAGCTCGCAGATCGAGATCGCCCTGCGGGCGGACGACGGTGGGGCCAAGGTCGGCCTCAGCTCCGTGCAGGTGCTGAAAGGGATGTCGCGGCTGGGCTCGCCGATGATGCGACGTGGCCAGGGTGAGATCCTCGAGGAAGCGCTCGACGGAATCGAGAGGGCGCTCGCGTGAGCGCATGTCGACTTTGTTGCCCTATGGGCAACAAAAACGCCATTGAGGGACCGGCGTGACCCCCCGGCGTGACTCGAAGTGGTGGGGTTGGGGGGACCCGGCGGTCGAGCCGGAGCTCGACGCGGAGGCGCTGACGGTGCTGCGCGACCGGATCGGGGACCTGGACGCCTGGCCACTCGCGGCCGGCCTCGAGGAGTTCCCGCTGCCGCCGGCGCAGTCGCTGCCCGCCGCTCTGACCGACGCGGTCGGGCCGGAGGGGATCTTCACCGCGGCCGAGGACCGCCTGCGTCATGCGACCGGGTGCGGATACGTCGACCTCGCCCGGCTCCGCAGCGCCCAGCTCGACGATGCGCCCGACGCGGTCGTGATGCCGGCCGATGCCGAGGCGCTGCGCCAGGTGCTGGATGTCTGCGCCGCCGAGGGGATCGCCGTCGTGCCCTACGGCGGCGGGACCAGCGTCGTCGGCGGCATCGAGCCGCTGCGCGGCAGCCACGAGCGCCTGATCAGCCTCGATCTCGCCTCCCTGCGCGACGTCGAGGTCGACCAGCGCTCGCTGACGGCTCGGCTCGGCGCCGGTCTGCGCGGCCCGGAGGCGGAGGCAGCGCTGGGGGCCCAGGGCTTCACTCTCGGCCACTTCCCCCAGTCCTTCGAGTACGCGACCGTCGGCGGCTTCGCCGCTACTCGCTCGGCCGGACAGGCCTCGAGCGGCTACGGCCGCTTCGACGCCCTGGTCCGCTCGGTCCGGCTGATTGCCCCCACGGGGCAGATGGAGACGCTGGAAACCCCGCACACCGCGGCTGGGCCGGCCCTGCGGGAGCTGATCGTCGGCTCCGAGGGCGTCCTCGGCGTCATCCCCGACGTGACGGTGCGGGTGCGCCCGCAGCCACGCGTGTGCCGCTACGAGGCGTGGATGGCGGAGAGCTTCGAGTCTGGCGCCGAGATCGTGCGGGCGCTGGCGCAGGGCCCCGGTCTCCCGGACATCGTCCGTGTTTCCGACGAGGAGGAGACGCAGGGCTCGCTGGCGCTCTCGGGGCCGCGCGGCGTCGCCGGCAGGCTGTTCGGCGGCTATCTAGGGGTCCGCAAACGGCAGGGCGGCTGCCTGACGATCGTCGGCTTCGAGGGGGGCGAGGAGTCGGTGGCGCGGCGGCGGGCACTGACGGTGCGGGCGCTGCGCGCCGGCGGTGCCGCCTACCTCGGGCAGGCGGCGGGACGCTCCTGGGAGCACGGCCGCTACCAGGGTCCGTATCTGCGCGACACCCTGATCGGCATGGGGGCGATGGTGGAGACGCTGGAGACCTCGCACACCTGGAGCCGACTCGGCGAGCTGCACCGGGCGGTCGCCGCCGCAATCGGGGGCGCTCTCGACGCCGAGGGCACGCCCGGCCTCGTCTGGTGCCATCTCTCGCACGCCTACGCCGACGGCGCCTCGCTCTACTTCACCTTCATCTCGCGCAGCCGCCGCGGCGCCGAGCTGGAGCAGTGGGGCGCGGTCAAGCGCGCCGCCTGCGAGGCGATCGTCTCCTGTGGCGGCACGATCACCCACCACCACGCCGTCGGCCGCGATCACGCCCCCTACATGGAGGCCGAGGTGGGTCGGACCGGGCTCGACGTGCTGCGGGCGGTCAAGGAGCAGCTGGACCCAACCGGGATCATGAACCCCGGCAAGCTGATCCGTTGATCTGACCCGGCGCATCTCGACGTCCTCGGTCGCTCACGTGCAGAGCACGCTTCGCTTCCTGCGTCCTTGATCTGCTTGGGTCAGATCAACGGATCGCCGGGCCGGTGATCGGGCCGCGGAGAACGTCTTCGCCGACGTAGGAGGGCAGGCGTTCCTCTTTTTTCGCTTTCGCGATCTCGGCCTGGTAGGCGGCACTTTCGGTCAGGGAGATGTCGATCTGGTCGAAGGCGCCGCCGGCGATGTAAGTCAGCAGTTCGGCGGGGAGCGGGAACTGGGCCGCGACCCCACCCGACTCGGTGACGTTGACCGAGCCTACGCGGAGCGCCAGTTTCGGCGACTTGTAGAGCCACACGGTGTAGGACGAGCCTTTGGGCGAGGGCTCGAGGCCTTCCGCCTGGACCTGGAGGATCACGTTCTTCTTGACGCGACCGAAGATCGCCCTGCCTTCGGCGTCGCCGCCGTTGACCGGGCTGAGCACGGCCTGGGTCAGGTTCGGGGTCGCTTTCGCCGCTTCGCTCGCGGTTTCCGCGGCCGTGGGCGCTTCACTCGAGTTGGCGGATCCGTTGTCCCCCGAGTCGTCTCCACCGCCGAGCAGGAGGATCAGGACGAGTGCCACCACGACCAGGGCGCTGGCGGCGACCGCCGCCCGGGCACCCCTGCCGCTCGGCAGCTCGAAGCCGGAACGCGAGGGAGGGGTGGGGCTGGGCGCCGGCGCCTCGGGGGCAGGCTTCGCCGCGGGCCGCGGAGGGTCAGGGGCGGACTCGGGCTCCGGGGAAGGGCTCTCGGCGGGCTCTTCCTCCGCGGGCGGCGATTCCTTGGCCGCGGGCGGTGCTGGCTCCGAGCCTCCGGGGGGCGGTGGGACGCTCGGCGCCGGAATCCCTTCCGCCTCGAGCTGTGCGGCGGCAGCCTGGGCTTTCGCGTAGACCTCGTCGGTGCCGATCCCAAGCAGGGCGCTGAGGTTTTCATAGCCCTGCTCGCCGCGCTGCGCGAGCAGCCGCAGCATCGCCTTCTGGTCCTCGCTGAGCGCCATCCTCGGACACCCTATTAGGGTTGCCGTCATGGCTGACGACCCCCGCGGACTGCGCTCCCACTTCGACGAGCTGGTGGGAACCGAGTGGCTTGACGACGACCCCGGCCACGCCCGGGTCCGGATCGAGCTGCGCGACGAGCTGCGCCAGCCGGTCGGCCTCCTGCACGGCGGCGTGCTCTCGACGCTGGTCGAGAGCGTCTGCTCACGAGCGACGGCGCTCGCCGTCCTCGATCAGGGAATGGCTGCGATGGGCCAGTCGATCAGCGTCAGCTTCATCCGCCCCGTCACCGAGGGCGGCGCCGAGGTGACCGCCCGCGCCCGCCACCGCGGCCGCACCACCTGGGTCTGGGACGCCGAGATCACCAACGACGAGGGAAAACTCTGCGCTCTAGCGCAAATGACGATCGCCATCCGCCCGCTTCCGGAGAACCAGGGCGCGCCCTAGCCCCCGAACCGGTTGGTGATAGGCAGGCGGCGGTCCTTGCCGAAGGCCTTCGGGGTGATCCGGATCCCGGGCGCGGCCTGGCGGCGCTTGTACTCGGAGCGATCGACCATGCGGATCACCTCGTCGACGGTGGTGGCCGGCATCCCGGCGGCGATCATCTCCTCGCGTCCCTGGTCGCGCTCGACGTAGGCCTCGAGGATGCGGTCGAGCAGGTCGTAGGGGGGCAGCGAGTCGCTGTCGAGCTGGTCGGGCCGCAGCTCGGCCGACGGGGAGCGCTCGAGGACCGAGGCGGGCACCAGCTCCTTCCCCGCCCGCTCGTTGCGCCGCCGGGTCAGCTCGTAGACGAGCGTCTTCGGCACGTCCTTGATCGCCGCGAAGCCGCCGGCCATGTCGCCGTAGAGGGTCGCATAGCCAACCGACATCTCGCTCTTGTTGCCGGTCGTCAGCACCAACCAGCCGTGGCGGTTGGAGAGCGCCATCATCAGGTTGCCGCGAATCCGGGCCTGGATGTTCTCCGCCGCCAGGTCGGGCTCCGAAGGCCGGGCCGGGGAGCCGGCCAGCGCTCGCTCGTAGTCGCCCATCATCGACTCGATCTCGATCTCGATCAGCTCGCAGCCGAGGTTGGCGGCGATAGTTCGGGCGTCGCCCTGGGTTTCAGAGCTGGAATGAGGCGAGGGCATGACCACGCAGGTGAGCCGGTCGGGGCCGACGGCGTCGGCCGCCAGCGTCGCGACCAGGGCGGAGTCGATGCCCCCCGAGAGGGCGACGCCGACGTGGCCGAACCCGTTCTTCAGCACGTAGTCGCGCAAGCCGAGGGTCAGCGCCGCGTAGACCTCGTCGAGGTCGTCCAGTGGCTCGGCGAGAGTCCCGGGCGCGGTCCCGGGGATCTCGCAGACCAGCAGCTCCTCCTCGAACTGGGCGGCGCGGGCGATCGGCTCGCCGCCGGGACCGGTGACCAGACTCTGGCCGTCGAAGACGATCTCGTCCTGACCGCCGACGAGGTTGCAGAAGGCGAAGTAGGTGCCGTAAGCGCGGGAACGGGCGGCGAACATCTCCAGCCGCTCGCGGCCCTTGCCGCGGTGATACGGCGAACCCGAGGGGTTGACGATGAGCGTGGCGCCCTGCTCCGCCTCGGTCTGGGCCGGCGGGCCGGGGCACCCAGCAGTCCTCGCAGATCGTCAGGCCGATTCGCTGGTCGCCGACCTCGACCGTGAGCGGCTCCGTGCCGGGGATGAAGTAACGCTGCTCGTCGAAGACGGCGTAGTTGGGCAATCGCATCTTGCGGTAGACGGCACGGACGCCGCCGTCGGCGAGGACGGCAAGCGAGTTATGGGCATGACGGGCGTCGTCCTCGGCTGCGGCCTGCTCGGCGAAGCCGACGAGCACGGTCATCCCCTCGACTCCACGGGCGAGCTCCTCGACGGCGCTGCGGTTGGCCTCGAGGAAGTGCCGCTTCAGGTAGAGGTCCTCGGCGGGGTAGCCGGGGATGCAGAGCTCGGGGAAGATCGTCAGCTCGGCGCCCTCCGAGCGGGCGCGCTCGGTCCACTCGGCGACCTTGGCCGCGTTGCCGTCGATATCGCCGACGGTGGGATCGATCTGGGCGAGGGCTATACGCATGCCGGTGCGGGGGCGGTCACCGGCGAAGTATCCCCGTCGAGACGGGCGGAGCAAACCGGGGCGGACGCTAGGGTGCGGCCGATGCGGGACCGCCGTCGCCACCTGGTCGGTTTCTCGGCGGCGCTGACGCTGCTCCTCGCCTGCGTGCCCGCGTCCGTCCAGGCCTCCAGCGGACTCGCAGCCGCGGTCCCGAGTCTGGCCTCGCCGAGTCAGAAGCCGTTCCTGGTGCCGCGGGGACGGCCGACCGACGACCCCGATCCCAACCGCAACGCCTACACGGTGCCGGAGGCACCGAAGTCGCCGCGCTGCTCGCGTCACTTCTGCGTGCACTGGGTCGCCGAGGGGATCGACGCCCCCAACCTCGCCGACGCCGACTCGAACGGAGTCCCCAACTTCGTCGAGCAGGTGCTGCGGACCGCGGAACGTGTGCACGAGGTCGAGAACGAGAAGCTGGGCTGGCGCGAGGCGAAGAGCGACGGGCGCCGGGGAGGAGGGCGGGGCAAGACCGACGTCTACCTCTCCCAGATCGGCGGCGAACTGTTCGGCTACGCCGCTCCCGATCGCGGCCAGGCAAGCGAGGAGCACCGGATCCCGCGCCGGCTGCACGGCTACCTCGTCCTCGACAACGACTACAGCGCCTTCGAGTTCCCCGGCACGAGCGCGGCCGAGGACCTGCAGGTGACGCTCGCCCATGAGTACAACCACATCCTCCAGTTCGGCTACGACGCCTTCCAGGACCCCTGGTTCGCCGAGTCGACGGCGACCTGGATGGAGGACGAGGTCTTCAACGGCATCGACGACTACCTGCGTTACGTGCGGCGCTGGGTGCGGCGTTGGGACACGCCACTGACCGCGAGCTCGATCAAGGAGTACGGCTCGGCGGTCTGGAACCAGTGGCTGTCGCGACGCTACGGCGCCGCGATCGTGCGCCGGGCCTGGGCGCGGGCTGTCCACCTGCGGCCGGGCGGCTTCTCCGTAGCCGCCTACGACGCCGCGATCCGCGCTGCCGGCCGCTCCGACCTCGGTCACGACTTCGCCCACTTTGCCGCCGCGGTCGCCGAGTGGCGCACGGGGGAGGGGTTCCGCGAGAGCAGGCGGTTCCCGGACATGCCGCGGCAGGGAGTGCTGCCCCTGGGCGGACGGCCGCTGATGCGGACGCTCAACCACACCACGTTCACCCTGCTGCGGGTCTCCACCCGGGCCGGTCGGGCGGTGGTGGTGCGGGCGCTGGCCCCACGCGGCACGGCGGCCTCGCTGGCGCTGGTCGGCCGAATCGGCAGCGAGCGTCAGGGCCGCACGGTCACCCGGCTCGACTACAGCCGGGGTGGAGGCAGGCTCGCGGTGCGCCTGCGCAACCCCGGCAGCTACGACCGCATCACGGCGATCGTCGTCAACGCCGACGCCAGCGCCAGCGGCTTCAGCGCCCGCCGACTCGACTGGAGCTACCTGACCGACCAGGTCCCGTTCGAGATCCGCGGGGAACTGGTGCGCTAGGGACGCGACTCGGCCGCGAGGGTGCCGCTGCCGTTGGCCGAGGCCTTGGCTTTGCCCGTCTTGACGCGCCGTGGCTTGCCGGCGCTGGCGATCGTTTCCTCGGTCGCGGCCTCGAGGTCGAGCGCGAAGCTGTCGAGGTCGGCCATCGCGTCGTAGTCGCCGATCAGGCCGAAGTTGACCTGGCCGTTGTAGGACATGATCCCGATGCAGAGCGCCTGGCGCCGGGCCAGCGGCACCATCGGGAAGATCGACTCCATCTTGCGGCCGAGCACGTAGAGCGGGAACTGGGGTCCCGGCACGTTGGTCACGACCAGGTTGAAGAAGCGCTGCGCCGGCTGCAGGCGGGCGGCCTGGGAGGCGATCGTCGAGGGCGCGAAGTCGGTCAGTTTGGTCAGGATCTCAGCCCCAACCGCCTGCCCGGAGGACTTCAGATCGCCCATCTGCTCGGTGAGGATGTGCAGCCGCTCGACCGGGTCCTCGCACCAGACCGGCAGTGGCGCCATCATCGCCGAGATCCGGTTGCCGAGCGCACCGTGCTCTTCCTCGGCACGAACGCTGACCGGGACCATCACCCGCAGCTCCAGACCCTCGGTGTCGTGGCCGCGGGCGCGCAGGTACTTGCCGAGCGCGCCGGCGACGATCGCGAGAATGACGTCGTTGACGGTGCCACCGTGGGCATCCTTGACGCGCTTCAGCTCGGCGAGGTCGGCCTGGGTGATCGCGAAGCGGCGGTGCGGGCCGATCTCGACGTTGAAGACGCTGCTGGGGGCGGCCATGCCGGCACCGATCATTTTCGAGGTGGCGCCGACACCACGCAGGACCTGGCGCGGGCCACGCAGGGCGGCGCGGAAGCCACGGGCGATCTCCTTCGGGCTGGTCAGGCGCTCGCGCCAGGCGTCGGAGAGCAGCTCGAGGTCGGTCGGTTCGGGACGCGCGAGCCAGGGTGGGGCGGGGGAGGGGCTTCCCTGCGGCTCGGCGTCGAGATCGAAGAGGACGGTGGTGATGTCGACCCCCGAGACGCCGTCGACGAGCGCGTGGTGGCTCTTGCCGACGATCGCGAAGCGCCCGTCGTGCAGGCCCTCGACCAGCCACATCTCCCAGAGCGGCTTGCTGCGGTCGAGCTGCTGGGAGAAGACCCGTGCCGCCAGGTTGCGCAGCTGCTCCTCAGAGCCCGGCGCTGGCAGCGCGGTCTGGCGCACGTGGTAATCGAGGTTGAGGTAAGGGTCGTCGACCCAGACAGGGCGGCCCTGATCGAGGGGAACGAAGCGCAGCTTCTGGCGGAAGCGGGGAACCAGGTGCAGGCGCGAGGCGATGTGGTCGCGGAACTCCTGATGGGAGGGCGCGGAACCCTCGAAGATGATCGTCGAGGCGACGTGCATGTGGGCCCCGGCGCGCTCCATATGCAAGAAGGAGGTGTCGAGTCCCGTCAGTCTTTCGGCCGCCATCGGTTCATCTTCGCACAGGCGGCAAGGCTGGTTGAAATCAGAATTTCCCCTTCAACAAGCCATTTGCACGCCTTCTTGCCGAAACGAGTGCGTGTGAGTGCCGTCACTCTGGCGCTGCCAGACCCTTTCTACGGTGTTCCTCAACTAAACGAGCGAACCCATCTGCCGAGTCCCCTCGCGCCAAGCGACGGGGAGCGGGGGACCCAATTGCCGCGGTGAGACGCCGCGGCCGGGGCGAATCGGGCGGCGAGCCGCCCGTAGCGAGACCGGTGCTGTGCCGGGTTCGCGAGCCCGTCAGCTAACCCCGTAGGCAGCGAGAAAGCGAGCTATACAAGATGCGATACCTCCTGCCCGCGGTGGCAGCCGCCACCGCGCTGTCGATCGGCATTACACCGGCCACGGCGAAGAACTCGCACCATCACGAGCCCAAGCGGGCACAGTCCCACGTCTCCCTGCACCTCTCGGGGCACACCGTCCTCAGCGGCAACGGACTCGCCGTCCACGGCAAGGTCCGCCCGCAGGGGCGCCATCGCGTCAAGCTGGTCTTCCGCGGGCCAAACGCCGGCGTTCTGACCACGACGACCAAAGCCAACGGCACCTTCGCCCTGCGTTGGTCGCCGCAGCGGACCGGCAACTACGCCGTGCGGGCCTTCGGCGTCCACGGGCCGACGCACCGAGGTTCGGCCAGCCCGGCGCGCCGCCTCACGAGCTACCGCTACGCCGGTGCCTCCTACTACGGACCCGGCCTCTACGGCAACGGCGTCGCCTGCGGCGGCACCCTGCTTCCGGGGACGATGGGCGTCGCCCACAAGACGCTGCCCTGCGGCACCAGCGTGAAGCTGCGCTACCGCGGCCGCACCGTCACCGTGCCGGTGATCGACCGCGGCCCCTACGTCGCCGATCGCGACTACGACCTCACCGAGGCGGTCAAGGAGCGACTCGGGTTCCCCGGAGTGGGCACGGTCCTGGCGAACCGCTGAGCGCGCTCAGCCCGGCAGGCCGAGTTGGAGCTGCGGCTCCGGCTCGGCCTGCTCGGCGTCCTCCCCGTGCTCGAAGGAGGCGAGGCGAACGCCGAGCAGTCGCACCGGTCGCGGCGGGTCGTAGGCGCGCAACAGATCGAGCGCCGCCGGCCCCACCACGGCCGGATCGTTCGTCGGCGCCTCGACCGTGTGCGAGCGGGTGACGTTGGTCCAGTCGTCAAGCCGGACCTTGATCCCGATCGTCCGCCCCTCGAGCTCGCGCTTGCGCAGGCGGCGACAGAGCTCCTCGGAGAGCTCTGTGATGTGCCGCTCGATCTCGGCCCGGTCGGCGACGTCGAAGTCGAAGGTGATCTCGGTCGACTGCGACTTGGTCTCGCGGGAGACGGTGATCGGGGTCTCGTCGAGGAGCTGGCCGCGGGCGCGCAGCCAGGCGCCGGAGCGGGGCCCGAAGGCCGCTTCCAGCTCCGCGCGCTCGCGGCGCCCGAGCTCGGCCAGGGTCCCGATCCCCATCGCCCGCAGCTTGACCACGGTCTTGGGGCCAATGCCGGGGATCAGCCCCGGCGACTCGCCGGCGAAGCGCTCCAGGGCCTTCTCACGGGAGAGGACAACGAGCCCCGCCGGCTTGCCGAGCTCGCTGGTGACCTTGGCGAGCATCCGGCTCTCGGAGATCCCCACCGAGCAGGTGAGGCCGGCCTCGCGCCGGATCTCCGTCGCCACCCGCCGCATCGTCGCCTTCGGCGAGAAGATCCCGGTCAGGTCCAGATATGCCTCGTCGAGCCCGACCACCTCGACCGTCTCCACGTTGCGGCGCAGCACCTCCATCACCTGCGCCGAGGCCTCCCGGTAGGCCGGGAAATCCGGCCGCAGGTAGATCGCGTCCGGCAACCTCCGCCGAGCCACCGCCGCCGGCATCGCCGAGTGGATCCCGGCCAGTTTCCGCGCCTCGTAACTCGCCGTCGTCACCACCGCCCGCGGTCCCGACCCGCAGACGACCACCGGCTTCCCCCTCAACTCCGGCCGCCGCCGCAGCTCGACGGATGCGTAGAAGGCGTCCATGTCGAGATGCGCGATCGTCCGCTTATCGGCCACCCGTCGATGGTAGGAGGGGGGATGGACGCGTCCGGCCTAGACTTGGGCCGTGGCTTCACCCGAGGCGAAGAACCTGGAGGCGATCTCGCAGGCGATCGACCAGCACAACTCGAACTGCCCGTTTCCGGCGGCCGAGGTGCGGATGAACCCGTTCGAGGTCGAGCGGCTGGGGTGGGACACGATCCGCGGGCTCCCGGTCGTGCCCGACGGCGAGATCGGGACCGGCCGCTTCCGCATCGTCTGTTCCCGCGACCTCGAGGACGACGGCCTCGAGATCACCGAGGCGGTCGGCAAAGAGCTCGAGACCGCCGCGCCGGTCAGCAACTGAGCACGCGTCTGCTCTGGGGCCTCTATAGGGGCCTAAATGCAGACGCGTGGGCTAGAAGTTGAAGAAGTCGAGGCCGCTGCGTTCGAACCAGCTCTGGACTTCGCCGTTGAGCTGGTTGAGTTCGCCGGTCCAGATCAGCACGCCCATCGCGATCAGGATCACGCCGCCGACGGCGACGATCGCCTGGTAGTGGCGCTTGACCACGGCGAAGGCGGTGGTCATGCGGGAAAAGGCCACGGCGGTGAGCAGGAAGGGGATCGCCAGGCCGGCCGAGTAGACAGCCAGCAGGAAGGCGCCGCGGCCGGCCGAGTCGGAGAGCGCGGCGGCGCCGAGGATCGCGCCGAGCGTGGGCCCGATGCAAGGGGTCCAGGCGATCGCGAAGGCGGCGCCGGCGACGACCGGGCCGCCTTTGCCGGCGCGTTCCATCAGGCCATCGACATGCCACTCCTTGTTCAGCCGGGTGACGAAGAGCGAGGCGACGAAGAGCACGCCCATCGCGACGATCAGCGCTGCGGAGATCTTGGTCAGCAGCTCCTGGTGGTCCTTCAGGGTCGAGCCGAGGCCGGTCGCGGTGAGCCCGAGCAGGATGAAGATCGCCGAGAAGCTGGCCACGAAGAGCAGACTGGGGCCGAGGACGCGGCGCCAGCCGGCGTCGTCGAGCTCGCTTGCGGAGACGCCGGTGACCGCGGAAAGGTAGCCAGGGACCAGCGGCAGCACGCAGGGGGAGAGGAAGGAGACGACTCCCGCCGCGAGGGCGGCGAAGATGCCCACTCCTGCGGCAGGATCGGAGCTGAGAACGGCGTTGACCAAGACCTCCCAGATTACCTTCAGCCAGCCGCCGTCCGGCGGGTCGGCCGGGCGCCTCTTCAACGCCGCCGGCACCGCCCGCCGCCTGCGCGCCTCGCCGCTGTTCTCGATCGGGCCCAGCGAGCCGGGACCGGCGCTGCGACGCGGCGCCCTGCTCTCGGTCCCGATCGCCGTCGCCCTGGGGATCGAGTTCGGCTTCGATTCCCCGACCAAGGGCGCGATCGCCACCGGCGCCCTGGTCGCCGGCTTCCCCGGGATGGACGCGCCCGCCGGCCCGCGGGCGGCCTGGCAGGCCGTCTCGGCGCCGTTGATCGGCCTCGCCGCCGCGATCGGAATCCTCAGCAGCCAGTCGGCGCCACTGGCGGTCCTGGCGATGGGCCTGCTCGGCGTCGCGGCCGGCTACTGCTTCTCGGTCTCCCTGCGGCTGGCGATCCTCGGCCTCTCGGTCACCCTGGCGCTGCTGGTCGCCCAGGGACTCTTCCTGCCGACCGAGGACGCCGCCCCGGCGCTGCTGTGGGCGACCATCGGCGCCCTTGGGCAGGCGTTCTGGTCGCTGCTGGTCTGGCTCTTCGTCGACCGCGCCGCCGAGGACGAGGAGAGCGGCTGGAGCTGGCTCGCCGCGCGCGCGGCGCTGGCCTCGAACCTGGCCCTGGACTCGCCCAACCTCCGCCACGCGATCCGCTTTGGGGCCTCCCTTGCCGCCGGTGTCGCCGTCTACCGCCTGCTTGACATGCACGTGCACGGGTTCTGGGTCCCGCTGACGATCCTCTTCGTGATGCGACCCGAGATCGACGAGACCCACCGCCGCCTGATCCTGCGCGCGCTCGGCACCGTGCTCGGCCTGATCGTCGCCACGGCCGCCGCCGAGGCCTTCGCTTCCGATGACCTGATCTCCGGCGCGATCCTCACCGCTTCCGCGGCGCTCGCCTTTGGCCTGCTGACGGTCCAGTACGCGCTCTTCACCGCCGCGATCACCGTCTACGTCGTCCTCCTCAGCGACACCCTCGGGGAGGCCGCTCTGGAGGCCGCCGACGAGCGCGCGACCGGCACCGCGCTGGGCATCCTGATCGCCTTTCTCGCCTTCGCGATCTGGCCGAATCCGGGGGAGGGGGGAGAAGTCCGGTAAATTCCTGGCTACGCAGCCAAACCGCGCCCGCCGGCGTGGCCAACCTCGAGGAGCCAGAGTTGAGCAACCGCACTTTCGTAGTCGGCGTTGGGATGACCAAGTTCGAGAAGCCCGGCACCAAGGAGGGCGACTACCCGGACTGGGCCAAGGAGGCGGGGGAAAAGGCACTCGCCGACGCCGGCATTCCTTACGAGGACGTCCAGCAGGCCTACGCGGGCTACTGCTACGGCGACTCGACCTACGGCCAGCGCGCGCTCTACCAGCTCGGCCTGACCGGAATCCCGGTCGTCAACGTCAACAACAACTGCTCGACCGGCTCCTCGGCGCTGTTCCTGGCTCGCCAGGCGGTAAAGGGGGGCCTCGTCGACTGCGCGCTGGCGCTCGGCTTCGAGAAGATGGAGCCCGGCAGCCTCGGCGTCAAGTACACCGACCGCACCAACGCGCTCGACAAGCACGCGATGCGGATGTTCGAGATCCGCGACCCCGAGCAGTCGCCGCCGGCGCCGCAGATGTTCGGCAACGCCGGCCGCGACCACATGCAGAAGTACGGCTCCAACCCCGACCACTACGCCTGGATCGGGTGGAAGAACCACAAGCACTCGGTCAACAATCCCTACGCCCAGTTCCAGGACGTATACAGCCTGGAGGAGATCAAGTCGGCGAGGATGATCCACGACCCGCTGACCAAGCTGCAGTGCTCGCCGACCTCCGACGGCTCGGCCTGCGCGATCGTCGCCTCCGAGCGCTACGTCGACGAGCACGGCCTCTGGGACCGGGCGATCGAGATCGCCGGCCAGTCGATGGTCACCGACCTCTCCTCGACCTTCGCCGACGACACCGATTGCATGAAGATCGTCGGCTCCGACATGTCGAAGACCGCGGCCGAGGAGGCCTACGCGGAGGCCGAAGTGAGCCCCGACGAGGTCGACGTCTGCGAGCTGCACGACTGCTTCAGCGCCAACGAGCTGATCACCTACGAAGCGCTCGGCTTCGCCGCTGAGGGCGAGGGACACAAGCTGGTCGAGGAAGAGGCGACCACCTACGGCGGCAAGGTCGTCGTCAACCCCTCCGGCGGGCTGATCTCCAAGGGCCACCCGCTCGGCGCCACCGGGCTGGCGCAGTGCTCGGAACTGACCTGGCAGCTGCGCGGCCAGGCGGAGAAGCGGCAGGTCGAGGGCGCCAAGGTCGCGCTCCAGCACAACATCGGCCTCGGCGGCGCCGCCGTGGTCACCGTCTACAAGCCGGTGGGCTGAGCCCCACCGCACAACCAGGAGGGCACGATGGCGAAAGAGCGGCGGTCACTGAACGGCAAGGTCGTGGCGATCACGGGCGGGGCCCGGGGGATCGGCAAGGCGACCGCGACGGCGCTGGTCCGCAAGGGCTGCCGCATCGCGCTCGGCGACCTCGACCTCGAGCTGGCCGAGCAGACGGCGACCGAGCTCGGCGGCGGCACCGTGGCGCTCCCGCTCGACGTCACCGATCGCGGCTCCTTCGCCGGCTTCCTCGACGAGGCGGAGCGCCAGCTCGGCCCGGTCGACGTGGTGGTCAACAACGCCGGGATCATGCCGGTGACGGCGCTGGTCGACGAGTCCGACGACTCGATCCGCCGCCAGCTCGACATCAACGTCTACGGCGTCATCGTCGGCACCCAGCTGGCGATCGAACGGCTGCGACCGCGCGGGAGCGGCCACATCGTCAACATCGCCTCGCAGGCAGGGAAGACGGCGCTTCCCGGCATCGCCACCTACGCGGGAACCAAGCATGCCGTGGTCGGGATCAGCGAGGCCGTCCGCGCCGAGCTGCGCGACACTGGCATCGAAGTCCACTGCGTGATGCCTACGGTGGTCAACACCGAACTGACCGCCGGCTTGAGCCAGAAATGGATCAAACCGGTCGAGGCCGAGGACGTCGCCCGCGAGATCGTCGACGCGCTCGAGCTCGGCCGCTTCGACGTCTACGTGCCCCGCTCGAACGCGGCGATGACCCGCTTCGCGGCCCTGATGCCGCGCCGGGTCTCCGAGGCCGTCGGTCGCATGATGGGTTCGCACAAGCTGATGTTCGAGGTCGACCACGGCGCCCGCAACGCCTACGAGGAGCGCGCCGCGGCCAGCGAGCCGGGCCTCGACGAGGCCGCGGGGGACGTATCCGAGGCAACCCCCCCGGCGACCCAGCGGGACGCCGCCTGACGAAGCCCGGCCGAGCGGCCATGGGACGCCTCTACGACGCCACCTGGGGACGGGGTTTCACCGCGATCTACGACCGCGCCTTCAAGGCGACGGAAGAGGCCGGCCTGCGACAGATGCGCGCAGATCTGCTCGCCGAGGCAGACGGGAGGGTGCTCGAGCTCGGCGCCGGCACCGGCGCCAACGTCGAGCTCTATCCCGAGGGCGTCGAGGAGCTGGTCCTGACCGAGCCCGATCCGCATATGTCGAAGCGCCTGCGGGCGAAACTGGCCGACTCGGGACACACGGCGAAGGTCGTCGAGGCGCCCGCCGAACGCCTCCCGTTCGAGGACGACAGCTTCGACACCGCCGTGGTGACGTTGGTGCTCTGCACGGTTCCGAACCCGGTGGCGGCGCTGGCCGAGATCGCACGGGTTCTCAAGCCCGGCGGTCGCCTCCTTTTCATCGAGCACGTGCGCGCCGAAGAGCCCGGCCTGGCCCGCTGGCAGGACCGCCTCGAACGCCCCTGGCACTTCCTCGGCGACGGCTGCCACTGCAACCGCGACACGGTTGCGACGATCGCCGCCTCACCGCTGAGCCTCGGCGAGGTCCAGCACGACAAGCTCCCCAAGGCCGTCCCGATCGTCGAACCGCTGGTCCGCGGCAGCGCCACGCTGGCCGCCTAGCCGCCGTCCCGGTCCTCCCGTTGCTCGGAATCCCTTGCCCACTCGAAGGCGAGCTGCGGGAAGACGACGACGAAGATCGCCAGCAGGGAGAGCGAGCTAACGGCGAAGGAGAAGGCCAGGCCGTCGAGCCAGGTCCAGTGCCCGACCTCGGCACGCTCGGCCAGCGAGAGGCTCACCACGATGCCCAGCATGCCGGTTGCGGCACCGCCGACAATCGCACCGACCCAAACTTCCTGGGCTTTCGCTCGCAGGCGCGAGGAACGCAGCGCGGCGGAGAACTCCACGGCATAGACGATCAGCAGCGTGGCGCCGATGCCGGCCATGGAGCGCAACAGCTCCGGCGACGGGCGCTCCGCGAGTCGCGATAGCGGCCACCACTCGACCAGCGAGAGCACGCACACCGCGACGACTCCGAAGGCAGAGGCCCTGCGCATCGGCGTGTTCAACAGCCTCTTCAACTCAGATCCAACGCACGATAATGGTGGTTATGTCAACTCAGCCGTGAACGGCGGCCAGGCGGCAGGCCGCGACCACGGCCCGCCGTGCTGCCCCGCCGCCTCAGCCGGCTGCTTCCACCAGTTCTTCCAGCCCTTCGCCGCTGCCTGGTGCGCTGAGGAGTTCGGTTCCGTTCGTGTTCGGACCTTTGATCGCAAGCGACGGCGTCCCGGTTAGGCCGAGCCGTTCGGCTTCTTCTTTCGTTTCTTCGACCTCTCCGGTCAGTTTGTCGCTTTTGCGTTCCTGGTCCCATTTGGCGATGTTGGCGACGCCGACGGCTTTCGCGATCGCGGTGAGGAATTCATCGTCCGCGTAGCCGGAATTCTCGGCTCCCTGATTGTGGTAGAAGAGATCGAGGAACTGCCAGCCTTTGCCTTGCATTCCCGCTGCGAGCGCCGCGGCGCCAGCCGGTTCCGACTGCGGCCCGATGATCGGGAGGTTGCGGAAGACGACTTTCACGTCGCCCGATTTGACCTGGTTTTCGATCACCGGCGGCAGGATTTCTTCGGCAAACTGCTTGCAGACCGGGCACTGCAGGTCGCCGTACTCGACGAGTTCGACTTTTGCATCGGGGTCGCCGAGGACGAGTTCATCCTGCGGAATCCCTGCGAACAGTTTGTCGACTGCCTGGACTTCCTGAAGTTCGCTCGCGTCACCACCGCTGTCGTCGCCACCGGAGCTGGCGACGATCAGGACCACAACGGCGACGATCGCCAGGAACACCGCACCCGCACTGAACTGGAGCAGGCGCTTCCGCTGCTCGCCGGAGCCCCCCGTCTTTTGTTCCTCGCGCAAACGTTCTTCGCGCCGTTTCTCCCGCTCCCGCTTGTTACTCATCTCTCCTCCTGTAGTTGCCCTTACATCGTTTCAGGCTGTCCGCGGCATCGCGCAGGACAACTCTAAGCAGGCTCTGCGCCGGTTTCGGCCTCGCCGGGCACTCGCTCCTCGGTCATGTCCCCACCGGGACCGGACGCGGTTCCGGCATACCCGACCAGGCGGGCCGCGTTGAGCAGGAAGAGGATCGTCATCAGCACCGCGCTCCCCACGCACCACTGGCAGATCGCTTCGATCACCCAAATCTCCAGATAGGTGAGGTAGATGCTGAACCCGAAGCCGCCGAGGGCGAGCGCGAAGCCTCCGAAGCGTGCAAGATCGCTGACGAAGAAGGCGGTGAGAAAGATCCCGACGTAGCCGACGATCCCGAAGATCGCGACGTTGATGCCGGCAATATGCGAATAGGAGCTCTCGGCGACGGTATGACAACCACCGCCACCCGCCACGCAGGCCGGTGCCCCCCCACCGGACTCGACGATCGTGATGTAGGTGGCGACCCCGATCCCGATCGTCGCGACGAAGGCGATCGCCCGACGCAGCGTGGCTTCAGTCGGAAACCTCATACCGATGAAGATAAAGACTTTGCATAAAAAGCGGCTAACTCCCGGGAGAGCTTGCCGCCCTGCCAGGCGAGCGGCGAATCGCCCTCGGCCTCGCTGATCAGCGTCGCCCCTGGCAGGCGCTCTGCGTAGGCGGTGGCGGTCGCATACGGGTGCCCCGGATCGGCTGTGTCGTGACTGGCGACGACGAGCGCCGGCAGCCGCAGGTGCTCGAGTTCGTCCATGCCCCCGAACGGACGCGAGCGCGGGACCTCGCGCAGTGCCTGCGTCAGTGCCGCGGGATTGCGGTGCAGGAGCATGCGGGCACGGGTGAAGCGGAGAACCGACTGGCGCCAGGCCGCGTCGATCTGTTGGTGGTGGTCGATGTAGTCGACGAAACCGTCCACCCCTCCCCCGGCCAGCGCGGCCGCCAAGCCATCCCAGTACTCGAGCGACTCGGGCTCGACCTCGCCGGCATAGACGGGACCGATCACGACGAGGCCGGCGAGACGCTCGGGCTGTGACAGCGCGTAGGCGACGGCGGTGTGTGCGCCCATCGAGTGGCCGGCGAGGAGGAAGCGCTCCTCCTCCCCCAGCTTGGCGGCGACGACGCGCTCGAGGTCGGCTACCAGCTGCGGGTATCCATAACCCGCGCCGGCCGGAGCCGGGTCGGACTCTCCGTGCCCGCGGGCGTCGTAGGCGATTACCCGGTGGCCGGCCCGCTCCAGCGCGCGCGAACCGTGGTGCACGTAGCGCCGGGTCGCGGTGATCCCGTGGCAGAGGATGATCGGCGGGCCGGCGCCGGCCTCCTCACCGCGGATCGCCGGCGCCTCCCCGACGACGAACGCCGCGGGCGGCTCCGGCATCAGCCCAGAGCGGCGACGGCGTGCTCCAGGTCCGCCACGGACTGGAAGCTGCTGCCGGTCCGCGAGACGTGTCGGTAGCGCACGATTCCCTCGCCGTCGACCACGAAGATCGAGCGCATCACGTAGCGGCCGCCCGGAGCGTCTTTCAGCTCGGTGAAGCGGGCGAGCGGCCCCAGCCAGCCGGTGACGCCGTAGCGGCGGCTGACGGCGAGATCCTCGTCGGCCAGCAGCGGCACGTTCAGGCTCTGCTCTTTCACCCAGTGCTCATGCGACTCGACCGACTGTGGGGAGATACCGAGAACCTCGGCGTCGAGCCCGTCGATCCGCTCGCCCTCGTCGCGGTAGGAGCAGAACTGCTTCGTGCAGACCGTGGTCTCATCGCCGGGATAGAAGGCCAGGACCAGGTTTCGACCGCGGTAGTCGGACAGGCGATAGGTCTCCCCGCCGGTACCGGGGAGCTCGAAATCAGGGGCGGCGTCGCCTACGTCGACCTTGGCCACTCGGCCAGCTTAGCCGGCGCCTAGCCTGCGTCGATCGTGATCTCTTCGATCAGGATCGTCTGCTTCGGCTGTTCGTTTGGCGTTCCGAGCTTGCCGATGCGCTCGACGACGTCGAGACCCTCGCTGACCTTGCCGACCAAAGCGTATTCGGGCGGCAGGCCGGCGTCCGCTCCGGTCACCACGTAGAACTGGCTGCCGGAGCGCCCTGGTGGCTCCGCGGAGGACTTCGCCATCGCCACCACACCTTTGGTGTATGCGAGGTTGGCGGGCGGTTTCTCATCGACGCTGTAGCCGGGGCCGCCGGTACCGACGCCTTCCGGGTCGCCGCCCTGGATCACGAAGCCCGGGACGATGCGGTGGAAGGTGAGGTCGTCGTAGAAGCCTTCCTCGGAGAGGAAGGCAAAGGAGTTGGCGGTCTTCGGCGCCCGTTTCGTGTCGAGCGCGATCTCGAAGGTGCCACAGCTGGTCTGCACGACAGCGGTCGCTTCCTCGCCGGGCTCCAGAACCTGTTTCGGCGCTTTGAAGGAGGCCTGCTTCGGCTTCGGCTGCTGCACTTTCTTGCAGCCCTCGGCACCGCTGGAGGCCGTGGTCGAGTCCCCGTCGTCGCCACCACCGCGAGCGAGCAGAACCGCGGCAACGACGCCGATCGCGATCAGCGCGAAGGCGGCGAGGATGATCCAGCGGCGGTCGGCCTGCTCCCCCATCGGGCGAGAACCCTATTGCACTTACGATCGAGCGCATGTCCGTCCCTCCCCTGACCCCGCTCGCGACCGCGGTCCTGCGCATCTCGCCGCCGCCGGAGCGGATCCTCGAGATCGAGTGCGGCGAGGGTAACGGTGCCCTGTTCCTGGCTCGCGAGTTCCCTGCCGCCCGAATCCGCGGGGTCGACCGCTCGGCGGACCAGGTCCGCGCCGCCACCGCCCGCGTCGGGCTGGACCCGGAGGGGCGGATCGCCTTCAAGGTCGGCGCCCCCGGCGATCTTCCCTACCCCGATGACTTCTTCGACCTCGTGGTTCAGCTCGACGGCCGCCCGGCGGTGGCCGAGATCGCCAGGGTGCTGCGGCCCGGCGGGCACCTGATCCTGGCGCGATCGCGGAGCTCGGGACGCAACAGCAGGTTCGCGGCTTGGGGCCTGTGCAGGCATCTGCAGCGGCGCGAAATCGAGCTGGTGGAGACCGCTGCTGCCGGCGATGGCAGCTTCTCTGTCGGCCGCCTCGGCCGGGCAGAGCGGACGCCCGCCTGCGATTAGGCTGCGAGCGCATGGAGATCGAGGGAATGCCGCTGACCCTGCTCGTCAACCCAGCTTCGGCGGGCGGGAAGACGATGCGGCTGCTCCCACGGGTCGAGCAGGCCCTCGACGAGCGCCGTGCCGTATTCCGCGTTCAGCGCACCAAGGGCCTCGAGCATGGGGTCGAGCAGGCCCTGCGGGCGATCGAAGCCGGCGAGGTCCCGGTCGTGATGTCCGGCGACGGGCTGCTCGGCGCCGTCGGCGGCGCCATGGCCGGCTCTGAGACACCGCTCGGCATCGTGCCCGGTGGGCGTGGGAACGATCTGGCGCGCGTGCTTGGGATCCCGGACGATCCCGAGGGCGCCGTCGCGGCTCTTTTCTCCGGCCACAGCCGGCGCATCGACGTCGGCGAGGCCAACGGCAGGCGCTTCCTCGGCATCGTCAGCGTCGGTTTCGACTCCGAAGCCAACCGGCGCGCCAACGAGACCCACTTCCTCCGCGGCAACCTGGTCTACGCCTACGCCGCCGTGCGCACCCTGTTGGGCTGGAAGCCGGCCCGCTTCACGATCCGGGTCGACGAGGAGCGGATCAGGCTGACCGGCTACTCGGTCTCGGTCGCCAACAACAAGGCATTCGGCGGCGGCATGTACATCGCTCCGGACGCCGAGCTCGACGACGGCGAGTTCGACATCGTCGCCGTCGGTGCCGTGAGCAAGCTGCGCTTCGTGGGTAATCTGCCGAAGGTGTTCAAGGGCACCCATGTCGAGAAGGAGGAGGTGCGCGTCTTCCGCGCTCCACGCCTTGAGCTGAGCGCGAGCAAGCCGTTCCCGGTCTACGCCGACGGCGAGCACCTCACCGACCTGCCGGCCTCGCTGCGGGTGCTCCCCCAGGCTCTCACCGTGCTGGTACCGGCGTCGACCACGCCTTGAGCTCCTCACTCGCGCCGAAACGACGCGGCGCCTTCTTCGGGGCCAAGGTCGCGGCTTCGCGCGCGCTCGGCGCCGCCAGCAGGGCCAGCGGGCGCGGCGGCGGCACGACCTTGCCCGGGCGGGTGCTGCTGCGCCTCGCCCCCGACGCGATCGCCCGCCTCGGCGCCGGCCTCGACGGCGGCACGACGATCGTCAGCGCGACCAACGGCAAGACGACGACGGCGGGGATGATCGCCGCCCTGCTGGAGGCCGACGGGCGCAGCCCCGTTCACAACCGCGCCGGCTCGAACATGACCTGGGGGGTCGCGACGGCCCTGCTCGAGCAGCACGGCCACGAGGGCCTGTTCGAGGTCGACGAGGCCTGGTTGCCGGAGGTGGCGGCCCAGCTCGACCCGGCGACGATCGTGCTCGGCAACCTCTTCCGCGACCAGCTCGACCGCTACGGGGAGATGGAGGCCCTGGCCGACGAGTGGGCACGAACGGTCGCCGGGCGCAGCGGGCGCACCACCTTCGTGCTCAATGCGGACGATCCGCTGATCGCCGATCTGGGACGCGGCATGGATGCGTGCGCGCGGGAAGGCGTTATCTATTTCGGCATCGAGGACCCTCGCAGGCCCTGCCGGAGCTGCAGCACGCCTTCGATGCCAAGCACTGCCGGCGCTGTGGCCACCCATACGCCTACGAGCGCGCCTTCGTCGGCCATCTCGGCCACTACTCCTGCCCCCACTGCGGGGCCCGGCGTCCACAGCCGGAGGTGGCTGCGACCGCGATTGAGCTCGATGGCATGCGCGGTTCCCGAGTAACTGTGCGCACGCCGGCGGGCGAGATCCGGCTGCAACTGCCGCTTCCCGGCCTCTACAACGTCTACAACGCGCTTGGCGCCGTTGCCGCCGGGCTCCGGCTCGGGGTCTCCCCCGCCCGCATCGCCGATTCCCTGAGAGAGTTCAAGTCTGCGTTCGGCCGGGTTGAGACGGTCGAGATAGCGGGTAAAGCAGTGTCGATGCTGCTGATCAAGAATCCAGCGGGCACCAACGAGGTGCTGCGGACCCTGCGCTTGGAGGCCGGGCAGCAGCAGATCGACCTCTGGATCGGTCTCAACGACCGCACTGCCGACGGGCGCGACATCTCCTGGGTTTGGGACGCCGACTTCGAGCTGCTGGCCGGCGGCGTCAGGCGCGTCGTCTGCGCCGGCACCCGTGCCCCGGAGATGGCGCTGCGGCTGAAGTACGCCGGCTGGCCGCTTGACTCGATCGAGGTGATGCCGGAGATCGAGGCCTCGCTCGACCACGCAGTGGCAGCTGCGCCGGGGCGGCTCTTTGCGCTCCCCACCTACACCGCCCTGCTCGATCTCCACAAGTTGCTCTCCGACCGCGGCCTGACGCGCGAGTTCTGGCGATGAGCACGGCGATCTGGCAGGAGATCGAGTGCGGTGCCTACGAGGCCGATTTCGCCCTCTGGGATGAGCTGGCAAAGGCGGCGAAAGGATCGCTCCTCGACCTCGGTTGCGGAACCGGCCGGGTAGCGCTGCACCTCGCCAGACGCGGACACGAGGTCGTTGGCCTTGACGTCGACCCGGAGCTGATCGCGAAGTTGACCGAACGCGCCAAGGGCTTGCCGGTGACACCGGTCGTGGCCGATGCCCGCTCCTTCGAGCTCGATACCGACGTCGCCCTGGCCCTGGCACCGATGCAGCTGATGCAACTGCTGGCCGGGACCGAGGACCGGCTCGAACTGCTGGGCAGCGTCGCCGCCCACCTGCTGCCGGGCGGGCGGATCGCGATGGCGATCGTCGAGGAGATCCCAGCCCCGAACGGCGACGGCGGTGCCCCCTTGCCCGACGTGCGCGAGGTCGACGACTGGGTCTACTCGAGCCTGCCGTTGGAGACGACGCTGGAGGGCGGGGAGATCGCGATCCGGCGGCTGCGGCAGACGGTCTCCCCCACGGGGGCCCTGGACGAGGAGGAAGACGAGGTCCGGATCCGCACCCTCTCCGCGGAGCAACTCGAACGCGAGGCCGCCGAGGTCGACCTGGTGCCGCTGGAACGGCGGGAGATCCCGGCCACCGACCTTCATATCGGCGCAACCGTCGTCCTGCTCGGACGGGAAGCCTGATGGAGCTTCGCGTCCTCAGCCTCTACCCGGAGCAGATGAACATCTATGCCGACCGCGGCAACATCGTTTTCCTGCAGCGCCGCTGCGAGTGGCGCGGGATCGCCTTCGTCCATTGCGGCGCCGGCCCCGGCGTGCCGGTCGATCCGACCGCCCACGATCTCTTCTACATCGGCGGTGGTCAGGACCGCGACCAGCGCATGGTCGCCGCCGACATGGTTGCGGGCAAGCGGGGAGACCTGGCGGCGGCGGTCGAGAGCGGCGCCGTTCTGCTCGCAGTCTGCGGCGGCTTCCAGCTGCTGGGCCATAGCTACCAGCTCGGCGACGAGAAGCTGCCCGGCCTGGGCCTCGTCGATCTCGAGACCGTACGCGAGCCGGGGCCGCGGCTGATCGGCAATATCGCGATCGAGGCCGACCTCGGTCCGGGACCACAGTTGATCGCGGGTTTCGAGAACCACGGCGGGCGCACCTATCTCGGTCCTGGCGTTCAGCCGCTCGGGCGCGTCGTCGCGGGCAAGGGCAATAACGGCAACGACGGTCTCGAGGGCGTGCGACGCCACAACCTGATCGGCACCTACCTACATGGGCCGCTGCTACCCAAGAACGCCTGGCTTGCGGATCACCTGATCAGCCTGGCGCTGGAGCGCCGCTACGGCACTCGCCCGCAGTTGGACCCGCTCGACGACGCCTTCGAGGCGGCCGCGCACGGGAGCGCACGGATCGCCGCTGGCGTTGGCTGAAGCCCTGCTGCGGCGCGCTCAGCGCCCGCTGGAGCCGAAGCCGCCACCGCCGCGGGCCGACTCCGCCAGCTCCGGCCTCTCGACCGGCTCGGCGAGGACGATCGGCGAGATCACCAGCTGCGCGATGCGATCGCCGGCCGCGACCCGGAAGGTCTCCGCTGGGTCGGTGTTGAGCAGCAGCACCCGCAGTTCGCCGCGGTAGCCGGCGTCGATCAGGCCGGGGCTGTTGACGAGGGCGATGCCGTGGTCACGGGCGATGCCCGAGCGGGGCAGGACCAGGCCCGCATGCGCCGGCGGGATCTCGACGGCGATCCCGGTGCCGACGCTCCAGCGCTCCCCTGGGCCGATGTGCGCCGCCTCCTCCGCGTAGAGGTCGAGACCCGCATCGCCCTCGTGCGCGCGGGTCGGCAGGGTCGCGCCCTCCTTCAGCTTTGCGACGGTGAACTGCACCCGCGTCACCCTAGCGGCAGCTCAAGGGGACAGGCATGTGCGCCGGTGCTCAAATCGTCAAAGCGATGCAGCTCTGCCACCGGCACCTTGGCGTGGACGAGGACGCCGTCCTCACGCTCGGTCCGTTCGAGGTCGCCGGCCAGCTCGTGCAGCTCGTGCAACCGCCCACCCTCCGAGTAGGGCACCAGCAGCTCGACCTCCGCCAGGGTCTCCTCGAAGGCGGCCTCGATCCGCCCTCTGAGATCGTCCAGCCCGGCGCTCTCGCTTGCTGAGACCAACACCGCATCGGGGTGGGCGAGCGTCACCTCGTGGCGCTCATCCTCGCCCAGGAGGTCGGCCTTGTTGAGGACCAGCAGCCGCGGCTTCTCGCCGGCGCCGATCTCCTCCAGCACCTCGTCTACCGCGCCCATGTCGAGCAGACGTCGCTCCTCGCTCTCGGAGGCGTCGATCACGTGCACGATGAGGTCCGCGAGCACGGTCTCCTCCAGGGTCGCCTTGAACGCCTCGACCAGCTGGTGCGGCAGCTTCTCGATGAAGCCGACGGTGTCGGTCAGGAGGTAGTCGCGGCCGGAGAGCTCAAACGTCCGCGTGGTCGGGTCAAGGGTGTGGAAGAGCCGGTCCCCCACGCCAACCTCGGCCCCGGTGAGCGCATTGAGCAGGGTCGACTTGCCGGCGTTGGTGTAGCCGGCGAGAGCGACCCGCGGCAGCGAGGAGCGCTCGCGGCGGGCGCGCATCACGCCGCGGTTGCGCTCCAGCCGCCCCAGGCGGCGACGCAGGGCGGAGATGCGGTCGCGGGCGAGGCGGCGGTCGGTCTCGATCTGGCTCTCGCCCGGGCCCCTGGTGCCGATGCCGCCGTCCATGCGCCCGGCGCCGAGGCGCTCGAGGTGGGTCCAGAGCCCCCGCATGCGGGCCATGTTGTACTCGAGCTGCGCCAGCTCCACCTGCAGCTTGCCCTCGGCCGAGTGGGCGTGGTCGGCGAAGATGTCGAGGATCACCGCCGTGCGGTCGATTACCGGCACCCCCAGCGCAGCCTCGAGGTTGCGCTCCTGGCGCGGCGCGAGCTCGTCGTCGCAGGCGACCAGGTTCGCGTCGCAGGCGGCGATCTCCCGTTTCAGCTCCTGTAGGCGCCCCCGGCCGAAGTAGCGATCGGGGTCGGGCTGCGGCCGCTGCTGAGTCGCGATCCCGGCCGTGGCAACCCCGGCCGTGCGTAGGAGCTCGCGCAGCTCGGCCAGTGGCTCGCCCTCTTCCCGGCCGTCGACGATGCCGATCGCGAGGGCGCGCTGGCGCGCCCGCGGATTCGAGACGCCGGCACTGTTCGCGCCATCACCGGCGCCGTTGCGCGTCTGCGTGAGGCGGCCATTTCTCGAACGTTGCACTCAAGCTGATTGTAGGCATCGACCCGAGCTGGATAGGGTTACGCGCTGTGAAGGTTTTCGTGACCGGAGGAACGGGGTTCATCGGCGGCGAGGTCGTGCGGCAGCTGCGCGCGCGTGGCGAGGAGGTTGCCTGCCTGGTCCGCACGCCCGAGAAGGGGCAGACGGTCGCGGATCTTGGCTGCGAGCTCGTCTCCGGCGACCTTGGCGACACCGCTGCCCTCCGTGCCGGCATGGAGGGATGCGACGCCGTGATCCACGCTGCGGCTATGTACGAGGTCGGGATTCCGGCCAAGCAGCACCCGGCCATGTGGGAGGCGAACGTCGCCGGCACCGAGCGGGCGATGGAAGCCGCGCTCGACGCAGGGGTTGCACGGATCGTCTACGTCTCCACCGTCGGGCACCTTCGGCAACACGCACAAAGAGATCGTCGACGAGTCCTACGAGCATCCGGGCAAGGAGTTCACCTCTTACTACGAGCAGACCAAGCTCGAGGCGCACAAAGTCGTCAAGCGGATGATTGCCGAGCAGGACCTGCCGGCGATCATCGTCCAGCCGGGCGGCGTCTACGGCCCCGGCGACACCTCGCAGGTCGCCGACCTGCTCGAGCAGTTCTTCGCCGGCAAACTGCCGCTGCTGCCCTTCCCGGAGCTGGGGATCTGCATGACTCACGTCGAGGACATCGCCGGCGGGATCCTGCTCGCGCTCGACAAGGGCAAGCTCGGCGAGACCTACGTGATCAGCGGCCCGGCGACGACGATGCGGGAGGCGATCGAGACGGTCGCCGGCGTCAGCGGTCGTAAAGCTCCGAAGCGGGACCTGCCGACGGGTTTGATGAAGGCGATGGTCCCGTTTGGCCCCCTGGTCGGGAAAATGATGGGTCAACCGCCGAACCTGCGCGAGCTGATCTCCTCTGGCGACGGCGTTACCTTTTGGGCCAGCTACGAGAAGGCGGGGCGCGAGCTCGGGTATGCCCCCAGGGGCCTGGAAGAGGGGCTGCGGCAGACGCTCGAAGGGGATGAGCGTTTCCCGTCCCCGGTCGCGTGAAGGCCTATCCCGGTAGGCCTTTCACTTAACTTTTTCCGCTGATGCGTTGCGGCTGGCCGTGGGCCGCAGCTCGGAAAAAGTACAAGACGTTTCAGGCCTACCGGGATAGGCCTTAAGGTGCCGCGGGTGCGCGTTATAGATGTCATGCACCTTGAGCGGCCGCATGTGATCGGCTGCTGGGAGATAGATGGAGTCCTTGTGGATCCCGGGCCGGAGTCTTCGCTGCCGACGCTGCTGGCGGCGCTGGGTGAGGAGCGGCCGCGGGCGGTCATGCTCACGCACATACACCTCGATCACGCGGCGGCGACGGGAGCGCTGGTGCGGCGCTGGCCGGAGCTCGAGGTCTACGTGCACGAGCGCGGCGCCCCGCACCTGATCGACCCGGCGAAGCTGCTGGCCAGCGCCGAGCGCCTCTATGGCGGGGAGATGCAGCGCCTCTGGGGCGAGATCGTGCCGGTGCCAGAGGGGAACGTGAAACCGCTGAGCGGCGGTGAGACCGTGCTGGGAATGCGGGTCGCCTACACGCCCGGTCACGCCTCCCATCACGTTTGCTACCTGCACGAAGAGAGCGGAACCGCCTTCGTCGGCGACGTCGCCGCGGTCCGCATCCCACCGTCGAACCTGGTCGTGCCGCCGACGCCGCCGCCGGACATCGAGATCGAGACCTGGGAGGAGTCGATCGGGATCGTCGAGTCCTGGCGCCCCGAGCGTCTCGCCCTGACCCACTTCGGAGCGGTCGAGGACCCGGCGGAGCACCTCGCGACGGTCCGTGCACGCCTGCGGGAGGAGGCGCAGCTGGCTCGTGAGCTCTCCGAGGAGGACTACGAGCAGCGGCATCGCGAGCGGGTCGAGGCAGAGCTGGGCGTGGAGACCGCCACCGAGCTGCTTCAGGCGGTGCCGCCGCAGTACCAGTGGCGCGGTCTCAACCGCTACTGGAGCAAGCGCTGAGAAGTGCTTCATCACCGATCGCCAGGGCGGGCCGCCGCACGCCCTGAAGGGGATGGTCGACGAAGTGGAAGTCGAGTAACCGCAGCTGAGCGAGCGCCTCGCCCTAGGCGAGGTGCTCGCGCATCCGCTCGACCGCCTCTTCGATGCGGTCGTCGGGCGCGGTGAGGGCGATACGGAAGAAGCCCTCGCCGCTCAGCCCATACATTGAGCCGGGCGAGACCACGACGGCTGCCTCTTCGAGCACGAGCTCGGCGAAGGAAGTCGAGGTGTGGTCCTTCGGGACCGGCGCCCAGACGTAGATCGTGCCCTTCGGGGCCGCAACCTCGACGCCGATCTCGCGCAGGGCCGAGACGACGAGGTCGCGGCGGCGCGCGTAGGTCTCGTTCATCCGCTGCAGCGGACCCGCGGGGCCCTCCAGTGCCGCCACGCCGGCCATCTGCACCGCCTCGAAGAGGCCGGAGTCGACGTTGGTCTTGAGCCGCCAGTAGGTCTGCACCGCCTCGGCGTTGCCGAGGATGGCCGCGCAGCGCCAGCCGGTCATGTTGAAACCCTTGGAGAGCGAAAAGACCTCGACGCCGACCTCTTTGGCCCCGGGCGTCGCCAGGAAGCTGGGCGCCACGTAGCCGTCGTAGGTGGTCTCCGAGTAGGCGTTGTCGTGGACGACGAGGATCTCGTGCTCGCGGGCGAAGGAGACGACCATCTCGAAGAACCCGTCGGGGACGACGGCCCCGGTTGGGTTGTTCGGGTAGTTGAGGAACATCAGCCGCGCTTTCGCGGCGACGTCGGCGGGGACCGCGCTGAGGTCCGGGGCGAAGCCCAGCTCGGGCACCAGCGGCAGCAGCTCCGGCGTGGCGCCGGCGAGAATCGGGCCGCCGGTGTAGACCGGGTAGCCGGGGTCGGAGGCGAGCGCGACCCCGCCGGGGTCGAGGAAGGCGAAGCAGAGGTTGTAGATGCACTCCTTGGCGCCGATCGCCGGGATCACCTCGCTGCCGGGGTCGATCTCGACTCCGAAGCGCTCGTCGTAGAAGCGCGCGAAGCCTTCGCGGAACTCGTCGCGCCCGCGATTACTCGGGTACTGGTGGTAGGCCGGGTTCGCGACCGCCTCCTGCATCGCCTTGACGACGTAGTCGTAGGTCGGTTCGTCCGGATCGCCGATCCCAAGACTGATTACGTCGATGCCGGCCGCCCGCTTCTCGGCGATGCGGCGCTCCAGTTCCTGGAACATGTAGGGAGGCATCGCCTCCAGGCGCACAGACGGGTCAGCGATCGTCATCGGGCGCGGAAATCTATTGATCGAGCTCGGACAGTGCCTGTAGGAGCTCCGGTGAGAGCTCGCCCGCGAAGACCGGCTCCGCCCAGCCGGTCAGGCGCACCGCCAGCTCCTCGCCGATCTCGACCTCGAGCTCTCCCCCATCGAGCTCGACGAGGATCGGGCTGGAGCTGCCCCCGAGGAACGCCGTGATTGCAGCGCCGCTGGCGCCGGTCCCGGAGGAAAGCGTCTCCCCCACCCCACGCTCGAAGATCCGTGCCCGCACCCGGCTGCCATCGATCGCAAGGAAGGAGACGTTGGTGCGGTTGGGGAAAAGATCGTGGCCTTCGATCTCCGGGCCGATCTCGTCGAGATCGAGGTCGTCCAGCTCCTCGCCGACGAGGATCGCGCACTGCGGGTTGCCGATCGAGACGTGCTGGAACTCCCACTCGCGCCCGGCGGCGCTGAGCATGCCCTTGCCGTCGGCACCGCCCGAGGGGAAGTCCTTGGAAGCCGTAGAGGCTCTCCCCATATCGACGGCGCAGGTCAGCTCGCCGGTGATGGTCGGCACGATCGGCCCGGCCACGGTCTTGATCGCAAAGGTGTCCTCCTCGGTCCAGCCATGCCGGCGCAGGTAGAGGATCGCCTCGCGGGCGCCGTTGCCCGAGAGCTCGGCCTCGGATCCATCCGGGTTGAAGATCCGCAGCTCGGCGACGAACTCAGGGTCCTCGCCGTGGGAAAGCAGGAGGATCCCGTCGGCGCCGGCGCCGAAGTGCTGGTCGCAAAGCCACTCGACCCGCTTCGCCGTCAGCTCCCACGGGAGCAGGTCCGCCTCGAAGATCAGGTAGTCGTTGCCCAGCGCCTGCCACTTCTCGAATCGCACGGGCTCAGACTATTTGGCGGGCGACGTCGCGGTCGTCGAGCCGGGTCCGGTCGACCAAGCGCAGGTTCGGGATCTTGCGCATCCAGGTGAGCTGGCGGCGAGCGTAGTTGCGAGAGCGCTGCTTCATCGCTTCGACGTCGCCGGCGAGCAACTCGTCGAATCCGAGGGCCTTTCGCACGGTGCGACCCGGGCCGAGCTTTTCGGCACGTTCGACCTCCTCGATCGCGGCGGCGGTGGCGATCGTCTCGGTGCGGGCGTCGATGCGCTCGTAGAGCAGTGAGCGCTCCATGTCGAGGCCGAAGATCGTCGTCGGGTGGCGGGTCTCGGGCGACCAGAGCTCGGAGTCGGCGGATTCGGGCGGGGCCTTGACGAGCGAGAGCTCCCCGACCGCAGCCCGCAGATACAAGCCGGTCCCCCCCACGACGATCGGCGTCCGTCCGCCCGCGAGGGCACGGTCGATCTCGGCGTGGGCCAGCGGCATGTAGTCCCCAACCGAAAAGTCTTCGGTCACCGGCACGAACCCCAACAGCCGGTGCTCGAGCCTCGCCTGCTGCTCGGCGGTGGCGGCACCGGTGAGCACACCGAGCCCCTCGTAGACCTGCAAGGCGTCGCAATTGATCGCGACCGGATCACCCCCCCGCTCCCGCAGCAATTCAGCTAACACAATCGCGACTCCGGTCTTGCCGACGCCAGTAGGCCCGAATATCGCGAGCACGCTCACGAGCAGGGGTGTCGGTGAAGCCCCGAACGGCTTGTACTTTTTCGCCGGGGCAGGCCCACGTGAGCCACGAGCTACCCTCGAAAAAGTTGAGAGAGGAGCTTCACCGACACCCCTGCCAACGTCTGCGAAGTCGCGCTCTCGATCTCCACGTCCACGAACTGACCGGGCTCTGCGGTCCCTTCGAAGTTGACCGCCTTGTTATGCCGGGTCCGCCCGCGCAGCCTCGTCTCGTCGGTGCGGCTGGTGCCTTCGACCAGCACCTCCATGGTCCGCCCCACGAACCGCCGGCTCCGCTCCGCCGCGCGCCGCTGCACCGCCTCGATCAACCGCTCCATCCGCTCGACCTTGACCGGGTGCGGTACCTGGTCGGCCATCGTTGCCGCCTCGGTTTCGCGCCGCGGTGAGAAGACAAAGGTGAAGGCGCCGTCATAGCCGACCTCCTCGACGACCTCCAACGTCTCGGCGAAGTCGGCCTCGGTCTCGCCGGGGAAGCCGACGATGATGTCGGTGGTGATCGCGCAGTCGGGGACGTGCTCGCGGATCAGCGCCACCCGGTCCATGTAGCGCTGACGGTCGTAGGTGCGGCGCATCCGCTTGAGGATCGCGCTCGAGCCCGACTGCAGCGGCAGGTGGATCTGCTCGCAGAGCGCCGGCAACTCCGCGTGGGCGCGGATCACGTCCTCCTTCATGTCCTTCGGATGCGGGCTGGTGTAGCGGATGCGCTCGATCCCTTCGACCGCATCGACCCGCGCCAGCAGCTCAGCGAAGCCGAGCCGGGTCTCCTTGGGAAGGTCGCGTCCGTAGCTGTTCACGTTCTGGCCCAGCAGCGTCACCTCTCGTACCCCGTCTGCCGCCAGCGCCTCGGCCTCCGCGATCAGCTCGGCCGGGTCGCGGCTGACCTCCCGCCCCCGCGTCGAGGGCACGATGCAGTAGGCGCAGGCGCAGTTACAGCCCTGGGAGATCTGCAGCCAGCCCTGGAACTCGCGCTCGCGACGGGCGGGCAGATGCCCGGAGAAGTCCTCGAACTCGAAGTAGCCCTGGGCGCTGAGCGAGTCGGAGTTGAGGAACTCGGCCAGCTTGTGGATCTGACCAGGACCGAAGGCGACGTCGACGAAGGGGAAGCGCTGGAAGACCTCGTCCTTGACCGACTGCGCCCAGCAGCCACCGACCCCGACGACCCGTGCCGGATCTTCGGACTTGAGCCGCTTCGCCTCGCCCAGGTGCGCGATGAAGCGGCTGTCGGCGGACTCCCGGATCGAGCAGGTGTTGAAGAGGATGACGTCGGCCCCGTCGCGGCTCTCGGCCTCCTCGTAGCCCAGCGAGGCCAGCATCCCCCGCATCCGCTCCGAGTCGTGCACGTTCATCTGACACCCAAAGGTGGTGACGTGGAAACGCTTGGCCATCGGTGGCAGGGTAGCGGTGGGGGTTGGCCGAGGCGGGCATGGGTATCCCTCCATCGGAGACCGTCGCGCAGCTGGAGCGCGTCCCGAGGGCTCCAGCGCGTCCCGCTTGAGCCTCCGCTGGAGGGATACCCATGCCCGCCCCCGAAACACCCGTCGCGGGCTGCCCCCGATACCCAAGCGCTTCCATGACCAGCTCGACGCCCGAACCCTCGGAGCAGCTTCGCGAACCCAAGCTGGGGATGGCGAGAGGGACGAGGTGCCCCTCCCAGGAAAGCTCAAGCGGGACGCGCTGGCGCCCTTAAGGGCGCCCCAGCTGCGCGACGGCTTTCATGGGAGGGGCACCTCGTCCCTCCGAACACCCCTACTTGACGCTGAGCGTCCCTTCCATGCCTGCTTCGCGATGCCCCGGGACGGTGCAGAAGAAGGTGTAGGTGCCGGCCGCGAGTTCGGTGCTGACCGACGTTTTTCCTTCGGTGATCAGTTCCGAGCCCGCAAGCTCTTCGCCGCCTTCGGCTTCGATCGCGACGTCATGTTCGAGTGGCGCGGGGTTGGTGAAGTCGATCGTCACTTTGCCGGGGGCGCTGTCGAGTTCGGTTTTGTCGTAGGCGATCGCGCTCGGGTCGGCGGCCAGCTGGAGCGTGCCACCGGGGCCTTCGGCAGCCGCCGGCGCGCTGCTGCCTTCTTCGGCCTCGGCTTCGCCGTCTTCCTCCGCCTCAGCCGGCGCCTTGGCGCCCGGCTTCTCGTCGCCCTCGGCTTCAAACTCCTCGCCCGCGTGCTTGAACTCGGCTGCTTTGTGCTCCTCCTCGTCCTGCGCGTGGAGGACAGAGAAAGTAGCGGCACCGCCGACCAGGACGGCGAACCAGAGGACCACAAATGGCAGCGCGCGCCCAGGGAAGCTCTTGACTTTGAGCCCGACGAGGCTGACGACCACCGCCGAGACGGCGGCGGCGATCCCGAAGACGTAGAAGAGGAGTTCGTTGTCCATGAAGCGGCGCGAATCCTAAGTCAGGACGACACTTGGGTGCCGCCAGCCTCTCAGGCCGCTTTTGCCTCCGGCACAGGTGCTGCCACCTCGGGCTCTGCGACCTTGGCCTGCGGCGTCTCGCCGTCGATGTTCAGAGCGGCACGCACCTTGCCTTCGATCTCGGCGGCGAGCTCCGGGTTGTCGACCAGGAACTGTTTGGCGTTGTTGCGGCCCTGGCCAAGCCGGGTCTCGCCGTAGGAGAAGAAAGAGCCGGATTTCTGCACCAGGTCCTGCTCCATGCCGAAATCGAGCAGGCCACCCTCGCGCGAGATACCCACTCCATACTCGATGTCGAACTCGGCCTGGCGGAACGGCGACGCGACCTTGTTCTTGACGACTTTGACCCGAACCCGGTTGCCGACCGCCTCGGTCCCTTCCTTGAGGGTCTCGATGCGGCGAATATCGAGCCGCTGCGAGGCGTAGAACTTCAGCGCCCGGCCGCCCGGCTGGGTCTCCGGCGAGCCGAACTGGACGCCGATTTTTTCGCGGATCTGGTTGGTGAAGAGGCAGACGGTTTTGGTTCGGTTGAGGTTGCCGGCCAGTTTCCGCAATGCCTGCGACATCAGACGAGCCTGCAGGCCGACGGTGGTGTCGCCGATCTGGCCGTCCAGCTCCGCTTTCGGCGTCAGCGCCGCGACCGAGTCGATCGCGACCACGTCGACCGCCCCGGAGGCGATCAGACGGTCGGCGATCTGCAGGGCCTGCTCCCCGTAGTCCGGCTGCGAGACGAGCAGCTCGTCGGTGTCGACGCCGATCGCCCGCGAGTAGACGGGGTCGATCGCGTGCTCGGTGTCGATGAAAGCGCAGACGCCACCGAGCGACTGGGCCTCGGCGATGATGTGATTGACGAGCGTCGTCTTCCCCGAGGACTCCGGGCCGAAGATCTCGACGATCCGGCCGCGCGGCACGCCGCCGATCCCGAGCGCCAGATCGAGCGCGAGTGAGCCGGTTGGGATCGAGTCCACCTTGACCGTGCCTTTGTCGCCAAGCCGCATCAGCGAACCCTGGCCGAAGTCGCGCTCGATCTGGGTGACCGCCGCCTGCAGCGCCGCGTCCTTCGCTTTGGCCTCCTTGGCTGAAGCGTCTTTCAGGTTCACTTTCTTGTCAGCCATCTCATCACCTCACTGCCGCCCTGCTCCGGGCAGCTCGATTTGGGCCAACGGGACGTAGCGCGCACCCGACGGCTTGAGTTCAGAACGGTAGAGCGTCATCCGGACGCCATAGAACGCCTCATGGAGCCCTTTGGGAAGTCGCTCGGGGGGCTGCTCGACCCGCTTCGGCCGCCGCGATCCCCGCCCCTCCGGGCGTACTCTGGCGAGCGTCAGATGCGGCCAGAACGGCCGCTTCTCCGGCTCGTGGAGACGCTCTGCAACGAGCACCTCGCCAAGCCGAACCTGTATCTGCTCGGCGCCCGGCGAGATTGCCGGCAGCGCGAAGAGGCGCGCCCTGCCGCGGGGAGGTCGCGGCACCGGGTCGAGCAGCTCGATCAGCGGCGCCGGCGCGACGCACTCCTCCATTGCCGCGCTGACCCGCTCGATCTCCTTCTCCGGCCGGTAGCCGAGGAAGGCAAGCGTTATATGGAGGTTCTCGGCTGGGGTCGGCCGCAGTGCCGGGTCGGCGAGAGCTTCACTCCCCCACGCTCCCAATCCAGCCCGCACCGCGTCGGGTAGATCCAATGCCACGAACAAACGCGCCCGCGGGCTCTTCAGTCGCTCCTTCGCCATTGCCACCCACGCTAAGGGGCCGAAACACGCGTCTCAATACGCCCAAGTCACAAAAGGCGCGCCGGTTACTCACATCGGCGTGTCTTTTTGGCCTAGAGCGGGGCCTCGGCCCCGCTGAGCAGGATCCGCAGCAGGTGCATGCCCACGAGGGCCGATCGTTCGCGGATGTCGGCGCGCCCGCCGGGAATCACCGGCTCACGGGCGATGCTGGTGCCATCGGCGAGGCGGGCGTTGAAGCAGACGTAGCCGACCGGCTTCTCCTCGGTCCCCCCCTCGGGGCCGGCAATTCCAGTGATCGATACGGCGACGTCGGCGCCGAAGCGCTCCAGCGCAGCCACGGCCATCGCCTCCGCGACCTCGGGCGAGACCGCGCCCTTGGCCTCGATCAGCGCCCGGTCGACCCCCAGCAGCTCTGCCTTGGCCTCGTTCGAGTAGGCGACGACGCTGCCTGCCAGGTATCCGGAGGCACCGGGGACGTCGGTGATCCGCGCCGCCAGCAAGCCGCCGCTGCAGGACTCGGCCAGCCCCAGCTTGTGGCCCTTCAGCAAAGTCGCCACCTGGGAATCGATCGTCTCGCCGTCGATGCTGAACAGGTGGCGCCGGTGGCGCTCGGATAGGCCCTCGCGGACCGAGCTGGCCACGCTCTCCGCCTCGTCGCGGTAGCGGACGTCGATCTCGATCTCTCCCCGACGCAGACAGGTGGTGATCTCCACCGCCCCCAGCTCAACCCCCTCGCCCTCGATCTCGCGCAGGCTCTTGGCGATCTCCGACTCGGGCACGCCAAACATCCGCAGCGTGTAGCCGCGCAGCGCGGTTGCCTGCTCGAGCACGCCCCGCACGGGCTCGGCCTCCAACGCGACCGGCCACATCGGCTGCAGCTCGCGCGGCGGCCCCGGCAGGACCACCACGACCTGCTCTCCGGCTGGGACGACGAGACCCGGGGCGGTACCGATCGGGTCCAGCGGGGTCGCGCCTTCGGGGACCATCGCCTGCTTGCGATTGGCCTCCATCACCGCCTCCTCGTCGAAGTTGAAGCGTTTGGCGAAACCGCGCAGGATCTCGGCGATCTTCGCTTCCATGCCCTCGTCGAGGACCAGCTCGCGGCCGGCAAAGCGCCCGACCACCTCTGCGGTCAGGTCGTCGGCGGTCGGACCGAGACCACCCGTGGTGACGATCAGGTCCATCCCCTCCGCGGCCATGAAGCGCAGCGCGGCTTCGAGGTCGTCGGGACGGTCGGCGACGACGAGAATGTGCGCCACCTCCACCCCATGCTCGGCGAGGCGTTCGGAAACCCAGGGGCCGTTGGAATCCGAGATACGGCCGGTCAGGCACCTCGGTCCCGGTGACGACGATGCCGGCGCGAATCACGTGCAGGTCGGCCGTTCGCCTGCGGACAGCTGGCGCATCGCACCGCTGGCGCCGATCGAGTAGCCGACCGGGCTGGGAGTCGCGGGAATGCTTGCCTGTCGTCCGTTCACGGTCATCGAGACCTCGCCGTTGCCGAGCGAGACCGTGAAGCTACCGGACCGGAAGGGGCCCGCCTCGTCGCCTGGAGCAAGGATCTGACCCTTCACCAATGCCCGGCCCCCGGCATCGAGCAGGCAGACCCAGACTTCGGCGGTCGCGGTCAGCTGCAACGCGAGGCCGGACTCCCGCCTCGGTGGCGCCGGCGACGGGTTCCCGGCCGGCTGGGGCGAAGCGCGCGGTGGCTGCGGCTGCGGTGCCGGCGAATCGCCACCGTCGTTCGAGAGCCCAGCCGCGACCAACGCTGCGATCAGGATTCCTGAGACGAGCAGAGCCAGAGCACGCGGTGACAGGCGCCGTCGTGCGGGCTTCGGCCTGTGGGCACGCGCCGGATCCACGCCCGGCAGCCGCTCTCCCGGGCGATCGGCGCCCACTTCGTGCCGGTGCTGCTCAGCGAGTCGCGCTCCATCGAGGCCGAGATACGTCGCGTAGGTGCGGATGAAGCCGCGAGCGTAGATCTCCCCCGGCAGCGCCTCCCATTCCTCACGCTCGATCGCGCTCAGGAAGCGCGCGCGGATCCGGGTCCGCGCCTCGACCTCGGCAAGATCGACGCCGCGCTGCTCGCGCGCCTGGCGAAGCGCCTTGCCGACGCCTTGCTCCATATACCCATTGTGGCCGCTGCGGCGCGCGAACGCGCAAAAAAACTAAGCCTCGGGTTCGGGCTCGGCCGCAACCGCCTCCGGCGCGGCCCCCTGGCCAGCCGGCGCAAGCACCCGGTTGAGATCCGCTTGGGTGATCAACACCTGGCGCGGTTTCGAGCCCTCGTAGCCGGAGATCACGCCGCGTCGCTCGAGCATGTCGATCAGGCGACCGGCGCGCGTGTAGCCGACGCGCAGGCGGCGCTGGATCATCGAGACGGACGCGGTCTCGGTCTGCACGACCAGACGGATCGCCTCGTCCAGAAGATCGTCGCTGTCGGGGTCGAAGTCCCCCTCGCCACCCTCCTCGGCCACCTCCTCCGGGGTCTCCAGCAGCTCGGCCTCAAACTCCGGTTCCCCCTGCTTGGCCCAGTGCTTGGTGATGCGCGCGATCTCGTCCTCGGTGATGAAAGCGCCCTGTACACGCTGCAGCTTCGAGCTGCCGGCGCCGCGGAAAAGCATGTCGCCCTGGCCGAGCAGGGCCTCCGCCCCACCCTGGTCGAGGATCACGCGCGAGTCCGTCTGCGAGGAGACGGCAAAGGCGATCCGCGAGGGGATGTTGACCTTGATCGTGCCGGTGATGATGTCGGTCGAGGGCCGCTGCGTCGCGAGCACGAGATGGATCCCGGTGGCACGCGACTTCTGGGCGAGGCGGATGATCGAGTCCTCGACTTCGGCCGGGGCGACCATCATCAGGTCCGCGAGCTCGTCGATCACGCAGAGGATGTGCGGCAGCGGCGGCTCGCCGGCCTTGAGGCGGGCGCGGTTCAGCTCGTTGAGATTCCTGCAGCGGGCCTCGCTCATGATCCCGTAGCGGCTCTCCATCTCCCCGATCAGGTTGGAAAGGACGTTGGCGGCCAGGCGCGGGGAGGTGACCACCGGCGTCAGCAGGTGCGGAACGTTCTCGTAGTGGTTGAGCTCGACCTGCTTGGGATCGACCAGGACCAGCCGCACTTCGTTCGGGGAAGCCTGCATCAGGATCGAAGAGAGGATCGCGTTGACGCAGCCGGACTTGCCGGAGCCGGTGGTGCCGGCGACCAGCACGTGCGGCATCTTCGCCAGGTCGGTCCAGACGGGGTTGCCGTCGATCCCCTTGCCGAGCCAGGCGACCAGCGGCGAGGTCTTCTCAGGCCGGCCGGCGTAGATGTCGCCGAGCCGGACGATGCGCCGGCGCGTGTTCGGCACCTCGACCCCCACCGCCTGTTTGCCGGGAATCGGCGCGAGGATGCGGATATCGGTCGAGGCCAGCGCGTAGGCGAGGTCGTTGGCGAGCTCGGTGACTTTCTTCACCTTGATCCCGGGCGCCAGCCGCAGTTCATAGCGGGAGACGTGCGGGCCGCTGACGACGCCGACGATCTTTGCCTCGACCCCGAAGTGGCCCAAGGTCTCGACCAGCTTGCGGCCGACGATCTCATGGTCGCGGGGATCGGGCCCTTTGTCTCCGCTCTTGCTGCGCTCGAGCACTTTCGGTGCGGGCGGGCGGTAGTCGATCTCCTCTGAAGTGGTGACGCCGCGCTTCTGACCCATCGGGGTCAGGGCAACCTGCTCGGGCTCGCCGACCGGCTCCTCGGCGGCAACCGCGTCCTCCTCGGAGGTCGAGATCTCCTCCAGTTCTCGGTCGAACGCGTCGGCGCTGGCCAGATCGGGCTCGTCCTCAGGCTCCTCGGCCAGCTGCACGGTCGGCTCGAACTCGTCGGTGTCGGGATAGCTGCTCATCACGTCGGTGGCGCCGGCGACGGTCTCGGCCTCCGAGCGCGTCTGCCGCTGCTCACGCCAGTCCATATGAGTCCGCGCCACCGTGCGGGCAGCGGCGTCGCCTCCACGGAAGACCGCGCGGAACGCGGTGCGCACGCCGCGCCCGACCCCCCGCGCCAGCGCCGAGACCGAGGTCCCGGTCAACAGCATCCCTCCGGCCAACAGCAGCAGAACCGTGAAGATCCGCGCCCCCACGTTCCCGAAGAGATAGGTCAGCCCGGTTTCCACCCCATAACCGACCTTTCCCCCCTCCCAACCGAAGAAGAGGACGAAAACCAGATAAACCCCAAAGGCCACAAGAAACAGCCCGACCAGGTCCAGATGCCGCTGCTCCAACCCAGCAGGCAGATGCAACCCACCCTTCGGCTTGACCGCTTTGGCTCGTTTTTTCCCGGCTTTGGCTCTACGCGCAGGCGCACGCTTCTTGCGAACGAACATGCTCCCCCGGTTCGACGTGAACTCCCGCAGCCCTGCGTGGGGGGAAGGGTGGAACGTCTTGTACTTTTTTGCCGCATCCGATCTCGGATGGCCGCTGGGGACTCACAAAAAAGTTAAGTGGAACCCTTCCCCCCACGCAGGGCCCTAAATTCGCCCTAAAACCAGGGGGAATTGGGCAGTCCGCGGGCTAACATCGACCGATGCTCGCTGACCCAGATCAAACCGGCGGCCGCGTCCTCGTCGTCGAGGACGACATCGACATCGCCGACGTCCTCCGCCGTTCGCTTCGCAATGAGGGCTACGAGGTGCGGACCTCGGCCGACGGGGTCGAGGCCCTCGACGTCGCCGCCGGCTTCGTCCCCGACCTCGTCGTGCTCGACCTCGGCCTGCCGCGCATGGACGGGATCGAGGTCTGCCGCCGGCTGCGGATGGAGGGTGACGTGCCGATCCTGATGCTGACCGCGAGGGCGGAGACCGAGGACCGGGTCACCGGCCTCGACAGCGGCGCCGACGACTACCTGGCGAAGCCGTTCGAGCGACAGGAGCTGCTGGCGCGGATCCGCGCCCTCCTGCGCCGCCGCCCACCGCGTGGAGCCGCATCGCTCGAGGTAGCCGATCTGCAGCTCAATCCAGACACCCGCGAAGTGCGCCGGGGCGAGCGCGAGATCGAGCTGACCAACCGCGAGTTCGAGCTGCTCGAGTTCCTGATGCGAAACGAGCGCCTGGTGGTCTCCCGCGAGCGCCTGCTCGACGAGGTCTGGGGCTATGACCCGATGGCCGCCACGAACACGATCGACGTCTTCATCTCCAACCTGCGGCGCAAGCTCGAGGCCGGCGACGAGTCGCGGCTGCTGCATACCAAGCGCGGCGCCGGCTACGTGCTGAAGGACTAGGCGGTGTCGCACGGCGGAAAGCGCTTTCGAGCCTGGCTCCGGCGGCTGGTGCATCCGCGCTCCTGGCCGGTTCGCTGGCGCCTTGCCGCCGTGTCCTCCGGGCTCACCCTGGTCATTCTGCTGATGTTCGGAATCACGATTGGCGAGGTGGCGACGCAGCGGATCCGCAGCGACTTTGACGGCGAGGTCCAGAACGCGGCACAGACCCTCTCCTCCGAGTTCCGCGTTGTCTACACGCCGCTCGGAAGCTTCGCCCAGGAAGGGCCGAACCTCAAAGACTTCGTCTTGCCCGACGACGCCTCGGCCCGGGTGCTCGACGTCAACGGCAACGTGAAGACCCGCGGCGGCGCCGGCTCGGCCAGGCTCGGCCCTGTCGAAGCCGGGCTCTCCAACCACGGCGGGATGCGGGTGGCGACGGCGGCGATCACCTCCGACGAAGGCGAACTCACCGGCTATGTGCAGTACGGGCGCAGTCTCGATCACGTCGAGTCGACCGTCGACCGTCTCTGGTTCTTCATCGCCGCCGGCATCTTCGGGGCCACGCTGCTGGCAAGCCTTGCCGGGGTCGCGATCGCCTCCCGCGCGATGCGGCCGATCGCCGCACTCACCGCGAAAGCTCGGGAGATCGCCACGACCCGCGACCCGTCTCTCCACATGCCCAAGCCGCCGGTCGAGGACGAGGTCGGCGAACTGGCGCAAACGCTGGAGGAGATGCTGCGCTCCCTCGACGCCGCCCGGACCGAGCGCGAGGCAGCGATGCAGAAGCAGCGCGAGTTCGTCGCCGACGCCTCGCACGAGCTGCGCACCCCGCTGACCAGCGTCCTCGCCAACCTCGAGCTGTTGCAGGTGTCGCTCGGCGCCCCCGGCCAGGCCGAAGACCGCGAGATCGTCGACTCGGCCCTGCGCTCATCGCGCCGGATGAGCCGTCTCGTCGCCGACCTCCTGCTGTTGGCCCGTGCCGACGCCGGCCGGCTCGACCGGCACCGCCGTTGCGACCTGGCCCAGGTCGCCGGCGACGCTGCTGCCGAGGCCGCACCGCTGATGGGCGACCGCACGCTGACCGTCGACAACGATCGGCCGATACGAGTCGACGGCAGCCCCGACGAGCTGCACCGGATGATCCTCAACCTGCTCGACAACGCCGCCAACCACACCCCGGCCGGCTCGGTGATCGAACTCAGTCTGCGGACCGAGGAAAGCGAGGCCGTCGTGGAGGTCGCCGACGACGGTCCCGGTGTTCCGCTTGAGATGCGCGAGCAGGTCTTCGACCGCTTCGTCCGCGGCCAGGGCCCGGCAGACACCGTTGGCGGCACCGGTACCGGCCTCGGACTGGCCATCGTCAGCGCCGTCGCCAGCTCCCACGGCGGCGACGTCGAAGCCACCGAGTCCGAGTCCGGCGGCGCCCTTTTCCGCGCCCGCATCCCCCTCGCCGATTCTGAGCAACTCGTTAAAGAGCCTTTAGGGCGGGTTTAGAGCTTCGGCCTAGTTTCTGCAGTGGACGAGACACTAAGCCCGCCGGAGGTTCTCCCCAGACACCACCCCGGCGGGCTTTTTAGTGCCCGGCGTTCAGGAATGGTGGTGAGGGCGCGGGTGGGTAGGGGTCGTCCGCTGCACCTCGCGGAGAGGATCGCCTGGCGGCTGGCGCCACGAGAACACGCGGCTCCGCTCATGCTGAGTCGCGTTCGACCCCTACCCACCCGCTCCCACTCAACAACCCGGTGGACGCCGAGCACCGGAGAGCCCTGGTTGCGGTCAGCTTCCGTACCTCCAGCCATCGACCGGGGGCGTGGAGGCCTGAACCGTCCCGGGACGAAGGCTTGCTGGGGAGGGGCGGGTACCCCCTTCGAACGTCTCAGCATGAGGAGGGCCGCCGACCCTCATGGCGACAGCCAGTGAGGGATCCACCCGACGAGGTGCAGTGAGAAGGGGGTACCCGCCCCTCCCCACCCCATCGCCCCACGAACGACGGCTCAGACCTCTACGACCACCGGCAGGATCATTGGCCGCCGCCGCAACCGCTGAAACACGAACTTGCCGATCGCGTCGTGCAGGTCCTCCTCGATCAGGTGGGACTCGCGGCTGCCGGCGTCGGCCGCCTCCTCAAGGGTGTCTTCGACCAGGTCGCTGAGCTCCTCGACGAGGGCGTCCGCTTCCTCGAGGAAGGCAACGCCGCGGAAGATCACCTCGGGGTCGGCGACGATGCTGCCGTCGTCGGAGGAAACGGTGGCGACGACGATGAAGATGCCGTCGGCGGAGATCTCGCGGCGGTCGCGCAGGGCGGCGTCGTCGGGGTCGCCGATGTTGACGCCGTCCACGTACATCGTGCCGGCGTGGATGTCCTCGCCGAAGCGGGCGCCGCTCGCGTCGAGCTCCAGCGGCAGGCCGTTGCGGCCGCGGAAGACGTTCTCCGGATCGATGCCGACCTGGTGCGCCAGCTCCGCGTGCAGCCGCAGGCGCTTGTGGTCGCCGTGGACCGGCATCACGTAGCGCGGCTTGGTCAGGTTCAACATCAGCTTCAGCTCCTCCTGCCAGCCGTGGCCAGAGGCGTGGATCGGGGCGTCTTTGGCGGTGATCACGGTGGCGCCGATCTCGTAGATGCGGTCGATCGTCTCGTTCACGGCGCGCTCGTTGCCGGGGACGGGCGTCGCCGAGAAGACGACGGTGTCGCCCGCGTGCAGTTGCACGTCGCGGTGGTCGTTGTTGGCCATCCGCCGCAGCGCCGAGAGCGGCTCACCCTGGCTGCCGGTGGAGATCACGACGACCTTCTCGTCTGGGAAGTCCTCGATCTCGCGCGGCTGGATGAAGAGTCCGGCGGGAGCTTTTGCCATCCCGAGGTTGGAAGCGATGTTGTAGTTCTTTCGCATCGAACGGCCGACCAGGGCGACCTTGCGGTCGAGCGCGACGGCGGCGTCGATCACCTGCTGGACGCGGTGGATGTTGGAGGCGAAGGAGGTGACGATGATCCGCCCCTCGCAGCGCGAGAACTCCTGCAGCAGGGCCGGCCCGACGCTGGACTCCGACGGCGCCACCCCGGGCCGGTCGGCGTTGGTCGAGTCGCCGCAGAGCAGCAGCAGGCCGTCGCGACCGATCTCGGCCAGGCGCGGGACGTCGGCTGGGCGACCGTCGACCGGGGTCTGGTCGAACTTGTAGTCGCCGGTCATCAGCATCGACCCGACCTCGGTGGTGATCAGCACCCCGCGCATGTCTGGGATCGAGTGCGCGAGGTGGACCAGCTCGAGCTCGAACGGGCCGTGCTTGACCTTCTCCCCCGCGGGCAGCTCCTGCAGGGGTGCTTTCTCGCCGAGCTTGTGCTCGTCGAGCTTCGAGCGCACCATCCCGATCGTCAGCAGGCCGCCGTAGATCACCGGCGGGATGCCGATCTCGCGCAGCACGTACGGCAGGGCGCCGACGTGGTCCTCGTGGCCGTGCGTGAGCACGATCGCCTCGATGTCCTCGGCGCGGTCGCGCAGGTAGGAGAAGTCGGGCAGCACGAGGTCGATCCCATGCATCTCCGCGGTCGGGAACATCAGCCCGGTGTCGACGACGACGATCCTGCCGTCGTACTCGATCACGGTCATGTTCTTGCCTATCTCGCCGAGGCCGCCCAGCGGCAGCACTCGGAGCTTCTTGCTTGGCACTTGGTTACTCACTCTCTTCTGAAGTTGGTCAACCGGCGACGGGAAGGCCGATGCCTTCGAGCGCGGTCTTGATTGCGGCCCGCTCCTCGGGGTTCGCGGCGACGAGCGGTAGCCGCAATCGCCCGGAAGCGACGCCGAGCAACTCCAGCGCCGCCTTCACGGGGATCGGGTTCGTCGTCACCGAGAGGCCCTCGTAGACGGGCGTAAGTTCTGCATCGAGCGCGCGAGCGCGGTCGAAATCCCCACTCTGGGCGGCGTCCCACATCTCGCGCATCTGATCGCCGACGACGTGCGAGGCGACGGTGATGCCGCCGGCGCCGCCGAACTCGAGCACGCGCAGGAAGGTGTTGTCGTTGCCGGCGAGGACGGCGAGGCCGTCGATCGGGCCCAGCTCCTCGTCGTTGGCCTGCTTGACGGCGACGACGTTGTCGATCGCGGCGAGCTCGGCGAGCAGATCCGGGGGCATGTTGATGACCACCCGGGCCGGGATGTTGTACACGACCATCGGCAGCTCCGGCACCGCCTCGGCGACGGACTCGAAGTGCGCCCTCAGGCCCGCCCGATTGGGCTTGTTGTAGTAGGGCGCGACGACCAGCGAGGCGTCGGCGCCGGCGTCGGCAGCCCTCTTCGTCAGCTCGCGCGAGTGGCGGGTGTCGTTGGTGCCGGTGCCGCAGATCAGCAGCACCTCGTCGCCGACCTCCACCCGCACCGCGCGCAGGAGCTCGATCTCCTCCTCGTCGGTCAAGGTCGGGCACTCGCCGGTGGTTCCGGCGACCACCAAACCGTGGGACCCGTGTTCAAGTAGGTGGGAGGCGAGGCGCCGGCCTGCGTCCAGGTCGACTTTTCCCTGCTCGTCGAACGGAGTCGCCATCGCCGTAAAAATCCCTCGCATGGGCTCCTTCATCGCAGCCAGGGTATCTCCTCAACCGGTCCGGTCATTGAAAAGCAGCTTCTCGAGCCCGACCGTGAAACGGTCGGGCAGCGCCGCCACCTTGCGCACCGCGAGCAGGACTCCCGGCATGAACGAGCGCCGGTCGATCGAGTCGTGGCGCAAGGCGAGCGTCTGCCCCTCGCCGCCGAAGATCACTTCCTGGTGGGCGACCAGGCCCGGCAGCCGCACCGAGTGGATCGGCTGGTGGACGTTGCCGCCGGCCGCGTCGATCAGCTCCTGCGTGCGCTTGGCGGTACCGGAGGGCGCGTCGAGCTTGCGGTCGTGGTGCAGCTCGACGATCTCGCACTCGGGCATGTGCGGAGCGATCGTCTGCGCCACCTCCATCAGCAGTACGGCGCCGATCGCGAAATTCGGGGCGACGAAGCAGTTGGCGCCGGCTGCCTCGGCCGCCGCGCGCGCAGCGTCGAGGTCGAAACCGGTCGTCCCGACCACCGCGTGTATGCCGGCGTCAAGGCAGGCCTTCACGTTGGCCAGCGCCGTGTCCGGGAGGGTGAAGTCAACGACGACGTCGACCGCGTCGAGGATCTCGGTGAGCTCGATCCCCAGCGCCGGATCGGCCTTGGCCGCCAGCTCGGTGTCCCCAGCCCCCTCGACCGCCTCGCAGACCGCTTGACCCATTTTGCCGGCGGCGCCGGCGACCCCGACTCGAATCACGCGGCTACCAGACTCTCGCTGACCGGCGCCAGGGCCGCGCGGAAGCGGTCCTCGTCGGCGCCAACGCAGGCGGCGGAGAGCCGCTCGGCACCGTAGAGCTCGGCCGCCAGCGCGGTCAGGTCGTCAACCTCGATCGCGTCGACCTTGGCCAGCATCTCGTCGAGGCTTTCGATCGGGAGGCCGAACAGGGTCGCCCGCGAGATCCGCGTCATGCGGGCGGCGGTCGACTCCGAAGAGAGGACGAGGCGGCCCTTGACACTCTCCTTGGCCCGGGTCAGCTCCTCGGCCGAGACCGACTCCGAGCGCAGGCGGGTGAGCTCGGTGCCGATGATCGAGCAGGCCTCCTCGACGTTGTCCTCGCGGGTTCCGACGTAGGTCGCAACCAGGCCCTGGTCCGTGAACTGCTCGTTGTAGGAGCCGACCGAGTAGGCGAGGCCGCGCTTCTCTCGCACCTCCCGAAAGAGGCGCGAGGAGGTGGAGCCACCGAAGATCGCGTCCAGCACCGCCAACGGGTAGCGGCGCTGGTCATCGCGGCGCAGGCCCGGGGCGCCGAAGCAGATGTGGTACTGCTCGGTCTCCTTGGGGTAGAAGCAGAGCCTGCCTGAGCCCTCGAGGCCGGTGGCCGGCGCGACTCCGTCGCCCGCGGCCGGCGGCTGCACCAGCCGCTCCGCCATCGCGACGATCTGCTCGTGCTCGAGGTGGCCGGCGGCGCCGACGACGATCTCCGAGCCGGTGTAGCGGGCACTACGGTAGGTCTCGATGTCGGGAACGGGGATCGAGGCGATCACCTCGGCCTCGCCCAGCACACGGCGCCCCAGCGGGTGCTCGCCGAACACAGCCTCGGCCAGCACGTCATGAACCCGGTCCTGGGGCTCGTCCTCGTACATCGCGATCTCCTCCAGCACCACCTGGCGCTCGGAGTCGATATCGGGGTAGGTCGGCGCCAGCAGCATTTCCGCCAAGAGGTCGAAGACCGCCTCGGTGTGCTCGTCGAGGAAGCGGGCGTGCAGGTGGGTCGTCTCCTTGCCGGTGGCGGCGTTGATCGAGGCGCCGAGCCCGTCGAAGCGCTCGGAGATCTCGATCGCCGAGTAGCGGGCCGTGCCCTTGAACAGCAGATGCTCGAGGAAGTGGGAGACGCCGGCCTGGGCCGAGGTCTCGTTGCGCGAGCCGGTCCGCACCCAGAGCCCGAGCGCCACGGACCGGACCGAGGGAACCTCCTCGGTAACGACCCGGACGCCCGAGCCCAACTCGGTGAGCTGGGGTGCGTTCAAACTAGTTACGACGCTCGCGCTCGCGGCGCCGGCCGCCATCGCGACCGCCACGACCACCGCGGTCGCCACCGCCGTTGCGTCGGCCGCCGTCGCCGGAGCCGACCGAGGCCAGTTCCTCCGGCGATTTGCCCTCGACGGACGGATCGCTGGAGAGGCGCAGGCCGATCCGGCCCCGCTCCTTATCGACCTCGACCACGGTGACGTCGATCTCCTCGCCGGCTTTGAGGACGTCGTCGACCGAGTCGACCCGCTCCCCCGGTTTCACGTTGGAGATGTGAAGCAGGCCGTCGGTGCCCTTGACCAGCTCGACGAAGGCGCCGAAGGTGGTCGTCTTCACGACTTTGGCCGAGTTGTAGCGATCGCCGATCTCGGCCTCCTTGGTCATCGAGTTGATGCGGGCGACGCAGGCCTCGACCAGTTCGCCGGTCGGCGCGTAGATCCGCACGGTGCCGTCGTCCTCGACGTCGATCTCCGCTTCGAACTCCTCGCAGAGGGCGCGGATCGTTTCGCCGCCTTTGCCGATCACGGCCCCGATCTTCTCCGGGTCGATCTTGATCGACTCGATCGCCGGCGCGTGCTGGGAGAGCTTCTCCCGCGGCCCGTCGATCGCCTCGGCCATCTTGCCGAGAATGAACTGGCGGCCCTTGAGCGCCTGCTCCAGCGCGTCCTCGAGGATCTCGAAGGTGACGCCGGTGATCTTGATGTCCATCTGCAGGGCGGTGATCCCGTCCTTGGTGCCGGCGACCTTGAAGTCCATGTCGCCGAGGTGGTCCTCGACGCCGGCGATGTCGGTGAGGACGATGTAGTCGTCGCCCTCCTTGATCAGGCCCATGGCGACGCCGGCGACCGGTGCGGAGACCGGGACGCCCGCCGCCTGCAGCGCCATCGAAGAGGCGCAGACCGAGCCCATCGAGGAGGAGCCGTTGGACTCGAGCGTCTCGGAGACCGCCCGGATCACATAGGGGAAGGACTCTTCGTCGGGGATCGTCGCCACCAGGGCCCGCTCAGCGAGCGCGCCGTGGCCGATGTCACGCCGCTTCGGGCCGCGCATGAAGCCCGCCTCCCCGACCGAGAAGGGCGGGAAGTTGTAGTGGTGCCAGAACCGTTTCGTGGTCTGCAGGCCGAGCGTGTCGATCCGCATGTCCATCCGCGTCGTCCCCAGAGCCACATTCGAGAGGATCTGCGTCTCGCCGCGGGTGAACAGCGCCGAGCCGTGCACGCGCGGGGAGATGTCCACCTCGCACTCGATCGGCCGGATCTCGTCCTGGGCGCGGCCGTCGGGGCGCTTCTTGTCGACGGCGATCGCCTTGCGGATCGTGTCCTTCTCGATCGCGCCAAAGGCGGCCTTGATTTCGGCCGCCCGGTCCTCGTCGGCGTCATCGGACTCGGGCGCGTATTTGGCGACCACCTCGTCCTTGACCTTGTCGATCGCCTCATAGCGCTCGAGCTTGCCCTCGGTGGCGATCGCGTCGACCAGAGCCTGGCCGTGGGAGGAGCGGATGTCGTCGATCAAGCCCTCGTCGATCGACGGAGCCTCGACCTCGATCTTCTCCTTGCCCGCCTTCTGCTGCAGCTCCTCCATCGCGGCGACGAGCTTCTTGATCTCGCCGTGGGCGATGTCGAGGGCGTCGAGGATCTCGGCCTCGGTGACGCCGCTGGCGCCGGCCTCGACCATCAGGATCGCCTCATCGGTGCCGGCGACGATCAGGTCCAAGTCCAGTTCCTCGTGCGTCTCCTCGTCGGGGTTGACGACGAAGTCGCCGTCGAGCTTGCCGATCCGCACGGCGCCAACGTGGGCGGCGACCGGGACCGGGGAGATCGCCAGCGCCGCCGAGGCGCCGTTCATGGCGAGGATGTCGTAGGGGTTGACCTGGTCGACCGACATCGGAATCGCGACCAGCTGCGTCTCGTAGTGCCAGCCCTTGGGGAAGAGCGGGCGGATCGGACGATCGATCATGCGCGCGGTCAGCGTCGCCTTCTCGCTGGATTTGCCCTCGCGACGGAAGAACGAGCCCGGGATTTTGCCCGCGGCGTACATCCGCTCCTCGATGTCGACGGTGAGGGGCAGGAAGTCCACGTCGCGCAGGTTGCCGACGGTTGCGGTACACAGCACCATCGTGTCGCCGGCCTGAACCACGACCGCGCCACCCGCCTGCTTCGCGAGTTTGCCCGTCTCGAAGGAAATCTGGCTGTCGCCGACATCCACCGACACACGGCTTACGTCAAACATGCTCATTTAGTTGTCCTACCTCCGGCCACCCGGTTGGCGGCCATTCGCTTTTGTTCAGAACTCTCGTTCTCTTTCACACGGGAGAGTACACAGGCGCGCCGAGATCAGCGGAAAACCGCTGGAGTCGAGGTGACGCCGGCGCGGATCCCGGACTCGAAGTCGCGCCGCACGCGGGCCGCGGCGGCCGCCGAGCGGCGGTCGGCCTCGAAGCGCTCGAGCTCGAGCCCCAGCCAGTCGGCCCGCTCCCACAGATGCGGATCGTCGACCCGGCCGCGTTCGGCGTAGAGCGAGTCGACCATCTCGAAGAACCGGCCCTGGACCCCAGCTGCCTCCGCCGCCGCGTGCAGCGCCGGCGCCCGCAGGTGCTTGCTGGCGACCGGGAAGTGGCGAAAGACCACCCGGGAGGGCTCAGCGACGATCCGGGCCCACTCGGCGGCGCAGTGCGGGCAACCGAGGTCGGCGTACACGATCAGCCCCTCCCCCTCGCCACGCACGTGATCCTCGGGACCGACCGGAGGGATCGGGGCGCTGGTCAGGTCCCCCGTCTGCATTTACTCACCCTATGGGTGCGTCAGAGCAGACTCGTGGATCACCGCAGGGCGTCGAAGATGACGTTGGCGCCGGGGAGCTCGCCCGGGTTGGGCGATTCGTAGGTCCAGGCGACCGTGCCGTCCTCGCCGACGAGGACGAGGGTGCGGTTGCTGGTCCCGACCCTGTCGAGGTAGGAGCCATAGGCGCGGGAAACCTCGCCCTTCGGCTCAAAGTCAGACAACAGCCGCGTATCGATGCCGAGCTTCTCCTGGAACGCCTTGTGTGCGAAGACGCCGTCGACGCTGATCCCGACCAGCTCAACCCCCTTCGCGGCGATCTCCGGCTTGACCTCCTGGTAGATCGAGAGCTGGTCCCCACAGACCGGGCTGAAGTCGGCCGGGTAGAAGACCAGCAGCGACCTTGCGACCCTTGAAGTCCGACAGCGAGACCTTTTCGCCGTCCTGGTCGCGCAGAGTGAAGTCGGGGGCCGGCTCGCCGGCGGCGATCATCGGCGCAGGCCGAGATCGGCGACCAGGGCGCGGTAGCGCTCGAGATCGGTCCGCTCTAGATAACGCAACATCCGCCGCCGTTTACCGACCAGCATCAGCAGGCCGCGGCGCGAATGGTGATCTTTGGCGTGGCCGCGCAGGTGCTCGGTGAGCTCGTTGATCCGCTCGGTCGCGAGGGCGATCTGGACCTCGGCTGAGCCGGTGTCCCCGTCCTCACGGCCGTATTTGCCGATCAGCTCGCTCTTTTTCTCTTTGGTCAGGCTCATCTCGTAAAAACGCCGTGCACCCAGTGGGTCACGGCTCGCTGGAAGCTAGCACAACGGACCCGACGTGGACCCCGCTTCCAGGAGTGCATGGCATTGACTTGGAGCAGGGCCTCTGGGAGGCTCCCAGGTCCGTGGAAGCTTCGAGCAACCAAGCATTGGGTTGGCAGGGACGCCGCGCTCGCCGGACCGCCTCTTTGGCCCTGCTCTGGGCGATCGGCTCGATCCTGGTCGTGGCTGTCTCGCCGGCCCAGGCGGCCACCGCGACGTTCGGCTACACCGGCGGCGAGCAGTCGTTCCTGGTTCCGAGCGGAAACAGCACGGTGAAAGTCCTGGTGGTCGGTGGCAGCGGTGGCGAAAGCAGCGTTGGCGGAGGCGCGGCGGCCGAAGTCACCGCCGATCTCAATGTGACGCCCGGCCAGGTTCTCTACGTCGAGGTCGGCGGTGTCGGTGAGGACAGCGGCGACGGTGGAGAAGGCGGGTTCAACGGCGGCGCCGCGGGGGGTTCCGCGTCCGGCGGTGGCGGCGGTGCGTCCGACATCCGCCTGCTCCCGCTCAGCTCCGGCCTGATCACGGATACCCGGCTGATCGTCGCCGGCGGTGCGGGTGGGGGCGGTGGCAACGGCGAAGACTTCGGCGGCGGCGGCGGCGATGCGGGCAGCGCCGGAGGATTCAGCGCTTCCTGGCAAGGCGGCGGCGCGGGCACCGAAAGCGCGGGCGGCGCGGGCGGGGAAGGCTGCACCCAATTCGGCGAAAATGGGCAGCTCGGGCTGGGCGGCATCGGCGGATTCGGCGAATCTGGGAACAACGGTGGTGGTGGCGGCGGTGGTGGCTACTACGGTGGCGGCGGTGGCGGCCCCGGCTGCTTGTCCGGCGGCGGTGGTGGCGGCGGCGGATCCTCTCTCGTTCCGGCCGGGGGCAAACTCGAAACGGCCCTGGCCAGCGCGGCACCGCTGATTCAGATCTCCTACACCCCGCCTCTCTCACCGGTCACGCCCGTCCCGCCGGCCACCCCCGTGGCGCCGACCGCCCCCGACACCGTCCTCGGCTCGCATCCGCGCAAGAACCTCAAGACCACGAAAAACCGGGTCGGGGTCAAATTCGGCTTCTCCTCAACCGTCGGCGGCGCCACTTTCAAGTGCAAACTTGACAAAGCGGCGTTCTCGTCGTGTGCCTCGCCCAAGAGCTACAAAGTGAAAGCCGGCAAACACAAGTTCTCGGTCGAGGCGGTCAGCGGCGGCCTCACCGACCCCAGCCCGGCTGTCTTCAGCTTCAAGGTCACCAAGACCTCCTGACGACCCCTCAGGAGCCACGGTCGGTGAAGCCGGCGCAGACGCGCCTGGCCTCCTCGACGTCGCGACGCATCTGCGCGATCAGGTCCTCGACGTTGGCGAAGCGTTTCTCGCCGCGCAGGCGCTCGACGAAGGCGACCCGCAGCTCGTGGCCATAGAGGTCCTCGGTGCGGTCGATCAGGTAAGTCTCGATGAGGACGCCGCGGCCACTCTCGAAGGTCGGCCTGATGCCGACGTTGACCGCTGCCGGGACGCCGTCCGCGAAGGCGGCGTAGACGCCGTGGCCGGGAATCGCGAGGCGGTCGTCGGGGACGATATTGGCGGTCGGGAAACCGAGCTCGCGACCACGCTGGTCGCCCTTGACCACGGTTCCCTCGACCATGAACGGCGCCCCGAGGCAGTGGCGCGCGCCCTCCATGTCACCGGCCGCAACCAGAGCGCGGATCCGGGTTGAGGAGACGGTCTCGCCGTCGACCTCGACCAGCGGCACGACGCGGGTCTCGAACTCGGAATGAGCGGCAAGCATCTCCGGGTCGCCTTTGGCCTTGGCGCCGAAGCGGAAGTTCTCCCCGACCGAGACCTGCTTGGCGCCGAGCGTCCCGACCAGGACGCGCTCGATGAAGTCCTCGGCGGAGCGCTTGGCAAACCCCTCGTCGAAGGGGATCACGACCAGCTCCTCCACCCCCAGCCCGTCGATCACGTCACGCTTGACCGAGAAGGGCATGATCAGCTTCGGCAGGGCTGCCGGGTGCAGGATCTCCAGCGGGTGTGGGTCGAAGGTGAGGACCGTGTCAGCACCCTCGATCACCGCCTGGTGGCCGCGGTGGACCCCGTCGAAGGTCCCGATCGCGACGTGCCGGGGGCGCGGCTCGGCGTCGGGCAGGGAAGTGACCCGGATGCTCATCGCAACGCCGCCCCCACGGCCGGGACCAGCTCGCCGACGCGCTCGGCCTCAATCTGCTCACCGGCGTTCTCGACCCGGAACGGCCCGATCGCGGTCCGGCGCAGCTCCAAGCAGTAGGCGTCGCCGAGCGTCTCGACCAGGGTGCGGATGTAGGTCCCGGCCGAGCACTCGATCTCGTAGCGGGCAACTCCCTCGCCAGAGGACAGGAGCTCGGCCCGGTACACCTCGACGTCGCGCTCCGGCGTCTCCACCGTCTCGCCCCGATGGGCCTTCTTGTAGAGGCGCTCGCCGCCGACCCGCACGGCGGAGGTCATCGGGACCCGCTGGCGCACCGTGCCGGTGGGCAGCTCCAGCGACTCGGGGACGGTTCCGGTCTCGGTCAGCTCGCCGTCGGGATCGCCGGTGCTGGAGCGCCAACCGAGCCGGGCAGTCGCCAGGTAAGTCTTCGGCAGCCCGACGAGGAAGCGCTGCAGGCGGGTGGCCTTGCCGAGCAGGACCAGCAGCAGGCCGGTCGCGAAAGGGTCGAGGGTGCCGGCGTGCCCCACTTTGCAGCCCTGCTCCCGGCGCACCTTGGCGACCACGTCGTGGGAAGTGACCCCGGGCGGCTTGTCGTAGAGCAGAACCGCCCCCGCGGAAGCGCCGTCGGCCATGCTCAGGGCCCCAGCTGGGCGGTGACCTCGGCGCTGAGGAAGGCGATCAGGTCGTCGAGCTCGAGGTCGGTGGAGAAGCCGGCGGCGCGCTTGTGGCCCCCTCCCCCGCGCTTGCGGGCGATCGCGGAGACGTCGACGTCGCCCTCGCTGGAGCGCAGACTGACCTTGCGGGCAGCGCGGCCGCGGTTGCCGAGGTCGCGGATGACGGCGGCCACCTTGGTCCCGTCGATCGAGCGCAGGTGGTCGATCACGCCCTCGGTCATCTCCTCGCCGGCGCCGGTCTCCTCGTAATCGGCGGCGGTGATGTAGGTGAGGACCAGGCGGTCGCCACAGAGACTCTGGATGCCCTGCAGGGCGCGCACCACAAGGCGCAGCTTCTCGATCGGCACGTGCTCGTAGAGGCGCCGGTAGGTGTCGTCGATATCGACCCCGGCATCGATCAGCTCCGCCGCCACCCGGTGCGTATGGGCGTTGGTGTTCTCGTACATGAATTTGCCGGTGTCGGTGATCAGGCCGACGTAGAGGGCCGCGGCCATCTCGCGGGTGATTTCGGCGCCAAGCAGGACGGCGAGGTCATAGACGATCTCCGCCGTGCAGGAGGCCTCGACGTCGACCAGGTTGAAGTCCCCGAAGCGGGTGTTGTCGTGGTGGTGGTCGATGTTGATGACGTCGTTGCCGCCCTCGGTGAGGAAATCGACCGGCATGCGGTCGATGTTGCCGCAGTCGAGGAAGACGACGGTGCGACAGGCCATGTCGGCCGGCGGCTCGTGGAAGACCTCCTCCAGCGGCAGGAAGCGATACTCGACCGGCAGCGGGAACTCCTTGGCGGCGAGGAACATCACCGAGTCCTTGCCCAGCTGGGTGAGGAGGTGATGCATGCCCAGGAGCGAGCCGAGGGCATCGCCATCGGGTCCCTCGTGAGCGGTCAGCAGGAAGCGGTCGCGCGTTCGCAGCTCGGCGCTGACGCGCTCGAGGTCGGAGGCGGCGACGATACCCCCACTCACCGGCTCTCCTCCTCGTCGACGGGCTCCTCGTCCAGGATGCGGGAGATCCGCACGCCCTGCTCGATCGTGTCGTCGTAGTGGAAGGTCAGGGTTGGCGTCCGCTTCATCCGCGTCTCCGCCGCGATCCGGGTCTGGAGCACCCCGTGGGAGGAACGCAGCCCGCTCAGCGTCGCCTCGCGCTCCTCTTCGTTCCCAAGCACGCTTACGAACACCTTCGAGGTGCGCAGGTCGGGGCTGGTCTCAACCGAGGTCACGGTCACGAAGCCGATGCGGGGATCGTTCAGATCGCTTGAGATCGCGGCGCCTACGACCTCGCGCAGCACCTCGTTGATGCGACGCATGCGAGCGCCGGGCATCCTACTCCAGCGTTTGCTCGACCTGTTTGGTTTGGAAGAACTCGAGCACGTCTTCCTCCTTGACGTCAGCGTAGCCGTCGAGGACGACGCCGCACTCCTGCCCTTCCTCCACTTCCTGCACGTTGTCTTTGAAGCGCCGCAGGGAACCGAGTTTGCCGGTCCAGATGACCGTGCCCTCGCGCACGAGGCGGACGCTGGCGGTGCGCGTCGCCTTCCCCTCGGTAACGATGCAACCGGCGATGCGGCCGACTTTGGATGCCTTGAAGGTCTGTTTGATCTCGGCCTCGCCGACCGCCTCCTCGACCTCGACCGCCTCCAGCAGCCCCTCCATCGCGTTGCGCAGATCCTCGGTGATTTTGTAGATGACCGAGTAGGTGCGGATGTCGACACCCTCGCGCTCGCCGGCGCGGCGAGCGTCGGCCAGGGGCCGGACGTTGAAGCCGATGATGATCGCATCGGAAGCGGAGGCCAGCATCACGTCGGACTCGTTGATGCCACCGGTCTGCGAGTGGATGATGTTGATCCCGACCCGTTCCTGCGGGCACCTTGGCGATCTCGTCCTGGAGCGCCTCCAGCGAACCGGCGACGTCGGCCTTGAGGACGATGTTGAGCTCCTTGATGTCGCCCTCCTGAACGCGGGCGAAGACCTCGTCGAGGCTGACCTTACGTGCCTGGCGCCGGGCCAGGGCCTCGGTCTTCAACCGGTTGGCGCGTTCCTGGGCCTGTTGCCGTGCCTGGCGGTCGTTCTCCACCGCCTGCACGAACTCGCCGGCGTCGCTGACGCCGTCAAAGCCCAGCACCTCGACCGGCATCCCCGGCACCGCGGCCTCGACTCGCTCGCCGGTGAAGTCCTGCATCGCCCGCACCCGGCCCCACTGCGGACCGGCGACCAGCGAGTCACCGACCTTCAGCGTGCCGCGCTGGACGAGCACGGTCACGACGGGGCCACGACCCGGGTCGAGCTGGGACTCGATCACGGTGCCCGAGGCGGGTGCGTCGGGGTTGGCCGAAAGCTCCTCCAGCTCGGTCACCAGGAGGATCATGTCGAGCAGGTTGTCAAGCCCCTCGTGGGTCTTGGCCGAGACCTCGGCGAAGACGGTGTCGCCGCCCCATTCCTCGGGGGTGATCCCCTCCTGGGCCAGCTCGTTGCGGACGCGTTCCAGATTGGCGCCCTCTTTGTCGATCTTGTTGACGGCGATCAGCATCGGCACGTCGGCGGCGCGGGCGTGGTCGATCGCCTCCTTGGTCTGCGGCATGACCCCGTCGTCGGCGGCGACGACCACCACGGCGACGTCGGTGACCTTGGCGCCGCGGGCCCGCATCGCCGTGAAGGCGGCGTGGCCGGGCGTGTCGAGGAAGGTGATCGTCTTCTCGTCTTTGTGAACCTGATAGGCGCCGATGTGCTGGGTGATGCCACCGGCCTCGCCCGCGGCGACCTCGGTCTCGCGGATCGCGTCCAGGAGCGAGGTCTTGCCGTGGTCGACGTGGCCCATGATCGTGACCACGGGAGGGCGCGCCGCGAGATCCTCGTCGGCGTCGGAGAACTCCGGCTCCTCCGGCTCCTCATCGGCGGCGGTGACGATCTCCAACTTGCGGTCGTACTCGTCGGCGATCGCCCTGATCGACTCGTCGGTCAGGGTCTGGGTGAGGGTCGCCATCTCGCCCATCATCATCAGTTTTTTGATCACCTCAGCCGGGGCCAGGCCCAGCAACTCGGCGACCTCGCGCACGGTGGCGCCGGAGTTGACCTTGGTCGCCTCGGGCTCGACCGGGGTCGCCGGACCCATCGGCGGCTCCTCCAGCAGGGGACGCCGGCGGCGGCCGCCGCGGCGGCGCGGTGGGCGCTGCGGGGGCGGCCCGCCCATCTGATCGCGGCGGGCGGCCTGCGAGTCGATTACGACCCGGCGTTTTTTGGCGCTGCCACCACCGCCGGCTCCGCTCTGTTTCGTCCCGGCCGCGCGCACCGGTTTGGTCGAAGCCGGGGATTTCGGCGGGGTCGGTTTTGCGGCGGCCGGAGCCTCCGCTTTCGCCTCGGCTTTCGCGGGCGCAGCCGGCTTCTCGGCCGGAGCTTTCTTCGCGGGTGCCTTCGTCGCCTCAGCGCCGCCGTTGCCTTTGGCGGCGGCGATCGCTTTCAGCGCGTCGGCCTCCTCGACGCTCGACGCCGCGGCTTTGGCCTCTACCCCGGCTGCCTTCAAAGCCGCCAGCAGCTCTTTCGAACTGACGCCCTGCGCTTTCGCGATCTCGTGAACCCGCTTCTTAGCCACTAAGCCTGCTCCGCCTCCTCGACAACCTCATCACTCTCAGCAACCGGGCACTCGGCCCCGGCGGTGTCAGCCTCATCGACCTCCTCGGTGGGTGGCGCCTCCTCGGGCTCCTCCTCTACGAAGTCGGCCTCAGCACGAGTGACGATCTCGTCGATCTGCCCCTGATCGCCATCAGGGTCGGCGAGGATCGCGACCTCGGCTTCGGAGACATCGGCGAGAATCGCGACCTGGCTGGTCTCGAAGCGCGAAAGCGCCTGGTGCGACGGAAGGCCGCAGTAGGTCGAACCGGGGATTGCCGCGTTCGGGCAACGGCGCCCGTTGGAGAGCACTGCCAGGCAGCGTCCGTCGAACTGTTCCTCGCCCTCGATCTCGATCTCCTGTTCTTCGGAGGCGAACTCGGTCTCAGACTTGATGTCGACGCGCCAGCCGGTGAGGCGGGCGGCGAGGCGGGCGTTCTGACCGTCGCGGCCGATCGCCAACGAGAGCTGGTCGTCGGGGACGATCACGGTCGCCTGCCGCTCCTCGTCGTCGACGATCACCTCGCGCACCCGCGCCGGTGAGAGCGCTTTGGCGACAAAGCGGGCGGGCTCGTCGTTGTGGGGGATGATGTCGATCTTCTCGCCGCGCAGCTCGGAGACGACCATCCGTACCCGCGAGCCACGCGGGCCGACGCAGGCCCCGACCGGGTCGACCCCGTCGGCATGGGAGACGACAGCGATCTTCGAGCGGTAACCGGGCTCGCGGGCGACGCCGACGATCTCGACCAGCTTGTCGGCGATCTCCGGCACCTCGAGCTCGAACAGGCTCTTGATCAGCTCGGGACTGCGGCGGGAGACGACGATCGCCGGCCCTTTGGTCGAGTCGGAGACGTCGGTGATCACGGCCTTGACCCGCATTCCGTGGTCGTAGCGCTCGTTGTAGACCTGCTCTGACTTCGGCAGCAGCGCCTCCACCCGCTCGCGCAGCTGCACCAGCGTGTAGCGCTTGTCGGACTGCTGGATGATCCCGGTGATCAGCTCACCGACCCGGTCCTGGTACTCGTCGTACATCATCTGCCGCTCGGCCTCGCGGATCCGTTGCAGGATCACCTGCTTGGCGGTTTGGGCGGCGATCCGGCCGAAGTCTTCGGGGGTGACGTCGCGAGTCTCGATCTGCTCCTCGTAGGGGGCGATCATCTCGGGGTCGAGCTCGGGGTCCTCTGGCTCGCGCATTTCGCCCGTCTCCGGGTCGACTTCGGGCTCCTCCTGCAGCTCCGCGGCCTCGGCCAGCAGCTTCTCCTCCAACTCCGGCGGCAGGATCAGTTCGAAGACGAGGTACTCGCCGGTCTCGTGGTCGAGGTCGACCCGCGCGTATTTGGCCGCGCCGGGCGTCTTCTTGTAGGCCGAGAGGAGCGCATCCTCGAGGGCGTCCATCAGCTTGTCGGCGGAGATTCCCTTCTCCTGCTCGAGCGTCTTGATCGCTTCGACGATTTCCTTGCTCACTGCGATGGCTCCTTGCTCTCGAAATCGGTGCTGGGGCGGCGGTACTTGGGACCAGGCGAGGAGACCTCGAGGGTGTACTCGACCAGCAGATGGTTGAGGTGCCTGCTGACTTGTTCGCAGAGCGCCAGGTCGACGCCCCCCGGGTGGTCGATGAAGAGGCGCAGCGACTCGGTTCCGGGGCGCTCCAGGGCGACCAGGTCGAGTTCCGAATCGAGTTCGGATAGCTGCTCTTGAATGCTCTGCTGAAGGTCGGTCATGCCTGATTCGGGCCGAAAAAAAAGTGGGCCAGGCCCACTTCTCGACACTGCTGCACGTTGAAAAGTGAACCCAGTATAGCTCGACCGGACACCCGGCCCGGCGGGGCCTGCCCCGGGCGGGCAGGCCTGCGGGCGAGGTTTTCGTTCTCGGCCTGCCCGCCCGGGTCACCCACCGGGAGGGGCGACCGGCGAGGAATCCTCGCGAAGCTCGTTGACCTTGTCGAGGATCGTGTCGGCGATGCTGTCCTTCGAAGCCGTAGGGACCGCGGTCTCGGAGTCGCCGTCGATCAAGGTCACTGCGTTCTGCTCGCTCTCGAAACCGATCTCGGGGTCGGAGACGTCGTTGAGGACGATCAGATCGGCCGACTTGCGGTCGAGCTTGGCGCGGGCGCGCTCGAGCCCCTCCTCCCCGTGCTCGGCGGCGAAGCCGACCACGGTCTGCCCGGGCGAGCGCTCGGCGGCGAGGCCGGCGAGGATGTCCTCGGTCGGCTCCAGCCGCAGCTCGAGTCCGTCCTCGCGCTTGAGCTTGGCGGCGGCCATCTCCAGCGGGCGAAAATCGGCTGGCGCGGCGGCCATCAAGAGGACATGCGTGTCGGGAAACTCCTCCGCGGCGACCGTACCCAGCTGCTCGGCGGTCTCGACGTCGATCCGGCGCACACCGGGTGGCGCCGGGAGGGCGACGTTGGCGGCGATCAGAGTCACATCGGCGCTGCGGCGCACCGCGGCTGTGGCGAGGGCGATGCCCATGCGCCCACTGGAGCGGTTGCCGATGAAGCGCACCGGGTCGATTGGCTCACGGGTGCCGCCGGCGGTGACCAGCACCCTGAGGCCATCCCAGGGGCGCTCGCCGGCCGGCAGGGCCGCCTCGACCCGGGCCAGCAGGCGCTCGGGGTCGGGCAGGCGGCCACGCCCGAACTCGCCGCGCGAGGCGAGCTTCCCCTCATCCGGCTCGATCGTCTCGATCCCGCGCTCGCGCAGCGTCGCCAAATTCGCCTGCGTTGCCGCGTCCCCGTACATGCGGTCGTTCATCGCCGGGGCGAGGAGGCGCGGGGACGAGCAGGCGAGGAACGAGGTGGTCAGCATCGAGTCGGCGATGCCGGCCGCCAGCTTGGCGATCGTGTTGGCGGACGCCGGGGCGACCAGAAAGGCGTCGCAGTTGGCGGCCAGCTCGAGGTGGCCGATCGGGTCGTGCCCGGGCTCACCCTCGCCGGGGAAGGCGCCTCGCATCGGGTCGCGCTCGAACTCGGAGATCAGGACCGGGGCGCCGACGATCCCCTCGAAGGAGGCGGGGCCGACGAAGCGGGTCGCCGTCTCCGTCATCAGGACGCGCACACCGTGCCCACCGAGGGTCGCCAGGCGCGCCAACTCCAGCGCCTTGTAGGCGGCTATCCCGCCACTCACGCCAAGCAGGACTCTGGCCATTCGCTGCCTCCCGTCAAGGAGCTCCAGCGCGGGGCGCTAGGAGCGGTACTCGTATTTGAGCTTGCCCTCGGCAAGCTCCTCGAGCGCCATCGAGAGATAGTTCCTCTCGGCGTTGACCTCGACCATCGGCGGCGGGTACTCGCCGAATCCGCCCTCACCGAGGTTGTGGAAGTAGCTGTTGATCTGACGCGCGCGCTTCGCCGAGACGACGACGGCGGCGTAATGGGAATCGGCGTGCTGGAGGAGCTTGTCTACGCGTGGTTTGATCATTCGGCCGCGGAGTCTAGTGATAGACCGAGCTCGGCGCGCACGATCCCCTCCAACTCCGCCGCCGCCCGCTGCAGATCGTCGTTGACGACGCGGTGGGCAAAGTCCCCCTGGGCCGCCAGCTCCATGCTCGCGACCTTGAGCCGGGCGTCGATTGCCGCGGGCGAATCCGTGCCCCGCGACTGCAGGCGCTCGCGCAACACGGCCGGATCGGGAGGTGCGATGAAGATCTGGATCGAGTCCGGTTTCGCCGCCCGCACCTGCTGCGCGCCCTGGACCTCGATCTCGAGCACCACGGAGCGACCGGCGGAGAGGCGACGATCCACCTCCGAGCGCAGAGTCCCGTAGTGATTGCCGCTGTAGGAGGCGAACTCGAGGAAGTCCTTCTCGTCGATGCGGCGCTGGAACTCCTGGGCAGAAAGGAAGTGGTAGTCGCGCCCGTCGGCCTCGCCCTCGCGGGGCTCGCGCGTCGTCGCCGAGATCGAAAGCTCGAGATCGGGCACCCGCCGCAGCAGCTCCCTGATCAGGGTTCCCTTGCCGACTCCAGACGGACCAGTGATTACGAAGACTTTGGACATGAACTACGCACGGCCGCGAAAACCAAGCAGGTCGGTGGACGCAGGGAGGGCGGCGCGGCGAGCGTACGCTAGTACGTGAGCAAGACGCCCGACCGAGGACGCCGAGATGCGCCGGTTTGCAGCGGCCGCGCTAGCGGCGAAGCAAACTTACGAGCTCGGTGCGCTGGCGCTCGGAGAGACCACCGATCGTCTTCGACGGTGAGATCCGGCACTGGTTGAGGATCCGGTTGGTTTTTACGCGGCCGTACTTGGGAACTGCGAGCAGCATGTCGAAGACCTTCGCGGTCAGCACGTACTCGGGTGGATCGAGCAGGATCGTGTGGATACTCGCCCGGTTCGCCTTCAAATCCTTCTTCAGCTTCGCCCGCGCGGTACGGATGTCGTTCGCTCGTTTGAGCGCCTCCATCCTCTGGTCCAAGGGACCTTTCCGGAGCGCCGGCTGAGATTTTGACTGGCGGGGCGGGCATGTGCGCGCGGCGAGTATAGCCGTGGCATGGTCGCGTGCAAGTGGAAGCAGCCCGATTCCGCCTAAATTCACCTCAACCTCTACTCGAGGTCGAGTACTGGCACGGCCGGCGACTTCCGCGAGGCACCCTCGACGAGCTCGGCGGCGACTCGCGAACCGGCTCTGGGGTCACGGAAGTTCTCGGTTCCCACCGCCACCAGCTGGGCTCCGGCACTGAGGAATTCACGCGCGTCCGCGCCACTGCAGATGCCCCCCATGCCGACCAGCGGCAGCGAGACGGCCGCCGCGACCGCCCGGATCTGCTGCAGCGCGATCGGGCGCACGGCCGGGCCCGAGAGGCCGCCGTGACCGGCGGCAAGCGCCGGCGCCCCGGTCGCGGGGTCGATCGCGGTTGCCTTCAGGGTGTTGATCAGCGAGACCGCATCCGCCCCGCCCTCCTCGGCCGCAACAGCGACCGCTGCCGGGTCGGCGACGTTCGGAGTCAGCTTCACGATCAGCGACTTTGGGGTCAGCGGGCGCAGCGCCTCAAGCAAGGAGGCGGTCTCGGCCGGCTGCTCGCCGACGATCAGACCCGAGTGCACGTTCGGGCAGGACACGTTGAGCTCGATCGCCGCGACCTCCTCGCGCTCGGCCACGCCTTCGACCAGCCGCGAGAACTCCTCCCGGCTCGTGCCCATTACCGAGACGATCAAAGGCACCGGCAGCTCGGCTAGCTGCGGCAGATCCTCCGCGAGGAACCCTTTCAGCCCCTTGTTCGGCAGCCCGATCGAGTTGATCATCCCCGCGGGCGTCTCCCAGATCCGCTGCGGGGCGTTGCCGAAGCGCGGCTCCGGCGTGATCGTCTTGGAGACGAACGCGGAGAAGGGGAAGTCCTCCAGCAGGGCGTCGCCGAAGACGCGGCGGGCGGCGATGGCGTCGTAGGTGCCGGAGGCGTTGATGACCGGGTGGGCGAGGTGGATGCCGCAGAAGTCGACGGAGGAGCTCTCGTCCGCGGGTCCTGTCACCGCAGGGAACCCCCCACCCCCTGCGGTCGCCAAAGCGTCCTCGGGGGTGGGGCCCCCTAAGGTGCCACCCGCGGAAGTGACCGGACCGTCGACGCAGAGGCGCATGTAGCCGCCGTCCGGTTTCGGGACGGCGCAGCCGAAGCAGGCGCCGAAACCACAGGCCATCGGGGACTCTTCGGCCAGCTGACAGGGGACGTCCCTTGACTCGCAGAGCCGTTGAACCGCCGCCAGCATCGCCGGGGGGCCGCAGGAGTAGACGACGGCACTCTCGGCGTCGTCGCCCTCGAGCATCGTCGCCAGCAGGTCGGTGACGTAGCCACGGTGGCCGGCGTGGCCGTCCTCGGAAGCGAGCCGGACCTCGGGACAGAGGTCGCCGCCGGAGCCGCAGAAGAGATCGAGGCCGCCCGAGTGCTCTTCGCTGCGGAAGCCCAGGAGGACGCGAAGGGCCACGCCCTGTTCGGAGAAGCGGCGGCGCAGCAGTGCCAGCGGGGCAACGCCGATGCCACCGCCGACCAGGATCGCACCCGCCGCGCCGGGGTTTACCTGGCGTGGCTCGGAGAAGGCGTTGCCGAGCGGGCCGGTCATCCAAACCCCCTCCCCCGCCTCGAGCTCGCAGAGGCGATCGGTTCCGGGGCCGATCCCCTCGATCAGGAAGTCGAGTCGCACGCCGGCCGCAGCGGGGCCGGTCTCGGCAACCGAGATCGCCCGTGGCAGAAAAGGGCGGCCGTCCTCACCCCAGTGCCCCCCCGCGGCGAGCATGTAGAACTGGCCCGGCTGCGGCTCGGGGCCCTCGCGGTCGAGCAAGGAGAAGACCCGGTAGCCGCCGGAGGCACGCGCCTCGCCGACCTCGCAAAGGCGGCGGCCGAACGGGGCCCTCATCGCGGCTGCGGGGCGCGGGCGCGCCCGTGGATCTCCTGCAAGCTGCGGACCTCGGCGTCCCCCTGGCGGCCGGCGGCGATCGCCCGCGCGGCCGCGGTGGCGCCGGTCATCGTCGTCACGCAGGGGATCCCATGACGGACGGCGGCGGTACGGATCTCGTAGCCGTCGGCGCGTGCCCCGGAGCCGCTCGGGGTGTTGATGACGAGGTCGCAGCTGCGTTTGCGGATCAAGTCGACGACGTGCGGGGACCCTTCGTGCAGCTTGTTGATGCGGGTCACCGGCACCCCCATCCGCTCGATCGCCTGCGCGGTGCCGGCGGTCGCGATCACCTCGAAGCCGAGGTCGTGGAAGCGCGCGGCGAGCTGGGTCGCCGCCGCCTTGTCGGTGTCGGTGACGGTGATGAAGACCGAGCCCTCCTGCGGCAGCCGCACGCCGGCGGCGGACTGGGCCTTGCCGAAGGCGGTCGGGAAGTCGGCGGCAATGCCCATCACCTCGCCGGTGCTCTTCATCTCCGGACCCAGCACTGAGTCGGCGCCGGCGAAGCGGGCAAACGGGAGCACCGCCTCCTTGACGCTGACGTGCTCGGGCGGACCCTCCGGCAGCTCCTGGTCGGCGAGCCGCTCCCCCAGCATCAGGCGGGCGGCGAGTTTCGCCAGCGGCGCCCCGATCGCCTTGGACACGAAGGGCACGGTGCGGGAGGCGCGCGGGTTGGCCTCGATCACGTAGAGCTCACCGCCCGCGACCCCGTACTGGATGTTGATCAGGCCGATCACGCCGAGCTCGAGCGCGATCTGCTCGGTCGTGGCGCGGATCTGCTCCAGCATCTCCTCGCCTAGGCTGAGTGGCGGGATCACGCAGGCGGAGTCGCCGGAGTGGACCCCGGCCTCCTCGACGTGCTGCATGATCCCGGCGACCCAGACCTCCTCGCCGTCGCCGAGCGCGTCGACGTCGACCTCGATCGCGTTCTCGAGGAAGCGGTCGAGTAGCAGCGGGTGCTCCTGGTCGGCCTTCACGTGCGTCTCGAGGTACTGGGTGAGGTCCTCGATCGAGTAACAGATCTCCATCGCCCGGCCGCCAAGCACGTAGGAGGGCCGGACCAGCAGCGGAAAGCCGACCTCTGCGGCCACCGCCACCGCCCCCTCAGCCGAGTGGGCGGTGCCGTAGGGAGGGTGCTTGACACCGAGCCGGCGCAGCAGCGCGCCGAAGCGGCCACGGTCCTCAGCCAGGTCGATCGCGTCGACCGGCGTCCCGAGCAGCGGCACACCCGCTTCTTCGAGGGTGCGCGCCAGCTTCAGCGGCGTCTGGCCGCCGAACTGAACGATCACGCCCTCTGGGCGCTCCTGCTCGCAGACCGCCAGCACGTCCGCCGCCGTCAGCGGCTCGAAGTAGAGGCGGTCGGAGGTGTCGTAGTCGGTGGAGACCGTCTCCGGGTTGCAGTTGATCATCACCGCGTCGCGGCCGAGATCGCGGGCGGTCATCGCTGCGTGCACGCAGCAGTAGTCGAACTCGATCCCCTGGCCGATCCGGTTCGGCCCGGCGCCGAGGATGACGACCGAGTCGCGCTCGCCGCGGCGGACCTCCGACGCCGGCGGGGAGCCATCGGCACGCGGACGCTCGTGGCCGGAGTAGTAGTAGGGGGTGGCGGCCTCGAACTCGGCGGCGCAGGTGTCGACCGCCTTGTAGGTGCGCTCCAGCCCCTCGTTGCCCTCCCCATCGCGGGCGAGCGCCTCGAGCTCGCGCAGGAACCAGCGGTCCACGAGGCAAGCCGCGTGCACCCGCTCGACCTCGATCCCGCGGCGGAAGGCCTCGAGGATCTGGTCGAAGCGCTCGGCGCAGGGCATCTCGATCGCGGTCAGCAGCTCGTCGTCGCCCCCGGGAAATTCGGGCTCGGAGTCGAGCTCGCGCGAGCGCAGTGCCTTCGCAAACGACTCGCGGAAGGTGCGGCCGATCGCCATCGCCTCGCCGACGCTCTGCATGTAGGTCGAGAGCCGGCCCTCGGAGCCGGGGAACTTCTCGAAGGCGAAGCGCGGGACCTTCGTCACCACGTAGTCGATCGTCGGCTCGAAGGAGGCGGGCGTGGCGCGGGTGATGTCGTTGGGAATCTCCTCCAGCGCGTAGCCGACCGCGAGCTTGGCCGCCATCTTCGCGATCGGGAACCCGGTCGCCTTCGAGGCAAGCGCCGAGGAGCGGGAGACGCGCGGGTTCATCTCGATCACGACGATCTCGCCGTCGTCGGGATTGACAGCGAACTGGACGTTGGAGCCGCCGGTCTCGACGCCGATCGCCCGGATCACTTTGATCGCCTGGTCGCGGAGCTCCTGGTACAGCGGGTCGGTCAGCGTCTGGGCTGGCGCCACCGTGACCGAGTCGCCGGTGTGGACGCCCATCGGGTCGACGTTCTCGATCGAGCAGACGATCACCACGTTGTCGTTGCGATCTCGCATCACCTCGAGCTCGAACTCGCCCCAGCCGATCACCGACTCCTCGACCAGCACCTGGTTGATCGGGCTGGCCGCGAGACCCTCGGAAACGACCTGGCGCAGCTCGGTCTCGGTGCGCCCGATCCCCCCGCCTTGTCCACCCATGGTGAAGGCGGGGCGGACGATCGCCGGCAACGAGACGTGACCGGCGGCCAGCGCCTCCTCGACCTCCCCGAGCGACTCGACCGTAATCGACCAGGGGATCCGCAGGCCCGCCGCGGTCATCGTCGTGCGGAACTCCTCGCGGTCCTCGGCGCGACGGATCGCGGCCGCATCGGCGCCGATCAGCTCGACTCCGAGTCGCTCCAGGGTGCCGTCCTCGTGCAGTGACATCGCCAGGTTCAGCGCCGTCTGCCCGCCCAGGGTCGGGAGCAGCGCGTCGGGCCGCTCCTTTTCGATGATCTTGGTCACCGGCCCGGGCAGCAGCGGCTCGATGTAGGTGGCGGTGGCGAACTCGGGGTCGGTCATGATCGTCGCCGGGTTGGAATTGACGAGCACGACCTCGTAGCCCTCCTCCAGCAGCACCTTGCAGGCCTGCACGCCGGAGTAGTCGAACTCAGCCGCCTGGCCGATCACGATCGGGCCGGATCCGATCAGGAGAATTTTATGGATGTCATTTCGACGAGGCAATTGCTTCCTTCACGCCGCGAGGGACAAAAACCGGTCAAAGAGGTGGCGGGCGTCATGCGGGCCGGGACCGGCCTCGGGGTGGTACTGGACGGTGGCGCCGGGGACATCGCGCAGCACCAGTCCCTCGACCGTGCGGTCGTAGAGGTTGAGCTGGGAGAGCTCGGCGGCGCCGAAGTCGGTCTCCCAGCGCACCGGCTCGTCACCCTCGATCTTGGCCTCGCCACCCGGTCCCCCGACCGCGAAGCCGTGGTTCTGGGAGGTGATGTCGATCCGGCCCGTCTCCAGGTCCTTGACCGGGTGGTTGGCGCCGCGGTGGCCGAAAGGCAGCTTGTAGGTCTCGAGGCCGACGGCGCGACAGAGCAGCTGGTGGCCGAGGCAGATGCCGAACAGCGGTCGCTTGCCGACGATCTCACGCACGGTCTCGACGACGTAGTCGAGCGCGCCCGGATCGCCCGGGCCGTTGGCGAGGAAGACGACATCGGGGTCCTCTGCCAGCACCGCCTCGGCGGAGCTGGTGCAGGGCAGCAACGTCAGCTTGCAGCCGTGCTCGCGCAGCTGGCGGACGATGCTCAGCTTCACCCCGGTATCGATGCCGACCACGTGCGGCCCGTCGCCGTCGAAGCGGATCGGCTCCGGCGGGGTGACGGTGCGGGCGAGGTCGGCGCCGTCCATCGAGGGCTCGGCGGCGATCAGCTCCCCCGCTTCAGCTTCGGGAGTAGAGGCCGGGAAAATGCCGCCGCGCATGGCGCCGCGATCGCGGATGTGGCGCACCAGAGCACGCGTATCGACGCCGCTGATGGCGGGGACGCCGCAGTCGCCGAGCCAGTCGAGCCAGCCGCCCTCGGCGCTGGCGACGTCCTCGCGGTTCTTGGCGTCGCGCATGACGACGCCGCGGGCGTGGACGCGGTCGGACTCCATCGCCGCCGCGCTGACCCCGTAGTTGCCGATCAGCGGGTAGGTGAAGACGACGATCTGGCCCGCGTAGGAGGGGTCGGTGACCGACTCCTGGTAGCCGGTCATCGCCGTGTTGAAGACGACCTCGCCGGTGACCGCGCCCTCGTGGCCGCAGGCGAGGCCATCGAGGCGGGTGCCGTCCTCGAGCAGCAGGTAGGCGCTCACACGCAACCCTTTCGGCTGGTCGACTTTCTGTCCCATGCGGACAGAAAATCGCCCCGACCCCTCATGCGGCCACCCCGAGCGAGAAGCTGCGCAGGCGGAAGGCGACCTGACCGGCGGCCAGCGTGACCATCACACGCCCGGTCAGCGTCTTTCCAGCACACCAGGAGTTGTGCGAGCGGCTCTCGTAGCCATCATCCCCCACCGTCCACTCGGCACCGAGGTCGCAGAGCGCGACGTTCGCCTCTGCGCCGGGCGCCAGCGACGGCCGCTCGATCCCGAACGGTGCGGCGCCGCCGGCCATCCGCTCGACCAGCAGCCCGAGCTCGATCGTGCCCGGCAGCACCAGCTCGGTGTGCAGCGCCGCGAAGGCGGTCTCGAGGCCGGTCACGCCCATCGCCGCCTGCTCGAAGGGAACCTCCTTTTCCTCCGCCTGGTGGGGCGCGTGGTCGGTGGCGACGCACTCGATCGTGCCGTCACGCAGGGCCGCGATCAGCGCCTGGCGATCGGACTCAGCCCGCAGGGGCGGGTTCATCTTGAAGCGGCGGGGGTCGAGGCTGCGCACCTCCTCGTCGGTGAGGCAGAGGTGGTGCGGGCTGGCCTCGGCGCTGATCTGCACGCCGGCGGCTTTGGCGGCGCGCACGACCTCGACCGACTCCGCCGCCGAGAGGTGCTGGACGTGGATGCGGGCGTTCTCGTACGCCGCGAGGGCGGCGTCGCGGGCGATCATCGTCGACTCCGAGACCGCGGGCACCCCGGCCAGGCCGAGTCCGGCGGAGACCGGGCCCTCGTGCATGACGCCGTCGCCGGAGAGATCCGGGTCCTCCTCGTGCAGGGCGATCGTGCCGCCGCAGAGGCGCTGGTACTGGAGCGCACGCAGCATCACCCGGGCGCTGACGATCGGCAGCCCGTCGTCGGAGAACCCGATCGCCCCCGCTTCGCGCAGTTCGACCATCTCGGTCAGGTCCTTGCCCTCCATGCCCCGGGTGACGGTGGCAAGAAAGCCGACGGGCACCGAGGCGCCGGCGCGGGCCTGCTCGCGCAGGGCCGCGATATCGGCGGCGGTCGAGACGGGCGGCTCCGTGTTGGCCATCGCGAGGATGCCGCAGTAGCCGCCTGCCGCGGCGGCCCGCGTCCCGGTCTCGACATCCTCTTTGTGCTCATGGCCGGGCGTGCGCAGGTGGACATGTGGGTCGAAGAAGGCCGGAAAAGCGTGCATCCCCTCGGCCTCGAGCACCTCGGCCCCCTCGGCCGCGCCCTCGCCCGGCGCCGCCAGCTCGGCGATCTCACCGTCGCGGATGACGACGTCGTGGACGCCGTCGATACCGGCGACCGGGTCGAGCACGTTCGCCCGGCGCAGGATCACGTCGGCGTCCTCGCCGGGACGGACGTCGAGCGTCTCGGTCAAGCTCACGCCGGCTGCCCGATCGGCGTCGACTGGGTGGCCCCATCGCCCTTGGCGAGCGGCGCCGGGCGCTCGCCTCCAGCCAGCAGCTCGTAGAGGATCGCCATCCGCACGACCAGGCCGGCCGCGACCTGCTCTCCGATCAGGGACTGCGGCGAGTCGATCGCCTCTCCGGAGAGCTCGACCCCGCGGTTGACCGGGCCTGGGTGCATCAGCAGCTGACGCGGGTTGAGCCGCCGGGTGTCGACCTGGAAGGTGGCCGCGTACTCGCGCAGCGAGGGGACGAAGCTCTCGCTCATCCGCTCGTGCTGCATCCGCAGCGCGTAGACGACCTCGGCCTCGCCGAGCCGCTCCAAGGAGTGGGAGACCTCACAGCCGAGCTCCTCGATCCCGCGCGGGATCAGCGTCGGCGGCCCGCAGACCGTCACCTCTGCCCCCATCCGCTGGAACGCGATCAGGTTCGAGCGGGCGACACGACTGTGGAGGACGTCGCCGACGATCCAGATCCGTGTGCCGTCGAGCGAACCGAGCCGGCGGCGCAGCGTGTAGACGTCGAGCAGCGCCTGGCTCGGGTGCTCGTGCTTGCCGTCGCCGGCGTTGACGACGGCCGCCTCGGTCCACTCGGCGACCATCTGGGCGGCGCCCGCGTAGGGGTGGCGGATCACGATCGCGGCCGGGTCGTAGGCGGAGAGAGTGGCCACCGTGTCCTTCAGCGACTCGCCCTTGTCGACCGAGGAGCCGGCGGCCTTGACCGAGACGAGGTCGGCGGAGAGCCGCTTCGCGGCCAGCTCGAACGAGCTCGAGGTGCGGGTGCTCGACTCGTAGAAGAGGGTGACCACGGTGCGTCCGCGCAGGGTCGGGACTTTTTTGATGTCGCGGCGGCCGACCTCGGCGAAGCTCTCGGCGCGGTCGAGGATCGCCTCGATCTCCTCGCGCGAGAGCTGCTCGATGGCAAGCAGGTGCTTCACGCGAGCGCCTCTGCCTGGGTGGAGATCGTCACCCGGTCGGCGCCGTCGCTCTCCTCGAGGCTGACGTTGACCCGCTCCTCGCGCGCCGTCGGCAGGTTCTTGCCGACGTAATCGGGCCGGATCGGCAGCTCGCGGTGGCCACGGTCGCAGAGGACGGCCAGCTGCACCCGCAGCGGCCGGCCGTAGTCGAAGAGGGCCTCGATCGCGGCCCGCACCGTGCGGCCGGTGAAGAGGACGTCGTCGACGAGGACGACAGTACGGTCGCTGAGGTCGAAGTCGATGTGGGAGGCGTGGACGACAGGCTGTGTCTCGGGTGCCTTGGCGCCGACGTCGTCGCGGTAGAAGGAGATGTCGAGGTCGCCGATCGGGAGCTCGGTGTCGGTCAGCTCCGCCAACAAGGTGTGCAGCCGGCGGGCCAGGATCGCGCCGCGAGTGTGAATTCCGACGAGCGCCAAGCCGGAGGCATCGGGGTTCTTCTCGGCGATCTCGTGGGCGATCCGCTTCAGCGTCCGCCGCAGGTCATCGTGCTCCAGCACGACTTTCTCACTCACTTTTCGCTTCCTTCCTGGCCTCTCTGGACCGGGTTAAAGGACGCCCGGGAGCGTAGCAGCGGGGGAGGCGGGTCCGGTATGGCCTCGCCCTCACGAACTGCGGGGAGGTTCGGTCGAGGCCATACCGGACCCGCCTCTATCCCTGGCTCCGTTTGGGACGAGTTCGGGGTAGCCCTTCTCCGCAAAAGGGATCTCGATGATGTCGAAGTCTTTGGGGGCGACGGTCGGTTCGTAGACGTCCTGGGCCTCCTCGAGGACCTTGCCGACGTGGTAGCGGGAGGAGATGTGGACCAGGGCGAGCAGCTTGACGTGCGCCTCGCGGGCGACGGCGGCCGCCTGGCCGACCGTCGAGTGGCCGGTTTCGGCGGCGCGCTGGGCCTCCTCCTCGGCGAAGCTGGCGTCGTGGATCAGCAGCTCGGCATCGGCTGCCGCGGCCACGGTGGCCGGGCTGGGCGAGGTGTCGCCGGTGACGACCACGGTGCGGCCGGGCCGGCCAGGACCGACCACTTCCTCGGGGCGCACCGGGCCGGAAGCGCCCTGCACCTCCTCCCCGCCCTGCAGCGCCGCGAAAGCCGGGCCTTCCGGTACCCCGAGGTGCTTGGCGGCCTCGACGTCGAAACGACCGGGGCGCTCGGCCTCGACCAGCGCATAGCCGTTGGCGCGGGCGCTGTGGGCGGCTTCGAAGGCCTGGATCTCGTATTCCTCGCGTCCGACGACGTCGCGCGGCGTGAGCTCGACGAGCTCGGTCTCGAACCCGATCTTGCCGATGATCGGCTTCAGGATCGCGAAGAGGTCGAGCAGCCCCGGCGGCCCGTAGACCGCGAGTGGCGTCTCGCGGTCGGTGAGGTCGTAACTCTTGAGCAGGCCCGGCAGGCCGAGGATGTGATCGGCGTGGAAGTGCGTGAGGTAGATCGCGTCGACCTGGACAAGCCCCAGCGAGCGCTGCAGCTGTCGCTGCGTCCCTTCCCCGCAGTCGAACATCAGCCGCTCCCCCCCACGCGCGATCAGCACGCTCGCCGTCGAGCGCCGCGCCGAGGGCACCGAGCCGCCGGTGCCGAGGAATATCGCCTGGAGATCCACGGCGGCGAGCCTAGTAGCGGCGGACGAGGTCTGCACTAAGCTCCCCCAGGAGCGCCCGTAGCTCAGCTGGATAGAGCGCTTCCCTCCGGAGGAAGAGGCCACAGGTTCGAATCCTGTCGGGCGCGTAGGCGACCGGCCCCTAGGCGGTCTTGAAGCGGGCTCTCCACTCGTCGCGATCGAACTCGGCCGGCTCGGTCTCGGCGATGAAGCGCTCGAGAGTGGCAATGAAGCGGCCCGGCTGCTCGTACTGGGGCATGTGGCCGACACCCTCGAAGATCTCCAGGCGGCTGCCGGGGAGTTCCTGGTGCGCTTCCTCGGCGTGGGCGACCGGGATGATCGGGTCGCGGTCTCCCCAGACGATCAGCAGCGGCAGCGCCGCTGCCAGGTAGAGACGATCGAGGGCGGCGACCCGCTGTCCCTCGGTGCCGACGACCGCGCGCAGGGTCGCCAGGAACGCCTTGCGGCGCTCGGGGTCGGCAAGCGAGGCGTAGCCACGGGCCACCTCGGCAAGGTCGGGGGAGGGCCGCATGCCCAGCATCCCCAAGCCACGCCCCAAAGTCGAGCCGACCCGCTGACCGACCCCCGCGGTGGCCGAGATGAAGAGATCGGCGCCCGGCAGCGCCGCCGCCCGCAGGATCGGGCTGACATCGGGCCCGAGACCGCCGCTGGAGACAAGGACCAGGCGCTCGACCATCTCCGGGAACTGGTAGGTGAACTGCATCGCGACCCCGCCCCCGAGCGAGTGGCCGACCAGCGTCGCCCGCTCGCGGCCGAGCGTCAGCAGCAGGTCACGCAGCCCGCTGGCGAGGCTGCCGAGCGAGTAATCGCCACCGCCCGGAGCGGAGAGGCCGTGGCCGGGAAAGTCGGGGGCGATCACGGCGTGCCGCGTCCCCAGCGGCTCGATCACGGAGTTCCAGTTCTCCGAGGTGCCGGCCATGCCGTGGATCAGCAGCAACAGGTGACCCGAGCCGGCCTCGACATAGCTCACCGAGCGGCCGTGTACCTGTGCCGTCTTCGTCTCCACGGCGGGCGGGCGCAATGGCGTCGGCTTGGCTCCCACGCCCGACACGGTACCCCTCCCCCAGGCCGGCCAAAACGACGGTTGGCGAAGCGGCCGCCGATTTCAATACTGTCGCGCCCGTGATCGCGGCTCCCGAGGACAACCGCATTCCGCGCGGCGCCCTGATCGTGGTCGCGGTCGGCCTGCTCGCCTGCCTCGCCGCCGCCGTGCTGGCGACCGACAAGTCGGGCGGCACGGCCGCCGACCTCGAATGGGTGCAGAACAAGCCGCTGCCGGACTCGCGCCCGGCCCCCGTGCCCGGAGGCGGCGGCCGGATGCGGCTGGTCGAAGGAGGCATCCGCTCCACCGGCGTCAACGTCAGCGGCTACTCGCTCTACCGCGTCGCCACGGTGCTGAAGATCGACGCCGGCACCCCGATCGGCAGTGGCCGGGTCCTCTGCTCGATTCAAGCGCCGAGCCGGACCGAAGTGGCGCAGACCCCGGGCTCCCGGGCCTCCTACCCGCGCTCGAGCGAAGACCTCTACGCGCAGGAGGTGCCGGAGGTGGTCCTGGCCGAGTTCAGCTCGCACAGCGCCGCGCTCGCCGTGCTCGAATTCGAAGACCTCTTCAACGACGGCTTCTCCTCCGAGCGTGGGCTCAAGGTCGAGTGGCCGCCCTACCAGGTCGGCAAGGAGCGCTGGGAATGGTTCCTGCCGCCGGGCCGGCCGACGGTCGAGCTGGTGCTCCCGTTCGGCTCGGTGTGGAAAACGACCGCGATCCCAGCCGCGAGGATCGCCTGCACGCTGACCACCAGCGCCGGCGAGGCGACCGTGCGGACCGCCGGCGCGCTGCCGAAGCGCTCGGAAGCGATCAACGAAGACGAATAGCGCCCCCTACGGGGCCACCAGCAGCTCCGGCCCTTCGATCCCTTTGCCGACTTTGTTCAGCTTCGGGTTGGCGGGCGCGCCCTCCATGCGGCGCGCGTCCAGCGGCGCGCACATCGCCACCGCGTCATCGAGGCTGAGGTCGGGGCGGAGCCAGGCGGCCTCGGCCTCGGCGCTGGGCAGGATCGCCGGCATCCGGTCGTGAACCGGGGAGACGACCTGGTTCGGCGTCGTGGTGACGATCGTGCAGCTGTAGAGCCAGCCGTCGTCGAAGCCGCGATCGTCAGGCTCCTCCCACTGCTTACGGGTGCAGATCCCGGCGAAGGCGAAGGGCTCGCCGCCGTCGACCGTGAAGCGCCAGGGCTGGCGCGGCTGCTTGGGATCCTCCGCCTTCATCCACTCGTAGAAGCCGTCGGCGACGATCAGGCAACGGTGGCGGAACTTGCCGACCAGCGGGCCGTAGGCCTTGCTCGAGGTCAGGTTCTCGGCTTTGGCGTTGATCATCCGGTAGCCGACCTTGAGGTCCTTGGCCCAGCGCGGCACCAGGCCCCAGCGCATCAGCCGCGCCTCGCGCTCGCCCTGCTCGGCCTCTTCGGGGTCCGGGGACGCGCGCACAGTGAGGATCTCCTGGGTGGGGGCGACGTTGAACCGGCTCAGCCCTTTGGCCAGCTTCTCGGCCCGCTCCCTGCTCGGCGGCGGTGCCTCGCCGTCGCCGCCCCGCTCCAGCGCCTTCTCCAGCTCGACCTGGAAGCGGTCGGCGATCGTCTTCGTGTCTTTGGCCGTGACCGTGAACCGTCCGCACATGACAACGGAGCCTAGAAGACCACGCACGCGACTCGGCAAGCGTTACGCCGGCGTGATCAGCTCGACGGTCGGAAAGTAGGTGCGATAGGGATCGGGATCACGAGTCAACAGATGTAGACCCGCAACCGCGGCATGAGCGCCGATGTAGAAATCTGGCAGCGGCGAGCGCTTCAACCCGCCACGGCGCCGGTAGTCGATGAATGCCCTGCCCGCAAGGAAAGCGGCCGGCCATGGCAGAGGGACTCGCTCTATTCCCCGTGCATCAACTGCCCACTCGCATTCCTCGATCGTGGCAAAGCCAACCGAGACCTCCGCATAGATCACCGGGTCGACAAAGACGGCGCCATCGTCGCCGGCCCGGGTCAGCGCCCGATCGGACCACGCGGCCCAAGCGGAATCCCGCGCAAAGACATCAATCAAGACATTGGAGTCAACGAGGGTCGCCGCGATCCTCCTCCAAGGAACCGGTCCCCCAATCCTCTCCCCGGGTGAGTCGCATGACCTCGTCCGTGGTCATGGTGTAGTTCTTGCCCGCCTTACGAAGGTGCTCGACCAATTCTTCGCCTCGAGTCCGGCCACCCGGCATCTTGCGGACTCGGACGCCCTCGTCGTCGCGAACGAACTCGACCTCGGTGCCGGGAAGTAGGCCCAGCTCATCCCTGATCTCCTTCGGGATCGTCACCTGGCCTTTGCTGGTGATTTTCACCAGGTAAGAGTAGCACCGGTATTACTCTTACCTTGACCGTGCCTCCGGGTGGTTGCGATACCACTCGATGGTCCGGCCCAGGCCGTCAGGGAGCTCGACCGCGGGCTCCCAGCCGGTCAGCTCGCGCAGCTTGGTCGAGTCGACGTACTGGCGATCGATCTCGCCGGCGGGGTTGCCGGTGCCGTGGTATTCCGGCTCCAGGCCGGCGCCGGAAACCGCGGCGATCGTCTCCAGCACCTCGGCAACCGAGTGGGGGTGCTCGCCGCCGGCATTGAAGGCCTCGCCCGCCGCGGGGCCCCCCGCGCCGACCGCGTGCTCGATCGCGAGGTAGGCGGCGACCGCGTCGTCGACGTAGAGGAAGTCGCGCTCGGGACTGCCGTCGGAGCGGATCTGGGGTCGGCGGCCGTCGAGCACGGCGGCGATCGCCTCTGGGATCAAGCGGGAGAAGTTGAGGTCACCCCCGCCGTAGATGTTGGCGAAGCGGGTGACCGCGACCGGCAGGCCGTAGGCCGGGCGGTAGCTGAGCGCGATCGCGTCGGCGGCGGCCTTGCTGGCCTCATACGGCGAGGCGGGGCGCAGCTGCATCGTCTCGCGGTAGGGCAGCTCCTCGCTGGGGCCGTAGGCCTTGTCGGAGGAGGCGACGACGAGGGCCGGGACCTCGGCGCGGCGGCAGGCGTCCAGCAGCGCCCAGCTCCCGAGCACGTTGGACTCGAAGGTCGCTACCGGGTCGGCCAGCGCCGGGCCGACCAGGGTCTGGGCGGCGAGGTGGAAGACGACGTCGAACTCGGCCGCCTCGACCGTCGCCGCGATGGCGGCGGCGTCGCGCAGATCGGCCTCGACCAGCTCCACCTCGGGCGCGACGCCCTGCAGGACCAGGCCCGAGAGCGGCGGCGGCGCCAGGTCCAGCACGGTCACCGAGTCGCCACGCTCGAGCAGCGCTCGCGCCAGGTGCGAGGCGACGAACCCATGGCCGCCCGTGACCAGCGCCCGCTTCACCTCGGTTCCGCCCCGGCCGTGTCCCAGATCCGCCAGGGCGCCTCGCCGCTCGCCCAGAGGTCGTTGAGGACGACCGCGTCCTTGTAGGTGTCCATGCAGTCCCAGAAGCCCTCGTGGCGGAAGGCGTTCAGCTCCCGGTCCGCGGCGAGCCGTTGCAACGGCTCGCGCTCGAGCACGCTGTCGCGGTCGAGATAGGCGAGCGCCCCGGGCTCGAGACAGAGGAAGCCGCCGTTGATCCAGTGCTCGCTGCGCGGCTTCTCGGCGAAGCCGGCAACCCGATCCCCCTGCAGCTCCGCCACTCCCCACTGCAGATGCGGCCGCACCGCAGTCAGCGTCGCCAGACCACCGTGAGCGCCGTGAAACTCGAGCAGCGCACCGAGGTCGACGTCGGCGACCCCGTCGGCGTAGGTGAGACAGAAGCGCTCGTCACCAAGTCGCTCACCAAGCCGAGCAACGCGCCCGCCGGTCGGCGTGTCCACGCCGGTATCGACGCACGCGACCTTCACCCCGTCCGGCCAGCGCTCGGCCGCCGCGAACTCCGCCACCGCCTCGCCCATATAGCCGGTCGCGAGCAGGAAGCGCTCGAACCCCTGCGCCGCATAGATCTGAATCACATGCCAGAGGATCGGCCGCCCACCGATCTCAACGAGGGCCTTGGGAACAGACTCGGTCCGCTCCCGCAAGCGCGTGCCGCGGCCGCCGCAGAGAATGACGACCGGGGGCCTAGAGCCCATCCCGGCAGGGGTGGAGCGTCTTGTACTTTTTCGGCGCCAACTTCGAGGCGTCAGCAGCCCGGCTCTCCATCGAAAAAGTTAAGCGGAACCCCTGCCGGGATGGGCTCCGTGATCCAGCGTCAACCACCTGCGACGGCGGGCAAAATAGTCACCTCGGCACCGTCATCGATCCCGGTCTCGAGCCCCTGCTGAAAACGGATGTCCTCGCCGGAAACGTAGACGTTGACGAAGCGGCGCAGGTCGCCGTCCTGGGTGATCCGCTCGCGCAGGTCGCCGTGGGCATCGAAGACCGCATCGAGCACCTCGCCGACGGTCGAGCCCTCGACCTCCACCTCGGACTGCCCACCGGTGGCGGCACGCAACTGGGTGGGGATCTTCACGGTGACGCTCATCGGGCTGCTACCTCCTGGTGGAACTCGGCCTCGAAGCTGTCGAGGTCGGGGTCGATCTCGTGCATCTGGAACGTATCGCGGGTCGCGTCGAGCGTCTTCAGACCCTCACCGGTGATGTAGACGACGACGCGTTCGCCGCCGGCGAGCTCGCCGCGCTCGGCCAGCTTCTTCAGCACGCCGACGGTGACGCCGCCGGCGGTCTCGGTGAAGATCCCGGTGGTCTCGGCGAGCAGCTTGATCCCCTCGCGGATCTCGGGGTCGGTGACCGAGTCGATGCCGCCGCCGGTGCGGCGCGCGTGCTCGATCGCGTAGGGGCCGTCGGCGGGATCGCCGATCGCCAAGCTCTTGGCGATCGTCTCCGGCTTCTGCGGCTTGCAGACGTCCCAGCCTTCGGCGAAGGCGGTCGCAACCGGGCTGCACCCCTCCGCCTGGGCGCCGTTGAAGACCGGCTGCGTGCCCTCGACGAGGCCAAGGTCGAGCCACTCCTGGAAGCCGCGGCCGAGCTTGGTGAAGAGCGAACCCGAGGCGATCGGGCTGACGACGCGGTCCGGCAGCTCCCAACCGAGCTGCTCGACGGTCTCGTAGGCGAGCGTCTTCGAGCCCTCGGCGTAGTAGGGACGCAGGTTGACGTTGACGAAGGCCCAGGGCCTGCTCTCGGCGAGCTGGGTACAGAGCCGGTTGACGTCGTCGTAGTTGCCGCGGACGCCGACCAGGTTGGTCCCGTAGACGCCGGTCGCGAGCAGCTTCTGCTCCTCGAGGTTGGCGGGGACGAAGACGTAGGAGTCGAGGCCGGCGGCCGCGGCGTGGGCGGCGACGGCGTTGGCGAGGTTGCCGGTGGAAGCGCAGGCGACGGTCTCGAAGCCGAGCTCGTGCGCCTTGGCGACGGCGACGGCGACGACCCGGTCCTTGAACGAATGGGTCGGGTTGGCGGCGTCGTTCTTGATCCAGACCTCGGCCTCGACCCCGAGCCGCTCGGCCAGGCGGTCGGCGCGCAGCAACGGCGTCAGGCCGGGCTCCAGAGGATCAGCGGGGCGGCCCTTGAAGGGGAGGAAATCGGCGTAGCGCCAGATCCCTTGCGAGCCGGCCTGGATCTGCCGCTTCACCTCCGCCGCGTCGAGCGAGCTGTAGTCGTAGGCGACCTCGAGCGGGCCGAAGCAGCTTTCGCACACGTAGCTGGCGTCCAGCTCGTAGGCGCTTCCGCACTCCTTGCACTTCAGGCTTTCGATTGACATCCGATCCTCTTTTCGCGCTAATGAAAAAACCTCCGCCTGTGGGGCAGAGGTCCGATCGGACATCCCCCACATCTTCCAGGCCTCTGACCATCAACATCGACCTGCTGGAGTTGGCACCTGTCTCGAACCGCTTGGTCCGAGGTGGTTGCCGGGGCTTCACTGGGCCAGTCCCTCCACCCCTCTAGATGTGGCGCTTATGTTGGGAGAAGCCTACCAGGGAGATCTCGTTCCATTGCAGGCACGGCTTGCGTTTAACCTAGGCACCGAGATGAACCCGCTGCACGACGAGAAAACGAGCCCCGGCGATGCCGAACCTTCCGAAGCCAAGGCTGCGACGGCCTGGCCGCCGCGGCGCGCTCGTCGAGTCGTCGGCGCCGTCTGAGCCGCAGACGCCGAACGTCGAGCAGATCGAGGCAGCCGGCCTGCGCTGGGTCAATATCGAGCGCCCGGGCGCGCTGGAGCGGGCCTGGCTGGAGGAGCATTTCGACTTCCACGCGCTCGACCTCGAGGACGTGCTCTCGCGCAACCAGCGGCCGAAGATCGACGTCTACGACGACTACCTCTTCATCGTCCTCCACTTCCCCGTCTTCGACCGCGCCGCCGGCCGCCTCGGCACCGGCGAGCTCGACCTCTTCGTCGGGCCCGGCTACGTGGTGACGATCCCGAACACGCCGCTGCAGCCGGTCGAGTACCTGTTCGAGCGCTGCCGCGCCAAAGAGGAGCTGCGCGAGCAGCTCTTCTCGCGCGGCTCCGGCTACCTGCTCTACCGGCTGGTCGACGACAGCTTCGACTACTGCTTCCCGATGCTGCGCAAGATCGGCAACAAGCTCGACGCGCTCGAGGACGAGATCTTCGATGGCCGCTCCGAGGAGGTCGTGCGCGACATCTCCAACGTCAAGCAGGAGATCATCAACTTCCGCAAGGTGATCCGGCCGCAGCGGCCGGTGCTGCGCGACCTCGAGAAAGTGAAGCAGCGCTACCTGGCGACCGACCTCGACCTCGAGATCTACTTCGACGACATCGTCGACGCGCACGAGCGGATCTGGGACATGCTCGAGAACTACAAGGAGGTCGCCGAGGCGCTGGCGGAGACCAACGAGTCGGTGATCTCCCACCGGGTCAACGACATCCTCCGGGTGCTGACCTCGATCAGCGTGATCGTCCTGCCGCTGACTCTGATCGCCAGCATCTGGGGGATGAACTCCCACGTGCCCGGCGAGGGGGGCGCAACCGCGTTCTGGATCGTGCTCGGCGGCATGCTCGCGCTCCTGGTGGGCATGGTCGCCTGGTTCCGGCGCCGCGGTTGGCTCTGAATCGCGCTGCGACTTAGTCCCACATGGTGGGAACAAGTAACACCGATCCGGGCGAATAGGATGGAGAGCCCGTGGCAAATTTCCGCATCTGGGCGCCCTGGCGCCTCGCCTACGTGAAGGACGCGTCCAAGGACAACGAGGAGGAGTGCATCTTCTGCGCCAAGCCGGCGGCAGGAGACGACGAGGCCAGCCTGATCGTCCACCGCGGTGAGAGCTGCTTCGTGATGCTGAACCTCTTCCCCTACACGAACGGGCACCTGATGGTGGCGCCCTACGAGCACGTCGGCGCCCTGCAGGAGATGCCGGCCGAGACGCTGGCGGAGATGATGGGCTTGGCTCAGCAGGCGATGCGTCACCTGGAGCAGATCTACAGCCCGCACGGGTACAACGTCGGCTTCAACCAGGGCCGTGTCGCCGGCGCCGGGGTCGAGCACCACATCCACATGCACGTGGTGCCGCGCTGGGCAGGCGACAACAATTTCATGCCGGTCATCGCCGACACCAAAGTGATGCCGCAGTCGATCGAGCAGAGCTACGAGGCACTGAAGGGAGCGTTTTGAGCGAGCAGCCACCACTGGCCCCGGCCGGCATCTTCAAGGCCTACGACATCCGCGGCCTGCATGGGTCGGAGATGGACGAGAGCACCGCGCACGCGATCGGGCGGGCCTTCGCCCGCGTGCTGGCCCGGCTGCGTGGGAAAGAGCCGGGTGAGCTGCGGGTCGGGCTCGGGCGCGACATGCGGCTGACCGCGCCGGCGATGGCGGCGGAGCTGCGCGACGGCCTCATCTTCGAGGGCGTGACCGTGCTCGATGCCGGCATGGTCGCGACCGAGATGCTCTACCACCTGGTCGGCTCGCGTGAGCTCGACGGCGGCGCGATGGTCACCGCCTCCCACAACCCCAAGGCCTACACCGGGGTAAAGCTGGTCCGCGAGGGCGCGCTGCCCCTCTCCGGCGACGCCGGGATCGGCGACGTCCAGGCCGAGATCGAAGCGGGGCTCGGCCCGGCGCCAGGCGGTGGCTCCTTCGAGGAGGTCGACATCTGGGACGAATTCCGCGCCCACGCTCTGTCCTTCATCGACCCGGCCAACGTGAAGTCGATGAAGGTCGTGGTCGACGGCGGCAACGGGATGGCGGGACCGATGGTGGGACCGATCCTGGAGCAGCTGCCGCTGGAGCTGGAGGAGATGTACTTCGTCCCCGACGGCGAGTTTCCCGACCACGAGCCGAACCCGCTGCTGGAGGAGAACCGGGAGCTGATCATGGAGCGGGTGCGCGCCAGCGGCGCCGACCTCGGGATCGCCTGGGACGGCGACGCCGACCGCTGCTTCTTCATCGACGCCAACGGCGATTTCTGCGACGGCGACTTCATCTGCGCGCTGCTGGCGCGTTCCGTCCTGCGCAAGAACCCCGGCGCGACGATCCTCTACGACCCCCGCTCCAGCCGCGCCGTGCCGGACCTGGTCGCGGCCGAGGGCGGGCGCTCGGACCTCTCGCGGGTCGGCCATGCCTTCTTCAAGGCACGGATGCGCGAGGAGGGCGCCGCCTTCGGCGGTGAGGTTTCCGGCCACTACTACTTCCGCGACTTCTGGAACGCCGACTCCGGCACGATCCCGGCCCTGCTGGTGCTGGAGCTGCTCTCGCTCGACGGCCGCGGCCTGGGCGAGCTGATCGAGGAGTTCCGCTCCAAGTACTTCATCTCCGGCGAGATCAACTCCGAGGTCGCCGACCAGGAGGCGAAGATGGAGGAGATCGCGGCGCGCTACTCCGACGGCAAGATCACCCGCCTCGACGGCATCTCGGTCGACTACCCGGAGTGGCACTTCAACGTCCGCCCCTCCAACACCGAGCCGCTGCTGCGGCTCAACCTCGAGTCGCTGGTCTCGCGCGAGGACATGGAGCGTCGCCGCGACGAGGTTCTGGGCCTGATCCGGGCGTGAGCGAGCTGACCCCCGAGGCGGCGCTGGAGCAGGCGGCACTCGCCGGCATCCACCGCCTGCGGATCCCGACGCCGTTCGCGGTCGGGCGCGTCAACTGCTACCTGATCGAGGACGACCCACTGACGCTGGTCGATACCGGCCCCAACTCGGGCAAGGCGCTGGACGAGCTCGGTGCCCAGCTCGGTGCTCGCGGGCACTCGATCGACGACCTCGAGCTGGTGATCGTCACCCACCAGCACATCGACCACCTCGGCCTGGTCGAGATCGTCGTCGAGCACTCCGGTGCCGAGGTGGCAGCCCTGGGGGAGGCGAGCGAGCGGCTGGCCAACTTCGACGAGGACGCCGAGGCCGACGACCGCTTCGCGGTCGAGCTGATGCTGCGCAACGGGATCCCCGAGGAAGTGACGGCGGCCCTGCGCAGCGTCTCCCGCAGCTTCCGCGGCTGGGGCTCGCACGTGGCGGTGACCCGACCACTCGCCGACGGCGAGCAGATGCAGTTCCGCGACCGCACCCTGCAGGTGCTGCACCGGCCTGGGCACAGCCCCTCCGACACCGTCTTCTGGGATCAGGAGCGCAAGATCCTGATCGCCGCCGACCACCTCCTCCCCCACATTTCCTCCAACCCGCTGATCTCTCGCCCGCTGGACGGGGCCCCGCAGCGCACCCAGGCTCTGGTCACCTACATCGAGTCGATGCGGGAGACGCGGGAGATGCCGGCCGAGATCGTCCTCCCCGGCCACGGCGAGCCGGTCGTCGGCCACGTCGCCCTGATCGACGACCGCCTCGCCAAGCACGAGCGGCGCAAGGAGAAGATCTACGCCCTGATCGCCGAGCAGCCGCGCACGGGCTACGAGCTGGCGCAGGCGATCTGGGGCAACGTCGCCGTCACCCAGGCCTTCCTCACGCTCTCCGAGGTGATCGGCCACGCGGACCTGCTCGTCAACGAGGACCGGGTGCGCGAAGGCGACGACGGCACCGTCGTCCGTTACGAAGCGACTGACTGAGCTACGGCAGCCCGACCTCGGCCGAGCGGAAACCGGGGCACTGGTTAGGCCCATGGGCCGAGAGCGGCTGCCGTTCTTCGAAGGCGACGTAGTAGCGGCCGGGAGCGATCGTGTCCTTCTCCACCTTCCAGACCAGGCGGCCGCTGCTCGGCTTCGCCTGGGGCCCGACTTCGCCCCGGATCGCCAGGTCGGCGCCGGGCCGGACCTTGAACAGGGTGAGCAGGCGCGGGCCGTCGTCGAAGTGGCGGTTGCCTTCGAGGCAGGCGAAGCTGCCGCCGCCGGCCTCGGGCGGCATCGAGGCCGTCCCATAGAAGAAGTCGCGTTTAGCGTTGTAGGCAACGGTCGCGAACCCCTTGTAGGGGCCGGGCGAGCCCTCGCAGGCGACGCCGTCGCGATCGGGGTCAAGGGCGCCGACGGGGTTGCGGGGACTGCCGCCGAGCTCGCCGAAGTACTCCTGCGCCTCGGCCTGGCTGCGGAAGGAGGCGCAGCCGGGGGTCGCCGCGGCACTCTTCCCCGCGGAGAGGCCGATCGCCGGCAGCAAACCTGCGGCCGCAACCAGCAAGAGGAGCGCTCTGGACGTAAGTTCGAGCGACATGGCAGGCGATGCTAGCGGGCACCGCCTGCCAGAATCGCGCCCGCTTTGGAATCCCCGGGCTCGATCTTCCTCCGCTTTCTCAAGTTCGGCGCCCTGGCCTGGGGTGGTCCGGCAGCGCAGATCGCGATGGTCAAGCGCGAGTGCGTGGACGAGGAAGGCTGGGTCTCAGAGGAGACCTTCAAGAAGACGCTGGCGGTCTACCAGGTCCTTCCCGGCCCGGAGGCGCACGAGCTCTGCGTCTACTTCGGCCGGGTGCGGGGTGGCAAGCTCGGCGGCTTCCTCGCCGGGCTCGGCTTCATGCTGCCCGGCTTCGTGCTGATGCTGGCGCTCTCGATCCTCTACGTCGAGGCGGACCTGGCCGGGCACCTGGATGACCTCTTCTACGGCCTCAGCGCCGCGGTCGGTGCGATCGTCCTGCGAGCGGTCGTCAGGCTCAGCGGCACCTTCGTCACCGATGCCTCGCTGGCGGCGATCGCGCTCGTCGCCTTCGTCCTTACCGCCTTCCTCTCTGCTCCCTTCGTGCTCGTCCTGCTCGGCGCCGGGCTGGTGTACGAGCTGCGGACCAACGCCCAGCGCTGGATCGGGCGGATGCACGCGGTCTCACCCGCGGCCCTCGCGGTTGCCGTCGTGGCCGGCGCGGTCACGGTCTCCCTCACCGCCGAGATCTTCCTCGAGGGGCTGAAGGCGGGCCTGCTCACCTTCGGCGGCGCCTTCACGGTGATCCCGTTCCTCCAGCAGGCGGCGGTGAGCGACCACCACTGGCTCACCGACAGCCAGTTCGTCGACGGGCTCGCGCTCGGTGGCGTCCTACCGGCGCCGCTGATCATCTTCTCGACCTTTGTCGGCTACCTCGCCGGAGGCATGGCCGGCGCCCTGGCGATGACGCTCGGCATCTTCCTCCCCGCCTTCCTCTTCCCGATCTTCCTCCATCGCCACCTCGTCGCTATCGCCGAGAACCCGCGCATCCGCCCCTTCCTGCTTGGAGTCGCGGCCGGGGTGATCGGCCTGATCGGCGCAGTCACCGTCGACATCGTCGACACCAGCATCGTCGACGGCTACACCGCCGCCCTCGCGGTGGGCGCCTTCCTCGCGCTCAACCGCTGGCACGGCAAGCTCACGGTCCTCTACGTCGTGCTCGGCTGCGGCCTGCTCGGCGCGGCGCTGCAGCTGACGGTCGTCTGACCGGCACCCACGCGACCGATCACTGCCAATACGCTGCAACGCCCGTGCGCGCGCCGAAGCTGAGAAAGCCCGCCAAGAAGCGGATGCTGATCATCGTCAACCCGTACGCGACGACGGTCTCCGACCGCCTGCGCAATCTCGTCGTCTACGCGCTGCAGGGGCGCTACGAGGTCGAGGCGGTCTCGACCGAGGCACAGAACCACGCGACCGAGATCGGGCGCGAGGTGCGCGACCACCGCTACGACATCGTCGTCGCCTTCGGCGGCGACGGCACCCTGAACGAGGTCGCCAACGGGCTCGCCGGCACCGACGTGCCGGTCTCGATGCTCCCCGGCGGCTCGACCAACGTCGTCTGCCGCACCCTCGGCATTCCCAACGACGTCGTCGACGCCACCGAGCACCTGCTGTCCCTGGTCGACGACTGGGCGCCGCGCAAGATCGACCTCGGCAAGGTCGACGACCGCTACTTCGTCTTCGCCTGCGGGGTCGGGATCGACGCCACCGTGGTCGAGCGAGTCGATGCCCACCCGCGTCTGAAGGCAGCCGCCGGCCCCTACTACTACAGCTGGGCCACGCTCTCGACCTTCTACCGCAAGTACCTCTACAACGCCGTTCGCGTCCGCTTCAAGACGAGTGGCAAGACGGCCGAGGGAGTGACTGCGATCGTCCAGAACTCCGACCCCTTCACCTACTTCGCGAGCCGCCCGGTCCGCGTCTGCGAGGGGATCGCCTTCGACGACGGTACGCTCTCGGTCGGGGTGCTGAAACGGGCGCGCCAGCGCGACATGCCGACCCTGATACCACGCCTGTTCAGCGAGACGAAGCCGGCGGCCCGCCACCGCCAAGTCCAGCACTTCAACGACGTCGTCGAGGGCACGATCACTTCGCTCTCGGAGACCAGGGACGGGGCGGTCCGGCCCTTCCCCCTCCAGGTCGACGGCGACTACATCGGCGACCGTACCGAGGTGACCTTGCGCGCCGACCCCGGCGCGCTCACGATCGTCGCCTGAGCCGCGCATCCGACTTTCACCCCACCGGGGTGGGGTCAATGTCGGATGCGCTAGTCGAGCAGGCCGGCTTCGCGGGCGGAGATCGCGGTCTGCAGCAAGGTCTCAGCGGCGTCGAAGCGCGGCTCCCAGCCGAGCTCGCGGCGGGCCTTGGCGGTGTCCATCAGGACCGGGGTGCGCAGGGCCGCCGCCCACTCGAGCTGCGGGGTGAGGAAGGTGAGGAGTCCGGCGACGCGAGCTCCCAGGCCGACCGCCGGGCTCGGCAGCGGCACGGAGTGCCAGCCGAGCGCGTGGGCGATATCCGTTACCGAGATCTCACCCTCCCCGGCGAGGTTGTAGGCGCCGGGCGCGCCCTTGCCGGCGATCGCCGCCGCGAGCGCGCGGGCGACATCGTCGTGGTGGACGAGCTGGACCGGGGCGCCGGGGTCCGGCAGCACTGGTTTTGGCAGTGGCAGCCGAGCGAGCCTGCGGCGCAGGGCCGGCAGCGGGTCGCCGAGGCGGACGCCCTCGACAGTTTTCTCGATCAGCATCGTCGCGCGCGGACCGGCGACGATGCAGGGCCGGAAGACGTAGGCGGCCACGGCGCTGCCCAGCAGCAGCTCCTGCAGGGCCGTCTCCAGCTCCGCCTTCTGAGCCGAGTAGTAGAAGCTCTCGCTGCCCCGCGCCGGCACCTCCTCGGTCAGCGGCTGCGGGTTCTCCGGGTAAAAGCCGTAGGCCGCGACCGACGACGCGTACACAAGCCGCTTGACCCCGGCCGCCGCCGCGACCTCGAAGACATTGCGGCTCCCCTCGAGGTTCACCTGCCGGGTCTGCTCGCGACCGCCAAAGATCGCGAACGCAAGGTGGACGACCACATCAACCCCGTCGAACAGCGCCGCCAACGAGCCCCGGTCAAGGACGTCCCCCCGCCGGTACTCCACCTTCCTCCACCCTTCGGCCGCCGGATCGAACGGGCGCCTAGCCATCCCCCGCACCGAACCAATCTCGGGATCCCGCTCCAGCTCGGCCAACAAAGACAAACCGATCTCGCCGGTCGGACCCGTAACAGCGACGGTCAACGACACCCGGACCTTCCTCTCGTTAAGCGCCCATCCCGGTAGGGGTGAAGCGTCTTGTACTTTTTGGCAACTAGGTAGTCGCGACACGTACCTTTTCAGCCCCTTTCCGGCCTAGGGTTTTCGGCGTCAGCAAATCAATGGCGCCCGCGGCGGTGGAACGCCCGGGCGCCGTGGCACCGAAAGGTTGGGCCTCTCGATGCACCCCAAGGCTATTCCGTCCCCGGAGGACGCCGACGCGCAGGACCAGGCGGCGGTCATGACGTTGCTCCTTACCGAGCATCCCGCGCAGTTGACGCGGGCCGAGATAGACCGCGAGCTTGCCCCTACCGGCGAGTTCGCCGAACACGATGCAGTCGGGCGGGCGATCCGCGATCTGGCAGGCGTCGGCCTCGTCAATCATCATGGCGACCTCGTTCTGCCAAGCCGAGCTGCGCTTCACTTCGACGGCCTCGACTGCGGCAATCCATGAGGGTCGCGGAGCAGTTTGGCGACAACCTTGCTCGGACCCGCCGGCTGGCGGATCTCTCACAGGATGAGCTTGCCGTTCGGGCGTCCGTCCATAGGACCGAGATCAGCAGCATCGAGAGGGGGTTGAGGATCGCGAGGATCGACACGCTGGTCAAACTGGCGGCGTCCCTTGAAGCCTCGCCCGCCGAGCTTCTGGAGGGCATCGGCTGGGAGCCTGGTGGAACCGTTGTCGGCCGCTTCGCCGCCGGCGGCGGGGACTGAGCCGCCCGCTAGCCTGAACCTATGAGCCCAGCCCGCAAACGCCCAGAGAAGAAGGCGCCCACGCCCCCCGAGCGGGACGTGAAGCAAGACCCCGGCCACACCGAGGCCGACTTCCTGCGCGACCTGGGGAAGGCGACCTCCAACAAGGCTAGGAAGAGGCTGGGACTGCCGCCTTCTGGACGCGATTGAGGATCGCCCAGAACATCGGCTCGTCCGAGTTGCGGCGGTTGTAGCGGAACGCGTACTCGTTCACGTAGCTCTGTAGGTACTCGGTCGAGATCGCGTGATAGACGCCGCGCACGCCGTTCTTGAACAGGCCGAAGAAGCCCTCAATCGTGTTCGTGTAGTTGTCGCCTTCGACGTAGATTTTGGAGCGGTGCCGGATGCGGCGGTGGCTCCTGTACTCGCGGCCGATGGCTTTGTAAGCGTGCCACTCATCAGTGAAGATCATTGACTCCGGCAGCACGAACTCTTTGACGATGGTGGAGAGCGTCGAGTGGGTCGCATCGCGAGCCACGCGGGCGCGAATCTCGCCGCCGCGCTCGACCATGCCGACGACGCTCGGCCGGAACTTGCGCCGCAGGTGGCCGCGTTTCTCGCGTTTCTCCTGCGCCCTCGGCTTGCCGCCGTAGAAGGTCTCGTCAATCTCGACCCTGCCGCTCAGCGGGCGCTCGTCCTCGTCCGAGAGCAGCGTCCTAATCTGTTGAACATGCGATGCGCGGTCTTGTACGTGACCCCGATTTCGCGTTCAAGCTGCTTCGCGCTGATCCCGCAGCGGGTGCTGCTCATCATGTAGATCGCGTAGAACCAAAGCTGAAGGCTGACGGTCGACTTGTGAAAGATCGTGCCGGCGGTCGGGTAGACGTGGTTGCCGCAGTACTGGCAGCTATAGGCAGACCTGCCTTTGATCCGATGGAACTTGCTCGCTTTGCCGCATTTCGGGCACTCGGTGCCCTCCGCAAAGAAGCGCTCCTTCAGGTACTCAAGGCAGGCGTCGTTGTCGGGAAACAGCTCCATGAATCGCGAGTAGGTCATCTGCGATTCGCTGGAGGGCGACGGCGCTACTGAGTCGCGGTTCCTGGCTGCCATCTGTTGAAATGATACCAGTTACACGTAGGTATGGCGCCCCCCAGACCGAAAGGAACCGACATGTCGGAGGATGCCCAACCCCTTGAGCAAGGCTTCCGCGTCAACTTTCCCGGCCCGTTCCAGCACCACGACGTTGTCGTGAACGGCTGGCGGGGCCCCTTCCTTGAGGCGCACCCAAATGAGGAAGATCGGATCACGTTGACGCTAGATCGACGGCTTGGTGTGGACTTGACGACTGACGAGGCCGAGCGGCTGCTGCCGTTCATCTCAGACGCGATAGCCGTAGCCCTCGGATACGGCGCTCACCCGCGAGGCGAGATGCCCCTGCCAGAGCGAAGGCCGCATCCGAGTCCACGACGTAGCCGCGAGATCGCGGCGATTCGCGACTAGAACCTGGGCAGGCTCAGGAGGTTGTCGGCGGTCGTGTCGTCAGCGACCGTCTTGATGTAGTCGTCGAAGTCGCAGCGCGGGCATTCCACGACGATCACTTCCGCTTTCGAACCGTCGACTTCGGTGTAGTAGCTGTCGGTGCCGTAGCGAATGTCGTTGATCACCGTGCTGCGGCTCCATTCGCCGCCGCCGCTGGTCTTGACCATCGAAATGTGCTCGTGCAGTCCGCTCTCGGAGTCCTCTGTTCGAACGGCGACAATCTGGAAAGAGGCCATGTTGGCTCCTTTGGTTATGGGTTGACTTGGGCGATCCGTGCTCTTGATGCCAATCGCGAGCGGTGCGGATCATCACCAAGGATTCCCAACTGGTCGGACGTAATCGGTCATCCGATCTCCGAAATAGCCTCGGGCACGCCAATCGCACACTGTTTCGCCGCCGCTCCCGCTGAGACTTGGCAGCGGGAGCGGCTACAAACATCGGCCTTGATGCGGCCCGGCCGAAAGCGCTCTCGTCGGTCGGTGCACTCTTCATGGACGGCTGCGGCCGGGCCGGCTTCAAGCGTAGCGGCCGTACGTGCTCCGACTACCTAGTTGCCTACTTTTTCCGCAGCGCGGCCTGCGGACGACCAGCGAACTGTCTTCGGAAAAAGTTAAGCGAAACCCCTACCGGGATGGGCGCTCAAGCAGTCGGCGTGATCCTGTACGCATCGAACACCGACTCCACGTTCCGCAACCGTGAGATGCACTGCTTGAGCTGCTCGGTATCCCCCACCTCGACCACGAACTTGTTCTTCACCATCGGGTGGTTGGTCGTGCAGGAGGCGCCGATGATGTTGATCCCGGCCTCCGAGAAGGTGCGCGAGAGATCCTCGAGCAGGCGGGTGCGATCGTAGGCGTCGATCTGCAGTTCGACCCGGTAGGAGGACTCGTTTTCGCCTGCCCAGCCGACCTCGACGAAGCGCTCAGGCGCCTTTTTCAGCGCTTTGACGTTCTTGCAGTCGGCGCGGTGGATCGTGATCCCGCGACCGAGCGAGACGTAGCCGGCGATATCGTCGCCCGGCACCGGCCGGCAGCACTTGGCGAGCCGTACCGCGACGTTCTCCACGCCCTTGACGCGAATCCCGTAGTTGGACGCATCCTTGGTGCGGCGGGCCTGGTCCTCATGGCCGTCGCTGAGCCCGGCCGGGCGCTCGTCGACCGCCTCGCCCGCCTTGAGGCGCTGCATCAGCTTGTTGGCGGCGGTCTTGGTCGAGATCTTGCCCTGGCCGAGGGCGATGTAGAAGTCGGTCCCTTTGCGGTAACCCATCTCGCGGAAGACGTCTGCGAGCAGGGCCGAGCCGGCCACCTTCTGCATCGGGATGCCGCGCGTGCGCAGCGCTTCATCGAGGCTTTCCCGTCCCTTGCGCTCGGCGTCCTCGCGCCGTTCCTCTTTGAAGAAGGCGCGGATCTTGTTGCGCGCGCGGCTGGTCCGCACCAGCTTCAGCCAGTCGCGGGAGGGGCCGCGGTTCTGCTTCGCGGTCAGGACCTCGACGATGTCGCCCGACTTCAGCTGGTAATGCAGCGGCACGATGTTGCCGTTGACCTTGGCGCCGACCGTGCGGTGGCCGACGTCGGTGTGGATCGCGTAGGCGAAGTCCAGCGGCGTCGAGCCGGCCGAGAGGTTCTTCACTTCGCCCTTCGGGGTGAAGACGAAGACCTCGTCCTCGAAGAGGTCGACCTTGAGCGATTCGAGGAACTCGGTCGGGTCCTGTTCGCCCTCGGCCTCGACCAGCTGCCGCAGCCAGGTCATCTTCTCGCGCTGGGGGTCGTCGCCGCCGCCCTCTTTGTAGGCCACGTGGGCGGCGATCCCGTACTCGGCCAGCTTATGCATCTCTTCGGTCCGGATCTGGATCTCCAGCGGCTTGCCCTCCGGTCCGATCACGGTCGTGTGCAGGGCCTGGTACATGTTCGCCTTGGGCATCGCGACGAAGTCCTTGAAGCGCCCGGGCAGCGGCTTCCAGAGCGAGTGGATGACGCCGATCGCGCCGTAGCAGTCTTTGACCGAGTCGACGATCACCCGCATCGCGGTGAGGTCGAAGATCTCGTTGAACTCGCGCCCCTTCTTCGCCATCTTCGTGTAGATCGAGTAGAAGTGCTTGGCGCGGCCGGAGATCTGAGCCTCGATCCCGACCTGCTGCAGCTCCTCGGCGAGGAAGACACCGGCATCGGAGACGTAGCTCTCCCGCTCGTCGCGCTGTTGGGCAACCAGCTGTTTGATCTCCGCGTACTTGCGCGGGTGCAGGGTCTGGAAAGCGAGGTTCATCCAGCTCCCATTTGATCGCGTGGATACCGAGCCGGTGGGCAAGCGGCGCGTAGATCTCCAGCGTCTCGTGCGACTTCGCGGTCTGCTTCTGCTTCGGCAGCGCCCCCAGCGTGCGCATGTTGTGGAGACGGTCGGCCAGCTTGATCAGGATCACCCTGACGTCGGTGGCCATCGCCACCATCATCTTCCGGTAGTTCTCAGCCTGTCGCTCGTCGCGGCTCTCGAAGCTCATCCCGGTCAGCTTGGTGACGCCATCGACCAGCTGCGAGATCTCCTCGCCGAACTCATCCTGGATCTCCTCCAGGCTGGCACTGGTGTCCTCGACCGTGTCGTGCAGCAGCGCCGCGCAGAGAGTCGCGGTATCGAGCCGCATCCCGGCGCAGACCTGAGCGACCCCGACCGGGTGGGTGATGAACTCGTCGCCGGAATGCCGCAGCTGGTCGGCGTGGCGGTCGCAGGCGAAGTCGAAGGCGCGCTCGACCGCGGCACGGTCGATCGTCGCCGTGGCCAGCGCGGTGCCGCCGGCGCCGTTACCGTCGACGCTCGCCGAGGAGTCGAACTCCTCGACCACGGCAAAGAGGTCGGCGAGAAGCTCCCGACGCTCTAGGGGTGCTGGGGTCTTGCGAGGTATTGCGATGCCTCCGAGTGGTCTCTTCTGTAAGCCCGGAACGCGGCTGAGCGCTCCAGGTCCGTCCCCTCTGAGGATACGACCCCGACCGCACCAGCGCCCGCGGCCGGCTCGCCCGCAACCAGACCCAGCTCGGTGAGCACGCGGAAACAGCGGCCGGCCGCCTCCGGCGAGTGCGGGTGAGCTCCGCCACCGCCGAGTGCCTCCCGCAGCGCCGGACCGCTGGCCTCGCCGGCCTCGCGCAGAGCGCGGAAGACCGCTGCAACCGCTCCCCGCGAGGCGCACTGCTCGTCGAGGACCGCCAGCGCGAACTCGCGCTCGGCGTTGCCCCAGAGCAGATGGAGGAACCCGGAAGGCAGGTCACCGGTCCCGCCCCGCTCCGTGCGGGGGCGGGCGGCAAGCGCCTCGGCTGCCGCCGAGTGCGGCGGATCGACCAGGACGACGTGCTCGAAGCCCGCGACCAGATCGTCGGAGGCCCGCTCCAGGGCCAAGTAGTCGACGAGGGCGAACCCGGCCTCCCGTTTCCCTGCCGCGTCGTCGAGCGCCTCGCCGCCGCAGCGCGCGCAGGCGGTGCGACCGGCGCCGCCGTTGAAACGGGCGAGGCCGGTGGCTCCGCCGGCCAGCTCGGCGCGCCGGGCGGCGTCGGCGCAGACGGCGAGCACCCCAGCGCCGCTGGAGACCAGCTCGGCGATCGCCGCGATGGCGGAACCGTGGCCGCGCACCACCACCCGGTTGCCGTCGTCGGGGCGACTTATCCGTGTCATAGCTGAGAAAGTCGACCCGCCGGCCTCGAGATCGCACCCGAGCTCGGCCTCAAAGCGGGTCCACCACTCGTCGTCCCCGCAACGGCAAACGTGGGGCGCGGGGGTCGAACCCTGCTCCGCGCCCGGGGTAGGCTCCTCCAGCGGGTACAGCTCGCGCAGCACCACGCGGGGCTCGACCGAGCCGTTCCAGTGGTTGACCTCGAGCCGGACCGCCGCGTCGACCGGGTCCTCGTCGCCGACGCCCAGGCTGGAACGTCCGAAGGCGACACCCAGAGCCCTATGGCCGCCGCTGCGCAAGCTGAAGCGCGCGTGCTTTCCCTCCCCCATCGTCCGCACGTCGCCGACCTTGGCCGAAGGGACCATCAGCCGCACCCCCGGATTCCCCATCCCGAAGGGAGCGAGCTGACCCAGCTCCTCGGCCAGCTCCAGCCCGAGCCCGACCCCGCCGACCATGGCGTCAACCCGCTCGGTCCGGCACAGGCCCTCGGAGCTCAGAACCTCGTTCGCATGCGCCGCAAATGCCGCTCGGAACGCACCGACGTTCTCCGCCCGCAGTGAAAGCCCGGCTGCCGCCCGGTGCCCACCGAAGCTCTCCAGGTGCTCCGAGCACGCCTCGAGCGCGGCAAGCAGATCGAACCCGGGAATGCTCCGCCCGCTCCCGCGCCCGCCGCCCTCCCCGTCGAGGGAGATGACGACAACAGGCCGGTGGTGGCGCTCGACCAGCCGCGAAGCGACAATGCCGACGACCCCGGGGTGCCAATCCTCACCGGCCAGCACGAGACCGTGCGCTTCCCGCAGCTCATCCGTGAGCTCTCGTCTCGCGGTCTCCCCCGCGGCGTCCACCTCTCGCTCCCTGGCCCGCCGCTCTGAATTTGCCCGGCCCAGCTCGTTGGCGATCTCCTCGGCCCGTCCCTCGTCCTCGGTCAGCAACAGCTCAACCCCGGCATCAGCGCGATACAGGCGCCCCGCAGCATTGATCCTCGGAGCCAACCGGAACGCCAGATCCCCCTCGTCCAACCGCGTCGGCTCGCATTTCGAAGCCGCCATCAACGCCCGCAGCCCCACTCTCCGGGCGCGCTGCATCTCCCCCAGGCCACGCTTCACCAGCGCCCGGTTCTCCCCCACCAACGGCACCACGTCAGCCACCGTGGCCAGGGCTACGAGGTCCAGGTCGGTATCGGTACTGGCCTCCCTCAACGCACATGCCAGCTTCCACGCAACCCCGGTCCCGCACAGGTGCTCGAACGGATAGCCGTCCAGCTGCGGGTGCAGGATCGGACACTCGGGCAGCTGGTCCCCGGCCTGGTGGTGGTCGGTGACGATGGTCTCGATCCCGAGCTCCCTTGCAAGCCGCACCTCGTCAACGGCCGTCACGCCGCAATCGACGGTGATCAGCAGCGAGGTACCCCGCTGGGCCAGGCGTTCGATATTGGAACCGCTGAGCCCGTAGCCATCCGCCATCCGGTCCGGGATCAACCAGTCGCACTCGGCCCCCAGCTCGCGCAGGGTCGAGACCATGATCGTGGTCGCGCAGACGCCGTCGACGTCGAAATCGCCGTGGACCGTGATCCGTTTGCCTCCCTCGATCGCCGCCTGCACCTGGGCCACGACCACCTCCATCGAGTCGAATGCAGACGGCGGATGCGACTCGTCGGCGGCGAGGAAGGCACGGGCCTGCTCCGGAGTTCGGTAGCCACGGCGGACCAGCGTCACCGCCACCGGCTCGCTGAGATCGAGACCGTCGGCGACCGCCCGTACCTCGGCGTAGTCGTAGGGCTCAGCGGCAAACGCTTTTAGAGCTTCGGGCACATAGTCAAGCTAGGAGCCGGCCCGGACTGATTTTCCGCTGAAGGCCCGCCGAAAATGCAGCGGAAAAGGCTAGCCGAGCGACTCTTCGCTGCGAACGCCGATGGCGTAGACGATCGCGAGGCCGATAGCCGTGCCCGGAATTGCGAGCAGGGCGGTGCTGAGGTCGGTATCGCCAAAGCTCCTGCCGATGACCTGCTGCACGATCACGCCGAAGATGACCGAGCCGAGAACCGCGCCGACGAAGGCGCCGACGATGCCCTGCCAGAAACGGTCCGGCAGAAAGACCGTGAAGTGCCAGAGGGCGATCCCCATCGTGAACCAGACCAGCAGCGCCATCAGTTCCCCTCCTCCATCAACGATTCCTCCCGTGCTTGCGACGCTGCTGGCGCCGCGCCCGCCGCTCCGCGTTGCGCTGGCGGCGCTCGGCTGAGCCGCCGTCGGGCTCGCCGTCTTCCGCCGCCGGGTCGGCGCCGTTGCCCTCGACAGGGCGCTCGACCGTGGCGACCGCGCCGGGCTGCGGCTTGGCCTCCTCAGCCTGCTCGACCTGGGGCGCAATCTCCGCTTCGGTCTCCTCGTCGCTTGCCAACTTGGCTATCGCGACGTCGTCGGCGAAGGCCGGCACGCTGCCCTCGACCTCGGCGATCAGCAGGCGACGGCGCACGAAGCCCGGCTCGCGTTCCTTCCAGGCGGTCAGCACCGGCGAGGCGATGAAGATCGACGAGTAGGTTCCGGAGGCGATCCCGACCAGCATCGCGAAGGCGAAGTCCTGCAGGGTCGCGCCGCCGAAGATCAGCAGCGACATGACTCCCAGCAAGGTCGTGAAGCTGGTCGCCAGCGAGCGCGTCAGCACCTCGCTCATCGAGCGGTTGACGATCTGCGAGAACGCGGCCCGCGGCATCCGCGGCACGTTCTCGCGGATGCGGTCGAAGACGATGATCGTGTCGTAGATCGAGTAGCCCAAGATGGTGAGGAAGGCGGCGACGGTACCGCTGCTCACCTCTTTCCCCGCCAGCGAGTAGACGCCCGCCGTGATCAGGATGTCGTGGAAGATCGCGATCAGGACCGGCACCGCGAACTTGGGGTCGAACCGCAAGGCCACGTAGCCACAGATCACGAGCAGCGAGAAGATCAGCGCTTTCAGGGCGCTGTCGGCGACCTGCTGGCCGAAGGTCGGACCAATGCTGGTGCTGTCGAAGCCGTCTTCGACCACCCCGTACTCGCTGGCCAGCGCCCCCTCGGCCTCTTTGACCGTGTCCGGCTGCAGCTCGCGGGCCTGGATCTGGAAGACGTTGTCCCCCAGCACCGGATCGGAGACCTGCTGGATCTCCTCGCCTTTGATCCCGGCCCCGTCGAGCGTGTCGCGCACCCCTTCCTCGTCGGTCGGCTTCTCCAGCGCGACCTTGATCCGGGTGCCCGACTCGAAGTCGATGCCGAAGTTGAGCTGGTTGGTGGCCAACGAGAGCGCGCCGACCAGCAGGATCACGCCTGAGATCGAGAAGAACCAGCGGCTCGCGCCCATGAAGTCGAAATGCCAGCGCACCCCTTGTCCGCCGGCGCCGAGCGCGGCCGGCGAGCGCAGCAGGCGCGTGCGGCTCATGCTGCCGAGCAGCGCCTGGGTGAAGACGACCGCGGTCAGCAGCGAGACGATCGTGCCGACCCCGAGGGTGAAGGCGAACCCTTTCACGCCCGAGGTCGCCAGCACGAAAAGGATGAACGCGGTCAGCAGGGTGATCACGTTCGCGTCGATGATCGTGCTGATGCCGTGTTTGTAGCCGGCGCTGATCGCGCTCGACATCGAGCGCCCTGCCCGCACCTCCTCCTTTATTCGCTCGAAGATGACGATGTTCGAGTCGGCCGCGACTCCGATCGTGAGGACCAGGCCGGCGATCCCCGGCAGGGTCAGGGTGATCGGGATCAACTTGATCAGCGCGAAGAAAATCACCCCGTAGGCGCCCAGGGCGACCGACGCGATCAGGCCGAGGAAGCGGTAGTAGGCGACGAGGAAGAGGATCGCCAGGATCAGCCCGATCACGGCAGCCTTGATCCCGGCGTCCAGCGCCTGCGATCCGAGGGTAGCCGAGACCTGGGTCTGGCTGATCAGCTTGAGGTTGATCGGCAGTGCGCCGATCTGCAGGACCGTGGCCAGGTCCTGGGCCTCCTGAGCGCTGGTGAAGCCGCCGGAAATTTGAGCTCCCGTGCGTCCGTCGATTCCGTCTGGGTTTTCGGAGAAATTGATGATCGGGCGCGTCTTGACTTCGTTGTCGAGCACGACCGCGAAGTGGCCGGAGCCGAGTGCCGCCTGTTCGCCGCTGGCCGGCCCGAACGCCTGCGCCTGGCCGCGCTGTGCGATCCGGCGGGTGACCGCCTGGAAGGCCTCGCGACCGCTGTCGGTGAAGTTGAAGACGACGTTCGGTTCGTTGAATTCGCCGAATTCCTGCTTCGGATCGGTGATGTCGGTGCCCGACAGCGCCGGGTCGTCGTTGAGTGCGTACCAGCCAGGCCGCGCGGTTTTGTCGATCTGGCCGCTTTCGTCGTTGGGGTACTCGGAAACCACGATCGTTCCCGGCGGCACCTCGAGGACGATCCCGTCACGGGGGCGTTTTTCACCGGTCGGGCTGACGAAGAGGTCTTTCTTGGCCAGCTCGGGCCCGGCGATCAGATCGTGTTTCTCGCCGCGTTCGAAGAGGTAGTAGCGCGGTTTGGAGACCGAGCAGTTCTCGCAGTTCTCCGCCGGCGGCTGTTCAGAGGCGAGCAGAACGGCTCCGTAGGCGTTGGGGTACGCCCCGGACTCGATCATCTGTTTGTTCTCGAAGCTTTTCGGGTCTCTGCCCGCTTCCTCCCAGCGTTCTTTGGATTCGTCCAGCGGCTGTTTCGGCGCCAGCTGGCCGGGGCGGCCGCCGATCACCCGCTCGGGCCCGATCAGGTTGGGCTCCCAGTCGTAGAAATAGAGCTGGGCGGTGGTGCCGACCTGGTCGATAGCCCGCTGCGCGTTGTCGACGTCGGGCAGGCTGACCGTGATCTGGTCGGTGCCGAGGCGCGAGACTTCGGGCTCGGAAACGCCGAACTGGTCGATCCGTTCGCGGATGATCTCGATCGAGCGTTCGATGTCTTCGCCGGTGACCTCCGTCACCTGACCGGTCGGCTGGCCCTGGTAGACGAGCTCGACGCCGCCCTTGAGGTCGAGGCCGAGCTTGGTCGCGGTGTTGGCGATGACCAGCGCCGAAACGCCGATCAGCCCAACGACGAAGAGCAGGACGAAGAGGTGCCGCCGTTTCGATCCCACCGCCTAGCCCTCCGGGGTGAGGACGAGCAGCAGCCCGCCGTCGTCGTCGTAGGCGGGAAAGACGTCGGCAACGGCCTGCGCCGGCAGGTCGCCCTCAGCGTTGACCGAGACCCGCTTGCCGAGCGAGCGAACCCCCCACTCCAGCGAGGTCTCGATCGGGTCACTGACGCCGTCGCCGTTGGTGTCGGAGCTCTCGTCGCCGTCGCCGTGGTCGACCCAGTCAAGGCCAAGGCACCTCACGCACGGGGCGGCCGATCACGTCCTCGTCGGTGAGACCGGTCAGCTCGAAGCTGCCTTTGCCCGCGTCGATCACGCGTTCCTGCTTGTCGCAAACGAAAAAGGCAGCATTAGGAGCCGGATAATAATCGTCGAGTAATTCGAAGACGAAGCCGAAGCCGCATTTCGAGCAGCCCTTCGGGCGCGAGCTGAACCCAGCGGTGCGCTCGCCGCTCACCTCCCGGTGCCCACAGTTGGGGCAGATGAAAAACGGCATGACCGACAGGCTAGCGACGCGCGCTCAGAAGAGACTCGCGGCGCCGTCGGGCACCTGCAGCCCGAGGTGGTCGTAGGCGCGCTGAGTCAGTGCCCTGCCCCGCGGAGTCCGCTTCAGCAAGCCCTGCTGCAGCAAGTAGGGCTCGAACACGTCCTCGATCGTGTCCTGCTCCTCGCCGATCGCGATCGCCAGGGTCGAGAGGCCGACCGGGCCACCGCCGAATTTCGAGGCGATCGTCTCCAGGAGGGCGCGATCGCTGCGGTCGAGGCCGCCGGCATCCACCTCGAGCATTTCCAGCGCGCCTGCCGCCACCTCGGCGCCGATCGCGCCACTGCCCTTCACCTGGGCGAAGTCACGGACCCGCTTCAGCAGGCGGTTGGCGACGCGCGGCGTGCCGCGCGAGCGGGAAGCGATCGTGTGCGCCCCGTCGGCGTCGATCTCGACCTCGAGGATGCCGGCCGAGCGCTCGACTATCTCCGCCAGATGCTCGGGGCTGTAGTGCTCGAGCCGGTGCGAGACGCCGAAACGGTCGCGCAGAGGCGTGGTCAGGAGCCCGGAGCGGGTGGTGGCACCAACCAAGGTGAAGGGCGGCAGGGGCAGCGTCACCGTCCGCGCGCCGGCGCCCTGGCCGAGGACGACGGGCAGCTCGCCGTCCTCCATCGCCGGATAGAGCGTCTCCTCGACGGCGCGACCGAGGCGGTGGATCTCGTCGATGAAGAAGACGCTGCCGGGCTCCAGTGCGGTCAGGAACGAGGCCACATCAGCCTTTCTCTCCAAGGCGGGACCGGCGGTCTGCACCATCGGCACCCCCATCTCGGCGGCGATGATGTGAGCTAGCGAGGTCTTGCCGAGGCCGGGCGGCCCGGCGAGGAGGACGTGGTCGAGGGGCTCGTCGCGACCGCGGGCGGCCTCGATGAAGATCGAGAGCTGCGTGGTCACCTGCGCCTGGTTGACGAAGTCCCCCAGGGTCGGTGGACGCAGCGAGCGGTCAAGATCCTCGTCTGGCCCCTCGGCGCGGGCGTCGTGGACCCGGACCTCGGCATCGACCGGGACTGGCTCGCCCTCTATCCCGGGCGTGCGAATGCGGTTGGCGCCGATGTCCGGCGAGTCGCTCACCCGCCGCTCCGGGCGGAGGCAGCTTTGCGCAGGGCCGCCGCCACGAGCTCCTGCGGCTCGCTGTCGTCGAGGCCATCGAGAAGCTGCTCCGCCTCCAGCGGTGCATAGCCAAGATTGACAAGGCCGTCGCGGGCCAGGGCGCGGGCGTCGCCACCCTCGGCAGATGCGACCGCGACTTCGTCCTCGAGCGCGCCGGCGACCTTCTCGCGCAGCTCGACGATGATCCGCTCCGAGGTCCGTTTGCCGATCCCCGGCACTGCCTGGAAGCGCTTCGCGTCGCCGGCCGCGATCGCTCGCAGCAGATCGCGGGCACTACCGCCCGAGAGCGCGGCGATGGCGACTTTGGGACCGATGCCGCTGACCGAGATCAGCTGCCGGAAGAGGTTCCGCTCCTCCTCGGAGGAAAAGCCGTAGAGAGCAAGCGAGTCGTCGCGCGAAATCAGCTCCGCGTGTAAAAAGGCGCCGTTGCCGGCAGCCGGCACCGCTTTCAGCGTCTCCGCCGAGACGGCGAGTCGGTAGCCGACGCCGGCGGCGTCGATCACCACGTGGTCGGCGCGCCGCACCATCACCTCACCTCGCACCGCGGCGATCATCCGGCGATCCGCTCCGCACCGGCACCGAGCGCCACCTCATCCGCCACCTCGACCGCCTGCCTGTGGCCGCTGGCGCCGCCATGGCAAATCGCCACCGCAAGCGCGTCGGCTGCGTGGTCGGGCGTCGGGGGCTCGGGCAGCGCAAGCAGGGTCCCGACCATCCGCTGCACCTGGCGCTTGCCGGCGCCGCCGGAACCGCAGACCGCCATCTTGATCGCCTGCGGCGTGTAGGCGAAGCAGCTGACCCCGCGCTGAGCGGCGGCCAGCATCGCCACCCCGCTGGCCTGGCCGACGGCCATCGCCGAGTGCACGTTCTTGCCGAAGTAGACCGACTCGATCGCCATCGCCCGCGGCTCGTGCCAGGCGATCAACTCTGCCAGCGCACGATGAATTCGCTCCAAACGCCGCTCCATCGGCATCTCCGCCGTCGTCTCAACCACGCCGCCGTCCAGAGCGACCATGTGGTTGCCCTCGACGCGCACAATGCCGAATCCCAGGTTTGCAGCACCAGGGTCGATGCCCATGACAACTTGCATGAGAAGGGATTCTGGGATGAAGCTCGGATGCCTTCCTCGGGGCTGTCGAGGGAGGGACCTGGTCGTCCCCCGCGGGAATTGAGTCGCGCGTCCTGTCGGACGCAGCTCCGGATGTTGGTGCCCGCCTAGGGCGGGCAGGAGTCAGATTGCATATCGCGCGCTGCGCGCACATTCCCGCGGGGGACGACCAGGTCCCTCCACCCACAGCCCCGCCGGGTCGATCGAAAGCTCAGAAGCTTCTCCAGTTGTGAGAGGCCAGTCGCTCGGAGCCTTCGCTGAGCTGTCGTGAACTCAGCGTCGCCGGAGCTCGTTTGGTTGGAGAGCTGTCGGGTACCCCTCCGCGGGAATGTGCGCGCAGCGCGCGATATGCAATCTGTCTATTGCGCGGCGTCAGCCGCGCTCAGACATAGGAGCTAAGGCGCGAAGCGCCGTGCGACGAAATTCCCGCGGAGGGGTACCCGACAGCTCTCCACCACCGACCTCAGGCAGTCAACTGTTCGAGAACCTCGTCAGGAATGTCGAAATTCGCGAAGACTTCGTCAACGTCGTCCTGCTCGTCAAGCGCGTCGAGCAGTTTCAGCAGCCGCTCGGCGTCGTGCCCCTTGACCTCGACCGTGCTTTTCGGTTCGGTCGCCAGGCCGGCCGACTCGATCTCGACCCCGGAGGCCTCCAGCGCCTCGCGCACGGCGGTGAGATCGCTCGGGTCGGATAGGACACGCAGCTGCTCGCCGTCCTCGCGCACGTCCTCGGCGCCGGCGTCGATCGCGCCGATCAGGTCGTCCTCGCCGTAGCGGCCGCCGTCGACCACGATCGCCCCTTTTTTCTCGAAGATCCAGGCGACCGAGCCCGGCTCGCCGAGGCTGCCCCCGTGTTTGGAGAACGCGTGGCGGATCTCGGCGCTGGCGCGGTTGCGGTTGTCGGTCAGCGCCTCGACCATGACGGCGACGCCGGCCGGGCCGTAGCCCTCGTAGACGATCCGTTCGATCGCGGCCCCATCGGCACCGGCGCCGGTCCCGCGGTCGATCGCCCGCTGGATGTTTTCCTTGGGCATCGAGGCTTCTTTGGCCTTCTGGATCGCCGTCGCCAACGTCGGATTGTTGTCGGGATCGCCACCCCCGTCCCGAGCAGCGACGATGATCGCCCGCGCGAGCTTGCTGAAGAGCTTGCCCCGCTTCGCGTCGGCGGCGCCCTTCTTGTGTTTGATCGACGACCACTTCGAATGACCGGACATATGCGTGTCATTCTATGAAGCAGGGAGATGACGGCAAGAACGCACAGCCACAATCCAGGCCGCGCCCTGGTCGCCGGGGTCATCTTCCTGGCAATGCTGCTGGCCGCCTTCTCCCTCTGGACCGCGATCCCACTGAGCTGGCTGTACATCGGCTCCAAGGTCTCCGAGACGCAGTTCCCCAGCGGCGGGCCCTACGCCGTCGTCGCGGTCGGGATCATCGTCTCGATCCTCTTCATCGCCTGGCTGATCGGCCGCCTCAACGACCTCTACATCCGCATCACCGGCACCAACCGGCTGGCACCGATCCGGCCCGCCTGGCTCAAGAGCATGCGTGACACGGGGTCCGTACAGGGCAACGTCACCGTCGTCGAGGCGGTCCTGATGGCCTCGGTGATGCTGGCCGCCCTGGCCCTCACCGTCTGGTTCTTCCTCCTCGCCGGCTCGCCGCTGCCGAACCAGTAAACGCGGGCTCAACAGGCGGACGTGGCATTAACGCCCGCTTCATGTGACGAAACCTTTGCGTTTCGCAGACAACACGTTGCGTTGCATCCGGTAGCGGTGAAACCCATGGCGGTGATGATGCCGAGGGAATCCTGGACCGACGAGCGCCTCGATGAACTGTTACAGCGAGTGCGCGAAATAGACCGGCGAACGCTGGCGGAATTCCGAGCCGTACGGCTGAGATGCGTGAGGAAATTCGCTTGATGCGAAAAGAGATGCGCGAATAAATTCGCCTTTATTGTCGCCGAAGCCGCTTCTGACGCCTGACGCCACCGCGCCAAGCAGTTCAAGGACGCAGGGAGCGTGGCGTGCTCTGCACGCGAGCGACCGAGGACGCTGAAATGCGCTGGCGCGGTGGCGTCAGACGACGAAGCGCCCGTCTTCCTGCATGACCACGCCGTCGACCTCGAGCTTGCCGCCGAGGCGGAGGTCGCAGACGAGATCGGTATGGACGGCGGACTCGTTTTCGCCGCCGGACTCGGGATAGCTGGTGCCGACCGCCATGTGGACGGTGCCGCCGATCTTCTCGTCGAGCAGGACCTCGCGGGTGCCGCGGTCGATGCCGTAGTTGGTGCCGATCCCAAGCTCGCCGAGGCGGCGGGCGCCCTCGTCGGTGTCGAGCAGCTTCAGCAGGTATTCCTCGCCTCGTTGGGCCGTGGCGTCGACGACCACCCCGCCCTCGAAACGGAGGCGCACGCCGGAGACCTCGCGGCCGCCGATCACGGCCGGCAGGTGGAAGGTGACCACGCCCTCGACCGAATCCTCGACCGGCCCGGTGAAGAACTCGCCGTCGGGCATGTTGTTGTCGCCGACGCAGGGGATGAACTTGCGGCCGGCGACGCCGAGGGTGATGTCGGTGCCCGGCGCGGTCACCCGCACCTCCTCGCGACCCTCGGCCCAGGCGGCGAGCCTGCGGGTCTCCTCAGAGGCTCGCTTCCACGCCGTCAGCGGTTCCGGGTCGGTCGCCAGGCAAGCGCCAAAGTAGAAGTCTTCGTAGTCGGCGAGGCTCATCTCGGCCTCGGAGGCGTAGGCGCTGGTCGGGTAGAGCGTGTAGCACCAGCGGAAGTCGCCCTCTGCGCTGCGCTTCATCGCTCGCGCCATCAGGTCGCCGGTGACCGACTGCCGCAGGGTCTGCCGCTCCGGCGGCACCCCCGAGAGCTCGCGCGTGTTGGTGCTGGCGCCGATCGCGATCCGCACGTCGGCGTGGTCGACCATCCACTCGGCGAAGGGCGAGATCCATTCCAGCTGCGCATCGGAGGCGTGCTTGAAGTAGGCGGCGATCTGGCCGTCGAGGGCGACGTTGAGGACCGGGTTGGCACCTGCCTTCAGCACCTCCTCGTAGACCGCGAGCAGCAGCGGCGCCGCCGCCGTCTCACCGTCGATCGAGACCACCTCGCCCTCCTTCACCTCGGTCGAGTAGCCGACCAGGATCTGCGCCAGCGCGTCCACCCTCGGATCCCTCATCTCGCCGCCTCCTCGCCCGCCCGCTCGCGGGCGCTCGTGGTCATCGCCATGAAGATCGCGTGGAAGCGAGGGTCGTCGGTCAGCTCCGGATGGAAGGCGGAGGCGAGGACATTGCCCTCGCGCACCGCCACCGGGTGGCCCTCATGGCTGGTGAGCACCTCGACACCCGGGCCATAGCGCTCGATCCAGGGAGCGCGAATGAAGACCGCGCGCAGCGGCTCGTCGCCGATCCCCTCGATCTCGAGGTCGGCCTCGAAGCTCTGCAGCTGGCGCCCGAAGGCGTTGCGCCGGGCGGTCGCGTCGAGGAACCCGAGGTGCTCGGCGTCGCAGACGATCATGCCCGCGCAGGTGCCGAGAATCGGCCGCCCCTTCTCGTGGTGAGCCCGCAGCGGCGGCGCCAGGCCAGCGGACTCAATGCCCTTGGAGATCGTCGTGCTCTCGCCGCCGGGGATAACCAGGCCGTCGAGCCCGTCGAGATCGGCCGCGGTGCGAACCTCACTCACCTCCGCGCCGAGGTGGCGCAGGATGCGGGCGTGCGCTTCGAAGTCGCCCTGGATCGCTAGGACGCCGACGCGCAGCTCAGCCTCCGCGGTTCTGCAGGAGGGCGTCCTCGGCGGCGAGGTCGGCGATCTCGAGGCCAGGCATCGCCTCTCCGAGACCGATCGACGCCGCGGCGACTCGCTCGGGGTCTTCGAAGTGCGTGGTCGCCTCGACGATCGCGCGGGCCCGGCGCTCCGGATCGGAGCTCTTGAAGATGCCGGAGCCGACGAAGTTGCCCTCGGCTCCGAGCTGCATCATCAGCGCCGCGTCGGCCGGGGTGGCGATGCCGCCCGCGCAGAAGAGCGGCACCGGCAGGCGACCGGCCGCCGCGACCTCCTGGACGACCTCGAGCGGAGCCCGGTGCTCCTTGGCGGCGGCAGCCAGCTCCTCCGGGCGCAGGTGCACGAGCCGCTTGATGCCGGAGGTGATCTCGCGCATGTGACGGACTGCCTCGACGACGTTGCCGGTCCCGGCCTCGCCCTTGGAGCGGATCATCGCTGCCCCCTCGCCGAGCCGCCGCAGCGCCTCGCCGAGATTGGTGGCACCGCAGACGAAGGGAATCTCGAAGGCAAGCTTGTCGATGTGATGGCGCTCGTCGGCCGGGGTCAGGACCTCGGACTCGTCGATGTAGTCGACCTCGAGCGCCTGCAAGACCTGAGCCTCGGCGAAGTGCCCGATCCGCGCCTTCGCCATCACCGGGATCGTCACCGCCTCCTGGATCCCCTTGATCATCGCCGGGTCGGACATGCGGGCGACGCCGCCGTCGCGGCGGATATCCGCCGGCACGCGCTCCAGGGCCATCACCGCACAGGCACCCGCCTCCTCCGCGATCTTCGCCTCGTCGGGCGTGACCACGTCCATAATCACGCCGCCCTTCAACATCTCGGCCAGGCCGGTTTTGAGCCTGAAAGTCGCGCGCTCGGTCATAGGGCCCATATTACGTGGCGCTGAATGCACGTAGCGGGACGGGGGCTGGTGGTGCCCGCTCACTCGGTACCTCGTCGGATAGGAGCAGAGGAGCTGACGCCCGGACCCCGCCCCTCCTCCTCCGCAAAACGTTCGCGGGCACCACCGGCCCCCGTCCCAACTCCCAGCCAGACACTCGTAAGGACCTCCAACGAGTGGTCCACGTGCCGAGCTGAAGGATGTCGAGACGCTGTCGTTGATCTCCAGCTTCCTCGCTACGAGCCCGTGCCGTAATCCCGCCCTCGGCCTTCAGCTTCATGAGACGCGGAGGTAGTCGAGGAGGGTGTTGGGATGCCCTCCGAACGTTTTGCGGAGGAGGAGAACGGTGCTTCGGGCGTCAGCCCTTCAAGGCCGCAGCGACGAGGTACCGAGTGAGGAGGGCATCCCAACACCCTCCTCGCACCACCACCTCGTCCTACTTCAGTTTGTAAGCCCGAATCCGGTCTTTATGCGCCGCTTCGTCACGCGCATACAAGCCATGGGCCAACGCCTGAACCAGCGCCATCAGCGCCGTGTTCGAACGCGCGAACGAAGGGCTGTTGGAGGAGAAGTAGAGGGTCAACTCGGCGTGCTCCCCGACCTCTGACATGGTCGCGTCGGAGATCGCCAGGGTGCGGGCGCCGCGGTGCAGAGCGAGCTTCATCGCCCGCAGCAGCAGCGGGTGGGCGCGGCCGGCGGAAAGGGTGATGACGAGCGTGTCTTCGCCGATCCGACCGAGCCGCTGCAACGACTCGCCGCCGGTGCTGGCGACGATCTCGGCACGGATGTCGAGCAGGCTGAGGGTGTGACGCAAGTAGCTGGCGAAGAAGGCCATCTGGTCGACGCCGACGATGACGATGCGCTGGGCCGTGGCAAGGGCCGCGACGGAGGCATCGACCTGCTCGGGGGTCAGCTTGCGTGCGGTTTCCTCGAGGTTTGAGTAGTCGGCGCTGAGCGAGCCCTCGAGCTCGGAGTGATCGAAGGAAAAAAGAGCTCCGCCGCTGGCGGCGCTGTTGGCGGCGATTGAGGTCCGGTACTCCTCGATCGCGGCCTGCTGCAGCTCGGGATACCCCTCGAAGCCGAGGGCCTGGGAGAAGCGCACCACCGTCGAGGACGAGGTGCTCGCTCTCCTGGCCAGCTCCTCGGCGGTGAGGAAGGCTGCCTCGTCGAGATGGTCGACGATGTAGCGGGCAACGTCTTTCTGGGAGCGCGAGAACTCGTCGAAACGCTCCTGGATGTAGTCGGAAAGGCTTTTGAGTTGGGGGGACTTCGTCGCAGTCTTGGTCACGGCGGTCCATTTCGCCGAACCTCACCCTTTCCCTTCTGCCGATCTCACACTCGGGTGCCGATCTGGTTGGATTGACACCAACGATGACTCCCGAAAAGGCGCTGCGCCTCACCAACCGCAACATGATCCTCTTCGACCTGCTGCTCGGCAGCGCCGCGATCGCAGCCCCGGCGGCGACCCTGAAGGTGCTTGGCCACGACGAGCCCTCGCCCGACGCGAAGCACCTCTTCCGCCGCTGCGGGCCGATCTGGCTCACCTTCGCCACCGCCCACCTGGTCGCCGACCGCCGTGGCAACCCCGGCGACTGGCAGGCGCTCGCTTGGCTGCGCGGGACCGAGATCGCCACCGACGCCCTCTGGGCGCAATCGCCGGCGGTGAGCAGGCCGGGCGCGAAGCTGGGTCTCTACATGGCCGGTGCCGCCAACGTGGCGATGGCGGCCGGCTTCGCCTGGATGTCGAGGCGCTGAGCCATGGGCCGGTTCGAGGGCCAGCCAAGCATGCGCTGGAGCCTCCGCGGGCTGAACGAAGAGGGCGACGAGGTTTGGCTGATTCGCGGCATCGCCCGCAAGCTCTACCGCTGTCCCGGCTGCCACGGCGATATCGAGGTCGGCGACGAGCACACCGTCATCCAATTCGTCCGCAGGCTCGGCGGCACCGATCACCACCACTGGCACCGCCAGTGCGCGGAAGAGCTGCTGATCCCCGAGCTCGGCAGCCTCAAGCAGGTACCGGCCTCGGAGTCGAGTCAGTCGAGGCTGGAGGCCCGCGGCCGGGTCAAGCCTGGTCGCCGGCGCGGTTAACGTGGGCTTCCTGCGCCGGGTCGGCTCTCTCTACGCGCGGATCGGCCGCACGTACTGGTCGTGGGGACCGACGCTGCTGCTGCTGGCGGCGATCGTCTTCCTGCCGCTGGGGCTGATCGACGCGGTCAGCACCACCCTCGACGTCGACTCGTTGGACCTCGACAGCGGCATCAAGATCGCCGCTCTCGTCGCCGCCATCAGCGCCCTGACCGCGACCAGCCTGATCGGCGAGGTCTTCTACAGCGGCGCGATCGCGATCTCGCTCACCCACCCCGAGAACCGCAAGCCGCCGCGGCTGACCGAGATCGCCCGGCGCATCGACTACGGCCGCCTGATCGCGGTCGACCTCGTTTACGTAGGGATCGTCGTCATAGGGATGCTGCTCTTGTTCATCCCAGGCGCGGCCGCATTCGTCTTCTTCGGGCTGGCGGGGCCGGTGGTCGAGATCGAGCAGCGGACCGTTCGCGGCGCGCTCGCCCGCAGCTGGCAACTGGTCCGCGGCCGCTTCTGGACGGTGTTCGCGGTGCTCGTTCCGATCGAGCTCATCGGCGACTCCGTCGGGGAGTGGGCCGGACATCTCGTCCATGACCTGCTCGGCGACACGTTCCTCGCCACCTGGCTGGGCGAGTCGGTCGCCAACTTCCTCTTCAGCCCGGTCTTTGCGGTCGCCGCCGTCCTGCTCACCCTCGACCTGATCGCCGAAAAGGACGGCACCGCGCCGCGACTCAACCCGCGGCCGGCGCCGGCCCCCGCGCCTGCCGCCGCATGATCTCGGCCTCGATCGTCTCGGAGTTCTGGAACGAGCAGATCCTCGCGCACGATCGCGAGGGCGTCTTCCTGGTTCTGGTCGGGTTCATCCTCTCTTTCGCCTTCATCCGCATGAGCACCAGGCTCATGCGCAGCCCCAAGGTGCCCTGGTGGCCGGGCAGCGTCGTCAGCGACAGCGGCGTCCACCTCCACCACCTCGTCTTCGGGATCGTGACGATGATGATCGCCGGCACGCTCGGCTTCGCCGCGCTCGGCAGCAGCCCTTACGCGGAGATCTGCGCCTTCTTCTTCGGGGTCGGCGCTGGCCTGACCATCGACGAGTTCGCCCTCTGGGTCTACCTCGACGACGTCTACTGGGCGGAGCAGGGACGCAGCTCGATCGATGCCACCGTGATCGCGGCGGCGTTGATGGGACTGGTCGTGCTCGGCGTCAATCCGCTCGACATCGGCTCCGAATCCGAAGGCCTGCTCGCCCTGGCCCTTTCTGCCCTGCTGCTGGTCATCGTGGTCGGGATCTGCTTTCTCAAGGGTCGCCGGATGCACGGGATCATCGGCTTCTTCGTCTTCCCGATAGCCCTCTATGGCGCCTGCCGGATCGGCAAGCCGAACTCGGGCTGGGCGCGGCGGCGCTACGGCGAGCGGCGGCCGAAGAAGCAGGCAAAGGCCGAAGCGCGGTTCCCACCCGACCGCCGCACCGACCGCTTCAAGGAGGCCTTCCGCGACATCGTCGGCGGCAAGCCGAGTGAGGGCGTCGCGGCCGCCCGGGACGAGGCGGCGGCGGCGACCCGCGAGGCGGTCGAGGAAGTGCGCCAGCGCGCCGACCGGGTCACCCATCCGGGCGGACGCGACAAGAGTTGACGGCTTTTACCCCCTATAAGGGGTTCAATCCATCAACTCTTTTCAAGTTCGGCGGGCGAGGCGGCGTTCGAGGCTGGCCCGGACGCCGGGCCACTCGGAGGCGATGACGCTGTAGTAGGCCGAGTCGCGCTGGCCGACGTCGGGGACGATCATGTGGTTACGGAGAATGCCCTCGAACCGGGCCGGGATCGCCGCCATCGCGGCGCGGGAACGCTCGTTGCGGGCGTCGGTCTTCAGTTCGACCCGGACGCAATCCAGGTCGTCGAAGGCGTGGGCGAGCAGCAGCAGTTTGACCTCGACGTTGAGGCCACTGCGCCAGACGGCAGGGTTGAACCAGGTCCAGCCGATCTCGAGCGCCTTGTCCGCGGGGCGAACGGCCAGGTAGCGGGTGCTGCCGACGATCTCCTCGCGGCGTCTGTCGCGGACCGCGAACACGCCCTCTTCGCCTGCGCGATGGGCCGCCAGCGACAGCTCGAACCATTTGTCGAAGTACTCGCGGCTGCTGCCGATGTGGGCCAGCCACTGCCAGATCTCCGGCGCCGGGGCGGCACGCCAGAGATCGTCAGCGTGTTTCGGTTCGAGCGGCTCGAGGACCGCCAACGCTCCCTCGAGCCGGATGGCCAGGTTCTCCACCCGGCCATCCTGACGAATCCGTCAGCCAGCCCCGTTCATGTTCATCAGGCCAACCGTGTGGCCCTCCGGGTCCGAGAAGAGGCCGATCTGGCCACTGGGGATGTCCATCGGCCCCATCACCCGAGTGCCGCCCAGGGACTCGGCCTTGACCAGGCCGGCCTCGACGTCCTCGACTTCGACGTAGAAGGTGACGTGGCCGTCGTTGCCCTCCGGCGCCGAGCCGATCCCGCCCGGTATCCCCTGCTCGCCGGTCTCGATCCCGGTATACGGCATCGCCTCCATGTCGGTCATCTTCCAGTCGAAGAGACCGGAATAGAACCCCTTCATCGCCTCCCGGTCCTTGGCCGCTACTTCGAACCACATCGTCGGATTGCCCATCGTGTTCCTTTCGTCGTTGCTTTCGAGCTTTTGTCGCTCCACTACTCGCCGAACTCGTCCGGGCCTGGATCCCCGCCCGGCGCGGCGATTGCCAGCCGGTCGAGGTAGTGACGCCAACCGTGGCCGTGTTTCGCGGCCGACTCGGCGCTGGGAAGGTCGTGGTGGAGCAGCCGCAGGTGGGTGCCGTCGCCGTCCGGCGTGAGCAGGACCTCGACTCGGCTGGAGCCGGGCGGGGTGACCGAGTCCTCGCCGTTCCAGCCCCAGGTGAAGACGACCCGGCGCGGGCGGTCGAGCTCGACGTACTCGCCGACCGCGACCGCCTCCGGGTTTGCTTCGCAATGGAAGCGACCCCCGGGGCGCGGGTCGAGCTCAGCCGAGAGACCCATCCACTGGATCATCTTCTCGGGGTCGACGAAAAAGTCGAAGACCGTCTCAGGGCTTGCCGCGATTCGAGTCTCTACCTCGACCGCGTCCACCGTCTCTGCGCTTGCCACGTTTGTTCCTCCTTTGCTGCTCCAGCTCGGCAGCCAGCCTCAGCCGCTCGAGACGATCGGTCCAGAACCCATCCATGAAGTCGCGGAGGCCGGCCAGCCCCTCGGGCCGGGCCCGGTAGTAGCGGCTCGTACCCTGGCGGCGCTCGGTCAGCAGGCCGGCTCCGCGCAAGACCGTCAGGTGCTGTGACACAGCCGGCCGCGAGACGTCGAAGCCGGCGGCGATCTCACCGGCACTCAGCTCGTGCTCGCGCACCATCGCCAGGATCTGGCGCCGGCGCGGCTCGGCGATCGCACGCGCCACCAGGTCCACCCCCTCACGCTCTGCCAGGTCCGTTGCCACGACCTTATTTAAGCAGATTCTTACGTAAGAGAACCCTTACTCCCCCATCGCCTTGATCACGACACGCTTCGGCCGGCGACCGTCGAACTCGCAGTAGAAGACCTGCTGCCAGGGGCCGAGGTCGAGGCGGCCGGCGGTCACCGGCACGATTGCCTGGTGGTGGACGAGCAGGTTCTTGAGGTGTGCGTCGCCGTTATCCTCGCCGCCGCGGTGGTGGCGGTAGTCGCCTCCCTCGGGCAGCAGCTCCTCGGCAACCCGACTGGCGGGCGCCGTCCAGCTCGGCGGCGCGACTTTGTCCAGCCACTCGAGCGTGTCCTCGTGCAGCCCGGGCTCGTCGTCGTTGACCCAGATGCCGGCGGTGATGTGCATCGCCGAGGCCAGCACCATGCCCTCTTCGATGCCCGCCTCCTCGACGGTCGCCTGCACGTCCTCGGTGATGCGGATCAGCTCACGCCGCTCCGAGGTCTCGAAGCTGAGGTACTTGGTGGCGAAGTTCATCGGCTCTCCTTCAGTTGCTGGGGGTGCTGCAGACGGTGAACCCGATCTCCCGCGCCAGGCGCTCGCGCAGCGCGTCCTCGGAGTCGCGGCGGGCACGGGCCGCTTCGACCCCGGCCGCATCGCCTTCCCGCGCCGCCGCAAGTGCCTCCAAGTCGGTTTCGAGCACCCTTTCCTGCGCTTCGACATATTCGCCATAGGGACCGGCGAGCGACGGCGGCGGCTTCAGTTGCCGCAGACCGCGGATGCGCGGTCGTGCGATCTCGACCAGAGCCTCTGCGTAGGGCACGTCCGCCGAGAACTCCCAGCGTGGGTTCTGAATCGCGCCGTAGCGACGCTTGCTCGCGCCGCAGATCTTGTCGGCTTCCCGGATCAGCTCCGCCCCGCTCAGCGTCTGCGTCTCCGGCTTCCGCTCCTGCTTCGGCGGCGTTTCTTGCTCGGCGCTGGTCGCGGTGGCCTCGCCACCCCCGTCCCCTCCCCCGCCTCCGGGTGCGAGCACGAAGGCGAGGACCGCGACGACCACGATCGCCGCCAGGACGCCGCCGATCAGCAGCGGGTTGCGCCGCGGGCCCTGCACGTCGGGCTCGGTCAGCGGCCCGGACGGCTCCGGTCGCAGGCGGCGGGTCGGCTTCGAGCCGGCCTCGGGGGCAGGCTTCGATACCGCCGTCTCCGGTTCGGCCGTCGCCGCCGCACCGGTGGCGACGGTGCGCTCGGGAATCGCAACCTCGGCGCCGATGACCGCCGCCACCGCGGCGCGGCCGAGGTCGCCGGCCGAGGGGTAGCGGTCCTCGGGCTGCTTGGACATCGCCCGCCCGACGACGTCGTCGAGGGCCATCGAGACCCCGGGCGCGTAGAGGGACGGAGCCGGCGGTGGATCGTTGAGGTGGGCGTAGAGCCGCGCCGCCTCACCCTCGCGCGGGAAGGGGACCTCGCCGGTCAGCAATTTGAACAGCAGGCAGCCGAGCGCGTAGACGTCGACGCGGGCGTCCGCCCTCCCCCCGGAGATCTGCTCCGGGGCGACGTAGTCGAGGGTGCCGACGAAGCGCCCGGTCTGGGTCAGGCCGGACTCGGTGGCGACGTTGCGGGCGACGCCGAAGTCGGTGATGTAGGCGTGCTCGGCTTCGTCCTCGCCGCTGAGCAGGACGTTGGCGGGCTTCACGTCCCGGTGCACGAGGCCGGCGGCGTGGATCGCGTCGAGCCCGCTGCCGACCTGCGCGATCAGCGCCGCGGCGCGGGCCGGCTCCAGCCTCCCCTCGCGGGCTATCCGCCGGCTCAGATCCGAACCGGAGACGTAGCGCATCGCGATGAACGGCACCCCGCCCTCCTCGCCGGCGGCGTAGATCGGCACCACGTTGGGATGCTCGATCGAGGCGGCGATCCGCGACTCCTCGGCGAAGCGCTTGGCGAAGACCTCCTCGGCCGCCGCCTCGGGCGCGATCAGCTTCAGCGCCACCTGCCGCTCGAGACCGGGCTCGATCGCCAGGTAGAGGATCCCCATGCCGCCCCGGCCCAGCCGGCGCTCGATCCGGTAGCCGGCGAACTCGTCGCCCGCGGACAGCTCGCTCCAGCCGTGAGCCTCAATCATCGCTCAACCCTAGCCGCAGAATCCGGCGCCTAGACTGACCCTGCCATGTTCAAGCGCCTGCTCCTGCCCGTCTGCGTCGCCGCCCTTGTGCTGCTCGCCGCCGGCCCGGTGCAGGGCGAGCTGAGCCGCACCGGCAACGTGCAGATTTCCTTCAGCGGCGGTTTCTCACCCCGCTCCCTGCCCCGCGATCGCCTGGCGCCGATCAGCCTCCACGTAAAGGGGGCGATCGGGACCACCGACGGCACCCACCCACCCCCGGTGCGCAGAGTCGAAGTCGACCTCAACCGCAACGGCAAGCTGACGACCGCGGGGCTGCCCGCGTGCACCAGCGCCCGGCTGCAGTCGACCAGCACCGAAGCGGCGCTGGCCCGCTGCCGCCCCGCCCTCGTCGGACGTGGGCGCTTCGGCGCCGAAGTCGAATTCCCGAACGTCGACCCCTTCCCGGCGTCGGGCCGGATGCTCGCCTTCTACGGAACCCGCAAGGGCCGTCCCGCCCTCCTCCTCCACCTCTACGCCACCACGCCGACCCGGATCACCTTCGTCCTCCCCCTGAGAATCTCCCAGCAGGAGAAGGGCCAGTTCGGCACCGTGCTAACCGCCGATATCCCATCCCTCGCTGGCGGCCTCGGCTCGGTCACCGAGATCGATCTGACGATCGGGCGCACCTACAGCTTCCGCGGCGAGCGGCGCAGCTTCCTCAGCGCCAGCTGCGCCGCTCCCCCGGGGTTCTCGGGGGCGATCTTCTCGCTCGCCCGCGGCACCTTCACCTTCGCCGACGGGAAGAAGATCGACACCACCCTCAGCGGCAACTGCCGGGTCCGCTAACCGAGCCCGAGGCCGCCGACCCCGCGCTCGTCCCAGCCGAGATGGTGAGCGAGCTCGTGGCGAAGCGTGCGCTCGACCTGGCGCGCGAGCAACTCGCGGTCATGGCCGAAGTCCCGTTCCAAGGTGTCTCGGTAGATGACGATCCGGTCCTCGAAGCCCTCGCGGGCGACACCATCGCCGAAGTACTCGCCGTAAGCGCGGTGCTCGGTGCCGAAATCGGAGACGACGACAGGCATGGACGCAAGCACCCGCTGGAACTCCTCCGGCAGCGCGTCGATCGCGTCGGCGACCAGAGCTTCGAACTCCCCCATCGGCTCGGTTTCCATCATCGGGCCAACGGTAGAGTCAGCCGCACCAAGAATCCACCCCCGGGAGACCAATGAGAGATCCAGAGTCAGGCAGCACCAAACTGCGCGCGCTGAGCGTCGCCCTCGCGGCCCTCGCCATCTTCGCCGGCGGCGTCGTCTGGTCGGGCTGCGGCAGCGACGACGAGGCAAGCGACAGCACCAACCAGGCGAAGGAAGAAGTCGAAGGCGGCGTCAAGCAGGCCGAACAGGGGCTGGAGGAAGGCTCCGAAGAAGCCAAGAAGGGCCTGGAAGAAGCGAAGAAGCAGGTCGAAGAAGGCAAAGGCAGCGCTTCGAAGGGCGTCGAAGAAGGCGTGAAGCAGGCCGAAAAGGGCATCGAAGAAGGCAAGGCCCAGGCCGAAAAGGGCATCGAAGAAGCGAAGGAACAGGCCGAAAAGTACCTGCCCTGAACGGCGGGCCCGCAGTGCCGGATCGCGGCCGCAACCCCGTCGCGATCCGGCTGGCGCGGATCGCCGCCTGGCTCGGCGGCGTCGCGCTCCTCCTCTTCGTCCTCGACCTGCTCGGCGTTCCGGCCGGGGATTGGATCCGCGACCTCTTTCGCAAGGTCGGCGAGGTGCCGGCGTGGGCGATCGTCGCCGGCGTCTCGCTGGAGACGGCCCAGACCTCGCTCGCCGCCCTCGCCTGGTTCGGGATCCTGCGCGCTGCCCTCCCCCAGGCCCACTTCCCCTACCGGCTGATCCTCGCCTCCTACGCGACCGCGGTCGCCCTCAACGGGTTCCTGCCGGCCAACCTCGGCACCTGGGTGATGCTGCTGATGTTCACGACGCTGATCGCCGGCGCCACCTTCACCATCGTCTTCTCCGGGCTGCTGGTCGAGAAGATCCCCTTCACTGTCTTCAACGTCGCGCTTTACCTGTACCTGTTCCTATCGGTCGGCGGTTCGTTCTCGATCAAGCTCGGCTTCCTTGCCGACCACACCGCCCTCATCATCCTGCTCGTGGCCGGGGCGCTCGTCCTCCTCTTCCTGCTCGCGAGGATCTTCTGGGAGCGGCTGGAGGGCTTCCGCCGGCAGCTGGTCAGCGGCGGTGCGATCCTGCGCAGCCCACGGCGAACCCTGACCGAGCTCTTCCTCCCGGTGCTCGGCAGCTTTGCCGCCCGGCTCGCGATCGTCGCCGTCTTCCTCGGCGCCTACGGGATCCCGGTCAGCTTCCACAACGTCGCCACCGTCACCGCCTCCAACTCGATCTCCAACAGCGTCTCGGCCACCCCGGGCGGCGTCGGCGTCACCCAGGCGATGAACTCGGCCGCCCTCTCCGGCTCTGTCGACGCTGCAACCGCGACCGCCTACTCAATTGGGCAGCAGCTGATCATCTCCGCCTGGGACGTGCTCTTCGCCGTGATCATGGTCTCCTGGGTTTTCGGCTGGTCGGGCGGCAAAGCGCTGGTCGAGTCCTCCTACGCCGACGCGAAGGTGAAAAGCCGCGAGCTGAAAGCGAAACGGAAGAAGAGCTGAGATCCAGCAGGCCTACGCCTGCTTGTGGCTCTCGACGAAGATCTCGAACTGCTTGTCGGTCGGCTCGCGGACCTTGCCGTTGCCGTGGAAGACCCGGACGAGCTCCATCCCGACCGAGGACATGATCTCGGTCAGTTCCTCGACGGTGTAGAGGCGCTGGCGGAATTCGATCGGCTTCAGCTCGTCGAGCATCTCGCCAAAGCGGATCGGGATCATCGCCCCTTCCATATAGCGGTCGCTCTTGTTCCACCGGTGCTCGACCAGTTCGATCATCGAGGAGCCCGAGATCCACGATTTCTGCGGCAGGTGCTCGCGCGCGTAGAGAACGTTCGGGAGCTGCATCAGGTGCTGTCCGCCGGGTCGCAGCGAACGCGAGATCACGTCGAAGGTGCGCCGGTTCTCCTCTTCGGTCTCGAGATAGCCGATAGCGCCGTCGTTGAGGCTGAGCACGATGTCGAACTCGGCGTCGAACTCAAGCTCGCGCAGGTCCGCCTCGACGAAGGTGACGTCGAGGCCCTCTTTCCCGGCGTCGCGGCGGGCGATCTCCAGCAGCTCGGGCGAGATGTCGGCGCCGACCGCGTCAAAGCCCTGGCGCTTCAGCTCCAGCGAGTGCCGCCCCGACCCGCAGGCGAGATCGAGCACCCGCTCGCCGCCTTGGGGCTTCAGCATCCGCATCGCCCGTTCGACTTCCTTCTCGGTCCGGTCCGTCCACGCCATGTCCGCCGTGTCGGCGAACGCCGTGCGGTACCAGTCCTGCGGAATCTCCTTCGCCAGAACGCTCATCGTCGCCTCCCTGGCGGTCTGAAAAAATCAGACCGCCGTTAATCACTCAACTTCTCTCTACTGGCGAGAGAAGATACCGAATACAGGCTCAGGGGACGACCGGCGCCGCTTCTTCACCTGGGACAACCGCGCCGGCATCCGGGGCCGGCGCCGCTTCCTCGCTTTCTTCGACCTCGGGTTCAGGTTCGGGTTCCGTCCCTCCCCCGCTCGCCGCTTCCGGTTCTTCATCTGCCGGCGTCTCCCCGGGTTCCTCGATCGTCTCTTCGGTGGTCTCTTCACCGGGCTCGTTCTCGTCGGTCGGTATCGGCAGCTGCAGCGGTTCGTCAAATTCGGCGGTGAGCGTCTGCAGCTGCTGGTCCACAACTTCTTCCAGTTCCTCTTCGGTCTCGACGAATTCGACTTCGGCGTGCTCGCCGAGGGCCGTGGTGAAGCTCTTCAGCTGCTGACGCGCGGGGCCGGTCGCCTTCAAGGCGACCACCTTGAAGGTGGCGTCGATCCCGCTGTCCTCGAGCTTGCGGCGAATTTCAGCCGGCGCGTTGTCGAGGCACGCATCGGTGGCGGCGCCGGTGATGATGACCACCTGCTTGGTCGCCGCCGGGCCCTGGAAACGGCCGGTCGCGGTGAATTCCTCGATCGCTTCGATCACCGCGTAGGCGAGGCTGGATTCGCCTTCCGCCCGCTGCTCGACCGCCGCGTCGACGATGTCGTCGCCGTGGCCGGGACCGAAGTCGACCAGCAGTTCGCCGCCCTCATCGCAGCTGCGGCCGGTGCGGCGCAGCGAGAGGCCCTCCTCTTCGAGCGGTACAACGTACTTGCGGATCGCCTCGGTGGCCGCGTCGAGTTTCGTGCCCTTGCCAAACGGCGCAGCCATCCCGGCGGAGGCGTCGAGGATGATCTGGGTATTGGCGTGGGCGACCTTTACGGCAGTGAGGCGAGTGGCCGCGTCCCACGGCTTGGGCGCTCCGGAGAAAGCCCAGATCGCCCCGAGCAGCCCCACCACAGCAACGGTGCCCTGGAACCAGCGCTGCTCATAGAAAGGCGCGTTCCGGGTCTCTGGAGTGGGCTGCTCGGCGGCCACAGCGCCGTAAGTCTGTCTGAAAACACAGGGTCACTCAAGTAATCCCGCGATTAACAGTGCTTTGCCGCGACGTCCCCCACCGTACGCACCTTGACCTGACCTTTTTTCTGCAGCGCCCGCACGTGGTCGACGATCGCTTCGAATTCGTCGTCGTTGAAATCGGTCGATTCCTCGACGGCGCCGCCGACGAGGTCGTGGAAGGAGAGGATCAGCCAGGGCCCGTCGGCCGCCGCCTTGTCGATCGCGGCTTCGACTTCCCCGGCGTCGGTATCGAGGCCGTTGATCGACCAGCCGCGCATCGTGTAGTCGTCGCGCGGCGGCACGGTTTCCGGGCCCCGCGCCGTGACCCGGCCCGAACAGTAGTCACCCCTCACGTACTGGCGCACGGCCAGGTCGGCGGCCCCCTTCGGGTAGGCGAAGCTGGCGCGGCTGAACCCGTTTGCGTCGAGCCAGTCGCGGAGGCTGTCCATCTCGGTTTTCAGCGCTTCTGGTTCAAGGTCGTCGAGGCCGTTGGGAAGGTTGTGGGCGGCCAGCGTGTAGGAATGACCGCCGATCTCCCAGCGGTGCTGGTTGCGCAGCTTGTAGATCTGTTCGAAGTTGAGGACGTTGGAGGTACCGACGGTGTCGGCGATCATGTAGGTCGTCGCGGGGTAACGGTAGGCCGACAGTTTTTTGAGGCCACGGGTGAAGGTCGACGCATGCCCATCGTCGAAGGCGAAACTGATCGTCGCCTTGCGCTGGGTGGGAACGGCGTAGATGCCGGCGACGTAGTAGGTGAGTTCCCCGAGCTGGTTGTCGGTGAGGACGATCTGGGCGCGATCGATCTCGGACCAGTCGACGTCCCCGACGACGTCGAAGTCGCCGAGCGCCAGCGACTGGTACTCGAAGCTGCTGCCGAGGATGATCGGGTCGAGGTCGGCCTCCCAGACGGTCGCCTCCGCGTAGTCCGTTTCGATGTCCCCAGACGCGAGCCTCAGCTTGACACTGCCGAGCCGACTGCTGAAGCCGACCTGGCCCTGTACGGCGACGTGCGATTGGGTCAGGTCGACCGCTTCCAGCGGCGGCGAGCTGGCAACGGCGGGGGTCCCGTCGCCTTTGGTCGTAATTCGGAAGGAGCGATCGCCGTTGACGACAAGCGGCGGGCCGACGTCGCCGAAGGTGCCCGTTCACGCCCGTCCAGCCGTGGCCGTCAGGGAACATCGCCAGCGGCCGCTCTTCGTACTCGACTTCATCTTCTTCTTCCAGCGGGGGCGTCCCTCCTTCGCCATCGTCCGGCGGCGGAGATTCAGGCGCAGCAGATGGGACCGCGGGGGGATCGGAGGGCTCCCGAGGCGCCGGCGGCTCGTCAACAACGAGGCCCTCGATCCGCTCGCAATTGCCGTCGACCCGGTCGACCGCGTCGACGGTCGCCACATCGCCCGACCCCGAGCCACAGTTGACCGTGTCTGCGACGCCGTCCCTGGCCAGCAGTCGGTCGTTGCCGCCCTCGCCGAGCAGCTGGTCGACGCCAGGGCCACCGGTCAGCCTGTCGCCGCCCGGGCCGCCGAGCAGCCGGTCTGCCCGTCCCTTCCCGGAAAGGACGTCGTTACCACCCAGCCCCCGCAGGGTGTCCGTGCCGGCGGTGCCAAGCAGGGTGTCCGCCCGCGCGGTCCCCTGTTTCACCGCAGCCGCGGCCGGGACAGAGGCCACCATCTCCACTGCCGGCACAAGCGCCGCGACTACCAAGAACATGCGGGCGTGACCCGCCACCTTTCCCCTGCTGCCGATCAAGCTCCATCCCTGTCGTTGGCCAAGCCCGAAATTCTTGCATTTCGGCTGCACCGGATTCCGATCTTGGCCCGATGGGCGATGAGATTCAGTCCACGCCAGGGTGTGCGACCGCGGCCATGCCCAACTTCCTCGCTCTCTTAAGCTGGAAACGCCTAAAACAGTCTCCGTGGAACCCCGTCCGGCTCACGGGACCAATTCTCACCAGGAAGCAATGCCATCGCTCGCTAATCTCGACCGGAAATGAGCCTCCCCCCCACAACTTGAAGGATCTTCCTGGTGCTCGCTTGATTCAGCGTGGCATCGCAGATCTAAACGCGGGACACGAAACGATCGAGGCGCTCTTGGTGTCGATCGGTGCAACGCGATTGCGGTCCTTGGGAATTGAGCTCTCTTCGCCCATAGCCTCGCCTGAGCACAAGCTCTACCTGCTCTTGGCGCACGAAAAAGGGCAATGCCGCTCATTCCGCCTACAACGCCCTAGTTCGTCAGCTCGTCAGTTTCGAGCGAACGGCCCCGTGCGCGAACTAGCCGATTCGACGCGAATCGAGCAGTCCCACTGCACGAGGGATGGGAGGAACGAAGTCCCCTCATCCGCAAGGAGGGAAATATTTCGTTCCATCACTTCGATCCGCTCGCCCAGGCCCTCTCAAAGGCCGAGCGCGGCCATGAGCAAGACCCTTTGTGATGTGAAAGAAATGATCGCCAGCGGACTGATTGACCCCGCTGCAGCACGTGCTCAGTTCGAGTCAATCGAGTCAGAGCTATACCGCTTCCCCGCTATTGACCCAGACTCTTTTCGCCGGTCGGTAGAACAGCTCTTCAAATAAGTGGGCGGGAAGGACTCGAACCTTCGACCGACGGATTATGAGTCGAGCCAGAAGCCGTCTATAGGGCCGAATCTGGCCCGATAGAGCAAATCACGGCCAAGGAGTTCGGCTGAGTTCGGTGGAGTCGGGGACCAATTTCGGGACCAAGTTTCGAGACTGCTTTCGCCGGTGGAGTTCCACTCCGCCTCATGACGTCACAAGGTTGGGTTACCGTGGTTCCCGTGACCGATGAGAACCTAATCGCCGAGGCGGGCCGGCGGCTAGCCGCTGCGGCTCCGGGTGCCCGGGTGATCGTCTTCGGCTCATATGCGCGCGGCGAAGCCCGTCCCGACAGCGACCTCGACCTACTGGTGATCGAGCCGGAAGTGTTCAAGCGCCGTGCGGAGTCGGCTCGCTTGCGCCGCGAGCTCCGAGATCTCGAAGTCGCCCTTGATGTGATCGTCGTCAGCGCGAAGCACGCCGACGAATGGAGCGAGGTGCCGGGCACGATGGTCAATGAGGCACTTCACACGGGGCGCGTCATTGTCGCGGCTTGAAGGCCCGGAACTCGCCGCCCTTCTAGCGCGAAAGGCCCAGGAGGATGCAGTCGCCTTTCGACAGCTCGCCTCGAATCCCGAGATCGCCGATGGCATTGTTGGTTTTCACGCCCAGCAGGCGATCGAGAAGTGGCTCAAGGCGGTAATGGCCGCTCGGGGAATAGGCCAGGCTCGGATCCACGACATTGGACGTCTTCTCCAGCTCCTTGACAAAGACGGAGCTGAGCTACCCGCCGTCGCGGATCGACTTGACGAGTTCACGATCTACGCCGTCCCACTCCGCTATGACGAGCTCCTCGACGCCGAGCCGCTCGATCGGGATGCGACGGTCCATCTAGTCGAAGCCGTTGGCCATTGGGCCGACAGCTTGCTGAGCTGAATATGGCCGCAGTCGTCGTCGCGATTGTGGCTGCGTTTTTGGCGGGCGCCATTGCCCTTTTTCGCGAGCGTCTCCTCGAGGCACGAAGACTCCGAGTAGCCGCGCGAATCTTGGAATTGCTTGAGTGGGGCGGGCTGGACTCGAACCAGCGACCGACGGATTATGAGTCCGCTGCTCTAACCAGCTGAGCTACCGCCCCGAAGGGGCGAGCGTAGCGCGCCGTCGCCGGTGGTGAAGGAGGTGCCGGTGGCGCTCAGGCGATGGTCTGGCTACAGTAAATCCTTATTATTCAGAGGATATTTATATTTGGCTGCCTTCTTTTCTCAATCGCCTTCTCGGCCTGCAGCACGGGGACCGGTGATCGGGTGGCGAGCAGCTCTGGGGCGGGCGGCACCGAAGAGAGGCCTGGCTCCGCCCGGCCGACGGAAGTGCCCGGCGCCGCCACCCCACCCCACATTCGACCTCCCAAGGGACCTGCCCCCGAGAGGGTGGTCATCAAAGATCTGGAGGTGGGCCGCGGGGCGGTGCTGAAATCGGCTCAGGAATTCACACTGAACTACGTCGCACTCGACTACAAGACCGGGGAACGCCTGGAGACGGCCTGGGGCCCGTCGGCATTCAGATGGGTCTGGGGTCTCGAAAGACTCGTCGCCGGCATGGAGATCGGCCTCAAGGGAATGCGAGTGGGAGGTCTGCGCGAGCTGATCGTTCCCTCCCGACTCGCCTACGACTCAGGCGCACGCATCTACCTGCTCGAACTGCTGAAGCTGTATTAGAGAGCTAGGCGCTGAAGAGCTGGGCGAGGGAGCGGCCGACGTCGGGTGGCTCTTCTTCCCCTTTGGCCGCGGCCGCGGCGCCCTCGGCGAGGGCCTTGGCGGCGTCGCCGACCTGGTGGGAGCGGCCGCCGCGGATGACGCCCGTCGTCTTCGCTTCGGCCAGGTCGGACTCCATCAGCCCGGCCAGCTCGGCGAGGCGGCGGAGGCCGACGACGCCGGCCGTGCCGCGGAGCGCGTGCGCTTCGGCGCGCATCGTCTCGAAGTCGGCCGACTCGGTGGCGAGGCCGGCGGAGATCACGTCGCAGCGCCGCCGCGCCTCCTCGGCGAAGCTCGCCAGCAGCTCCTCTTTGGAGGCCAGATCCTCCTTCACCGGCTCTTTCTCTTTCTTGTCGCTCATTCGCCGACCGCCTTCTTCACCGCGGCGCTCAGCGCTTCGGGGCCGAAGGCGCCCTCGATCACCGAGCTGACCCTGCCCTGGCGGTCGATCGTGAACAGCCACGGCTCGGTGGGAAGGTTGAACGCCCGCACCTGCGGGCGCGTGCCCTTGCCCGGATCGTTGTCGTTGAAGATCTCCATGTGGATGAAGGCCGCCTCGTCTCCGTATTCCTGCTTCACCTGCTCGGCCACGTCGACAACGGGGCCGCACACCCGACTCTGGCAGAACTGGGGGGTCGCAAACAAGAGCACGATCGGTTCTTTTCCGAGCGCGTCGGCGTAATCGACCTGGTTCTGGGTGTCGGGCGGGATCCGGGTGGTGATCTGGGCCAGGTCGCCACCGGCATCCTCGGCGGTCGGCGTGTGGATCACGGGTGCCTTGTCGCCCGGACGCGGCACCCCGCTGACCTCGCCCACAACCGCGCTCGGCAGTAGCGTGCCTTTGATTTCCCCGTCTTCCTTGACCAGGGCCGCGATCGCCCACTCGCCATTGCTCGGAAAGTCGAGCTCGGACGAGTAGACGACGCTGGCGGCATCGGGGTCGTCGCTCGTCGTCTTGGCGCGGAAGGCAGGCGGGGTGACGAGGCTTTCGATCGAGGCGGGGAAGGGGCCGACCGCGGGCTCGTCGAGCGCCTGCGCGGTGGCTTTCGCCGCCGGACCTTTGTTTCCGGACTTCGTCTCGCCGCCCGACTTCGGCGTTGGCGCCTTGGCGAGATAGAGCGCCACTTCTGCTCCCGGGATCTGGGTGCGGTCGCGTTCGAACACGCCGAACGGGTAGCGGTTCTCGCCCCTATAGAAGGCAAGCGCCGCCGGCGAGACCACCAGTTCCGCCGGTGCATCCGCCGCTTTCAGCACCTCGCGCAGCGTCCTGCCTTCAGGACTGGGAAAGGCGCTTTTTGGCGGCGCCGGTCGGCTTTCGACGCTATCCGAACCCGAGGTGGACTCGTCGGAGTCCGAACCGCCGCCGCAGCCGGCAGCCGCCAGCGCGAGGGCCAGCAGGCAGGCAAAGGCCAGGGTGAAGCGAGGGGCGGCGCGCATCGGCAGCATGTTATTGAGACGGAGAATCGAACCGGTGCGCCACGGTTGCCCTGGTACGGCGTATAGGGTCCGCGGCGGCGTCGACAGAAGAGGAGAGTGAGATGGCGGAGCGTGCTGCACTGGTGACCGGAGCCTCGAGCGGGATCGGGCTGGCGATCGCGCGCACCCTGGGCGAAGAGGGCCACGCCCTCACCATCTCCGCCCGCCGCCCCGAAAAGCTCGAGGAAGCGGCGATTGGGCTGCGCGAGGCCGGCATCGAGCTCCAGACCGTCGCCGCCAACATGGCCGACGAGGAGGACGTTCTCGGGGTTTTCGCCGCCCACAAGGAGACCTACGGCCGCCTTGACGTCCTCGTCAACAACGCCGGCGTCGGAATCGGGGCGCCGATGGAGGAAATCCAGACCAAGCACCTGGACATGCAGCTCGCAGTCAATTTGCGGGCGCTGATCCTCGGCACCCGCGAGGGGCTGCCGCTGCTCCGCGAGGCCGGCGCCGAGCACGGCAAGGCGTTGATCGTCAACACCGCTTCGATCGCCGGCAAGGGCGGCCAGGCCTGGCTCTCGATCTACGCCGCGACCAAGGCCGCGGTGATCAACTTCACGCAGTCGACCCACCGCGAGGCAGGCGGCGACGGCATCCAGTGCACGGCGCTGGCGCCCGGCTTCGTCGACACGCCGATGACCGAGTTCGCCAAGGGCCAGGTCCCGGCCGAGCAGATGATTCAGCCCACCGACCTGGGCGAGGCGGTGCGCTTCCTGCTCCGCACCTCGCCCAACTGCCACGTGCCGGAGATCGTCTTCACCCGCCCGGGCGAGGGGCTAGACACGCCTTGAGGGTTCTCGTCGCCGCCTTCGGCGACGCCGGTCACGCCTTTCCGGCGATCGCGCTGGGCCGGGCGCTTGCGGGTCGCGGCCACGAGGTCGTGGTCGAGACTTGGGAGGAGCGGCGGGCCGCGGTCGAGGGCGCGGGGCTCGGTTTCGCCGCCGCCGAGGAATACCGGATGTTCCCACCGCCGGAGCCAGGCTCCGAGGACGGCCAGCACGCCGCCGAGGCAGCGCGGGCGCTGCTGCCGCTGCTGGAGGAGATGCGCCCGCACGTCGCCGTCAGCGACATCCTCACCCTCGCCCCCGCCCTCGCCGCCGAGCACGCCGGGGTGCCGCTGGCGACGCTGATCCCCCACATCTACCCGGTGGTCGAGCCGGGGCTGCCCTTCTTCGCGATCGGCCTGCGGCCGCCGCGGACGCCGCTTGGACGGGCGCTCTGGCGGACCGGACAGCGGGCGCTGAACGTCGGACTCGAACACGGCCGCCGCGACCTCAACCTGCAGCGGGAGCGCCTCGGCCTACCCCCGGTCGAGCGCTTCCACGGCGGCATCAGTCCCAACCTGGCGCTGGTCGCGACCTACCCGCAGCTGGAGTACCCGCGGCGTTGGCCGCCGGGGGTCGAGGTGACCGGGCCGATGACCTTCGAGGTGCCCCACCCCGAGATCGAGTTGCCACCGGGAGAGGAGCCACTGGTCCTGGTCGCCCCCAGCACCGCCCACGACTCCGGCAACCACCTGGTCCGCACGGCGCTGGCGGCGCTGGCCGAGGAGCCGGTGAGGGTCGTGGCGACGACCAACCGCGTCGTGCCCCAGCGCCCGATCGAGGTGCCGTCCAACGCCGTCCTCGTCGACTGGCTCAGCTACAGCCAGCTGATGCCCGCCGCCTCGCTGGTTGTCTCCCACGGCGGGCACGGAACCGTCGCCCGCGCCCTCGGCGCCGGCACCCCGGTCCTGATCTCCCCGATCACCGGCGACATGAGCGAGACCGCGATGCGGGTCGCCTGGGCCGAAGCGGGCCTCTCCCTGCCCTGGCGCCTCTGCCGCCCGGCGGCGCTGCGCTGGGCCGCGCGGCGCATCCTCGGCGATCCGGCGTTCACCGCCCGTGCCGAGGGGATCGCGACCTGGGGACGCCGGAACGACGGCGCCGAGCGTGGTGCGGAGCTGGTCGAGCGCCTGGCCAACCGCTCCGCTGACGCAGCCACCAAGAGAAACTGAAGCTCCGGGGGTGGGACTCGAACCCACAACAACTCGATTAACAGTCGAGTGCTCTACCGATTGAGCTACCCCGGAACGCGCATCCGGCAAGCCGCTCCCGGACCGCTCGGAATTTACCGACTCGGCTGGGGGATCAGCTCTCGACCCGCTGGGTGTGGGCGATCCGTTCGACCAGGGCAGCGCGCTCGCGGCTGAGCGCGGCCCGCCGCTCATAGTCGCCGCGCTCGCCAGCGGCGGCGATCTCAGCCTCGAGGCGTCGCTGCTCGAGCAGGAGGTAGTTCAGCTCCATCGCGTCATGCGAGGCGGGCTCGTCGTGGGCGATCATCACCAGTTCGCTGATCAGGCCAGCCAGTTCGCCGTCCTCGCGCGGCAGGTCCGACGCCGGGTCCTCGGGGTGCTCGCGCAGCCAGGTGGCGGCGCGCAGCCCGGTCGGCGAGAGATGGGCGTCGGTGAGGCGGGACAGGTACTCCCTGCCCTCCTCCGGCAGAGCGATGCACATCGCCAGCAGCGCCCGCTCGCGGCGCTCGCGCGAGGTCAGCTCAGCGGCTCGTCGTGGCGCCGCCGGCGCTCCGCGCACCGGCGCCTGGCTCTGCTCGGGGCCGCCGCTGGCCGGACGGGCGGCAACCACGCGGCCCATCACCATCGCCGGCTCCAGATCGAGCCGCTCGGCGACCTGGCGCACGAGGTCGTCGCGACTGGCGGTCTCGCCCATCGCCGCCAGGATCGGCGCGGCCTCGCCCAGGGCCTGGTCACGCTCGGCCGGCGAGGCGGCGTCGGTGCGGTCGAGCACGAGGCCGACCTGGAATGCGTTCAGCTCGACCGCCGCATCGATCAGCGCCCGAAAGCGCTCGGCGCCGCCAGGCTCGGCCATCATCTCGGCCGGGCCCTCGCCGGCCGGCATCGCCGCCACCCGCAAGCGCATCTTGCGCCCGGCCGCCACCCGCTGCGCCCGCAGCATCGCCTCCTGGCCGGCGGAGTCGGCATCGAGCGCCAGCACCACCTCGTCGACCATCCCCGACAGCGTCGCCACCTGCTCGCCGGTGATCGCCGTGCCCATCACCGCGACGGCCTCCTCGACCCCGGCCTGGTGCAGCGCCAGCACGTCGGTGTAACCCTCGACGACGACGGCCCGGGTCGCCTTGGCGATCGCCGCCTTCGCCATATCGACGCCGTAGAGCAGCTGGCTCTTATGGAAGAAGTCGGTCTCGGCGGTGTTGACGTACTTGGCGCCCTGGTCGGATCGCATCGCACGGCCGCCGAAGCCGAGCGTGCGGCCGCGACGGTCCCGGATCGGGAACATGATCCGCGAACGGAAGCGGTCGTACTCGCCCCCTCCCCGCCCGCGCTGGACCAAGCCGACGGCGCGCAGCTCCTCGATCCGAAACCCAGCCTGCTGGCCCAGCACCAGGATCTTGTCCCAGGCGCTGGGCGCGTAACCGACGCCGAAGCCGCGCAGCGTTTCCTCCCCCAGCCCGCGCTCGGCCAGGTAGTCGCGCGCCTTCGCCGCCTCCTGGGACTCCCAGAGGTAGCTGGAGTAGAAGGCCGCGGCGCGTTCCAGCAACTGCTCGAGCCGGCGCCGCTGCTGGCGGCGCGCCTCCGCCCGCGGATCCTCCTGCTCGCGCTCCAGCTCGACCCCGTAGCGGTCGGCCAGCAACTCAACCGCCTCGGCGAAGCCCAGCCCTTCCTTCTCCTCGACGAACTTGATCACGTCGCCGCCCACCCCGCAGCCGAAGCAGTGGTAGAGCTTTTCCTGCGCGTCAACCGAGAACGAGGGGGTGCGCTCCTCGTGGAAGGGGCAGAGGCCGACCCAACGGGCGCCCTGGCGGCGCAGGTCGGTATGGGCGGAGACGACCTCGACGATGTCGGCGGTCTGCTTCAGGCGTTCGAGGCTCTCGGGGGAGATCAACGCCATCAGAACCGGGCCTCTTCCGGCACCGTGAGTTCGGTGAACTTGGCGATGCAGAAGCGATCGGTCATCCCGGCGATGTAGTCGGTGACGCGCTGCGGGTCGCCGGCCTGCGGGTCCCACTCCGGAACCTCCTCCGGGTGCTCCAGGTAGTGGTCGAAGAGGCCGCGCATCGTCAGCGCCACCTTCTGGTGCTCGCGTTCGGTCTCGGGTCCGAGGTAGACGCGGTCGAACATGAACTTGCGCAGCCGCAGCATCGCGCCGCCGATCTCCCTCCCCTGGACGACGTCGCCCTCGCTCTCGGAGTGCTCGACGATGTCGCGGACGAGGGTGTCGATCCGCTGCGAGCCGGTCGGCCCCAGCAGCTCGATCTCCGCCGCCGGCAGATCCTCGGGCCGGAGGATGCCGGCACGCAGGGAGTCGTCGATGTCGTGGTTTATGTAGGCGACGCGGTCGACGAGCTTGACGATCCGCCCCTCCGGCGTCGCCGGCTTGGCGGAGCCGGTGTGGTTGAGGATGCCGTCGCGGACCTGATCGGTCAGGTTCAACCCTTGGCCGTCGCGCTCCAGCACCTCGACCACCCGCAGCGAGTGCTCGTTGTGCTTGAAGCCGCTGCCACAGCGCTCGCGCAGTGCCGTGTCGAGTGCCTCCTCGCCGGCGTGGCCGAAGGGTGGGTGGCCGAGGTCGTGACCGAGCCCGATCGCCTCGGTCAGGTCCTCGTTGAGGCCCAGCGCGCGAGCCACCGTGCGGGCTATCCCGCAGGCCTCCAGCGTGTGGGTGAGGCGGGTGCGGTAGTGATCGCCCTCAGGCGAGACGAAGACCTGCGTCTTGTGCTTGAGCCGGCGAAAGGACTTGGAGTGGACGATCCGATCGCGGTCGCGCTGGAACGGCGTCCGCAAAGGACTGTCCGGCTCCTCCGTCACTCGCCGTGCCGGGTAGGACCGCGTCGCCTCGGGCGCGAAGAACTCCGCCTCCCAGGCGCAGACCCGATCCTCAAACGTCACCGTTGCGTCCATCGCATCGATCCTAAGGCCCGGTCCCGGTAGGGGTGGAGCGTCTTGTACTTTTTGCGCGCTACGCAGCGGGCGCCAGCAAGTTCACCTCTGTTCGCAAAAAGTTAAGCGGAACCCCTATCGGGACCGGGCCCTACGCCGCGGATCGCAATTGGACGTGGGCATGATGCTCGAGGGTCTCGCCGACCGCTCGCTCGACCTGGCGTAGGGCCAGTGGCTCGGCCTGAGGCACCTCGGCCAGTGGTAGCGCCAAGGCCTCGACCATGAAGCGGTGCGCTTCCTCCGCAAGTCCGAAGGAGCCGGCTTCGCAACCGGCGCAGACGACGCCGCCGGCCGCGCCGGAGAACCCGGCCAGGTGGCCGGCTTCGCCGCAGCGGGCGCAGGATGCGAGCTCGGGCGCGAACCCGGCGACCATCGCCAGCTTGAGGCGGAACGAGAGCGCCGCTTCCAGACCGGCCGCCCGCGGCTGGGCCGGATCGTCGAGCAGCGCCAGGTAGCGGCAGAGCAGGTTGTAGGCGGGCTGGTTGGGCTCGGCCGAGTCGAGCAGCCGCAGGACCGCGTCACAGGCGCGGGCGCCGGCGCTCAGCGCCGGGCCGGAGGAGCGCAGCCGCGGATAGCCGTCGACGGTTGCCACGTTGGTCACCGTCATCAGGTCGCCCCGGCCTTCGTGCAGGACGAGGTCGAGCCGGAAGAACGGCTCCAGACGGCCACCGAAGCGGGATTTCGGCTTGCGCGCCCCCTTTGCGATCGCGCCGAAGCGGCCCCGGGTCTTCGAGTAGAGGTGGAGGATGCGATCCGCCTCCCCGTAGCGGATGCTGCGCAGGACCACTGCCTCCGTCTTGACGGTCTTTCCGGCCACGGGGATCAAGGTGACCGACGGACCGGACGTTGCGCTTCCGGAAAGTTGATGACTTTTACCCCCTATAAGGGGGTCAACTCATCAACTCTTTCGCCGCCGGGGGCGGCGGCGCAAACGCACCTGGCAGCTCGGGCAGAAGTAGGTCGAGCGGCCGCCGACGACGATGCGGACGATCTCGGTGCCGCAGGAGGGGCAGGGCTGCCCCTCGCGGGTATGGACGAGGAACTCGTCCTGCATCGTCCCCCTCTCGCCGCGGCCATCGCGGTAGTCGTCGATCGAAGAGCCGCCGTGGTCGATGCCGGCTTCGAGGGCGGCGGCGACCGCGTCGCGCAGCGCCTCGTGGTGCTCCGGCTTCATCGAGCCGGCGGGCGAGAGCGGGTGCAGGCGGGCGCGAAACAGCGCCTCATCGGCATAGATGTTGCCGACGCCGGCAACCCCCGCCTGGTCCAGCAGAAAGGACTTCAGCGGTGCCGTGCGCCCGGAGGCCATCTCGCCCAGGGCCTCGGCGGTGAACTCCGGCGAGAGTGGCTCGACCCCGACCCGGCCCGCGAAGCGCGCCTCGAGGTCGACGTCGTCGATCAGGAACGCCTCGCCGAAACGGCGCGGGTCGGTGAACCAGACCTCGCGCCCGTCGTCGAGGAGGAAACGGGCGCGCAGGTGGCGCTCCTCGGTCGAGCGCTCGCTCTCGTAGAGCCGCCGCCCCTCCGAGGGATCGAGCACGTCCTCGCCCTCGACCAGGACGAGGTTGCCGGTCATCCGCAGGTGCATGACCAGCGTCTGCCCGCCGTCGAGCGCCAGCAGCAGATACTTGCCCCGCCTCCCCAGCCCCTCGATCGTTCGCCCGCTGACTGGGTCGCCGAGCTCGTCCGGCGGCACCGGCCGCGACCAGCGCTCGTCCAGCACCTCCAGCCGCTCGATCCGGCGCCCTTCCAGCTCCGGCTCGAGCTGGCGCGCAACGGTCTCCACCTCAGGCAGCTCGGGCATCGGCCGGAGCCTAGTGCTCAGTCGGCGCTGGCCCGGGGATGCGCCTGAAAGTAGACCTCCTTGAGGCGATCGCCGGAGAGGTGCGTGTACATCTGGGTCGTGGAGATGTCGGCGTGACCGAGCATCTCCTGCACGGCGCGCAGGTCGCAGCCGCCGGCGAGCAGGTGGGTGGCGAAGCTGTGGCGCAGCGTGTGCGGGCTCATGCGGCCGGAGAGGCCGGCATCGCGGGCGTGCTTCTGGACGATCTTGTAGAGGCCCTGGCGGGTCAGCGGGCCACCGCGGAAGTTGACGAACAGCTTCGGCTCGTGGCGGTCGCCGACCAGCTTCGGGCGGCCGCCGCGCAGGTAGGCGTTGATCGCCGCGATCGCCTGGCGGCCGAGCGGCACCAACCGCTCCTTCGAGCCCTTGCCGCGGGCGCGCAGGAAACCCTCGTGGGTATCGACGTCGGCGAGCTCGAGCCCGATCGTCTCCGAGGCCCGCAGCCCGCACGCGTACATCACCTCCAGCAGCGCGCGGTCGCGCAGGATCGTCGGCTCGCTGCCGCGCGGCGCCGCCAGCAGCTTCTGCACCTCGGAGTAGTTGAGGACCTGCGGCAGCCTCTTGGCGCGGCGCGGCGCGCTCAGGGCCGCCGTCGGATCGTCGCCGATCAGCTCGTCGCGGCGCAAGTGCTTGTAGAAGGAGCGCAGGCAGGCAGCCTTACGGTGGATCGTCGCGGCGGAGCAGGCCGGGCGCCCCTCCCCCGTCGCCAGCTCGGCAAGGAAGTCGGCGATATCGGCTGGGCGCGCGCCCAGCGCGTCGCCGTCATGGGCGGCGAGGTATTCGCCGTACTGGAAGAGGTCGGTGCGGTAGGCGTTGAGCGTGTTGCGCGAGAGACCGCGCTCCAGCTCCAGGTACGAGAGGAAGTCGAGGACGAGCCCCTCGAAGCGTGCGTCAGCCCCCGCAGTGGCGGGTGCAGCGGGCACAGCAGGTTTGACGGCGATCGCCATGACGGGCTGGTTCGCCTCGCTCGTTCGCAACCCTTGAGCCGCAAGGGACTATGCGCCGGACACGACAGACGCGCTTAAAGCATTGCCCGCAGCCAGGGCGGCGGCAAAGAAGAGTGGGTCTTCAGCCGAGCTGCGGCCCATGGTGCGCTGGGGGAGGTCCGTGGTCTGGTAGGCGGCCAGGTCGGCCGGTGCGGGGTGGAGTCGGTGTTTGCCGGGGGCCTCTTCCAGGGCAGCGATGATCTCGCCCTCTCCCTCCGGCACGGCGACGTCGACCGGGGCGAGCAGAAGTTCGAGGACGGTGTAGGTGTGGTGGCTGACGTCGATGTGGCGTTCGCGCGGGTCGCTCGAGGAGAGGCGCGGGGAGATCAGGGTGGGGAGCTCCAGCGAGAGCGCGGCGTGGGCGCTGTCGAGGGCGGCCATGCCGCCGTGTCCGAACTCGGTTCCGGAGCCGATGATGCCGGGACCGGGGCCGACCAGGACCGCGTCCCAGCCGAGGCGGTTCGCGGCGGCGTCAAGAGCGCCGACGGTGCTGAGCGCCTCGTGCTCGCCGCCATACGCCGGGGCGGCGGCGATGTGGCCGCAGAGCAGATCGCGTTCGCGCAGTTCGGCAACGTCCTGGGAAAGCGAGCCGGGCAGCGCACCGCCGCCCGTCTGCACGAAGCCGAAGCGGACGCCGGGTGCCGCCTGGGCCACCGCCCATGCCGCCGGCGCCAGGTGCCCGTGCAGCGGCAGCACGAGAACCGGCGGGCCCGCCCCGTCATCGGGCCGGCGGGCCTCAGGCGTCCCGATATTGGACGTTTGCGGCCCGTCGGCATCCGAAGGTGTCGGCTGCTGGGCGCCCTCGACCGGCTCCACCACGTGCTGGAGCGAGGTGTAGTTGAGCTTGAGCACGTGCTCCTCGCCGGCGGCGCCGTCGAGCCCCCGCGTCAGGTTGACGTGGACGACGTCGAAACCGCCGGAGCCGAGCCCGAGGTCGAGCGCGGACACGTTGACGACGACCTCGTCCCCCTCGCGCATCTCCCCCAGCAGCGCGGTGTCGGCCCAGGCCGGCCGAACCTCCCCGTCGACTTCAACGGTGAGCGGGTCGGCGGAGACGACGAACCCGCGCCGCAGCCGCAACCGCGCGCTCACGCCGCGCCCGGATCGGCGGCCGCGCCCGCCGCCACCCCGGCGACGATCCCCTCGCAGACCTCGAGCATCTTCCCCAGGCTGGCGGCGGGGACGTGCTCGTCGGCGGTATGCACAGCGTCGGTCCCGTTTGCGAGCAGGACGCAGTCATAGCCGTCGACCCGAAAGGCGTTTGCATCGCTGCCGCCGCCGATCGCCGCCCGCACCGGCTCCACGCCGGCCCCCCGCAGCCCCATCTCCGCCAGCCCCAGGGCGAGGGAGGACGGGGGGACCTCGTAGCCGCGGAACAGCTCTTCGAGGCGGACGTCGACGTCGCAGCCGTGCGCACTCGCACCCCAGGCGCAGGCATCGGAGATCTGGCCGGCGACCTCCGCGGCCCGCCCGGGGTCGAGGCTGCGCGCCTCCGCCTGGATCCAGCAGTGGCCGGGGACGACGTTGCCCGAGGTCCCGCCTTCGATCAGGCCGACGTTGGCGGTCGTCCCCTCGTCGAGCCGGCCCAGCTCCATCCGCCCCACCGCCGCCGCGGCGGCGGCGATCGCACTGCTCCCGTCCTCCGGCCGGATCCCGGCGTGGGCCTCGACCCCGGCGAAGTCGGCGCGGATCTTCTGCTGGGTCGGGGTCGCGACGATCACCTCCCCGATCGGGCCGGCATGGTCGAGGACGAACCCGACCTGGGAGCGCAGGACCGAGGCGTCGAACGCCTTGGCGCCGCGCAGCCCCTGCTCCTCGGCGACCGTCAGGACCAGCTCGATGCCGACCGGGGGCGGCTCGGCCGCATGCCGCGCAACGAGCTCCATGAAGACCGCCACCGCGGCCTTGTTGTCGGCGCCGAGGATCGTCTCGCCGCGGCTGCGGAAGACACCTTCGTCATTGACGACCTCGACCTGGCCCCGGTGCGGCACGGTATCGAGGTGGGCGCAGAACATCACCCACTCCTCGGACCGCCCGGGCAGCCGCGCCAGCAGGTTGCCGGCACCAGCCTCGGCCGGCCCGGCGGCGTCGTCCTCGCTCACCTCCAGGCCGAGCGCGCGCAGCTCCGCGGCGACGGTGTCGGCGATCTCACGCTCCTCCCCCGTCGGCGAACGGATCTCGCACAGGCGAACGAACGTCTCGAGAAGGCGCTGGCTCACGCGCAGAGGCTAACCGGGGACCGGTGACGAGGCCCAGAGGCTGCCAGGCAAGGACGCAAGAAGCCCGAATAGCAGCGCTATTTGGGCGACCGAGGACGCTGGATGGCGGCCTCTGGGGCCGTCACCTCCAGCTCCGCCCCGTTCGCGGGCTTCGCACCCGCGTGACTCGCGGCGGCGCCGACGAACTCGCGGAACAGCGGCTCGGGGCGGTTGGGCCGGGAGTTGAACTCGGGGTGGTACTGGGAGGCGACGAAGAAGGGGTGGTCGGGAAGCTCGACCATCTCGACCAGGCGCTCGTCCGGCGAGGTGCCGCCGCAGACCAGGCCCTCGTCTTCGAGCCGGCGGCGCAGCTGGTTGTTGACCTCGTAGCGGTGGCGGTGGCGCTTGTAGATCACGGCCTCGCCGAAGATCTCGCGCGCTTTCGTGCCCTCGTGCAGCTTCACCGGGTCGGCCCCGAGCCGCATCGTGCCCCCCATGTCGGAGACCTCCTTCTGCTCCGGCAGCAGATCGACGACCGGGAACGGCGTCTCCGGGTCGAACTCGGCCGAGTTGGCGCCGTCCATGCCGGCCACGGTGCGGGCGAACTCGACGACGGCGATCTGCATCCCCAGGCAGATACCCAGGTAGGGGATCGATTTTTCGCGGGCGATCCGCGCCGCCTGGATCTTGCCCTCGATGCCGCGCTCGCCGAAGCCGCCCGGGATCAGGATCCCGTCCATGCTCTCGAGCTGCTCGGGGTCGAGGTTCTCGGAGTCGACCAGCTCGACCTTGACGCCGACCCCGTGGTGGAAGCCGCCGTGCTCGAGCGCCTCGATCACCGACTTGTAGGCATCGGCCAGTTGCACGTACTTACCGACGACGGCGATCCTGACCTCGCCGCTCGCCGAGTCGGCGCGGCGCACCATCGCCTCCCACTCGGCCAGGTCCGGCGAGGGAGCCTCCATCCCGAAGTGGTCGAGCACGAGGTCGTCGACGCCCTCGGCGCGGAAGACCAGAGGCACCTTGTAGATGTTGTCGACGTCGTGGGCGGAGATGACGCCGTCGACGGGAAGGCTGGCGAAGAGGGCGATCTTGCTGCGGATCTCGCGGTCGAGCCGGCCCTCGGAGCGGCAGACCAGCGCGTGCGGCTGGATCCCGATCCGGCGCAGCTCGTTGACCGAGTGCTGGGTCGGCTTCGTCTTCAGCTCGCCCGCGTGGCCGACGTACGGCACCAGGGTGAGGTGGACGAACATGCTGCGCTTCGGCCCGAGGTCCGTGTAGAGCTGGCGGATCGACTCGAGGAACGGCAGCGACTCGATGTCGCCGACGGTGCCGCCGATCTCGGTGATCACGAAGTCGACCGCCTGCGACTCGGCGACGATGAGGATCCGCTGCTTGATCTCGTTGGTGATGTGCGGGATCACCTGCACGGTGGCACCGAGGTAGTCGCCGCGGCGCTCGCGCTTGATCACCGAGTTGTAGACGGCGCCGGCGGTGACGTTGGAGGCGCGCGAGGTGTTCTCGTCGGTGAAGCGCTCGTAGTGGCCGAGGTCGAGGTCGGTCTCCGCCCCGTCCTCGGTGACGAAGACCTCGCCGTGCTGGAACGGGCTCATCGTCCCCGGATCGACGTTGATGTAGGGGTCGAACTTCTGCATCTGGACCCGGTAGCCGCGAGAGGCGAGCAGGCGGCCGATCGAGGCCGCGGCGATCCCCTTGCCCAGCGCCGACACCACTCCCCCGGTGACGAAAATGAACTTGGTGTCGCCTTTGTGGGAGGGATTCATGCTCTGCCGAGCGAGTCTAGCCAGCGCAGTGGCGGAACCGAATCGATCGTCGCCGAAATAGATCGCAACTCGCCGTAAATGGTCAGCGCCGCGACGACCGCGAGGGCGACCAGCCGCCCGTCGCCGCCGAGCACGATCAGCAGCCAGACCCCGGCGATCGCCCCGACGAGGTTGGAGCCGGTATCTCCAAGCATCGCCCGCTCGCGCAGGGTCAGCCAGGCGCCGACCAGGACCGGCCCGGCGAAGATCCCCAGCAATTCGAACGGGGCGAAGGTCCAGGCCCCAAGACAAAGCCCGACCGCGAGCAGCGCCAGCCCCTTCTCGGCCCGCCCCGGCCGCAGGTCGAGCAGGTTGAAGAAATTCGTGGCGAGGATCAGCAGGGCGACGTCGGCGATGTAGCGCCAGTCCTCCAGCCCTCGCCCCGAGACCACGTAGGCGGCCAGCGCCAGCGCCCCGATCGCCTTGATCGCCCCGGTCGAGAGGCTGCCCGCGCGCAGCGCCCGCCAGTGCCCGCGCCAGCCGCGCGGGGTCGCCGCCACCGCGCCCTGACCGAGCGCGTCGTCGAGGAAACCGAGGAAGGCGATCCCCAACAGGTAGGGCAGCCAGCGCCGCAGTTCGGGATCGAGCAGGTCGAGGTCGGCGCGGTCGTTGAGGAAGGCGAGCGGCGCCAGCGTCACCAGCGCCGCCGTCGCCAGCACCGCCCCGAGCGGGAAGGCAAGGCTGGCGCCGCGATAGTTCTCCCGCACCAGGCCCGCGTCGTGCAGGCCACGCGCCCCGGCCGGGACCAGCAGCAGCGAAAGCGCCACCGCCAGCGGGAGGCCGACCCAGTACACCTCAGCTGCCCTGGGTCAGCAGGTCCGGCAGCAGCCGGTCGGCGCTGCCCTTGACCCCGAAGCTGCCCTCCGCGCCCAGCAGCGAGAAGACCAGCGCCAGCTGCCCGGCGGTCAGCTCGACGTCGTCGACGCTGGAGAGGTCGTTGGCCTGGAAGAAGGAAATCGAGGACGGTTCCGCGGTCGAGGCCTCGACCCCGACGGCCGGGGTCCGCGTCGCCGTGATCCCGCCCATCAAGCCGCTTTCCAGCGTACCCGCGGTGGTCCGCTGGACCGGTCCCAGGTCCTGGGGCTGGTTGCGCACGACGATCACCCCGTCGAGGGCGCCGAAGGTGCCGCTGGCACGGGAGAAGAGGTGGCCGCGGACGACCTCCGGCAGGGTGCCGCCGAGCACCAGCTGCCGCCCAACCCCGGCTCCGAGCGCGGTCAGCGAGTCGGAGTTCTGCCGCAGGTCGGCGAAGCGGGTTCTGCTGAGGTCTTCGGCGAGGCCGTTGAGGTCGACCGGCTCGCGCACGACGCCGACCCCGACCAGCCTGGCACCGGTCGGCCCCAGCGCCTCCTCGACCGCATCGACGTCCTCACCCGGCAGCCCGCCGAGGGCGACGATCGCGACCCGTTTGCCCTGCAGCTGGTCGCGAGTCAGGACCGGGTAGACGCGGTCGGCGAGCTCGTTCGCCTGGCCCAGCTGCCCCCCCAGCTCATCGCTGCGCGAGCGCGCGTCCTGGAGGTTGTCGACGAGGCTCGCCTCGAGGTCCTTGCGGGTGCTGTCCAGCGCGTCGCCGCCGAACTCGGCACCGATCAGGATTCCGATCGCGAGCGCGAGGAAGACCGCGATCAGCGAGGTGGCGTGGTAGCGGGCGCTGTAACCCATCAGCGGCCGAAGGCTAGATGGTCGCCCCGGCGCTCGCTAAAGCCCGAGCCAGATGCGGATCTTCAGCCAGACCAGTTCGAAGACGTCGTTCAGCGCCGGCGAGGTGATGACGAGGATCGTCAGCAGGATCGCGAAGGCAACGAGGATGAAGCTGATCGGAGCCAGGGTCGAGCTCGGGTTGTAGAGCCGGCTCACGCCCTTGGCGTCGACCAGGCGCTCCCCGATCCGCAGGCGGGTGAGGAAGGTTGAGGACATGCCGCCGCGCTTGCGGTCGAGGAACTCGATCAGGTTGAAGTGGGCGCCGACGCTGACGATCAGCGTCGCCCCCTTCTCGAAGGCCATCAGCATCGCCACGTCCTCGCTGGTGCCGGCGGCGGGGACGACCGCGTGTGGCAGATCGGCCTCGACGAGTCGCTCGCAGCCGGGGGCGCGGCCGTCGGGATAGGCGTGGACGACCAGCTCGGCGCCGCAGGCCAGGGCGGCGTCGCTGGCCGAGTCCATGTCGCCGAGGATCAAGTCCGGCTTCAGCCCCGCTTCCAGCACCCCGTCGGCGCCACCGTCGACGGCGACGATCAGCGGTCGCACGTCGCGGATGTAGGCACGCAGCGCCTTCAGGTCGCGGCGGTGACGGTCGCCGCGGACGACGATCAGGACGTGGCGGTCGCGGAAGGAGGCCCTGGTGTTCGGGAACTCGACGGTGCCGGTCAGCAGGTCGGTCTCCTGGCGCACGTGGGCGACCGTGTTCTCGGCGAACTCCGCCAGCGCCTCGTCGATCCGCTCGCGCTGCTGCTCGAGCTGGCGTTCGAGCTCCTCGGTCGCGAGCACCCGCCCCCGCAGCACTTCCTGGTCGGCGATCATCACTTTGCCGCCGTCGACCCGCACCCGGTCGCCGTCTTTCAGCAGCTCGAAGAGGCCGGCGCCCGGAGCGTCGATGAGGCGGATGCCGGCGTGGGCCAGCATCAGCGGGCCCGCGTTCGGGTAGCGCCCGTCGCTTGACTCGGATGCGTTCAGCACCGCCGCGACGCCGGCTTCGATCAGCTCCTCGGCGGCGATCCGGTCGATGTTGACGTGGTCGATGACGGCGATGTCGCCGGACCGCAGGCGCTTGACCAGGTGCTTGGTCCGCTCCCCGAGCCGGGCAGTGCCTTCGATCGGGGCTTCCGAGCGCGCGCCGTTGCGACGCCCGAGCAGAGCAGGGAGGCGACGGCGACTGGCGGTGGCCACGGACCCAGGTTAGGCCACGGAACCGGCGGCCGGCAAGCCACGAGTCTGCATTTACCCCTCATATAGAGGGGTTAGAGCAGACTCGTGTCAGGCGGCCAGCAACTCGCGGGCGTGGCGCGTGGCCGCTTCGTCGTTCTCCTCGCCGCCGAGCATGCGGCGGATCTCCTCGACCACGCTCTCGCCGTCGAGGCGCTCGACCGTGGCAACCGTTTGCTCCGCCGCGACGTCCTTCTCCAGCAGAAAGTGGACATCGGCTAGGGAGGCGACCTGCGGCAGGTGGGTGATGCAGAGCGACCTGGCGATCCTCGCCGAGCGCCTTCAGCCGCTCCCCCACCGCACGGGCGGTGTTGCCGCCGATGCCGGCGTCGATCTCGTCGAAGACCAGGGTCTCGGCGCCGCCCGCCCGGCCGAGCCCGCTCAGCGCCAGCATCACCCGCGAGAGCTCCCCGCCGGAGGCCGCGTCGCGCAGCGGCGCCGGCTCGATCCCGGGATTGGGGGCGAGCCGCAGCTCGACCGTCTCGCGCCCGCCGACGCCATAGCCGTCAGGGTGGGACTCGAGCACGACCTCCAGCGCCGCACCGGGCATCGAGAGCCGCTCCAGCTCGGTCGCCACCTGTTTCTCCAGAGGCACAGCGGCTTCGGCACGGCCGGTACTGAGCAGATCCCCCAGCTCCGCCCGCCGTTCCTCGGCCGCAGCCAGCGCCGCCTCGGCCTCGGCGCCGCGCACCTCGGCACCCTCGAGCCGAGCGATCTCAGCCCGGCAACGCTCGGCGTGCGCCAACACCGACTCGACGCTGCCGCCGTGCTTGAGCTCCAGACGGTCGATCGCGTCCAGCCGCTCCTCGATCGCCGCCAGCGCCCCCGGGTCGGCCTCCAGCCCCTCGGCGTAGTCGCGCAGCTCCGACGAGACGTCGCCCAGCTCGACCGCCAGCGCCGCCACCCGCTCGGCGATCGCGTCCAGCCCGGCATCGAGCCCGGCCGCGCCCCCCAGCAGGGATTCGGCCTGGGCCAGCGCCGCCGCAGCCCCGCCGCCGTCCTCTTCGGCTCCGGCCAGCCCGGCGTGGGCCCCGACCGCCGCCTCGCGCAAGCCCTCTGCGTGACGCAACCGCTCGCGCTCGGCCCCCGACTCTGCCCGCTCGCCAGGGTCCGGCGCGACCGCCTCGATCTCGGAAAGCTCGTAGCGGTAGAGGTCGAGATCGCGCTCACGCGAGCCCTCCGCCTCGCGCAGCTCGGCCAGCTCGGTCGCCAGCCGTCCGCACTCCCGGTGCGCCTCCCGATAGAGCCCCCGCGTCTCCAGGTGCTCGGCCCCGGCGAAGCCGTCGAGGATCTCCATCTGCGCGGAGGCGATCGTCAGCTTGCGGTGCTCGTGCTGGCCGTAGAAGGAGAGCAGCCGCCCGCCCAGGAGCCTCAGATCGGCCGCGGTCGCGGCCCGGCCCGCGACGAAAGCACTGGTCCGCCCACCCGTCGAAACCCGCCGTCCCAACACCACCTCGTCGGCCCCCTCGGGCAACCGCTCCGCCAGCTCGGCCAGCTCCGGCTGCTCCAGCAGCCCCGCCGGCAGATCGAAGACCCCCTCGACCCAGGCCTCCCCCGCCCCCGGCCGCACGATCTTGCCTTTCGCCTTGCCGCCCATCAGCAGATCGAGCGAGTGGGCGAGCACGGTCTTCCCCGCCCCCGTCTCCCCGGTGATCGCGTTCAGTCCGGAACCCAGCCGCAGTTCCGCCCGCTCGATCAGGAGCAGGTTCTCGATTCGCAGCTCGCGCAGCACGCATTCTGTGTACCAACGAGCGCGGACTGACTTGGCTCGGAAGCGTGCTTATTGCGAGGGTCGGGGCAGGGGTTTCGCTTAACTTTTTCGAGGATCGCCAGCGGCCTTCCGACGGTCTGAAACGGCGAAAAAGTACAAGACGCTTCACCCCTACCCCGACCCTCGCACTCATCCGCCTGCGGCAGACCCTCCATCAGTTGGCTGTACGAAGTCCTTAGAGCGCACGAGTGCGAAGCCGAGGACGGCGCCAACGAGGGAGAGGGCGGCCGCGATCAGGATGATCTCGTTGAAGCCGCTGACGAAGGCTTCGTTCGAGGCCTGGACGACTTTGTCGTGGAGGCCCGGAGGAGTCGCCGCGGCGGCGGCACGCGAGCCGCCCGAGGCGACGAGTTCCCCGAGGCCGTCCGGCGCCCTTGGGAGCAGCTCGCTCAGCTTCGAGTCGACCCGCGACTGGAAGATCGCCCCCAGTGCGGCGACGCCGGTGGCGATGCCGACCTGGCGGAAAGTGGTGTTGATCCCTGAGCCCATGCCGGATTTCTCCACGGGGACGACGGCAATAGCCGCCTGGCCGATGCCGGGGTTGGTGATGCCGATGCCGACCCCGGCGATCAGGAACCCGGCCAGCAGCGCCGTCCACTCCGAGTCGGCGCTGACGCCGTGCATCAGCAGCAGCCCGACCCCGACCGTCCCCAGGCCCACGCCGAGAAGGACCCGGATTGGGATCCGGTGCGAGAGCGAGCCGGCGATCGGCGAGGCGATGAACGAGAGCACCGTCAGCGGCAGGAACCGCAGCCCTGCCTCCAGCGGCGAGAAGCCGAGCACTCCCTGCATATAGATAGTCAGGTAGAGGAACATCGCGAACATCCCCGCCGAGAGGCCGAAGGCGACGGCGGAGACCCCGTTGAAGGCGGGCTTGCGGAAGAGGCCGAGGTCGAGCATCGGGTGGTCGCTGTGGGCCTCGATCGCGACGAACGCCGCCAGCAGCGCCACCGCCCCACCCAGGCAGGCGAGGATCAGCGGGCTGCCCCAGCCCTCGGGGTTGCCGCGGATCAGGCCGAAGATGAGGAGGAAGAGCGCAGCCGAGAAGGTCGCGACGCCCGGCAGGTCGACCCGCTCGGCATCGGGCGAGGCGACGTTGGCGATCTTGCGCTCGGTGAGAAAGATCGCGACGAGACCGATCGGAATGTTGACGAAGAAGATCCACTCCCAGCCGAGGTGCTCGGTGATGACGCCGCCGACCAGCGGCCCGATCGCGACCGCGCCGCCGACCGTCGCCCCCCAGACGCCGAACGCCGTCGCTCGGTCTTTGCCGTGGAACTCCTGGCCGATCAACGCCAGCGAGGTGGCGAACATCCCGGCGCCACCCACCCCCTGCAGGCCCCGGGCGAGGTTGAGCAGGGTCGGGTCGCCGGCGATCCCGCAGAGGAATGAGGCGAAGGTGAAGAGCGCGAAGCCGATCGTGAAGACGCGGCGGCGCCCCAGGCGGTCGCCGAGCGACCCGGCGGTGAGCAGGAAGGCGGCGAGGGTGAGCGCGTAGGCGTCGACGACCCACTGCAGGCTGGACAGGCTGGCGTCGAGTTCGCGCTGGATGTCGGGCAGGGCGACGTTGACCACCGTGATGTCCAGCAGCAGCATGAACGTCGCGATCGCGACCAGGACCAGGGTCCACCACTTGCGCTCCATCGCGGAGCAGACTAGCTAGGCGCTGAGGCCGTCCGGCCAAGCAGATCAAGGACGCAGGGAGCGAAGCGTGCTCCGCACGCGAGCGATCGAGGACGCCGAGATGCGCCGGCCGGACGGCCTCAGACGGCCAGGTGGCCGAACTTCTCGCGCATGCGCTGGTAGAAGCTGGTCCCCGGCAGCTGCGCGAGGCAGCTGACCGCGTCGACGAAGCGGACCTCGAGCGCCGCCCCGGCGTCGAGATCGGCCAGATGCACGCCGTCGACCGCGACTTCCACCGGCTCGCGCGCCTCGGCGTTGCCGACGTGGAGGACGTCGGCGGGAGCGACGACCAGGGCGCGGGCGGTCAGCGAGTGCGGCGATATGTAGCTGACCGCGTACCCCTTCACGCCCCAGGCCAGGATCGGGCCTTGGTTGGCGAGGTTGTAGCCGGTGGATCCGACCGGGGTGGCGGCGACGAGCCCGTCGCAGCGCACGTGGCCGACCTCCTCGCCGGCGATCCGGTAGCTGAGCTCGGCGACGCGATCGTGGGGGCGGCGGGCCAGGGTGATGTCGTTGAGGCCGGTCGCCGTGGTGCCCCCGAGGGTGACCTCGAGGCCGGGCAGCTCGACCCGCTCGATCTCGCCGGCGAGCGCCCGGCGGATCCCCTCCTCCGCCCCCTCGCGATCGACCGCCGCGAGAAAACCGACCGTGCCGAAGTTGACGCCGAAGACCGGCACGCCGGTGCCGGCGAAGCGGCGCAGCGCGTGCAGGAGCGAGCCGTCGCCGCCCAGCACCAGGCAGAGATCTGGCCGCCGCTGCTCCTCGGTGGAGACGACCTCGACCCCCTCGGCGGCGCTGCCGTGCTTGGCGAGCTCGTCCTTGGTCGCGACCACCCGCCAGCCCGCATCGCGGGCGACGCGCACGACGACCGCCACAGCCTCGGTCGCGGCCGGCGGGTGCGAGTGGGTGATCAGCGCGGCTGTTTTCACTGACCCTCCTCCTCCGCGGCGACGATCGCTGTCTCAAGGTCGGCGACGGGTTCGCCGTCGCCGCCGCACCAGACGAAAGTCTCGCGGTTGCCCTTGGGACCGGGAAGACCGGAGGAGGCGAAGCCGCGCACCGGCAGGCCGAGATCGCCCGCGGCCTCGGCGACGGTGAGGATCGCCTCGTGGCGATCGCCGTCGTCGCGGACGACCCCACGGCCGACCCGCTCGCGCCCGAGCTCGAACTGCGGCTTCACCATCGCCAGGACCTCGCCCCCAGACGCAAGGCACCGGGCGACAGCCGGCAGCACCTTGGTCAGGGAGATGAAGGAGACGTCGACCGTCGCCAGCGACGGCTCGAAAGGCAGGTCGGAGGGCAACATCTCACGCGCGTTGAGGCGCTCGATCACGGTCACCCGCGGATCCTCGCGCAGGCCGACGTCGATCTGGCCGTAGGCGACGTCGACCGCAGCGACCCGTGCAGCGCCGCGCTGCAGCAGGCAATCGGTGAAGCCGCCGGTGGAGGCACCGACATCGAGGCAGTCGCGGCCATCCACGCCCAGCCCGAGCGCGTCGATTGCGTTCTCCAGCTTGGTCCCGCCGCGGGAGACGTAGCGCGGCCCCGCATCGACGATCAGCGTCGCCTCCGGCTCGACCAGCTGGCTCGGCCGCAGCGCCACCGGCCCGTCGCGGCCCACGCGGACTTCGCCCGCGCGCACGGCACCGGCCGCAGCGGTCCGCGAGGGGAACAGCCCCTGCTCCGCCAAAACCGCGTCGATCCTGGCCTTTTTCACGCCCGCAACGCTACAGCGACGCCTTCGCAACAACCTGTTTACGAGCTCGTGAAGGGGGTATGCCAAATTGATCGCCACACGGGAGGCGACCGGTCAAGGTCTCTGTGATCGGCCTCACACACAAATCGCACGTATGTTCGTACGCTGTTCAAGGATTCGAGTGGAGGTGCCGACGTAGGAAGCACCAAAACTTTTAGGTCGAGTCTTGCGCCGTCATATGGCCCCGATGCTTCCCACATCGGCGCCCGCGGCACAAACAGGGCTCACCCACCTCCCACCGATCCACATATATAGAGATACATATCTCTCCTCCCTGTAGTAACCCCAGAAGCGCCCCTCCTCCCCGGAGGGGCGTTTTCTGTTGTGGGGGCTTTCTAGAGCCGTTTGCGCGGCTTTCGGCTGACCGCCGAGCCCCGCAATCATCGGCGCATCGGACTGCTGCGCGCCAGTAGGCCAGTCATCAGCCAGCGGGCAAACGTTCGCCAGTCGCCAGGAAGGCGTCCATGCGCGCCCGGGGGTCGTCGTAGCTACCGGGCAGCAGGCGCTCAGAAAAAGCGCAGCGTGGCCACACTCTCCCGCTCGCCCCTGGAGTCCTCCCAGTTGACGATGCACTGAGCTTGATCAGCGACACCCATGTGCATGATCAACACGTATGCTGCGTCCCCGCCCGGGGCCAACACCGCAAGCTCGCTGGCTTCGCTCAACTCGAGCGGGAGATTGTCATCAGGACTGTCGGCCTCTAGGCGGTACTTGACGTTTTTCGCTGGCTCATCCCCGGTGTTCGAGAGCACGAGCTCCCAGCGATTTTCGGTCTTGACCCTCCCTTTAGCGTCAGTCCGAACGCTCTCGCTTCGCTCAATCCGCGGCCACACCTCCGCGCCTCCCGCTGGAGCGACGTGGGTCGCTTCTTCGGCTTCGGGGTCTACCGTCGCGGCTGCCTGCGCCTCCGCACGAGTCCTCAGCACCGTAACGGAGGTCGTAAGCAAAGTGTCGACCCGCTCGCGGAGAGCGACGGCATCCTCGTAGTCGAAGATCAGCGAACTGGAACGAGCCCCATCCAAAAAATCCTTGAGACGACTGGCCTGACCACCGTCGAGGTCAGTAGGGGAGATGGCGCGAGTGCACCTGAGAACACCGACGTATGCCCCGTGACCGCTGGCCTCCTCAATCTCCTCAACCGTACCTGACTCAGCTTCGCCAGTTGGAGAGCCAAGCCGATGCCAGAACAGCGCGATAAGGATGTCTGCGTCTTCGACAAGCTGCTTATTTAGAGAGGCTTGGGGCCTGGTGCCATGCTCGGCCGCCGAATGATGACTCCAGTGGGTGGGGACAACGGTTGCGCTCTGTGGGCGCCCGTAGAGGACGTTCCAGCGAGCGACGGCATCGAAGACCGCTCGGATGTCCTCCTCCGGAAGATCACCCGGAGCAGAAATGAGCAGTTGGTATGCGGTGGTGCTGTAAGACACGACGCCGAGCCTAGCTTCCTTCGCGGCTGCTTCGACACGCTGCGCACCCAACTTTGGATCGGCGGACTAGCTTGGGTGTGCAAGCCACATGATCGTCGTCGCGTTCTCGGCGCGCCCTTTGATCTTCGTCCATTGGTCGTGACGCACCTGCTCGGCAATCTCATGGCGGACCTGGTCGTCGGTCGGCGCTTGGGCTCCGCGCGCCAGCGTCCGCATCACCTGTGGTGAGAGCCGAAATTCCGCGCGCTCGGTGAGACGACCGTTCGTAATAGTCACTGTGTAGGCGGCCTCCTGCCCCATTGGAGTCTTGTCCACGATCACAACCTCATAGCCCTCAAACGGCCGGTGCTCCAAGTAGCGGCGCAGCGCCTCCGAATGATCTTCCGGGTACTCCGTGTTCGTTGCCGTGAACGTCCCGAGATCGCTGCGCACGGTCGCGGTGCCGTCAGAGGACCAGTTGACGGCCTCCACGTCGATCGGAGCGCCATCAAGAGTGCCGGTGATCTTCGCCTCAGACGGGTTGTCGAACGGCTCGCCCGTCTCGTCTACGAACGTATCGAAGGCCGTGTGCTCGTAGTAGAGAACGAGCGCGCGTCCGGAACGGGTCGAGCCCTTGAAGAATTCCTCCGGCGGCATCGCTGCTTACCTTACGCGAGGGGCGAGCGGGCGCTACGGTCCGCTCGCCGTCAAGGCGCGCGCTCCGCTCGGCCTCAGCCGGTAGAGCGGCTGCCCTGCGGGTGATTGCGTCACTCGGATCGCAAACGCTGTCGCGCCTTTCGGTGGGCGCGGAGGCCGGCGCGAGGCGCCACCGTCACCCAGCGGCATTCGGCGGGGGCACCATCAGCCGGCTCATTGCGGTAGATCAGCCGGAACCGGGGCTTCCCGGAGTAAGAAGGAATGTCGAATCGGACGCGACGGCAGTTGGCCAGCTCGGGGTGCAGACCTGGCCCCATCAGCTCGCCGAGGAATGGGTTGCCTTTGCACTCGACCAGCAGCTCCGCGATGCGCTGTTTCAGGGCCTCCGCCTCAGCCGCATACTCCCGATCGTCTCCTGAGGAGATCGCCGTAAGTTCACGCACGTCATCGAGGACACCCGCTGCAAAGGTGACGGGCACCCCGCCGGCTGCGTCGACGCTCATCCCTTGGGAAGTGTGATGCCGAGACTCGCCAGCGCCTCGGCGCCATCTTCCGTGTGATCGGCGGCGCCGCTACGAATGCGCTCCGCGGCGATGGCGGCGGCCTCGTCATCAGCGCGGCGCGACTCGAAGGTCTCCGCCATCGCGTCGATCTTCGAATCCATCGCCCGCATCTGCTCTTCGAGCCGGCGAACCCGTCCAGATCTCATCCGCGAAATTAAAGGCATCCCAACGAGGATAGCTGCGCCGTCCGACCCACCCATCGCGTGATCAGCGCGATACCTTTCGGTCAAGCCAAGAGACCCCTTCGAGGCATCCTCCGACCGCCCCCAATTATCGAATCTCGTGCGCCAGTTGTGCGCCAGTGCGACACGAAATCAGCCGGTTACTACCGGACTCAGCCGGACGAAGATGGCTTAACCAAGCCAAATTTGGCTCTGCGAGTGGCGGGTCGGAGTCCTCTCCTCCCTGTAGTAACCCCAGAAAACGCCCCGCCTCCCCGGCGGGGCGTTTTCTGTTGTGGGGCGCCAGATAAGCCAGAAGGTGTCAACCCCCAGCGCTAGAGGGCCTTCTTCCCATGCGAGCACAGATGGGTAGGCTGCCGGCTTGACCGTGAACGGTCGGGCAGGCGGCCCCGCAGTCGCATGAGTTCCAGTTCCCAAAGTCACCCGATGACGAGGAGAGAACGAGCTGATGTTCGGCAAAGAGAAGGGCCCTACGAGGAAGACCCACGAAGAGCATGCAACGGAAGCCTGGAGGGCACTCCGGGGGCCAGCGTCAGATGAGGCCTTGGCCAAGGCGAATGTTCATGCATCCCTGGCCATCTACAGGCTGCTCAACGAGCGCCTCCCGGCTCGCAACCAACCACCGGTCTGAGGCTCAGGCACTTCGCTCGCGTGCAGCGCTGACAATCGCTTCATTCGAGATAGTTCCCGCATGACGCGCCGCAGGGGACTGATCGCATCGGCGATCGCGACGCTTGCATTGCTGCTGGCGATGTCGCCGGCAGATGAGCGGATGCAGGACACCGGCGGCCCGGGGATCGTTCCCTTCGAGCTCACCGGCGGCCAGGATCGCGCCGACGAGATCCTCGCCGAATGGGGTGAGGAGGGGCAGGACGCGGCGCGCGAGTCGCTTTGGATCGACTTCGGGTTCCTGCTCGCCTACGGGACCTTCCTCACCCTCGCCCTGGCGGCGACGCGCGATCTCGCCGGGGCTCGGGGCTGGCGTCGCCTGACCAGGGTCGGCGGGGTCGTCGTCTCCTTCGGCGCGCTCGTCGCGGCCTTCGACGCGCTGGAGAACATCTGTCTCTTGCTGACGCTCGACGGGGCCGGCTCCGCCTTCCCCCTCCTGGCGACGATCTTCGCCGCCTGCAAGTTCATCCTCCTGGCGGTGGCGATCGTCTACCTGCTCGCGGGCCTGGCAATGCGGCTGCGTGGGCGCGGGCAGGCCGCGCCGGCCCCATAGGGAACTAGGCCGGCAGTTCCTCTGCCGGGTCCATCGGGTGCAGCTCGCCCTTGTTCAGGGCCTCGGTGCGGAGGTGGGCGATCGCCCGGTACTCGGGCGAACCGATCATCTCGAGGAAGGCCTGGCAGGTCGGGTATTCGACCAGGGCGACGAGGTCCCAGGACGCCTCGCCGAGCAGGGCCGGCGCCGGCTCGCCAGCCCAGACGATGCGGCCGCCGGCCTTCTCGAGCAGCGGCGCGACGGCGGCGCCGTACTCCAGGTAGCGCTCTTTGCCGCCCTCGGGCCGGAAGGCGAGGAGGTTCAGCATCACCACCGGGGTGCCATCGCCCGTGCGCGCCGAGAAGGCGGCGAATCCCTCTTCGTTGATCGGCTCCGGCTGAGCTGAGGCCTCCACGGCGGGCGAGTATACGGTCGCGCCGAGTTCTTCCTAAGGTGGGTGCATGACGCGGATCGCGGTCATCACCGGAGCCTCGAGCGGAATCGGCGCGGCTGCCGCCAGGGCCCTGGCCGCCGAAGGGTTCGAGGTGGTGCTCGGAGCCCGGCGCAGGGAGCGACTCGAGGACCTGGCCGCCGAGACCGGAGGCCGGGCGAGCGTCCTCGACGTGACCGACCAGGAGTCGGTGCGGGAGTTCGTCGCCGACCTGCCCCACTGCGACGTGCTCGTCAACAACGCCGGCGGCGCGCTGGGGCTGGCTCCGGTCGGCGAATCCGACGAAGAGCAGTGGCAGCAGATGTACGAGGCCAACGTGCTCGGCACGATGCGGATGACGCGGGCGCTCCTACCGGCGCTCGTTGCCTCGGGAGACGGGCACGTAGTCGGCATCACCAGCATCGCCGCCTTCGAGTCCTACCGCGGCGGCGCCGGGTACACGGCGGCGAAGCACGCCCAGCGCTCCCTGCTGCGAGCGCTGCGGCTGGAGCTGCTGGGGCAGCCGGTGCGGGTGACGGATATAGCGCCGGGGATGGTCGAGACGGAGTTTTCACTCGTGCGCTTCGGCGGCGACGAGCAGGCCGCCGGCCGGGTCTACGACGGGATGAAGCCGCTGCGGGCCGAGGACGTCGCCGAGTGCATCCGCTGGGCGATCACGCAACCCTCGCACGTGAACATCGATGAGATCGTCGTCCGCCCCCGCGACCAGGCCAGCGCCACCGAGGTCCACCGCGGATGAACGAGGTGCTGCCCGACACGCTGCGGCCGGGTCTGCAGGTGGTCTTCTGTGGGACCGCCGCCGGCACCGCCTCGGCGAGGGCGAAGGCCTACTACGCCGGCCCTGGCAACGCCTTCTGGCGCACCCTCTTCGCCACCGGCCTGACGCCGGCGCAGCTGGCGCCGTCCGAATACAAACGGCTGCTGGATTTCGGGATCGGCCTGACCGACCTCTGCAAGGTCCGCTACGGCTCCGACGCCGAGGTCGGCACGGCCGAGTTCGACGTCGACCAGCTGCAGGCGCGGATCGCCGCGGTCGAACCCGCCTACCTGGCCTTCAACGGCAAGAACGCCGCCCAGGGCGCGCTGGAACGGCCGGTGGAATTCGGCCCCCAGGAGGAGCAGATCGGCGGTGCCACTGTCTGGGTGCTGCCATCCACTTCAGGGGCGGCCCGGCGCTACTGGGACATCGGGCCGTGGGAGGAGCCTCGCCCGCGTCTGCACGGGGCCCCAGGATGGCCCTGCCTAGCTCGCAGCCTCTTCTCGGGCCGGGTCGTCACCGGGCCAGCGGCCGGTGAGAGCGGCGAAGCCCGAGCGGGCGCCGCGGTCGGTGAAGCCTTTGACGAGGCGGAAGATCGCTCCCTCGACCGCCAGCGCCAGCAGCAGTTTCACCACCGGCGCTTCGCGGTTGTCCGGCTCGGGCGGGTCCTCGTCGTCGATCACGGCCCAGAGGCGCTCGAAAACCTTCTGGGCGGCGAAGCCGGCGAGCAGCCCGGCGGCGATGCTGAACGGGGCGAAGAGGATCTTCATCTGGGCCTACGCTACCCCTCAGGGGAGCTTTGCAACCCGGGTCGGTGCCAGCAGGCCCGCGAAATCACCCCGGTCGCGCATCGCCTCCGCGGCCGCGGCCATCGATTCGTAGGCGGTCCAGGCGAGGCCGCTGCCGACGCTGATCCGCTGCGCCCCGGCCTCGACGATCTCCCCCATCTCGAGCCCGCGGAACGCGAGCACGTTCAGCGGCAGGCCGGTTGCCTCGCGGACCGCGCGGATCTCCCCGCCGCTGCCGAGACCGGGCGCGTAGAGCACGTCGGCACCAGCGGCCTCGTAGGCCTGCAGGCGCGCGATCGTGTCATCGAGGTCGGGGTTGCCGCGGATGTGGTTCTCCGCCCGCGCGGTGAAGGTGAACGGGAAATCGAGCCGACCGGCCGCCTCGGCCGCAGCGGCGACGCGCTCCGTGGCGTGCCCGGCGCCGTAGAGCCTCCCCGCCGGGTCGTAGTCCTCGATCGAGCCCCCGACCGCGCCGGCCGCAGCCGCCAGCTCGATCGCCCTCGCCGCGTCCTCGGGCTCGGCCCCGTATCCGTTCTCCAGGTCGACCGAGAGCGGCAGCCCGGTTGCCCGGTCGAGAGCGCGCGTGTGGTCGACGACCTGCTCGAGCGTCGCCTCGCCGTCTTTCCCACCGAGGCTGAACGCGAGCGCGGCGCTGCTGCTGGCAAGGGCCTCGAAGCCGAGCGACTCCAGCAATCTCGCCGAGCCCGCGTCCCACGGGTTCGGGATCAGGAACGGGTCGCCCTCGTGCAGCGCCCGGAACCGCCGCCCCTTCTCGCTCTGCATCTCGCCCACAGCGACAACATAGCCCGGCCCAGGGGCGCCCGCCCGCAGCCCCTCGCCGCACCGCGCGAAACCGACCGCACTTGGCGGCCGGTCGCGAGTGGCCCGATTCCCCCGACGGGCCGACACATAGAGATACGCATCTCTCCTCCCTATGGTGATCCCCAGAAGCGGAGCCGGTTGGCTTTGCGCCTCCTCACCACCGGAGAGACTCGCGGGCAATCTAGTCGATTGAGACGATTGGATCAATCGTCAATACTTATTAGATACGAGCTTGTTCCTGACTAGCCCAAAACGGGCTGAGCCGAGGGCAGCGCGGCGAGCACGCGCTCTGCCACCGCCTCGCCGGTGAGCCCGGCCTCGGCGCGCAGCAGGGCCGGCTTGCCATGGGTGACGTAGCGGTCGGGCAGGCCGACGCGGAGCACCCGCGCCCTCTCCCCCGGCTCCTCGACGAAGGCGTCCTCGAGGTGCTCCAGGACCGCCGAGCCGAAACCGCCGGGCAGAACGTTCTCCTCGATCGTCACCACCAGGTCGTGCTCGCGAGCCATGCGCTCGGTCAGCTCGGCGTCGAGCGGCTTTGCGAAGCGAGCATCGGCGACGGTCGCGTTGAGCCCGTGGCCGGCGAGGATCGCCGCCGCGTCCTGCGCCACCGTGACGCCGTAGCCATAGCCGAGCAGGGCGACGCGCTCACCTTCGGCGAGGATCTCGCCGGTCCCGATCGGGACGAGCTGCGGCCGCGCCGGCAGCTCCACCCCCTCCGCCGCACCGCGCGGATAACGCAGCGCCGCCGGCCCGTCGTGGCCGATCGCCGTGTGCAGCATGTGGACCAGCATCGCCTCGTCGCGCGGCGCCATCAGGACGACGTTGGGGATCGGCCGGAAGTAGGAGACGTCGAAGGCACCGTGGTGGGTCGGGCCGTCGTCGCCGACCAGGCCCGCCCGGTCCATCGCGAAGGTCACGTCGAGCTCCTGCAGGCAGACGTCGTGGACGATCTGGTCGAAGGCGCGCTGGAGGAAGGTCGAGTAGATCGCGCAGACCGGCTTCGCGCCCTGCAGCGCCAGGCCGGAGGCGAGCAGGACCGCGTTCTGCTCGGCGATGCCGACGTCGTAGTACTGCTCGGGGCGCTCGTCGGCGAGCTTCTGCAGGCCCGTCCCTCCCGCCATCGCCGCGGTGATCCCGATCACCCGCTCGTCGCGCTCCGCCTCGGCGACGATCGCGTCGGCGAAGACCTGCGTGTACTGGGGCGGCGAGCCGGCCGCGGGCGGCTTCTCCAGCCGCTCGATCCCCTCCGGCGAGTCGGTTTCCGTGACCGGGACCGGCTTCGCCGCCGCCGGCTTCCCGTTGACGATCGAGTTGGGCTTGGCGGCGTGCCATTTCTCCATCGACTCGAGGCCGCCCTCTTCGGCCGGCGCGAAGCCCTTGCCCTTGACGGTGTGGATGTGGACGACGACCGGCCGTTCCGCCTCGAAGGCCTCTTGCAGGGCCTCGCGCAGCGCGTGCACGTCGTGGCCGTCGATCACGCCCATGTAGGCGAGGTCGAGCTCCTCGAAGAAGAGGCCGGGCGCCCAGTAGGCCTTGATCGCCGACTTGATCTCCGGCCCGAGTCGCTCGATCCGCCGCCCCAGCCCCAGCGGCAGCTTGGTCAGCCGGTCCTCGACGCCCTCGCGGGCGTGGAAGAGGCGCGGGTTGAGGCGGATCCGGTTGAAGTAGCGCGAGAGGGCGCCGACGTTGGGCGAGATCGACATCCCGTTGTCGTTGAGGACGATCACGACCGGCGTTTGCAGGCCGCCGGCGGCGTGCAGCGCCTCGTAGGCGACCCCGCCGGTGAGGGCGCCGTCGCCGATCACCGCGGCGACGCGACCGTCCTCGCCGATCCCCTTGCGCATCGCCTCCTTGAGGCCGACCGCGTAGCCGATCGAGGTCGAGGCGTGGCCGGCGCCCATGACGTCGTGCTCGGACTCGGGGATCGAGCAGAACGGCGCCAGGCCCTCGTACTGGCGGATCGTCGACAGCCGGTCGCGGCGACCGGTGAGGATCTTGTGCGGATAGGACTGGTGGCCGACGTCCCAGAGGACCTTGTCGCGGGGGGAGTCGAGCAAGCTGTGCAGCGCGACAGCGAGCTCGCAGGTGCCGAGGTTGGCTCCGAAATGCCCGCCGATCTCGCCGATCGTGTCGATGACGTATGTGCGCATCTCCTGCGCGACCCGCGCCAGCTGCTCGTCGTCGAGCTCGTGCAGGTCGGCCGGCCCGTCGATCTCGGCCAATAGCGCCTCGGCTTTGTCGTCCTCTTTGCCCTGGGTGGGGGGCTTTTCGCTCATTCGTTCCTCGTGAAGATGTAGTCGGCCACGCGTCTCAGGTCGTTCGTATCTCCGGCCGCCTCGGACAGCGCCGCTGCCGCCTGGGCGTGGGACTCGGCGGCCAGCTCGCAAGCTCGCTCGAGCCCGAAGAGGCTGACGTAGGTGAGTTTGCCATGTCGCTCGTCGCTTCCATGTGGCTTGCCGAGCTGCTCGTCGCTCTCGGTCACGTCGAGGATGTCGTCGACGATCTGGAAAAGGACGCCCAGCTCGTCGGCAAAACGGCGATAGGGCATTGTCTCACTTTCGCCCAGACCCTCAAGTACGAGTACGACGCCGACGCTCGCGGCGATCAATCGGCCCGTCTTCAGCGCATGCAGGGCCCGCAGCCCAGCAGCGTCGTCCTCGGCCCCGACGACGTCGACGTACTGGCCCCCGACCATGCCCTGCGCACCCGTGGCGGCCGCCAGCTCGCGCATCGCCGCCAGCACCCGCGCCGGGTCGCCGGGCTGCTCGCAGAAGAGACGAACCGCCTCGGCGAAGAGGCCGTCGCCGGCGAGGATCGCCACGTCCTCGCCGAACTTGACGTGCGAGGTCGGCAGGCCGCGGCGCAGCTCGTCGTCGTCCATCGCCGGCAGGTCGTCGTGGATCAGGGAGTAGGTGTGGATCAGCTCGATCGCGCAGGCGACCGGCAGGAAGCGCTCCGGGTTGGTTCCGAGGGCGCGCGCGGTGGCGAGCGCCAGCACCGGGCGGACGCGCTTGCCGCCGGCCAGCAGCGAGTAGCGCATCGCCTCCTCCAGGCCCGCGGTGGGGGCAGCAGCGGAGAACCCGAGCCGGTCGAGCTCCGCCTCGACGAGCGAGCGCAGATCCTCGGGGTAGGTCGACGCAGGGGCGCCGCTCACTCGGCGCCCGCCCCCTCACGCGCCTGGCGGTTCGCCTCCTCGACTGCCTCGGCCGAGAGGTCGGCGGCCTCGGTCGCCAGCTGGGCCGCCCGCTCGTCGCCCGTCTCCTCGCTCTCCAGTTCGGCCGAGATCCGGCCCAGCCGTTCGGCGATCTCGCGCAACCGGCTCATTGCGCCGGCTCCCGCTCGCGCACGATCGCGCCGAGGATGCCGTTGATGAACTTGGGCGCATCGGCCCCGCAGTACTCCTTCGCGATCTCGACTGCCTCGTCGATCGCGACCTCGTGCGGGACCCCGTGCTCGATCTCGTACAGCGCCACCCGCATCACGTTCAGGTCCAGCGGCGCGATCCGGTCGACCGTCCAGCCCTTGGCGTATTCGGCGATCGTCTGGTCGAGCTCTTCGCGCTCCTCGTCGACGCCCTCCGCCAGCTCCCGGGTCAGCGGTCGCGCGTCGGCGATCAGCTCCGCCAGCGGGCGCCCGGTGACGTCGCGCTGGTAGCTGGCGAAAACGGCGTCGCGGCGTTGGTCGGAGCGGCGCATCGGCCCATTCTCCCGGTTTTGGTGGACGGGCCTAGCGAGGAGCTCGCGTCGGGTGGATGTCGGCTGCCCCTCTTCACTTGCCTGCCTGGCTGTATTGCCGCCGCTCGTCCGAAAAGGAGCTCTCGGCCAGCGGCACAAAACGTTCAGAGGGGCAGCCGACATCCACCCGCCGAGCCCATAGGCGCTTCGAATCACGGCTGCCGTCTTCTGCTCAGCTTCCCAGAGGCGGGGGCCGGTGGGGCCTCCGAACGTTTTGTGCCGCTGGCCGCACAGGGACGTCGGATGGCCTGCGGCGATGCAGCCAGTCAGGCAAGTGAGGAGGCCCCACCGGCCCCCGCTTCTGCCCCGCTCGGCGAGTTTCGCTGATCCTTCTCAGGCGCGGGAGACGTACTCGCCGCTGCGCGTGTCGACCCTCACGGATTCGCCCTCCTCGATGAAGAGCGGCACCTGCACCACAACGCCGGACTCCAGCGTCGCCGGCTTGTTGCCACCGCCGGAGGCGGTGTCGCCTTTGACGCCGGGGTCGGTCTGGGTCACCCTCATGTCGATCGCGCTCGGGAGCTGCAGGTCGGATGGCTGCTCGTCGACGAAGAGGATCTCGACCTCGGCGTTGGGCAGCACCCACTGCATCGAGTCGCCGAGCACGTCGCTGGGGATTTCGATCTGCTCGTAGTCGCGACTGTCCATGAAAACCGCCGCCTCGCCGGAGTCGTAGAGGTACTGCATCTTCTTCGATTCGGTCCTCACCGGCCGGAACTTCTCCCCCGCCCGGAAGGTTTTGTCGATCACCGAGCCGTCCTCGATCCGCCGCAGTTTGGTCCGCACGAAGGCGCCGCCCTTGCCCGGCTTGACGTGCTGGAACTCGATGATCTTCCAGATCTTCCCGTCGATCTCGATATGGGTGCCGTTTTTGAACTGGTTGGTGCTGATCACGGCGGCGAATCCTAGACCCCCTTGAGTGCGAGCGCGGATCTCACGTTGCGAGCATCTGCGACGTTGGTAGGGCATGGATCGCATCGACCTCGAGTTCGACTCGGGCGGGGACGCCTGTGCCGCCTGGCTCTACCCGGCGAGCGGAGGCGGGACCGCGAGCCCGATCGTGGTCATGGCGCACGGGCTGTCGGGGACGCGGCGCGACGGGCTGGGTCCGTTCGCGGAGCGCTTCGCGGCGGCCGGAATCGCGGCCATGGTCTTCGATCATCGCGGCTTCGGCGACAGCGGTGGCGAGAAGGACCTGTTCGATCCGCGGCGCCAGCTCGACGACTGGCGGGTGGCGATCGCCTTCGCTCGCTCGCTGCCGGGCATCGACACCAAACGAGTAGCGACGTTCGGCTCCTCGATGGGCGGCGGCAACGCGCTCGCGGCTGCGGCCGGCGACCCGGGCGTGGCGGCGGCGATCAGCCAAGTGCCCTTCCTCGACATGGTGCGCCAGGCGCACCGCTCCTCACCTCTGGTTACGGCACGGATGCTGACTGCGGCAGTCCGGGGCAGGCACCTGCCGGCGGTGGGCGGCCCCGACGAGGCGGCGTTCATCAATGCGCCCGGTGGGGAGTCCGGCTGGCGTCACGTGGTCGCGGGCGGCGAGGACTCGCGCTGGCGCAACCGGGTCTCATCGCGCTGGCTGCTCGGCCGTCCCTTTCGCCCCAGCGGCCTCGCCGCCGGGCTCCACTGCCCCTGGCTGCTCTGCGTCGGCGAGGCCGACCGGGTCGCCAAGCCCGGGCCGGCGATCGCCGCCGCCCGCCGCGCCCCGCTCGGCGAGCTGCGCACCTATCCCGGCGTCGATCATTTCGACATCTACGACGGCCCGGAGTTCGAGGCCGTGGTCGCCGACGAGCTGGCCTTCCTGCGCCGGCACCTCTAGAGATCGGAGGAGGCCGCGAGCCGGAGCACCGCCCGCTCGGGATCGATGAAGACCTCGCCGCGGACGAAGCGGCCTTCGGAGACGTCCCAGATCCAGGCGATCGGCATGTCGCGGATCCCCAGTTCGCGGCTGCGGGCATAGACCCGGCCGCGGACGAGCAGCGAGTCGCCGCGGCGCTCGACCAGCTTCGGGGAGATCCGCAGCTCTTCCCAGACCTTTTCGACGTCGTCGAGGTACTCGCGCAGCCCCGCCGGCCCGATATAGGGCGCGGTGCGACCCACAGCCTCGGCGGTGCCGACCGGGAAGAAGTCCATCTCCTCGTCACAGACGACCGCGATCTCACTCGCATCGCGGCGATTGAAGGCTTCGAAGAGTCGCTCGACCAGCGCCCGGTCCATCTCCCGAGCCGGCTCCTCGGCCCCCGAAGCCGGCCCGACGGCAATGATCGCGGCGTCGTCGTTGAGGTTCCCGGCGGTGAACTCGAGCAGCGCGCCCTCCAGTTTCTGGGTGGTGATCGCCGGGCTGCTGAGTCCCGTGATCTCGGCGTGGAGCCGGCTCTCGCCGAAGCGCCCCTCGGGGCCCTGCGCGTCGGTGACCCCGTCGGTGACGACGACGAGCTGCTGCCCCGGACGCACCTCGGTGTGTTCGACCCCCCAGGTGACGTCGGGAAAGGCGCCGAGCACCGGCGCCGAGGCCGTCACCTCGACCACCCCAGCGTCGTCGACCAGCAGGGGCGCCGGGTGGCCGGCGACCGCGAGGCGCACCGGCCGCGATGCATCTTCGTCGATCGCCATCGCGGCAACGCTGCAGAGGGTCGCGCCGTGGCGCGCCAGCAGCTCGCTGTTGAGGGTTTCCAGCGCCACCACAGGGTCCCCGGTGAGCGCGGCCGCGGCGCGAAGGGTGTAGCGGGCGTGGGCGGTGACGGAGGCCGCCTTTGCCCCTCTGCCGGTGACGTCGCCGATCACGACCATCCAGCCATCGGCAATCTGGAAGGCGTCGTAGAAGTCGCCGCCGATCTCGTTCTCGGCCCCGGCCGGCCGGTACATCGCCGCGACCTCCCAGCCCGGGATGTGCGGCAGCGGCGGTGGCAGCAGGCCGCGCTGGAGCGTCTCTGCGATCTCGGCCCGTTCGCGCTCGCTGCGCTCGAGGTCGGAGAAGAGGCCGGCGTTGTCGAGTGCGAGGGCGACCCGGCCCCCGAGGACGCCGGCGAAATCGGCATCGTCCTGGTGGAAGCGGGGACGCGATTGACGGATCCCGATCGTCAACATCCCCGTCGGCCTGCCCCGTGCCCGCAGCTCGACCACGACCGCGGAGCGGCCGCCGACGCTGCGCAGGAACTCGAAGTCCTCCTCGTCGGCCGCGAAGCTGCGCAGGTCGGTGTCCGCGAGGTACTCGAACAGGCGGGGCTCGAGCCGACCCGTCGAGGCAGCGTCCGCCATCGCCTCCTGCAGCAGCGGCGGGCGCGAGGCCAGGCCTGTTTCGAGATCCCCCGCTCCGGGGCCGACCACGGCCACGGCGGCGCGGTGCACCCGGTCGTCCTCGATCACGTCGATCATGCAGAAGTCCCCCAGCTCCGGGACGACGATCGCCGTGATCGCCTCCAGGGTCTCTGGCAGCGAGCGCCCACCGTCGGCGACGCGGGCGATCTCACCGAGGAGTTGGACACGCCGGCTCGCCTTCTGCTCGCGCGCCCTGAAGAAGCCGGCCAGGGCCAGCAGAGCCACGAAGGCGATTGCCACAGCTGCTATCGCGATCCCGCTCATCGCCGCCTGTCTCCCGGTAGCACTACCGAAAACAGCGTAGCGCCCAGGGGGCCATCAGGGAGAAGCTGCGGCACCGGGGCCTTCGCCCCCGGTGCTGGTGGTCAGGTCCGCGGCAGCGCCGCCAGAGAGGACGCGGCGCGTGAGGCGGGGAAGCAGGATCCGCGCGACCGCAGCCAACGCGTATGGCCGCGGCACGTAGCGCTCGGCCTTGCCACCCGGGCCGACTTCGTAAATCGCCTCGGCGACCTTCTCGGGCTTCGAGACGATCCAGCGGGTGAGCGCTTTCTCCCGCAGCTCGGTGGCCGGGAAGCCCTCGGTGGCGACGAAGCCGGGCAGCACCATGCCGACGTGGACGCCGTGCGCGAGCTCCTCGGCATACAGCGCGTCGGTCCACCCGATCAGCGCGAACTTGCTGGCCGAGTAGGCCCCGGTGCGGGCGCGGGCGACGCGCCCAGCGGTGCTGGCGACGTTGACGATCGCGCTCGGAGCCGAGCCCCGCAGCAACGGCAGCAAAGCCTCCGTGAGGCGAACCACGGCGTCGAAATTGAGCTCCATGTGGCGCTGGACGTTGGCGTAGCCGCTCTCGGCGAAGCCGCCGCGCCAGGAGGCGCCGGCGTTGTTGACGAGAAGGTCGAGGCCGTCGTGGTTGGCTTCGACGTGGGCGCGCACGTGCTCGGGCGCGCTCTCGTCGGTGAGATCGACCGCCAGGTAGGTCGCTTTGCAAGGGAGCGAGGCGGCGAGGTCGTGCAGAAGCTCCTCGCGGCGGGCGACGAGGACGAGCTCCATGCCGGGCTCGCGCGCGAGCCGGATCGCCGTCGCCGCGCCGATCCCGGTCGATGCCCCCGTGACTACGGCCACGCTCATCGGGTGAACCGTATTCGACCGCGCCGCGCGGGCGAGTTGCAAGGATGGGCGCCGTGCCCGCCGCCTCTCAGCCGCGCAGCCCCCGCCTCGCCGCGACCCGGCGCGAGGGCGAGCGGGTGACGCCGCTGGAGCTGTTCTTCGACCTCGTCTTCGTCCTCGCGCTGACCCAGTGCACGGCGCTGATGGCCGACCACCCGACCTGGTCCGGCCTCGCGCAGGGGCTGCTGGTGCTGGGCGTGCTCTGGTGGGCCTGGGTCGGATACGCGTGGCTGACCAGCGTCATCGACCCCGAGGAGGGCGCGGTACGGCTGGTGATCTTCGCGGCGATGGCGGCGCTGCTGATCGTGGCGCTCTGCGTGCCCGAGGCCTTCGACGGGCTCGGCCTCGTCTTCGCCCTCGCCTACGGCGCCTTCCGCGTCTCCCACATAGCTCTCTTCATGCTCGCCAGCCCCGACGACGACGCCCTCCGCCACTCGGTGCTGGGGCTGGCGGTCAGCACCGCGGTCGCCGTCGGCCTGCTCGCCACCGCTTCGCTCTTCGACGGGCTCGCCCAGGGCGCACTCTGGGCGCTCGCCCTCTTCCTCGACATGGCCGGCCCCTACTTCTTCGGCAGCGAGGGCTGGCGTCTCGTTCCCGGACACTTTGCCGAGCGTCACGGCCTGATCGTGATCATCGCCCTCGGCGAGTCAATCGTCGCGATCGGGATCGGCGCCTCCGGCGCCCTCGACCTTGGCATCGGCGTCGTCGCGGTACTCGGCGTCGCTCTGGCAGCGGCGCAGTGGTGGTTTTACTTTGACGTGGTTGCCCTGATCTCTGCCCGCCGCCTCAGTGAAGCCGAGCCCGGCAAAGTCCAGAACGAGCTCGCCCGCGACTCCTACTCCTACATCCATCTCGCCTTGGTCGCGGGAATCGTCCTCGTCGCCCTCGGCCTCAAGGTCGCGATCGGCCACCACGACGAACACCTCCACAGCGTCCCCGCCTTCGCCCTCTTCGGCGGAACCGCCGCCTACCTACTGGGCCTGGTCGCCTTTCGCTACCGCCACGTCCACACGATCAACCGACGGCGGCTGGGTCTGGCGATCGTCCTGCTGATCCTGGTTCCGGTCGCGACCGCGATGCCGGCCTGGATCAGCGTTGCGATCGTCGTCGTCCTGATCTGGGCGCTGATCGCCTACGAGCACCGCGGCTACGGGCCGGGCCGGGAGGAACTGCGGCACGAAGCGGCCGCCGCGGCTCACTGAGGGCGACCGCTTCGTAATACTTGCGAACCTTGAGCCAGACACCTCCATTGCTCGACGAACTTCTGCGCGCCGGCGCGCCCTCTGGGTACGAGGGCCCCGCGGCGACGATCTGGCGCGACGCCGCCTCCTTTGCCGAGGTCAGCAGCGACGGCATCGGCTCCTCCATAGCCCGCGTCGGCGACGGCGCCCCGCTGCTGGCGGTGGTCGGACACATCGACGAGATCGGGTTGGTCGTCACCCATATCGACGAGAAGGGGTTCCTCTGGTTTGCGCCGGTCGGCGGCTGGGACCCCCAGATCCTGGTCGGTCAGCGGGTAGAGATCCGCGGCAAAGAGGGGCTGGTGCCAGGCGTGGTCGGCCGCAAGCCGATCCATCTGCTCGAGCCCGACCAGCGTAAGAAGGTCGTCGAGCTGAAGGGCCTGCATATCGACATCGGGGCCGGCGACCGCGGCGAGGCGGCGGAGCTGATCCGGGTCGGAGACCCCGTCGTGATCGCTGCCGAGCCGGTGCCCCTCGTCGGCGATCGCCTCGTCTCCCGGGCGATGGACAACCGCCTCGGCGCCTACGTGGCCCTGGAGAGCCTGCGGCGTGCCCACCAGGGCGGGGACCTCGAAGGATCCTTCGCCGCTGTTGCCGCCGTACAGGAGGAGATCGGCCTCTTCGGGGCCCGCACCGCCGCCTTCGAGATCCGTCCAGATATCGCGATCGCCGTCGACGTCACCCACGCAACCGACGCGCCCGGGGTCGACGAGAAGGAGATCGGCACCCACCCACTTGGCTCCGGGCCGGCGATCGGTCGCGGCTCCACCCTCTCCCCCAAGGTCTTCGAGCTGCTGGTTGAGACTGCAGAGGCCGAGGGGATCGAGCACTCGATCAGCGCCAGCGGCCGCGGCACCAGTACCGACGCCGACGTGCTGCAGATCTCCCGCTCGGGCATCCCGACCGGTCTCGTCTCGATCCCACTCCGCTACATGCACTCGCCGGTGGAGATGGTCGACCTGCGCGACGTCGAGGCGGCGGTCGAACTGCTCGCGGCATTCGCCACGCGGCTGACCGCCGACGTCGACCTGAGCCGCTGAGGGGCGGAGGGCTGGTGGGGTCTCCTCACTTGCCTGACTGGCTGTATCGCGGACGAGCCGTCCGACGTCCCTACTCGGCCAGCGGCACAAAACGTTCGGAGACCCCACCAGCCCTCCGCCCCTCGGAAGCTGGGCTGAAGACGACATGACCAGACCGTCCCCGTGGGACAGTCACCGAGCGTCTCCCGTGAGCTTCTGTTGTTCGAACCCCTTGTGGGACTCGCCCTAGCTGTCGACGAAAACCGTGTCGCGGCCGCTGGCCTTGGCGGCGTAGAGCGCGGCGTCGGCGCGGGCGACGAGGTCGTCGGTGTCGACCCGGTCCGGTTCGGAGACGGCGACGCCGATGCTGACCGTGACCGGCACGCCGACCGGGCGGCGGTCGTGGACCTCCTGGCGCAACCGCTCGGCGATCTCGATCGCGTCCTCGCGACCGGCACCGGGGAGGATCACCAGGATCTCCTCGCCGCCCACGCGGTAGATAGTGTCGCCCGCCTGCAGCGCCGACCGCATCGTGTAGGCGACGTCCTGCAGGACCGCGTCGCCGGCGGCATGCCCGAGCTGGTCGTTGACGCGCTTGAAGTGGTCGAGGTCGCAGAGCAGCAGGGCGTGCGAGAGACCCTCGTCGAGGTCGCAGGGCTGGCCGTTCAGCTCCGAGAGCCGCTGCTCCAGAGCGTTGCGGTTGAAGAGGCCGGTAAGCGGATCGAGCGTCGAGCGTCGCCGGTGCGCCTGCTCCGACTCGACCAGGGCCCCGGTAAGGATCACGGTGCTGAGGATCAGGGCGGCAATGGCAATCAGCGCCTGGCGGTGCTCCAGCGCCGCCGCAGGGTCGGGGACAACCGTGCAGGCCAGGAACATCGCGATCACGTAGGTGGTGCCGAGCACCATCCCGCGCGGCTCGAAGCGGAAGCCGAGGGTCACGGCGGGCAGCGCGAACCAGACCAGGACCGGGCTGGTGGCACCGCCCGTCAGCAGGGCAGCGGCAGCCAGCAAGGCGGGCAGCGCGGCCCATGCCCCCGCCACCCAGATCGCGGGATGCTGGCTGGCCCGCATGAAGCGATCAGCAACGGCGAAGCCGGCAAGGCCGGCCGCCATCGGCACCACCCACCACCAGCCGACATCCGACGATCCTCCTAGAGCGATCGAGACAGCGAGGATCGCGAAGCACGCCGTGCGGTAGCGCCGCACCCGCGTCTCCATGTCGAGTAGACGCTCACGCCTCGCCTCCTCGTGGATCGAGACCAGCGTCTCGGCCGCAGGGCGTCGGCGCGATCGCGGGCTCACCGGCCGCGCGACCAGGGTCTGGGAAGTCCAGAGCATGCCCCGCTCATCGGCGTTGCCAGATCTGGCCTTGAATTTCAGTCGACCAGCTGCAGCTCTTTGGGCAGACCGCTGAGATTGCGGTGACCGTCTGCGGTGACGACGACGAGATCCTCGATCCTCACCCCGAGCTGGCCGGGCAGGTAGACGCCCGGCTCCACCGTCACCACCTCCCCCGGCTCGAGCACGTCGTCGGAGCGCTGGGCGAGACGCGGCCCCTCATGGACCTCGAGCCCGACTCCGTGGCCGAGCGCGTGGCCGAAACGCTCGCCGTGGCCGGCTTGGTCGATGACCTCGCGAGCGGCGGCGTCGACCGCCTCGCCCTTGGTACCGACCGCGATCGCGTCGAGCGCAGCCGCCTGCGCCCGCTGCACCACCTCGTAGACCTCGCGGGCGGCATCCCCTGGGTCGCCGGAGGCGAAGGTACGGGTGCCATCCGAGCAGTAGCCGTCGAGCTTCGCGCCCATATCGAAGACGACCAGCTCGCCGCGACCGATTTCGCGCGCGCCCGGCTCAGCGTGCGGCAGGGCGCCGTTCGGGCCCGCAGCGACGATCGCCGGGAAGGACGGCTCGGCGCCGAGCTCGCGGATCCGCGCTTCGGCCGCCAGGGCGACCTCGCGCTCGCGGCGCCCGGCCAGGCCACGTTCAAGCGTCCAGCGCCAGACTTCGTCGGTCAGCTCCGAGGCGGCGGCGATCGCCGCCAGCTCCTCGTCGTCCTTGACCTGGCGCAAGCGCTCGACCGTCCCCCCCGCCGCGACCGGCTCGGCGCCATCCGCCAGTTTCTCCTTCAGTTTCTCCAGCGTCCGCACCGACATCTGATCGTCCTCGAAGCCGAATTTGCCGTCGAGCCGCTCGGCGATCCCACCCAACCAGTCCTTGGCCACGGTGACCGGCTCCCAACCTTCGACCTCGGCCGCAGCGCGCTCGGTGTAGCGGAAGTCGGTGAGAAACAGGCGCACTCCCGGACCACAGATGCAGGCACCGTTGGTACCGGTGAAGCCCGTGAGGTAGCGGACGTTGGTCAGGTCGGTGACCAGCATCCGCTCCAGCTCGCGCTCGCCGAGCAGCTGCTCCAGGCGGTCGCTGCGGTCGCGCATCAGGAGGCGGCGGCGAGCTCGCGAGCCAGCAACCCCAGAGCCTCGCGATAGCCGGCAGCGCCTTTGCCGGAGATCTTCGCCACGACGAGACCGTCGAAAACCGAGTCCCGCCGCCAGCCGTCGCGATTCTCGACGTCGGAGAGATGGACCTCGACCGCGGGCAGCCGAGCAACGTCGAGCGCGTCGGCGATCGCGCGGCTGTAGTGGGTCCAGGCGCCGGCGTTGACCAGGGCGGCGTCGGCCAGCTCCGGCAGCCGGTGCAGGTACTCGACGAACTCACCCTCGTGGTTGGTCTGGAAGAAGATCGGTTCGAGGCCGAGCCCCCGCGCCCAGCCCTCGACCTCGTGCTCCAGCTCGCTCAGCGACTTGCCGCCGTAGAACTCAGGATCGCGGCGCTCGAGGATGTCGAAGTTGACGCCGTGCAGCACGGCGACGCGGTTGCGGGTGGTGCTCATGGATACAACTCTTCCACGGCGGCGCGAATCCTGGCCGGGTCGACCAGCTGCCCGACCCGGGGCCGGCCGAGCTCGGAGAGGAGGACGAAGCCAACGCCCTCGGCGGTGCGCTTCTTGTCGCGCCGGAGGGCGTCGATGACGGTGTCGAGCACTACCGAGGGGTCGAGGCGGACGGGCAGACCGTGGCGGACGAGGATCTCTTCGGTTTCCGCCCGCAGCTCCGGCGCCTCCGAGAGCCGCAGCGCGGCGAGCAGCCCGAGGCCGATCGCCTCACCGTGGCGGTAACGCTCGTAGCCGGTCGCGGCCTCGATTGCGTGACCGACCGTGTGGCCGAGATTGAGGACGTGGCGGAGCCCGCCGTCGCGCTCGTCGGCGGCAACCACGTCGCACTTGTAGCGGGCGCAGGCGAAGACCACGTCGTCGAGATCGCCCGCGTCGAGCGCCTCGATCGCGCGCACCCGCTCCCACAGCGCCCCACCGGCCAGCAGCCCGGTCTTCAGCGCCTCGACGAAGCCAGCCGCGAGCTCCTCGGGCGGGAGCGTCGCCAGCGTCCCCGTGTCGGCGATCACAGCCGCCGGCAGGTGGTACGCACCGGCGTAGTTCTTCCCCTCGGGCAGGTCGACGCCGGTCTTGCCGCCGTAGGCCGAGTCGACCTGGGAGACCAGGGTGGTCGGCAGGTGGACGATCGGCACGCCGCGCTGGTAGAGGTGTGCACAGAGGCCGGCGAGGTCGCCGACGACGCCGCCGCCGAGCGCGACCAGGTGGTCTTCGCGGGTCATCCCGGCGCGGGCGAGGGCTCGCAGCACGTCCTCGGCCTCGCTCATCGACTTCGACGCCTCCCCCGGCTCGACCTCGACGCTCTCGACCAGCGGACCGATGCGGTTGGCGTAGAGCGGCGCCACGCTCGGGTGGGTCACGCAGAAGCGCCGTCCCTCCAGGGGCCACCATCCCGCGCCGAGCAGGTCACGCCCGACCAGCACCGGGTACTCACCGGAGCTGCTCGCGGCCCAGAGCAGCCTGGTCCCAGCCGGAAGATCGGGAAGGGCTTGGAGCGACGGCATCGCGCGGTAGACCATCGCCCGCTCCCCCATCGGCACGATCGCGTCGGCCAGCTCCGCGTAGAGCGGTTCGCGCCTGGAGAGCAGCCGCTCCACGTCCTCGGCGCTGGTTGCCAGCGGGCGGTCGCTGCCGGCGATCCGCTTCCAGGCCTCGTGCGCGTCGACCCGGAGCCAGACGACGACGTGGCGATCGAGGGCGGTGCGGATCCGCTCCGAGAGCACGCTGCCGCCGCCGAGCGCGATCGCGCCGCCGTCGGCGTTCTCGAGCAGCGAGCCGACGACCTCTGCCTCGCGCGCGCGGAACGCCTCCTCGCCGTCGCGCTCGAAAGCCTCGCGAATCGGCATCCCCAGCTCGCGCTCCATCAGCTCGTCGATCTCCGTCGTCTCCAGACCGGCTTGGCGCGCAGCGTCCAGCGCGGTGCTCTTGCCCGCGCCCATGAAGCCGATGAAGACCAGCGCCGGCCTCACCTGGCTCACCCTCTGAAGTCGATGCGCTGCTTGTAGGCGGCGATCGCAGCGAGCACGTCGTCGATGTGGTCGCCGCCGAACTTCTCGCGGTAGCAGCGGGCCAGCGTCAACGCCACCATCGCCTCGCCAACTACCGCGGCCGCCGGGACCACGGTCGAGTCGGTGCGCTCGCGCAGCGCCTGCGCCGGCTGCTTGGTCTCGGTGTCGACCGAGCGCAGCGGCTTGGTCAGGGTCGAGATCGGCTTGATCGCCGCTCGCACCGAGAGCGGCTGGCCGTTGGTCATCCCGCCCTCAAGCCCGCCGGCGTGGTTGGTTTCGCGAAAGTAGCCGTCCTTCTCGGACCAGAAGATCTCGTCGTGGGCCTCCGAGCCGGGGCGGCCGGCGACGTCCCAGGCCTCGCCGATCGAGACGCCCTTGACCGACTGGATCGAGGCGACGGCGCCGGCGAGGCGCCCGTCGAGGCGATCTTCCCAAGAGATGTGCGAACCAAGCCCGGGAACGAGCCCGAAGACCCGCACCTCGAAGGTGCCGCCGAGGCTCTCGTTGGCCTTGCGCAGGCGGTTGATCTCCTCGACCATCGCCTTGCTCGCGTCCGGGTCCAGGCAGCGCACGGGGTCGTCGTCGACGCCGGCGAAATCGGCCGGGGCGAGGTCGTCGCGCTCGGCGGCCTTGACCGAGGCGATCTGGGTCACGTGGCTGTGGACCTCCACCCCGAGCGCGGTGAGGAAACCGCGGGCGATCGTGCCGGCGGCCACGCGGGCGGCGGTCTCGCGGGCGCTGGCGCGCTCGAGCACGTTGCGGATGTCCGTGTGACCGTACTTCTGGGCTCCGACCAGGTCGGCGTGGCCCGGGCGGGGCAAGTGGACCTCGTCGGGCTCGAACCCCTCGACCGGCCAGGGGTTCATGCGCTCCTCCCAGTTGGCGTAGTCACGGTTGGCGACGAGGACCGCGATCGGACTGCCGAGAGTGCGGCCGTGGCGCAGGCCGGAGCGGATCTCCGCAGTGTCGGTCTCGATCCGCATGCGGCCGCCGCGGCCGTGCCCGAGCTGGCGCCGCGCCATATCGCGGTCGAGCGCCTCGCGGTCGAGCTCGAGACCGGCGGGCACGCCCTCGACGATCGCCACGAGCCCGGGCCCGTGCGACTCCCCCGCAGTGGTGAAACGGAACGTCGTCACGCGAGCAAGGCTATACGGCAAGAGTTGACGAGTTGACCCCCCATAGGGGGTAAAAGTCGTCAACTTTCGTAGGCGGCGGCGCGCATCGCATCGATCGGCGCCTCCCGGCCGGTCCAGAGCTGCAGCGAGAGCGCGCCCTGCTGGACGAGGACCTCGATGCCGTCGACGACCGTTGCGCCGGCGGCAGCAGCAGCAGCCAGCAGCGTCGAAGGCGTGTTCCCGTAAACCATGTCGACCGCCACCTGACCAGGGCCGAACCCGTCCCGTCTCAGCGGCAGGTGCTCGAAGGGGTCCTCGCCGTGCAGTCCGACGGCGGTGGTGTTGACGATCAGCTCGTAGGCGCCCTGGTCCAGCTCGGTGGCGGCGGCCTGCGCCTCCCCCGGGACCGTCTGGACCTCGATCCGGAACTCGCCCTCGGCCGTGGCCATCTCGATCCGGATCGCCTCCGCCCGGGCGGGGGTGCGGTTCCAGATGTCGACTCCCGCGCCCGCGGCGCCGAGTGCCCAGGCGGCCGCCCGGGCGGCGCCGCCGGCACCCAGAACCAGGGCGCGGCGGCCGCGCGGGTCGGCGGGGAGGGCGGCGATCAGGCCACCCGCGTCGGTGTTGTGGGCGTGGATCCGCCCTCCCGCGAAGGCCAGCGTGTTGGCGGCGCCGATCTCCCTGGCGATCTCGGTCGGCAGGTCGGCCACGGCGAGCGCCGCCCCCTTGTGGGGGACGGTGACGTTGGCGCCGACGAAGCCCTCGCCCGGCATCGCGTGCACGCGCGCGGCGAACGCCTCCGGGGCGACATCGATCGCCTCGTAGCGCCACTCCCCTCCCAGGCCCAGCTCCGCCAGGCCGGCGTTCTGCATCGCCGGCGAGCGCGAGTGGGCGACCGGGTGACCGAGGACCGCCAGCCGCCGCATCGCTACTCCCCGCAGGTGTCCGGCTCGTTGCCGCCGGCCGCTTCGCGCGCCGCGTTGTAGCGAGCGACATCGGCTTCGAATTCGGCGTTGTTCTTCGAGAAAGCGAGCTTGCCGCAGGTGCCCCGGTTCGTTCACGTAATAGAGGTAGTCGCTCCTGGCGGGGTGCGCGGCGGCCTCGATCGCCTCGAGGCCGGGGCTGTTGATCGGCCCGGGCGGCAGCCCGGAGTTGAGGCGGGTGTTGTAGGGCGAGTCGACCGCGAGCTCGGATTCGGTCAGCGGCTGGGTGTAGTTGCCGACCGCGAAGCGGATCGTCGCGTCGATCCCCAGCGGGATCTCCTCCCGCAGGCGGTTGTAGACGACCGCGGCGACCTGCTTGCGCTGGCTCGGGATCCCCGCCTCGTCCTCGACCAGCGAGGCGATGATCAGCACGTCGTAGACCGTCAGGTTCTTCGAGCGCGCGTAGCCCATGTCGACGCCCTTGATGCGCCGCTTGAAATCCTCCAGCTGCAGCTGAACCAGGTCGGCCGCGGGCGCGTTCGGCTTCATTTCGAAGGTGTCGGGGAAAAGGAAGCCCTCGAGGTTGGCGGCGTCCTCGGCGCCGTATTTGGCCGGGTTGAGGTAGCGCGAGCGGATCGTCTCCTCGGTGTAGTCGCCTTTGAGGCCGAGTTCCTCGACCAGCTGCGCCGCCTGGGCGCGACTGTACCCCTCGGGGATCGTGACCGCGACCGTGCGTTTGATCGGTGGCTGAGAGAGGGCATCGATCGCGGCGCCGTAGGACATCCCCTCGGCCAGGGTGTAGCGGCCCGGGTAGAGCTCGGAACGCTTGCCGGCGATCGTGACCCGGATCTGGAACAGGGTCGAGCTGTCGATCACCCCTTTCTCGCCGAGCAGGTCGCCAACTTCGCTGACGCTGGCGCCCTTCGGGATCGTCACCGCGACCTTGCCGGAGCCGTCGCCGTGGAGGGGTTGGAAGAGGGCGAAGAGGAACCAGAGCACAAAGAGGACGGCGATCGCCGCGAAGATGCGGAAGGGATGGCGCCGCAGCGCGCCGAGCATGCCGCTGCCGCTCGGCCGGCGCGGCTCGCGGCCGTTGCTGCGCATGAACGCAGCATCGTCGTCGAGCGGCGGCGCAGCGGCAGACGGCTCCGGGGCCTCGTCCCAGAACTCCTCCTCGGACGTGCGCGAGAGCGACTCCGCGGCAGCAGGCGGTTCGTGCGGAGATCCGGGGGATGGCTCGACGGAGCCTCCCCGCTGTTGCGACGGCGAGCCATCCCCCGGACCTCCCCCCGCAGCCTCCTCCTTTTTCGCCTGCCGCTCCTCGCGCCCACGGCGCCGCTCTTCGCGCTCGCGCCGGCGCTGCTCGCGCTCGCGCGCGGCCGGATCGTCGGGGCTGGCGAACGGGTCGCCGCCGAGCCAGTCGTCACTCATCGCCCGGCTCCGCCGTCCTCGGCGTGGCTTCTTCGACCGCCGCCGCACCCGCCAGATAAGCCTCCAAGAGGTGCGCGGCCGCCAGCGAGTCCGGCGCGGAGGTGGCGCCGGCGCGGCGGCTCATCTCCGCCATCCGCGTCGTCAGGCGCTCGTCGTAGGTCTCCACGGGAATCGAGAGCATGGCTTCGAGTTCGGCGCCGAAGTTGCGCGCGAGCGCCGCCTGGCTCCCTTCCTCCCCGCTGAGGTGCAGCGGTAACCCGATCACCACCCGCTCGACGCCGTGCTCGGCGACTATCTCAGCCACCAGCTTCGCCTCCGGCGGCTCGATCACCGGCAGCGGCGTCGCCAAGGTGCCGGTCGGGTCGGAGATCGCGCAGCCGATGCGGGCGGTGCCGTGATCGAGGGCCAGCACGCGCACAGGCCAGGCCTAGCCGAGCTCCCGCTCGATCGCGGCGCGGGCAGCAGCCAGCGACTCGTCGAGCTTGGAGGGGTCGCGGCCACCGGCCTGCGCCATGTGGTCGCGACCGCCGCCGCCACCACCGATGATCGGCGCCGCCTCGCGGATCAGATCGGCGGCGGAGAGACCGCGCTCCACCAGATCCCTGGAAACCAGGGCGACGAGGCCTGCTTTCGCGCCGAAAGCGCCGCCGAGGACGACCACGGCGGGGCCGCCGAGCTTGGACTGCACGCGGTTGGCGAGGTCAAGCAGCTGCTTCGAGTCGCTCGCGCTCGATGCTTTCGCCGCCACCAGCGCGAACCGTCCGGGGTCATCCGCGTACGACAGGTCGACCGCGGCAGCGGCCAGGTCGTTCGCCTCCTGGCCGAGTGCCTCCGCCGCGGCTTTCTGCTCGCCGGCCCCGGCCTCCTTCAGCTTCTCCGCCGCGCGCCGCGCGCCGCCGAGCGGGTCCTGCGGGTTGCCGAGCAGCTCCCCCGCCTCGCGCAACTGCGACTCGCGCTCGCGGAAAAAGTCAATCGCGGCAGGACCGGTGATCGCCTCGACCCGGCGCACGTTGGCGGCGCTGGAGCCCTCGGAGGAGATCTTGAAGATGCCGACCTCGCCGGTATTGGCCACATGGGTGCCGCCGCAGAGCTCGCGGGAGACGCCGTCGACCTCGACCACCCGCACCCACTCGCCGTATTTCTCGCCGAACAGCGCCATCGCGCCGAGCTCGCTCCGCCTCCGCCCGGTCCATGTTGAGCCAGCGCACCGGCCGGCTCTCCTTGACCCACTCGTTGACGCGGTCCTCGACGGCGCGCAGCTCCTCGGGGCTGAGTGCCTGTCCGTGGGTGAAGTCGAAGCGCAGCTTGTCGGGCCGGACCGCCGAGCCCGCCTGGCGCACGTGAGTCCCGAGCCGCTCACGCAGGGCGGCGTGGAGGAGGTGGGTCGCGGTGTGGTTGCGCATCGTCGCGTAGCGCGCCCTGTGGTCGACTTCAGCCTCGACAGCTACATCGGGTTCGATCTCCCTGCCATCGGTCTCGATCTCCAGCGCCTGGTCTTCGCCAACTCGATAGACGTCGAGCACGCGTGCCTCCGCCTCGCCCCAGCGCAGCACACCGGAGTCGGCGACCTGACCACCGCCCTCGGCGTAGAAAGGGCTCTCCTCGAGCTTGACCAGCGCGCGGCCGTCGTCGCCCGCGACCGCGGCGAGCCCCGTGGTCGCGCGCAGCGTCTCGTAGCCGACAAAGCGGGTCGGCGGCGCAGCGGCGGCGAAGGCGGCGACGCGCTCGTGCGTGTTCTCGGACCCGTGCGCGGTGGCGGCGCCCGTGCGGGCGCGCTGGCGCTGCTCCTCCATCAGCTCCTCGAAGCCGCCGTCGTCGACCGAGAGCCCCTGCTCCGCCAGCAGCTCCTTGGTCAGGTCGTAGGGGAAGCCGTAGGTGTCGTGCAGCTTGAAGGCGTCGGCGGCATCGATCCAGGAGGTGCCCACCTCCTTCGCTCCGACCACCAGCTGCTCCAACAGCTCGCTGCCGCGCTCGAGGGTGCGGCCGAAGCTCTCCTCCTCGTCGCCGACCCAGCGCGCGATCATCTCGCGCTCGGCTCCCAGCTCCGGATACGTGCTCCCCATCAGCTCGATGGTGCGCTCGGCGAAGCGGCCCAGCCAGGGCGCCTCCAGGCCCAGCGTGCGGCCCTGCTGGATCGCCCGCCGCATGATCCGGCGCAGGATGTAGCCGCGGTCCTCGTTGGAGGGGACGACGCCGTCGGCGATCAGGAAGGTGGCGCCGCGGGCGTGGTCGGCGACGATCCGCATCGCCCGCGTCACCGCGCCGCCCTCGTCGTAGCGGCGGCCGGAGAGCTCCTCGGCGAGGTCGACCAGCGGCCGCACGTGGTCGGTCTCGAAGACCGAGGGCACGTCCTGGAGGACCGCTGCCATCCGGTCCAGGCCCATGCCGGTGTCGATGTTGCGCATCGGCAGCCCGGTGAGGCTGCCGTCCGCGGCCAGGTCGTAGCTCATGAAGACGTGGTTCCAGAACTCGAGGAAACGGTCGCTATCGTCGCCGGGGCGCTCGCCGGCAGCCCCGAAGGTCTCACCGCGGTCGAGGTAGAGCTCCGAGCAGGGGCCACAGGGGCCGGTCGGGCCGGCCTGCCAGAAGTTGTCCTCGCGGCCGAGCCGGACGATCCGCTCGTCGGGAACGCCAATCGCGCCCCAGAGTGCGATCGCCTCCTCGTCGGGCCCGAGGCCGAGCTCCTCATCGCCGCCGAAGACCGTGACCCAGATTCGCTCCGGGTCCATCCCAAATCCCTGCGTCGAGAGCTCCCAACCCCAGGGGATCGACTCCGCCTTGAAGTAGTCCCCGAAGCTCCAGTTGCCGAGCATCTCGAAGAAGGTCATGTGGCGGGCGGTTTTGCCGACCTCCTCGATGTCGGTGGTGCGAAAGCATTTCTGCACGTCGGCGAGGCGCGGCGCGGGGGGCTTCTCGCGGCCGAGGAAGTAGGACTTGAACGGCTGCATGCCGGCCGTCGTAAGCAGCACGGAGGGGTCGTGCACCGATGGAACCAGCGAGGCTGAGGGGACGATCCTGTGGCCCCGCTCCGCGAAGAAGGAGAGATAGGTGTCGCGGATCTCCTGTGCCTTCATCTGAGAGAGCCTAAATATTCGCGGGCGGGAAAGCCGCGGGGGCCGGTCGGCCCGGTCAGGTCGCGGTGACGATCGTGCCGTGGCCGACGATCGTCTCGCCGGTCATCAGCACCGCCGTCTGGCCCGGGGACGCGCCGAGGAACTCCTCGCCCAGCTCGACCTCGAGGGCGTCGTGGCGACCGGCGCCCGCGGCACCGACGGAGGCCGGCAGGGCGCGGGAGTGGTAGCGGAGGCGGACCGAGTCGACGCGGGCGCCGTCGCGGTGCAGGACGGCGTCGCGAATATGGATGCGGCGGGTTTCCAGGTCGGCGCGGGTGCCGACGGTGACCGTGTTCGCCGTGGCGTCGGTCGCGAGCACGTAGAGCGGCTCGGACGCGGAGACGCCGATGCCGCGGCGCTGGCCGACGGTGAAGTTGTGATGGCCGCGGTGGCGGCCGACGGGCCGGCCGGCGCGGTCGAGCACGGCGCCCTCGCGGTCGCGGAGGCCGCCGTGGCGGCGCAGGAAGACGCGCTTGCCCTGGCCGGCGAGGAAGCAGAGGTCCTGGCTCTCGGCCTTGCGCGCGACCGGGAGGCCGTGGCGGGCGGCGATCTCCCGCACCTCGGGCTTGGTCAGCTCGGTGAGCGGGAAGGAGAGCCGACCCAGCAGCGCGGTCGGCAGCGCCGCCAGCATGTAGCTCTGGTCCTTGGCCTCGTCGGCGGCGCCGGCCAGCAGCGGACCGTCGTCGTCCTCGACGATGCGGGCGTAGTGACCGGTGACGAGGCGATCGGCACCGAGTCGCTCGGCCAAGTCGACCATCGCCGCGATCCGCACCTCGCCGTTGCAGAGGACGCAGGGGTTGGGAGTGCTGCCGGCCGTGTAACCGTCGATGAAGCGGCCGACGACGCGGCGGCGGAATTCCTCCTCGAGGTCGAGGGTGAAGTGCGGGATGCCGAGCGAGTGGGCAAGTCCGCGGGCACCGAGCACCGCCTCCGGCGAGCAGCAGGCCTTGGCGCCGTCCGTCTCCGGGTCGGCCCAAAGCTTGACCGTGACAGCGACCACCTCTGCCCCGCGCTCGCGCTCGAGCAGTGCCGCGACGGCGCTGTCGACGCCGCCGGACATGGCGACGGCGACGCGCTGGGGGGAGGGGACCGGGCGGCGAGAGGAGGACGGGGGCCGGCGCCCGTCATCTGCAGGTGCGTCCGGCTCCCGTCCTCCCGTGAAGCCAGGCGATTCGCCGGAGGTCGCCACCGGAGGGAGTGCCAGGCACGAGGTCGAAGCCGCAGCCGAGGCGAGGGCACGGTGCAGGGCATCTGCGGCAAGAACCGCCGCATGGCGCTTCGCGGGGGTGAGGCCGCCGATCGCGACATCAACGACGTCGATGTCGATTGCCGCCGCCTCCAAAACGGGCGCCCCGTCGACCATCTCCGCCACAGCCGCCGTCGCCGCCTTGGTCGCGCCGCATCCCTCGGCGTCAAAGGTGACCGAAGCGATTCGCTGATCCGCGACGACGAGTGAGATCCGTGCCAGGTCGCCGCAGGCGGCGCCACCGGCGGCGCCCGTGAAGGCGCCCTCGGCCGGTGCTCCGCGCCGGCTCTCGTCGCTCAGATAGCTCTCGAGCAGCTCCCGATCCATCCCTACAGGGTAGGAGGCGAACCCGAGCCGCGCAGCAACTCCCACAGGTCCGCGGCGATCGCGCCTGGTTCGTCGCGCAGTTGCAGCCAGGTGATGTGTGTCGAGCGCCACCCGTCGACGAGCAGGATCCGGTCCCGCCGGCGATCATTCTCGAAGGCCCGTTCCGTCCCGTGCACTGCTCGCCCGTCGAGCTCGGCGATCAGCCGCTCCGCGGGCCACATGCAATCGGGACGCAGCAGACGCCCGCGAATCGGCAGGGTCGCGTTGAACCTGGGCCGAGGCAGATCGTTGGCATCGAGGAACGCGACGAACATCTCCTCGAAGTCGTTCTGGGTGAATCCGGCAGGCTCGCCGCCGGCGAGGATCTCCCGGACCGTCCCCGCCCCCCGCCTGCCGGGGTGACGAGTCAGGAGCTGGGGCAGCGAAACTCGATCCGTCAGCTGCCGCACCTCGGTCTCGTGGAAGGCCCGTTCCACTTCCCGCTTCGACACCACGGCGGCGAGATCGAAGACCGTTCGAAACAAGGAGGTGACCGGAATGCCGCGGACATCACTCAGTTCGTCCTCCAGCAGGCGGGCCTGATGGAGGACGATTGAGCCGTGCTTCGTCCCGCCCGCCGCCGGCCGGCTCACTTCGATGCGTTCAGGCTCGTAGGGGTAGATGCCCCAGGCTCGCGCGGCCGAACGATGGCTGAGCACCGCCCCCGGACCGCAGGCCAAGATTGCCGCCCGGCGTCGTGCATTCGCGGTCGGCTCGGAACCGCCGAGCACGTAGACGCCCGGGTGGATCGCCTGCAAAAGCCCGCGTCGCACCCTGCCGGCGATCGCGGTACCTCCAAATCCCAGCCCCAGCAGTTGCCCACGGGTCACGACACCATGTTGCCCCCGCGCGAGCTCGGTCATTTTCCTGTCCCGCTCGATTCGAACCCAGCCTTTTTGCTCCATGGGAACAAAAAGGCTGGGTTCGACCGAACTCGCCCCCCGAGAAACGCAAAAGAGGCCCCAGCCCGCCGTTGCCGCCTCTGGCTTTGATCCCTTCAAGTGAAGGTGGGTGCCTGCTCCTGACCCCAAGGGGCCCGAAGACTCTCGGCTCCCGCGCCGTTTGTGTTGGGTCAAACGGTGAGACGGCTCTCGCACGGGCTCGAGCCTCGGTTCAACCGTACCACCGGCCGGCGGCCTGTAAACAGCGGGGCGCGTTGATGCATGGACGGGCCGCCGCTCGGCGGGACGGGCCTGGGCGTCGCTCAGTAGTCGTCCTGGTCGAGGTTGGAGAGATGCAGCTCGGCCTCGCTCCAGCTGTCCGCCGGAACCCGCAGGGCGATTTCGCCGCGGCCGAAGCGGTCGAGCGGCCAATCGGCAGTGAGGGCGGCCTCGATCCCAGCCTCGACCAGCGCTTGGTGCCAGGCCCTCGCCGTCCGCAGGTCGCCGAAGTCCCGCACGACCTCCCAGCTGTCGAAGCTGGGGTCGTCGACGTAGACCGGCGTCTGGCCGGGACCGGGACCCGAGCGCCACTTGCGTGGAAGCCAGTCCCGGAGCCCCATCTCAGTGCCCGGCGAGTTTTCGCTGGTGGATGGCGATGCCGAGGTCGCGCAGCTGGATGTCCTCGACCGGGGCCGGGGCGCCGGTCAGGAGGTCGAAGCCGGAGGCGGTCTTGGGGAAGGCGATCACGTCGCGGATCGTCTCGGCGCCGCTGAGTCGCTGGACGATGCGGTCGACACCGTAGGCGATGCCGCCGTGGGGCGGCGCCCCGTAGCGCAGGGCCTCGAGCAGGAAGCCGAAGCGCGCCTGCGCAGTCTCGGCGTCGATTCCGAGCGCCGCGAACACCGCCTCCTGGACCTCGGCGCTGTTGATGCGGATCGAGCCGCCGCCCAGCTCCTGCCCGTTCCAGACGACGTCGTAGGCGACCGCGCGCGCCGCGCCGGGGTTCTCCGGGTCGAACTCGCCCTTGGGAGCGGTGAACGGGTGGTGCAGCGGGTCCCAGCGCTTCTCCTCGGCGTTCCACTCCATCAGCGGCCAGTCGACGATCCAGACCAGGCGGTGCTCGTCCTCGTCGATCAGGCCGAAGCGCTCGGCCAGGTCGAGCCGCATCTGGCCGAGCACGGCGTCGGTCACGGAGCGCTGGTCGGCAACCAGCAGCAGCAGGTCGCCCTCCTCGGCCCCCAGCCGCTGGTTGAGGTCGGTCAGCTCTCCCTCGCTGAGGAACTTGGCGGTCGGCGAGCGCCAGCCGTCGCCCTCGCGGAAGGCCCAGACCAAACCCTTCGCCCCCAGCCCCTGGGCGCGCGAGATCAGCCCATCGAGCTCGGAGCGCGGCATCTCGCGGCGGCCGGCGTTGATGCCGCGGATCGAGCCGCCCCCGTCCAGCACCGAGCGAAAGACCTTGAACTCGGTCTCGCGCAGGGCATCGCCGAGGTCGACGAGCTCCAGCCCGAAGCGGAGGTCGGGCCGGTCGGTACCGAACCGGCCCATCGCCTCGTCGTAACACATGCGCTGCATCGGCAGCTCGATCTGCGGCCCCCCGGCCCGCTCGAACACGTGCGCGAGCAGCCGTTCGTTGACCTCGATGATGTCCTCGCCGTCGACGAAGGACATCTCGACGTCGAGCTGGGTGAACTCCGCCTGCCGGTCAGCCCGCGTCTCCTCGTCGCGGAAGCAGCGCGCCACCTGGTAGTAGCGCTCGAAGCCGGAGACCATCAGCAGCTGCTTGAACAGCTGCGGCGACTGCGGCAGCGCGTAGAAGGAGCCCTGCTGCTGGCGGCTGGGAACGAGGAAGTCGCGCGCGCCCTCGGGGGTGGAGCGGGTCAGTACCGGCGTCTCGACGTCGAGGAAGCCCTCACCGTCGAGGAACTCGCGCATCGCCGCCGTAACCCGGTGGCGCAGTTGCAGCGCCTCGCGCATCTGCTCGCGGCGCAGATCGAGGTAGCGGTAACGCAAGCGCGCGTCCTCGCCGACCTCGCCGGAGAAGCCCTCGATCGGGAACGGCGGGGTCTCGGCGTCGGCCAGCAGCTCGGCGCTCCCGACCTTGAGCTCGACCTCGCCGGTCGGCAGCTCCGGGTTGACGGTCTCCGGAGAGCGCCGCACCACGGTCCCACCCGCGCTCAGCACGTCCTCGGCCCGCAGCTTATGCGCGAGCTGGAAGGAGTCGCCCGAGGTGTCGGGGTTGAAGACGAGCTGGACGATGCCGGTGCGGTCGCGCAAGTCGATGAAGATCAGACCGCCGTGGTCGCGACGGCGGTGAACCCACCCGGCCACCCTGACCGCGGAGTCGACGCGGTCGCCGAGCACCTGGCCACACCAGGTGTCCCGGTACTCGTTCGCCCGCAGTGGCGGCGCCTCGCTCACGATTCCCCTCCCGTCATCTCGTCGACAAGATTGCCGGGATCGACCGGTCGCTGCTCGCCACTCGACATGTCGCGCAGCTGGGCGCTGCCGTCTTCTTCGAGAAAGACGACGTACTTCGCGCCGATCCGGTTGGCGTGCTTGAGCTGACCCTTCTGGCTCCGTCCGGCCAGATCGACCTCGGCCGCAAGACCCGCGTGCCGCAGCTCGTTGAGCAGCGCAAACCCGCGCTCCAGCTGAAGGTCGTGGTCGAAGGAGATGAATACGCGTTGACTCGACTCCGCCTCCTCTTCTTCGCCGAGCGCGAGCAGGATGCGCTCGATCCCGGCCGCCCAGCCGATCGCCGGCGTCGCCGGTCCTCCGAGCTGCTCGATCAGGCCGTCGTAGCGCCCCCCGCCCCCCACCTCTGACTGGGCCCCGAGCTCCTCGCAGACGAAGGAGAAGATCGTGCGCGTGTAGTAGTCGAGGCCGCGGACCAGGGTCGGGTCGACCGCGTAGGCGATCCCGGCGGCGTCGAGCAGGCGCCGCACCTCGGCGAAATGCTCGGCGTCCTCACCCTCCAACGCACCGACGATCGTGGGAGCGCTCGCCATCGCGCCCCGCGTCCCCTCGTCGTCGGAGTCGAAGGCGCGCAGCGGGTTGACGTCGATCCGCTCGCGCACGTCCTCGGAGAGGTCCTTCTCGTGGGCGTGCAGATGCGCCTTCAGCTCCTCCAGGTAGACGCGGCGCGCGTCGAGCGAGCCAAGGCTGCCGAGCCGCAGCTCGACCCCGGGCACCCCGAGCTCGCCCAGCAGGTCGGAGAGCAGCATGATCACCTCGGCGTCCGCCAGCGGCGAGTCGGTGCCGATGCACTCCGCCCCGAGCTGGTGGAACTGCCGGTAGCGACCGGCCTGGGGACGCTCGTGGCGGAAGAACGGCCCGAGGTAGGAGAGCTTGACCGGCTGCGCCAGCTTGTGCATCCCGTGCTCGACGTAGGCGCGGCAGATCGGCGCCGTGCCCTCGGGTCGCAGCGTCAGGCTGCGGCCGCCCTTGTCCTCGAAGCTGAACATCTCCTTGCGGACGATGTCGGTGGACTTGCCGACGCCGCGTTCGAACAGCTCGGTGTCCTCGAAGGCCGGAGTCGCGATCGGCTCGTAGCCGGCGCGGGAGAAGATCGCGGCGGCGGCGCGCTCGATTCGCGCCCGCCCACGCGCCTGGGCGGGCAGCACGTCGAAGGTCCCGCGGGGTGCCTGGTACTTGCTGGCCATGGTCGCAGCGACCTTAGTCGGACAGCGCCCCAGCCGCCTACCGGACCAGCGAGGCGAGGAACGGGTTGGAGGCGCGCTCCGCACCCAGCGTCGTCACACCCATGTGACCGGGGTAGACGGCGGTCTCATCGGGGTGGGAGTCGAGCAGGCCGCGAATCGACTCCATCAGCGTCGGCCCGTCGCCACCGGGCAGATCGACCCGGCCGACCGAGCCCTGGAAGAGGACGTCGCCGGAGAAGATCGCCGCCTCGTCGCGGACCGAGTAGGTGACGTGGCCAGGGCTGTGGCCGGGGGTGAAGATGACGTCGAGCTCGAGCCCGGCGAGCTCCAAGGTCTCGCCGCCGGCGACGGTCTCGTCGGCGTCGTAGCTCTCGTAGGGACCGAAGCCCTCCCAGGGGACGAAGGCCATGATGTCGGCGAGGAGCGGGATCTCGATCTGCGGGCAGTAGACCGGAGCGCCGGTCGCCGCCGCCACCGGTGCCACCGCGCCGATGTGGTCGAAGTGGCAGTGGGTGAGCAGGATCGCCTCGACCTTGCCCATCTCCCCGGCCGCAGCGAGGATCCGCTCCGCCTCCTCGCCGGGATCGACGACGAGGACGCGGTCGGAGCCCTGGCGCCGCAGCAGAAAGCAGTTCTCGGCGATCGCGCCGACCGTGAGCATCTCGACGTCGAGGCTCACCGGCCGGACGCCTACTCTTCCCGCGCGCGGATCCGGGCCCGCTCGCGCCGGCGCCACATCGTCATGTCGATGAAGTAGCCGGCGGGGATGTAGAAGGCGAGCATGAAAGCGCCGAGCGCGAGCGCGGCGCCGAGCGGGCGCTGGAAGATCAGCAGCAGGAGCACCGCGAAGATGACCGCGGCGACGAGGCCACGGATGATCGAGCTGCGCCAGGTCGGCGGCAGGTCGGCTTTTGCGGCGGGCTTGCGTTTGGCGCCGGCGCGGGCTTTTGCCTCCTCGCGGGTGCGAGGGCGGGAGCGGCGCGGGTTGGTGTCGACGCGGCCGCCCTGGGTGCCGCGGCGCTTGCGGCGGCGCTTCTTCTTGGTCTGTGCCATGTCGTGAATCTAGATGATCGACCCAGGGTCGATCATCTCAGTCGGTCGCGGCCGCGAGCCGCCGCTCGATCACGTGCCGGTCGGGGTCGAAGCCGCGCATCGGCACGTCGGCCGGGTAGCCGACCACGGCAGCGGCCGGAACCAGCCCGACCAGCTCAGCCTCGACGGGTCTGGCGCCGAGTGGCGCCGCCAACTCCCGCACCCGCTCGACGACCTTGCCGAGCGGCACCGAGAGCTGGTCGTGGACGTTGGTCGAGACCTGGCCGCGGCCGCTGGAGAGCACCAGCCCGATCGCCCGCACCCCCGGCAGTCCCCCGCCCGACTCGCGCAGGCCGGCAGCGACCGCACGGGCGATCTCGATGTCGCCGCTGTCGAGCTCGATGTTGAAAGCGGCGAGCGGCGGTCGCGCGGTGACGAGGGTGGCGCCACCGCGGCGGTGGGGCAGCCCGGGGCCGAAGTCCGGGCTCAGCTCGCCGGCCTCCATCCGCAGCCAGAGCTCGGCCAGGCCGCCGTTGCGGAAGTAGGCGCGCTCGGCCCGGCTCGGGCCCCGCGCCAGCTCGCCGTAGAGGAAGACCGGGATTCCGAGGCCGCCGATCTGGGTCGCGACGGCAACGGCCTCGTTGCGGGCCGCCGCGCGGTCGGCCGGGTCGAGCCAGACCAGCGGGCAGACGTCAAGGGCGCCGATTGCCGGGTGGGCACCCTGGTAGCGGCCCATGTCAATCGTCTCCAGCGCCTCCTCGGCCCCAGCGACGAGCGCCTCGGTCAGCGGCCCCGGCTCGCCGGCAAAGGTGAAGACGGTGCGGTCGTGATCGGCGTCGGCATGGCGGTCGAGCAGGGAAACGCCGCGCCCGAAGGCGGCCTCCAGCCCGGCCAGCCGCGCCGGGTCCCGTCCCGCGGAGACATTGGGGACGGCGAGCAGGGTGGGCATCGGCGTCGACCCGCGTCAGACCAGCAGGTCGCCGCCGCGGACGACCGTCTCGCCATCGATTTCGACCGTCGGTTCGAGCACCACGCAGTCGAGGTGGACGGGGACCTGGACGGTTCCGCCGATCGCCGCCGAGGCCCCGAAAGCGACGTGGCAGGTGCCGAGGATCTTCTCGTCCTCGAGGATGTTGCCGGTCAACAGCGCCTCTTCGTTGGTGCCGATCCCGAGCTCGGCGACGTTGGTGCCGTCGGGGCCATGGGCGCTGAGCAGGCTCATCAGCGCAGCGCCGTCGCTGCCGGTCGTGTCGGTCAGGTGGCCCTCGCGGACGGTCAGCGAGACCGGCGTATCGAGCAGGCCGACTTCGGCGATCGAGCCGTCGACCACGAGCGTGCCCTCCGCCGTCCCCTCGACCGGAGCGATGAAGGTCTCGCCGCAGGGCAGGTTGCCGAAGGCGCCGCGGTTGCCGAGTTCCCCGGCGTCGACGATCGAGAGCCGCTCCTCGACGCCGAGCCGCAGATCGCTGCCGTGGCGGCAGGTGATGCGCACCTCCGAGGCGCCGTTGAGGAGGCCGCTGAGCGCCCAGCCGCGCCGCCGCACCTCGGAAAGGTCGCTGATCATCAACCGTGCCAGCATGTCCTCGGTCACGCCGGGAAGGCTGCCGATCCGCACGCCCGCCTCGCTCGCTTTGCGGCGCGCATCGGTGTGGGAGATCGACTGGATCGTCGGCGCCAGGACCACGTCGGCCTCGGCCATCGCCGCGGCGACCACGTCCGGCGGCTCGGCCGCGGCGGACTCCCGCTCCGACATCACCGCCAGCGTCGCGCTGGCGCCGTCGCCCTGGGCCTCGATCCGCATCAGCGCCCCAACCTCTTCGGTCACCGGGTTGCAGATGATCAGCACCTCCTCGCCCGGGGAGATGGCCATGCACTCACGAACGACCGTCCGTACCGCCCTGTCCAGCTCCTCGGTGCTCACGCCGCAACCCTAGCTTCCACCGGGGCCCGATGCGCCGTTTCCCCTGCAAGCAACGGCCGCTACCATCCCCGTCCCCGCCGGAGTAGCTCAGCTGGTTAGAGCAGCGGAATCATAATCCGCGTGTCGGGGGTTCGAGTCCCTCCTCCGGCATCGCTTGGCAGCGCGGAATGCAGCCGATCCGGCCCTCCGCTGGCCTCCAATTTGACGGGGGTGGCAAGGAATGTGGCAAGGGTCTGGCCTTAAGAACCACCGCATCAGCGGATGAGCTTGACCGCAACGCCTACCCCGGGAAGGGCCTGCCAGTCCCGATCGCCGGTCACGGTAGGAACGTCAAGACGAATTGCAAGGGCCAAGCAAGCGCGATCCGCGAGTGAAAGTCCTTGCTTCTTGGTCAAGGGCCGCAAGCGGGCAATTTCGATCGAATCCTGTTCGGTCACGGCCTCGATGGTCACGACACTGCCGATGAGTCCGGCGCCCTTCATCTCGGCAGCGGCAAGTTCAGGGTCTTCGCCACGTTGGGCGATTTTCGACAGGACCTCTATCCAATTGACGATGCTGATAGCTGCGCCGTCCGCCATGGCGCGCCGGACAACCGATGCGCCTTTCTCCTCATTGAGATGAGCAAGCAGCGCCGAGGCATCGAGGACCGATGCCGGCGTCTCGCTACTTGCCACGGAGGCGCCGGGCTTCGTCGGCCGCCTCGCGATCTTCCGCGCGGGCTTCCGCGCGCCGACCAGCGATTAGCTCGTCGGCCAAGCTTTCGCCGGGCGCCAGGTGGGCGAACATGCCTCGGGTCCGCTCTATCGCTGCTTGACGCTCGGTAGCTGCATTGTCGGCTTTGGTGGCGTGCGCCATGGCTAAAGGATACCTCGATTCAAAACGCCCCCGAGAAAGCCGCAATTTGCGGCCAGTGACGAGTGATCTTTCCGCCGCTGAGAAATCGTAGCCTTAGAGGTTCTGATGCGTACCAACCTAGAAATCAACGCGAACCTCGTGAAGTTGAAAGTTAACAAGAGTGTCGGCGGAATTATCAGCTGGCAGGCATGGGCAGTCACGGGCGGAAGCGCGAAGGGAGATCAATGTCAACGCAGGTAGCCCGTGACTGGGAGGCCAGATTCACGAGTTGGAAAGGCAAAGCCTCCGACAGCGAGGAAGAGAAGTACAGACGCACCTGTCGCGCGATCGGAGACGCCCTCCGAGCAAGTGATCGGCTCAGCAAGTACGACTTCGAGGTCTACGCGAAGGGGTCTTACCCCAACTTCACCAATGTCGTCCGCGACAGCGACGTCGACATCGCGGTCGAGTTGACGACGTTCTTCAAGAACCGCTTCATCCATGCGGCGGAGGGGCTGACCATGGCCGATGTCGGCGTGACGCCGTATGAGGGCGACGCCACGCTGGCCGGTTTCAAGGATGACGTCGAGCACGCCCTCATCGCGTATTTCAGTGCAGGGGAAGTCGACCGTGGAAGCAAGGCGATTCGGGTCGCAGAGAGCACGGGCCGCCTGCCGGCCGACGTAGTTCCCTGTGTTACCGAGCGCACCTGGACCAGCCGCACGGGCTATAACGATGGCATCCGGCTCTACAACGACCGGAATCCCGCCGAGCGCATCGTTAACTACCCGAAGCAGCACCTCGAACAGGGCACGAGAAAGAACGACGCAACCTCGCGTCGCTACAAGCGTGTCGTGCGCATCTTGAAGCGCTTGGAGAACGAGATGGTTGACGAGGGCATCATCAAAGAGGTTCCCTCCTTTTTGATCGAGTCCTCAGTCTGGAACGTGCCAAACTCGAAATTCGACGGCGCAACTTGGAAAGCCCGCGTTCGAGCCGCCCTTGCGCACATCTTCAACGAGACGCTGAACGACGGCTGCGTGACCTCAGACGATTGGCTTGAGGCGAATGCGATCAAGTTCCTGTTCTGGAGCGGCCAGAATTGGAGCTACCAAGACGCCCACGACTTCGCTTCAAAGGCCTGGAACTACGTCGGCTTCGAGTGATGCGACCGTCCCGGGTCTTCATTCAGGCCATTGTCCTTGTCGTTGCAGGCGTCTATCTGATCGCCTTTCTGGCTCGCGGCCTGCCGACCACTGAACTGTTCGCCCCTATCGGAGCAGCCAGTTCAGTGGCCGGTCTGCTCGTTCTCGCCTTCGACCACTTCCTATGGCGACTTCCAAAAGTTGGCCGCGGGCTTAGTAAGCGGCCCGACCTGCGTGGCACCTGGCGTGGCCGACTCGCCTCAAACTGGATCAACCCCGAGACGGGCCAACGCAGGGACCCCGACCCGGAGGTCTACTTGGTCATCCGCCAGACGTTTTGGAGCGTGACCGCCAATCTGATTACCAAAGAGTCAAAGTCATGCTCGACCACTGCAACGATCGAGGATGACGGCTGCGGGCAATACCAGTTGGTCGCGCAGTACAGAAACACGCCGCGAGCCTCTGTCCGTGAGCGTAGCGAGGTGCACCACGGGAGCTTTAAGCTCGACATTGCGGGTGAGCCGGTAGGCCAGCTGGAGGGCTACTACTGGACTGATCGAAACACCATGGGAGAGCTTGATTTCAGTCACCGATCGAAGAAGTTCGCAGAGTCATTTGCCCACGCGCAGGAGCTTGGCCTGTAGCTTCGGGACTGGGATCAGGGGTTAGGCTCCGTGGAATGCCCGACGACGCCAAGCGCAAAGCCGCCAGCAAGGTGAGCCGGACCAGGTTTGACGGAGACCCAGAAACCAGGATTCCTACCTGGAAGAAGGGAACTCCCAAGCCATGCCACGACAGAAGAAATACCCCGATGAGCTGCTCGATCGCGGGGCCCGGATGGTCGCCGACTCCGGCCGCCCCATCGCTCACGTAGCGCGCGACCTCGGGATCCACCCCGAGACCCTGCGCAAGTGGGTGCGCCAGGCCGAAGCCGATGAGGGCAAACGCAAGGACCTGCTCGACAGCTCCGAGCGCGAGGAGCTGAAGGCCCTACGCGGTGAGGTGCGCGAGCTGCGCAGGGCCAACGACATCTTGAAGTCGGCGTCTGCCTTTTTCGCCGCCGAGCTCGACCCACGCCGAACGAAGTGAGCTCCTACATCGAGGAGCATCGCGAGCGCTTCGGGGTCGAGCCGATCTGCAAGACCCCGGAGGTGTCGGCCTCCGCCTACTACCAGCGCGCCAAGGACAAGCGCTCCGCTCGCGCCCTCGAGGACGAGCGCCTGCTCGAGCTGATCGCCGAGATCCACGAGGCCAACTACTGCGCCTACGGCTACCGGCGGATGTGGATCGCCCTGCAGCGCGCCGGCGAGGAGGTCGGCCGCGGCCGGGTGGCCCGGCTGATGCGAGAGGCCGGGATCCAAGGCGCCAAGCGCCGTGGGCGCCCCTGGCGCACGACAACACCGGACCCCTCGGCCCTGCGCCGCCCCGACCTGGTCCAGCGCGACTTCACAGCGCCAGGCCCCGACCGTCTCTGGGTCGGGGACTTCACCTACTTGCGCTCCTGGGAGGGCGCTTCGTTCTTCTCCTTCGTGATCGACGCCTTCTCGCGCAAGGTCGTCGGCTGGCAGCTGGCCTCCCACATGCGCACCGACCTGGTGCTCGACGCGCTGCGGATGGCACTGGGCCAACGCGAGCCCGGCGCCGACTTCCAACTCGTGGCCCACACCAACCGCGGCTCTCAATACACCTCGGCCGACTACACCCAGACGCTCACCGACCACGGCGTCCTCGCCTCGGTCGGCGCCGTCGGCGATGCCTATGACAACGCGATGGCCGAGAGCTTCGTCGACACCTTCAAGACCGAGCTGATCGCCGACCGGGTCTGGCGCTCTCGCTCGCAGCTGGAGCTGGCCGTCGTCGAATACGTCTCCTGGTTCAACAACGAGCGCCTGCACGAATCCCTCGGCGACGTCTCACCCGCTGAGTTCGAGGGCCTATACGTTCGACAGAGGGATCAACTGATCTCCCTCAAGATGAAGATTGGATCCAACTAAACAAGTCTCCGTGGACCTGGTCCGGCTCACATCGGGGCCGGGTTCAAGGTAGAGGTGGAGGTCAAGGGCAAGAGAAGAACGCGGTCAACCGTGTCCTTCCACACGTTCCGCCACACCTGCGCCAGCTTGCTTTTTGAGGCGGGCCGGAACGTGAAGCAGGTTCAGGCTTGGCTAGGCCATGCCGATCCCGGCTTCACCCTCAAGACCTACATCCATCTGATGGACGCAGGCGTGGGAAGCGCCGCCTTTTTGGACGAGGCCATAGAGATGGAGCAGCCGAGGCCTATGGCTTTGGCTGCGTAATGCGAATGTCATCGCGTCGCGCCAGCTCGCTCCGGTAGAGAGCGTGCCGCATGATGGTGCCAACGAGCGACAGCGCCTCCCCCAGGCTGGCGACGAATAGCGTGGTCGCGATCCCGAGCGCAACAGCCATTACTGGCTTCGATGCCCCTGCGAATGCGGCGACAGTGAGTCCAACGCTGGCAAGCACGGCTAGAACCGTTATTGCAGCCACCCACCAGAAACCGAATAGCGAGTCCCCTAGCGTCCCAGCTTCACGGAGCTTGGCAACGTAGTCGCGGTCAAAGAACGCCGCGACTACGGCGAACCCCGCAAGCACGATGCCAAATAGCGCGGCCCCCAGGCTGACGTAGGACACGGCCAAAGCTTTGACGCCGCTAGTAGGCAGATCGCCGTGGAGGAAAAGAAACAGAACGCCCGCTGCACACGCGAGCGCGACTCCAACGCCCCAGGTCAGGATCAACTGATCCAATCCATACGCGCGCGCCGCCTTCCAGAAGCGCGTGTCTTCGTAGAAATCCTGTCCGCCCTCCTCAGGCGGCGTCACAGCCTTGTCGCGGTGCGAAGTCACCGCCACAAGCTAGCCCTCTCCCTGCGCGGCCTCAGCAGGCGGCTCGTCCCCTCCCGCCTCCGCAGATGGCTCGTCCGTCTCAGACTGGCGGTCGCCGATCCCTTCCTCATCGAGACGTTTCTCTTCAAGATGCTCGACCAGCGCACTCGTCCGGTACTCGCCATCTTCTGGTGCGCCCTCAACTACATCCCGAAGCAGGCCGCCGCCCTGCTCAGAGTCGAAGCGATAGTCCCGGCCTTGGCGTTTGGCATCGATTTTGTAGCCCTTGCCATAGCCCTCGTCATTCATCTCTATTCCCATGATGGCGGGGTTGTCGGTCGTTTCGTCCCGGCTATCAGGAGGCTGCATGACGAGTCCTTCATCGTTCTCTAGGGTCACTCGCTCGCGAGAGGCATTCGCCGCCTTCATGCCCACGTCCAGCGGTTTGAAAATGTTGCGATCCCGGGGGTTCGTGGGGATCACCTCAAAGCTAACCCGGGTGACCTTGTCCACCGCCGCAAGGAACTCGCGGTACTCGGTGGCAATACGGATTAGCTGTCCTTTGAAGCCCTCGTCCACAGTTCTCATAAGAGCGACCAAATGGTTGACGAAGCCCCTTGGCCCGATGCGGTCAGTCCCTTCGAACGCCAGCGCCCCCGATGCATAGTTGAGCGCAAACGCGGCCGAAGCCGCGTCGGGCACCTCCACATTCTGCTCAACAAATGCCTGCTCGGCGGGGTCGTAGTCCTCTCGCGTTCGCTGTTCAGTCTCCGGGTACCCCAGCTTCCCAACAAGGATTTGTCGCCCTTCGTCGACCGAGAGGTTGCCGATCAGCCAATCGTGGTTGTAGCGGTTGACCGGCCCCGCTCCTTCAACGGCATCCCGAAGTGGGTACTCGGAAAACAGCGTCGCCTGCTCTAGCCATATCTGCCCGTAATAGATCGTCAGCCTGCTCGTCATTGGCGGAAGACTCTCAGATTGCTTGAGCTTTCGCCCCTAAAAGCGCAGGGTGGCAAGGGGGTGGCAAGGAGACACCCGGAAATAGCCGAAAACGAGGAGAGGCCCGACCCGCCGGATTGGCTCTCTAGCGCCAAAAGGCTCTGACAGCCGCAAACCCCGGCAACCGCTGCGGCAGCATCATAATCCGCGTGTCGGGGGTTCGAGTCCCTCCTCCGGCATCCAAATTCCCCCTTAGTACCTGCTTGGTACCTGTGGCCCTCGGGTCGCTGCCGATCCAAACCAACCAACATTGCCCCTCGGCCACACCCCTCGCGGCAGCGAGCCCTCGGCCTCTCGTTTGTCGCTGGGGGAGTGCCTCTGTCGCCCTAAATCCCCCCCGCCTTGAAGTTCCTCAGGCGCGTGGTGCTCCCGGCGCCCTGGAGCCCTGCATATCCGCTCGAGAACGCCGAGTCGGCAGCGCTCAGCTGTTGGGCGAAGCCAGAGCCGGTGTCGGTCCAGGCCGAGACAGTGGCCCCCTGGTCGACGAGCGCGAACGAGCTGCCGTTGGAGAAGGAATAGCCGGTTTTGGACGCGAGCTGGGCTTCGCTGGCGCCGACCCACTTGAGGAGTCGGACTTCGTAGGCGTTCGCAGCAGTGTTCTGGAAGCGCAGCTCATAGCCGGCTTTGGTGCCGCCGGGGGTCGACATGTTCAGCCAGAGCGAGAAGTGGCGTTCGGTCAAGCCCGGGTTGACGGCCATGGTCGCGACCACGGCAGAGCCCAGGCCGCCGGCGGAGACTGACGTGTTGAAGTAAGCCCCGTTGATGGTCGAGAAGGCGTTGACCGGGCCCCAGCCCGTGGTGGTGTCCGCGCCCTTGGGAGAGCCTCCCGCGGCCCAGCCCAGCGTGGACCATTTCGAGCCGAAGTTGGCGAGCGATCCCGAGCTGCCGTCAAAGGGCTCTGTGACGGGAAGCGCCGCCAGCTGGCTCGCGACCGTCGCCGCTTTGGTTGCAAAGGTTTTGTCCTGACCGGTGGCAGTGCCTTCCGGGCCAGTGGCGACCAGTCGGTAGTGGTAGGTCGTGCTCGGGGAGAGACCGCTCAAGGCCTGGCTGACCGCGACGGCGGCGGTGCCGTAGCCAGCTTCTGCCGCAGAGGCCGGCGCTTTTGAGCCATAAGAGGTCGTCGGACCGTATTCGAAGTAGTAGCTAGTGGGTGAGCCATTTGGGTTCACGGTTCCTTCGAGTTTGGCTTCGTTTGCACCGACCCCGCTGGCGGCGCCGGTGGTGGCGCTCGGGGGGGTCGGTGCGAGCGAGCCACCGAGGCTCTCCGAGCCCCAGCCGGTGCCGCCGGCTTCCCACCAGTTGTGGCCGAGGGTGCCCGAGGGGGTGCGGTAGAAGACGTTGATACCGCCGTTCCTGTCGACGATCAGATGGGGCTCAGAGGACAGTGAGCCCGCCAGCGTCTCGCTGCCCCAGCCCGATTCCCAGGGCGCGTGCCAGCGGTGGCCGAGGCTGCCCGATGGGGTGCGGTAGAAGACGTTGACCGAGTTGTTGGTCGGGTCGACGATCGCGTGCGGCTCAGAGGCGAGCGAGCCGCCGAGATCCTCCGAGCCCCAGACGTTGTTGCCGACTTCCCACCAGTTGTGGCCGAGGGTGCCCGAGGGGGTGCGGTAGAAGACGTTGACGCCGCCGTTCTTGTCGACGATCGCGTGCGGTTCGGCGCTCGAGTCGAGTGAGCCCGCCAGCGTCTCGCTGCCCCAGCCCGATTCCCAGGGCGCGTGCCAGCGGTGGCCGAGGCTGCCCGAGGCGGTGCGGTAGAAGACGTGGACCGAGTTGTTGGGTTCGACGATCGCGTGCGGTTCGGCGTTTGCCGCGAGCGAGCCGCCGAGGCTCTCCGAGCCCCAGCCGGTGCCGCCGGCTTCCCACCAGTTGTGGCCGAGGGTGCCCGAGGGGGTGCGGTAGAAGACGTTGATGCCGCCGTCCTTGTCGACGATCGCGTGCGGTTCTGAGGCAACCGAGCCCGCCAGCGTCTCGCTGCCCCAGCCCGATTCCCAGGGCGCGTGCCAGCGGTGGCCGAGGCTGCCCGATGGGGTGCGGTAGAAGACGTTGACGACCTTGTTGGAGTCGACGATCGCGTGCGGTTCGGCGTTTGCCGCGAGCGAGCCGCCGAGGCTCTCCGAGCCCCAGCCGGTGCCGCCGGCTTCCCACCAGTTGTGGCCGAGGGTGCCCGAGGGGGTGCGGTAGAAGACGTTGATACCGCCGTCCCTGTCGACGATCGCGTGCGGTTCTGAGGCAACCGAGCCCGCCAGCGTCTCGCTGCCCCAGCCCGATTCCCAGGGCGCGTGCCAGCGGTGGCCGAGGCTGCCCGATGGGGTGCGGTAGAAGACGTTGACCGAGTTGTTGGTCGGGTCGACGGTCGAGCGTGGGCCGGGCGAGTAGTCCTCTTCCCCTTCGCTGGGGGTTGGGAAGGCAGTGGAGGCGATCGACACCCCCAGTGCACTGGTCGCCCTGGTGATGTCCGTGTAGAACCGGGCGCCCGAGCATGTTTTGGATTCAACGACCGAACCAGTGTGCATGCCCAGCGCAATGTGTCCGCTGAACCAGGGCCCGCCGCTGTCACCCGGGATACTGCAGACTCCAACGGCTTCGTTCAAGTTATTGATAGTCCAGTTTCCCGCCCAGGTGTGAGACACTCCAACTGCAGTCACCTGTCCACAGGTCGTTCCGGTCATGATTCCCGAGTGACAGACAAAAGTCCCTTTAACACTTGAGGATTCGCCGGTTATTGCATAGTTCGAATCGACCGTAGGCGATTTGCCGATCATTTTCCCGTTCGCATCGAAAATAGGTTCTCCGTAGTAGACGATTTCATTCGCCGACTGGCCTTTGTCCCATTCGCTCCCATTGACACTGATCTTCGCCCAATCATCAATCGGAGATACTGCCTGCTCGACGTCGCCGATTTTCCAAGTTTGAAGGGAGTCATTTTTGCTGTACCAAGTCGTCGTGGCTGGTTCGACTTCCCCTATTTCCACCACACAGTGCCCAGCAGTAAGCAGGTACCGGTTACCGGTGGGACTGACCGCGCGAAACCCTGCGGTGCAAGAATCTTCGGAGTTTTTGGCATTGGAACCAAAGATCTGTACGCCACCCCTGAGTGAGGGTCCGCAGAAGACATCGTTGCATCCCTCCAACTGGCCGCTCAGGGCCCTTGCAGTCCCCTCGCGGAGCTCGACTTCACCCTGAAAGCCCCGCGCAAGGTTCTGGGCCCTAGCAGCGCCCGCTGATCCTATATCATCGGCGGTTTTGACCAGTACCGCATTGGTCTGCGGGTCGAGCGAGGTCTCGACCGTGCCATGGCGAAGCTGCTCGCCCAGCGACGCATTGATTTGGTTCTGGGTGGACTGCAACTGCCGCCAGCTTGCCTGTGCTGGGGTAAAGCGAAAATGCCCTGAAAGGCCCGCTGCGAAGAGTGACTGGACAACAGCGTCACGATCGGCCCCTGGAGTCACCGGAATGACGAAGTCCCCAGTGGCATTATCGAACCAAACGCCCGCGTAGTCAGCGCCGAGCAGTGATTCGAGCTGAGCGACGAGGTTCATGTCAAGCCCGGTCTGCTGGGTTTCCAGGCTTTCTTCGGCGTGCAACTCGGAAACTCCGAATTCGCGCTTGTATTCGCGTACTTCAGCCCTGCGTACATCAAGATCGCCTACGTCAAAGGCCCTTGGACTCGCCAACGCCGCGGCCGAGGAAAAAAGAGAGGGGAGAGAAACCACCAACGCCACCAGTCCGACCACCGTCGTCCTGTACCGGCTGCTCCCCACGTTGTTCGGTGCTCTTTTCATCTCAGATCCCTCTCGATGGCTTGTTGACAGCCGATAGTCCGACGAAATTAGCCATGTCCCTAAATCCCCCCCGCCTTGAAGTTCCTCAGGCGCGTGGTGCTCCCGGCGCCCTGGAGCCCTGCATATCCGCTCGAGAACGCCGAGTCGGCAGCGCTCAGCTGTTGGGCGAAGCCAGAGCCGGTGTCGGTCCAGGCCGAGACAGTGGCCCCCTGGTCGACGAGCGCGAACGAGCTGCCGTTGGAGAAGGAATAGCCGGTTTTGGACGCGAGCTGGGCTTCGCTGGCGCCGACCCACTTGAGGAGTCGGACTTCGTAGGCGTTCGCAGCAGTGTTCTGGAAGCGCAGCTCATAGCCGGCTTTGGTGCCGCCGGGGGTCGACATGTTCAGCCAGAGCGAGAAGTGGCGTTCGGTCAAGCCCGGGTTGACGGCCATGGTCGCGACCACGGCAGAGCCCAGGCCGCCGGCGGAGACTGACGTGTTGAAGTAAGCCCCGTTGATGGTCGAGAAGGCGTTGACCGGGCCCCAGCCCGTGGTGGTGTCCGCGCCCTTGGGAGAGCCTCCCGCGGCCCAGCCCAGCGTGGACCATTTCGAGCCGAAGTTGGCGAGCGATCCCGAGCTGCCGTCAAAGGGCTCTGTGACGGGAAGCGCCGCCAGCTGGCTCGCGACCGTCGCCGCTTTGGTTGCAAAGGTTTTGTCCTGACCGGTGGCAGTGCCTTCCGGGCCAGTGGCGACCAGTCGGTAGTGGTAGGTCGTGCTCGGGGAGAGACCGCTCAAGGCCTGGCTGACCGCGACGGCGGCGGTGCCGTAGCCAGCTTCTGCCGCAGAGGCCGGCGCTTTTGAGCCATAAGAGGTCGTCGGACCGTATTCGAAGTAGTAGCTAGTGGGTGAGCCATTTGGGTTCACGGTTCCTTCGAGTTTGGCTTCGTTTGCACCGACCCCGCTGGCGGCGCCGGTGGTGGCGCTCGGGGGGGTCGGTGCGAGCGAGCCACCGAGGCTCTCCGAGCCCCAGCCGGTGCCGCCGGCTTCCCACCAGTTGTGGCCGAGGGTGCCCGAGGGGGTGCGGTAGAAGACGTTGATACCGCCGTCCCTGTCGACGATCAGATGGGGCTCAGAGGACAGTGAGCCCGCCAGCGTCTCGCTGCCCCAGCCCGATTCCCAGGGCGCGTGCCAGCGGTGGCCGAGGCTGCCCGATGGGGTGCGGTAGAAGACGTTGACCGAGTTGTTGGTCGGGTCGACGATCGCGTGCGGCTCAGAGGCGAGCGAGCCGCCGAGATCCTCCGAGCCCCAGACGTTGTTGCCGACTTCCCACCAGTTGTGGCCGAGGGTGCCCGAGGGGGTGCGGTAGAAGACGTTGACGCCGCCGTTCTTGTCGACGATCGCGTGCGGTTCGGCGCTCGAGTCGAGTGAGCCCGCCAGCGTCTCGCTGCCCCAGCCCGATTCCCAGGGCGCGTGCCAGCGGTGGCCGAGGCTGCCCGAGGCGGTGCGGTAGAAGACGTGGACCGAGTTGTTGGGTTCGACGATCGCGTGCGGTTCGGCGTTTGCCGCGAGCGAGCCGCCGAGGCTCTCCGAGCCCCAGCCGGTGCCGCCGGCTTCCCACCAGTTGTGGCCGAGGGTGCCCGAGGGGGTGCGGTAGAAGACGTTGATGCCGCCGTCCTTGTCGACGATCGCGTGCGGTTCTGAGGCAACCGAGCCCGCCAGCGTCTCGCTGCCCCAGCCCGATTCCCAGGGCGCGTGCCAGCGGTGGCCGAGGCTGCCCGATGGGGTGCGGTAGAAGACGTTGACGACCTTGTTGGAGTCGACGATCGCGTGCGGTTCGGCGTTTGCCGCGAGCGAGCCGCCGAGGCTCTCCGAGCCCCAGCCGGTGCCGCCGGCTTCCCACCAGTTGTGGCCGAGGGTGCCCGAGGGGGTGCGGTAGAAGACGTTGATACCGCCGTCCCTGTCGACGATCAGATGGGGCTCAGAGGACAGTGAGCCCGCCAGCGTCTCGCTGCCCCAGCCCGATTCCCAGGGCGCGTGCCAGCGGTGGCCGAGGCTGCCCGATGGGGTGCGGTAGAAGACGTTGACCGAGTTGTTGGTCGGGTCGACGGTCGAGCGTGGGCCGGGCGAGTAGTCCTCTTCCCCTTCGCTGGGGGTGAGGCTCAGGGTGGAGAACTGACGGTCGGCGCCATAAGAGGTGCCGGAAGAGTTGGTGGCGACGATCCGGTAGTGGTAGCTGGTGCCGGGACTGAGGCTCCCGATGGTGCTGCTGAACGTTCCGGGCAGGAAGCCCGAGCCGGCGCTTGCGGATCCGGTCGCACTGCCATAGGCGGTGGTTTTGCCATATTCGAAGTAATAGGTCGTCGGGATGCCACTGGCATCGACTGTACCTTTGATCGTCGCCTGGCTGAAGTCGACGGATGTGACTCCTTCGGTTATCGCGGAGGGAGGTGCCCCGACCCGTGAAGCGACGTGAACACCGAGCAGATCGGAGTCTTCGGTTATCTCACTGTAGTAATCGCCATTCCCGCAGGGAATGGGAAGTTCTCCCTCCATAGCGGATGTTATTCCCAAGGCGGTGTTCCCCGTGAATACCGGCCCACCGCTGTCACCGCCTTCTATGCAGAGTTCCGGTCCGGTCACAAAGCTCAAGTCGTTACGGATCTGCGGTCGTCCTTCTGTTTCAAAAGACAGGTCAAGATCGACTTCTTTGACCGTCCCGCACGACGTGCCCGACGATTGGCCGGAGTGACACGCCCACTCTCCGATGTAGCTGGAGGCTTCGGCGGTAATGGCAACATGAGGATTCACCGCTTCATAAGATTCTTTCGGGGACCAGTAGACCACCTCGGTCGGCCATGGCGTGGTATCCCAATAACCCCCATTGGCTTTTATCAGGCCAACGTCGTAGCCGCTCGCGTTAGTGTACGTTGCTTCGACCGGTCCAATTTCTTTCGATTCAAAGGGGCTGCTAGCAGGCTGAGCGAGATATGTAGAGACTCCATAGGTGCAATGGCCTGCGGTCAAAACGAATCTGTTGCCGTTCGCATTGCCCAGAGCCTTGAAGCCCGCCGAACACATGGTTCCCGGCGAGTTTTTGGGAGTAATGGCGACTCCCCCACGCAGCGGCGGGTCGCAGTCGCCAAAAGAGCATGCCACGGGAATGGGGTTGAACTTCTTCCTCTCGATTTCCGCTGCGGGACCGTACTGATTCACCGCATCTGCCACCTCAGCTGACCGCCCCTCATTCGCGGTGCCGGACAGCGTCACGCTGACATGGTTAGCCCTGGGGTCGATCGATGCCTGGATTTCGCCGTTCAGGAAAGGCTTTGACAGGGATTGCTCGAGCAGCCGTTCCTTCTTGTTCTCCAGCTGCGTCCAAGTGAAGCGAGCGTCAGCTAGACGAAATGTGGAGGGCGCTAGACCGAGATCATTGAATGCACGCTGAACTCGGATTGCGTCGCTTTTTGCGGCCAAAGGCACGACGAATTCGCCGGCCGTATTGTCGAACCATATCCCTGCATATTGGGAGCCCAGCGTCTGCCGAAGGACTTCAACGACGCCCGCACCTTTTTCCTGTGTGTTCAGCGTGTCCGACGCCTCCCGGGCAGAAACGTCGAAGGTGCGGGCATATTCCGCCACTTCCTGCCCGGAGCGTTTCGCTGGAAACGTGGCCAACGGACCCGGCGCCGCCGAGGGCTGCCCTGGGGGCAAGGCGGCCGTCGATGCCACAAGGAGAAGGACGAACGCTGCGAACTGCCGCCACATACGTCCCCCGTTGAAGCCCAAAAACGCGCGAGATCCTTCTCCCGCAACAAGGCGTGCCCTCACTGCATTCACAATGCCCTCCCATTGGCCGAAACCGGAACTCCTATCGATGCTGCCGCAAGATCTTGTCCGGCGCCTTGCCTATGTGCTCAATTGACTTGACGTTTGGAAAGGGCAGCGAAGCGAAGGGCGGTCTGCAACTCTGGAGCACAGCTCTCCAGCGAGCAGCCGAGGCGTTCCTCCGCGCTGCGCAGGCGGCTGTTCACTGTCTGACGGCTGACACCAAGCGCTGCCGCCGCCGAGGCAGCGTTACGCCCGGCGACAAAGTAGGCCTCAAGGGTGAGGCGGAGCACAGCGCCTCCGTCGCGCTCAGCCACAAGGGGCGTCAGGAAGACCTGCTCGAGTGACGCGCGTAAAAGCTCATCGCGCTGCGCAGCGGCAAGCAACGCAACATCGCGGTAGCGCACGAGCGGCTCCTGGCCCTGCCTGGCGATCGTAAACGCCGCTGCCGCCTGACGATGGGTGAGTCGCCAGCCGTCGAGCCCGGGTGCGGCCTCGCCGATGGCGAGTACGACCTGGGCGTGCGGACGGAGATAGCGGGAGAGCTCGAAATCCCCGGCGAGCACCCGGCCGCCAGCGAGCCAAGCCCAAACAGTCCCATCGTCCTGCTCTACAAGCAGCGTATGAGCATCCAAGGACCGCGCCAGGGCATCAATCGCCTCAAGGGCCGAAGAGCCTACAGCGAACAAACCCAGATGCCAGGCCGCAAAGCCGTAGCGAATCTCAGCAGCCTCGGAGCGCTTCCCCGCAAGCAGCTCCCCGACCAGCCGCTGGCGACGCTGAGCCGCAGTCTCGTGCGAATCCTCCTGGACCGCGCGCTCGTACTCGCGGCCGATCGCGACGATCAGGCGCTCGAAGGTCTCGGCTTGGCGGCGGAGTAGCCGGCCGAGGGTCTTTCCTCCTTTCCAGTCCTCGTACTCGGCCTCCTCGATTAGGCAGTTGGCGACAATCGTGGAGCCGGCAAGATAGCGACGAAGCACCGCGTTGAGGCTGACGCCGTTTCGTGCGGCAAGGCGAGCCTGGGCGAGCACCGCGATCGGGACCAGCGTAGTGCGCTCCTCGCTGCGTTCGATTCCCGCGAAGCCATACTCGAGCGCGGCGCCCAGCGCCGCGGTCAACCCCTCGACATAGGTTGGATCCGTCACCTCTGCGGGATCCTCGATCGCCACGATACGGGTGAGGATCGCGGCTTCGATCTCCGCTTGGCGAGCCCGGATACGGGTCATCAGATCGGCCCAAGGCCGAATGCCCGAGGTCCTGCCCCCCGCGAAGCGCACCCAGGCAATATAAACAAGGCGGTTCGCATCTTGCAACTGTCGGCTCAATCCCCTTCTTCACAGCGGGATCTACAGGCTCGTGGCCCTCAAAGCTTGCGGGCCATGAGCCCATCGGCAGGGCGGTCAGACCCTTCCGCGCCCTTGCGCAGCGCCTCGATCAGGCGCTCGCCGAAGACGACCGGCTGGCGCGGACTCACGCCGGCGGGGGAATCGAGCGGCGGATCGGGGGGTCGAGCGCTTCCTCCGGCATCGGCTTCTCCGATTGCGGGCAAGACGCTTGTGGTTGGCCCCCAAGCAAGGAGGGCCCCGGATGAATGCGGCCTGGCGAGGCTACTCGGCGCCTTCCTCCTCTGCTTCTGCGATGACGTCATCGACAAGCCGCATGAGCGACCCGTCTTCCACAAATCCCCGCAAGGCCATCGCTGCCTCTTTCGTCATTTGCCAATTTGGTGATCCGTCTGGTGTCTTGGCGAGCATCAAGTTCACCATTGCGGACGCTGCTTCTATGGCCCCCGGGCGCTTTGACCTGAGTTCCCGTTCTAGCTCTTCACGATTCTCGCCACTACTCATCCGTGTTCCCTCCTCTGCTCGACATCCCGGCCCTGTTGGGTGAATTCCCAACCGCAGCCAATCTTGCTCAGAATCCGTCAACCATACCTGCGTGTCGGGGTCCCTCCTCCGGCGCTGAGCCGGCGTCGACTCAGGGCGCCACGAGATCGCGGATCAGGTCCGCGATCCGCTGCGGCTCCTGGGCCATGAGGGCGTGGCCGCAGCCGGGAAAGAGCTCGACCCGGGCACCTGGCCAACGGGCTGCGAGGGGCTCAGCGTTGGCCGGGGGGATGACCTGGTCGAGATCGCCGTGGATGACCAGGGTCGGCGGGAAAACCGGGGCGTCGTCGACATGCGGGAGCGGCTCGCGGTGCCAGGCGTCCATCGCCGCCTCCTGGGCGCGCAGGGTCGCGGTCGAGAGCTCGGCGTGGGCGGCCGCGACGACCTCACCGAATTCGCGGTCGACGTCCGTCGCCAGAGCGGGTGGAAAGAGCAGGGAGATCAAACGCGAGGCCTGCTCGCGGTCGCTGCCGGAGTGATCGATCAGGCGAGCCCAGGTCGCTGGATCGGCGTCGACCGAGTCGGGGGCGCCGGGGTCGGTGGCGAGCAGTGCCAAGGCGGAGACGCGCTCGGGCGCCCGCACGGCCAGCCTCTGCGCCACGAAGCCACCCATTGACCAGCCAACGACCGGGAGGCGGGCGATATCCATCCCGTCGAGGAACGCCTCGAGATCCGCCGCCATGGCCTCGATCGTCAGCGCCCCCTCCCCCAACTCCGACTCGCCGACGCCGCGGTTGTCCGGGCAGATCACCTCGAAGCAGTCCGCCAGCCCGGAGAGGAAGCTCGGGTCCCAGTCCGTGCTGGTCGCCGCGTATCCGTTGACGAGCAGCAGCGGCGATCCCTCTCCAACGGTGCGCCAAGCCAGCCGCCGCCCCTCGACCTCGATCGCCTCCACCGGCGTTGACTCCATCGCGCGAACCTACTAAGGGTTCAGTGCAGCCATCGCGATGAGAAGAGATCCTCTCCCACCGTGAGCCTGGCGAGCGCCACCACGCCTACCAGCGCCGCCAGCACGGTGATCATCGCGGCGAGCAGACCCATCCCTCCACCATGAGGCGCGAGGGGGCTGGCCGGAGCCGGACGCGAGGCGTCCGGCGTCGCGGATCGCCGCGGGGGCTCGGGGACACCGCTCGCCGCGGCGTTCCCCGTCAGCAGCGAGAGCGAGGGGGCCATGCCGGGGGTCGGGAAGGTCACGCCTCCCAATCTCGCCAGCTGCATCACCAAAGCCTCGCCCACCTGCCCCAGGGCAATCGCCGGCCAGACGTAGGCGACTAGATGCCGTCGAGGAACCGCAACCCCTGGCCTGATCGCGGACTCCCCGCCGTCAGCCCGTCCTCCGCCGCCCGAGCGGTCCGAGCTGACGCCGGATTCCCTGCCGGGGACCGCTTGCGGCCGCGGCGCTTCCACCCCAGCACTCCTGACCTCGCCGGTCGAGTGCCCATCTCCGCTGTCACTCCTGACACCCGGGGTCGAGTCGCCGCCGGACCTCGCGACGTCGCCCGGACTCCCCGAGGGCTTCGGTACCGGCGGCGAGGAGGGCGAAGGCAATGGCGCAGGCAAGTCCGGCACTTTGACCGCTGGGGGCGGGGCTGGGACCGGAAGTGGGACCGGTGGCGGCAACTGCGGGACCGTGACGCCCGGCACTTCGAGCTTCGCGACGCCCGGCACTTCGAGCTGGATGGCAGATGCTGAGGGAGTGGCGAAAACAAACGCGGCAGACGCGAGCAAGGCCGCGACAACGGCAATCGTCCAACCCTTTGAGGGCCTCGATGCTGCTTGCAGATCGTTGGGTCGTCCGAGGGGCACAAACGCCTCCGAATTTGGGTACGCCAGCCAACCCTTGAAGTTTTACCCGATATTTGGACGTTTATGTGAGAAAAATCAGTATATTTAAGTTTGAGGCACCTCGGCGGTGGTCTCAACCATCAGCGTCACCGGACCGTCGTTGACCAGCGCAACCCCCATGCAAGCGCCGAACACGCCCTTCCTGGCGCCGAGGCGCACGCAGAAGCGGTCATACAGCGGCTCCGCGACCTCCGGCCGGGCCGCCTGCACGTAGCTGGGCCGGTTGCCCTTGCGGGCGTCCCCGTAGAGGGTGAACTGGCTGACGCAGAGGATCTCGCGCGCGCCGAGCGGCTCGTTCATCTTCCCCTCGGGGTCGTCGAAGATGCGCAGCGCGTGGACCTTGTCCGCGAGCCGGTCCGCCTCCTCCTCCCCGTCCCCGACGCCGACCCCGAGCAGGACCAGCATCCCGGGGCCGATCTGGGCGACGCGCTCTCCCTCGACGTCGACTGCCGCCTGGCTGACGCGCTGGACGAGGGCTCTCACCCGCTGCGCTTGCCGCCCTGGCGGTGGTGCTTGCCGTGTTTCTTGTGCTTGCGCACGCAGCGCTTCTTGCCTTTGACCTTCTTCTTGTGGAAGCCCTTCTTGCACTTCTTCGGCGATTTCGGCGGCTGCGGCCGGGGGACGAACGAGACCTGGATCGGGTCGGGTTTCGGCCTCTGGATCATGTTCACCAGCTGGGCGTCGATCCCGATCGCCGCCTGCGGCGGCGTAAGCGCGATCGGCGTCGCCTCGTTCACCGACGCCGCCCCCCGCCACCACTGCTCGAAGTAGGTGTCGTCGAGGATGAATTCCGGGCTGTTGGGTTCCTGCGAGAAGACGACCTTGTAGGTGCTCGCGGGCAGGCTGCGGATCGCGTAGTTCCCGGCCGAGTCGGTCCAGTCGCAGGGCCCGGCGTATTCGACCGAGGGGACTTTCAGCGGGTCATACACGCAGACCTCGACGTCTTTCAGAGAGACACCCGTCCCAGCTTCGGTAACCCGGCCGAGGACCTGGGAGCCCGGCTGCAGCACCGCGTCGATCCCGGTCACGGTGTCGCCGGCGGTCAGCGGCACCTCAGTCGCGCCCGAGGAGAATTCCGCTTCGTCGTACCAGCGACGCAGGTAGTTGGCGTTGTTCCCGCCTTCGAAGCTGACCGTGTATTCGCCCGTCGTCAGCGCGTTGATCGCGTAGCTGCCGTCGGAGCCGGTGATCCCACAGGCGAACGATTCGACCGGGGAGAAGCTCGACGCGCAGACTTCGACGCCGACTGCGGACCCGTGGGTTTCGCCGTCTTCGGCGCTGCCTTCGATGATGCCGCCTTCCTCCAGTTCGGCGTCGATCCCGGTCACGTCCTGTGTGGCGCCGACCGGGACGAGATCGCCACCCGCGAGGTTCAGCGGCTGGTCGTTCCAGGACTCGGGGACGTAGTTGAGGTCGTTGACGTAGGTGAAAAAGGCGACGTGGTAGGAGGCCCCGGGCAGCCCGTCGATTTTGTAGGCGCCGCTGCCGTTCGTCTGGGCACAGGGGGATTCGAAGGAGAACGGCTCGGGCTGAGTGCACACTTCGACGCCCTGGATCGGGCCGCCGCCTTCCGCGCTGACCGTCCCCGAGATCGAGCCCGCAGCCGCCAGCGAAGGCACTGCCATCCCCAACGCCCCGCACAGCGCCACCGCGATCGTCACCAAGCGCACCCTTGCCACCAAAGTCTCCCCTCGTTTGGACCGGTTTGCCGGCACGAGCGCAGTTGCGGTGCCCGGTTCGCGGCCCTCAGGGCCGATGTGGGACCAGAGGCCGGCCGGCAACCTGGCGCTCGGTGTTCGCCCGGCCCGCAGCGCGCCCCTCGTGCTTCTTGCGCTTGCCCTTCTTCACGCACCGGACTTTGCCGTTCCTTTTCACCTTTCGCTTCCCTTTGGGGCACCGCTTCACGATCGGCGGACGCGGTTTGACGGGCGCCGTGATCGCCGGCGGCGTGACCGGCCGCGCCGCCGAGGGCGGTGCTTTGCGGCTGACCAGGCGCGCGTCGATCCCGGAAACGACCGCGCCGGACCCGACCGCGATCGGGTTGGCCTGGGCGAAGCTCGGTTTGCCGTTGTAGAACTGCTGGAAGTAGTCGTCTTCGAGTTCCCATTCCGGGATGTCCGGAGAGAACCAGGCCTTGTAGGTGCCGGCCGGCACTTCTCCGATCTCGTATTTGCCACCCGGCCCGGTGAAGTCGCATTCGAAGATTTCGCCTTCGAATGCGTCGAGCAGGCAGACCAGGCTGGAGCCGACGCCGGCGCTGCTGAGCGCGTCGGTCACGGTGCCGGCGACCCGCCCCGCTTTCTGCAGCGCGGCGTCGATTTCGTCCACGCCCGCGCCGGCGGTGACGAGCACAGGGGTCGCTTCGAACCAGAATGACTTGCCGTCGTAGTACTGAGAGAGGTACTCGCCTTCTTCTTCCAAGGGGAAGAATCCGACTTCGTAGGAATCGGTTCGCAGCCCGAGGATCTCGTAGCTGCCGTCGGCAGCGGTCACCGCGCAACGCCCGAAGCCCGTTTCGTCGATCGGGAAGGCGCAGGCGACGATCTCTTCGAGGCCGAGTTTGGTCCCCGCATCGACCACCTGGCCTTCGATCCAACCGCCTTCCTCGAGCGCCGCATCGATGCCGGGAGTTTCGGCGCCGTCGGCGACCCCGACGAGGTCCGCGTCTGACCAGGAGGTCTTGTTGTCGTAGTACTCGGGGGAGAGGTTCACGCCCGCCGGCGGCCAGAATTCGACTTTGTAATCGGCCGGCGCCAGGCCCTCGATCGAGTAGGTGCCGTCAAAATCCGTTTCAGCGCATTCGAAGATTTCTTCTTCGCCCAGTTCGTAGGCGCAGACTTCGATTTCGGTCAGCAGGGCGCCACCCGCAGTCGCGGTGACGGTTCCCGCGATCGAGCCGTTCGCCGCCAGGGCGCTCGCCGGGGTGACCAGGAGGACGAGAAGAACGAGGGCGGCGGCCACGCCTCCCTTGCGAGTTGAACTTCGCTGAGGACTCAAAGCGCGGGCGAGTATACAGGCGGGTCAGACGCTGTCTGCCTGCTCGCCCTCGAGCGCCTCGACCAGCGAGGACGCGTCGTAGGCACCGTAGAGCCGGGCGCCGTTGACGAAGAAAGTCGGCGTGCCGGTCGCGCCGCTCTGCTCGGCTGAGCGAAGGTCACGCTCGACGCGCTCGCGATGGGCGCCGGAGTCCAGCTCCGCCGCGATCCGCTCGGCGTCGAGGCCGAGCTCCTTCCCCACCGCCAGAATCGTCTCGGGCGAGAGCTTCGGCTGGGCCGCGAAGAGGGCGTCGTGGTACTCCCAGAACTGTCCCTGCGCGGCGGCTGCCTCGCTGGCTTCGGCCGCCAATGGCGCCAGCGGATGGCGCTCGGGGATCGGCAGGTGACGGAAGGCGAAGACCAGACGCTCGCCGAGTCGCTCGTGCACCCGACGCAGCACCGACTGGGCGCCGAGGCAGAAGGGGCACTGGAAATCGCCGAACATCACCAGCTCCAACGGTCTCCCCAGCTCACCACGAGTGTGGTCGATCTCCTCGAGCGGAGGGGTGAGCGTCGCGTCCATTGACAGGATGCTATGCCCAGATGAACCACATCGAGTCGATCCTGATCCTGATGCTGGCGGCGACGCTGCTGGTCCGCGTCGCCGAGTACGGCAACGTGCCGGCGCCGATCGTGCTCGTGCTCGGCGGCCTCGCGATCGCCTTCCTGCCGGGATTGCCGGAGATCGAGCTGGATCCGGACACGATCTTCCTCGTCTTCCTGCCGCCGCTGGTCTTCTCCGCCGGCTGGCGCACCTCGCCGCGTGAGCTGCGCACGGTGATGAAGCCGCTCGGCCTGCTCTCCATAGCCCTCGTCTTCCTCACCGCCGGCCTGGTGGCGCTTGTCGCCCACGCCCTGGTCCCCGACCTGGGCTGGGCCGAGGCGGCGGTCCTGGGAGCGATCCTGGCGCCGACCGACGCCGTCGCCGCGATCGCCGTCTTCCGCCGCATCGGCGGCCCCCAGCGGGTGCGCCTGCTGGTCGAAGGCGAGTCGATGATCAACGACGGCACCGCGCTGGTGATCTACCGGATCGCGATCGGCGTCGCCGCCGGCGGCGCCTTCGCGCTCGGAGACGCAACCCTGGAATTCCTTTTCGTCGCCGCCGGCGGCATCCTCGTCGGGCTGCTCGTCGGGGCCTTCTCGATCCTCGTCATCCGCCGCCAGGCCGACGCCAGCCTGGTCGTCGTCCTCACCGTGCTGACCGCCTACGGCGCCTACATCGGCGCCGAGGAGGTCGGCGTCTCCGGCATCCTCGCCGCCGTCGTCGCCGGCCTCTACGGCGGCTACCAGTCGCCGCGCGCGGTCGACGCCGACACCCGCCTCAGCGCGGTCGCCTTCTGGAACGTCCTCATCTTCACGCTCGAGACCGCCCTCTTCGTCCTGCTCGGCGTGCAGCTGCCGGGGATCGTCGACTCCCTGGAGGCGAGCTCGTCCGGGATCGGCGAGCTGCTGGTGCCGATCGCGGCGATCGCGGCGGCCTCGATCGGCCTCCGCCTCGCCTTCGTGTTCGCGATGGGCTCCAGTGCCGGGGAGACGCCCGGCGAGCGCTTCGCGGTCGGCTGGAGCGGCATGCGCGGCGCCGTCTCGCTCGCCGCCGCGCTGGCGGTCCCGCTCAGCGTCTCCGACCGCCCCCAGCTCATCTTCATCACCTTCGCCCTGATCCTCATCACCCTGGTCGGCCAGGGCCTCTCGCTGCCGTTCGCGATCCGCAAGTTGCGGCTGGAGGAGCCGCGCCGCTGGAGCGACGAAGAGGCGGTGGCGCGGATGGAGGCCGCCCAGGCGGCGCTGGACCGGATCGACGAGATCGAGGACGAGGAGCGCGCCTCGAACTCGCAGCTGCAGCGCCTGCGCGACCTCTATCGGGCCCGCTTCCGCATGTGCCAGCAGGTGCTGGGAGGAGAGGATCCGGAGGTGATCGCCCGTGAGCAGCGCCTCGCCGACTACGGCGCCCTGCGGCGCGAGCTGATCGGGGTCGAGCGCGAGATCCTGCTGGAACTGCGCGGCGGCGAACGCCTGCGCAACGTGACGATGCGCCAGATCGAGCGCGACCTGGACCTCGAGGAGGCGCGGATTCGGGCTTAGGGAGGGGGTCGGGCTAAGGGCTTCTCTAGTGCAGCGCGGCGGCGGCTGCCTGGCGAAACTCGGTGAGCATCGCTCCCATCGTCTCGACGTTGCAGGCGACCATTTCCGGCCACGGCTTGTCGGGATGCTCCTGAAGGGTCTTGAGTCCGTTGCCGCTGATCACAGCGACGACGGTCTCCTCCGCACCCAACTTGCCCTGCGCGGCAAGCCTCGCGGTGGCGGCGATCGTGGTGCCGCCGGCGGGCTCGGTGAGGATGCCCTCGGTCGCCCCCAAGAGGTCGATCGCGGCGAAGATCTCCTCGTCGCTTGGCATCGCCGCCGAGCCCTCGCGGGTGCGCACGGCGTCGAGCACCAGGGTGCCATCGCCGGGGGCGCCGATCGCAAGCGAGTGGGCGGCCGTGTCGGGCGTCTGCGGGACGATCTCGCCGCCCTCGAGGATGGCCGTGGCGATCGGTCCGCAACCGCCCGCCTGGGCGATGTTGATCTTGGTCGCGGCCGTCTCGGCCAAGCCGACCACCTCGAGCTCGTTGAGGCCCTTGTGGACGCGGGAGGAGAGGCCCCCCCGCCGCCGGGATCACGAAGTGGTCGGGCGCCGTCCAGCCGAGCTGCTCGACGACCTCGAAGGCCATCGTCTTCGCGCCCTCCGCATAGAACGGGCGCAGGGTGATGTTCGCGAACTGGATCCCGCTCGCGAGGGAAAGCTCACGGCAGGCCCGATTTGCCTGGTCGTAGTTGCCGTCCAGCTGGCAGACCTGGGCGCCGAGCGCCCGACAGGCCTTCGCCTTCCCCTTCTCCATGTTCCCGGGGTAGAAGATGTAAGCGGTGGCGCCGGCCTTGGCGGCGAGCGCCGCGACGGCGGTGCCGACGTTGCCGGTGGAGACGCAACCGACCTCGTCCTTACCCAGCTCCAGGAGGCGGGCGATCGCCATCCCGACCACGCGGTCCTTGTAGGAGAGCGTCGGGCGGTTGGTCGAGTCGTCCTTGAGATAGAGGTTCTTCAGCCCGAGCTCGGCCCCGAGGCGGTCGGCGCGGATCAGCGGGGTCTGACCGGCGAACAGCCCCACTTTGGCCTGGGCGCGCTGCGAGACGATCGGCAGCAGCTCCTCGAAGCGCCAGATGTTCTGCGGCCGATCGGCAAGGTCGCGCTCGGCGATAAGTGCCTTGGCACGCTCGTAGTCGTAGTCGACGTCGAGGCCCTCGCCGCAGGCGGGGCACTTGAAGGCGGTGTCGAGCAGCGGCGTGCGGTAACCGCAGTCGCGGCAGACGAGTTCGGTGGCGCAGGAGCTGGTTCGGGGCCCTCCGGCCCGCCCAGATGCGGATCGACCGCGTCGCTCATGACTCCTCCTTTGCCGCCGCCTGGTTCGCCCTCAGGGCGCTGGCCAGAATCGACACTCGTCCAATGGTCGCACGGGTATAACACATAGGCTGGTGGCGCTCAATGCTTTCTGCGTAAAGATTCGGTGATCCGTCTTCCTCTTCCCTGCGAGAAGGTAGCGGAACCGCGATCCCGTGCTTGATTGCGAACCCTTCTGTCTGTAAAGTTGCTGTCTTCAGCTCGAAGTAACCCGCCCGCCATGACTCCCCAAGAGCGATTCGCCGCCAACCTCCGCAGCGCCCGAACGAAGGCCGGCATCTCCCAGGAAACCCTGGGTGAGCTGTGCCAGCTGCACAGAACCGAGATCTCGCTCCTTGAGCGGGCCGGACGTGAGCCCCGGCTCTCGACGATCGTCAAGCTGGCGGGATCCCTCGGGACCACCCCCGGCGAGCTCTGCAAGGGCGTCTCCTGGAACCCGAAGAAGGGCCGGATCGAAGTCGAGCGGCCCCCTTCGAGCTGATACGCCGGGAACGCCCCTTGCCCTGGGCGGCCCGTCGCGGCTATTGCCGGTCGAGCCGGAGCTCGACCGAGCCTTCAGCCAGCCGGGGTGGGAGCGATGAAGGGAGGCGGGGCGGCGTCTGTATAGGCGCCACCAGGAACCGTCGATGACGGTCTTGATCCTGGCTCACGCTAGGTCCTTCCTTTGCCACCCCAAGGCGGTTCCCCATATGAGAGCCCCGCCTCCTTCACCGGTGATCGCCCGGCAGGGCCATTCATAACATAACCTCGTGTAACAATCAAGGTGCCTTGTCTATTCGGGCAGATTTTGGTCACCCTGGGGCTCAGGGGGTTGCCGCGGAAGCTCCAGCAGCGATCGGGATCGGTGCCGAATCGGGCCACGGGGCCGGAAGCGCGGACTCCTCGAAGTGCCCGGAGGCGAGCAGCAACTCCTCGGCCGTGTGCGGGGCGAAGGGCGCCAGCGCCTGGGCAAGCAGGGCGAGGGCGGCGATCTGTGCCTCGGCATCGGCGCGGTCGAGCTGGCCGCGGCGCTTGACCACCCGCTTCTCGAAGTCCTGGATGCGCTCGAAGAGGCGGGTGATATCGCGGACGGCCTTGTGCATCTGCAAATCGGCGACGTCGTCGGTGATCCTGGCCAAACCGTTCTCGCACCATTTGCGCAAGCGGTCGCGCATGAACTCGGTGTCAGCCGCGGCCTCGGCGTCGTGGCGGGCGTTCTCGAGAGCCGCGAAGCGGTCGTGCGAGTAGGTCCAGAGGTTGCGCAGGAAGCGGTTGGCGAAACGCAGCGCCCCGTCGCTCCAGTTGAGCGTCTTGGCCGGGCCGGCCGCGTAGAGGACCGCGAGCCGCACGGTGTCGGCGCCGTAGCGCTCGACCAGCTCGTCGGGGTTGACGACGTTGCCGAGGTGCTTGCTCATCTTGCGCCCCTCGGCGATCACCATCTCGTGGAAGAGGCAGCCGGCAAACGGCTCGCCGTCCTCGAGGAAGCCGAAGGGCCCGATGTCGCGAAGGGCCTTGGTGACGATGCGCTGGTCGAAGACGAAGCCGCCGCTGTCTCCCCCGGCCACGAGGCGCTCGGCCGGCAGCCACTCCTGCAGGTCCGGGTGGGTGAACATCTGCTCGTCCCGGTCCGCCGGGGGCACCGCCGCCGGCACCCAGAGCCAGAGGGCATCGAAGTGGCAGTCGAGGGTGTCGGTCTCCCGCTTGGCGCCGGCACCGCACCGGGGGCACTCGACGTCGACGAAGTCGGGCCGCTCGGCGAGCGGGTTGCCCTCGCCGGTCGGGGCGATGTCGCGTGGGAGGACCACCGGCAGGTCGGCCGCGGGCACCGGCACGGCTCCGCAGGCATCGCAGTGGATGACGGGGATCGGGGTACCCCAGGAGCGCTGGCGCGAGATCGAGAAGTCGTTGGCGCGGTAGCGCTTGGTCTCGCGGACGCCGGCGACCGGCGCCGGCTCCTCGTCCGGCTCCTCACCCTCTGCCGCGCCCGGCACGCGCTCCATGCGGCGACCGAGCTCCGCGTCGGCCTCGTCGACCGCCGGGATGCCGAGGGCGGCCGTCGGGCCGTAGCGAGCGTCGACCAAGGGCGAGACGAAGACCGGCAGCTCTCCGTCCCCCGGCCCCGCGATCGAGGCACCGGTATCGACGATCGGCACCGAGCGGGCGTCGCGGGCGCTGCGCTCCCAGCCACCGGAGCGCATCCGCTCCAGCTCCTCGCGCACCTCCGGGGCCCCGGCCCAGGCCTCGACCTCTGGGTGGCGGGGCGAGAGCAGGACGAAGCGCGCCTGCGCGAGCGCTTGCGGGTGGGGGCTGAAGACAGTCAGCGAGCGGCCGGCGGCGGCGAGATCCACCTCCACCCCGTCGCTGCGGCCGAGGATGTAGCGCTGGGTGGAGAGCGAGAGGTCGTCCCAGTTCTGCAGCTGCTCGGTGTTGCGGTCGTTCTCCTCCAGATAGGGCGTGATCCGCAGGAACCAGGTTGGCCGCCGGATCAGTCGCACCTCGTTGTGGCAGCGCCAGCAGCGACCGTCCTCGACCTGGATCGAGGCCAGGGTCGTCTGACAGGTGTCGCACCAGTCGACGGTGGCGTCCTCGCGGTAGACCAGACCGGCCTCCAGCAGGGTGAGGAAGAGCCACTGCGACCAGCGGTACTGGCCCTCGTCGGAGCTGTAGAAGACGCGGTCGTAGTCAAAGGAGAAGCCGAGCCGCTTCATCTGGCCCAGCATGCGCTCGCCGCACTGCGCGACCCAGTCCGCGGGCGGCTCCTGGCGCTCGATCGCGGCGAGCTCGGCGGGGAGGCCGAAGGCATCGAAACCGAATCCGAGCAGGACGGCGTCGCCGCGAGCGCGGCGGAAGCGGGCGTAGGCATCGCCGATCGAGTAGTCGCGAACGTGGCCCATGTGCAGGTTGCCGGAGGTGAAGGGGCTCGATGGCTTGACGTAGGCCCGGGCCTGGCCGTCGGCCGGCCGCGGCGCCTGATTGTCACCTCGCGCCTCCCACACCGCCTGCCTGGCAGCCTCGATCCGCCCCGCGTCGTAGCTCGGCTTTCCCTGGCTCATCGCGCTCAAGGCTAACTCAGCGGTCTCCCCGCCCCGCTCGAGGCGGCGGGCGTGCTCACCCAGGCACCGCGCATTATCTTGTGGGATATTGCGCCGTACCCGAGTGTCCGGAACCGGTAGAGAAACCCTGCTTGTCGTCTCCGACCCCTGCGATCCCGATGGGCTGGCGAAGGCGTTGGATGCAGCGGAACACTCCCCGGAGCCGTTGAAGGCCGGCGTCGAAGCGGTGATAGCGATGGCCGAACGAGACCCAGAGGGAGCCCGTGCTGCGCTCTGGCGACTCCAAACCGACTGGAGGACGCTGAAACGCCTGGAGGCGCACGTCGAGGGCGGACCGACACTGGCAACACTGCGGATCGGAGCGGCGATCCACCTTGCGCGAGCCGAGCTCGCGTCCCCCTCCCCACAGCTGCGCCGGCGCCTGCCGGAGCTGATGGAGTGGCTGGGCAGCGCCGACTGAGGCCCTATTGGGCGAACGTCCAGAGCTTGTTGCCGAGAAAGTTGAACGGCATCGCGACGGCGACGGCGATCGCCTGCGCGGTCAGCTCGCCGGTTCCGGCGCCTGCCACGAGCGCTTCCAGCACGATCAGATTGAGGCCGAGGGCGGCAACGCTGACGACGAAGAAACGAGCCGCCTGAAAGCCCGCCGAGCCGTCGCCGGGGCTGAAGGTCCAGTAGCGATTCCAGAGGAAGTTGTTGGTGACGGCGACGCAAAAAGCGCCGACGGCCGCAGCCAGGTGATGCACGTCGAGGGTGCCGGCCAGGAGGGCGAAGACCGCGAGGTTGATCAGATAGCCGGAGCCACCGACTATCCCGAACTTGAGGAGCTGCCACCAGCTCGCCGGGCGGCGGGCGGCGGCCCCGATCCTATCCGCGAATTCCGAGGGACTCATGGCTGCGGAGCGTCGATCAGCACGGCGTCTTCGCCGAAGCCGGTCGGCAGGTGGTCCAGGGTTTTGAATGAAAGCTTCACCGGGCGTTTGGAGACGTAGGTGTTGAGCGTGAGCCGGTCGGCTCGAACTCGCTCGACCTGGTGGAACGAGGACGGCAGATTAATCGGCTTTCCGGTTGCCAGCGGCTTTCGCAGCACGGCAATCTCGCTTATCCATGCCGATCCACCGTACACGCGCACCGCATTGTCACGCAGGTAGTAGCGGACCGGATCGGCGGCGAGCTTCCAGGTGACGATCGCTCGCTGCCCGATGCGGGGCGGGCCGAGCTTCTCGGTCACGGTGCGATAGTCGGGCCGCTGCAGGTTCGGCGTCTGGGTGACGTAGACGTCGAAGGCGAGCCAGTAGGCACAGAGGGCAACCGCGAGCAGGAGCCCGACCCGGCGGGCGCTGGACACGGCGAGGCCGATCGCGACGGCGGTCAGCAGCGGCACCAGGGCCGGCAGCAGGTTGCGCTCGACCACGTAGTCCTTGCCGGCCAGCGCGGCGATCGCCGTCAAGCCAAAGATGCCCAGGCCCAGCCCGAGCCCGAGTCCCGCCCCTCGCCGCTCGCGGCAGCTTCCCCACAGCGCAACGAGGGTCAGCGCGACGCCGACGAGAAGGAGCGGAAACAGTGCGTAGCGCTCCCGCGGCGAGGCGGCGATCACGTGGCCGGTTTCGCCGACGAGGAAGGAGACCGCGGTCTCCCAGAGGCGTTCGGGCAGGGGGCTGTTTTCGATCCAGCCGATATGGGTTGGGTTGTTCTGAGAGTTGGCGAGGGGCAGCAGCGCCAGGCCGACCGCGCCGACGCCGGCGAGCGCCGGCAGGACGGCGTGCCAGCGCACCCGCAGCGCCACCAGCAGCCATGCCCCCTCGATCGCGACCGCGAAGACACCGAAATAGTGACTGCAGAGCGCCAACGACGATGCCAGTGCCCAGAGCGCCAGGTCACGCCCGCGCTGTGTGTCCAGCGCCCGCACGAAGAAGAAGAACGAAACGGCGCCGAAGAAGACCAGCAACGAATAAGAACGGGCCTCCTGCGAGTACCAGATCAGCATCGGGTTGACGGCGATCAGCGCCGCCAGGATCAGGCCGATGCGTCGAGTTGCCAGCTGGCGACCGATCAGGTAGCCGACCGGCACCGTGGCCGCTCCGAACAGGGCGGAGAGTGAGCGCAGGCCGACCTCGCCGGTCCCGAACCACCTTTGCCCACCCCCAGGCGAGGATGTAGTAGAGGGGTGGGTTGGACTCGCTCGCCTTTACTGCGTGCATCATCTCGCCGAAGCTGCCCGGGATCACCCGCATCGCAGTAATCGCCTCGTCGTGGTGGTAGCTCTGCAGGCCGAGGCTGGCGAAGCGCACGGCGACGCCGAGCACCGTCAAACCGGCGAGGGCCCAGAGCACGGCCGAGCGCCTGCTCACGGAGCGCAGTTTCCCTTCGGCATCGGCCGCTGGGGCCCGAACGACGGTGGCGCTGCCGCCGCCGAGGAACCCCAGCGGCGGTTGGGGCGGCGGCCGAGCTGGAAGGAGAGCGTCGCGCCCCGAGCCAGCGCGCAATAGATCGTCCAGGGCTTGCCGTGAGCGCGGCCGTCGAGGCGCAAGGACTGGACGTAGGGACCGTTTCCGCGAGCGAGGATCAGCGCCCGCCGGCGCTGCGGGAGGCGGATCTCAGACCGCTCGAAGAGGGGGCTGCCGATCGCCAACAGGCCGACGCCGGGCACCTCCGGATAGAGGCCGAGGGCGCCGAACACGTACCAGGCCGAGAGCGTGCCGAGGTCGTCGTTGCCCGGGTAGCCGTCGGGCGAGGTGTCGTAGAGGCCGAGCAGAGCGCGTCGGACCGCCGCCTGGGTGCGGTAGGGCCGCCGCATCCAGTCGTAGAGCCAGGGCGTGTGCAGGGTCGGCTCGTTGCCCAGCAGGGCATGGTCGGTATGGGTCCCCCCCGCCCCGCCGTTCAGCCGACGCAGGAAACGGTCGAGACGAGCGGCGGCCCGGCCCGGCCCTCCCATGCGCTGGACCAAGCCGCCGGGGTCCTGCGGAACCATCCACGTGTACTGGGCCGAATTGCCCTCGACGAAGCCACCTCCCCTGAGGTTGTCGTAACGCGCCGGAAAGCGACCGTCGGCGAAGCGGGGCTCGATCATCCGACTGGCCGGGTTGAAGAGGCGGCGCCAGTTGGCCGAGCGGTGCATGAAGGCACCGTAGGTGGAACGGTCGCGCAGGGAGCGGGCGGCGAACTGGGCGATCGCGAAGTCGTCGACCGCGTACTCGAGGCTCGTCGCCGCCGAGCCCCACACCGCGTCGGGATCGCCGTAGATCGAGTTGGCGTTGCGGGTGTTGGTGTCGAGCTCGAACGGGACGTGGCCGAGCGCCAGGTACTCGGCCAGGCCCTGGCGCTGCAGGTAATCGCCGTTGGCGCTGCGGCAGGGCTCGGTCGCGCCCCTGACCATCGCCTCCAGCGCCGCACGCTGGTCGAATGCGTCAGCGCCGAAGGCCGCAGCCGAGGCAAGGATCGGGTCAGCGGAATCGCCGACCATCGTCATGCTCTGGCCGTTGGCGTAGGCCCAGCGCGGCAGGCAGCCGCTCTGCTCCGCATCGGCCAGCAGCGAGCGCATCATCTCGCTGGCCCGCTGTGGCACCAACAGCGAGAGCAGCTGCACCTGGGTGCGGTAGATGTCCCAGCCGGAGAAGTCGGCGTACTGGGTGCGGCCGCGAGCGTGGTGGATCTGCCCGTCCATGCCCGGATAGGCGCCGCCGACGTCGTTGAAGGTCCGCGGCGCCAAAAAAGCGTGGTAGAGGGCCGTGTAAAAGGTGTCGAGCAAGTGCTTGGGGCCGCCGCTGACACGGACCCGCCCCAGCGCCTGGTTCCAGTGCTCGCGGGCGCGCGAGGCGAGCGCGGCGAAGCCGGCGCCCCCGCTCTCGGCGGCGAGATTGGCGCGGGCACCATCGACGCTTACGAACGAGATGCCGACCCGGGCCCTGACGACCCTGTCCCCGCGGGTGTCGAAGCTGGCGTAGGCACCGGCGCGGGCGGTGGTGCCGGGGTTGGCGACGGGGCCCTGGCTGTCTTCGGAGCTCCTGCCACCGCGGTCGAGCGAGTCGCCCTCCCAGGTTCCGAAGGCATCGAAGCGGCGGTCGAAGACGGCCACGAAGTGGACCCGGTAGCGCGGGCGCTGACCGCAGAACAGACCGCTGGAGGCGGTGCCGGTTATCTCGCGGCGGCCGGGATCGACGGTGACGGCGGCAAAGTCGTTGGGCTGGGCACTGCCTCCCGCGTCGACGATCACGCTGCTGTGCGGGTTGGGTGGGAACTCGAAGCGGGCCATGCCCGTGCGCGTGGTCGCGGTCAGGGCCAGGTCGATGCCGGCACCGCGGACGGGGTTGAGCCGAACCTCGTAGAAGCCCGGCCGCGCGACCTCCTCGGCGTGAGCGAAGCCCGGCTCGAACCTGCCGTCGAGGCCGCCGCCGGGCGAGGCCGGCGAGGAGGTGAGGGGCTCGGTGGTCGGCAGGAAGGGGAAATCGCCGTAGAGGGCGCAGCCGGCACCGCTGAGGTGCGTGAGGCTGAACCCTCGGACGTGGTTGTCGCGATGGTCGTAACCCCCCGAGTGGGGTGCGGAGGGCGTCGTGTCGGGACTCCACTGGACCATCCCGAAGGGCAGCGCCACGCCGGGGAAGTTGTGACCGCCGCCGAAGGTCCCCGGGCCGGGGCGGGTGCCGGCGAACGGGTGAACGTGGGCGGCGAGGTCCGCGGGCGCAGCGGCCGGCGCCGCCAGGGCGAACCCGATCGCCAATGCCACGATCGCGCTGCCGGCCCGCCGCCTGTGGATCTGGAAGTTGCGCGTAATGTTCCCGCTCCGATGCGTAGGAGGATCCCGACCCTGGTGGCACTTTCAGCGACCGTCGCTGCCCTGGCGCTGGCGCTGATCTTCGGCGGCAGCTCCGATTCCAAACCCGCGCAGACGAGCGAGGAGACGGTGCCGGGCCAACCCAGCGTAGACATCATCTCCCCCCGCAACGGCGCCCGCCAGACCGGTCACGCCGTCGTCGTCAAGGCGACCGTCCACAACTTCCACCTGGCTCCGCTTCAGTTCGGCCACGATCCCCGGCTCGGCGAGGGCCACATCCGCTTCAGCCTCAAGCGCGTGCCCGACTGCGTCGACCCAGTCAAACTCCTGCACGCGATCAACAGCCCGATCGGCAACAGCCGCCTGGTCGGCCGCTCCTTCGACTACCCGCGCTACTCGGGGCCCAACGGCGTCCTCGCCGAGCGGATCGGCACCTCCGGCAGTTACTCGCCGAGCACGCGGCCCGAGATCTTCTACCGCGACCTCCCCCCCGGCTTCTACCGGTTGATTCTCAACCTGGCGCAGAACAGCGGCGCGACGACGCCGGTCCACGCCGTCACCAACTTCCAGATCCTCGCCCGTCCCGGCCACGGCCCGAAACCGTGCGCGAACGGCAAAGTGCCGAGCGCCAAGGCGGCTGCCAGGCTGAGCGGCTAGCGCCCGCGCCGCCGTGGCGCGCCGCGCGGTGAATTCCAATACTTCACTTTGTATAGTGAGTTGGGATGCAGACGTACCGCCGTCTGATGGGCTTTCTGCGCCCTTACCGGCCCCAGCTCTGGGGTTCGCTGGCGTTCGCCTGGGCGGCGATGGGGATGACGGTGCTGATCCCGTGGCTGATCGGGCGCGCTGTCAACGCGATCGTCGAAAAGGACGAGTCCGCCCTGCTGCCGCTGGCGCTGGCGATCTTCGCGGCGGCGATCCTGCGCCTCGGCCTGACCGTGGTCCGACGCCTGGTCGCCGGCAAGGTCTCGCTGGCGGTCGAATTCGACCTGCGGGAGACGTTCTACGCCCACCTGCAGCGGCTGGAGCTGGGTTTCTTCGACGGGCAGCAGACCGGCCAGCTGATGTCGCGGGCGACGGTCGACCTGGGGGCGATCCGCTTCTTCCTCGGCTACGGGTTGATCTTCATCACCCAGAACCTGCTGACGATCGTGCTCGCCAGCGCCGTGATGATCGCGATCGACCCGCTGCTGGCGCTGATCGCGCTGGCGCCGGCGCCGTTCATCGTCTACACCGCCTCCCGCTACAACCGCGTCTCGCGCCCGGCCCAGCAGGAGGTGCAGCAGCGGATCGCCGAGCTGACCGCGGAGGCGGAGGAGAACGTCTCCGGGATCCGCATCGTCAAGGCCTTCGCCCGCGAGGAGTACCAGCTGCACCGCTTCGCACGAGCCGTCTCCCGCGTCTTCGACCAGAGCATCTACTCGACCAAGCTGCAGGCGTTCTTCTCGCCGCTGATCGGCCTGCTGCCGCAGATCGGCATCGCCCTGGTCCTGCTGATCGGCGGCCGCCAGGTGATCGCCGGCAACCTCAGCCTCGGCGCCTTCACCGCCTTCTACACCTACCTGGCGATCCTGGCCGGGCCGATGCGGATGCTCGGGGTGGCGATGGGGATGGCACAGCGGGCGATCGCCTCCGGTAACCGTCTGTTCGAAATCCTCGACCGCGAGCCGCGGATCGAGAGTCCGCCCGAGGCGCCGCCCCTGCCGGCCGGCGGCGGCCGGGTCCAGCTTCGCGACGTCAGCCTGCGCTACGAGGCCGGGGCAACGCGCGACCCCGAGGCCCCCGCGGCAATTCCCGCTCTGACCGAGGTCGAGCTCGAGATCGAGGCCGGGCGCACCGTCGCGCTGGTCGGGCCGTCGGGCTCGGGCAAGACCAGCCTGGTTGCGCTGATCGCGCGCCTCTACGACCCCAGCTCCGGCACGGTCCTGGTCGACGGGGTCGACGTGCGCGAGGTCGACGTCGCCTCCCTGCGCTCGGAGGTCGCCTTCGTCGCCGACGACAGCTTCCTCTTCACCGCCAGCGTCGCCGAGAACATCGCCTACGCGAATCCGGGCGCAACCAGGGAGGCGATCGAAGCAGCAGCCCGAAGCGCCCAGGCCCACGACTTCATCGCCGCGCTGCCCGACGGCTACGAGACCAGGGTCGGCGAGCGCGGCCTCACCCTCTCCGGCGGCCAGCGCCAGCGGGTGGCGATCGCCCGCGCCCTGCTGGCCGACCCGCGGATCCTGATCCTCGACGACGCCACCTCTTCGGTCGACGCGACCACCGAGGCGGCGATCAAATCCGGCCTGCACGAGGCGATGACCGGACGCACGACCTTCATCATCGCCCACCGCCTCTCGACCGTCTCGCTGGCTGACGAGATCGTGGTCATGGACAACGGCCGCATCGTCGACCGCGGCACCCACGAGGAGCTGATGGAGGGCTGCGGCTTCTACCGTGAGATCGCCGAGCACGGCCTTGCCGACTCGGTCTTCCTCCAGCGCGATCTCGAGCAGCGCGAGGAGATGGCGCGGCTGTGAGAGACATCGGGAACATCGGGCGCCTCTTCGCGGCCCTCTGGCGGCTGGTTCGCGGCGAGGACCAGCGCGGGCGCAAGCTGCGCTGGCTGGTCGGACAGCTGCGGCCCTATCGCGGCCGTGTGGCGCTGATGTTCCTCGGCCTGGTACTGGCGACCGCCGCCGGCCTCGCCCCGCCCTACCTCGCCGGGCGCGCGATCGACTCCGGCATCCTCGCCGAGGACATCGGCGCGCTGGACCTGATCGTCGGCGCCTTCGTCGTCATCTCCGTGCTCTACGCCGCCGCCACCTACCTGCAGACCTACATGGTCGGCTGGGTCGGGACGCGGGTGCTGCAGGACCTGCGCCAGCGCGTCTTCACCCACCTGCAGTCGATGTCGATCGGCTTCTTCACCCGCCGCAGCCCAGGGGTGCTGATCTCGCGCATGACCAACGACATCGAGGCGCTCAACCAGCTGGTCACCAGTGGCGTGGTGACGATGTTCTCCAGCACCCTGACCCTGGTCGGCGTCGTCGTGATCATGCTCCTGCTCGACGTTCAGCTGGCGCTGGTCACCTTCCTCACCTTCCCCCTGCTCTTGATCGCCAGCGTTGCCTTCCGGATCGTCTCCCAGGGGGCCTACCGGGCGACCCGCGAGCGGATCGCGGCGATCACCGCCTACCTGCAGGAGTCGCTCAGCGGCGTCCGCGTCGTCCGCAGCTTCGGCCAGGAGCCGCGGCACCTCGACGAGATGACCGAGCTCAACGAGCAGAACCGAGCGGTGAACATGAAGACGGTCTACCTCAACGCCTCTTACTTCCCGGCGGTCGAAGTGCTGGCGGCGGTGGCGACGGCGACGATCCTCCTCTACGGCGGCTCGCAGGCGATCCACGAAGAGATCAAGGTCGGCATCATCGTCGCCTTCGTCGGCTATCTGACCACCTTCTTCGAACCGATCCAGCAGCTCTCCCAGCTCTACACGACCTACCAGCAGGGGATGGCGGCGCTGGACAAGATCTTCGACCTGCTCGACACCGAGCCCGACATGGTCGACGCCCCGGGGGCGATCGACCCCGGCCCACTGCGGGGCGAGATCGAGCTCGACGGCGTCTGGTTCTCCTACGCGGAAGAGGGCGAACCGGGAGACGACGCCTGGGCCCTGCGTAACGTCGACCTGCACGTTCCGGCAGGACAGACCCTGGCCCTGGTCGGCGCCACCGGCGCCGGCAAGTCGACCTTCGCGAAGCTGGTCGCGCGCTTCTACGACCCGCAGCAGGGACGGGTGCTGGTAGACGGCCACGACCTGCGCGGCGTCCAGCAGCGGGCGCTGCGGCGCCAGCTCGGGATCGTCCCCCAGGAGGGCTTCCTCTTCTCCGGCAGCATCCGCGAGAACATCGCCTTCGGGCGGCCGGAGGCGAGTGCGGAGGAGATCGAGGCGGCGATCGCCACCGTCGGCGCCACCGAGTTCGTCGCCGCGCTGCCGGACGGGATCGAGACCGAGGTCGGCGAGCGCGGGATCCAGCTCTCGGCGGGTCAGCGCCAGCTCGTCGCCTTCGCCCGCGCCCTCCTCGCCGAGCCGCGGATCCTGATCCTCGACGAGGCGACCTCGAACGTCGACGTGCGGACCGAGAAGACGATCGAGAAGGGCCTCGAGCGCCTGCTCCAGGGCCGCACCGCGATCGTCATCGCCCACCGCCTCTCGACGATCCGGCGCGCGGGCAAGATCGTCGTTCTCGAAGGGGGCGGGATTGCCGAGCAGGGGACGCACGACGAGCTGATCGGCGCCGGGGGGGCTTACTCGCGGCTGTACGGAGCGTGGGTCGAGTCGTCTGCGGCATAGGCGGGCGGTCACCCCTCCAGTCGAATTGAGTCGCGCGCCCTTCGGGCGCGGCTCCAAGAGATGCTGCCCGCCTATGGCGGGCAGAAATCGGATTGCATTTCCGCCGCCTTACGGCGACATTCGCCTGGAGGGGTGACCGCCCTCCCTCCCACACCCAGCTCGGCTACGCCCGAGGGACGGGAGCAGGTCACCTACGACGAAAAGCTGGCGCCGGCGTCTGGAGCTGGAAGTGACTCCCGCCGCCTCGGTCCTCGTCAGCTGGATTCGCACGGGCGCTCGTGAGGGAGGGGTGGGGACCTCCTCCGCCGGAATGTGCGCGAAGCGCGCGATATGCAATCCGATTCCTGCCCGCCATAGGCGGGCGGCATCATCCGGAGCCGCACCCGAAGGGTGCGCGACTAAATTCCGCCGGAGGACTGGCCCCACCCCTCCCCCACTAACACCCGTCGAACCTGCTACCCAGGCCCGACGCCACCGGAGCCGCCTCCGGCTTCGTCGCCGCCGCCCGATTCCGGTGCCGCTTCTTCGACCCCACCCCCGGCGCCGCCGGTTTCCGGCGCCACTTCTTCGGGGGCGACTTCTTCCGGCGCCACTTCTTCTTCGAGTTCCGGGGCGACTTCGACACCGCCTTCTTCCGCGCCTTCTTCGACCGGGGCAGTGCCGGACGGCGTCGGCGCCACCGGTTCGCCGCCGCAGTCCTCGAAGCCGAAGGTTTCCGCCTCGGTTCCGAACTGTTCGAGCGCGGCGCCGGCTTCGCTCGCGGCCGCTTCTGCCGCGGCGGCGTCTTCGCGTTCGGCCGCAAGTTTGACTTCGCCCTCGACTTTCGAGAGTTCGTCTGCGGCGGCGATGAACTCGGCGTAGCCGGCTTCTTCCGCCGGCGCCCCGAGCCGCTTGATGCTCTCGACCATGCCGACGTAGAGGCCGGCGACCTGGACGGTCTGGTCGGGGGATTCGGAGGCGGCGACCGAACCCACGGCGGCGTTGACCTCGCCGCAGATCGCGTCGCCCTGGGAGATCAGATCGGCTTTGGTCAGCGCGGCCGGAGCTTCGGCGGCCGTCGATTCGGTCGGGTCGTCGTCGCCCCCGCCGCACCCGGCGAGCGCCAGCACGACCAGCGACAGTGCGATCAAGATCTTGGAAAGTCTCATCGAAATAGCTGCGGCCCAGGGATTCGAACCCCGACTACCTCTTCCAGAGAGAGGTGTGCTGCCATTACACCAGGCCGCAAAGACGCGGTAGAAGGATATCGATGGAGATGACCTAGGCGATCTCGGAGAGGTCGCCGCCGGGATCGGCGATGCGGTCGCGGGCGGCGGAGACGTCGACGCCGTCGACGAGCATGCGGCGGGCTTCTGCCAGATCTTCGGATCGCTCGACGCTGAGAGCACCGGCGACCCGGCCGTCCTTCAGGTACCAGAGCGAGAACTGGCCGGCGTCCCGGTCTCCACGCCAGATCTCCTCGTCCCAGTCCTGGGCGGGACCGACGTACTCGAGGCTGGCCCAGTCGGCCAGATCGCTGAAGAAGTAGGGGACGACGTCGTAGTCGCGATCGTCGCCAAGCATGTTGCCGGCGGCGTGGATGCCCTGCTGCATCGCCACGTCCCAGTGCTCGACGTGGATGCGGCGGCCGTGGATGACGCTGTCGTAGGAGCAGCAGTCGCCGGCCGCGTAGATGCCCTCCACCGAGGTCCGCAGCCTCGCGTCGCAGACGATCGCACCATCGACCTCGATCCCGGCCCGCTCGGCCAGCATCGCGTCGGGCCGTACCCCAGCCCCGACCACGACCGCGTCGCACTCGATGCTGAGCCCGCTCTTGGTCACGACCGCCTTGATGCGGCCATCGCCCTCGAATGCCTCCAGCTCCTCACCGCCGTGGAACTCGACCCCGTTCGCTTCGAGCTTCTGCTGGAACCAGCGGCCGGCGTCCTCACCGAAGGTCCGCGAGAGCGCGACGTCCTCGATCGCGACGATCGAGCACTTGACGCCCTTGGCGGTCAGCGAGGCGGCGACCTCGGTGCCGATGTAGCTGCCGCCGATCAGGACCACGTGCCCGGCGGCTTCCGCCTCGGTGCGGATCGCGTCGGAGTTGCCGAATGCGCGCAGGTAGTGGATGCCCTCGTTCTCGGCGCCCTCGACGCGGAGGATGTTGACCATCGCCCCGGTGCCGATCAGCGCCACGCCGAAGGCCACTTCTTCACCGCCCTGGACCTTCACCGTACGGCTCCCGGTGTCGAGCGACATCACGTTGCGACCGGTCAGCAGCTCGATCCCGTTCTCCTCGTACCAGGAGGGCTGGTTGACGTAGGCATCGGCGCGCTCCGCCTCGCCGCGCATGTACTCCTTGGAGAGCGGCGGGCGTTCGTAGGGCGGCTCCGGCTCGCGCCCGATCAGCAGCACCGTGCCCTCGGCGCCGCGTTTGCGCAGCTCCGCCGCGCAGGAGGCGGAAGCCAAGCCACCGCCTATGAGAAGAAAGTCGACCTCTCTGTCAGCCACCGTTGCTGCCGTTGCCTTCCGGTCCGAAGAGCGCCTTCAGGTCGTCCTCCTTACCCGGATCCAGCACCGCCAAAATCTCGTCGCCTTCCTCCAGCACGGTGTCGGCGCTGGGGACGAAGCCCTTGCCCGAGCGCAGGACCGAGATCAGCAGGCTGCCGTCAGGCATCTGCAGGTCCCCGACCCGGCGCCCGGTGACGCTCGAGTCCTTGCCGAGCAGCATCTCGATGATCTCCAGCTGCTCCTCCTGCAGGTCGAGCAGATGGACCAGCCCGTACTCAGGCACCTCGTGCTCGAGCAGGCGCAGGATCAGGTCGGTGGCAGAGACCGAGGGTTTGATCCCGAGCAGGTCGAAGTGCTGGCGGTTGCGGGGGTTGTTGACCCTGGCGATGATCTGTTTGACCTCGTACTTCTCGGTCGCTACCTGGCAGATCAGCATGTTGTCCTCGTCGTCGCCGGTCACCGCGATCACCATGTCGGCGCGCTGGATCCCCGCCCGCTCCAATACCCAGAGCTCGGAGGCGTCGCCGTAGGAAATGTTGTGCTCCATCTCCTGCTCGACCGTCAGATAGCGACGGCGGTCGCTCTCGATCAGCGTCACCTCGTGGTCCTTCTCGAGCAGCTCGCGGGCCAGGTTCCAGCCGACCTTGCCTGCTCCGATGACGATGATGTACATCCGCCCCAGCCTCTCCTACGCGGCTTCCGCCGCTCCATCCGACGGACTTCCGCCGGTGGCGCCCTCGCGGACCGCGCGCTCGAGCATGTCGATCGCGACGCTGGTCGGGCAAACAGTGTGCAGGCCCTGCCGCTGGTACCACTCGGCCCGCAACGGGTCGAGCACGCGGGCGATCACAGTTGGCACCTCGTAGCGTTTCTGGGCGATCTGGGCGATCACGATGTTGGTGTTGTCACCGTCGGTGGAGGCGATAAATGCATCGGCCTTCTCGATGCCCGCGGCGACCAGCGCCTCGGTCTCGAGACCGGCCCCGACCGTGAACTGGCCGCCGAGGTCCTCCCAGCTCCGCTCGAGGCCGACCTCCAGTCGCGCGTGCGACTCGGGGTCCTCGTCGAGGCAGGAAACTTCGTGCCCCTCTCTCAACATGGCTCGGGCCACAGATGAGCCAACCCGGCCACAGCCAACGATCAAGATGAACATGGCCCGGATACTAGTCGCGTCTAGGAGGTTTCAGGAGGCGCGGTGAGCAGAACTCGGCAGGGCGCTTTCTTCAGCACGTACTCGGTGGCGGCCCCGATCTCGGCCGGCTTGGCGGCGCCGATGCCGCCGATCGTCGCGCCGCCGCGGATCTTGGTCGGCGGCTCCCCTCCGATCACGATCGCCTCCGAGCCGCTGCGGCGGGCCGCCTCGAGGATCCCGGCCCCGACCTTGCGGGCGCGGATCACTTCGGTGGTGACGTCAACGTCCTCGTACTCCTCGGCGATCTCCCGCGCGCGCTCCAGGGCGCGCTCTGCCTCGGCCACCCGCTCGGGCGGCAGCGGCGCGTCCAGCGGCAGGGTCAGCGGCACTTCGATCACGTAGATGACGTCGATCTTGATGTCGTCGTCGGGATCGGACTCCTCCTGCTCGGCGGCGGCGAGGCGGCCGGCCGTGGCGACGATGTCGTCGTCTAGCCCGGTCCCGAAGACCGGCACCAGGATGTTGCGAAATTCGACCTCAGGCACCTGCTTGGTCAGGGCCCGCTCGGTGACCGAGACCCGCTGGGTCAGCGTCGTGCCCTCGAAGACCTTGCGGTAGACGACGTAGAAGAGGAGGCCGAAGATCATCCAGCCACCGCCGACCAGACGGGCGATGTCGTGGTAGGCGAGGACGCTGAGGAAAGCGAGGCCGCTGAGGATCGCGGCGACGATCGCCGGCAGCGGCAGCTCGAAGCCGCGCCAGCGGATCCCCCAGGGAATGCGGAATGGTCGCCGCCGCTCCGGTTCGGTGACCCGCAGGCGGATCACCGAGAGGTGGGCGATCGTGATCGCCAGCGTCGCCCCAAAGGCGTAGATGCCGGCCAGGAGCTTGACGTTGGTCGGGATCACCAAACCCAGCGCGATCACTCCGCAGATCGTGATCGCCACGTAGGGGGTTGCCCGGCGCTTCTCCAGCTTGCCCAGCCAGCTGGGGATCTGGCGGTTGATCGCGAGGATGTAGACGTGGCGGGAGACCCCGAGCATCGAGATGCTGGCGGCCCAGAACAGCACCGGCGCAGCGACCAGGGCCACCATCCAGCGCATCGAGTCGGCGACCCAGCCGGGTTCGTAGGCGGAGACGACCCCCAGGATCGGCTCCTCGACGAACTGGTTGCCGAGCGCGGTCTCGGGACCGCCCGGGCCGGCGACCACCGGCACCGCCATCAGCGCGATCGCCGCCATCCCCGCGTAGACGAGCGGCACCGCGACCGCCCCCAACGAGGCGATCCGTTTCAGGTCACGGCGGCTGACATCGATGTCGGGGGCCAGGTCGGAGGCGGCCTCGATCCCAGCGTAGGCGAGCATCGCGACCACGGCGGCGTAGACGATGTCACGGAAGCTCGGGTCGGCGAACAGGTCCAGCTCCGCCGTCAGCCGGTCGGGATGCATGACGACCAGAGCACCGACCACGATCACCGCCAGCTGCAGACCGAGGTCGGCCAGCGCCAGCACCGCCAGCGAGCGCTGCCGCTCGCGCCCGGTCACGTTGAGGATGTTGAGCACGCAGACGCCAGCGATCACCGCGGCGGCGATTCCGATCTCCCAGCCCTGGGTCGTGAACCCGTCCCAGACCGGCGAGAGGTAGTGCGGGACCGAGATCGCCGCCAGGGCGATCACGATCAGGTAGTCGATCAGGATCGCCCAGCCGGCGATGAAGGCGATCAGCTCGTTGAAGGCGTGACGGGCAAAGGTGGAGGAGCCGCCGCGCTCGCGGAACATCGCCCCGCCCTCGACGTAGCTGAGCGTGGTCAGGCCGAACAGCAGGCCGGCGGCGAGGAAGATCAGCGGGGTCAGGCCGAGGCCGCGGTCGGCGACCACCCCCAGCGCGAAGTAGATCGAGAAGCCGACCGCAGAGTAGGCGGCGGCGAACAGCGTCGGGACCCCGAGGCCGCGCTTCAGCAGGCGGTCCGACTGCGCTTCCCGCGACGGCGGGGGCTGCTCGCTCATTGCTGCGTCCGCGAGGCGATCCACAGCCTCCCGGCCCCCACGGCGATGAACGCGATCCCCATCAGCACCCCGACCGAGGCCGGGCCGCCCCCGTTGGCCAGGGTGACCGCGAGCACGACCAGGCCGATCGCGATGAAGGTCAGCGAGAACCCCCGCACCGCCTGCCGGTAGATCACTCGGACACCTCGGCCAGGGCGGGCGTGGGGACGGCGACCTGGTTTTCGCTCGGGTCGGAGACGACGATCACGCGGCAGGGCCGCTCTCCCAGCACCGTCTGCAGGGTCTTGTCGTAGAGCGGGGTGCCGTTGCGGTAGCGCAGGCCGACGACCAGCGCCGCCGCCTTGATCAGCTTCGCCTCCTCGGACAGCGAGTAGCCGGCCTGGCCCGGGCGCACCCGGGCGACATGCCCGGTCACCCGCTGGCCGCCGATCAGCTTCGCCTCCTCGATCTTGCGCTGCGCCTCGGCTTCTCCCTCGACCATCTCGGCGTTCAGCGGCAGGTTGGTGGGGACGGTCAGCATCGAGTGGACATGGATGCCACGGCGGCGCTTGGAGGCGAGTTTGACTGCGGTCGCGACCATCTCCGGCGAGAACGACTCGTCGTCCTCGAATCCGACCAGGACGCTCCGGTACTCGACCTCCTCCACCCCGAGCGGCTCCGGCAGCACGACCTTGACGGTTTCGGTCAACGGCAGCTTCTGGCTGCGGCGGTAGAGGACGTAGACGGCGATCCCGAATGCCATCCAGCCGAGCCCGACGAAGAGCGTGCGCGGGTTCAGCGCCATGACGACGATCCAGGCGGCGAAGGTGCCAAGGCCGCCGAGCACCGCGCTCAGCGGCAGCTCGAAGCCGAAGGCGCGGAAGTTGAGCGGCGGCTTCCAGGGCCGCTCAACGTCGGCCTGGACCCGCCGCAGCTGGATCACCGCGACGTGGGCGATCGTGAACGAGAGCATGGCGCCGAACGAGTACATCGTCGCCAGGAACTCGGTCTGCCCAGGCAGCAGGGTGACGATCGCGATCACGGCGAAGATCAGGATCGCGATATAGGGGGTGCGGTAGCGCGGGTGGACCTGGCGCAGGGCCTCCGGCAGCTGCCGGTGCTGCCCCATCGAGTAGGTGAGCCGGGAGACGCCGATCAGGCCGGCGTTGGTGGCGATCAGGAGGATCACGGCGGCGAGCACGCCGACGTAGTAGCGGAGGATTTCAGTCGGCAAGTGGGAAAGTCCGAGGTTCTCGACGATGCCGAGGATCGGGTCGTCGGCGAAGGTGCTGCCGAGCTCGGTCGCGAAGTTGCCGGCCGCGTCCTGGGTGACCGGCATCGCCGAGAGGGCGACGATCGGGATCAGCAGGTAGAGGCCGAGCACGGCGGCGACGGTGAGGCCGACGCTGCGGGGGATCGTCCGCGCCGCGTCCTTGGCCTCCTCGGCCATGTTGGAGATCGTCTCGATCCCGGTGTAGGCGATCATCCCGACCGCGATCCCGAGCGCGAAGTCGCTCCAGGTCGGGGCGACGCCGAGCTGGACGTTGTTGACCAGGACCTCCGGACTGAAGACGAGGAAGAGGCCGATCCCGACCAGCACGACCTGGGTGGCGAGGTCGGCCACGGCGAGGATGAGGTTGAGTTTCGCCGACTCTTCGGTGCCGCGGATATTGAGCAGGGCGAGGGCGACGATGAGGACGGCGCCGCCGACGATGTCGCCGGGGCTGCTGCCCAGCCAGGGCCAGAAGACGGCCAGGTAGTGGGGCACGAAGAAGGCCGAGATCGCGACCGTGATCGTGTAGTTGAGCATCTGCCCCCAGGCAGCGATGAAACTGACGAACTCGTTGAAGGCGTGGCGGGCGAAGCTCGAGGAGCCGCCGGCCTCCGGGTACATCACGGTGGCCTCGGCGTAGGTGGCGGCGGTGGCGGCGAAGATCAGGCCGGAGATGACGAAGGCGACCGGCGTCAGGCCGAGGGCGAAGGCGGCGGTGACCCCGAGCGCGTAGTAGATCGAGGAGCCGACGTTTCCGTAGGCGGCGGAGAACAGCGCGCCGACGCCGTGGACGCGACTCAGCGATTCGTCTCTGGGAATGCGCTGGGCCATCTAGAACCTGCCGGGACCGGTCACTCGGCCGAATATACGGACGTCGCCGGTGCTCTCCGCAGGTGGGAACGGCCCAGCGCCGCCGGAGCAGCGCAGCCACAGAGGGCCAGGGTCAGCTCGAGTTCGGCGCGGAGCAGCTCCAGGACCCGTCGCGCCCCTGCGGATCCGGCTGCGGCAAGGCCCCACAGCGCCGGTCGTCCGACCAGGACCGCGTCCGCCCCGAGCGCCAGCGCGACCGCGACGTCGACGCCGCGGCGGATGCCGCCGTCGACCAGCACCGCGGCCTGCCCCGCCACCGCGTCGACGATCTCGGGAAGCGCGTCGCCGCTGGCGAGGGAGCGGTCGAGCTGGCGGCCGCCGTGGTTGGAGACGACGACCCCCGCCGCGCCGTGCTCGACCGCGAGCAAAGCGTCCTCCGGCGTCAGCAGGCCCTTGACGAGGACGGGCAGTGCGCACCCCGATGCGAGGCTCCTCTAGGTCCGACCAGGCCAGCGCCGCTTTCATCAGCCCAAAGGTCTCCTCGATCGTCACCGCCCGCTCCACGCCCATCGCCGCGGCGACGCTGGGCACCCCCAGCCCCGCGGGGATCTCGAAGCCGGTGCGACGGTCGCGCTCGCGGTTGCCGGCCGGGGGCGCGTCGACGGTGACGACGATCGCCTCGAAGCCGGAATCGACCGCCTCCTCGACCAGCGCCCCGGTCACCGCCTCGTCGCGAAAGCAGTAGAGCTGAAACCAGCGGCGCCCGGGCGGGGCCGCGGCGGCCAGCTCGCTCGGCCGCGCCGTCGCCAGGGTCGAGAGGCACATCGCCGTCCCGGCCTCCGCGGCGGCCCGGGCCATCCCGACCTCGCCCTCGGGGTCGACCAGGCGCTGGTAGGCGACCGGCGCCACCAGCAGCGGCATCGAGAGCGGCGCCCCCAGCACCTCCACCTCCGTCGTCACCTCGCTGACGCCGGCCAGCACCCGCGGCCGCAAGCGCCAGCGCCGCCAGGCCTCGACGTTCTCGCGCAAGGTCAGCTCGTCCCCCGCCCCACCGGCGAAGTACCCGAGCGCGCCCGCGTCGAGCTTCTCCGCGGCGACCCGCTCGAAGTCGGCGACGTTGATCAGATCGTCGATCACGGCGAGCGACCCTAGCGCTACGGTGGCAGGCGTGAGCGCTCCGAAAGGGCCTACGCTGCGGCAGTTCAAGCGGCGGAGACGGACCGCGGCCGCGGTCTTCGTGGTCGTCCTGGCCGCAGCCGCCCACCTGATCCTCGCCGCGACCGTGCTCGCACCGGTCGACCGGCACGGCGCCGACCTCATCCGCCTTACCGTGCGCAGCGACGCGGTCGGCGAAGACCTCGGCGTCAACGTGCTCGTGCCGCCCCGCATCGGCCCGTCCGGCGAGCGCTCACTGCTCGTCTTCCTGCATGGACGCGGCGGCTCGGAGGTGACCTTCAACGACGCGGTCTTCCGCGGCCTGCCGAAGCTCGGGAGCCGGCGCGGCATGATCGTCGCCTTTCCCGACGGTGGAGATCACAGCTACTGGCACAACCGCCGTGGAGGGCGCTGGGCGACCTACGTCATGCACGAGGCGATCCCGCTCGTCGTGGGCCGGTTCGGGGTCGACCCCGAGCGGCTGGCGATCGGCGGCATCTCGATGGGCGGCTTCGGCGCCTACAACCTCGCGCTCCAGCACCCGGGCCGCTTCTGCGCGGTCGGCGGCCACTCCGCTGCGCTCTGGTTCGAGGGCGGTGAAACCGCGCCGGGGGCATTCGACAGCGCCGCCGACTTCGAGCGCAACGACGTTGTCGAGACCGTCCAGAACAATCCAGACGCGTTCGGCGACATGCGGGTCTGGAACGACTACGGCGAGGAGGATCCGTTCCGCGTCTACAACGAAGGCTTCGTCGACGCGCTGCGGGCCGGCGACGCCGAGCTCAGCGCCCACTCATGGCCGGGTGGCCACGAGGGCAGCTACTGGGAGCGACACTGGCCCGCCTACCAGCGCTTCTACCTCAACGCCCTGGCGAACTGCGACTAGCGACCGGGAGATCCCGCCGGCGGGGTGCCGGGCGGGGGCAGCGGCCCCCAGCTTTCGCGCCCGTCGGCCTGGGAGATCGGGATCCTGGGGCCGGCCATCGCCAGCGTCTCCAGAGTGACGTCGACCACCGCCTTGGCCCGCGAGAGCACCTCGCGGACCGTGCTCTTGCGTCCCTGGAACCCCCACTCGTGGAGGTCGGCGGTGAGACCGGTGGCCTCGATTCCCGCCGCGTCCGCCAGGTAGAGCGCCCGCGGCATGTGGAAGCCCTGGGTGACGACGACCGCGTCGCGGATGCCGAAGATGCTGCGCGCCCGCACCATCGTCGCCCAGGTGTCGAAGCCGGCGTGGTCCTCGAAGACGTCAGCCGGGCTAACGCCGGCCGCGACCAGCGCCTTGCGCATCGTGTCGGGCTCATCGTAGACCCAGGCGCCGTGATCGCCCGAGACGAGGATCTTCTCGACCTTGCCCGCGTGCCACAGCGCCGCCGCCCGCTTCACCCGGTCGGCGAGCATCGCGCTCATATCGCCGTCCGGCTCGACCAACGCCCCCGGCACGATCGCGACCTCGGCTCGCGGCGCGTCGGCAACCTTGTCCGTGGATCGTCCCTCTGCACCGAGCAGCACGAGCGCATTGGCGGCCCCGACAGCAAAGGCCAAAAGCACGGTCCCCGCAAGCGCCGCCTTCGAGAGCCGCGGCCAGCGCCGCAGCGGATAGGTCACCCCGCGCATCGCCGAAACGCTACCGATCCGGCGGCCGACCATTGGCTTTTTGTGGTTTCGGGACTTTGAAGTGCGCCGCCGCGGGCGTTGGGTCGGCGTTGCCGGCCGCGTCCACTGCGAAGACTTCGAACTTGTGGCGGCCGGGCCCCAAATTCCGATAGGTCCGAGAACCGCTGCAGGCAACGAAGGAACGTGAGTCGAGGCGACAGTAGAACGCGGACGGGGTCTCGCTGGCTTTGTAGAGGAAGTGCCGAGTCGTCGGGGCTTTCGCGCGTTTGCCTCGGAGAAGCATCGTCTCGGGTGGCCACTGGTCCTGAGGCGGGGGCATGGCTATTTCATACGTATGGAATGTCCCCTCGTCGGGATCCCCAGGCGGCGGGGCACCTCCATCGAGATCCTCAGTTCGAAGGTGGACGTGAAAGCTTCCCCGCTCGATTCGTCCCACGCGCCGTCGATGGCGATGCGGTAGGTGATTCCCGCCTCGACCTGCGTCGCCACAGCGGTCCCCGGCGGCCCCGGAACCGTACTGATCGGCACCAGAGCGTTCAACGCGTCACCGGTGTAGACGCCGACGAGAAACTCGAAGCCGCAGCATGGATAGACATATGCGGTGCCCGTGGCCGGCGCCGTCCACGAGTACCAGACCGAAGCCCCGCCCTGATCGCCGGCGTGGTCCGGCTCACCACTCTCCTCCGTCGCCCCTACGGTGGAGCCGAGCAAGCCGACGCCGTAGACGTATCTCACACCCGGCACGCCATCGCTGACATAGGGCTGTTCCTGGACCACGCCGCCGGTGACAGAAGAGGCCTCCGCGAAATCGTCATTCGTTGGCGGCGCCGCGGCGGCTCCCGGCGCCCAGGCGATCAGGCAGCACGCCGCCATCGCGACGGCGCTCACCAGCCGCCTCATCACGGACTTTTGACCTTGTGGTGCTTGGGTCGCGAGATTTTGAAGACAGCTACAGCCGGCGTAGGGTCTTTGCTTCCGGCCGCATCGACGGCGGCGACTTCAAATTCGTGGCGGCCGCGTTTCAGGTTCGAAAAGGAGCTCGGCGAAGCACACGCTGCGAAGGGTCGGCTGTCGAGCCTGCACTGGAAGGTCGACCCCACTTCGCTCGACCCGAATGCGAACGTCGCGGTGCGTTTGGCCGGCTTCACGGTCCGCTTGCGGATCGTCGTATCGGGTGCGGATCGCGCAGGCATGCGGGGAGCTGAGGTGTTGATCGAAGAGAGAGACGGGGTGTCGACCGGTGGGCCCGCCGGATCGCCCTCCCAGACATTCACCCAGGTGGTTCCCATCGCCGCGGCTCCGGATCCGGCAGCGAAGAGCCCGTCGATCGCGATGCGATAGGTCGTCCCGGCCGTGGCCCAGAACGAGGTGAGACAGCTCTGGTTGCCAAAGGCAACCAAGGAAAGGTCGTCCACGGAATCTCCCGTGTAGACCGCGGCCAGGGTTTCGAACCTCCCGCAGCCACCGACCCCGAAGTAGTCCGAGAACGGGGCGGTCCACGAGTACCAGATAGAGGCGCCGCCCGGATTTCCCGCGTGCTGCGGCTCGCCCGCCTCCTTGGTTGCGTTCCAGGTGAACCCGTCGGCATAGGCCGTGTAGATCCCGTATTTGAGCGAGTCCCCGGTCAGGACCGCGGCGTCGGCGAAGTCGTCGTTGGCCGGGACCGGCGTCGCATCGATCCCGAGTGGGAACGACCCCTGGCCACCACCCGTTCCGAAAGCAGCGGAGAGCGAGTCCACGAGGATCGCGTAGGTGGCGCCGGCGGTCGCCTTGAAGGTGACCGCGGCTCCTTCGTAGGCGGGGCATTCCGGGCCCTGACTGGAGAAATCCCCTGCGACTTCGGTGAGCGCACCGAGCGCAGTCCCCGTGTAAACGCCGAGTACGGGAGAGAACGTGCTGCCGCACGTGCTGACGGTCACGAACCCGGCGCCGGGCGCTTCCCACTCGAACCAGACTGAGTTCCCGTTGGCGGAAAAGGGATTAAAAGATGGCTCTCCCACCTCTTTCGTCGCGTCGACGTTCGACCTTTCGACCGCGATAGGCAGCGAGCCGCTCAGCACCTCCCGGTCGGCGAAGTCGTCGTTGGACGGCGCCGCCGCCGAAGCCACGGGCACCCAGGCCGACCAAGCGATCGCCACCGCGATCATCCCGATCGTCAATACAAGCGTTCGTACGGGAGGGGTCAGGTGCCCCTCCAAGCGGCTTGTACTTTTTCGGCGCTGCGGATGTCGGATGGCGGTAGACACCTCTCGAAAAAGTTGAGCGGGAGGGGCACCTGACCCCTCCCGCTCTTAGCGCTTTAGAAGTGAACGATCGGGATGATCAGGATGGCGACGATGTTGGCCACCTTGATCATCGGGTTGATCGCCGGACCGGCCGTGTCCTTGTAGGGATCGCCGACCGTGTCGCCGGTCACCGAGGCGGCATGGGCCTCCGAGCCCTTGCCGCCGTGGGCGCCGTCCTCGATCAGCTTCTTGGCGTTGTCCCAGGCGCCGCCTCCGGCGGTCATGCTGATCGCGGCGAAGAGGCCGACGACGATGACGCCGATCAAGAGGCCGCCGAGCGCGTCGACGCTGAGCAGGCCGACGATGACGGGGACGACGATCGGGATCAGCGACGGCAGGATCATCTCTTTCTGCGCCGCCAGGGTGACGATACTGACCGTCTTCCCGTACTCGGGTTTTTCCGTTCCCTCCATGATCCCCGGGTGCTCGCGGAACTGCTCGCGGACCTGTTCGACGACCTGACCGCCGGCGCGGCCGACGGCCTCGATTGCCAACGCCGAGAACAGGTAGACCATCATGCCGCCGATGATCAGCCCGATCAGCACGTCGGGGCTCGAGAGGTTGAAGAGGCCGTTGAGGTCGAACCCGGCCGGGGCCTCGTCCGCCAGCTCGCTCTTGAAGGCGGCGAACAGGACCAGCGCCGCCAGAGCGGCCGACCCGATCGCGTAACCCTTGGTGACCGCCTTGGTCGTGTTGCCCACCGCGTCGAGCGGGTCGGTGACGTTGCGGACGTCCTCGGGCAGCTCCGCCATCTCGGCGATGCCACCGGCGTTGTCGGTGATCGGCCCGAAGGCATCGAGGGCGACTATCAGACCGCAGAGCGAGAGCTGTGCCATCACGGCGATGCCGATGCCGTAGATGCCGGCGAGCTCGTTGGCCCCAAGAATCGCGATCGCCAGCACCAGTGCCGGTGCCGCCGTGGCCTGGAAGCCCTGCGCGAGCCCCTGGATGATGTTGGTCGCGTGGCCCGTCTCCGAGGCCTTGGCGATCGTCTTCACCGGGCGGAACCGGGTCGAGGTGTAGTAGTCGGTGATCACGAACAGCAGCGCGGTCACCGCAATGCCGATGACGGCGCAGAGCCAGAGGTCGGTGACGGTGACCGCGTCGGCGGCGGTGCTGGCGAAGCCGAGCCGCAGCGGCTCGCTCATCAGCCAGTCGGTGATCGGGTAGAAGGCCGCGATCGAGATCAGGCCGGAGACGATCATGCCGACGTAGAGCGCACCCTCGACTTTGTCGGATTTGGTCCGCACCGAGAGCGCCCCGACGATCGAGGCGATGATCGCGACGCCGCCGATCACCAGCGGGAAGATCGCTACCTCACGCGCGTAGTCGGTGGTGAAGGTGAGGACGCCGAGCAGCATCACGGCGACCGAGGTGACCGCGTAGGTCTCGAACAGGTCGGCGGCCATGCCGGCGCAGTCGCCGACGTTGTCGCCGACGTTGTCGGCGATCACGGCCGGGTTGCGCGGGTCGTCCTCGGGGATGCCCGCCTCGACCTTGCCGACCAGGTCGGCGCCGACGTCGGCGGCCTTGGTGAAGATGCCGCCGCCGAGCCGGGCGAAGACGGAGATCAGCGAACCGCCGAAGCCGAGGCCGATCAGCGCATCGACGGCCTCCTTGTCGGAGCTGCCGGTCGCGACCAGGATCCCGTAGTAGCCGGCGACGCCGAGCAGCGCCAGGCCGACGACCAGCAGGCCGGTGACCGAGCCGCCCTTGAAAGCGACGTCGAGCGCCGGCGGCACGCCGCCGCGGGCGGCCTCGGCGACGCGGGCGTTGGCGCGCACGGAGACGTTCATCCCGATGAAGCCGGTGGCCCCCGAGAGTACGGCGCCGATCACGAAGCCAAGCGCGGTCTTCCAGTCCTGAAGCAGCAGCAGCACGATCGCGAGCGGTACCGCTACCGCGGCGATGATCGTGTACTGGCGGTTCAGGTAGGCCTGGGCGCCCTCCTGGACGGCCCCAGAAATTTCCTGCATCCGGTCGTTGCCAGGAGACTTGGCAAGTAGGCGCTGGGTGACGATGAGTCCGTAGACGACGGCGGCGCCCGCGCATACGAGCGCGACGACTACCCCGTAATCGGTCAAGAAGTCGGTCAAGTTTCGTTCCTCCGGTGGATTTAGCGGCGCGGGAGTCTATAGACGAAGACGGCGTCTCCGCCTGTACACCCGGTTCAGGCGGACTTCGCGGTCTCCCCCGCGCCCGCGTAGGTGCGCCGGGTCTCGGCCACCGCGTCGCGGTAGACGTCCTCGATCGAGACCCCAGCGTCGAGCGCCTCACGCGCGCGCTGGGCGCCGTTGCGCTCCGGCAGCGTCAGGTCGATCCCGAGCTGGGAGCGCGCCGGCTCGGCCCAGGCGAGGACGCCGTCGAGGAGCCTCGCGCGCCTCCACCTCGACCCCTCGCCGGAAGTCGATCAGCTTGCCGCTGAGGCCGTGGCGGATCGCCCGCCAGAGGTTCTCCTCGATCTCGCGGTCGGCGAGTGGCGCACCGAGTCCTTCATAGCCGTGCTCGTCGTAGTCCAGAGCCGCCTGGGCGATGCAGGAGCCGATCAAGCCGGCCAGGGCGAAGGACTCCTCGCCGCGGGTCTGGGCATCGCAGATCCGCACCTCGACGGTGCCGAAGCTGTGATGCGGGCGCACGCTCCACCAGAGCTGGGTCGACTCGATGATCGAGCCGGCCCGCTCCAGCATCGTGATGAACTCGGCGTAGCTGTCCCAGTCCCGGAACGGCGAGGGCACGCCGCAGCGAGGGAAGGTGCGGGTGAAGATCTCGGTGCGGACGGTGTGCAGCCCGGTGTCACGGCGATCGAGGAAGGGGGAGTTGGCCGAGGCCGCCAGCAGCAGCGGCAGCAGCTCCCGCATCCAGTCGCAGACGGCGATCGCGCGGTCGGCGCCGCGCACGCCCATGTGCAGATGCAGGCTCCAGGTGTTGTTGCGCTGCGCCACCCAGCCCAGTTCATGCCGCAGCCGGTTGTAGTGGGGGGTGTCGATGATCCGCTGGTCGAGGTAGTTCGCCCAGGGATGGGTGCCGGTGGCGCCAAGCGCCAGCCCCATCCCGCCGACCAGCTCGAAGAGGCGCCGGCGGCGCTCCTGCTGGCGCTCTGTCGCTTCGGCGAAGGTCTCCGAGCGGCCGGAGCGGATCTCGACCTCGGAAGCGATCAGCTCGCCCGCCGCCGACTCGGCCAGGACCTCGTCCTCCTGGCAGGCGGCGTGGACGTCCTCGAAGCGGTGCTCGAGCTCCAGCGTCGCCGGGTCGAGGATCGCGAACTCCTCCTCGAGCCCGATCGTGAAGTCGGTCGAGGACTCGAATCTCTCGCGGACGAGGTCGAGATCGAGGGACAAGTGCCTAGGCCAGGTAGAAGTAGAGCGCGTAGAGCAGGTCGACCGCGGGGCTGGACGTGTGAACCGTCACCTCCGGCGGCACCTGCAGCAGCTGCTCGGAGTAGTTGAAGATGATCTTGACGCCGGCTTTGACGAGGCGGTCCGCCACCTCCTGCGCGGCGTCGGCGGGCACCGCAAGGACGCCGACGACGATCTCGTCCTCGGCCACGACCGAGTCGAGGTCGCCGAGGTCGCGCACCTGCAGCTCGCCGATCTGTTTGCCGACCACACCCGGGTCGCTGTCGAAAACGGCGACGACCTGGAAGCCGTGGTCGGCGAAGATCGCCGAGCTGGCGATCGCCTGGCCGAGGTTGCCGGCACCGAAAAGGGCGATGTTGTGCTGGCCGGAGGTGCGAAGGATCTTGCGGATCTCCGCGACCAGCGACTCGACGTTGTAGCCGACCCCGCGCTTGCCGAACTTGCCGAAGCCGGAGAGGTCGCGGCGGATCTGGGTCGGGTTGATGTGCGTGTACTCGGAGAGCTCCTGCGAGGAGATCGTGTCGCGCCCCATCTTGCGCGCCTGCGTCAGCACCTGCAGGTAGCGGGAGAGGCGAGCGGCGACGCCGAGCGAGAGGCGCTCGCCTTCGACCGGGAACCCCTCGGAAGCCTCGAACTCTTCGATCAGCTCGACCACGCCCCCACAGTATCGAGCCTGGCGCGAACTGCTCCCTCGTCGAGGACCAGCTCCGAGGCGACGACGCCGCCCACCTCGACCACGGGGATTTTCTCCAAGTGGCGGCGCAGCAGCAGCTCGTCGCTCTCGATGTCGACCTCGTGCAGGGCGAAGCGGTAGCCCTCCCCGTGCAGGGCGACGAGCTTCTCGACCGCCTCCTCGCAGAGGTGACAGCCCGGCCGCGAGTAGACGACGACGTCGGTCACGCGGCGGCGGGAGTCTCGCCGGTGGCGAAGGCGTCGTAGCCGAGGAAGTCCGGGTAGGAGATCCGCGGGGCGAAACGGGCGGCGGAGCCGATCATCGCCGCGTTGTCGGTGCAGAGCTCTCCGGGGACCAGCTTCAGGCGCACCCCGCGCTCCTCGCAGAGCTGCGCCACAGCCTCGCGCAGGGGCCCGTTGGCGGCGACGCCACCGCCCAGCGCCACCGCCTCCCACTCGCCCTTCTTCAGGGCACGCTTCAGTTTCGAGATCAGCTGACCGACCACCGCCGCCTGGAAGGAGGCGGCCAGGTCGGCGCGCCGCTCCGCGACCGCGTCGGGGCCGAGTTCGCGGCAGCGGTAGACGAGCGCCGTCTTCAGGCCGCTGAAGCTGAAGTCGAGCCCAGGGTCGCGGGCCATCGCGACCGGCATCTCGAAGGCCTCGGGATCGCCGGTGGCGGCGAGCTTCTGCAGGGCCGGGCCGCCCGGGTAGCCGAGCCCGAGCAGACGCGCCGACTTGTCGAAGGCCTCGCCGGCGGCGTCATCGAGGGTCTGGCCCAGCAGCTCGTAGCCGTGGTGGTCGCGCACCCCTGCCAGCAGCGTGTGACCGCCGCTGGCGAGGAGGCAGAGGAACGGTGGCTCCAACGGCTCCGGCTCGAGGAAGTTGGCGGCGACGTGGCCCTGCAGGTGGTCGACGGGGATCAGCGGCAGCCGCCGCGCCGCCGCGATCGCCTTGGCGGTGCTGACGCCGACCAGCAGGGCCCCGATCAGGCCGGGGCCGGCCGTGACCGCAATCGCCTCGATCTCCTCGAGGCCCACCCCCGCCTCGCCCAGGGCGGCGCTCACCACCGGCGCGGTCAGTTCCAGGTGGTGCCGCGAGGCGACCTCGGGCACGACGCCGCCGAAGTCCGCGTGCGCCGCGGCCTGCGAGGAAATCAGGTTGGAGAGGATCCGCGGGCCGTCGAGGACGGCGGCGCAGGTGTCGTCGCAGGAGGTCTCGATCGCGAGGATCACGGCAGCCTCAGTCGAGCCACATGATCAGCGCGTCCTCGCCGTTGTCGTGGTAGTAGCGAGGACGAACGCCGGCGGAACGGAAGCCGTACCTTTCGTACATCCCGATCGCCTGCTGATTGGAGACGCGCACCTCGAGCGTGAACGGCAGCTGCCCCCGGGCCTCATCGAAGAGCCGCGTCAGCAGCCGGCCGGCTACCCCCGCGCGGCGCTGCTCGGGCGCCACGGCGATGTTCATCAGGTGCCAGACCTGGTCATAGCGCGAGCAGATCACATAGCCGAGGAGTTGGTCGCCGGAGCTGGCCGCAAGGCAGATGCCCGACGGCTTCGAGAGCTCAAGCACGAACATCGCCAGCGACCAGGGGGTCGGGAACGAGCGCCGCTCGATCGCGATCACGGCCGGCAGGTCGCTGTAGGCGAGCCTGCGGACCTGGACCTCCTGGGTCAGATCACTTGGTTCTCTGGAAAGAATCTCGCTCACGCCACCGCTCCGCGTCGGGAGGTCTGAGGTAGATCGGGGCGAGCGGGCTCCCGTCCTTCGACGCCGCCGCGAGAGCACAGACGTGCCGCGCGGCGACCCGGTGAACGGGGTCGGCATCGTCCGCTATCCGGACGCCGTGCCGGGCCAACTCGTGACGAAATCGTATCGCCCCCGAGCCGGCGGCTGGCGGCGGCGAGGACAGCGCCGCGACGCGCTCCTCCAGTTCCGACGGCTTGCAGACCAGCGGCTCCCAGATCCGCTCCCCGTCCGCGGCATAGAGTGCGGCGAAGACCTCTCCGCGGCGGGCGTCGAGCACGGCGAGCCGCTCGCCGCTCGCGCCGGCCTCCTCCATCCCCAGTCCGATCGCGTCCAGGGTGCAGACGCCGATCGCCGGCAGGCCGAGCGCGGCGGCGAGCCCGCGCGCGGTGGCGATCCCGATCCGCAGCCCGGTGAACGAGCCGGGACCGAGGCCGACGCCCACCAGACCGACCTGCCCCCAACCGCCGGCGGCATCGGCGCAGCGCTCGATCTCCTCGAGCAGCGCGGTCGCGTGCCGGGGCCCCCTCCGCGGCGGGCCCAAGCAGCGACTCGCACAGGACCTCGCCGTCGCGCCAGGCGCAGGCGGTGGTGTCGGCGGTCGCGGTGTCGAAGCCGACGAGCGCCAGCGCAGCGTCGCCTCTAGGCCTTGACCCGGAAGACGAAGGAGCCGACCCGTTTGCCCTCGACGAACCAGCTCACGCGGTGCTTGCCGGGGATCGTCGAGGTGATCTTGTTGACGTAGAGCGTCCCCTGTTCGGCTTCCTGTGCCTGGGCGCAGAGGTTTTTGCCGCTCGGGAACTTGACGCAGACGCTGTAGTTGACGTTGCCTTTGAGGCTTTTGAAGAAGGCGCCCTTTTTGCTTCCCTTGGGGCAGATGTGGGAAGGCTTGGCGTTGCGGGAGACACCGCAGCCGACGTAATGCTTGTAAGCCGCTGCGGAGGCAGCTGCGGGCATCGCGCTGATCAGCAGGCCGCCGACCAAGAATGCCGCTGCAAGCGCTTTCAGTCCCTTCATTGCGTCCTTCCCTTCGTGGATCGAGTGTCTGCGCCGATGCTACAAGTTTGGGTGCGCGGTTCTGGAACACCGCCGAGGCGCCCTCGGAGCGCCTCGCTACCAATCGATTTCGACGCTGCGACCCTCTCCACCTGCGTGCCGGAGCCGAATCTCCAGGGCTGGGCGTCCCAGCCGCTCCGCGCCCACCGCCGGCCACTCGACGAAGGCGATGGCCTCGGCACCCAGGTAGTCATCGAGCAAGGCTGGATCCTCACCCTCGAGGCTCCCAAGCCGGTAGAGGTCGAGGTGGGAGACCGGCAGGCGCCCTCCCTCGTAGCGCTGGCCGATCGTGAAGGTCGGCGAGGTGACCGGCCCCTCAATCCCCAGCGCCCGGCAGGCGCCGCGGATCAGCGTCGTCTTGCCGGCTCCGACCTCGCCGCTGACTACGACCACGTCGCCGGGCTGCAGGCGCTCGGCCACACGGGCACCCAGCGCTTCGGTTTCCGCCGCCGAACGGCTCTCGACCCGCTCCAAGGCTCAGCCGAACATGTCGAGCTGGTCAGCCGGGGGCAGCGGCGTCGACGCGCCCTCGTCCTCCGCCTCCGCCTCGGCGATCTCCTCGGCACTCGGAGTGGGTGCCGGCGCGGGGCCGGCAAGCAGACCCGGAATCGTCGCGAAGTCGCCGCGCAGCGTCTCCTTCATCGCCGGCGTGCGCAGGGCGGCTGCCGGGTGCAGCAACGGCAGCAGGAAGACGGTGCGGCTGCCGAGCTCGCGCACCTGGGGCGTGCCGCGCACCTTGGTGATCCCAGTCGGGCTGCCGCTGAGCAGCTTGGTCGCGAAGTTGCCGAGAGTGCAGACGACCTTCGGCTCGATCAGCCGCACCTGCTCCCAGAGGTAGGGCTCGCAGGCGGCGATCTCCAGTGGCTGCGGGTCGCGATTGCCGGGCGGCCGCGACTTGAGCACGTTGGCGATGAAGACGTCCTCCCGCGAGAGGCCGATCTCTTCCAGCAGCTGGTTCAGCAGCTGCCCGGCCCGACCGACGAACGGCAGCCCCTGCCGATCCTCTTCGGCGCCCGGCGCCTCGCCGACGAACATCAGCTCGGCGTCGGCGTTGCCGGCGCCGAAGACGGTCTTGGTGCGGGTCTCGTGCAGCGGGCATTTCGTGCAGGCGGAGACCTCTTTGTAGAGCGCGACCAAATCCTCACGCCGCTGCTCCGCCGTAGGCGTCATTTTCTCGCCTTCCTCGACTCCGCGATCCGGTCCTGGCGCGCGGCTTCGCGCTCGACTCGCCGCGATTCGTCCGAACGGACGGCGCCGCCACGAGGCTGCCGCCCCGGCGGCGAGACGTTGGACAAGAGCCGCCGCGCTCGAGCCGATCCGCATGCGGGACAGCTCATCCCGTCGGTTCCAGTGGCCACCAGCTCCTCGAAGCGAGCCCCGCAGCTCCCACACTCGAACTCGTAGATCGGCATCGTGGATTACGGGTGTTTGCGGCTGGTCGTCATTTGGCTCTAGCCTGCCAGATCCTGCCCCGAGGCAGACGGTTGATCTTCGGGTCTTTTCGCACCTCGTGTTGCCCTGGCGTTGCCCTGGCGCTCAGGTCCGGCGACAGCGACCGCGTCGTCAAAGAAAGCTGCGTCCCCTATTCCCTCGTCCATGAGATGTACATAGGTTTTTAGCGTGAAGCTCGGGTCCGCGTGTCCTAGCCACTTCTGCACCTGCTTGATGTTCCTGCCCTCTGAAAAGAGAAGCGAGGCGCAAGTGTGCCGGAAGGTGTGGAACGTAACCCAATCCATCCCCAGCGCTTCGCGAGTCGGGATCAGAACGTCGCGACCAAGATTGTTGGGCGAGAAGGGATATGAAAGACCGTCGTCGGTTCTGCGGAGCGTCCCCGATGATGGGAAGACAGGCGCGCGCTCACCCTCGTAGCTGTCGCGGCGGTGAGCGCGGAGCTTCGTCGCCATACCGGGCGAGAGCGGCAGATCGCGTTTGCCCTTCTTTGACTTCAGCTTCTTTCGCCTGCCGCGATACACCTGCTCGCGCACCCGCAGGTAAGGCCGCTGTCCCGCCAGATCCGTGAGGTGTTCCCAGCGCAGACCGGCGGCCTCTCCGATCCGCAGGCCCGTATGGGCCAAGAACTCGAAGAACATCCGATGCGAGTCGGGGAAGGCGGCCAAGAGCAGACCAAGCTCCTCGCGACTGAGAGCCTTGCTTCGCTCGTCGGCGTCCTCGAAGTCCGCATCGTCGCCCACCGGACCCGGCAATCGCACTCCGGCTATGGGGTTCGAGCGCAGAAGTCCGTCGTCATCAGCGGCGGTACCGAACATCGCTGACAGGGCGGCACGCACCTTCCGCAGTTCCCCGGTGGAGATGCTCGCCTCGCGAAGGTCGAAGAAGAGGCAGCGAGCATCGCTCGATTCGACATCCGAGAGCTTCCACGTCCCCCACGCCGGTAGGACGCGCTTCTCGATCACTCGCCGGTACTCGTCCCGGCTCACCTCCTGAAAGCCAGCGGAGGTGCGACCCGCGTAGGTCTCTATCCACTGATCGAAATAGGTCTCGACACGAACCCTCGCGCTCGGTCTGCCCTGTCCCGAGTCCTTGCGGCCTTTCAACTCCCTCGCCTCGCCGAAGGTCGCAACCGTCGTCTTCACCTGCCTGCCGCGATGGCGCGTGACGACCGTGTAGGGACAATCGCAGCGCCCTTCTCCGACGCACCCCTTGCGATGCGCCCGAAAGATGCCCGGCTTCGAGGTTTTGGTCAGCTTCGCCACGGCGCCCTCTAAGACCGGACCCCGCCGCCGCCAAGCAGCCACTTGTCCAACTCAGAGCGCCGCGCGACCAGCGCCGAGCCGTCGCGGTGGATCGGAATCCGACGAGCTGAGGCGAGCGCATAGACCCGCGAGCGTGGGCAGTCGAGGTAGGCCGCGATCTTCTCGGCTCCTCGTAGCCAACCGTCCTCGGCTGGTGCGCTCGCCTTCGCGGCAAGGAGTTCGGCCGCCCGGTGGGCGATCCGCTCGACCAGATCGTCGCCGACATTGACGCTGATCGCGCTCACCGCTCCGGCGCCTCCCCGATCTGGATGAAATCCTCGCACCTGACCTTCTTGGTCACGCGCTCCACCAGGCGGCGCGTCTGGCCCGGCTCGCAGAGGTAGCGGACCTCCGAGAATTCGCGACTCCCAACAGCCCGCCGCCACGCTTGAAGAAGATCCGCGAGGCGACGCGGCGCCTTCGGGGTCAACTCGACCTCGATTGCGATCAAGCCCTCCTCGGACTCCACGATCAGGTCGGGCCGATGGAAGCGCTGGTTCCCGTAGTCGAGGATTCGCCCGAACGGGATCTTGCCCAGCGGACGCTCCCCGAGGCCCTCCCTGGAGACGATGTCGCGCTCGGTGAGGATGCGGTCGTGGCCGTAGCGCTCGCCGAGATCGAGGGCGGCGGTCACGCAGCGCAATGAGTGATCGACGGTCCCCGGCGAGATCGCCGCGACCGGCATCGCCAGCTTCGCGTAGCGCAGGCCGTCGCGGGTGGCGTGAAGCAGGCTCGGCTCTGAGCGCAACAGGTCCCGGCGCTCCAAGACGCCCGCCTCGATCAGAGCCGCCGCCCGTCGATAGGTCGCCGTCCGCCCAACGCCCGTAGCCCGCATCGCCTGCTCGACCGTCATCACGCCATGACGACCCACCAGCCGCACCAGCTTGCGATCTCGGTCCCTGCCCAGCTTTGACCCTGATCGTCTCGCCGCCCCGCTGTCGATCAGTGCCCCCATCTATCCCCATGACGGATGAACCCTCCATTTGGTCCCACTCCAATGCCTCCGAACTCAGCGATCCACCCCCTTGCCGCTCCCTTTCCCACCAGAGTTCCCCGGTTGCCGACCACGGCCGCACCCCGCCAAATCTCTTCTCCATCATGTGCGGGCGTGGTCGGCAACCGGGGAACTCCTTCAACCGCTTCCCCAAGCGGCAAGGGGGTGGATCGCCCATACACGGCTTAGTCCACAGCCCCGTCCACGCATTCCGAGGGTTCCGCCCTGCCGACCTACCCAGCGAAATAGCGCCGCGCCGAGCGGCCGTCAAGGGCGCTTCGCGCCCGACCCCCGCAGGGGGTTGACTGCCATTCGGCGCTGCGCTTCGGTGCAGGTAGGTCGGCGGGGCGAGAGTGCGCGCCAGATCAGCGAACACCGTCATCACCGCTGGCCCGGAACCGTCCACGGCGGACACCGCCAGGAGTCCAGACGATCCCGGTCATCAACTCGCCTGCATCGACCTCCAAGCTGGCGCAGAGCTTCGCCAGCGTGTCGATGCGGGCGACCCGCAGGCCGCGCTCAAGCTGGCTGATCTCGGTGCGGTGGACCGAGGCCCTGACGCTCAGCTCGTCCTGAGAGAGGTCGGCCTGCTTGCGGCAGCGGACGAGGTTGTCGCCGAACTGCGCCGCGATGTCCATCAGCGCGCCTCGGCTTTGACGCCGCCAAGGAGATCGAGCAGCCGGGACAGCGCGTCGTGTTCGGCGACCAAGCGCAGGTAGTCGTTGTCCTTCTCAAGGGCGAGGACGATCACCTCAATGGTCTCGCGCGCCTCTTGGTCGGGAAGGGTGATCGAGCCTTGGTTAAGAGCCGCAAGAAGGCGCTCGTAGGCGTCGGCTTCCCGTCGCGCTCGCTCGGGATTCGGCATCGACTCAGGCGCCCTCAGATCACCCCGGACTCCGTCGAGGCAGATGCCGAGGGTGTCGCGAAGAATCTTTGCTTGCGAGTCCGGCAGTTCGAGGGGAACGCTTGCGCGGTCGCCCGTAGGCTGGGAACAGGACATGGGAGCTACGCCTCCTGTGTCTCAGGCGGCCCGTTCGTGTTTGCGCACGGCGGGTCGCCGCTTTTTGAGGCCGGTAGCTCGCTACCGTTCCCGTTGCGTCCGGCCGAGTTCCACCTTTGCCGGATGCCACGGGGCCGGCGTTCCAGCGCGCGGCCCCACTTATGTCTTGGGGAGCCTACCAGCTATTTACGATGTATCGTAAATGCGTGAATCCCAAGCTTGAGCAGCCACAAACCGCTCTCGGCCAAGCCATTCGCGAGCTCCGCAAGGAGCAAGGAACGACTCTGAAGCAGCTCGCACCGAAAGCGGGGGTCACCTTCGGCACCCTCGCCCTAATTGAGCGAGGCGAAAGCAATCCAACCTGGGGAACTGTGCGCGGAATCGCGAAGGCGCTCGAAGTATCCGTCGCTGAGCTCGCAAAGCGTGCCGGGAAGCTGGATGGCGAGGACATCTCGAAAGCTGACCCCGAGTCTCGCAATCAGGGAATCGGATTCAGAATCGGCGACGCCTTTCCCGCTGACAACCCAATCGCGCGCTGGGCAACCGTGCTGTCAATGGCGACCAACAACGCGATCTATTTAAACGTACGAATCATTGAGGGCGATCTTCCCCCCGAACAGAATCTCTACTACTTCCGATTGATTGGGGGACACTTTTTTGAGATCGCGACCTGGCTCAAAGAGACTCGTAAGACGTGGCCTCAAATCGATGGCTTTGTCGAGTCGCTTAACTCGAAGGCACAACAGCGCTACGACAACATCGTCGCGTTCGCCAGCCAGAAGCACCCCCTCCATAAGCGCCTCGGAGAATCGCGATCCACCCTCTTCCACTACCCGACGATGCACCCCGAGCGCGAGGCGGCAGGGGTTGAGGAGCTTGCGAACGCAATGCGCGAGGCGGCAGATGCAAAGAGCTGGATAGAAGGTGGCGATGACTATGCGACGTTTCGCGCCTCTTTTGCCGATGAAATTGCTCTGCAATTTTTGGCAACGAGTGATGAGGAGACCGAGGAGATCATGGAGGCTCTTCACGATCCGGTCTTTGAACTCGTGGAGCTGACGGAGGCGGTCCTTCTCGCCTACCTCAAGACTCTGCCGAAAGATGCGACCGTATTTTGGGAGAAAGGCCACCTACGCCCAGGGCTACCTGGAACGTCGGAGCGCCGCCTTGAGTCGTAGGGCGCCCGGCCACCGGGGCGCCCGCGGGCGCGGCCCGACCGTGCCAACAGTGAGTTAAACGTCGATCGCCGTGGAGCTTGCTGCGAGCCTGACCACTCGGCCGCACGCTGAGCAAATAGTCTTCGGACTGCGCGGGGCGCACCCATGACTGCCTTCCCGATTTTCAAAACACTTACCACGTCGAATTACGGTCTCTATCCAGGGACCAAACGAAAGCCCGACCTCCAGGTTGCGTTTCAGCCAGGTCTCACCCTGGTGCTCGGCGCCAACGGCCTCGGCAAGACGACTCTCGTCACGCTGCTCTATCGGATGTGCACCGGTCCGGTCGAGCTCTCAAAACTCTCCAGCGGAGAGCTCGGCGCTTTCAAACAGCAGACCAAAAAGCTCAGCGCTGCCGACCGTCGCCTCTTCGCCGATCGTGTCAATGACAACGCCGAGACGGCGAGTGCCACCCTTACCCTCGAGCTCGGCCAGGTCGAGCTCTCCCTCACCCGCTCGCTGGCCAACCTCGAGCTGACCGCACTCTCCTGCGACGGCGAGGAGGCGCCGCTCACCGAGGACAAGTTTCAGAGTCTCATCACCGAGCACTCTAGGGTCAGTCACTTCGCCGACTGGATCCTGATTCTTCGCCACATCACTTTCTACTTCGAGGAGCGCCGCTCCCTGGTCTGGGATCCTTCGGCCCAGCGCCAGCTGTTGCGTCTGCTCTTTCTGCCGCCGGCGGCATCGAAGGAATGGTCAGACGTCGAGCGCGATGTCCTGCAGCGCGACAGCCGCATGCGAAACCTGCAGAACACTCTCGGCAAAGAGGAGGCGGCGCTGACCGAATCCGAAGACGCCGTCAACAGCGATCTCGATGTGCGCGGCGAGCTCGCGGCGCTCGAAGATCTGCAGCGGATCGACCAACCACGCCTCGACGGGTTAAACGATCAGGTCCTAGCTGTTGCCGCCGCCCAGCAGAGCGCCCGACTCGGCACTCTGCGCGCGGAGAGCGATCGGGACTCCGCCTATCGCGACCTCGAGCGTCGCCAGCTCACCGCGATCGCCGCAGCCTTCCCCGATACCGGTGATACGGCCCGCTATCTGCTGGCGCAGATGATCTCCGAGGAAGAGTGCCTCGCCTGCGGTTCGCACTCTCCGCGTGCCGTCAAGGAGTTGCAGAAACGAATCGGTGAGCAGCGCTGCGTGATCTGTAACTCGAAGATGAGCAAGGCCCCGAAAAAGGTCGGTGGCGTGCGCGGAATCCCCAAAGCAATCAAAGCACTGACCAGCACCGAAACGCGGCTCGCCGCCGCCCGCGAGCTTCGCGCATCGGCCGATATCGAGCTAGAGCAGCTGCTTGCCCAGATTTCCGAGCTCGAGGGCACCGTCTCGGCCCGTCGCGCCCGAATCGCCACCCTCGCCAGCCAGCTCCCTCCCGATGAGGCCGAGCTTCTCAAGGAGCGCCAGGCACCTCAGCACGATGCGAGCCAGGCTCGAATCCCAAAAGCGGGAACTGAAGGCCCGCGGCGAGGGCCTGACCAAGCTGATTAAACGTATCGGCGCCGACATCGTCGCTCGCAAAGGCGACGTCCAGGAGGGTTTCCAGGAATACGCGGAGGGTTTCTTGCTCGAGACTGCGAGTCTCGCTTGGCGCCCCCATAAAGATCGCGTCGGCGAGAGCGGCCCGGCGATCGACTTCCCCAACTTCGAGCTGGAAATGGGCGGCGCTGACTTTCCCTCGCCGGTGCGCCGCGAGGGACCCCAGCAGGTATCTGAGAGTCAGCGCGAGTTCATTGACCTCGCCTTCCGGATGGCGCTGATCCGGGTCGCCGGCATCGGCGGCGTCGGCTCGATCGTGATCGATGCCCCCGAGTCCTCACTGGACGCCGTCTTCGTTACCCGCGCCGCCGATGTTCTTACTCGCTTCGCCGCCGACGGCGGCAATCGGCTGTTGATCACCTCAAACCTGATCGAGGGCGACCTAATACCTGAGCTGATGCGTGAGAGCAAGATCAAGTCCTCCTCGAGCAAGCGCGTCGTCGACCTCTTGAAGATCGCCGCGCCAACCGCAGCCACGCGCATCCTCAAGAACAATTATGAGGAAGTCAGGCATGCGATCTTCGAGAAGGCCGCCGAGTGAGCGCCGTGGCCGAAGCCGACTCACTGGACCACATCCGCCGCCAACTGCGTGTGATCGGCATCCTCACCGCTGCCGGCGAGGCAGGTCTGATTCCGCTCGGCGCCCGTCAGCTGCAGACTGTCGGCTTCTTCGCCGATGCCCTGGCGCCGGTTTGGGGCGTGCAGATACTCGACGCCCAGCTACTGAAGCGACGTGATAGTCCCAACTCATCGGTGATCCAGGCGGATATTGATCGGCTCGTCGGCCTCGGTGTCTTGATCGCTACCGACATCCGCCATAGTGAAGACGCTGATGGTCTTTGGCGGCTTGAGGCCAACTACGCGCTAAACGCCGAGTTTGCCGAGCCGATCCTAGCGGCGGCGCGACAATTTGACACCTATGCGCGCGAGCTCGCCTTCCTAGCTGAGGTGGTGCTGGCCCTTGCGGGCTTTGGCGCGCTCGAGATCAATCGCGCCAGCAATCTCGATGCCAGCTACGGCGACGCGATTGTCGACCCCGGCAGCATGGTGGACCTCGCTAACGCCGAGGGCAATCGGACGGCGAGGGTCGCGGTCCGCTTCGGTGAGCTGGTCTCACCCGATATCTCACTAAGCGACTCCGAGATGATCCACCTCTACCTGCGCGAGCTCTATAAGCGGCTCAGCGCCTCCGATGAGTGAGGCCGCCACCGGCCCCGTCGAGGGCTGGCCAGACGGCTCTCTTCGCCAAACCGTAGACGGAAGCTATGGGCTCGGGTCCGACGCTGGCCTACCGCTCCAAATTCGCTTCCTGATCGGGGTGGTGCGGCTGATCAGGATCCGCCAAGAAAAGGTCGCCGCCGAGCCCGATGCTGAGCACGGCGAATATTTGCCCGCGGTCTTCTTCTTCTCGCCGCAGCTGCCCGACTCCCTGGAGGCATCCAAGCTACAGCGCTCGCCGATGCTGAACAACGGCCTTACCCCGCTCGGTGGCAGGTTCTGGTTCGTGGGCCCACTCGGCAACTACGGCCGAGCCCTTGACCTCGAGGGCTGGAGCGATGATGCCGAGGTCTTCGACCGCGCCGATGAGCTCAGCATCAATGGGCTGCCGGCGGTCCTACTCGACAATCGCCACGACCCGGTCCAGCTGCGCCACTTCCCGAAGGGCCTCGGCGATCCCGAAATTGCCGAGGTCGTCTCGCTCGGCGGACGCGACATCTCCATCGAAGAGGTGCTCGGGCACGTGCGCAGGGCACACGAGACGAACATGAAAACGCCGAAACTCATCCCGAAAGATCTCAAGCTCTGGGAGAAGGCCAGCCAACACCGGCCCGTCGAACAGGCGGAGAAGCGAATCCAGACCATTCTTCGTATTGCCCTCGCCGGGGCAATGCCGGCAACGGTCATCCACGAAGAGCCCAATGTCCCCGCTGGGCGAATCGACCTCGAGATTCAGGAGTACCGCGGCGAGGGAGTGATGATCAGCCACGCCTTGCTCGAGCTAAAGGTGCTGCGCAGCTACGGCAGCACCGGCAAGTCCGTCTCTGCGGCCGAAGTCGAAGAGGTGATCATCGAAGGGATCTCCCAGGCGGCCGCCTATCGCGACGACCACGAGACCAAGGCAGCGGCGCTCTGTTGCTTTGACATGCGCAAGTCAGAGAGCGGCGAGCAGTGTTTTGCCGCGGTGCGTGGGCCGGCCGAGGAGAAGACGGTCGCGCTCAGTGTCTACTACCTCTTCGCCAGCGCCAAACGTTCGCGGCCCAAAGTTAAGGCCGTCTCCTAGCCCTCATTGACGAGGATGAGCAGGGTCTCCTCAAGGTCGGTCGTCCCACCCTGCTGGGCGGACCTTCGCATCGCCCGTACCGGCTCTTCGGAGCAGAGCTCCCAGCCCTTCTTCACGATTAGCTGGGCGAGGATTTTGGCGCTCGGCACCAGCACCCCGCCATAGCGGCTGTCGCCGATCACGATGCAACAGCGGCCGCCCTCGCGCAGCCGCGCCCGAACCTTCGTCATCACCGCCAGCAGGTCGGCGAAGTAGCCTCCGACCATCGCCGGGATCGAGCGATTCCACAGGCCGTCTGCGAGCACCTGCAGCTGCTCCTGGGTCTGGTCGAGCAACGGCGAGCCGCTCGGCGGCGGCGCGTAGTCGCGGTGCAACTGCACATGGGAGGTTAAGGTCGATGCGCGCAGTTCGCGGTTCTCGGAGGCGGCCTGCAGGTAACCGAGCATCCACAGCTCCAAGTTGTAGACATCGGTGTAGTCGAAGGAGTTGGGGTAAGGAGGAGAGAAGATCGCGATCTCGTGCATGCGCCGCGAGCGCATCGCCCGTGCGTCTTCGTGGCGCACCTCGGCTCTCACCTTGGGGCGGTCGGCAAAGCGGTGCACGTCGGCGATCGCCCCCTGCGCCCGCCTGGCGAAAAGCGTCATCACCGCCCCCGGAGGTCGCCGACGTCCCTGCCAATCGCGGCGGTAGCGACGCCCCTTGCCGCTGACCACGACGTTGCTGACCTCCGCCAGCAAACCGCCGACTAGAACCGTGAACAGGCGTCGATGCGAGGGAGTCGCCAGCCCCTCGATTGCACTGAGCAATCGCGCGAGCTGCGCTGCCACCTCTGTGTCATAGAGCCAACGCTCGCCGTTGGCGCCTGGCTCCAAGAAACTGGGTGGTAGGGCACCGAAGCGGCTGGCAGGGTCCACCTCGGCCTTCGCCACCCCGCGGCACACCAGCCCGAAGTCGCGGACGAGCAGATCGGTGTCATAGCTTTCGACCTTCGCCCGGATTACGTCCACGAGGAAGGGATTGACCTCGATCGTGGTCGAGGAGACGCCGAGGAACTGCGAGGCAAGCGCGGTCGTCCCCGAGCCGCCGAACGGGTCCAGGCAGCTTTCGGGAATCTCACGCTCTTCGCCTAGGACACGCTGGATCAGCTCGGGCGGGAAGGCCTCCTTGAAGCGGTGCCAAGACTGGAAGGCGAGCGGCTCGGCACCATTATTGGTGCCCAGGGTGGGCACCAGACGGTCACCGGTCCATCGCTCAAAGCTCGTCGTTGTGGTCATCTAGGGTGCACGCAAATCCGATTTGGGTGGCAACCCTCAAGCACCACCGCAGTCTTCCATATTGGAAAGGACGTTGGACGAGCTTCTCTCCCCGCCTGGCAGCACAATTTCCGCCCATCTCTGTTCGAGTCAGCCGACTCGACAGCCATCACGCGGGGCAACCACAGTGGGTCTCGATTGCAGCCCAAACCGGGTGGGTCGTTTCAGCACGATCGCTGCATCGTGTTGCCCTAGACGTTGCCCTGAGCCATCCTTGATCTTCGGCAGATCAGGCGCGGTCGGCCTTATCAAGCCAAAAGCGCGATTGGGGCGGCCGTCTTGCCGCCGAACTCGTAGATCGGCATCGCGTGCCTAATCTATGGCAGCGGCTCCCAGTCCCAGGCCTTCTGGGACGTCAGGCTCTCCTGGTCGAGGTAGCGGCGGAACTCGTCCAGCTCGGACGGCTCGACGCTGTAGACGTGGTCGGGTTCCGGGAAATGCCGGCTGCGGACCTCGTCGCCGTAGCGGCCGACCGCCTCGACCATCTGCTCGTGCACGTTCGCGTAGCGCTTGACGAATTTGGCCATGTGGCCGGTGGTGATGCCGAGCAGGTCGTGGAAGACAAGCACCTGGCCGGAGGTCGAGGGCCCGGCGCCGATGCCGATGCTCGGGATCTCGAGCTTCTTCACGATTGCTTCGGTGATCGCGGCGGGGACGGCCTCGAAGACGATCGCGAAGCAGCCGACCGACTGCAGCGCCAGGGCGTCCTCACAGAGCTTGATCGCGTCCTTCGCGGTCTTGCCCTGGGCCTTGTAGCCGCCGAGCGCGGTCGCCGTCTGCGGCGTCAGGCCGACGTGTCCCATCACCGGGATGCCGGAGCGCACGATCGCCCGCGCCCGCTCGACGGCGATGCCGCCGGCCTCGAGCTTGACGACCTGGCAGCCGGTCTCCTTGATCAGGCGCTGCGCGTTCTGGACAGCCAGCTCGTTGCTCGACTCGTAGCTGCCCATCGGCATATCGCCGACCATCAGCGGCGTCTTCAGGCCGCGACGGACGGCCTTCCCGAGCACGATCATCTCCTCCATCGAGACCGGCTCGGTGCCGGGGTACCCGAGCACGACCATCGCCGCCGAATCGCCGACGAGGACGATGTCGACGCCGGCCTCCTCGGCCACGGTCGCCGAGGGGTAGTCGTAAGCAGTGACCATCACGATCGGTTCGCCGTTGGCCTTCATCTCGGCCAGGCGCGGCAGGTTCACCGGCCGGCGGCCGGGAGAAGGGGGTGCCGTGTGCGAGCGGCCGCCCGAGCTCATGAGAGCAGCACCTCGGGATGGCTGTCGACGGCGACCGAGCGGTTCTCCTCGTCGACGTGGACGACGATCGGGGAGTAGCGCTCGAGGTCGCTCTCGTCGTAGGCTCCGAAGGAGGCGACGATGATCTTGTGCCCGGGCGCGGTGAGATGGGCGGCGGCGCCGTTGACCTGCATCGTGCCGGAGCCTGGCTCACCGTCGATCACGTAGGTGACGAAGCGGGCGCCGTTGTCGATGTCCCAGACGTGGACCTGCTCGTTGGTGATCAGGTCGGCCTGGGCCATCAGCTCGGTGTCGATCGTGATGCTGCCGATGTAGTCGACGTCGCAGTCGGTGACCGTCGCTCGGTGGATCTTCGACTTCAGCATCTGTCTCTGCATTGGCTTCTCCCTTCGCCGTGCTGCGTGGTCAAGGTCGGATCAAGACGTTGTCGATCAGGCGGGCGCCGCCGACCCGGGCCGCGACCGCGACCAGGACCGGGCGGCCGTTCAACTCGGCGACCGGCTCCAGCCGCTCGGCATCCCGCGCCTCCAGGTATTCGGGCTCGATGCCGGCGCTCGCCAGCTCGCGGCGGGCGGCGTCGAGACCCGCCTGCAGGGAGCCCCCGCGGGCGCCTTGCTCAGCAGCTCGCAAGGCCCGCGAGAGGGCGACCGCACGCTCGCGGGCCTCGTCGTCGAGGTAGGCGTTGCGGGAGCTCATCGCGAGGCCGTCACCCTCACGCACGGTCGGCAGCACCTCGATCCGAACCCGGAGGTCGAGGTCGCGCACCATGCGCTGGATCACCGCCGCCTGCTGGGCGTCCTTCTGGCCGAAGTAGGCGACGTCGGGCTGGACAGAGTTGAGGAGCTTGGCGACGACGGTGGTGACGCCGCGGAAGTGGTTTGCGCCGCGGCGGGATGGGTCGCCGTCGAGGACCTCGGTCAGGTTGCCGCCGACCTCGACCGAGGTGGCGAATCCTTCCGGATAGACCTCGGCGACAGACGGGGCGTAGACGAAGTCGACGCCGGCCTCGGAGGCCAGCCGCAGGTCGCGCTCCTCGTCCCGCGGGTAGCGGTCCAGATCCTCGCCGGGGCCGAACTGGGTCGGGTTGACGAAGAGGCTCATCACGACCAGGTCGCACTCGGCGCACGCGGCCCTCAGCAGCGAGACGTGGCCCTCGTGCAGGTAGCCCATCGTCGGCACCAACCCGATCGTCCGCCCCTGGCGGCGCGGCTCGTCGAGCTCCGCGCGCAGCGCAGCCTTGGCGCGCAGGACGCAGGCGCCTTCGGTCCGGGGGGAATTAGCGGTGCCGAGCTTCGAGTTCATCGGTCCATGCCCTTCGGGTCACGGCCATTGGGGTGCCCGATTATAGGGACTTAGTCACGGAATTCGACCGGCTTGATCACATGAGCCGGGACGCCGGCGGCAATGGTCGCCGGTGGCAGGTCGCTATTTACGACGGAGTTCGCACCAATCACGCACCGCTCTCCGATCGTCACGCCGCTGGTCACGGCGCAGTTGACCCCGAACCAGCAGTTGGCGCCGATCTCAACTGGCCCCTTGGAGGTGAAGCCCTGTTCGGTGATCGGTCTGTCGGGATCGTCGAAGCGGTGATCGGCGTCGCCGATGAAGCAACCGTTGGCGAACATCGTGTGGTCGCCGATCGTCACCCGGTCGTAGGCCGCGATCATCGTGTTGCGGTTGAGGAAGCAGCCCGCACCGATCTCGATCCGCGCCTCTGACGCCAGCGTCAACCAGCACCCCGGCTCCAGCAACGTTCCCTCGCCGATCGTCAGCCGGCCCTCGTCGAGCGCCTCCAGCAACTCCCCCTCGACCGGGTAGCGGACGAAGAAGCCGCCGCGAGCGGCGTGGCGGTCGATCTGCCGGCGCCGCAGCCAGCGCCGGTTGCGCTCATACCAGCGCCGCTTCGCCCACCAGATGCGCCAGCCACGCTGTCCCTCCGCGCTCACACCGTGCACGTTACGAGACCCACGGCCGTAGACTGCGCGCCGTGGCTGAGCTGCGTGGCGGGATAGACCTCGGCGGGACTAAGATTCAGGCGGCGATCGTCGACGCGGGCGGGGAGGTCAGCGGCGAGGCGCGACGGCCGACTCCGACCAGCGGCGGGCCGCAGGACGTCGCCGAGGCAATGGCAGAGGCCCTGCGCGAAGCCGCCGAGCAGGCTGAGGTTGAGACCGCCTCGCTGCAGGGCGTCGGCGTCGGCTCCCCCGGCGACGCCGACGAGCAGACCGGCGTCGTCTCCGCCGCCCGCAACCTCCCCGGCTGGGAGGGCAGCTTCCCGCTGGCGGAGAAGCTGAAGGAGGCGCTGGGGACCGAGGTGCGGGTCGGCAACGACGTCCAGGTCGCGACCGAGGCGGAGTTCCACCTCGGCGCCGGGCGCGAGTTCCAGAGCCTGATCGGCGTCTTTTGGGGGACCGGCGTCGGCGGCGGGCTCGTCCTCGACGGCAAGCCATGGCTGGGCCGCGGCGCCGCCGGAGAGATCGGGCACATGGTCGTCAAGCGCGGCGGCGCCAAGTGCCCCTGCGGGCGCAAGGGCTGCATGGAGGCCTACGCCGGCCGCTCGGCGATGGAAGCCGAGGCGCGGCGCCAACACGAGGAGGGTCACAGGACCGACCTCTTCAAGCTGATGGAGAAACACGGCAAACCGCGGCTGACCAGCGGCATCTGGGAGCGTGCGCTCGACCACGGCGACCACCTCGCCGAGAAGCTGATCGACCGCGCGATCGAGGCGCTGGGCACCGGCGTCGCCTCGGCGGTCAACCTGATCGACCCCGAAGCGGTGATCATCGGCGGCGGCCTTGGCATCCGCTTCGGCGAGCGCTTGATGGAACCGCTGATGCAGGAGATGACAAAGCACCTCTTCGTCGACGAGCGCCCGCCGGCGGTACGGGTCGCCTCCCTAGGCGACCTCGGTGGCGCTATCGGCGCTTCCTTGCTCTTTGCACGCTGACGAACCCAGCTTTTTTACTCCCAGGGAGCAAAAAGGCTCGGTTCGACCTCAGGCCCGGCCGGCGCCCTGACGCTGCTGCCGGGCGACGGCGTCGACGAGGACCGCAAGCAGGAGGACGCCGCCGGTGACCATGAACTTGACCGCCGAGGAGAGCGCCAGCAGGTCCATGCCGTTGGAGATCGAGCCGATCACCAGCGCTCCCATCAGCGCCGTCCAGACCGAGCCGCGGCCGCCGAAGAGGCTGGTGCCGGCGATCACCGGGCCGGCGATCGCCAGCAACAGCAGTTCGTTGCCGCCCGAGTTCTGGTTGACGGCGAGCAGGCGGGAGGCGGCCATGATGCCGCCGATCGCCGCCATCGTGCCGGCGATCCCGAAGACCGCGACACGGATCCGGTTGACGGGGATGCCGGCGCGCCGTGCCGCCTCCGCGTTGCCGCCGACGGCGAAGACGTGGCGCCCGAAGCCGGTCCGCTTGACCACGTACTCCATCCCGACGACGAAGGCGATCAGGATCAGCAGCGCCAGCGGCATGCCGCGGTCGGAATTGAGGACCGCGACGGCGACGATCGTCACCACCGCGACCAGACCGAACCGGAAGCCGAGCGTGGCCAGGCTCTCCTCGGCGAGGCCGGCGGCGACGCGGCGGCGGCGGCCGCCGAAGAGGATGGCGCCGTAGGCCGCGATCACGACCGCAGCGAAGACCCAGCCGAACGCGTCGGAGTAGAAGGTGTTGGCGAGGCCGGTGATCTTGGGGTCGGTGAGGTTGATCGACCCGGTCGAGCCCAGCACCTGTAAGAGCGCCCCCTGCCAGGCCAGTAAGCCGGCGAGGGTGACGACGAACGAGGGCACGACGAAGCGGCTGAAGAGGCTGCCCTGGAGCAGGCCGATCGCGAGCCCGACGAGGATCGCCGCGGCGATCGCCAGGTAGGGGCTCCACCCGTGTTTGACGTTGAGCACGGCCATAACCGCTGCCGCGAGGCCACTGACGGCGCCGACCGAGAGGTCGATCTCGCCCAGCAGCAGGACGTAGACGATCCCGACCGAGATCAGCCCGATCGCGGTGATCTGCAGCATCAGATTGGTCAGGTTCTGAGCCGAGAGGAAGCGGTCGTTCTCGAACTGGAAGATCGCCCAGATCAGCGCCAGGCCGATGACCACGCGCAGCGAGGCGAGGTCGCCCTGGATCAGGCGCCGCAGCGTCTCCTTCGGCCGCGTCGCGCTCTGCTCGGCCTCGGCGGTGCCGACGGCGGCGCCGCTCACCGCTCCCCCTCCGCGTTCGCGTCGTTCCTTCCCTCGCCTTCGGAGCCGA
>CAWDKO010000008.1:0-260786 GCA_963802935.1 uncultured Solirubrobacterales bacterium | reverse complement strand
TGAACCAGCAGCGCCAGTCGGCAACGACGACGAATAGGTAGTCGTAGCGAGATTGGTTGAACCGCTTGTACGCCGCCGGTTCCAGCTGCGATTGCCGCCCCGGGTGCAGATCGCCACTGCCCAGCGGTCCTTTCGGAAGAGAGTTGAGGTCAAGGTCGACCAGGGCTTCGAGCGAACCGAAACGGAGATTTGCTCGCTGCGCAACGAATCGCAGAGGAATTCGCTGCCCTGCGCAGCGAGGCCAAAGCCGAGTTGATCCGCGCTGCGCGACGAGATCAAGGAGGAGTCGGCGGCCCTGCGGGGGGAAATCAAAAGCGATTCGCTGCGGTGCGCACTGAAATGAAAGCGGGATTCGACTCCATGAATGCGCGCTTCGACTCGTGATTCGACTCGGTGAACGCGCGCTTCGATGCGATGCAACGCCTGATCATCCAGGTGGGCGGGGGGCTTATTGGGGCCGTGGTGGTCTCCGCCGCCGGGCTGATCGCCACCCAGCTTCTGACCAGCCGGCCTACGGGCGCGGCGGCTGCGGCGACGGCGGTCATCGCCTCGACCTTGGCGCTGGCCAGGCCCCTGACGACGACGGTGTCGAGCGGGCCTTCGTAGGCGGCGAGCGCGGCCTGGGCCTCGTCGCGGTCGGCGGCGGCGACGCCGACCGTGCCCTCGGGCTCGCCGAGGCGGTCGAAGTGGTCGCGGTAGCCCTTGTGCAGGTCGCGGTAGAAGGACTCCTCCTTGGCCAGGCGCTCGGCGGCGTCGGGGCCGACGGCGGTGCGGACGTAGCCGAAGATCGGCGGCGTCTCGCGGCCGGCCTCGCGGGCGCCGGCCTCGACCTTCTCGCGGGCGCCGGCGGCGAACTCGGGGGTCATCCAGTTGAAGAAGACGCCGTCGAACTCGGCCCCGCCGAGGGCGCACATCTTCGGCCCCATCGCGGCGAGGACGAGGCGGACGCCGGGCAGCTGCTCGCGCAGCTCCGGCAGCGACTCGCGCATCGTCGTCAGCGGCTTCTTCGAGAAGCCGGCGCCGACCCCGAGCCAGAGCCGGGCGCGGTCGAGGCCGAGCCGCTCGATGTCGGCGGCGATCGCCTCCGGCGGCGTGGCGGTCGAGGGCGATCACGGCGACGCCGAGGTCGACCTCGGGCGCCGCGGCGGCGAACTCGGCCAGCGTCTCCAGGCCCTTTGGCGCCGGGGTGGTCGTTCGACCACATCGAGCCGTAGCCGAGCTCGGCGCAGCGCGCGGCCAGCGGCCGCGCCACCTCGGGGTCGAGCCCGGCGGCGACTCCGAAGCCGCGGCTCATCGGCTGGCCGTCCGCCACGATACGGATCCCACCAGCCGGCGGCGGGCTCGATCTGCTCGACGACGTCGACCCACATCCCGGCCGGGTCCACCACCCCGAAGCGCCGCTGGCCCCAGGGCTCGTCGGTCAGCGGCAGGTCACAGCTGAGGCCGGCCTCGACCAGTCGGCGGTGCTCCGGCCTCGGCGTCGGCGACCTGGAAGGTGATGAAGGCGCCGTCGCCGCGGAACGCGGCGGGCGTCGGCGGCGAGGAGGGGTGCTCGGTGTGCATGAAGGCCAGCGTCGTCGGCCGCGTCGACGCCGCCGTTCAGGAGCACGAACCAGTCGGCCTCGAAGCCGACCTCGAAGCCGAACCAGCGGCGGTAGAAGTCGCGGCACTCGCGCAGCTCGCTCGGTGACGACGACGGGATAGGAGTCGACCAGGTCCACCGGCGCCGTCCGACCCGCTTCTCCAGCAGCGCCACGCACTCGATGTGCGGGGTCTGGGGGAACATGTCGACCGGCCTCACCCGGCGTCAGCCTATAGCCGGCCTCGACCAGCTGGGCGGCGTTGGGGGCGAGCGTGGTCGGGTTGCAGGAGACGTAGACGATCCGCTTCGCCTCGCACTCGATCACCCGCCGCACCATCTTCTGCGAGAGGCCGGCCCGGGGCGGGTCGATGACGACGACGTCGGGCTTGCCGGCCTGCTCGAGCAGCGGCCGCACGCCGGTGCGGGCGTTGCCGGCGAGGAAGTGGGCGTTCTCGATCCCGTTCAGCTCGGCGTTGCGCTCGGCGTCCTCGATCGCCTCGGGGACGATCTCCAGGCCCCAGACCTCGCCCGCCTCGGCGGCCATCGTCAGGCCGATCGTGCCGATCCCGCAGAAGAGGTCGAAGACCCGCTCGCGTGCCGCTCAGCCCGGCGTACTCGGCGGCGACCGCGTAGAGGCGCTCGGCCATCTCGGTGTTGGTCTGGAAGAAGGCGCCGGGGGAGATCTCCCACTTCAGCCCGCACAGCTCCTCGCGCAGGTACTCCTCGCCGAGCACGCCTGTCGGCCCCTCGCTGTCGCCGGAGTCGTCCGCGACGATCGTGTGCAGGTCGACCGGGGGCTTCGGGAAGCGCCGCTCGGCGGTCACCAGGCGGGTCTGGATCTGGCCGCGTGCGCCGGCCCTCGCGGACGACCAGGTTGCGCAGCACGCCGCGGCGCTGCGCGGCGGTCGAAGGCCGGCACCGACTCCAGCCGCGCCCACTCGCGGACCTCGTTGCGGGCGGCGTTGCCGGCCTCGGAGGCGAGGTGGCAGTCGTCGACGTCGACGACCAGGTCCCAGCGGCCGCGGGCGTGGAAGCCGAGGATCGGCTCGCCGTCCTCGCCGCGTCGCCGAAGGAGTATTCGAGCTTGTTGCGGTAGCGCCACTGCTCGAGCGGCGGGGACGATCTCCTCCAGCTCGAAGCCCTCGAGGTCGCCGATCCGCCGCAGCGCCTCGGCGACCTGCTCGCTCTTGTGGGCGAGCTGGCGCTCGTAGGGGAGGCCCTGCCAGGGCGCGCCGGGGCAGGGCTCGCCGCCGTGGACGCAGACGGTCGGGGATGCGCTCGGCGCCGGCGCGCAGCAGCTCGACCGTGCGCGCCTCGGCGAAGCGCTTCTTCGCTTTCGTCACCTCGACCCGGACGCGGTCGCCCGGCAGGGCGCCGGAGACGAAGACGACGAAGCCGTCGGCGCGGGCGACGCCGCGCCCGCCGAAGGCGAGCGAGTCGATCTCGACCTCGAGCAGCTCGCCGCGACGGGGGCCGCGGGCCGCCGGCTTCTCGCCGGTGGCCGGCCCCATCGTCAGCCGAGTTTCTTCCGCGCTCGGCGCGCCGCCTGGGTCGCCTGTTTGCGCACCGGCTCGGCCCGGCCGCCGACCTCTTTACGCGCCTGTTTGACCAGTTTTTCCAGCTCGCCGCAGCAGCGAGTCGGTCTGTTTGCGGCCGCGTTTGACCAGGTCGGTGAGCATCTTCTCGGCGTCGCCGCGGGTCATGCGGCCGCGCTTGACGGCGTCGTCGACGACCTCCTGCAGGCGGTCGCGGCTCAGCGTCACGCTCTGCTCGAGGCTCTCGCGGAACTGGGCGACGCTCTTGTCGAGTCCGGTGGTCGCTTTGCTGCTGCTGCGTTTCGGCGCGGCTTTTTTAGCGGCGCGTTTCGGCGCTTTTTTGGCGCCGGCTTTTTTGGCTGCAGCTTTTTTCGCCGGGCTTTTTTGCTCGCTTTGGCTTTGGAGGCTTTTTTGGCTTTGGCGCCGGCTTTCGCTTTTTTGCTCGCTTTGCCGGTCGCTTTTTTGTCTGCCATTTCGGTTTGCCTCCTGATCGCTGGGTCGCCGGGGGGACGTGCTGTTGGACTATCTCAGTTCCACGCGGCTCGGCCGCGGCAAACCTCGCCTCGACCGGGGCGTGGTCGGAGAGGCGCAGCGCCCGGCCTTCGAGCGGCAGCTCGCGCCGCTCCGGCGGCCAGGGCGCCGGCGCCTCGCGCACCGTCGAGCCGCGCGCCGAGCAGGTGGTCGATCGCCCGCGGCCCCGTCGGCCCCGTCAGGCCGAAGCTCCTCGCGCAGGCGCTCGAAGACCTCGGGGTCCTCGGCCGGGCGCAGGTTGAGGTCGCCGCCGAAGAGCAGCGGCGCGCCGCCGGCGAACTCGGTCGCGGCGCGGGCGGCGAGCAGCACGTCCTCGGTCGCCAGCTTCGGCGCGTCGTTGGTCGCGTGCAGGTTGGCGATGCAGACGCCGGAGGCGGTGCGGGTGAGCGCCATCGAGCGCCGCTCCGGCGCTCCCTCGTGGATCGCCAGCTCGCGCCGCTCGGCGATCCCGCCGAGCCGGCCGGGGACGCGGACCAGGGTCAGGTTCGAGCCGCCCTCGCCGGAGGCCATCAGGTCGGGGTTCTGGCGCGCCAGCAGCCCCCGCAGCGGGCCGAGCGAGTTGCGCGAGGTCAGCGCCCGGTGCCCCTCGGCCGAGCAGGCGCGCGCCAGCGGCGCCGCGAAGCGCGGCGGGCACTCCTGCAGCAGGGCGACGTCCCAGGCGGCGCCGGCCAGCAGCGTCGCGAACTCGGTCGTGAGGTCGCGGTTGACCTGGACGTGGGTCTCGTTGCGCTCGTCGAAGCGCAGCAGCCGCGAGCGCCAGCTGCGCAAGCCGGTCCGGGTCGGGCGGGAAGTCCCGCGTGCCGTGGAAGAGGTTCGCAAGCGTGATCTGGCTGCGCTGAACTCCACGCCGCGTAGCTCGTAGTATCCGCTGCTTGAAAGCGGGACTTCCTCACCGGCGAAGAGCTCGGCGCGTTCGAGCTCGGCAAGCTGCTCGACCGGGCGCTGGAGCTGAAAGCCGGCCGCGCGAGCGGCTCGGCGCCGAGGCGCTGGCCGGGCGCAGCATCGCCCTCGTCTTCGAAAAGCCCTCGACGCGGACGCGGATCTCCTTCGAGGTCGGCGTCGCCGAGCTGGGGGCGACACCCGGTCGTCCTGCGCGGCGACGAAATGCAGCTCTCCCGCGGCGAGTCGATCGGCGACACGGCCCGGGTGCTCTCGCGCTACGTCGACGCGATCGTGATCCGCTCCGGCTCCCACGAGGCGGTCGCCGAGCTGGCCGCCGACGGCCGAGGTCCCGGTCGTCAACGGGCTGACCCCGCTGCACCACCCCTGCCAGGCGCTGGCCGACCTGCTGACCCTGCGCGAGCGCTGCGGCGACCTCGACGGGTCGCGCCTCGCCTACGTCGGCGACGGCAACAACGTCGCCCGCTCGCTGGCGATCGTCGGCGAGCTGGCCGGGGTCGAGGTGGTCGTCGCGGCCCCGCCCGGCTACCAGCTCGAGGAGGGCCACGGGGCGAAGCTGACCGACGACCCGCGCGCCGCCGCCTCCGGCGCCGACGCGCTCTACACCGACGTCTGGGTCAGCATGGGCGACGAGGCGGAGGCGGAGCGCCGCCGCGCCGACCTCGCCCCGTTCCGGCTCGACGGCGACCTCCTTGCGGCGGCCGAGGACGGCGCCATCGTCCTCCACTGCCTGCCCGCCCACCCGGGCGAAGAGATCACCGCCGACGTCCTCTACTCCGACGCCTCCGCCGTCTGGGACCAGGCCGAGAACCGCCTCCACGCCCAGAAGGCGCTGCTGGAGGCGCTGCTCGCCGGCTGAGCGGCGGCGCTCCTCCTAAAGCCATGTATCCGGAGATCGAGCTCGGGCCGCTGACGCTGCAGACCTTCGGGCTGATGTTCGCCCTCGCCTTCCTCGCCGCCGGGGCGCTGATCTGGCGGCGGCTGGGGGAGATCGGCAAGCCGCCCGACTGGGCCTATGAGATGGGCTTCGCGGCGCTGATCGGCGGCGTCGTCGGCTCCCGCGTCTACTTCCTGGTCCAGAACTACGAGCGACGTCAAGGACGACCTGCTCGGCAACCTCTTCTCCGGGTCCGGGCTGGTCTGGTACGGCGGCGCGATCGGCGGCGCCCTCGCCGTCCTTGCCTGGGCCTGGTACCGAGACTTCCTCGGCCTCGCCCTGCTCGACCTGGCGGCGCCGGCGCTGGCGCTGGGCTACGCGATCGGCCGCTGCGGCTGCCAGCTCTCCGGCGACGGCGACTACGGCAAGGCCTGGGACGGGCCCTGGGCGATGTCCTACCCGGACGGGACCGTGCCGACCGAGGAGGCCGTGCACCCGACGCCGATCTACGAGACGCTGGCGATGGGCTTCGGCGCCTGGCTGCTCTGGCAGCTGCGCGACCGGTTCCGGGCGGGGATCCTCTTCGCGCTCTACCTCGTCTACGCCGGGGCCGAGCGCTTCCTGGTCGAGTTCCTGCGCCGCAACGCCGACGCCGCGCTGGGGCTGACCACGGCGCAGCTGGAGAGCCTCGCAATGGTTTTGGCGGGGGTGGTCTGGATCGCCGTCGTCAAGCGGCGTCACGGTAGCCTGGAGCGCTCTGCGCCTGGCACCGCGGCTGTGGCCGACGCACCGGCGTAGGCAGAGGAACGGTGTTAGGCTCATGCACAAGAAATTTGGAGCGGTCGATCTAGGGAGGTTTGGCGGGTAATGGGGGCTGTCGATATTCAGAGTCAGGAGGGGCCGTCGGCACGCACGGTCAGCGCGGTGCTCGATGCCGCCGCCGAGCGGATCGCCGCGGCCGGAGTCGAAAACGCCCGTGCCGACGCCGAAGTCCTGGTCGCCGACGCGCTGGGTGTGAAGCCCGAGCAGCTCTCGGTCGACAGCGCCGGCGAGGTCCCGGCCGAGGTGGCGGAGAAGATCGAGGCGCTGGTGGCGCGCCGGGTCGACCGCGAGCCGATGGCCTACATCCTCGGCCGCGCTCCCTTCCGCAGCCTCGAGATCGCCGTCGACGAGCGGGTGCTCTGGCCGCGCCGCGAGACCGAGCTGCTGGTCGAGGTCGGAGCTCGAGCTGCCCGAGGGCGCCCGCGTGCACGAGGTCGGCACCGGCTCCGGCGCGATCGCCCTGGCCCTGCTCGCCGAGCGTCCCGACCTGCGGGTCACCGCCTCGGACCTCTCGCCGGAAGCGGTCGAAGCGGCGCGCGAGAACGCCGAGCGCCTCGGCCTCGATCTCGAGGTCAGCGTCGCCATCGGCCTGCCCGACGCGGTCGAAGCCGAAGACGTCGACCTCGTGATCGCCAACCTTCCCTACGTCACCGACTCGACCATCTTCGAGCGCTCGCCCGAGATCCAGAAGGAGCCGCGGATCGCGGTCACCGGGTCCTGCGGCGAGGACGGCCTCGGCGTGATCCGCGGCCTGATCGCGGAAACGCCCTCGGGCTGGAAGCTGGCGATGGAGCACGACACCCACCACGGCCCGGCGATGCGCGAGCTGCTGCGCGACGCCACTACCCTTCAGGACTATGAAGGTGACGAGCGGGTGACTGTCGGCTTCGCACCGTGAAGCTGACCGCAAGTAATGAGTGAGGCCCCGACGCGGGCCGAGGAGACGGTGCCCGACGCGACGGGCGATCGCTCCGGGGCCGCCAGCGAGGCGCAGCGCCGCGCCAAGGTCGAGCGGCTGCGCGAGGCGGGGATCAACCCCTACCCGCACTCCTTCGAAGGCCGGACGCACGCCGAGGACATCCTCGCCGCCCACGACCCCGCGGAGCTGGGGGAGGGGGAGCACGAGCAGTTCACCTACCGGGTGATGGGCCGGGTGACCGGCAAGCGCGGCCACGGCAAGACCGCCTTCCTCGACGTCCGCGACATCACCGGCACGATCCAGGCCTACGCCCGCCGCGACGCGCTCGGCGAGGAGGCCTTCGAGCGGATCGAGGAGCTCGACATCGGCGACCTGGTCGGGGTCGAGGGTCCGGTCTACGTGACCAAGCGCGGTCAGGTCGCGATCGGCGTTCGCGAGTGCACGCTGCTGGCGAAGGCGCTGCTCGACCCGCCCGACCTCTTCCACGGCATCTCCGACCCCGAGCTTCGCTACCGCCAGCGCGAACTCGACCTGATGGCGAACGAGGACTCGCGCGAGGTCTTCAAGAAGCGGGCGAAGCTGACCTTCGCGATCCGCGAGCACATGAACGAGCGCGGCTGGGTCGAGCTGGAAACGCCGGTCCTGCAGCGGCTGACCGGCGGCGCCGCGGCGCGGCCGTTCGTCACCCACCACAACGCGCTCGACCGCGACCTCTTCCTGCGCACCGCGACCGAGCTCTACCTGAAGCGGGCGATCGTCGGCGGCTTCGAGGACGTCTACGAGTTCGGCAAGTTCTTCCGCAACGAGGGGATGTCGCCCCAGCACAACCCCGAGTTCACGATGCTGGAGATGTTCGTCGGCGGCGCCGACTACAACGGCGTCATGGCCTTCATCGAGACGCTGGTCTCGAGCGTGGTCGAGAAGGTGATGGGGACGACGGTGGTCGAGCGCGACGGGGTCGAGATCGACTTCGCGGCGCCCTGGCCGCGGGTCGTCCTGCGCGACGAGATCTTGAAGGAGACCGGCGTCGACATCTACGAGGCGAGCCGCGACGAGCTGGCCGAGCTGGCCGGCGAGGACGCCGGCGAGAACGACGACTGGGCCGGCCTGGTCGACACCCTGCAGGGCAAGCTGATCGAGCCGAAGCTGATCCAGCCCACCTACATCACCGTGCTGCCGATCGACATCTGGCCGCTGGTCAAGGTCCACCCCGACGACCCCAAGGTCTGCGAGGCCTTCGACGGGATCGTCGCCGGGATGGAGATCGTCGGCGGCGGGACCGACCTCAACGACCCGGTCGAGCAGCGCAAGCGCTTCGTCGAACAGCGCGAGCGCCAGGAGAAGGGGGCGGAGGACGACCCGCATCCCCACGACGAAGAGTTCGTGCGGGCGCTCGAATACGGGATGCCGCCGGCGAGTGGCTGCGGGCTGGGGATCGACCGCCTGCTGATGATCATGACCGGGTCGAAGACGCTGCGCGACGTGATCATCTATCCGGCGATGCGCGAGGCAAAGGGAGACTAGAAATGGCGGTAAAGCTCCACAGGTGCCCGGTGATGTTCGCGAAATTCGAGGGCCACCCCTGCTGGAAGGTGCAGAAGGCGCTCGACGACGCGGGGGTCGAGTACGAGGTGGTGAAGGGACCGCTCCGCCCGGGCAAGCGGGACGAGCTGGAGCGGCTCTCCGGCCAGCGCAAGTACCCGGCGATCGAGTTCGAGGACGGGCGCACCTACCGTGAGGAGTCGAAGGAGATGGCGGAGCGGATCCGCGCGGGGAAGCTGGACGCTTAGAGCGACGAGCGGCCTAGAACGACGAGCGCAGGAGGCCGCCGTCGATCGGGATCACGGTGCCGGTGATGTAGGCGGCGCGCTCGGAGCAGAGGAAGGCGACGAGGTCGCCGTACTCCTCGGGATCGGCCGAGGCGGCCGGCGGGGACTTCGGTGCGGGCCGCCTCTTCGGCCGCCTCGAGCGAGCCGGCGTGGTCGGCGAGCCGGTCGGTGGCGAAGCGGCCGGTGGCGACGGTGTTGACGGTGATCCCGTCGGCGGCGACCTCGGTCGCCAGCGTCTTGAGGAACCCGACCGCCGCCATCCGGTGGGCGTTGGAGAGGTTGAGGCCGGGGATCGGCTCGCGGGTGGAGATGCGAGCCGACGTTGACGATCCGCCCCCAGCCGCGCTCGCGCATCCCGGGGACGACGGCGCCCGGCGAGCACCCGCGGCGCCAGCACCAGCGAGCGGTAGGCCTGCTCCCACTCGTCGAGCTCGTGGTCGAGCGCGCCGCCAAGTGGCGGGCCGCCGGTGTTGAGCGACGAGGATCTCGATCGGCCCGAGCGCCTCGGCGACCTCGCCCGGCAGCGCGGCGAGCCGCTCGGTGTCGGAGGCATCGGCGACGAACGGCGTCGACCGCGTGCACCGATCTCGGCGGCAGCCTCCTCCAGCCGCTCGAGCGAGCGGCTGGCGATCGCGACCCGGGCGCCCTCGCGAGCCAGCGCCGCCGCGATCCCCCGCCCGATCCCCCGGCTGGCGCCCATCACCAGCGCGACGCGTCCCTCCAGCCCTAGATCCATGGGCCGACCCTAGTCCCGCCACTCACCCCGAGGACGCTCAAAGCCCGTTGCGCGGGTATCGTTTTCCCCGAGCGCCCGTAGCTCAGTGGTCAACGGGTCCTTTCGGGGGCCCAAAGAGCGTCGGTCTTTCAAGCCGAAGGTCGCGGGTTCGACTCCCGTCGGGCGCATTCGCTGCTATTCCTTGAGGTGCCGGGTTTTTCCCGGTGTGGAGCCAGATCCTCGGTTTGGGCTCCGAATTGGGTTCTGTCGCCTTCCGAGCGATTCCGAGGCGTTCCGGGGTGTGAGAGTCGCATTTCGGTCACATTTCGCCGGGTGAGCGGCGGCCTATTCGTGCTTCTCGGAGAGCTTCGCCAGCTCGCCTATCGAGACGCCCAGCGCGCCGGCAATCCGGCGGGCCGTGTCCCAGGTCGGGTTTGCCTGACCCCGCTCGATGAGGGACAGCGTAGCCGGGGTGATGCCCGCTCCCGCAGCCAGATCCTCCTGGGTCGCTTTCCGCTTGCCGCGGAGTTCCCGGATCGCCTCGCCGAGTGCCGCCTGGGGTCGCTCCGAACGCCGCATTGCCGAGACGTTTCCAGATCCGCGGTGCGCCGTGGCTAATCTAAAACATGTATTCAGTTGGTGCTACGCTGATCACACCAACGAAAAGCGGCCCCCGGCCGGCGGTGGAACGCCAACCGGGGGCCTGACCACAAGGAGAGCAAGCCTCCTCATGGCTACCCAAGACCCTACGCGCAGCTGCGCGAAAGATCCCGCTTCCGAAGACCTACGAACGGAACGTGCCGTGCTGGCGTTCCTACTCGACCAGCACCCGACCCGCGTGACCGTGGACGAACTGCCTTTCGCCCTCGACGCCAAGGACTTCGCCGAGAAGGACGCCATCGCTCGCGCTGTTCGCGGACTGACCGCCGTCGGCCTTCTGCGGCCCGAGGGAGAGCTGATCGAACCAAGTCGTGCCGCCCTGCACTTCGAGCGCCTGGAGCGCGGCTGATGGACGTCGCAGGGAGGTTCGGCGACAACCTGGTTCGCACGCGCCGGCTCGCGGGGCTCTCGCAGGATGAGCTCAGTGTCCGCGCGTCTGTGCATCGCACGGAGATCAGCCAGCTGGAGCGTGGCCTGCGCCTGGCGCGCGTGGACACGATCGTGAAGCTCTGCGGCAGCCTCGAAGCCGACCCTGAGGAGTTGCTCGCGGGGATCGACTGGGAGCCGGGAGAAAACCGAATAGGCCATTTCAAGAAACCCAAATCAACCAACTCATCAGATGCCTAGTCAGAGAACTCAACAAGGCATCCATCAACTCCAAAAAGCCAATGAGGAGCTAGGCAGGAGAAGAGGCCAAGGAAGCCTCCAAGAGCCCTCCCAAGACCCAACCCCACAGCCCGACACACTACGAACCCTCCGGATCTGTGCCTGGGCCGCACCTTGTTGATCACCGACATCAGCAAGAGACGAAGGAGATTGGTCGGGGTCCTCACCGCCCCTCCGGGCGACCGATTTTGGCACGGCTTCGCCGTGCGACGGCCGCCAGTAGGGAGGGGCGGGAGAGCCATGAGCTTCGGTCGCATTTCGGCCGGAAGTCGGAGCGACCCGGTGCAAACTCCACCTGTCACGGACATAAGAGGCATGAATCGGAAATCCGTCTCCGTCGCGTTCTTCACCGAGCGCAGCCTTGCCGACTACCTCGCGGTGTCCGATCGGACTATTCGCAACTGGATCAGGCGCGGAGACCTGCCCAGCTACAAGCTCGGCGCCTCCCGCCGAATCGATCCCGCCGATGTCGAGGACTTTCTCGCCCGCCACCGAGACGAGGCAGCATGAGACGCGAGTCGCCGATCAAACGTCGCAACCCCTCCGGCAGCGTGGTCTGGGTCGCTCGCTACACGGGCCGAGACGGCAAACACCACTATGCGAAGCCCCGCTGGAATCGCGGCAAGGCCAGCTTCACCCGCAAGGCCGAAGCTCAGCGTGCGATAGACGAGGCATACGGCCTCACCGATCGGCCCGACACCCTCGGCGAGTACTTCGCCACCTGGATCGAGCGACACCCAAGGTCAGAACGAACCAACGCGACCTACGAGCACCGGGTCTCCCGCGTCACCGACGTCGAGATCGAGGGCACGCCTCTGAAGGACTGGCCGATGCACGAACTGCGCCGCCGTCACACCCTCGCCTTGGTCGACCATATGCTGACGAACGAAGGTCGAGCCACCACCGGCGCCGTCGGCATCCTTCGCTCCCTCTCGGCGATGGCCGAGGACGCGATCACCGACGAAGTGTGCGACCTCAATCCCTTCAAGGGCATTCGCGTCCGCGCCAACGACCCGAGGGCGAAGAAGAAGCGCCGTCCGATTCGCGTCTTCAGCTTCGAGGAGATGCACCGCTTCGCCAAGGCTGCCGGCCGCTACGAGGCGCTAGTCCGGACCTTTACCGACACCGGAATGAGGCTGGGGGAGGTGTTGCCCCTCCGCCACGAAGACTTCGATGGCGAGACCCTCCAGGTCCGCCGCACCGCCCACGAGGGCACGATCCTCGAAGGCACCAAGACCGACCACGGCCAGGAGGGCGCTGGCCGAGTCGTCCCGGTCCCAGCGACCCTCGCCTGGATGCTTGAAGCCCAGATCAATCTCCATGGCCCCGACTGTCAGCTCCTCTTTCCTACGCCCAGAGGCCGCCTCTGGCGTGAGCGCACCTTTTATCGAGACCTTTGGAAGCCAACTCAGGAAGCCTCCGGGTTAGATATCCGCCCTCACGAGTGCCGCCACAGCTACGTCACGCACCTGAGAGCGGCTGGCGTCAACGACGCCGACCTAGCCGAGATCGTCGGCCACCGCGTCGAGACGATGCTGGCCCGATACACGCACGCAATAGGCGAGGGGTTCACGAAGGTTCGGCATGCCATCGGGTGAGACATGCGTTGGGGAATGCGCATTCCGCCGCAGCAATGTCGATCACGGGCCGCCGCCAGCCTAAATCTCTTGCAACCAGCGTTTCTCGTAGGCGTCCAGGTAGTCGGGGTCTGAGCAGATGCACCGCTCATTCAGCCCTCGCCGCCTGGGCCAGGCCTGATCTCCTCCGCGTAGGACGTCGTAACGGGCCTGGGTCGCATCAGGCCGCAGCTCGCAAAGCTCTGGTACTCGATCGACGATGAGCCAGGTGGCGAGAAGAATCCCGGCGAGCGCTGATTGGTGGGCGAGAGGGACAGAGACATCTTCGCTGCGGTCAGCGCCGTGCTCGATCAGCATCCCCGCGCATATGGCGTCGCGGTAAAGGGCGTCGATGGGAAGTCCTTTGAGCTTCTCGAAGGTCTCGGGCGCCAGCTCGTAGCGCTTGATCAAATCGGCGAGCAGCGAGCGCTCGCCCCAGTCGCCTGAATGCTCGGGAAGTGTCAGGCGGCCAGTTGGCGCGATCAGCGGCGGTGGCAGCGGCTCTCCGACCGCAATCGGGTTGCCCAGATAATGGACAACGCGGAGCTCGTGCTCGCCGAGCGCAGTGGCGATCACCTCGCTGCGGCTCGGCTGCGATCCTTTAGGCCAGCCCAGGCACGCGAGGCAGGGGTCCCCTTCCAAAGGCTTGGTGCCGAGAAACGCCGATATCGGCGGGCTGGGTCCAGGCATTGAAGAGCTCCCGGGGGAGCCCTGCCTGTAACTCGATTCTTCCCTTCTTGGTATCGAGAGCGGCGATGACGGTCTCGCGGCCCGGCCCGCAACGCTCCTCCGAACCCCAGACGCCCTCGATTGACTCCACTGCGAGCTCAGAGTTGGCAAGGGCGCGCTCGATCAGGGCAGGCTTAGCGACGCCGACATCTGCGGAAAGGCCGAGCAGATAGCGTTGTAGGTTGCCCTCGTCGAGGTCCTCGTGATCAACGGCGACAAGCTTGCCGGTGACAGGTAGCTCACGAAGTGCAGCGGCGAACGCCTGCCCTATCGCCCCACAGCCGGCAAGGTGGACCGTTCCCAGCTCGATTTGCTCCGGTAGTGGTGGCGTATCGCTCGGCTCGCCCATGGTGAGAAGGTTGAGAGCGAACGGTGCGGGCGCATCGCGCGGATGAGCAAGAAGGTCGGCGAAGAGGGCCCGAAACAGCTCTCCGATCCCAAGCGTGGCGACGGCCATTGCTGCGAGCGGGTTTGCGCCGGGGAGGGCGGCCTCAGTTCCATCGATCGCAAGGTTCCAGCCCTCGGCGGCGACGGTCGCGCGCTCTGCTGAGGGCTCGCCGCCCCGCCAAGAGAGATAGAGGCTGCGGCCTCGGGGCGGACCAAAGGTGGCGCCGGAATTGATCGCCAGCGCCAGCTCCCTAGCTTCAGAAATTAACTCCTCGGGTGCATCGAGGCCAAGGCGTGGGTAGAGGCGGGCGCCGAGATTTGCCGCAAGCAGATAAGCGGCACGGTGTGCCGGGTCTCCAGCCGCCTCGGCATCGATCTCAAGGACCAGAGAGGTGCCGCGCAGGCGCTCGCCGAGCTCGGATTCGCCGACGCCGCCCAGCAGGGGGCCGGCCGCGTTTTGGATGCGGGTGAGGAAGGGAGGCAGGCTCACGTGATCCTCAACTTGACCTTACGCCGCCGACGCCGCCAGACTCCGTCCTCGCCAAGTCGGTTTACGGACCATCGGCGCGGGCGAATTGGACCTGAAGCGAAGTGGGGAACAACGATGCTAAGTCCGCCGGGAAGGCGGATCAGGGCAAGCTGATCGTCAGCGGGGGAGTGGTAGGCCTGGTCTGGGTGCGCATGTATTTGACCCGCGAGAATCTCATCCCGTTCATAGCACTCCCGGTTGAGTTCGAAGATCGCTTCACCATCGATCATTACGAGCAGTCCATCGGTGCTTGAGTAGCACTTCTGCTCGGGTATCAGAGCTCGCTTGAACTCGACCGTTTCGCCGTCACGCGAAACGGTTCCGCTGAGGGCTAGGAAGAGCTCAGCGCCCTCGGCGCCGTGAGCACGCATCGCCTCCAAGCAGTGCTCGGCGAGTTCGTGCGGTAGTTCGTAGCGGCGAGCGTCACAAAGTGGCGAGGCTTGGTTCATTGGCCCTCCGGTGGCGTTGGGCGCGCCTCTGGCGGCAGTTGGGCCTGAATCTCGGGAGGCAGCATCGCCAGTATCTCCGGTGGGGCCTGTGCGATCGGGATCTCTTGGGAAGCCTGTATCTGTACCTGGGGCGCGAGATTGGCGCGCAGCTCGTCAGAATTCTCCTGGCGGACCTCGATGCCGAAGTTCGAGGGCCCTACGCCCGCCACCTCCACTCGCTGGCCTACGAAATTGAGGCCCGTAATCGATCGCACTGCGGTACGCCAGAGCAGGTCGCAAAGTCGTGCGAGGGTTCCATAGCCCTGGTCGCGGTACAGCAACCAGTCGTTGCCGGAGTGCTCGAAGTGGGTGTGGTACTCGCGGGGCCCGGCCTTGCAGAGGAAGACGTGACCGCTCTCGGGGTGACCGTTCACGAAAAGGTCAAGAGGCGCCCCGGCGACCGTCGAAGATTTGAAGTCAATCGCCCGCACGCGAGGAATCTGCAGCCAGCAGCGGTTGAGGGGGTCGATGATGCGTACTGAGGGCGCCCAGACATCGTAGTTGTGGAAGTCGAAGCGGACCGCCAAAGGGATCGCTACTAGATCGTTCACTGGGCCAACAGGGAGTCGGGCGGCGAAAGCAATGTCGACCTCGAGACCGCTTTGGTCCAGAATTTGCCAGCCGCGCTCCGCATATTGGTCGGCGTTGGACTTCCAATCATCGAGCTGGCGCTCTAGCTTGGCCGCGGAGACCGCTGGGTCTACGAGCACCGGTGGTGCTGGCGGATGTTCGTCACCGGGGCCGTGGCCGGGGGCGACGGCGACCTCGCCGCCGCCGCCCTCGTCGGGATCGAGGAATAGGGTCGCCCCATTGGGGATGCCCGCCTCATCGATGCGGAGATCGGGATTGATCGCCGCCCCTCCATCACCGAAGCGGAGGGTCCAATCCTCCACCTTCGGATGCGGGATGCCAGCCTCCTTGAGAGCCTCGCGGATGAGGTGCGAGACCTTCTGGTTGGCGTTCTCGGTGACGCTTATCCGAGCCCCCGAGACGACCACCGTGACCGTGATCTTGTGGGTCCTGCCATCTGCTGCCTTTCTTGTCTCCGGGGTGCTCGCGCTGTTTTCTTGCAGAACGAGCCTTCCTGGCTCAGGATAATAGCAGCAGATGCCGTTTGTCGCAGATTTTCCGCGCAAACAGCTTTTAAAAACCAATCGTCTAACCGTAGACCCAACTGGAAACGGCCCAACTCCCCCATCCGGCCAATCTTTAGGTAGTTCGTGCGGCTTTTCGGCAATACTGCCCGTGTGATGGTCGGGGAATCGGATCACCGGGTAGCACGGGGGGCGTCAATGCTGCTCGCCTTCCGTGGCTACAACGCGCGCTCTTTCCGCGATCCCTTCGAGTTATCCCTGCACACGACGAGGCTCTCGGAGCCTGGTGTTCCGCGGATGGTCGAGTGGCGCGAAGGCGGACATCCGATCGGGGTGCTGCCGTGCGCCGGAATCTTTGGCGGCAATGCCTCGGGTAAGTCGAACCTGCTGCGGGCGATGAGTGACATGCGCAGACTGGCCCTCTCTTCGTTTCAGGGCAATACCCCCGACGGTCCGGTGGAGACCCACCCGTTCCTGTTGGGAGAGGACGAAGGCAGGGCTGAGAGCAGCTACGAGATCGAGCTTATCCTCGACGGCGTTCAGTACAGCTACGGGTTTGTCATCGAGGCGGGCGGGGTCCGCGAGGAGTGGGCGCGAAGCTACCCGCGGGGACGCGCCGTCAACCTGCTGCAGCGAGACGGCGACCGGATTCATCTGGGCAGCGACCTACGAGCCAAAGGCCGCGCCGCCGAGGAAATCCTGCGCCCGAATGCGCTTTTCCTCTCGACTGCTGCGGCGATCAAGCACCCGCTGTTCCTGCCGATCTACCAGTGGTTTCGGCGCAACCTGACCTTCGCCGATGTCGAGAGCCGCACGGTCCGCCAGGCGATCACTGCGGAGATGCTGGAAGGGGAGTGGCGCTCTCAGGTTCTGGCGCTGCTGCGCGAAGCGGATCTCGGAATCAGCGACGTCAGCCAGCGGGCGGTAGATCCCGACCACAAGGAGAAAGTGCGCAAAATAATCGACATTTTCTGGGATGAGGCGGCGCCGTTTGACGTGGACGAGATCGAGGTTAAAGACTTCGAAATCGGACTGAAGCATCGTTCGGCGCGGGCGAAGGACGTAGAGTTGCCAGAAGAGGACGAGTCTCGCGGAACCCTGGTTTGGTTCGGCTTGATCGGACTGATCAGCGAAGCGCTTCGCGAGGGTTCGGTGCTTTTGGCGGACGAGATCGAGGCAAGCTTGCATCCCGCCCTCGTCGACGTTCTCGTTGATCTGTTCCAGTCGCAAAAAAGCAATCCAAACCGTGCACAGCTGATTTTCAACAGCCATGAGGTTCGGCTGATGGGCGATTCCTCCGAGCGACGTCTCGGCCGCGATCAGATCTGGTTCACCGAGAAGGACGACGAGGGCGCTACTTATCTTCACTCCCTCGCGGACGTGGCGCCGAGGCGTGAAGAGGCGATCGCGCGTCGTTACCTAGCCGGCCGCTACGGTGGTACGCCGATCTTCTCGCCGCGGCGGCTAAAGGAGACCGCGGAGCCGGTCGGCGTCGGCCCTGGCGAATAGTGGCACCCTCGCGCCGCCGGGTCGGGCGCGGGCCCAGTCGTAGGTCCTTTTTGGTTCTGATCGAGGGTCAGCAAACCGAGGATGCATATTTGTTGTTTTGGAAAAGAAGGCTGCGTCGGGAGGCCTTGATCGAGATATCGGATTTCCACGGGACCCCGATGTCACTCGTCGAGAAGGCGGTGACGCAAAAGACCAGAGAGGCGCGCGAGCAGCGGAGAGGACGGGGTGCCGCGCATGATGAGTATTGGTGTGTCTTTGATGTCGACACTCACCCCTACTTGGTCGAGACGATCGAGCTAGCGGGCAAGCACGGAATCAACTTGGCCATCTCAAGTCCCTGTATTGAGCTCTGGTTCTTGCTGCACTTCACTGATCAGACCGCCTACATCGAGTGTCGTGACGCCGCGCGGGCCGTCAGCGGTGAGACCGGTGCCGGCAAGGATCTTGCGCCAGACGCCCTTGAGGCTTTGGGCGAGAACTTCGATGCCGCCAAAGAGCGTGCCCAGTACCTAGAGAAGAAGCACCGCGGAGACGGCACGCCCTTTCCTGGCAATCCCAGCAGCGGAGTGTGGCGACTGATCGATGCGATGCATCAAGGGAGCTCCACCTCCTCATAGCCCCACTTCGTCGCCTCCCGTGCATTTTGCTTGAGGCCCACCACACCCGTTCTACCTAGCCGGATGCTTGGATGATCGCGCGGATCAACATGCGTTTCATCCCGGTCGCATTGTCGCCGCAAACCGCTCTATTAAGCGGCGGCTCCTCGTCCTTTCAAGCCGAAGGTCGTGCACTGACCCGTTGAGCGCCGGGCTCAACTTCTGACAGCGCCTACGGTTTGACCGCCGAGCCCATATCCACCCCGATCTCAGCCGCGCTGAGGACCCGGTTGTACACCCGCACCTCGTCGATCAGGCCTTCGTAGAAGTTGGTCTTGTAGGCGCCGATCAGGAGTTTGAGGCCGTTGACGGTCGGTTTGGCGGCGGTGCGGGTCGAGACCAGGATGCCGTTGACGTAGAGCCTCATGTTCGTGCCGTCGTAGGTCATCGCCAGGTGGCTCCAGGGCCCGTTCGGCAGCGCTTTGGTGTCCTCGGCGTCTTCCCAGGACCAGGCGGTATCGGAGATGAAGCCCTCGGGGATGCCTTTGACTTCGCCGCCGGCCTCGAGCCGGTAGGTGTAGTAGTTCGACGTTTCCTTGGTGATCACCGGTGCGTGCAGGCGCGAGGTGGTGGGTCGCACCCAGGCCTCCAGGGTCAGCGCGGTGGTGAGCTCCAGCGAGGCGGCGTCGGGGACGTCGACCCGGTCGTTGACGCCGTCGAAGCTGAGGGCGCGGCCGAATTTCCCACTCGGGGTGCTCGCCGCGCCGTTGACCGCGGTGCCGTTGTTTTTCGCCGGCGAGGAGTCGGCCACCGTCGTCCCCGAGGTCTCCTCGAAGCCGAAGCCGAGGACCAGGCCGGTGCTCGGCGGCGGCGAGGAGTTGCTGACCGTGACCGTCACTTCGCCGGAGGTCGTCGTCTGGTTGGCGGTGTCGCGCGCGCGGGCGCTGAGTTTGTGGGGCCCGTTGGCCACTCCGGTGCTCGGCCACTGGATTTCGTACGGCGCGCTCGTGTCCTCGGCCCCGAACGCGGCCCCGTCGACGAGGAACTGGACGCCGGCCACGCCGACGTCGTCGCTCGCCGTCGCTTTCAGCGCCAGCGTGCCGGAGACGGTGCCCGCCGCCGGGGAAGTGAGCGAGACGGTGGGGGGTTTGTCGGCGATCGAGGTGCCGCTCGCCTCTGCCGAGGCGGTGCTGAGATTGCCGGCGGCGTCGGTCGCCTTGACCCGGTAGTAGTAGGTGCCGGGCGCGACGGTGTCGACGTAGCCGGGGGTGCCGGCGGTGGCGATTCGGTTGGCAAGCGCCGGCGTGAAGCCCGCCGTCGCGGAGCGGTAGACCTCGTAGCCGCTGACCCCGACGGCGTCGGTCGAGGCGTCCCAGCCCAGGGTGACTTTTCCGAGCGCTCCGGTGGCTTTCAGATTCGCCGGCGTGCTCGGCGGGGTGGAGTCGGTGGGTGGCGACGGTCCACTGGACACGACCGCCAGGCCCATATCCACCCCGATCTCAGCCGCGCTGAGGATCCGGTTGTACACCCGCACCTCGTCGATCAGGCCTTCGTAGAAGTTGGTTTTGTAGGCGCCGATCAGGAGTTTGAGGCCGTCGACTTTCGGTTTGGCGGCGGTGCGGGTCGAGACCAGGATGCCGTTGACGTAGAGCCTCATGTTCGTGCCGTCGTAGGTCATCGCCAGGTGGCTCCAGGTCCCGTTCGGCAGCGCTTTGGTGTCCTCGGCGTCTTCCCAGGACCAGGCGGTATCGGAGATGAAGCCCTCGGGGATGCCTTTGACTTCGCCGCCGGCCTCGAGCCGGTAGGTGTAGTAGTTCGACGTTTCCTTGGTGATCACCGGTGCGTGCAGGCGCGAGGTGGTGGGTCGCACCCAGGCCTCCAGGGTCAGCGCGGTGGTGAGCTCCAGCGAGGCGGCGTCGGGGACGTCGACCCGGTCGTTGACGCCGTCGAAGCTGAGGGCGCGGCCGAATTTCCCACTCGGGGTGCTCGCCGCGCCGTTGACCGCGGTGCCGTTGTTTTTCGCCGGCGAGGAGTCGGCCACCGTCGTCCCCGAGGTCTCCTCGAAGCCGAAGCCGAGGACCAGGCCGGACGGCGCCGGTTCGGGTTTGTAGGTCGCCGTGTACGTCGCCGCCGCCTCCGGCGCGACGATCTCGTGGCTGCGGGCACCGCCGTCCGACCAGGACGAGAAACCCTGCGAAACGCCGTTCAGCGACTGCGGCGTCGGCGCCGAGACCGTGGTGCGGGCGCCGACGATGACGGTCTTGGTGAACGGCGTCGCGGTGCTCTGCGTGCCGACCGTCAGCATCCCCCCCAGCGGCTCCGTCTGGAAGGTGAGGTCGACCGTGCGGGGATCGAGCCGCAGCGTCGTCGTGTCGCTCAAGCCGCCGCTGTCGGTCACGGTCAGGCGCAGTTCGAGGTGCGACGGGTACTCGTGTTCCGGGGCGGTGAATTTTTCTTCTGAGACGCCGGGATAGGACTGGATCGGGTGCGAGTGGCAGTCGTCGACAGTGAAGCAATGACGCATCACCAGGGTCCAGGTCATGCTGCCTGGGCCGAGCGTCCCGTCCTGGGCGTCGCTGCCGCCGCCGGAGAACGACACCACGTCGCCGACCGCCCAGTGCAGCTCCGCGGTCGGGGTATCGATCTGGGCGTGGGGAGGTTCGTTACCGGCGCCGATCACGACCGAGTCGGTTGCCGACAGGCCTCCTTTGTCGGTCACCCGCAGGCGCACCGTGAGGGTCGCGGCGCTGGTGTACGTCCAGCTCGGTTTCGCCGCCGTCGAATCGTCGTACTGGCCGTCGCCGTCGAGGTCCCAGGCGTAGGCCAGCGCGTCGCCGCTGTCGGGGTCGGTCGAGCCCGTGCCGTCGAAGTTCACCGTCAGCGGCAGCGGTCCGTACTGCGGCTGGGCGAGCGCGTCCGCGGTCGGCGGGCGGTTCCCGCCGGCGTAGGTGACGCGCCGAACCGAGCCGGTGAAGTCGACGACGAAGAGGTCGCCGCCGGGCCCGATCTCGATGTTGACGGGGTCGTTGTCGCGCAGGAAGCTCGCCCGCGTCGCCGGATCGGGCTGCCCGTTTTTTTCGAAGATCACCCAGGTGCAGCGTCGTGAGTAGTCGGCGAAGAAGAGCGCGCCCGTGTAGGCGGCGGGGTAGTTGCCGCCCTGGTAGAAGGCGAGCCCGGAGATCGAGGAGCCGCCGGCTTCGTGGCAGTCCTCACCGGAGACCACCTGTTTGCCGTGCTGATAGGTGTAGAGCGGCGCCGTGACGGAGCCGGGCGTGTTGTAGAGCTGTTTGCACAGATTCAGACCCACTCCTTCGTAGGAGGGCTGCCGGCCGACACCCTCGTAGCAGGGCCAGCCGAAGTTGTCGACGCTCGCGTCGTCGGCGCGGGGAACGCGGTCGATCTCCTCCCAGGCGTCGTAGCCGACGTCGCCGATGTAGATCTCCGAGGTGCCGGGCCGGGGAGTGAAGCGGAACGGGTTGCGCATCCCGGTGGCGACGATGCGCCGCGCGTTCGCGTCGGCGCTCCCGCTCATCGGGTTGCCGGGCGCGCCGGCTCCCGTGTCGGGATCGACCCGGATCAGGCTGCCGTCGAGGGTGGTCGGGTCGGATGGAGTCCCGAGGTCCTGGGCGCGCAGAGCGCCGCCCTCGGCGGTCGGGGGCGTCTGCGCGCCACCGACCGCGACCGGTGGTGCCCCGCACGGGTTACGCGGCTGCCCGTCCTGGCCGTAGTCGGCGAATTCGAAGCTGGCACCGTCTCCACCCGAGGCGTAGAGCATGCCGTCGGGCCCGAACGCGAGCCCGCCCGCCGAGTGGCTCGGGTACTGCTGGCACCAGTCGTTGATCAGGACCTGCTCGCCGGTGACGACGCTGCCGCTGAGCGTCAGTTTCGAGAGGCGGGTGCTGACGACGCAGCCGTCGTCGGTGGCACCGGGCGGCGTCGGGCACGGGTCGGAGGTGGCGCCCACCTGCCCCCAGCGCGGCGCCGTGCCGCCGATTTCGGCGTCCGCCGTGTAGAGCGCGTACAGGTATGGGCGGACCGGGAACATCGGGTCGAGCGCGATGCTGAGCAGGCCCCGGTCCCAGAAGTTGTGGACCTGGGTCCGCAGGTCGGCTGCGATCGTCGGCGTCGTCGCGCTGAGGCCGGCGAAGACCTTGATCAACCCGCTCTTCTCGGCGACGAAGACGCGGTTGTCGGGCGCGAAGGCGATGTCGGTCGGCTCGGTCAGGCCGCCGAAGACCACCGATTCGCTGAAGTTGGGCTGCAGCGTCTGAGCCTGCGCCGGGGGCGAGCTCCACGCCGCGACCAGCACGGCAAGGGCGAGCGCGCTGAGGAAGCTCGAGCGGAGGACGGAGGACGAGGAACGCAAGAGGCAGCATCGTCGGTGCGAAGAACCCATCTGTCAACTTTATCCGGGGGGACAAACGTCCAGCGTCAAGCTCGGCTGACGGCGGGTCCACGCCGGCGAAGCTAGTCGACGACGACCTTGCCCTTCATGAACGAGTGGATCGAGCAGTGGTAGGGGAAGGTGCCCTTGCGGTTGAACTGGATCGAGACGGACTTGCCGGGCTTGATGCGGCCGGTGTTGAAGCTCTTGCGGGTCGCGGTGTGGGTGGTTTCGCTGGCGTTGGAGAAGCGGACCTTGGAGCCGCGTGGGATCGTCACCGTCGCCGGCGTGAATTCGAAGCTGGGAATCGTCACGGTCGCGGTGCGGCTGGCCCGCGCGGTCTCATCGGCCGAGGCGAGGCTGTCCCCGATGCCGGCCAGGGCCAGGGCCAGGGCGAAAGCGGCGGCGGCGACCGCGACCGCGATCGCGGTCGCCTGCCGCCCCCGCTGAGATCTCACGGACGTCGTCATTGCCGCGTAATACGGAGCCGACCGCGTCCAGGTTCAGCAGGATTCTTCAAACACTTCGCCGCAGAGTTCTTCGGTGATCCCATCCAGGCCCGAGGCAGCGGATTCGAGCTCTTCCAGGCGGCCTTCCAGGTCTTCGGCGTCTTCGATCTTGGTCCGCAGTTCCTCCACTTCGGCTTCGAGGCCACCGATCTCTTCGGCGCCCGAGGGGCCTTCCGGGCCCTCCGGGCCTTCAGGGCCCGGCGGCCCGCGCTTGCCTGCCGCCCCCGCGGGCCCGGTTTCCGCCAGCAGCGCCACCCCGGTGCCGATGCCCGCGCTGAGGACGCAGACGCCGACCAGGATCGCGATGAAGTGGTTCCGGGGCAGCGAGACCATAGGGAGGCCGCATGATGCCAGGGGGAACGAGCAATAATGGCTGCCTGGGCGGTTAGCTCAGTTGGGAGAGCACTTCCCTTACAAGGAAGGGGTCACTGGTTCGAGCCCAGTACCGCCCATCTCACGGCGCCGCCGGCGCGGCGGGCCTGCTGGCGAAGACTTCGACCCAGATCACGAGCGTGGCTCGATCGTCAGCGCCTCGGCGACGGCCAGGGTCTTGCCCTCGGCGGAGAGGACGGCGGCGCCCGCGAGGCGCTTGCGGCCATCCTGCTCGATCGGCCAGGCGATCACGATTTGCTCCTCGCCGGCGCGGACCGGGGCCAGCAGCTCGGCGCGCTGGCGGACCAGCATGCTCAGCGTCAGCTCGCCCTCGAGATGGCAGGCGAAGTAGGCCGGGCAGTCGAGTGCCGCCCACACGAACTCCGGCTGCACCTCGCCACCGTCATCTGCGGCCCAGGCGGGCGGGGTCCACGGCGTCGCCACCAGCTCCCGGCCCTCGACCGGGCCGGCGAAGACCTCGAAGCAGTCCTCGCCGCGGGCGCGGCCGCAGACGAAGCAGTTGCTGAAGATGCCGTCGCTGGGGGCGCGGTAGTTCTGGGAAGCGCGGCGGGCCTCGTCGACGCTGACGGGCGCCGGCACGGCGAGGTCGAGGGCGGGCAGCGGTTGCGCTTCGGCGATCAGCGTCTCGCCGTGGAGCAGGCGCAGCGAGTCGCCCCCCGCCACCAGCTCGAGCGGCTCGTCCAGCGGCACCGGGCTGCGCAGGCTCACCTCCACCGCGCCGTCGAGCCGGCCGGCGAGGACGCCGCTGGTGTAGCCGCCGTTGCCGCTCTCCCGCGGGCCGTTGAAGCGGCGGGGGAGGACGATCGTCTCGGTCACCAGGCGCCTACTGAAGGGCAAAGACGGCGTTGACCGTTGCCTTCACGGTCGAGTTACCCGGCTGGACGGGGGGCGGAGTGGGACTGGCGCAGGCGCTTGCCCCCGCCGCGGCCTTCCTGCGAACGGGGCCCTTGCGAACTGGAGCGGGAGCGCACTCGTCAGCTGACTTCGGCTCGCGGGGCCCGACGACGGGGACGACGTCGCCGCTCTCGGTGATCGTGATCGCGGGCCCGAGCGTCGCCCCGGCCGCGGTAGCCAGCGCTTCCGCCTTGGCCTTGGCCCGTTTGACCGCTTCGATCAGCGCAGCGTCGTAGGCGGCTTCGCGGTCGCCGACGAAGAAGTTGGGACCGCGCGTGCTCGTGGCGCCGGCGGCGACCCCGGCGAGACGAGGTCGCCGGCGGCCTCGGGACGGTGGGTGATCGACGGTGACGCCCTCGCTCGCCCGGTAGACCGGACGCTCCCCGCGCTCGACGCGGCGGACCGAGATCGACCCCGTGGTGATGTCGCCCGGACCGACCCCCGGGATGCCCTGCGCAGCCGCGATCACCGCCCGCAGCCGCACGGCCACGATGTGCAGGGCGCCAGCGCGGCCGCGCCGCTCCTTGCTGACCGCAAAGTGGACTTCGGCGCTGTCGTTCGGGACTTCGCGTTCGACCGTGGCCTGCACGCTCACGGTGCGGTCGAGGGCGACGGCGGACGCCGGCACCAGCAGCGCCGACAACAGCAGCGCGATGAGGATCGAGACTCGGACGGGCGGCGTCACGCCGCTTCAGTATGCCCCAGCTCCGGCGTCGGGGTGCCGCCGCGGCGATGCTCGGCGTTGGTGACCCGTCGAAGAAGACGTCGTTGCGGCCGCGGCGCATCGGGCGCGGGAAGGCGCGGCGGGCGCGGCGGTGGGTGGCGGTCACCGTCCGGAAGGCGGCCTCGTGGGCGCGTGCTCCAGCGGATGCCGAAGATCTCCCGCACCCGCGGCGGCAGGGTGCCCTTGATGATCAGGTTCTGGGCGGCGAGGTTGGCGCGCGCCGGCAACGGCACCGGCTGCTCGAAGGCGACCAGCGGCGCCATCTCCAGCGCGTGCGGGGTCGCGTGCAGGTCGGGCGAGGCGAGCCGCTCGTCCAACCAGGCGCGGAACTCGCGGTAGCTGCTCGGGGACCTCGCTCGCGCGGCAGGCCGAACAGCTCGCCGAAGCGGACGTAGTCCTGCCAGAGCGCCTCGCGCTCGCCTTCGCTCAGCGGCCGCACCATCGCCTCGTACATCGCCCGGCCGGAGTCGGCGATCACCGCCAGCGTCCACAGCATCAGCTCCGGGTCGAAGGCCGAGTAGGTGGCGCCGGCGGGGTGGGCGCCGGCCGCCTCGGGCAGCGAGCCCTTGATCGCGCTCGTGCAGGCGGTGGACGGCGCCGAGCGCCTTGTCGGCTTCCTCGCGGGTGCCGAGGAAGACCGTCTCCTGGATCTTGGCGGTGCGGGCGAGGCGCGTGAACGGGCAGTCGCCGGAGCCGGTGCTCAGCATCGTGCCGGTGTAGGTGAGCGGCTCCAGCGCCCCGATCAGCAGCGCCCGCTGCCCGTAGAGCAGGCCGACCGAGCGCTCGCCGTGCACGCGGCGGGCCATCGAACGTCCGGGCGGGAAGTAGTAGGTGTCGTCGCTCATCCTGGGGTCTCTCTCCGAGGCCGCCGATCCTGGCTGCCTGGCCAGGATGTTACTCAGGGCGGTACCTGATCGCGGGCCATCGCGACCAGGGCGGCGCTGGAGCCGGGCGGCTGAGCCAGCTGGCGCAGCTCGTGGGCGGCGAAGATCTCGTCGAGTTCCTCGCGGGTCAGCGTCTCGCGCTCGAGCGCGTTGGCGGCGAGGTCGTCGAGGCAGTCGCGGTTGGCGGCGAGCAGCGCCCGCGCCCGCCGGTAGGCCTCGCGGGCCAGCGTCATCGCCGCGACGTCGACGTCGCGGCGGGTCTCGTCGGAGACGGCGTAGTCGCCGGTCGGCATCGCGATCGGCGGCGGCCCGTCGGCGTCGAGCGCCACGCCCATCCCGAACTCGCCGACCATCTGCTTGCAGACCATGTGCACGCGCGCGAGGTCGTCGACGGCGCCGGAGTAGGACTCGCCCATCACCTCCTCCTCGGCGGCGCGCCCGCCGAGCAGCGTCACCACCTCGTCGAGCAGCTCGTCGCGCGACTTCAGGTAGCTGTCCTCCTGCGGGCGAGTGGCCGACGAAGCCGAGCGCCGGGCCGCGCGGGACGATGCTGAGGATCTCCGGCGGGTCGAGCCCGAGCAGCTTGCGGCAGAGCGCGTGGCCGGCCTCGTGGTAGGCGACGATGCGGCGCTCCTTCGGGCTCAGGCGGCGCGCCTGCTGGGAGCCGACCGACTGCCGCAGCAGCGCCTCGTCGAGGTCCTCGCGCGCCATCGCCTCGCGCTCGGCGCGGCCGGCGATGATCGCCGCCTCGTTGAGCGCGTTGGCGAGCTGGGCGCCGGTCATCCCGGTCGTCTTGCGGGCGACGTCGGTGAGGTCGAGGTCGGCGGCCAGCGGCTTGCCCTTGGCGTGGCTGCGGAGGATCGCCTCGCGGCCGTCGCGGTCGGGCGGCGCGACCAGCACCTGGCGGTCGAAGCGGCCCGGGCGCAGCAGCGCCTTGTCGAGCTTGTCGACGTAGTTGGAGGCGGCGATCACGATCACCGTCCCCGGGTCTTTCTCGAAGCCGTCGAGCTCGACCAGCAGCTGGTTCAGGGCCTGCTCGCGCTCGCTGGAGCCGCCGTCGCCGCCGCCGCTGCGGGCGCCGCCGACCGCGTCGAGCTCGTCGATGAAGATCACCGCGCGCCCGGACTTGCGCGCCTCCTTGAAGAGGCGGCGGATCCGCGCGGCGCCGCGGCCGACGAACATCTCGACGAAGCTGGAGCCGGAGGCGGCGAAGAAGTCGACCCCGGCCTGGGCGGCGACGGCGCGCGCCAGCATCGTCTTGCCGGTTCCGGGCGGGCCGTAGAGCAGCACCCCGCGCGGCGGCTCGCGCGCCGAGGGCGGCGAAGCGTTCGGGTTCGCGCAGCCACTCGGCGACGTCGATCAGCTCGTCCTTGGCCGCGTCGACCCCCTGCACTTCCTCCCAGAGGACCGGCTCGGTCTTGCTCGCCTTCACCGTTTCCGGCTTGGTCGAGCCGACCGTGCTCCGCATCAGCCGCAGGAAGACGCAGCAGCAGGCAGAGCCATGAAGAAGACCCCGAAGACGGGGTACCAGTCGAAGAAGAATTCCTGGATGTCGGTGGCCATCGAGGGAGTGTGGGGGTCGGCGCCGCCGAATACAAATCGACATACGTCCATGAACCCTGTCCATTGCAGCCAATTGCCCACGCCGGCGGGCCGGTTCCGGCTTGGCGCCTAGGATCCGGCCATGAGCGAACGACGGGCGGCGAGCGCGCCGGAGCTGAAGGCGCAGATCGAGGCCGAACGGGCCGGCCGGCCGTTCCTGGTCTTCCGCGACGGGGGAGACGAGCAGCGGATCGTCACGCGATCGAGGAGGGAGCAGGCGAGCTCTGGGTGGGGCGGGGCGACTCGGCCGACGTGCGGCTCGGCTGGGACGAGGAGGTCTCGGCCCTGCACGCCCAGATCGCGGTCGTGCGCGACGAGTGCACCCTGGTCGACGACGGGCTCTCCCGCAACGGCTCCTACGTGAACGAGGAGCGGGTGCACGGGCGCCGGCAGCTGCGCGACGGCGACGCGCTCCGCTTCGGCCGCACCACCGTGGTCTTCCGGCGACCGGGCGACGCCATTCCCGGAGGCGACTGCGATCGCGAGCGAGGCCCCCGCGGCGGCGACGGTCTCGCCTGGCCCAGCGCAAGGTCCTCGTCGCCCTCTGCCGTCCATATAAGGACGGCGGCTCGTTCGCGACGCCGGCGACGAACCAGGAGATCGGCGCCGAGCTCCACCTCAGCGTCGACGCGGTCAAGACCCACATGCGGGCCCTCTTCGAGAAGCTCGGCGTCGGGGATCTGCCGCAGAACCAGAAGCGGGTGGCGCTGGTCGAGCGGGCGCTGCAGGACGGGGTTGTGAAGAGCCGCGAGCTGTGAGGGAGGTCAGGCGCCCCTCCCCCTGAGGCCGTCGCGCAGCTGAGGCGGGCTGCCAGGGTTCGGAACGTTGGTGCGGGAGCCTCATGGGGAGGGGCGCCTGACCTCCTTGCCAGGGGTGGCTCGGTTCACACTCAGGGGGTCTGGGAGCGCCGGGTGTTCGGGGCGAAGGTTGGTGCACGGAAGTCAACGCCGTCCCGACCACGCCCACTCAGGAGGAACCCCAGATGACCCGCACTCACGTTACGGCCCGTAAGTCTCACGCCAAGACCGTCGCTCACGTCAGGCCCGCAGGTTCGCCCGCTTCACCGGTTTCGCCGCTGCCCTCGCCTGCGTGGCGACGATGGTTGTGCCGGCCGCCGGGACCGCTGCTCCGGTCAAGTTCGGCGCCAAGCTGGACTCGACCGTGCAGCCGTCCAACTCGCTGCCGGGCCTGCGCCTGCATCGCCGACCCGCTCCGCTTTTCCCCTTGCACGATGGTGCAGAACGAAGCCTATGGCCGGCCCGACGGCGGTCGACATCGCGCCGAAGACCGGGACGATCAAGCGGATCCGGCTGATCGCCGGCGGCCCCGGTACGACGCGGATCGAGACCGTGAAGGTGAAACAGAAGACTCTGTTCAGCACCGAGGAAGGCAAGCTCGTCCACAAGGGCCCGAAGCTCTACTACCAGGGGCCAGAGCGAAGCCAACTAGGAAAGCGGCAGCTACCGGGTCGAGTCCTTCAAGGTCGACATGCGGATCAAGAAGGGCGAACAGCTCGCCATGCACAGCGGCAACAACTCGGTGATCCGCTGCTCCTCCGGCGGCGACAACACGCTCCTGTATCCCCTCACGCTACTTCCCCAAGCAGCCCGTTCAACGAAGCCGAAGGCACCGACGGCTGCTGGCTCCTGCTCGAAGCGATCTACAAGTAGGCGCTTCGGCCACGCGTCTGCTCTGGCTCACCCTATGGGTGTGCAGGAGCAGACGCGTCAGCCGCGTCGACCTGGGAGCCGCCGACGATCGCCTCTTCGCCGCTGTCGCCGAAGACGATCCAGGCCTTGTTGCCGCCGTCGTAGTCGGGCGCCCAGAGCTTCAGCGTCGCCGGGCGGCCCCAGACGGTGACGCTCTCCTCGCCGGTCGCGTCGAGGCCGCGCCAGATCCGCACGAAGGGGTTGCTGCTCCCACTCCTCGCCGATCGTCGTCGGCTCGCGGTGGCCGGGGTGGACGCGGGTCTCCGGCGGCAGCTCCATCAGCCGCATCACCGAGGCCTTGAGGTCGTCGAAGCCGCTGGCGCCGGGCGCCATCGTGCCGCCGACCGTGCCCTTGAAGAGGACGTCGGCGGTGAAGACGTCGGTGCCGTCGACGAGGAAGGCGAGGTGGCCGGCGGCGTGGCCGGGGGTGTAGATCGCCTCGACCTCGAAGCTGCCGGCCTGCGAGCTTCTCGCCGTCGGCGAGCGTCACCTCGACCTCTTCGTCGAGCTCGGCCGCGGTCGCCTCGTGGGCGACCAGCGGCGGGTTGCCGAGCTGCTCGCCGCGCCTCGGCCAGGCCGGCGACGTGGTCGCCGTGCGGGTGGGTGACGAGGATGTGGGTGATCTCCGATCCCGTCGCGCTCGACCCGCTCCAGCAGCGGCCCGAGCTCGTCGTTGCCGTCGATCAGGACGCCGGTGCCGGCCTCCGGGTCGGCGACCAGGTAGGCGTTCGACAGCCACTGCGGGTTCTCGGTCCTCTCGACGATCAACTGCTCCTCCTTCGGGTTGCGGGCTCCCCGAAGACTTTCCCAGAACTCAGACCGGTGCGCCGACGGCGCTGCCCTCGAGCAGGGTGCGGGCGACCAGCTCGGGGTCGTCCCAGGTCGGCGTGTGGCCGACGCCGGGGAGGACGAGGAAGCGGGCGCCGGCCGGGCGGCGCTCCGGCTTGCGGCGGGCCGACGAGGCGGTCGAGCTCGCCCCAGGCGATCGTCACCGGCACGTCCTCCGGGTAGCCGGCCGGGTCGAAGACGTGGGTGCGCATCGCCCGGTTGGCGCCGTCGTAGCCGCTCGGCGTCGATCCAGCCGAGGACCAGCTGGCGCGCCGCCGCCGGCGGGGATCCGCTCCGGGTGGGCGGCGAAGATCGCGAAGGCGAGCGCGGCGGGTCGCCGGAAGCAGCAGGGCCGCGCGCGACGCAGCGGCCGCGCCAGCCGCGCCCAGGGGATCCGCGCAGCAGCATGCGGCCGCCGCCCGCCGGCTCGCCGAGCGGCGCGCGCCAGAGGCCGGCCGGCGAGAGCGCGGTCACCGAGGCCGCCCAGCCGGCGCGTCCCATCTCCAGCGCGACCCAGCCGCCGAGCGAGTTGCCGGCGACGTGCGGGCCGCTCGATCCCCTGCTCCGCGCAGTGCTGCGTGCAGCGCCGCGCGCCAGGTTGGCGGCGGTCGGCTCGACCCCGCCGGCAGCGGTGGCGCTGCGCCGAAGCCCGGCATGTCGACGACGATGGACCTCGCGCTCGCCCTCGAGCAGGCCGACCACCGGGTCCCAGATCCGCGTCGAGCCGCCGAGCCCGTGGATCAGCAGCAGCGGCTCGCGGCCGTCGCCGCTCACCGCCACCCCGGCTTCGCGAACAGCGCCTGCACGTCGCCGATCCGGCGCTCGCGGAAGCCCGCCTCCGAGGAGGAGAGGTAGAAGTCCCAGAGGCGGCGGAAGCGCTCGTCGTAGCCGCGCGGGCGCAGCCGCTCCCAGGCGTCGAGGAAGCGCTCGCGCCAGGCGGCCAGGGTCGGCGGGTAGTGGGCGGTGATGTCGTCGAGCCAGACCTGGCGCATGCTGGTGACGCGGGCGACGCAGTCGGCGATCTTCTGCTTCGAGGGCAGGCAGCCGCCGGGGAAGACGTGGGTGTTGGCGAAGCTGCGGGCGCCCTTCTCGGCCTCGTAGATGCTCGTCGTCGATCGTGATCGCCTGCAGCAGCATCGCCCCGTCGGGGGTGAGCAGCTCGTCGCAGCGGCGGAAGAACTCGTCGAAGTACTGCCAGCCGACCGCCTCGATCATCTCGACCGAGACCAGCCGGTCGTAGCGGCCGCGCAGGTCGCGGTAGTCCTCCAGCAGCACCGTCACCCGGTCCTCGAGCCCGGCCTCGCGCACGCGGCGGCTGGCCAGCTCGTGCTGGCGCGGGGGAGATCGTCGTCGTCGTCACCCGGCAGCCGTGCTCGCGGGCGGCGTGGACGGCGAGCCCGCCCCAGCCGCTGCCGATCTCCAGCAGGTGGTTGTCGGGGCCGAGGCGCAGCTGCGCGGCAGATCCGCTCCAGCTTCGCCAGCTGCGCCTCCTCGAGGCTGGCGCCCGGCGCGGGGGAAGTAGGCGCAGCTAGTACATCATCCGCTCGTCGAGGAAGGAAGCGAAGAGGTCGTTGCCGAGGTCGTAGTGGGCGGAGATGTTGCTGCGGGCGCCGGGGCGGGTGTTCTCGGGGACCAGGCCGCGCAGCCGGTGCAGAGCGCCGCGCGGGCGGGCGATGGCGCCGCGCAGGCCGTCGAGGTCGCGCAGCTCGCGGGCGGCGATGCGGATCAGCGCGACCAGGTCGTCGGTCTCCCAGAGCCCGTCGACGTAGCCCTCGCCGAGGCCGACGCTGCCGCGCAGCGGGCCGCGCCAGGCGGCGGGGTCGTGGACGGTGACCGTCGCGCGCAGGTCGGCGTCGGCCGGGCCGAAGCCGCGGCGGCGGCCGCCCTCGACCACCTCGATCCGGCCGTGGCGCACGCCGCGGCGCATCACCGGTCGCGACGGCGGTGCGGGCAAGCGCGTCCCTCACGGCGAGACGAACCCCTTCGGCTTGCTCCCCTTCGGGTGGGGGAAGTAGCGCGCGCCCTTCAGCTTCAGCCGCAGCGACTGGGCGTAGATCTTGGCGACGACCTGCAGCGACATCGCCGGGTAGCGGGCGAGCAGCCGCGCCAGCAGCGGCCGGCTCAGCTCGCGGCGGCGCAGCGAGAGGGTGGCGTCGAAGGACTTGGCGGCGCGGCTACCGCCGCCCGCAACGCCCGGCACGCCGCGATCGCCCCTGGGCGCGGCGTCGCCCGCCCGCGGGCGCGACTCGATGTGGACCGCGAGCCGCTCGCCGGGTTCGCCGGCGCGGAAGGCATAGGTCTGGTCCATCCCCATCAGCGGCGAGACGTGCAGGGCCTTGTCGAGCTCGTCGCTCAGCACCGGGCCCTCGCGCCCGCCGCGGGCCAGGACGTAGGCGTGCCGCTCTCCCCAGGGGATGTTCTCGACATCGGCCACGACAGCTTCCACCCGCTCGCCGGCCGCTGTCAAAGCAGTAGTAGAAGCTGACCGGGTTGAAGCAGTGGCCGAGGTAGCGCAGGCCGGCGAGCAGGCGCACCGGGCCGGCGGGGCGGCGGCCGGTCTCGGCCTCGACCGCGTCGCGGGCGCACTCGGCCAGCGGCCGCGCCGGGTCGCCCATGAAGTCCTCGCGGCGGAAGCGGGCCGGCGCCGGGCGGCGGGCCGACCAGAGCGGGTAGGGATCGAGCAGGCCGGGCAGCTCCTCCAGGTCGAGGTACATGAGGAAGAGCCGGTAGCTGAACGAGTGCTCGACCGGCTCGAAGCGCCGGTGGCGGACCCAGCCCTCGTAGACGGCGGAGGCGGTCACGCGGCCAGCACTTCCTCGTCAGGCTCCGCCCGCGCTAAGGGGTGCGACTCCGAACTTGGGGGGCCTATAGCCCCCCGAATGTCGGAGTCGCACCTCCAGCCCGATCTCGCGGCACGCCCGCAGCGCGCTCACGACCCCGTCCTCGTGGAAGCCCCAGCCCCAGTAGGCGCCGCAGTAGTGGGTGCGGCGCACGCCGCTGATCTCGGCGTGGCGGGCCTGGGCGGCGACGCCGGCGGCGGTGTAGACGGGGTGGTCGTAGTGGAAGCGGCGCAGCACCTTCGCCGGGGTCGATCGCCTCGCCGCGGTTGAGCGTGACCAGGTACTGGCGCTCGCTGCGCAGGCGCTGCAGGTTGTTCATCCAGTAGGTGACGGTGCTGCGGCCCGCCGGCTCCGCTCGGCGAGGTGGAAGTTCCAGCTCGACCAGGCGGCGCGGCGGCGCGGCAGCAGCGAGGCGTCGGTGTGGAGCACGGCCTCGTTGCGCCTGGTAGGGGATCGCGCCGAGGATCTCGCGCTCGGCCTCGCTGGGGTCGGCGAGCAGCGCCAGCGCCTGGTCGGAGTGGGTGGCGATCACGACCTCGTCGAACTCCTCGCTCTCGCAGCCCTCGGCCTCGATCCGCACCCGCTCCCGGCAGGCGCTCGATCCGCCGCACCGGCGCCGCCAGCCGCACCCGCTCGCGCCACGGCGCCGAGATCGCCTCGACGTAGCTGCGCGAGCCGCCCTCGACCGTCCGCCACTGCGGCCGGTCGCGCAGGCTGTACATGCCGTGGTTGTCGAAGAACTCGGCCATGAAGCTGGCCGGGAAGCTCCACATCTGCTCCGGGTCCGCCGACCAGACGGCGGAGGCCTGGGGCACGATCAGCCGCTCGATGAAGTGGCGGGAGAAGCCCTGCTGCTCGAGCCAGTGGCCGAGCGAGGGCGCGGTCCCGTTCATCCCGATCAGCGTCCGCGCCTCGCGGTTGAAGCGGCGCCAGTCGCGCAGCATCCCGAGGAAGCTGGGGCTGAGCAGGTGGGCGGGGCGGGCGAAGAGGCCCCAGGGCGTGCCGGAGTACTCGAAGCGGCCGCGGCCGTCGGAGACCGAGAAGCTCATGTGGGAGGGCTGGCTGGCGACCCCGAGCTCCGCCAGCAGCGCTTCGAAGTTGGGGTAGTTGCGGTCGTTGAAGACGATGAAGCCGGTGTCGATCGCGAGCGGTGCCGTCGGCGTCCTCGACCTCGACCGTGTTCGAGTGGCCGCCGAGCCGGTCGGCCGCCTCGTAGACGACGATCTCGTGCTCGCGGTGCAGGCGGTGGGCGGCCACCAGCCCGGAGACGCCGGTTCCGACGATCGCGATCTCTCATCGTCTACCGATACGGGCGGCCGGCCGGATCGGATGCGGGCCGCCCCGTTGGACGATCTGCAGTCGATCTTGCGTTGCGGGTACTCCAGTGCGGTCATGAATCCGGTTTCCGCAGCAGCCATCGGCGCTACCGTGTTCAGAGCAGATGTGAGGTCCAGCAGCACTCCGAGCCGAATCCGGCCCACGGTGCTCCTGGCGGTCCTGACTGTGATCGCGACGCTCGGCCAATTCACCGCCTCCGCTGCCGCCGCGACCGGCGGGGCCGGCGGGGTGGAAGAAGGGCCCGGCGCTCAGCAACACGCCGTTCGACCGTCAGGGGATGTGGGTCTGGTACGTCGAGCGCTCCCACGGCGGCAGCGTGCCGGCGATCGTCGCCCAGGCCAAGCGCGCGGGCATCGGCACCGTCTACGTAAAGGCGGGCGACGGCGGCAACGTCTGGAGCCAGTTCAGCCGCGGGCTGGTGCGGGCGCTGCACCGCGGCGGGCTCAGCGTCTGCGCCTGGCAGTTCGTCTACGGCGACCAGCCCGGTGGCCGAGGCGCGCGCCGCCGCCGCGGCGGTTGCCAAGGGCGCCGACTGCTTCGCGATCGACGCCGAGGGCGACTACGAGGGCAAGTACGCCGCCGCCGACCTCTACATCCGCACCCTGCGGGCGAAGATCGGCGCCGCCTTCCCGGTCTCCCTCGCCGCCTTCCCCTACGTCGACTACCACCCGTCCTTCCCCTACTCGGTCTTCCTCGGGCCCGGCGGCGCGACCTTCAACCAGCCGCAGATGTACTGGAAGACGATCGGGCACCTCGGTCCGCGCCGTCTTCGAGCACACCTACCTCTACAACCGGATCTATGGGCACCCCATCTACCCGCTGGGGCAGACCTACGAATCTCCCGGCCGCGGCGCGCTGAAGCTGTTCCGCCGCTTCGCCGCCAGCTTCGGCGGCCTGGCGCCGAGCTGGTGGAGCTGGCAGGAGACGAGCGGGCGCGAGTGGGGGGCGCTGGGCGCGAGGAGCGCCGCGCGGCCGCTGACGGGGTACCGGCTCGAGGTCGAGCACCCGCTGCTGAAGCGCGGGCAGCAGGGGCGACATGGTCGTCTGGGCGCAGCAGCGCCTGGTCGGGGCGGGAGAGGACGTGCCGGTCACGGGCCTCTTCGGCAAGCTCACCTTAGGTGCCGTGCGTTCCTTCCAGGTGGCCCATGGCTTACCGGCCGACGGCCGTATCGGCACCGACACCTGGGGGGCGCTGCTCCGGTTCACGCCGTACCGCGTGCGCTGGTCCGCCGGGCCGGTGCGTGGCCGGGCCGGCGCCACGGGCAGCAGCGTGCGCCCGGCGAGCCGGCCGCTGTCGGCCTCGCTGCCGGCGCGAGGCCTACGAGATAAGGCCGGGTCCCGCCCCTTGAGCAGGCGCCCGGCGGGGGCGCTTGCGGGCATAGCCATGATCCTTCTCCTCGCGGCCCCGGCCGCGGCGGAGGTACGCGACGTCGATGATCGGCCGGCCGCGGCGGAGACGGGCGTCGCGTTGCCGCGGCCGGCTGCAGCCGACTGCGCGACGTCGTGCTCGGGCAGCCGGCCGCCGTCGGCGCGCGCATCGGCCGCCAGCGCCACGGGCCAGCGCTACTCGCTCGGCGACGGCAGCGATGACTCGATCGCGGTCGAGGTCACCGCCGACTGCCAGCGGGAATGCGACGCCGCCGACCCGCAGGCGATCGCCGCCACGGTCGGCACCTTCATCCACGGGCCCGAGGTCAACCTGCTCACGGTCCAGCTCGACACCCCCTTCCAGCTCGGCTTCGACTGCGGCTTCGAAGCCCAGGCCTGCTACTTCGGCGGCGAAAACAGGATCGTGCTCAGCGGCAACTCCGACCCGGCGCCGGACAGCGCCGCGCGCGAGTTCGTGCTCGCCCACGAGTACGGGCACCACGTCGCCGCCGCACCGCGATCTCCCCGCCCCCTTCCCGGCGGCGATCGACTGGGGGACCGAGCGCTGGTCGAGCGTCGAGAACGTCTGCCGCGGCCACCGCGCCGGCGCCTTCTTCCCCGGCGACGAGGAACGCAACTACTACGAGGACCCCGGCGAGGCGTTCGCCGAGGCCTTCGCCTTCAACCGCTTCCCCGATGCGGCCGTGGAGTGGGCCTGGACGCCGGCGCTGCGTCCAGGCCCCGCTTCCCTGCGGGCGCTGCGCCGCGACACCCTGCGGCCCTGGCGAGGCCGCAGCAGCTTCAGGATCTCGGGGCGGGTGCCGCCCGGCGGCACGATCGTGCGCGAGTTCCGCACACCCTTCGACGGCCGCGTCAGTATCGGCCCGGCGGGGCGGGCGGGACTCGGCTACGAGCTGGTCATCCGCGACCGCGGCGGGCGGGCGCTGCGCTCCTCGCGCCAGGGCGTCTCATCCCGCCACCGGCTCGACTACACGGTCTGCGGCCAGTCACGGCTGCGGGTGGCGGTACGGGCGAAGGGCCACGCCGGCGACCGCTTCGAGCTGACCGTGCAGCGGCCTTAGGGAAGAGTTGTCGGGTTGACCCCTCTATGAGGGGTAAAACCCGACAACTCTTCACTTGGCGATGCGCGTCTCGAGCCGGCCCAGGGTGGGGGACTCGATCACGATCTCGTCGCCGTCGGCGAGCCAGACGCGCGGCTCGCGCACGCTGCCGACCCCCTCCGGGGTGCCGGTCGAGACGATGTCGCCCGGCTCCAGCGTCATCAGCCGCGAGAGGTGGGAGAGCAGGGCGGGCACGCTGAAGATCAGGTCCGCGGTCGAGGCGCCCTGCATCTGCTCGCCGTTGAGGGTGAGCCGGATCTCGATCGCGTCGTGCGGCGCTGCCTCGTCGGGAGTGACCAGCGCCGGCCCGCAGGGGGCGGAGCCGTCGAAGACCTTGCCGGACATCCACTGCGGGGTGGAGAACTGCAGGTCGCGGGCCGAGAGGTCGTTGAGCAGCGTGTAGCCGGCGACGTAGTCGAGCGCATCCGCCTCGGCGACCTCCTTGGCGCGGCGGCCGACGACGAAGGCGACCTCGGCCTCGTAGTCGACCTTGCTGCTGTTGGCCGGCAGCCGCACGGTGGCGCCGGGCGCGGCGAGCGCGTTGCGGTACTTGCCGAAGATCGTCGGGCTCGCCGGCACCTCCATCCCGCCCTCAGCCGCGTGCTTGCCGTAGTTGAGCCCGATGCAGACGATCTTGTCGGGATCGGGGATCGGCGCCAGGATCGAGACGGCCGGGCGCGGATGCGACGGCGCCCCGGTGTCCCCGAGTCGCTCCCGCAAAGCCTCGACCCGCCCCGCCGCGATCAGCTCCCGCAGCCCGCCCCGGTGCGGCTCCCCCAGCAGCGCCCAGGCGTCGACGACCCGCTCGTCCTCGAGCACCCCGGCCCGCGCCCCGTCGCCGGCGTCGTAGCTGACCAGTCGCATGGGCGGGCAGCGTAGATCACCGGTGCTGACGGGGCGCGGGCGGAGCTCAGACCGGCTCCGGCTCGGTCTCGAACGCGGTGTCGACCAGGGTCTCGCGCTCGATGTCGCCCTCGCGGACGAGCCACAGCGCCATCGCTGCTCCGGCGAAGGAGAGGATCGCGCCGAGCAGGAGGATCTCGTTGAGGCCGTGGAGGAACCCCTGTTCGGCGGCGTCGCGGGTGAGCGCCTGGGCTTGCTCGGGCAGCGCCGAGATCGCCTGCGGCAGCGTTCCCGAGGAGGTGGCCTCGACCAGGTGACGTGCCTCGGCGTCGCTGACCGCGGCGCCGGCGACCTCCTGCGTCTTCGCGGCGCCGACGCCGAGGAAGATGGCTCCCCAAGCGGCGATGCCGACGGCGATCCCGACCTGCCGGAAGGTGTCGTTGATTCCCGCCGCCATGCCGCTGCGGTCGCTCGGCACGACACTGAGGGCGACGTCGGCGATGACCGGGTTGACCACGCCGACGCCGATGCCGCTGATCAGGAACCCGGCCAGCAGGGCGGTCCACTCCGAGTCGAGGTTGAGGCCGCCCATCAGCGCCAGCCCGAGGCCGACCAGCGCCAACCCGGCGCTCAGCAGGTAGCGCGCCTGGATCCGGGCGAGCGCGATCCCCGCCAGCGGCGCGACGATGAAGGAGGCGACCGTGATCGGCAGGTAGCGCACCCGGCCTCGACCGGTGAGAGGCCGAGGAAGCTCTGCAGGTAGAGCGTCAGGTAGAGGAACAGCGCGAACATCGAGCCCGAGACCGCGAAGGCGGCGAGCTGCACGACGGTGAAGGCGCGGCGGCGGAACAGCGAGAGCGGCAGCATCGGCTCGGAGACCCGCCGCTCGATCGCCACGAACGCGGCCAGCAGGACCCCGGCGAGGCCCAGCAGCCCGACGATCAGCGTGCTGCTCCAACCCTCCTCGTTGCCGCGCACCAGCGCCAGCACCAGCAGGAAGAGCGCGGCCGAGAAGGTGAGGAGGCCGCCCCAGTCGATCCGCGTCGCGTTGGGGTCGCGGGACTCGGCCAGCTTCCAGTAGGTGACGGCGATCGCGGCGATGCCGATCGGGACGTTGATCAGGAAGACCGACTGCCAGCCGAGGCCGTCGGTGAGCAGGCCGCCGACGAGCGGGCCGACCGCGACGGCGATGCCGATCGTGCCGCCGTAGATGCCCATCGCCATGCCGCGTTCGGGCCCGCTCGGGAACTCCTGGGCGACCAGGGCGAGGGAGACGGCGAACATGACCGCGCCCCCGATGCCCTGCAGCCCGCGGGCCACGTTGAGGAAGGTCGGGTCGGGGGCGAGGGCGCAGAGCAGCGAGGCCACCGAGAAGATCCCGAGGCCGACGGCGAAGACGCGCCGGCGCCCCAGCCGGTCGGCGAGGGAGCCGGCGGTCAGCACCAGCGCCGCCAGCGAGAGGGCGTAGGCGTCGATGATCCACTGCAGGTCGGTGAAGCTCCCGCCGAGGTCGCTCTGGATCGCCGGCAGCGCGGTGTTGACCACCGTGATGTCGAGCAGGAGCATGAAAGTGGCGACGCAGACGGCGCCGAGCGTCCACCATTTGCGAGTCATTTGAGTCTCCTGTGCATGGGGTACAATTCGTAAGGAAGCCTTGTCAGGCGAGCTGACCAGCGCACCTTATCAGGCTTCCTGACTTGTTGACGACAGATGTCGATACCCAAGAACATCCCCTCCTCCGAGCTCCCCCTCCCGGGCCTGCTCGAGATCGCCGCGGAGGCGATGTTCGAAGACTTCCGCCGCGAGCTCGTCGCCGCCGGCTACGGCGACATCCGGCCCACCCACGGCTGCGTCTTCCGCTTCGTCCGCGACGACGGGATGCGCCTGACCGAGCTCGCCACCGCCGCCGGGCTGACCAAGCAGTCGCTGGGCGAGATCGTCGACGACCTCGCCGACCGCGGCTACGTCGAGCGGCTGCCCGACCCGGCCGACCGCCGCGCGAAGCTGATCCACCTCACCGCTCGCGGCAAAGACGCCCAGGCCGCCGGCCTCCAACTCTTCGCCAAGGTCGAGGCCGGATGGGCCGAGCGCTACGGCGCCAAGCGCATCGCCCAGCTGCGCGCCCTGCTCGAGGAGATCGCCACCGCCGAGGCCCCCAACGCGGTCCCCGAGCTGGCCCAAGAAGAACTCGCCGCCTAGTACCCGCTAGATTTGGCATCCCGGGCCGCCACCATCGGCCCATCCGAATCATCTCGGGGGCGTAGCTCAGCTGGTTAGAGCGCCGGCCTGTCACGCCGGAGGTCGCGGGTTCGAGTCCCGTCGCTCCCGCTCCTCTTCGTGCCCGTGGTCGCTCTTGAGGGAGAAGCGATCCGTGCGACTCTCTATCGCCGAGCCCGCTAGTGGTGGCGAGTCTCGCCTGCACGAGATCGAGGCGAACGACGACCTTCTCTACGACGTGACTGAGCTCGGCCTCGTCTAACGACGGGCCCGTCGAACGAGAGCGTCCGCGTCTCCACCTCGGGGTGGACCGCTAGTCGGTTGGGCGCGGGAGCGCCTTTACTTCGGGGTCGCCCTCCGGCGAGCGGAACTGGATGATCTCGACTTTGGTGAGTCGGGTCTCGGTTTCCGGGCCGATGCGGTTGCCGGCGCGGGTCTGGATGTCGATCAGCTCGTCGAGGGTCGAGGCGAGGAGGGTTATGACTTCGTCCCATGCCTGGTCGTCGACGACCATCGGGGTGCGGCTGACGTGGTTGTCGTTGTCTTCGAAGGTGTTGCCGACCATGGCGCGGGCGATGTCTTCGGAGATGAGCGAGAGGATCGGCATGGTGACGGCGATTTTGTCCTTCTCATCCTCCATCTGTTCCCATGCTTCGCGGTCGAACCAGGCGCGGGCCGTGCCCTTGTAGAAGCTCTCGACCACGCGCCCTCCGCCGGCGGGTTTGCGCTCGACCAGCTCGAGGCAGCCGAGTTTCTCCAGAACCTCGAGGTGGTACGTGACGTGGCGAACCGAGCGGCCCAGTTCGCGGGCCAGTTCTGCGGGGCTGGCCGCTCTCTGATCGAGCACCATCACAGCGTGCACCCGCGTGGGGTGGCCGAGCGCGGTGATGATCTTGTCGTTGACGAGGCGCGGCGGTTGAGGAGCCACGGTCCCTCCCAGGCTACGAGTTGACTTATTCACATTAAACAGGCATCTGTTTACTGATGCACTCTATATCGGTTGATTCTCTGAACCGAGAGGCCCTTCCTGAGCAATCCTACGCTTCGGTTCGTGGGATCTGCCGCAGCCCGCGCACCCGTGTCCGTTGCGGCTATGGAAGGAGGAATCCAGATGAGCATCGCTTCCCTAAGCGAGCGTCTCTTGCCGGCCAGCATCCGCAAGGGCAACTGAGGTGGAAGGACAGGCCCGGTCGATCTTGCGTCGGCCGGGCCCCTTTACTCGATGGAAATAGAACAATTCAAGGGATCTCCCACACAAAGGTTGTGAAATACGCAAAGCTACGCAGCATGGATGGCGGTACCGATCCGTTCGTAGAGGCCCGCTTGGCGCGGGCTGTTGCTCATCCCACGCGCAGGGCGATTCTCGAGTTGCTGATGGGGGAGAAGGGCGTCTCGCCCACCGCACTTGGCGAGAAGCTCGAGGTCAAGGTCGCCAACGCCTGCTACCACCTTGAGGTTCCTCGCCGCCTGCGGTGCCGTCGAAGCGGTGCCGGGGGGCGAGCGCGGAGAGCAGCTGTTCCGCTTGCCGCGGCCCGCTTCCAAGGACAAGAAGAGCTGGCTCGACGTCACCGGCTCGATGCGAGAGGGCGTCTCCGAGGAGCAGCTGAAGAGCCTGATCGAAACGACCTCGGATTTCCCCCCGGGCTACGCCCGCGGTTCGTAACTACGCGCGCGGCGCGTAGCGGTTGTGCAGCAGCAGGGCGTTCCCGTCGGGGTCGCTGAAGAAGGCCATGTGGCAGACGCCGCTGTCGATCGTCTCGGCGTGGAACTCGACCCCCTTCGCCTCCAGCTCCGACCGCGCCGCTTCGACGTCGTCGACGTGGAGGGCGATCGGGTGCCCGCTCGGCGCGAACTCCCGGCCGATCGCGGCGGCGTCGACGACCTGCAGCGTCAGGCTGCCGGTCTCGACCTCGCCGCCGGGGATTTTCCCGTAGTCGACCGAGTGCTCCATCCCCAGCAGCCCGCTGTAGAACTCGATCGCGCGCGGGTAGTCGGTGACGAAGACGACGGCGAAGTCGACGCCGGTGACGTTGATCGGGGAGGCCATCGCCACCGAGTCTAGCCGCGCCCGGGCCGCCGTCGAACCGCGCCGGCGCTAGACGCCGCGGGCGATGTAGACGGCCTTGCTGTGGGTCTCGTCGCGGAGCGGCTGGTGCAGGACCGCGTCTTCGCCGTGCCCGTAGACCTCGAGGCACTCGAACCCGGTGCGCTCCAGCGCTGCCAGCACCTCGGCTTCGGGGAAGTGACGCTGGCGGTGCATCTCCGGCTCGATCAGCGGCTCGTCCCCCTCTCCCGCGGGCGGCAGGACTTCGAAGCTGGCTTCGGAGATCGAGCCCGGCCCTACGTCCGCGGTCGAGCGCCCCTTCCAGACCAGCCGCCGCCCGTCGCGCTCGACCACGACTTCTTCGGCGAAGAAGGTGCGGTAGGCGTCGAGCGCGTTGACGTCGAACATCAGCAACCCCTCCGGCCCGAGGTTGCGTCGCATCCCGCCCAGCGCCTGCTCCAGCTCGTCGACGCTGAGCAGGTAGTTGACGGCATCGTCGAGGCACCAGACGAGGTCGAACTCGCCGAAGGTCGGCAGCTCGCGCATGTCGGCGACGGAGAGCGCCACCTCCGGGCCGACCTTGGCCCGCGCCAGCTCGACCATCTGCGCCGAAATGTCGCAGGCGGTCACCTTCCAGCCACGCTCGAGCATCGGGATGAAGCTCTTACCGGTGCCGCAGGCGACGTCGAGCAGCCGCTCGCCCCGCAGCCTGAGGCGTCGCAGCTCCGGCAGCAGACCGCCCAGCCAGAGCTCATAGTCGTGGTGCGCGGTGAAGTCGTCGTAGACCGGCGCGATCGCCTCGTAGGCGATCTCCGCCCAGCGCGGCTTCTCATCCCCTGCAGTCCTGGCCGTCACGCGCAACAGACCATATCTTTGATCAGAAGAGTTTCAACGAATTAGTTCCCCCGAGTGGTGACCGGTTATGTAAGTTCGTTTGATCAACACTGCGGCCAGGCATCGAGGCAGCGCGGACGATGGCTGGGAGTGGGGCGAGGCGCACAGGGTCTGTCTCCGGATGGCGTATCGATACGCCAACAACCCAAGCGAGGCAGAGGACATAGCCCAGGATGCCTTGCTTCGCGCCTGGCGCCGGCGTTCGACTCTGCGCGAGGTCGACCGGCGCAACCAGTGGCTGGCGACGATCGTCCGCAACGAGGCCTTCCGCCAGCACGCCCGCGTCCGACCCGACCCGATCGGGACACTGGAGACACACGAGGGAGCCGAGGACGCCCAGGTCGTGGCGACGGTCGAGCGGGCCGACCTGCATGCGGCGCTGAAGGCGCTGAGCGGACGCGAGCGGGAGCTGCTGGAGCTGCGCTACAACGAGGACCTGACCCAGGCCGCGATCGCGCGCCGGCTCGGCGTGCCGGAAGGGACCGCCAAGGTCTGGCTGCACCGGGCGCGCAAAAAACTGCGCCGCGCCTACGTCCTGCAGTGAGCGGCGGCCCTCAGTTGCGGGCGGCGACCCGCCGCATCTCCGCGGCTGCCGCCTGGGGCCCGACGTAGGGGACGAGCATCGCGAACAGCAGGTCGGGCAGCCGCTCCGGCAGCCGCTCGGCGCGGCCGGCCAGGAGCTCGTCGAAGATCAGGCCGGAGACGGCCCCCGCCGACATCAGCGAGATGTTCTCGGGCAGCTCCTTGTCGGCGGCCAGCTCGCGGCCGGCGTCGAGGTACTCGGTGAAGCGGGCGATCGCCTCCCAGTGCAGGCGGCGGGCGTCGGCGCCGGCGGCGGCGACCTCGACCACCGCGGTCCGGGCCAGCGCCGGCTCGAGGGCGAAGCGGTCGACGATCGTGGTCAGTCCGTCGGTCATCCGCGACATCCAGGGCGCCGCGCCGTCGCAGTTGGCGACGACCTCGGCGAAGACCTGCTCGACCAGCATCTCGTAGGAGGCGAGGAAGCAGTCGTGCTTGTCCTCGAAGTGCTTGTAGAAGGTGGTGCGGGAGGTGCCCGCCTCCGCGATCACGTCGGCGACGGCGGTTTCCTTGTACCCCTTGGCCCCGACCACGCGGATCATTGCCGCCAGGATGAGTTGACGCCTCGATTCAGTCGCTGCCATCGGCCCGCTTTCGAGGGAGGCTGAACTACCGTGTACATCCATTATAGCGGCATGTGTACGAAGGTGTTTCTCTAGTTCCTTTCGCCCACCTCCCGTGCTGCCGCATCTGGGCCGATATACGCGACCAGCGTGGCAAAAAGCAGGTCTGAAAGCAAACTGGGAAGTTTGTCCGCTCGGCCCGCGATCAGCTCGTCGGCGATCAATCCGACCACCGCCCCGGCCGCCATCCGCGAGGCGTTGGCGGGCAGGCTGCGGCCGCCGGGAGCGAAGTCCCGGCCCTCGTCGAGGAACGGCGTCAGCCGTTGGACGGCAGCGCGGTAGCGGCGCTGCGCGGCGGGCCCGGCGGCGGCGACGTCGACCAGGGCGAGCCGCGCCTGCGCCGGGTCGGCGGCCAGCGCCTCGAGCAGGGTCGCGAGCCCGGCCCGGGCGCGGTCCGGCCAGCGGTCCTCGGCCTCGTAGGCCTCCGAGATGCGGCGCACGAGGCCGTCGACGGCGTTGTCGTAGGCGGCGAGGAAGCAGGCCTCCTTGTCCTCGAAGAGCGCGTAGAAGGTGGTGCGGGAGATCCCCGCCTCGCGGGTCAGGTCGGCGACGGTGGTGGCCGCATAGCCCTTCTCGGCGACGATCCGCATCGTCGCCTCCAGCAGCCGCTCCCGCTGCGAGCGGGCGACGACCTCGGGCGGCAGGTTGTGCCGCCCCCGCGGCGGCCGCCAGCGCTCCTCCTGCCTGGGCTGAGGCACCGACTCAGTCCCCGGAGTGGAGGGACTTCTCCGCTTCGCGGGACTGGCGCAGCGCCTCGTCCTGGCCGAGGTAGGGAATGGTGACGATGTAGACGATGTCCGGCAGCAGTTCCTGCAGGCGCTCGGTGTTGCCGGCGAGGATCTGGCCGACGATCAGCGACTCGGCGGCGGCGAGGGCGCCGCGCCCGGCGCTGGAGGGGATCCCCTGCTCCTCCATCGGGTCGCCGCGGCCGCGGTCGAGCAGCGCCTGCAGCACCCGCTTGCCCGACGCGTACATCTCCAGGGAGCGCCCGCCGGCCGCCGGCGCCTCGATCAGCGCCATGCGGGCAAAGTCGGGGCGGCTCGCGAGCAGGTCGAGGAAGCTGGCGGCGGCGTCGCGGACCATCGTCGCCCAGGGCTTGTCGGGCGAGTAGACCTCGACGATGCGGCCCATCGCGTCGGCCAGCGAGAGCTCCATCGAGGCCTGGAGGCAGTCCTCCTTGTCCCTGAACAGCTCGTAGAAGGTGGCGCGGGAGACGCCGGCCGTCTCGACGATGTCGCCGATCGTCGTTGCTCCGTATCCCTTGCTCGCGCAGGCCTCGGCCATCGCGGTGAGTAAGCGTTCACGCTGGGAGTGGGCGATCAGCGGCTCCGGCAGGTCGGCACGACCGCTCGGCAACTGCTCTTTCTCGATCAAACCGCCCAGATCGTTCGGCTCGGCGTTGGATTGGGCTCCGTTATGGGAAGCGGCGGGAGACAATGGAGGTGCCCTCGCTCAGACAGCCGTGTTTAGGTAAACGCGATTGTACACCCCTGGCGGTCGACCGTGGACGCTCCAGTACCGAATTAATATTCGAGCGGCTGCTCGGGAACGCGGATGGGATGAAGGGTGGCCCTCCCTCGACGCGGCCGGGTTTGCTGCCACCGCCCCGCAGCGGTCTCCCTCACCCGACGCCTGTACACGCGGGCGAGCGAGGCAGCGGAAACTTCGGACCGCTGTACAACCCGCGCGGCGCGGTTCCCGTCGACCATTCACCGATGAAGACGGCACCGCGTCAGATCGTGGCATTTGGCGGTGGCGGCTTCTCGATGGAGTCCGGGAACCCGCTGCTCGACGACTACGTGCTCGGCTTGACCGGGGCCGAGCGCCCGCGCGTCTGCTTCCTGCCCTCCGCCAGCGGCGACGCCGACCACTACATCGTCCGCTTCTACCGCGCCTTTTCGGCCCACCGTTGCGAGGCCAGCCACATCTCCCTCTTCCGCCGCGAGCAGGGGCCGGAGAACCTGCGCCGGCACCTGCTCTCCCAGGACCTGATCTACGTCGGCGGCGGCAGCGTCGTCAGCCTGCTCGGGGTCTGGCGCGCACACGGGATCGACGAGATCCTGCGCGAGGCCTGGGAGGCCGGGGTGATCCTCTGCGGGCTCTCGGCCGGCTCGCTCTGCTGGTTCGCGGAGGCGGTGACCGGCTTCCACGGGGCACCCAAACGGCTGGAGGGGCTGGGCCTGCTGCCGTTCAGCAACTGCGTCCACTACGAGCGTGGCGGTAAGCGGCGCGAGTCCTACCACCACTTCCTGCGCGAGGGGATGTGCGCTGGCTACGCCGCCGAGGACGGTGCCGCGCTGCACTTCACCGGCACCGAGCTGAGCCGCGTGATCGCCTCGCGGCCGCAAGCCCGCGGCTACCGGCTCGACGTCGCCGGCCGGCGCGTGATCGAGATGCGGATCGCCACCACCTTCCTCGGAGACCGTGGAGTCGTCCCGGCGGCACCGATCCCGGAGGCGCTCTCCACCGCGGTCGCCGCCTGATGGGGATGCCGGGGACCGACGGCGACGGCGCCCCCGGGGGGGCGACCGCGGTCCGCCGCATCCTCGCCCTCGGCGGCCACGACTTCACATCGCGGCCTCCCGACCGCGCCGTCTGCGAGCTGCTGCTGCGGCTGGCGAGCGAGCGCGGCGGCGAGCGGCCGCGGATCTGCATCCTGCCGACCGCCAGCGGCGACACCTCCGAGCAGATCGGCCGCTTCTACGCCGCCTTCGGCGAGCGTCCCTGCGAGCCGTCGGACGTCTCCCTCTTCCGGCTCGGGCGGCGGCCGATGGCCCTGCGCGACCACCTGCTGGCGCAGGACCTGATCTACGTCGGCGGCGGCAGCCTGCTCAACCTGCTGGCGGTCTGGGAGGCGCACGACATCGCCTCGATCCTCAGCCTCGCCTGGCGCCGGGGGATCGTGCTCGCCGGTCAGAGTGCCGGCGCGATGTGCTGGTTCGAGGCCGGGATCACCAAGTCCTCCGGCAAGCCGCGGGAGGCGGCGGGGCTGGGGATGCTCTCCGGCAGCCTCTGCGTCCACTACAACAACGAGCCCGAGCGGCGCGCCGCCTACCTCGAGGAGGTCGCCGAAGGGATGCCCGCCGGCTACGGCCTCGACGACTACGCCGGCCTGCTCTGGGAGGGCGAAGGCTCGCCCTCCGCCGTCACCGCCCGCCGCGGCGCCCGCGCCTACCGCGTCAGCAACGGTGGGGACTCGGTGATCGAGTCGCCGCTGCCGGCCCGCTTCCTCCCGGCGCCCGCGCCCGCCGCGCTGCGCGAGGACATCGCCGAGTTCCGCCGCATCAAGACGATGCGCAAACGGGCCGGGTGGTTGGGCTGATGTCGAGTTTGTTGCTCATAGGGCAACAAACTCGACACGGCACCTACTTCTCGTCGGCCGCCGGTGGCGCGGTCGGGTCTGAGCCCTCCTCGCCGAGGCCCTCGCGGGTGATGTAGTCCTCGGCCAGCAGCAGGTTGTCCTTGGAGCGCTCGACGACGTTGAGCAGGTCGCCCATCAGCGCCACCTCCTCAACCTGCTCTTTGACGAACCACTGCAGGAACTGCTCGGCCCGGTAGTCCTTGAGGTCGCGCGCCAGCTCGAAGAGGGCGAAGATCTCCTCGCTGACCCGCTTCTCCTGCTCGAGGGCCATCCGCACCGGGGCGCTGCCGTCGTCGAAGCTGGTCCCCTGCGACTTGATGTCCGGGATGTGGATCTCCTCGCCGACGTCGAGCAGGTAGCGGATCATGATCATCGCGTGCTCGCGCTCCTCCAGCGCCTGCCGGTAGAAGAAGTGGGCCAGCCGGGGGAGGGTCTCGGCGTCGTAGTAGACCGCCGCCGCGACGTACTGTTGCGAGGCGGCGAACTCGTTGGCGATCTGCTCGTTGAGGGCGTCGGCGAAAGTCTTGTCAGGCATCTCGGCTCCTTCTCGCGGCGGGCTGGTGGAGCCAACGTAGCCGAAATCGCGAGTTCGGTTGGCCGAAGAGGCGGTTAGGGCTGCCTCACGATTTCCAGCGGAAACCGGTCGGCTCGAGCGCCGGCTCGAGGGGGCTGGAGGGGAGGCCGGGCCTGGTCGCCTGCTCGGGGTCGTTGTAGCCGGACGGGGCGACGTCGTTGGGGGTGTCGGGATGGAAGATCGAGGCGAGGTACTGGATCTGGCCGCGGCCCTGGCCGAGCTCGGTCTGGCCGCCGCCGTAGGCGCCGATGCCGCGCTCCTCGCAGTAGTCGTAGGCGGCGAAGAGGTTGCGGATCGGGCCGAAGCGCGAGGGCTTGACGTTGACCGTCCGCGGCGGCGACCAGGGCATCGCCTCGATGTCGGCAATCGAGTGGATCGGCGCGTCCCAGGTGACCCGCTCGTGGACCGGGTCGAGCAGCGGCCGGGTCTCCTCGGTCACGTCGGGGTCCTCGAGCCAGGCGTCGGGGAAGGCCTCGATCAGCTGCGCGTAGAGTTCGGGGTCGGTCTCGACGTCGACCGGCGTGCCTTTGTAGAAGCCCTTGAGGTCGAGCGAGTCGACGGCGCCGGTCTCGGCCAGGGCGGCGATCAGCTCGTCGTCCCAGTCGTTGAACGGGTCGAGCTTGAAACGCAGCGTTGGGTAGACGGCGAGGCGGGCCAGCAGCGGCTCGATCGAGGAGCGCTCCTCGGCGCTGGGGGAGAGCCGCATCGAGCTGACGAAGGTGACCGGGCGCGGCTCGCGGCCGAGGGCGGCGGCGAGATTGGTCCCGGCCTGGCGCAGCGCCAGGTCCAGCGCCGCCGACTCGAAGGCCCAGCGCCGGTAGGCGGGGGAGATCTCCTCGCGCACCGGGGGGCCGGCCGGGAAGAGGTCGATCCCCTCGAGGTGGTCGGAGAACTCGGCGAAGCTGCCGCTGAAGGCAAGGCCGTCGGGGGCGCCGTGGTCCTGCTGGCCGACGTGGTCGATCGCGTCGTAGACGACGTCCTCGCCGATCCCCTCCTCACCGCCGCCGCGAAGCTTGACGATGGTGGTCAGCCGTTCGAAGCTGCCCAGTGTGATCTCCCGCCCCTCGAACTCGCAGGACTCGACCTCGAGCAGCAGGTCGGCGATTGCGTCGAAGCTGGGCATGGCGGCTGAGCCTAGCGGGCGACCCGCAGCGTCTTCAGCTCGCGGTCGCTGCCGCCGCGCACGTAGCCGCCGTGGGCGACGCTCTCCCTTATGTAGTCGATGGTCTCGGTGGTGAGGCGCTCGCCGGGGAGGACGTTGGGGATCCCCGGCGGGTAGGCGGCGAGCCCCTCGGCGGCGATGCGGCCGGCCGCCGCGTCGAACGGGATCACCTCCTGGGGACCGAGGAAGGCTTCGCGCGGGGTCATCACCAGCTCGCCCCAGGGCGGCGGCGGCGCCAGCTTCTCGTCGGGGGTGCCGGGCTCGGCCTCCAGCTCGGCGACCGCGTGGCGCAGCCCCTTGACCAGCTGTTCGCCCGCCGGCGCCGCCGGCTCACCGAGACCGAAGATCGCGACGACGACGTTCTCGGAGTAGAGCTCGAGGTCGATCCCGCTCGTGTAGAAGGCGGCCTTGGCGAGGCGGTAGCCGGTGGAGCCGGTCCCGCGCACGTCGATCGCCAGCCGCAGCGGGGCCCAGCCTGCGATCCCCGGCCGGCCGACCATGCTCTCGTCGAGCACCGTCAGGCCGGGGATCTCCTCGATCCCGGCGCGGGTCGCGGCGACCGCCGCCAGCGTCTCGCCGAGCAGCTCGCCGCCGTGGACGGCCGCCTGGCGGCGGGCCGCGTCGAGCGAGCCGGAGAGCAGGCCGCTGGGGCTGGTCGTCTCGACCAGGCTGACGCAGCGGTCGACCACCGCCGGGTCGAGTCGGCCGCCGCGGCCGAGGTGGAGCATCGCCGCCTGGGTGAGGCTGCCGACGATCTTGTGGGTGGAGGAGGTGACGAGGTCGGCGCCGGCCTCCAGCGCCGCGGTGGGCAGGTTTGGGTGGAAGTGCAGGTGCGCCCCCCAGGCCTCGTCGACCACCAGCGGCACCCCGCGCGCGTGCGCGACCTCGGCCAGGCCGGCGACGTCCGCGCAGGCGCCGAAGTAGGTGGGGGAGACGACCATCGCCGCAACCGCGCCCGGGGTCTCGTCGAGCGCCGCCGCCAGCGAGTCGGGGGTGAGCCCGTGGGCGATCCCCAGCTCGGGGTCGAGCTCCGGCGCGACGAAGGCCGGCGTCATCCCGCTGAGGACGAGGCCGTCGATCACCGAGGAGTGGACGTTGCGCTGGACGACGACGCGATTGCCGCCGTGGGCAAGGGCGAGGCAGGTCGCGTGGTTGCCCTGCGAGGCGCCGTTGACGAGGAACCAGGTGCGCTGCGCGCCCCAGGCCTCGGCGGCGAGCAGCTGCGCTTGCTGGAACGGGGTCGGTTCGGGACCGATGTCGACCCCCTCGGTGATCGAGGGGACGTCGTTGCGCAGGCCGACCTCGCCGACCAGCTCGCGCATCGCCGGGTCGGCCCCGTCGCCGCCCTTGTGGCCGGGGACCTGGAAGCGGCCTGGGTTCAGCTCCGAGTACGCGAGCAGGGCGTCGACGTAGGGAGTCGAGTCCTGGTCTCGATCGGGCATCCAATCGAGTGTACGGGCGTATCGGACTCGTCCCGGTAGGGGTTCCGCTTAACTTTTTCGTGGAACCATGGGTTGCTGTCGCCTCAGATCTAGGCGGCGAAAAAGTACAAGACGCTCCACCCCTACCGGGACGAGTCCGATGAAGCACGACGCGCATGGTTATTGGCTTGACGAGGCGGGGACTCCCGAGCCCTGCGCGCCGCTGAGCTGCGATCTTGAGGCTGATGTCGTTGTGCTGGGGGGTGGGTTCACCGGGCTTTGGGCGGCTTGGCACTTGACGCAGCTGGAGCCGGAGGCGCGGGTGGTGGTGCTGGAGGCGGATGAGTACTGCGGGCGGGGGCCGAGCGGGCGCAACGGGGGGTTCTGCAACGTGATGTGGTTCTCGCTGCCGAACATGCGGCAGAGGTGGGGGGATGAGGGGGCATTGGCGGTGGCGCGTGCGGCCGAGCGAGCTGTGGGTGAGATCGGGGAGTTTTGCGAGGCGGAGGGGGTCGATGCATGGTTCCGGATGGGGGGCTACCTCCAGGTCTCGACCGCACCGGCGCAGGACGAGATCTGGAGCGAGGCGCTGGCGGCGTGCCGCGAGCTGGGCGAGGCCGACGCCGTGCGGCCCCTCTCGCCGGACGAGGTCGCGGCGCGCTGCGCCTCGCCCGCCTTCCGCGCCGGCGCCTTCTACCCCGCCTCGGCGATGGTGCAGCCGGCGCGGCTGGCGCTGGGCCTTCGCGAGCGGCTGCCGGCGCGCGGCGTCTCTATATATGAGGGGACTCCGGTGCGGGCGTTGCGCGACGCGCCCGACGGGGTCGAGGTGCGGACGCCGGGCGGGACGGTCCGCGCGCGCTCCGCAGTGTTGGCGATCGGCGGCGCCGCCAGGGCGCACCGCGGCCCGCTGCACAACCGCCTTACCGTCACCTCCTCGCACATAGTCATGACTGAGCCGGTCCCCGAGCTGCTGGAGGAGATCGGGTGGACCGGCGGCGAGTGCATCACCGACTGCCGCACGATGCTGCACTACTTCCGCACCACCCCGGATGGGCGCATCGTCTTCGGGCTCGGCGGCGGCCAGATCTCGATGGGCGCGAGGCTTAAGGGTCGGGTCGAGGTCGACCCCGCGGTCGCGGTGCTGGCGGCCGAGCGCCTGCATGCCTACTTCCCGACGACCGAGGGACGGCGGCTCACCCATGCCTGGGGTGGGCCGATCGACGTCTCCCCGACCCACCTCCCGGTCGTCGTGCCGCTGCCCGGCGGCCGCGCCTTCGCCGCCGCCGGCTACACCGGCAACGGCGTCGGCCCCTCGCACATGGTCGGCCGCACCCTCGCCGCGCTCGCCCTCGACCGCCGCGACGAGCACTCCCGCCTGCCGATCGTCGACCCCGCCCCCCAGCGCGTCCCCCCCGAGCCCTTCCACTGGCTCGGCGGCACCGCGATCCGCGCCGGGATCATGAGCAAGGAGCGGGCCGAGGGCGAGGGCCGCTCCCCGCACCCGATCAGCTCCGCCTTGGCCAAGGTGCCGGAGCTGATCGGCTTCCACATCGGCCGCTGAGGAGGAGACTTCGCCCGCCTCTCGCCTTGAGGGGAAATGACGCGCGCCCCTGCTGCCATTCCCAAAAAAAGTTATACTCTTAAGTATGACTTATCGGGTTGGACCCAAAGGCCAGGTGGTGATCCCGAAGGCGATCCGGGATGAGCTCGGAATCGAGCCGGGCGACGAGGTCGATGTCGAGCGGCGTCGAACTGAGGTGGTGATCCGCCGTCACCGCGTCTCAGTTGACGAGCGGCAGGAGCGGGTCGCTGCTCTGCGCGGGCTGCTCTCCGGGCGGTCGGGCGGAGGGACCGCGGACCTCGAGGCAGCCCGCCGCGAGGAGCGCGAGCGCGACGAGCGCCGAGACCGGGCCCGGCGTGGCGCTCGTCCTTGATACCTGGGCGCTGCTGGCGCTGTTGAACGACGAGCCCGCCGGCGCCGCCGTCGAAGAGGCCTGGTTGCGCGAGCGGCCGCTCATCTGCTCGGTCAACCTCGGCGAGGCTCTGTACGTCCTCATCCGGGCCCATGGCGAGGGCCTCGCGGAGAGGACGATCGAGAAGGCCCGGGCCGAGCTGCAGGTCGTCGACCCCGGCTGGGAGCTGACCGTCGAGGCGGCCAGACTGAAGGCCGCTGGCGGCCTTTCCTACGCCTACTGCTTTGCCCTGGCCACCGCACGCCGGCATGACGCACCGCTCTGGACCGGCGACCCCGAGCTTCTCACCGTGGCCGGCAGCGACGAGGTTGTCGACCTGCGCTGAAGCAGCGGGTCGCGTTACTCGTTGGGAGGTGGCGATAGCGCCGCGTCGAGATCCTCGAGATCGGCGAGGTCGCGAGTTCGTCCCGCAGCCCGCTTCATCGCCCGTAGGTCCTCGACCGAGCAGACCGCGACGCTGATGCCCAGCACCTCCGCCTCGCTCGCCCGCGCCCGCAGTTCCTCGTAGGACGGCACCCCGTCCAGGCCCTGGACGACGTCGAGCCTGCCGAGGTCCGTCTCGATCGCCACCTGCTCACCGGTTGCGAGAAGGGCCGCGATCGAGGGTGGGCTGCCGAGCAGGGCGTCGCCTCTCTGCACATGCCCGCCGGCCGCCACTGCCACTGCTGCGACGCGCTTGAGATTGGCCGGGTCGGGTGCGACGACCACGTCGATGTCCTTGGTTGCCCGCACCACCCCTCGGGCGCCAAGCGCGAGTCCCCCGATTACGACGAACTGGGCCTCCGCCTCCGTCAGGCGTCGCAGGATCTCGTCGAAGGCGACCTGGGTCATCGCGGCCGAGCCGCGCCCGCCATTTTGATCAGCGCGTGACTGAGGGCGATGGTCTCCGCCAGGTTCACGCTGATCGGCCGCTGAGCGTCCTCGCGTAGGCGCCGAACCCGGACTGCTTTCGCCGCTCGGGTGGCTGCATCGTGCTTGCGGGCGGTCACGAAAGGGATGGTAGATCAGCCACGGACGGTCGCAAGGATCCCTCGGGCTAGGGAACGTTTCCTTCACTAAGAAAACAGTCTCTTGACTTTATGAAAGGAAGCGTTTACAGTCGCGACAGCCGAGTTTGCACAGGGAGCGAGCGCGGCGGAATCACAGACAAATAACCGAGCCTCAGGGAAGCGCCGTAAGGGAACGGCCGGCAGAGGGGCTCACGGGACAAGGAGAAGACTTGATGCTTTCGAGACTCCGCGAGCACCTCGGCGGCGCCGGCCTGATCGTGGCCATCGTCGCGCTGGTCGCCGCACTCAGCGGCGGCGCGATCGCCGCCAACGGCGGCAGCGGCGACGGCAAGGCCACCGCCTCGGCAAAGGCGAAGAAAGGCCCCCCGGGGCCGCGAGGCAAAACGGGCAAGACCGGTCCTGCCGGACCGGCAGGGCCCCGCCGGTCCTCAGGGCGCTAAAGGCGACACCGGTGCGGCCGGTTCGAACGGGAGCAACGGCGCCGACGGCGCGAAAGGCGCGACCGGCAACCAGGGCATTCAGGGTGTCAAAGGCCCGACCGGCCAGGACGGGACCTTCAGCACCGAACCGCTTCCCTCGGGGGAGACCCTGACCGGCGCCTGGTCTGTGAGCGGAAACGATCACGTGTCGCCGGAATCGATGTCGCCGGCCGCGATCTCTTTCCCGATACCGGTCTCGCCGGCTCCGACCGCGATCGTGCAATTCGAAGTCGCCGGATCGCCCGCGGGCATTGAACTCAAAAATGGAGCTGCGGAGGTCTACGGGCCCTGGCCGTGCACGGAAGGAACCGGATGCATCGTTGACCCGGCAATCGAAGAATCGGAATGGTTCGAACGACTCCAAGAATCCACCGAAGCCTGGGAAGCGAGCTGCCCGGGAAGCTTCACTGCACCGGAAGCCGAATCTGGGTTCCTTTGCGTCTATAGAAAGGACGGCGTCGAGAACAACGATCCGCTGGGCGATCCCTCTGCAGCTGCGAAATCCGAAGTGGCACACGAGTTCGGTGTCACCGTTCCTTTCACGTTCAGCTCAGGGGGCGGTTACGTCCGCGGCAGCTGGGCCGTTACTGGCTAACACACGCCGCGTAACTCGGGACGGGGCGTGTGGCCCCGTCCCGAGTGCCCGGCACACGGATCTGAACGGAAAAGCGCAATGAACCTGAAAGTCATTCCCCGCCGGGCCGACCTTCGCTCGCTGCTCGCCGCACTGTTGGCGGCGGGTTGTGTGATCGCGCTCTTCGCTTCGCCCGCCTTCGCGGCCGAAGGCGAACGTGTGCTCGAACCGCGGCTCTCGTTGACCGGCGGCTGCGGGACGTCGGGCGTGGACCTCGTCCCGGATCCTGGTCTCTGCCCGCTCGAAAAAGACGGGGGGCCGGGGGTACCCGGAGTCGACCACCCGCCGAGCACCTTCTCCGACCCCAGGGCCGTCGTCACCGACCTGCACGGCAACATCTACGTCAGCAGCTTCGGCAGCGCCTCGAACGGCAGCAAAGGGCGGGTCGACGTCTTCTGCTCGGACGGCACCTTCGTCTCCGAGCTGGCGACTTCGGGGCCGACCTCGCTGGCGATCGACAGCGAAGGCAACCTCTACGTCTTCAGCACCAGCCAGGAAAAAGTCCTCCGCTTCAAACCGGACGCCGGGTACCAGCCCGAAGCCTGCGAAATCGAGTACGGCGAAACCGCTCCGGTGACGGTGGTGGAAAGCCTGTCCATCTACAGCGGCCTGGCGGTCAACCGCGACGACGACCACCTGTTCGCCAACTTCGGCAGCGCCGGAGTCATCGAGTTCGGCTCGGCTACGGAAGGCAATCCACAGATCCGTAAAACTCCGGCGGCAAGCTGGTCCGGCGGCGCCGGGATGGCGGTCGACGCGCAGCGCGACAGGATGTACGCGAGCGCCGGCCCCACCGAAGCGTGGATCGGCATCTTCGACCTGAACACGGTCGAAGGCACGCCGCCGAACGACGCATACAAAGAAGTCGACCGGATCGAAGCCTCCTCGGTCCCCGCGGGCGACTTCGGTACCGGGCTCTCGATCGCGGTCGACGAAGGCAACGGCAACGTCTTCGTCCTCGACGGGGAAAACTGCAACCTCTACGAATTCGAAGAAGACGGCACCTACCTGCAGACGATAAGCGCGTTTTTTCTGCAGTGCATCCCCGGCCTGGAGATCGGCGTCGACAACGGCCCCACCAGCCCGAACGGGAAACTGAGCGAAGAAGCGGACGAAGGCCGCTTCCTCTACGTCCCCTCCAACCGGACCGGCATCGGTCACTCCTACGCCTTCTACGTCTCCAGCGTCGGCCCGCCGGAGGTGCTCTCGACCGCGGCCACCGACGTCAGCGAGGACGAAGCCGTCCTGCGAGCACAGATCGACCCCAACAACCTCGAGACCACCTACGCCTTCGAATACAAAGTCGAAGGGGCGGCAAGCTGGACGCCGGCCGGGGAAGGGACGCTGCCCGTCGGCAACACCGACGTAGAAGTCTCGGCGTCGGCAACGGGCCTCTCCTCCGGGACGCACTACGAATTCCGGGTAATCGCGACCAACGAAGAGGGCACCGACGAAGCGGAAGGGAGCTTCGCCACCTACCCGAGCCTCGCGACCGAACCGACTCCCTGCCCAAACGCGCTGCTGCGTAGTGGCCCCTCGGCGCTCCTGCCCGACTGCCGCGCCTACGAGTTGGTGTCCCCGGCCAACACCAACGCCCGGGCGCCCGTAGGCGTCGGCCGCCAGGGCGGCATCTTCACCACCCGCCAGGTCTCGCCGGCGGGAGACAAGATCCCCTTCCGGGTCGAAGGCGGCTCGCTGCCGGGGCTCGGCGGCACGGGAGCCCTGCTCGGCGACCCCTACCTGGCGACCCGCACCAGCGCGGGCTGGTCCACCACCTACACCGGCCCCTTGGGCTCAGAAGCGACGGATATCGGCGCGGGCGCCACCTCGCCCGACCAGGACCACTCCTTCTGGCAGGCGGCGGGCAAAGGCTCGGCGGTGCTGGGGGGCACCACGGCCTACGTGCGCTACCCCGACGGCCACTCTGATCTGCTCGGGCAGGGCAGCCTCGGGATCGACCCGGAATCGACGGGGCGGCTGCTCAGTGAGGGGGGCGGCCACATCGTCTTCGTGACCGGCGCCTTTGCCTCGACGAGCACGGCGGTGCAGCTCGAGCCCGAGGCGGCGCCCGACGGGACCGCGGCGATCTACGACCGCACGCCCGACGGAACCACGCACGTGGTCTCGATCAAACCCGGTGAGGCGCCCTTCGGCGCCGGCGAAAACGCCGGCTACCAAGGCGCCTCGCTCGACGGTGAGGGCATCGCCTTCAAAGTCGGCAGCACCCTCTATCTGCGCTACGACAACGAAGAGAGCTTCGCGATCGGCGCCGGGGTGGGGGTCGCCGGGGTCGCCGAAGGCGGCAACCGGATCTTCTACGTGGAGGGCGGCGACCTCCTGCGCTTCGACGCCTTGGCCCCCGAAGGCGAAAGGGTGACCGACTTCTCAACCACGGGCGACGTCACCCCCGTCACCGTCTCAGCCGACGGGTCGACCGCCTACTTCGTCTCGCCGAGCGTGCTCGGCGGCACCAATCCACCGGGGGACTCGGCCCAGGCGGGCGAGGAAAACCTCTACCGCTCGGTGGAAGGGCAGATCGACTTCCTCGCCACGGTGACCGAACGCGACGTGGATGGAGAGCTGATCGCGAGTGAAGTCAGCGACGGCCTCGGCCTCTGGGCAGCTGCATCCGGCGTAGGCAGCCTCGGCCGGGCCCCGGCCCGCAGCACCCCCGACGGCTCGGTCTTCCTGTTCAAATCCCGCGCGGCGCTGACCGATTACGACCCCGAAGGCCAGGCGCAGATCTACCGCTACGCCACGGGCGAGCTCGAATGCCTGTCGTGCATCTCGACCGGGGCGGCGGCGAGCTCGGACGCGACCCTGCAGACCGAATTCCGCGAAGACCAGGCACCTCTTCTCGCCGTTCGGCTGGCCGGAGAACCTGCGCGCCGACGGCCGCCGCGCCTTCTTCGAGTCGAGCGAGGCGCTTGTCTCACGCGACGCCGACGGGCTGCGTGACGTCTATGAGTGGGAGGCCGACGGAGTCGGCAGCTGCACGCGCCCCACGGGCTGCCTCTACCTGGTCTCCTCTCCGAACAGCTCGCGCAACGAGTACCTGTGGGCGGTGAGTGAGAGCGGCAACGATGCCTTCTTCTTGAGCAGCGACCTGCTGGTCGGCACCGACGCCGACGGGACGCCCTCGATCTACGACGCCCGGGCAGGCGGCGGCTTCGCCGAATCGCAGCTGCGGGCCGAATGCCTGGGCGATGCGTGCCAGCCCTCGGTGAGCGCGCCGGGCGATCCCACCCCGGGTCTGCGGGGCGCCGGGGGCAACGTCAAGGAAAAGCCCCGCGCCCGCCGCTGCGCCAAAGGCCAGCGCAAGGTGAGGCGCGCCGGCAAGGTGCGCTGCCTCAAGCGCAGCAAACACCAGAGACACGAGCGAACCGCCGCCAAGCGGAAGGGAGGACGGCGATGAGGACGAACCTGCGCAGGACCCTCGCCCTTGGGGCGCTGGCGCTGGCGCTGGCAATCGTGGGCGCGAGCGCCACGAACGCAGCCGCAGCCGAAGAATTCGACAAATACGCACTTGAATCAGTCACCGCCGGGCTCTCCACCACCCAGGCGGGCGCCCACCCCGACCTGACGATCGGGATCGAGATCAACCGCGACGGCAACACGCCCTACGCGCTGACCAAAGACGTCGAAGTGCGGCTGCCGGCAGGGATGGCGGGCAACCCCAAAGCAGCGCCGACCTGCACCCCCGAGGAGCTCGGCGACGGGCCCGAAGACAGTGCCTGCCCGTTCGACTCCCAGGTCGGGGTGACGCGGATACGCGTGATCCAGCCCGTCCCCGGCGTCTACGACATGCCCGTCTACAACATGACGACGCCGAAGGGCATGGTCGCCCGCCTCGGCTTCATCGCGGCCGCCGCGCCGGCCTTCGTCAACGTGCGCCTGGACCCTGAGGACCACACCGTCGTCTCCACTGTCGAGGGGATCTCCTCAGCCTCGGGCCTCACGGGAGCTACGACGACGCTGTGGGGCGTGCCGGCCTCCCCCATCCACGACGAGGAGCGGATCACCCCCGATGAGGCGGTGCACGGCGGAGCCCCGCCCGGGGGCCGCGAAGCCACCGTCTCTGAGAAGCCCTTCACCGTCAACCCGACCGAGTGCACGCAACAGCGCCAGGTGACGGTGACCGCCACCTCCTACCAGGAACCCGACCAGCCGCGGGTGAAAAGCGCGCCGTTCCCCCAGATCACCGGCTGCAGCCTGCTCGGCTTCAACCCGACCGCGACGCTCGCCCCGACCACGAGCCAGGCATCGAGCGGCACCGGCCTCGCCTATGAGCTCTCGCTGCCGGACGAGGGGCTGCGCATCCCCACCGTCAACTACGACTCCGAGATGAAGGCAGGCCAAGTGATCCTGCCCGAGGGGATGACGGTCAACCCCTCCCAGGCCGAGGGGCTCGGCGTCTGCTCTGAAGCCGACCTCGCCCGCGAGACCTACAACTCCGGCCCCAACGCCGGCTGCCCGGAGACCGCGAAGATCGGCTCGGTCATCGCCACCAGCCCGGTGATCGACGAGAAAGCCGAAGGCGCCCTCTACATCGCCAAGCCCTACGAGAACCCCTTCGGCTCCCTCATAGCCCTCTACATGGTCTTGCGGATCCCCGATCGCGGCGTCTCGGTCAAGCTCGCCGGCAAGGTCAGCCCCGATCCCCGGACCGGGCAGCTGATCACCACCTTCGACGACATCCCGCAATTGCCGGTCTCCAACTTCGAGCTGCACTTCAGAGAAGGCGCCAGGGCACCCCTGATCACCCCGCGCACCTGCGGGAGCTATCAGTCGGTATCGAACCTGACCCCCTGGGCCAAGCCCATCACTGCGCTTGCGAGGCTCTTCCCCTTCGCGATCGAAAGCGGACCGGACCGCGGCCCCTGCCCGCAGGGCACGCCTCCCTTCAACCCCGGCTTCACCGCTTATCCGACCGACTTCGCCGGCGGCTCCTTCTCCCCCTTCTACATGCGCCTGACCCGCAAAGACGGAGACCAGGACCTGACCAAGTTCAGTGCCACCCTGCCGCCGGGCCTCATCGCCAAGCTGGCGGGCACCAGCATGTGCCCCGAGGCGGCGATCGCCCAGGCACGCTCGCGCACCGGTCCGCGCGAAGGGCGCCTCGAGCTCGCCAGCCCCTCCTGCCCCGCAACCTCTGAGATCGGCAACGTCCTCGCCGGAGCCGGCGTCGGCTCGGTCCTCACCTACGCCAAGGGCAAGGTCTATCTGGCCGGCCCCTACAACGGCGCCCCATTGTCGGTCGTCGGCATCGTCCCCGCGGTCGCCGGCCCCTTCGACGTCGGCACCGTGGTCACCCGCCAGGCATTGCGCCTGAACCCCAGAACCGGTGTGGTTCACGTCGACGGCTCCTCATCGGACCCGATCCCCCACATCCTCGCCGGGATCCCGCTGAGCGTGCGCGACATCAGGGTCTTCGTCGATCGGCCGGACTTCACCCTCAACCCGACCAGCTGCGAGCCCTTCTCGACCGACGTCACCCTCTGGGGGGGCGGCAACGACGTCTTCAGCCCCGCCGACGACTCGCCCTTCGGGGCCTCCTCCCCCTTCCAGGCGGCAAACTGCGCCAAGCTCGGCTTCAAGCCGAACCTCTCGCTGAAGCTCAAGGGCGGCACCAAGCGCGGCGACCACCCGGCCCTGCGCGGCGTCTTCCGCCCCCGCCCGGGCGACGCCAACCTCGAGGGCCTGGTCTTGCGCCTGCCGCCCTCGGCTTTCTTGGAGCAGGCCCACATCCGCACGATCTGCACCCGCGTGCAGTTCGCCGCAGGCGGCGGCAACGGCCGCGCCTGCCCCCAGGGCTCGATCTACGGCTACGTCAAGGCCTACACCCCGATTCTCGATCAGCCCCTGGAAGGCCCGGTCTTCCTCCGAGCCTCCTCCAACCCCCTGCCCGACTTCGTCGCCGCCCTGCGCGGGCTGGTCGACGTCGAAGCGGTCGCCAAGATCGATTCTGTGAACGGCGGCATCAGGGCCACCTTCACCGAGACCCCCGACGCTCCCCTGAGCAAAGTCGTGGTCGAGATGCAGGGACAGAAGAAGGGGCTGATCGTCAACTCGGCCAATCTCTGCGCCGCCAAGCAGCATGCTAATGCCGCCTTCTCGGCTCACAACGGCAGAAGTGCGAAAGGACGGCCGCTGGTGCAGGCGGTCGGGTGCGGGGGGCAGAAGCAGGGTCGCGGGGCGACCGGGAAAGGATCGTGACCCGCATCGCAAGCAAGCACCGCGCAGTGCGGGCACTGATCTTCGCCGCGACCGCGTTGGCGCTCGCCGCCTTAGCCGCCCCGGCCGCACTCGCCGCCGAAGGCGAACGCGTTCTCGAACCACGACTCTCGCTGACCGGCGGTTGCGGGCAGCTCCACTGTTGACCCCATTCCGGATCCCGGTCTCTGCCCGCTCGAAAAAGATGGGGGCCCGGGGGTGCCCGGGGTTGACCACCCCCCGAGCACCTTCTCCGACCCCAGGGCCGTCGCCACCGACCTGCACGGCAACATCTACGTCAGCAACTTCGGCAGCGCCTCGAACGGCAGCAAAGGGCGGGTCGACGTCTTCTGCTCGGACGGCACCTTCGTCTCCGAGCTGGTCACCGCGGGGCCCACCTCGCTGGCGATCGACAGCGAAGGCTACCTCTACACTCTCAGCACCAGCCAGGGAAAAGTCCTCCGCTTCAAACCCGATACCGGCTACAACCCCGAAGCCTGTGAAATCGCGTACGGCGAAACCGCGCCGGTGACGGTGCGGGAAAGCGGTTCGTTCTACAGCGGCCTGGTGATCAATCCCGACGACGACCACCTGTTCGGCAACTTCGGAGGCGGCGGAGTCATCGAGTTCAAATCGGCCGCTGAAGGCAACGAAAAAATCCGGTCAGACCCGGCCCGGTCTGGGGCGGCGGCAATGCCCTGGCGATCGACGCCGAACGCGACAGGCTCTACGTCAGCGCCGGCCCCACCGAAGAACGGATCGACGTCTACGACCTGAGCACGCTCGTCGGCACGCCGCCGAACGACTGGTACGAATTAGTCGGCTCGATTGAAGACTCCGCGGTGCCGGCGGGCGAATTCGGGACCCAGCTCGCGGTGGCGGTCGACGAAGGCAACGGCAACGTCTTCCTCCTCGACGGGGAAAACTGCAACCTCTACGAATTCGAAGAAGACGGCACCTACGTGCAGACGATCGCCGCCGCCTTCCTGCAGTGCGAAAACACCGCCAAAGGGATCGCCGTCGACAACGGCGCCACCAGCCCGAACGGAAAACCGAGCGAAGAAGACGAAGAAGGCCGCTTCCTCTACGTGCCCTCCAACCGGACCGGCATCGGCCACTCCTACGCCTTCTTCATCTCGACCACCGGCCCGCCGAAAGTGGAATCGATCGCGGCCGCCAACATCAGCGAAGACGAAGCCGAGCTGCGGGCGCAGATCGACCCCAACAACCTCCCCACCACCTACGCCTTCGAATACAAAGTCGAAGGAGCGGCGAGCTGGACGCCGGCCGGGGAAGGATCGCTGCCCACGGGCAACGATCCCGTCGCAGTCTCGGCGCCGGCGACGGGCCTCGCGCCGGGGACGAAATACGTCTTCCGGGTCGTCGCGACGAACGAAAAAGCAGAAGGCGAAGAAGCGGTCGAAGCGGAAGGGAGCTTCTCCACCTACTCCAGCGTCCCGACCGAACCAGAACCCTGCGCCAACGCGCTGCTGCGCACCGGCGCCTCGGCGCTCCTTCCCGACTGCCGCGCGTATGAGCTGGTGACGCCGCCCGACACCAACGGCCGGGCGCCGATCGGCGTCGGCCGGCTGGGCGGGGTGTTCACCACCCGGCAGGTCTCCTCGGCGGGGGACAAGGTGTCCTTCCGGGTCGAAGGCGGCTCGCTGCCGGGGCCCGGGGGCACGGGCTCGCTGGTCGGCGACCCTACCTCGTCACCCGCACGGCCGCGGGCTGGTCCACCACCTACACCGGCCCCTCCGCTGAGGAAGCAAGCCAGATCGTCCCCGGCACCCGCTCGCCCGACCAGGGCTACCTCTTCTACTTCGCAGGCGACAAAGGCTCGGCGGTGCTGGTGCCGAACGGGAACACCGGCTACGTCCTCTACCCCGACGGGCACTCGGAGCTGATCGGCCAGGGCAGCCTGGGGATCGACCCCGCGGGGGTGGGTCAGCTGATCAGCGAAGGGGGCGGCCACATCGTCTTTGCGACCGGCGCCCTCGGCTCCGCGAGCACGGCGGTGCAGCTGGAGCCCGCGGCGGCGCCGTCCGGCACCCGGGCGATCTATGACCGCACTCCCGACGGGACCACGCACGTGGTCTCGGTGAAACCCGGCGAGGTGCCCTTCGGCGCCGGCGAAAACGCGGACTACATGGGCGCCTCGCTCGACGGCGTCGGCATCGCCTTCGAAGTCGACGGCACCCTCTACCTGCGCTACGACAACGAAGAGACCTTCGCGATCGGCACTGGCGTGGACGTCGCCGGGGTGGCCGAAGGCGGCAAGCGGATCTTCTACCTGCAGGGCGGCAACCTGAAAGCCTTCGACGTCGAAGCAGGAGTGATCGACTTCACCACCACCGGCGACGCGATCCCGGCCACCGTCTCAGCCGACGGAACCACCGCCTACTTCGTCTCGGAGAGCGTGCTGGGCGGCACCAACCCGCAGGGCGAGACGGCCCAGGCGGGCGGGCAGAACCTCTACCGCTCGGTGGAAGGCCAGGCCCCCGACTTCCTCGCCACGGTGACCGAACGCGACGTGGAAGGCTTCAACAACGGCATCGAACCCACCGACGGCCTCGGCCTCTGGGCGGATTCAGCCGCCACGGGCCGCCTCGGCAACGTCCCCGCCCGCAGCACCCCCGACGGCTCGGCCTTCCTGTTCAAATCGCGCGCGGCGCTGGGCGACTACGACCCCGAAGGCCAGGCGCAGATCTACCGCTACGCCCCAGGCGAGCTGCAGTGCCTTTCGTGCAACCCGACCGGCGCGGCGGCCGACTCCGACGCGACCCTGCAGACCGATTTCCGGGAGGGCTCCGCGGAACTCTTCGCGCCGTTGGGCTGGCCGGAGAACCTGCGCGCCGACGGGCGGCGGGCCTTCTTCGAAACGAGCGAAGCGCTGGTGGTGGGAGATTCCGATGGACTGCGGGACGTCTATGAGTGGGAGGATGAGGGAGTCGGCAGTTGCAGGCGCCCCGAAGGCTGCGTCTACCTGATCTCCTCGCCGCAGAGCAGGCGCAACGAGTACCTGTGGGCGGTCAGCCCCAGCGGCGAGGACGTCTTCTTCTTGAGCTCCGACCTCCTGGTCAAATCCGACGCCGACGAAACGCCCTCGATCTACGACGCGCGGGTCGGCGGCGGCTTTGCAGAAGAGGCCCGGGAGAGCGAATGCCAGGGCGAAGGCTGCCGCCCGCTGCTCTCGCCGTCGCCGCCTCTGCCTGGCGCCGCCACGTCGGTGCGAGGCCCCGGGGACAACCTCAAGCCCCGGTGCCCCAAGGGCAAGCGCCAGGTCAAGCGCGCCGGCAAGGCTCGCTGCGCCAAGAAGCCGAGCAACCGCAAGCAGGCCAAGCACCGAGCCGGCGCCGAGAAGAAGGGAGGCCGGCGATGAGCGCCGTCCCGCGCAGTGCCATCGCGACCGCCGCCGCGGCGCTCGCCCTGCTCGGGGGTCTGGGCCTCCCCCGCCGCCGCGGCCGACGAATTCGACAAATTCGCGGTCGAATCGGTCTCCGCCTCGCTTTCCGACAGCCAGGCGGGCAAGCACGCCGACATGACCCTCGCGGTGAAGCTGACCCGTGACGGCAACCAGCCCTACGCCTATGCGCGCGACATCGAAATCGAGCTGCCCCCGGGGGTGATCGGCAACCCGCAGGCGATCCCGCGCTGCAGCGCCGAGCAGCTCGGCGACGCCCCCGAGAACAGCGCCTGTCCGTTCGAGTCGCAGGTCGGCGTGAGCCTGGTGCGGACGATCCAGCCCGCCGTCGGCGTCTTCAAAGAGCCCATCTACAACATGGTCCCGCCCAAAGGCACCGACATCGTCGCCCGCCTCGGCTTCATCGCCGTTGGCTGGCCGGCCTTCGTCAACATCCGCGTCGACCCGGTCGACTTCGGCCTGATCGCCACCGCCGAAGGCCTGCCCGCGGCCAGCGGCCTCTCCGAAGCGGTCTCGACGATCTGGGGCGTGCCCTCGGACCCGGTCCACGACGAAGACCGGATCACTCCCGAAGAGGTGATCAACGGCGAACCTCCGGCCGAGCTGCGCGAAGTCACTCCGGGCGGCCCCTTCATCTCCAACCCGACCGACTGCTCGACGGCGCGCCCGATGCGGGTGAGCGCGCGCAGCTACCAGCTGCCCGGCCAGTCCTCGACCAAAGTCGCCCCCTTCCCGCAGATCACCGGCTGCGGCAAACTCGGCTTCGCCCCCTCCTTCACGACGGCGCTGACCAACCCCGAGGCCGCCGCCCCCACCGGCCTCGACACCGAGCTGACCGTTCCCCAGGACGAAAGCCCCCAGGGCCTCTCCACCTCGACCATGAAGAGCGCCCGGGTCACCCTGCCCGAGGGCTTCGCGATCAACCCTGCCGCAGGCGACGGCCTCCTGGCCTGCAGCGCCGCGCAGGTCGGCTACGGCCTGAACGCCGCCGCCGACTGTCCCGAGGCGGCGAAGATCGGCTCGATCGAAGCCGACGTGCCGGCGCTCGAAGACACCCTGCACGGCTCCGTTTACCAGCGCACCCCCGAACCCGGGCGCCTGTTCGGCCTCTGGGTGGTGGCCGATGAGATGGGCGTGCACCTGAAGCTGCCGGGGCGGATCGAGCCCAACCCGCTGACCGGCCAGGTGACCGCGGTCTTCGACGGGATCGAAGCCCTCGGCGGCCTGCCGCAGGTGCCCGTCGCGGGCCTGAAGCTGAACGTCTTCGGCGGCCCTCGGGCGCCGCTCGCAACGCCGGGCTGCGGCACCTACCTGACCGACTTCTCCTTTAAGCCCTGGTCGGGCCGCCCGGCGGCGCAAGGGAAAGCGCCGATGAGCGTGAGCGTCAACTGCGGCAAGGGCGGCTTCAATCCCAAGCTCAGCGCCGGCACCCTCAACCCCGGCGCCGGTCAGTTCTCGGCCTTCGCGATGACCCTGACCCGCTCCGACGGGGAAGCAAACCCCCGGTCCCTCTCGGTCACCCTCCCCCAGGGCCTGCTGGCGAAGCTGGGCGGAGTCGAGCTCTGCCCCGAGGCCGCCGCCCCCAGCGGAGCCTGCCCCGCCGCCTCGCGGGTCGGCGACGTCACCGCGGCCACCGGAGTCGGCGGAGCCCCCCTCTGGGGCCCCCAGCCGGGCAGGGCCCCGACCGCCCTCTACCTCTCAGGCCCCTATAAGGGAGCCCCCTACTCGGTGATCGCCAAGGCCCCGGCGCAGGCAGGACCCTTTGACCTCGGCACCGTGGTCACCAGGGCGACGATCGCGGTCGACCCAAAGAGCGCGGTGGCGACGATCGCCACCGACCCGCTGCCGCAGATCCTCGAAGGCGTCCCCGTCACCTACCGCACCCTCCACGTCGACGTCGACCGCCCGAACTTCACCCTCAACCCGACCGGCTGCAAGCCGAAGGAAATAGAGGCAACCCTCACCGCCACCAACGGGCAGGTCGCCAACCCCTCTGACGGCTTTCAGGCCACCGGCTGCTCTGGGCTCGGCTTCAAGCCGAAGCTATCGATCAACCTCAAGGGCGGCACCAAGCGCGGGGAGTTCCCGGCGCTTCGGGCAGTGGTCAGGCCCAGGGCCGGCGATGCGAACTTCTCCAGTGCCGCGGTCACCCTGCCCAAATCCGCCTTCCTCGAACAGAGCCACATCCGCACGATCTGCACCCGCGTCCAGTTCAACGCCGGCGCGGGCTTTGGCGCCGAGTGCCCCAAAGCCTCGATCTACGGCAAGGCGACGGCCACCACGCCGCTGCTCGACGAGCCGCTTAAGGGGCCCGTCTACCTCAGAGCATCGAGCAACCCCCTGCCCGACCTCGTGGTCGCCCTCAGCGGCCCGATCGAGGTCGAGCTCTCCAGCCGCATCGACTCGGTGGGCGGCGGCATCCGCTCAACCTTCGCCCAGGGCCCCGACGCCCCCGTCTCCAAGTTCGTCTTGGAGATGCAGGGCGGCCAGAAGGGCCTGATCGTCAACTCTCGCAACCTCTGCGCTCACCAGAGCAAAGCCGATGCCGTGCTTCAGGGCCAGAACGGCCGGGCGAGCGAAACGAGGCCGGAGGTCAGGGCGCTGGGGTGCAAAAAGCAAAAGCGCGGTGGGGCGCAGGGCGGGTCTGGCCGGTAGCGCGCTCTTGAGCGGGCCAACAGCAGGGGACCTCTTCGCCACGGCCGCCCGCCGCGACTCAGCCAAGGCCCGCGCCGCTCTGCGGGCCCGCCTCGAAGCGCGGCGAGCGGAGATGGAGGGGGCGCTGCTGACCCGCATCTACGGGATCGCCGACCCGACCGAGGTCGGCGACCAGGGCTACCTGGAGGGACTGAGGAATGCCGCCTCCGCCGCGGTCGGCTTCGGCCTCGACACGATCGAGGCCTCCCAAGACCGCCTGCCCCTGGCTCCCCCCGCCCTGCTCTCCCAGGCCCGCCTCGCGGCCCGCAGCGACGTCGGTCTCGCCACGGTCCTGCGCCGCTACGCGGCCGGCCACGCTCTCCTGGTCGACTTCATCGTCGAGGAGGTGGAGCGGGGCGGTGGTCTCCCCCCGGCCGAGCTGAGAAGGCTGCTGGCGATCTGCTCGGCCGCCGTCGACCGTCTGCTGGCCGCGGTCAGCGAGGAGCACGCCCGGGAGCTGGAGAGCCGCGGGAGCTTCACGGGGGAGCGAAGGCTGGCAGAGCGGGTGGAGCGGTTGCTGGGTGGGGAGCCGGTGGACGTGGAGGGCCTGTCGTATGACTTCAGCGGCTGGCACCTTGGGATCGTCGGGCAGGGCAAGAGCGCGAAGGAGCAGCTTCGCGCTCTTGCGACCGAACTCGACTGCATCGGTCTGTTCGTTCCTCGGGACGGGATGGTCTGGGCCTGGCTCGGCTCCCGGGAGCCCCTCGATCCCGACCAGGTTCTTTCCTTTCCCGGCTTTCACGACGGTGTGGTGGTCGCCGTCGGCGAGCCGGCCAATGAGGCTTCCGGCTGGCGCCTCACCCACCGCCAGGCAACCGCCGCGCTCACCGTTGCTCTGCGTGGGGATCGGTGCATAGTGCGCTACGCCGATGCCGCGCTCGTGGCGGCAGCACTGGACAACGAGGTGCTCCATGCATCGCTCGGCCGCCTCTATCTCGACCCGCTCGCCAAAGAGCGAGACGGTGGCGAGACTCTGCGGCGAACCCTTGACACGTACTTTCGTGCGGGGGGTAACGTCACATCAGTCGCCGCGGCGATGGGCGTGAGCCGTCGCACCATCCGCAGCCGCCTGCACCGCGTCGAGCAGCTGATCGGTCGCTCCCGTCAGTCGATCGCCGCTGAGCTGGAGACGGCCGTGCGTCTGCACCGACTCGCTTCCTCAACGGGAGATACCGGATCGGAACATTGAGCCAGCTCTGGCTCGCCGAATCGGCATAACGCCCACCAGGAGGTTCTGAGACGGTCGCATCGCGGTAACACATTTTGTCCAACACCCATAAGGGAGAAGAGATGAAGCGAACTTCCATTCTTGCCACGCTGGTGGTCACCGGCCTGCTCGGCGTCGCCGCGCTGGGCGCCGGCTCGGCATCGGCGACCGTTCTCTGTAAAACGGCGGCCACCGAAAACAACTGCTCAACCGAAGATACCTATCCGGTTGGCACTGAAATTCAGGCGGAACTCGCACCGAACACGAAACTGACGATCGGGACGAAAAGTGGCCAGTTCTTGAACTCGTGTACCTCCGCGGAGATCGGTTTGACGGTGAGTGGCGAAGGCAACGAAGGGACGCTCAACGCCGAAACCGACGAGTACTCGATAAGCGGCTGTAAAAACACCCTCAACATCCTGCCCAGTGTGAACGGGACTTTTATCCATTGGACGCCCGGAACGCATGGTGGGGACCTGTATATCATCAACAAAGTGGAAATGAATCTCGCGGGTCAGGGTATGCCAACTGTGTGGTGCTACTACGACATCTGGGGACCTGCCAAAATCGTCCCTGGCGCAACTCCGCAGATCGTTTACGGCGAAGGTGCCGAGGGGATCATTGTGGGCCTCGGCAGCAACGGCTTCCTGTGCCCCAAACGAGTGGATGTCAGGGCCACCTACAACATCACCACCCCGACGCCGCTGTACGTCGAGAAAGAATAGGAAGGCAGTAGGGACAGCACCTCGCGGCCCCGACTGGCCGCGAGGTGCTGTACGAAATCGAGGGTCTCTACTCGAACTCAATCCGGGGGATCGACGTCCGAGGGGATAGGAGATGCACAGGCGCTCCGGCCTTACGGCTCGCGGAGCGTCAACCTCCCTACTGTCAACCTCCCTACCAATGGGTCGTAACGACCTTCTGCCGCGTGTAGAACCTGACCGCGTCGCTGCCGTTGGCGTGGAGGTCGCCGTCGATCGAGTCCTTCCAGCCGGAGAAGGGGAACCAGGCGACGGGGGCGGGGACGCCGACGTTGACGCCGAGCATGCCGGCCTCGGCGCCGTAGCGGTAGCGGCGGGCCGCCTCGCCTGAGCGGGTGAAGATGGCGCCGGCGTTGCCGTAGCGGGAGCCGTTGAGGAACTCGATGGCGTCATCGAGGTCCGGGACCTCGACCAGGGTCAGGAGCGGGCCGAACAGCTCCTCACGGGCGAGCTCGGACTCGTGGTCGGTCGTGACGGCGATCGTTGGACTGAGCAGGGTGCCGGCGGGGCCGGCGTCGCCGCGGCCGTCGAGCAGGAGCTTGGCTCCGTCGGCCTCCGCGCGGCCGATCGCCTCGACGATCCGCTCCCGTGCCGCAGCCGAGACCAGCGGGCAGACGTCGGTCGCCGCGTCGCCTCCGTCGCCGACGCGTAGCTCTGATGCCGCGCCAACCAGCGCCTGCCGTACCTCCTCGCGCCGGCTCGTCTCGCCGACCACCACCGCGACCGAGCCCGCCAGGCAGCGCTGCCCGGCTGCCCCGAAGGCCGAGCCCATGATCGCCGGCACTGCCTGCTCGAGGTCGGCGTCGTCCATTACCACCAGCGAGTTCTTGGCGCCGCCCAGGGCCTGTACGCGCTTGCCGGTCGCGACGCTCCGTTCCGCCACCATCCGCGCCGTCTTCGCCTGGCCGACGAAGGAGATCGCGTCGATTCCCGGGTGGTCGAGCAGGGCGTTGACCGCGTCGTGGGCGCCGTGGACGAGGTTGACGACTCCGGGCGGGATCTCCCCGACCGCGTCGACCGCCTCCATGATCAGCGCTGAAGGACGCGGGTCGGCCTCCGACGGCTTGAGGATGAAGCTGTTGCCGCAGGCGATCGCGTAGGGGAGGAACCAGAGCGGGATCATCGCCGGGAAGTTGAAGGGCGTAATCGCGGCGACCACCCCGACCGGCTGGCGCACCGATTCGACGTCGACGCCGACCGCGACGCCTTCCAGGGTCTCGCCCTTCAGCAGGTGCGGCACCGCTGCCGCCGACTCGACCGACTCCAGGCCGCGGCCGACCTCGCCGTCGGCGTCCGGCAGCGTCTTGCCCATGTCGGCGCTGACCAGCGCCGTCAGCTCCTCGCGCCGGCGCAGCAGCTCCTCGCGCAGCGCCAGCACCGCCCGCGCCCGCCGCTGCGGCGGTACCTCGCGCCACTCGGGCTGCGCCGCCCGCGCCGCTGCAACCGCCGCGTCGACCTCGGCCGCTCCCGAGAGCGGCACCATCGCCACCGTCTGCCCCGTCGCCGGGTCGACGTCCGGGACCGCTTCGACCCCCTCGGCCGTGCGCCACTTGCCGCCCACGTAGTTGCGCAGCTGCTCGGCCGACATCTCTTGCTCCGCTGGCCCCTTCGTCTCGTCGACCATGCTCATGCGGGGATCATCTCCTGCTCGGGGCGCACCGCGGCCATCCGTTCCGCCCGGCGCTGCTGCCAGAGCACCAGCACAACGGCGATCGTGAGCAGGGCGAAGAGCATCGTCGCCAGCACATTGACCTGGACCGGGATCCCGCGCAGCGCCACCCCGAACACGTAGAGCGGGAAGGTCACGGTCGTGCCGGAGTTGAAGTTGGAGATCACGAAGTCGTCGATCGAGAGGGCGAAGGCGAGCAGCGCCGCGGCCATGATCCCGGGGGCCAGCAGCGGCAGCGTCACGGTGCGGAAGGTAGTCAGTGGGCTCGCGCCGAGGTCGGCCGCCGCCTCCTCGAGGTGGCGGTCGAACCCGATCAGCCGCGAGCGCACCACGACGACGACGAAGCTGATCGAGAACATCACGTGGGCGATGAAGAGCGTCGTGAAGCCGAGCGCGAACGAGTAGTAGATGAACATCGAGAGCAGCGAGGCGCCGATCACCACCTCCGGCGTCGCCATCGGGATCACGATCAGCAGGTTCGCCGCGCGGCGGCCGCGGAATTTGTGCCGCACCAGCGCGATCGCCATCGCCGTCCCGATCGCGGTCGCGACGACGGTCGAGAGCGCCGCCAGCCGCAGGCTGGTCAGCAGCGCTTCGTTCAGCTCCGGCAGCGAGAAGGCGCTGCTCCAGTACTCGGTGGTGAAGCCGTTGTCGAGGGCGAAGGTGAGTTTGTCGTTGGGGGTGGCGCCGAAGGAGAAGACGGCGATCACGGCGATCGGGATCAGCATGTAGGCGACGGCGAGGCAGGCGTAGATCGGCAGCGCGTTGTGCCGCAGCCAGCCCCAGGCGCGCGCCGGCACCGCCATCAGGTCGCCTCCTCCTCGTCGCCCATGAAGGCCCCGGTCCCGGCGAAGCGGATGTACAACGTCACCACGGCGAGGATCAGCCCCATCATCAGGAAGGAGAGCGCCGCCGCCTCCGGGTAGTCGCGCTGGGTCAGGTAGAGCGACTGGATCACGTTGCCGATCATCGCCTGGCCGGTGCCGCCGAGGATCTGGGCGTTGATGTAGTCGCCGAAGGCGGGGATGAAGGTGAGCAGGACGCCGGCGACGATCCCCGGCATGGTCAGCGGCAGCGTCACTTTGAGGAAGGCCTGGGTCGAGGAGGAGTAGAGGTCCTTGGCCGCCTCGACCAGGCGCAGGTCGAGCCGCTCCAGGTTGGCGTAGAGCGGCAGGATCATGAACGGGAGGAAGTTGTAGGTGAGCCCCGCGATCACCGCTCCCGAGGTCGCCAGCACGCGCCCGTCCGGCGGTACCAGCGTCAGCGTCTGCAGGACGCTGACCACCGGGCTGGAGTCGCTGAGGATCGTCTTCCAGGCGATCGTGCGGATCAGGTAGGTGGTGAAGAAGGGCGCGATCACCGCGAACAGCAGCAGCGTCTTGTAGCGGCCGGCGCGGAAGGCGATCGCGTAGGCGAGCGGGTAGCCGATCAGCAGCGCCAGCAGCGTCGCCGTGCCCGCGTAGAAGAAGGAGCGCCCGATCTGCTCGGTGTGCCCGGAGAGGGAGTCGGGAAAGTTCGACCAGGCCCAGTCGAAGGTGAAGCCGGTGGTCAGCGTTCCTGAGCGCAGCGCCAGTTCGCCCATGAAGTACATGGGCACGACGAAGAAGAAGACGAGCCAGAGCAGACCCGGCCCCAGGAGCCAGTACGGGACCAGGCGCTGCCGCAGCTTCATCCCGAGATCACCCCGTGATCACCTCCTGCCAGGCCTCGTTGACCGGGTCGATGTCCGGCGGCGAGTCCTGGTCGGTGCAGTTCTCGGTGAATTTCGGCGAGGGGAAGACCAGCGGGTCTTTCGCCAGCGCCGGTTCGACCAGGTCCTGCACCCCTTCGACCGGCGGGATGTAGGTGATGTATTCGGCCAGCGGTGCGTTCACTTTCGGTTCGTAGATGAAGTTCATCCACCCGAAGGCGGCGCCGACGTTCGGCGCTCCGACCGGGATCACCATGTTGTCCGACCACAGCGAGCAGCCCTCGGTCGGCATCCGCCATTCGGCGTTCTCGTTTTCGACGATCGAGGCGTCGCCGGACCACCCGATCGCGGCGACGATGTTGCCGGCGGTCAGGTCCTCGGTGTAGTCGTTGCCGGTGAAGCGGCGGATCTGGCCCGAGTCGGCCGCCTTCTTGATCCGTTCGATCGCCCCCAGCCAGTCCTCGTTGGTTGCCTCGACCGGGTCGATCCCTTCCGCCAGCATCACCAGCGGCACGGTTTCGCGCAATTCGGCGAGCATCGTCACCTTGCCCTTGTATTTGGGGTCGAAGAGGTCGTTGACCGATTTGATCTCCGGCGCCTTCGCGGTGTCGACCCAGAGCCCGCCCATGCCGCTGACCCAGGGAATCGAGAATTTGCGGCCGGGGTCGAAAGCCGGGTCCTCCAGCTGCGGCCTGATGTTTTCGAACACGGTCGGCAGGTCGGCGTGGTCGATCTTCTGCAGGTAGCCGAGGTCGTACATCTGTTTCGCCATCCAGTCGGTGACGACGAAGATGCTGCGCCCGCCGGACTCGCCCTGCTCCAGCAGCGGCTGCATCTTGCCGAAGAAGCCTTCGTTTTCGTTCACGTCTTCGATGTAGTCGACGCTGACGCCGGTCTCTTTTTCGAACTGGGCGACGGTGTTGTCCGGGCCGGGTTCCATGTAGCCGGGCCAGTTGGAGATCGTCAGCTTGCCGCTGACCGGCCCGCCTTTGGCCACGGTCGCTTCATCGCTGTTGCCGCCACCGCCGGTCGTGCCGCCGCAGGCGGCCAGGCCGAGCGCCAGGACAAGGGCGGCCACCGTCACCGCGACGAACAGCGGCACTCTGCGGGCACTGTTGGCTCCCATCTCAATCACTCCTCTTGGTTGGCTCCAAAGTTCTGTCGCCCTCGGCGGCGGGCTCCCCCGCGCTTGCGGCGTCCTCTTCTCCAGGGGACTCGCGCACCATGTGCATGTGCTCGGGCTCCCAGCTGAGCGCGACGCGGGCGCCGCCGCCGGGCAGGTTCTGTCGCTCCGCCTCGTCTGCGTTGGGGATGAGCACGGTCATCCGCACGCCCTCGCCGAGCCCGACGACGATCTGCGTCGCCGTCCCCAGGTAGAGCGAGCTCTCCACGATGCCCTCGACCCGCGGCCGCCCGTTCGAGGCGCTGTCGCCGCCGGCCGGTTCGACCCGCAGCTTCTCCGGCCGCACCACCGCGTAGCAGCCTTCGCCGGTGCCGAGGCCGCCGGTGTTCCCCGTCACCTCCGCTCCGCTCTCCAGTCGCACGTGACCGGGGCCCGAGACGACCGCCGGCATCAGGTTGGAGACGCCGATGAAGCCGGCGACGAAGGTCGTCGCCGGGCGCTCGTAGACGTCCTCGGGGACGCCGACCTGCTCGACCCGGCCGCGGTTCATCACCGCGATCCGGTCGCTCATCGTCAGCGCCTCCTCCTGGTCGTGGGTGACGTAGACGAAGGTGATCCCGACCTCGCGCTGGATCCGCTTCAGCTCGACCTGCAGCCCCTTGCGCAGTTTCAGGTCGAGGGCGCCGAGCGGCTCGTCCAGCAGCAGCACCTTCGGCAGGTTGACCAGCGCGCGGGCCAGCGCCACCCGCTGCTGCATGCCGCCCGAGAGCTGCGCCGGCTTGCGCTTGCCCTGGTCGGCCAGCCCGACCCGCTCCAGCTCGGCTCGAACCCGCGCGGCGATCTCGCCCTTCGGCACCCTCTTGCGCTTCAGCCCGAAGGCGACGTTGGCCTCGACGCTGAGGTGGGGGAAGAGCGCGTAGCTCTGGAAGACGGTGTTGGTTGGGCGCCTGTGCGGCGGCAGCCCGGCCACGTCCTCGCCCTCGATCCGGATCTCGCCCGCGCTCGGCTGCTCGAAGCCGGCGATCATCCGCAGCGTCGTCGTCTTCCCGCAGCCGCTCGGCCCGAGGAGGGTGAAGAACTCGCCGCGCGCCAGCTCGAGGCTGAGGTCGTCCACCGCCAAGAGCTCGTCGAACCTCTTGCTGACGCCGCTGAGTGCGACGCTCGAGCTCTCCCCGTTCTTCACTTGCATCTCCTTGTGTAAAGCCCTCTCGTCAGACCTGTTCCCGAAAACCCATCTACTTATGCGCCGGCACGACCAGGACCGGACGCTCCGCCAGGTGCAGCAGCTTGTTCGGAGTCGAGCCGAGGATCATTCCCTTCAATGGCGGGTCGCCGAAGCTGCCGACGACTATCATCCGCGCGTCGCGCCGCTCGGCGACGCCGATCAGGGCCTCGGCGGCGCGCTTGGGGACGAGCTCGACCTCGATCTCCGCGCCGCGCTCGGCGGCCCGGCGCCTCGCCCCGTCCGTCACCTTCTCGCCGAGCTCCTCGATCGCCTCCTCGTGTTCGGCGATCTCCCCGCCCCAGAGTCCCGGCGGTGCGTAGCCGAAGACGACGGTGACGCCGTCGCCGAGCTCGCCGGCGACCTCCAGCGCCTTGTCGAGCGCCGCGTCGCCGCAGGCCGAGCCGTCGTATCCGACCACGATCTGTCCCATCAAGGCACCTCCGTCGGGCCGGCTCCGGTCGGGCCGGGCGCCGGCGCTTCGCCCTCGAGGAAGCCGGCCGGCACGACCTCGGGCTTGCGCTTGAAGAAGGCCGGGAACTTGCGCCACTGCACGAACATCAGCAGGAACCCGAGGATCAGGAAGAAGATCGCGATCACCAGCGGTGGCCCGAGCCCCAGCCACGCGTTGCCGGATTCCGAGTTGGCGGGATCGGAGAGTTCGATCGCGTTCTTGATCAGCAGGTAGAAGAGGATCGCGCCGCCGAGGGCCGGCCCGACGCCGATGAAGAAGAAGTTCTTGACGCTGCGCAAGAGCTCGCGCCGGTAGTAGACGGTGCAGGCGAAGCCGGTGAGGCCGATGTAGAAGGCGATCATCAGGCCCAGCGCCGCCAAGGAATCGAAGAGGATGTCTTCGCTGGCGATCGTCAACCCGACGTACCAGACGATCGAGAGCGTCCCCATCAGGATCGTCGAGACGTGCGGCGTCAGGAAACGCGGGTGGACCTTGCCGAGGCTCTTCGGCATCGCCTGTGAGCGGGCCATCGAGAGCGTGGTGCGGGCGGTGGGCAGGATCGTCGTCTGCGTCGAGGCCGCCGCCGAGGTCAGCACGGCGATGATCAGGATCTTGTCCAGCGGCTCGCCGAAGACTTCGGTGCCGAGCGAGCTGAGCACGTCTTCCTGATTCCTGATCAGGTCGTCGACGCCGGCGTAGGACTGGGCGGCGACGGCGACGATCAGGTAGATCCCGAGCAGGATCAAGGTGCTGATCACGGTCGCCTTCCCCGGCGCCTCGCTCGAGTCCTCGGTCTCCTCGTTGACGGTGGCGGTCGTGTCCCAGCCCCAGTAGATGAAGACAGCGAGCAGCATGCCGGCCGAGATCTCCGCCGGGCTCAGCGAGAAGGGGTTGAACCAGGAGAGGCTGGGGTCGATCGAGGCGTCGGGCGCATCGCCCGAGTAGACCTTGACCAGGGCGACGATCGCGAACAGCGCCAGGGTGACGATCTCGGCCCCGAGCAGGCCGACCTGGGTGCGGGCCGAGAGCTCGATCCCGATCACCACGATCGCGGTCATCAGCGCGATCCAGATCACCCCGAGCGCGGTCACCGCCACGGTCGATTCGGCCAGGCCGGTCAGCCCGAAGAGCTCGAAGCTGTAGAGGCCGGCGATCTGGGCCAGGTTGGCCATCACGATGATGTCGGCGACGACGATCGTCCAGCCGGCGATCCAGCCCAGCTGCGGGCCCATCGCCTTGGTCACCCAGGAGAAGCTGGTGCCGCAGTCCGGGTCGGCTTTGTTCAAGTAGTAGTAGCCGCCCGCGACCAGGAACATCGGGATGAAGCTGATGATCAGGATCGCCGGCGACTGCAGGGCGACCGCTGCGGCGACGAAGCCGAGGGTGGCGGCGAGGCTGTAGCCCGGGGCGGTCGAGGCGACGCCGATGACGACACTGGAGGCGAAGCCGATCGCGTTCTTCTTCAGGCCCTTGTCTTCGACGCCGGGGCGGGAAGTCGAGTCTGGCGGGGCTATCGCTGAACTCTCCATCTCCGGCGACGGTAAGCCGCCGCGGCAAAACGCACAAGTGGCAAATGTCCCAAAAGCACAGGCGCGCGTTGTACCTTATGTACAAGCCAGCGCCTGGAGCTTGACCCAATGACCACTTGCGTCTGGGCCAAACCGGAGCTAGCGTTGTCCATATCGTCGTAGCACGAGAGGAGAGCGGAATGGCCACCGCATCGCAGGCCGTCGACACCGAGCTTCAGCAACTGGCCCGGCGACATCTCTGGATGCACTTCTCGCGGATGGGCTCCTACGGCCCCGACCACGAGATCCCGATCATCACCCGCGCCGAGGGCTGCTACGTCTACGACGAGCACGGCAACAGGTATCTGGACGGCCTGTCCGGGCTCTTCTGCGTCAACGCCGGCCACGGGAGGACCGAGTACGGCGAGGCGGCCGCGCGCCAGGTCGAGGAGCTCGACTTCTACACGCTCTGGAGCTACGCCCACCCGCGGGCGATCGAGCTGGCGGCTCGGCTCGCCTCGCTCGCCCCCGGCGACCTCAACCGCGTCTTCTTCACCAACGGCGGCTCGGAGGCGGTCGAGTCGGCGCTGAAGCTGGCCCGCAACTACCACCGGGTCCACGGCAAAGGCCAGAAGCACAAGTTCATCGCCCGCGAGGTCGCCTACCACGGCACCTCGCTGGGGGCGCTGGCGGCGACCGGGATCACCGAGCTGCGCAGCCAGTTCGAGCCGCTGGTGCCGGGTGGCTGCCACGTCCCCAACACCAACGTCTACCGCTGGCCCGAGGATCGCCACCCGATCTGGGCGGCCGACGCGATCGAGGAGCGGATCGTCTTCGAGGGGCCGGAGACTGTCGCCGCGGTGATCCTCGAGCCGGTCCAGAACGCCGGCGGCTGCTTCGTCCCGCCCGACGGCTACTTCCAGCGGGTGCGCGAGATCTGCGACCGCCACGACGTGCTGATGATCTCCGACGAGGTGATCTGCGCCTGGGGCCGGCTCGGCCACTACTTCGGCTGCGAACGCTTCGGCTACCAGCCCGACATCGTCACCGTCGCCAAGGCGCTCACCTCGGCCTACGCGCCGATGGGAGCGGTGATCGCCTCCGACCGGGTCGCCGAGCCGTTCATGGAGGGGGACGCCTCCTTCGCCCACGGCTTCACCTTCGCCGGCCACCCGGTCGCGGCCGCGATCGCGATGGCCAACCTCGACGTCTACGAGCGCGAGGACCTCTGCGGGCACGTGCTCGCCAAGGAGGGCGAGTTCCGCGGGATGCTGGAGAGCCTGCACGAGCTGCCGATCGTGGGCGACGTGCGCGGCGCCGGCTTCTTCCAGGCGATCGAGCTGGTCAAGGACAAGGAGACGAAGGAGGGCTTCGACGACGAGGAGTCCGAGCGGCTGCTGCGCGGCTTCCTCTCCGGCGAGCTCTACAAGCGCGGGCTGATCTGTCGCGCCGACGACCGCGGCGACCCGGTCGTGCAGTTGGCGCCGCCGCTGATCGCCGACACCCCGCAGTTCGAAGAGATCCACGACGTGCTCCGCGGCGTCCTCAGCGAGGCCTGGGAGCAGGTCGTCAGGTAGGCGCGGGTGCTCACCGTCCAGAGCCTGCTCGACGAACTGGACCTCGACCTCCTGGCCGGCTCCGAGGGCGCGGCCGCGCCCGTGCGCTGGGTCCACATTTCCGAGCTCGAGGACCCGACCCCGTGGCTCTCCGGCGGCGAGCTGATGCTGACCACCGGGATCCCGCTCGACAGCGCCGCCAAACAGCGCTCCTTCGTGCGCCTGCTCGCCGACAGCAACCTCGCCGGGCTCGGCTTCGGCACCGGCTTCAACCACAAAAAGGTGCCGAAAGCGCTGGTCGACGAGGCGGAGAAGCGGGACTTCCCGCTCTTCGAGGTCCCCTACTCGACGCCGTTCATCGCGCTCACCGAGAAAGCTTTCGCCCGCCTCGTCAACGAGCAGTACGAGGTCCTGCAGCGCGGGATCGCCGTGCAGCGGCGGCTCGAGCGGCTGGTCCTGGAGGAGCGGGGGCTGGAGGAAATCGCGGCGACGATCGCCTCCGCCGTCGGCGGCACCGTCGCCGTCCTCGACGGCCGCGGCGAGCGCCTCGCCGGGCGCGGCTTCCGCCGCCAGCTCTCCGCTGACGCGATCGGCGCGATCCGCAAGGAGGCGCTGCGCCACGCCGGCGACGGACATCCCTTCGTTCCCTCCCACCCCTCGGTGGCCGGGCGGGCCCTGGCCCACCCCGTGATCTCGCCGGGCGGTGGGCCGCCCCAGGCCTGGGTCGTGATCGTCCGCGACTCGGGTGGGCTGGGCGACTTCGAGCGGCTGATCCTGCAGCAGGCAGTCGCCGTCGTCGCCCTCGAGCTGATGCGGCGTCGTGTCGCCCGTGAGACGGAGCGCCGGCTTGCCGGCGACGTCCTGGCAGGGGCCCTGGGCGGCCGGATGGAGGCGACGGAGTTGCGCCGGCGGCTGGAGCCGTTCGGCATCGGCGACGAAGCTGCGGTGCTGGTCTTCTCTCTCGACCATCCCGCCTCCGCCGTCGGTGCGCTCGAACGCGCCCTGGCCGCCGACGCTTGCCCGGCCGTCGTTGCCCCGCACGACATCGGCGGCCGGGAGCTCCTCTGCGCGGTGGTCGACGCCGCCGACCGCGACCCGCTCGACGTCGCCGCCGACGCCCGCAACGCGCTCAGCCCCGAACGCGGCGCGGTCCGGGTCGCCGCCAGCCGTCCGGCGCCGCCGGAGCAGCTGCGCCACTCCTTCCACGAGGCCCGCTGTGCTCTGGAAGCAACTGCCCTCAACAACGGGCAGGCGCCCGAGGTCGCCTCCTGGCGGGACCTCGGCGCCTTCACGCTGCTGCTCTCGATCCAGGACGACGAGGCGCTCGGCCTCTACTGCGACAGCGTCCTCGGGCCGATCGAGGAGGGCGACGCGGAGTACGGCGGCGAGCTGCTGCGCTCGCTCGAGGCCTTCATCGAGCAGAACGGCCAGTGGGAGAAGGCCGCCCGTCAGGTCTACTGCCACCGTCACACCCTGCGCTACCGGATGCGCAAGGTCGAAGAGCTGACCGGCCGCGACCTCTCGCGCGCCCACGACCGGATCGAGTTCTGGCTGGCGCTGCGGGCGCGGGAGCTGGTCGCGTGAGGATCGGGGTACCGACCGAGATCAAGGTCGACGAGTACCGGGTCGCGGTCACCCCGGCCGGGGTGCGGGAAATGACCGAGCACGGGCACGAGGTGCTGATCGAGGCCGGGGCCGGCGAGGGCAGCGCGATCGCCGACGAGGAGTTCGAGGCGCAGGGGGCGGAGATCGTCGCCGAGCCCGGCGAAGTCTTCGAGCGGGCGGAGATGCTCCTCCACGTCAAGGAGCCGCAGCCGGCCGAGATCGAGATGCTGCGCCCCGGGCAACTGCTCTTCACCTACCTGCATCTTGCGCCGGACCCCGAGCAGACCAGTGCCCTCTGCCGGTCCGGCGCCACCTGCGTCGCCTACGAGACCGTCGAGGACGCGCGCGGGCGGCTGCCGCTGCTGGCGCCGATGAGCGAGATCGCCGGCAAGATCGCGACCCAGGCGGGCGCCTTCATGCTGGAGAAGCCGCTCGGCGGCCGCGGGATCCTGCTCGGCGGCGTGCCCGGGGTCGCCGCTGCCAACGTGCTCGTGATCGGCGGCGGCGTGGTCGGGATGAACGCCGCCTTCATCGCGATCGGGATGGAGGCCGACGTCTTCGTCTTCGACCGCTCGATCGACCGCCTGCGCGAGCTCGACGTCACCTTCGGGGGCCGCTGCTCGACCGTCTACTCGACGACGCTGGCGATCGAGGAGATGCTGCCGCGGGCCGACCTGGTGATCGGGGCGGTGCTGGTCCACGGCGCCCGCGCCCCCTATGTAGTGCGGCGCGAGCAGCTGGCGCTGATGAAGCCCGGGGCGGTGCTGGTCGACGTCGCGATCGACCAGGGCGGCTGTTTCGAGACCTCGCACCCGACGACCCACCGTGAGCCGACCTTCGAGGTCGACGGGATCATCCACTACTGCGTCGCCAACATGCCCGGCGCGGTCCCGATCACCTCGACCCACGCCCTCACCAACGCGACGCTGCCCTACGCGATCGCGCTCGCCGACCTCGGCGTCGCCGAGGCGATCCGGCGCGACCCCGGCCTGCGCCCCGGCGTCAACGTCGCCGGCAGCGCCGTGACCCACCCGGCGGTAGCCGAGGGCGTCGGCGCGGAATACGTGCCGGTCGAGCAGGCCCTTAACATCACGGCCGATGGGCCGAAAACGTCCCCTATAGGCACGTTTTCGGCCCATCGGTCCAACTAGCGGAGGTGAAATGAGGATGGCTACGGCGACTAGGACGAGGCTGAGGAACTTCATTGGGGGGGAGGCCGTTGACCCGGTTGACGGGGGTTCGGAGGAGGTCGTCAACCCCGCCACCGGCGAGGTGATCGCAGAGGCGCCGCTCTCGACCAAGGCCGACGTCGACAAGGCCGTCGCGGCTGCGAAAAAGGCTTTTGAGGCCGGCAGCTGGGCGACGATCCCGCCGAACGAACGGGCGCGGGCGCTGCTGCGGATGGCGGACCTGATCGAGGAGCGCGGCGAGGAGATCGCCGACCTCGAAGCGGCCGACGCCGGCAAGCCGCGGGCGGCGGTGATGGAGGACGAAGTCGGGGTGATGGCGGACCAGCTGCGCTTCTTCGCCGGCGCCGCGCGCTGCCTCGAGGGACGCGCGGCCGGCGAGTACATGGAGGCCCACACCTCCTTCGTGCGCCGCGAGCCGATCGGGGTCGTCGGCCAGATCACGCCCTGGAACTACCCGCTGATGATGATGATCTGGAAGATCGGCCCGGCGCTGGCGGCCGGCAACACGATCGTGCTGAAGCCGGCCGAGACGACGCCGGTGACGAGCCTCAGGTTCGCCGAGTGGTGCGGCGAGATCCTGCCGCCGGGGGTCCTCAACGTGATCGGTGGCCACGGCGAGCCGACCGGCTCGGAGCTGGTCACCCATCCCGACGTCGAGATGGTTGCCCTGACCGGCTCGCCCGCGACCGGCAAGTGGATCGCCGCGGCCGCGGCGGACAGCCTCAAGCGCGTCCACCTCGAGCTTGGCGGCAAGGCCCCGGTGATCGTCTTCGACGACGTCGAGATGGCCACCGCGATGGAGACGATCGCCGGCACCGGCTACTACAACGCCGGCCAGGACTGCACCGCCGCGACCCGCGTGCTCGCCTCGAAGAAGGTCTACGACGACGTCGTCAGCGGGCTCTCCTCGGAGGCCCAGGGCCTCGTCCTCGGCGACACGATGGCGGCCGAGACGACGCTCGGCCCGGTCAACTCGGAGCGCCAGCGCGAACGGGTCGAAGGGTTCCTCGAGCGCAAGCCCGGCGGCGCCGAGATCGTGACCGGTGGCAGGGCGCCGGATCTGCCGGGCTACTTCGTCGAGCCGACGGTCGTCGCCGGCCTCGAGCAGGACGACGAGATGATCCAGAAGGAGATCTTCGGGCCGGTGATCACCGTGCAGCCGTTCGACGACGAGGCGAAGGCGATCGAGTGGGCCAACGGCGTCCGCTACGGCCTCGCCTCCTCGGTCTGGACCCGCGACGTCGGCCGCGCGATGCGGGTCTCCAACGCGCTCGACTTCGGCTGCGTCTGGGTCAACGACCACATCCCGATCGTCGCCGAGATGCCCCACGGCGGCTTCAAGGAATCCGGCTACGGCAAGGATCTCTCGATCTACGGGCTCGAGGACTACACGAGAATCAAGCACGTGATGATCAATTTGGAATAGGCCGTCGCGCCGCCGACTAGGATTCATCGCCACGTGCGCCGACGGATCAGGGGGATAGCTGCCGGGCTGCTGTTGGCGAGTGCTGCTTTCGCGGCGGTCGCCGCTGCGGCCGAGGACAACGCGACGATCGAAACGCCGCTCTGCCACGGGCGGCAGGCGCAGATCGTCGGCACCGCCCGGCGATGACGTCCTGCACGGGACTCCCGGCCGCGACGTGATCTGGGGTGGCAACGGCGAAGACGAGATCTTCGGCAGCCTCGGCAACGACCTGCTCTGCGGCGGCCCCGACGCCGACGTCGTCCACGGCGGCCGCGGCAACGACGAGGTCGACGGCGGCGCCGGCGGTGCCGACCGCGCGATCGGCGGCCTCGGCGACGACAAGGTGCCTGGGCGGGGCGGGGGCCGGCGACGAGGCGGCGGGCGACCTCGGCATCGACATCGTCAACGGCGGTCCCGGCAGGGAAGACCTGGTCCACGGCGACTACGGCTACGACCTGATGAAGGGCGGTGCCGGTGGCGGCGACATCGCCTCCTTCGCGACCGACGTCGCCAGCGCCAAGGGCGCCGGCGTGTGGGCTTCGCTGCGCAGGCACCGTGCCTATGGCGACGGCCACGACAAGCTGTTCGGCTTCGAGAGCATCGAAGGCTCGGCCTTTCGCGACACCCTGACCGGCAACCGGCGGGCCAACGAGGTCGACGGCGGGCCCGGCGACGACCAGCTGATCGGCGGTGGCGGGGGCGACACGGTCGACGGCGGCCAGGGGACCGACGGCTGCAAAGGCGCCAAGGGCAGCACGACTTCCTGCGGCAAAGAACGGCCGCCGAAGGGCTCGGCCTACATCCAGCTCGATCCCGCGTCCGGAGGCGGTGCCGGCCTCTCGATCGTCGGCGGCCCCGGCCGCGACCGGTTCATCGTGGCCTTCGACGCGGCCACCGACACCTTCGCGATCACGGCGGGCGATGGCCTCGCGATCGCCCCCGGCTGCAAGCGTCCGCCGGGGGTCGCCAACCAGGTTTCCTGCCCGGCCGACGGTCCGGGGCGCTGGCTGATGGCCGACCTTGGTCCCGGGGCGGACTCGCTGCTGGTCGAAGGCTCGCTCGAGGCGGTCGGCAGCACCCGTTTCGCGGGCGGCCCAGGCAACGACACGATCAAAGGCGGCCCCGAGGACAACCTGATCGAGGCCGGCCGGGGCGCCGACAAGCTCTACGGCGGCGACGGCGCCGATGGTTTGGTCGGCGGCCTCCCCGGCCCGACCTTACCTATATGGGGAAGGCAACGGCGACCTGCTGGCGGCCGGCGGCGGCTGCGCCGGGGGCGCCATCGTCGGCGGCCCCGGCCGCGACGACGCCTCCTTCGCCGAGACCCAGGCGCACCCCGGCCTGCTGATCATCTCCTTTCCCAAACACTCCGCCTGGATCGATGAGATCAAGGGCTGCGACAGCGTTCACCTCTCCCGCACCAACGAGGACATGGAGGGCTCCTTCGACTGGGACGTCCTGATCGGCGACGGCCGCGCCAACAGCATGCTCGGTCAGCCCGGCGAAGACGTCTTCGTCGGCAACGGCGGCGACGACGTGATCGACGCCCGCGACGGCGTCCGCGACTTCTCGATCCAGTGTGGCCGCGGCCGTCCCCCGCAGCGGAAGGGGAAAGGCATGGGCTTGACGGCGCCGACCGGCAAACCCGCTGGCCGCGCCCTAACCGACTCCTTCGACCCCGAGCCCTTCAACTGCTCGGTCGTCAAACACGGCGCTCCGGTCCCGGGACTGCACGGCTAGGTGCTCCTAGACGCTCGTGAGCTGACTGAAGCGAGCCAGCAGCGCGCGCGCGCGCTCGTGCGAGGGGTTGCCGGCCAGGGCTGAGTTCTTTTCCAGCCATTCTGTGACGACCGCGCGCCGGTCGCGATCGACGCTTCCGAGGGAGGTAACCGCGACCTCGAGGTCGGCGCAGACGGCGTCGATGACGGAGTCGAGCGACACCCCCCGTGCCTGCCAGCTTGGATCCAGCTCGATCGTGCAGTAGGCCCGGTTGAACTCGTAGAGGGGGGTGCGGGAGGCCAGCTCTGTCGGGCGCAGCGCGATCGCTTTGTCGAAGGCAGCTCTCGCCTCCGCGAGCCTAGGTGGTTCATGTTTCAGCAGCGCGTATCCCAGCTCGGCGCGGAGGCGGGGATACTTCTCGCCGGGATCGCAGGTGATCAGCGCTTCGAACACGGGGATGCTGAGACCCGCGAATTCCCTCCGTTCCTCGGCGGTGGCTTCTGCCCCGAGATCTTCGAGGCGCTGCTTGCGGGCGAGGAAGAACGCCTGCGCCCGGACGCCTGAGGTCGCTGCCTTGAGCGCGTCGGTCAGGGCCTGCGGCGTCGGGCTCTCGGTGCCGGGTGCGAGCTGCTGCTGGATCAGCGCGATCGCACCGGTCTCGGTGTCGGCGCGTTCCTGAATCGCTCGCTTGATCTCGGCGGCGAGCTCGAATGCACTCTGCAGGCGCAGTCGCGTGTACAGGTAGGCGCTGACGAAGCCGGTGATCGAGAAGGCGACGAGCAGGGTCACCGCGACCGCGTATCCCTGTGAGCCGCCCCCGAGGTCGGCTTCGAGCCCGCTGGCCAGGGTGTCGACGGCGCCGCTGACCTGGTGGATCTGGACCAGCCCGACGCCGACGAGGATTTTGGTCAGCCAGTCGGAGATCTCCTCCAGGTTCGTATTCGGGAGGAACCGATGGGCCGCCTCCGCCGTTTTCTCGTCGGCGCTTTTCTCCGCCTCGGGCTTTTCCGTCCCGGCCTTCGCCTTGGCGGCGGCGCTGCGGGGGATGCCGAAGAGAAAGCCGAGCAGGGCACCGACGGAAAAGGACGCGACCGCGGTCAGCAGGCCGATTCCCAGGATCTCGCAGTTGGATTTGTCGACGGCCCCCGCGTAGATGGCAAACGCCACCACCGCCGGCAGGCCGAGCGCCGCGAGCACCCGCATCGTCCCCGACTGGCCCTGCAGCGCCTCCTGTCGTCGTCGCCAGTAGTCGCCGAGGCGTTTCCAGCGACGCTGCCGCCGCTCTGTGCGCTCCTTCCGTCGCTGAGATTCCTGCTGGCGCCAGGCCTCTACGGTCCTTTCCCGGGCCTCGCGTTCTTCTTTTTCACGTGTCGCCCTGGCGACGCTTTCGCGCTCCTCGCGCTGCAGCCGCTCGAGTTCCAGCTCGTATTTGAGCTGCTCGACACTGGGTGGCTGATGCGGCGGGACGGGGTCTTGCCGCGATCGTCTATGTGTGGACAGCACGCGCTCGTCTCTCTCTAAACATCCCCAGACTGTTCAGGGACACTTAAGTATCAGGTGGTCGGTGTCAACCCCGAGTCGCTGGGGGAGAGGGAGAGAGGGCCGTTGAATTAGGCTTGTTCGGTGGCCCGCAAGACCGCCAGTGGAGAGGAGGCAGCCGCCGTGGCTGCCGCCATCGCTCGGTTCGAGGCCGAGTTCGGGAGCGTCGCGGGAGAGGCCCCTGCATCGGTGAGTGTCTGGCAACGGGCGGCGTTGATCGAGGGGGTCGGCGCCAAGGAGACCGCGCAGGATCTAGATGGAGGATCGAAATGGCTGTCGTGAAAATCATCGAGCTGGTCGGGAGCTCCAAGACCTCGACCGACGACGCGGCGAAACAGGCGCTGAGCCAGGCTCAGGGCACGTTGCGCAACATCCGCGCCGTCGACATCGTCTCGACCGGGATCCGCGGCGAGAACCTCGACGAGTACCGCGCCCACGTCCGGGTCGCGTTCCTGATCGAGGGAACGGACATCGACTGACGTTCAGGCAGCCGCCCGCAGCTGCGCGAGCTGCCGCTCGATCGTCGCAACCAGATCCGCGGGAACGCCCTCCGTTTCCTCCCGAGCGGCGGCCAGCGCTGCGGGCGCCCGGTCGAGGAGGTCGCTGACGATCCCTGCCGCGTGGTCCGGCGACATTCCCCACCGGACCGCCTCGTCGACGATCCTCTCCCTGGTCACGCGGTCGGTCCGCTGGACGCTGTCGACGTACATCGCAAGCCTGTTGTCCCCGTAGTGCAGCGTGCACATCAGGTCGTAGAGGGGCGTCAGCGCGAGGCCGCCCGACGCGGCATGGAGCAGCGAGAGGTTCTTCGCGTGCGCATCGCCGTTGCCGAGCGCCAAGTTCAGGGCGACCGTCTGCGCCAGCCTCTCCAGCGAGGCGGGCGCGGCGACCGACTGGAGGATCGTGGCGATGCGCCGCAGGGACGGCCCACCGTCTTCCTCGTACTTGGTGTCGGGCGGGATGCCCGTCGCCTGACAGAAGTCCTCTTGGTGGATGCGCTCGACTGATCCGCCGGCGCCGACGGACCGGTCGTAGCGCTCGACGACGATCAGCTTGCGTCCGGCGATCTCGGTGGTCTCGACGGCGGCGACATCGAGACCGAGGTGCAGGGCGGTCCGCATGCAGAGCGCCTCGTTCTCAACGGTATGCGGGTAGGTGGCGATCTCGGGCTTGAGGATGTGGGTCGAGGGCGTTCCGTCCACCGGTCGCCCCCAGGAGCCATCCGGCATCCGGGTGAGGAGAAGCTTCTCCTGGACGCCGGCGAGCGAGACGCGGACCCTTCCACCGGCGCCGAGCGGCGCGCTGCGCAGATCGTCGACCAGCGCCTCGAGCCTGTCGGGAGCAAGCCGTTCGGCGGTGGCCGTAGTCGGAACGGGGGGAGGTGGGTCACCGAGCGGCTGGATGACGACGGCGCCGGCGCAATCCCGCCCCAACGCCTCGATCAAGCCGTAGGTGTCGTCCGGCCGCAGTCCCAGGTCCCTGGCAATCGCCTTTCGCGGCTCGCCCTCCGGGAGGAGACCGTCGAGGAAGGGCCGCGAGACACCCTGCGTGTAGCGCTCCGTGCCGACCGGCAGCGCCAGCGAGAGCAGCGGCGTGCCCAGGTCGTAGCGGCCGAGCGCCTCTTTCGTGTAGGCGAGCCGCGGGCGCCCCCGCTTGCGGTCGACGGTCGCTACGCGCTCGCCGTAGAGCCAGACGGCCAGCTCGTCCGCCATTACCAGTCGGCCTTGTCGAGCGTCATCCGCACGCCAAGCTGTCGCAGCAGTCGAAGGACTCGCTTCAGCTGCTCGGTTTCCTTTCCGGTCTCCAGCTCGGAGAGGTAGCTGCGCTGCAACCCGGTCCGCTCGGCCAGCTGCGCCTGCGTCAGGCCCGCCTCCTTGCGGTAATGGCGGATTGCGTTGCCCAGAGAGGCAGCCGTATAGATGCGGAAGCGACCGCTTGCAGTATTTGTACTTTCTGTCGGCATAAGCAGACACAGTAGCAGTGTCAGGATATTCGGGCAATACGGCATGTCGGGATATCCAGACTGAGACCGAACGGTCGCATTTCGTCATTTCGGAGCAAATCCGGCGAAATGGGATCGCTCGATCCCATTTCGGCCCGTTGCTAGGGTTCGCGCGAATGGCCGATGAGACCCAGGAGACGACCCGCGAGATCTCGCGCGACGAGGCGCAGAAGCTGGTCGCCGACGGGGCGCAGCTTGTTGACGTGCGCGTCGACCACGAGTGGGAGGCGGGCCGGATCGCCGGCGCCACCCACTTGCCGCTGGCCGAGCTGGCACAGCGGGCGGGCGAGATCGACAAGGATCGGCCGGTCGTCCTCTACTGCCGCGGCGGCAATCGCTCGACGATGGCGGCGGTGGCGCTGGCCGAGGCCGGCTACGACGCGGTCAAGATGAGCGAGGGGATCGTCGGCTGGGATGAGGCCGATCTGCCGCTCGAGCCGGAGGGCGGCTACGTCGCCGAGTCCGGCGAAGCCGCCGCGATTCTGCAGGCGCAGAAAAAACCCTCGCACAGCTGAATTCCGCCACCACCTGATCTGGTCGATCTTCGGCTCCAAAATCGACCCGATTTCGTTGCAGAAGACTTTGAATCCGCGCGCCACTCGTGCGAGGTGTTTTGTCTACAATGGCGCTAGGATGGCAGTGGCGATGAGAGAGAGCTGGACCGACGAGCGGCTCGACGATTTCAGGGCGGAGACCCACCTGCGCTTCGACCGCATCGAAAGCCGGATCGACGCTCTGCAGCGCACGATTATCTTCTCCAACGCTGCCATCTTCGTCGCCGTCCTCGGAGTGTTCGCCACGCAACTCTGAATGTAAATACCCTAATCCCTGTCAGGTTTTGCTATTTTCCACCCTGTGGACGTAGTCGTAGCCGAGAACAAGGAGCAGCGGGGCAAGGGCCGGGTCGGCAGCTTGGAGAACCCGGAGACCTACGAGAACGTCCCGGGGCACATCATCCCGATCATCGAGCGCGAGTTCGACGACTTCGACAACGAAGCCGAGAAGTTCCTCGCCGATCAGATGCCGGAAGACCAGTTCATCGGCTTCCGCCTCAAACAGGGCGTCTACGGCCAGCGCCAGCCCGACGTGCAGATGGTCCGCGTCAAGCTCCCGTTCGGCGGCGTCACCCCCGAGCAGATGGACGCCTTCGCCAGCGTGGTGGAGAAATACGCGCCGCTGAACAAAGGCCACGTCACCACCCGCCAGAACATCCAGATCCACCACGTGCCGCTGCGCGACATGGAGCAGCTGCTGCGGGAGATCGCCGAGGCCGACCTCTCCTCGCGTGAGGGCTGCGGCAACACGGTCCGCAACGTCACCGGCGACCCCTGGGCCGGCGTCGCACCCGACGAGATCTTCGACCCGACGGCCTACGCCGGCGCCTACGTCCGCTACTTCGTCCGCCACCCGACGACGCAGCTGATGCCGCGCAAGATCAAGACCGCCTTCAGCGGCTCCGACGAGGACCGCGCGATCACCGGCATCCACGACATCGCCTTCATCTCCCGCGAAAGGGACGGCGTTAAGGGCTTCGAGGTTCGGGTCGGCGGCGGCACCTCGATCATGGCCCGCGTCGCGCCCACCGTCTACGACTTCGTCGAGGCCGACAACGGTGACTACCTGATGGTCTCCGAGGCGATCCTCCGCATCTTCGACCGCCAGGACTGGCTGCGCGTCAACCGCGCCCGCGCCCGGATCAAGGTCCTGATCGACAAGATCGGAATCGAGGCCTTCCGCGAGCTGTGCGACGAGGAGCTGAAGGGCGACTGGGTCGCCGAGCGCGACTTCGACGTCGAGCGCCTGCGCTTTGACATCGACGAGGAGGCTGACGCCCCCAAGCTGCCACCCGCTCCCGCCTCGCCCAACGGCGACACCTCCGAGTTCGAGCGCTTCCTCGCCGGCAACGTCCAGGCTCAGCGCCAGGAGGGCTTCTCCACCGTCGAGGTGAAGATCACCCGCGGCGACCTGACGCCGGAGCAGTTCCGCGGCCTCGGGCAGATCATGCGCGAGTACACGGGTGGCCACGCCCGCAGCACCGTGCAGCAGAACTTCGTCCTGCGCTGGGTCCGTGACGAGGCGCTCTACGACGTCTGGCAGCGGCTGACCGCGCTCGGGCTGGGCGAGGCCGGCGCCCGCGAGATCACCGACGTCGTCAGCTGCCCCGGCACCGACAGCTGCAAACTCGGGATCACCAGCTCGATGGGCCTGAACAAGGCGATCAAGGAGCGGGTCGAGGAGATGCAGATCAGCGACGAGCTGACGAAGAAGATCCACATCAAAATGAGCGGCTGCCCGAACGGCTGCAGCCAGCACCACATCGCCAACATCGGCTTCTACGGCGCCTCGCTCAAGGTCGGCGGCCGCCAGCTGCCCGCCTACATCCCGCACGTCGGCGGCAACTTCGAGGGTGGCGAGGTGATCTTCGGCAAGCGGCTGAAATCGCGGCTCCCGGCCAAACGGGTTCCCGAGGCGGTCGAGCGCTGGGTGAAGCTCTACGAGTCCGACCGCAACGAGGGCGAGGAGTTCAACGCCTTCGCCGAGCGGGCCGGCGCTGAGGTCTTCGAAGCGGCGGTCAAGGCACCTCACCTTGCCGTCGGAGTTCAGCCTCGAGACGATGCAGGAGTTCATCGACTGGAACCGCTCCAGCCCATACAAAGTGGAGCGCGGCGAGGGGGAGTGCGCGATCTGATGAAGCCGCCGCCCGTCACCCTCTCCGGCACCGTGCCGACAATCAACGACCTCGACCACGAGGCGATCGCGGCTGAGCTCGAGGAGAAGACCGCTCAGGATGCCCTGGAGTGGATGTTCGAGCAGTTCGGGGCAGAGCACTACATCGCCTGCTCGTTCCAGAAAACGAGCTCGGTCACCGCCCACATGGCGAGTCAGATCAACCCCGAGGCGCGCTTCTTCTACCTCGACACCGACGTCCTCTTCGAGGAGACCTACGAGACCCGCGACCGGCTTGCCCGGGAGCTCGGCATCAGCTTCGACCGCTTCCACAACTTGACCCTGGAGGAGCAGGCTGCCGAGTACGGCGACGAGCTCTGGAACCGCGACCCCGACACCTGCTGCGGCCTGCGCAAGGTCGAGCCGATGCGGCGCGCGCTCGCTTCCGTAGACTGCTGGGTCGCCGGTGTCCGGCGTGGAGATTCCAGCAGTCGTTCCAAGACGCCGAAGCTCGGCTGGGACAAGAAATTCAACCTCTGGAAGCTGAATCCGCTCGCGGACTGGTCCGAGCGCGACGTTTGGAACTACATCCGTGAGCACCATCTCCCGTACAACCCCCTGCACGATCACGGCTACCCGTCGATCGGCTGCACCCACTGCACGCAGCCGGTTGGGCCGGGTGGCTCGCCGCGCGATGGCCGCTGGGCCGGCGTGGCAAAGACCGAGTGCGGGATCAACTGACGGCGCCCCGGCGCGCCCCCAATAACCCTTCCCGAACCCCTTCCCCGACCCGATTGGTGACGAACCTGCATGAGCGAGACGATGACTGAGCTATCCCTGACCCTTGACGAGCGCCACACCGCGGACTTCGAGATGATCGGCAACGGCGGCTTCGCGCCGCTGGCCGGCTTCCAGGGCTCCGCCGACTGGGAGCGCGTCTGCAGCGAGATGCGGACCGTGGCCGGCGACTACTGGCCGATCCCGATCACCCTCGCGACCGACCTCGAGTGCGCGGTCGGCGACGTCGTCGCCCTCGCCAGCGACGAAGGCAAGCCGCTGGGCCGGATCACGGTCGAGGAGATCTGGGAGCGCGATGCCAAGAGTGAGGCGGAGCGCGTCTATGGCACCGCCGACGAGGCCCACCCGGGCGTCGCCGCGATCTACGCCGAGGGCAACCGGATGATCGCCGGCCCGATCGAGGTTGACGCCCTGCCCGACCACGACGAGGCCTTCATGCGCCGCTACAAGACGCCGGCCGAGCACAAAGCCGACTTCGAGGCGCGCGGCTGGAAGAAGATCGTCGCCTTCCAGACCCGCAACCCGATCCACCGCGCCCACGAGTACCTGACCAAGGCGGCGCTGGAGACCTGCGACGGGCTCTTCATCCACCCGCTGATCGGCAAGACCAAGGCCGGCGACATCCCCGCCGACGTGCGGATGCGCTGCTACGAGGTGCTGATGGACAACTACTACCCGAACGACCGGGTGGTGCTGGGCGTGAAGCCGGCGAAGATGCACTACGCCGGCCCGCGCGAGGCGGTCCTGCACGCGATCGTCCGCCGTAACTACGGCGCCACCCACTTCATCGTCGGCCGCGACCACGCGGGCGCCGGTGACTACTACGGCACCTACGACGCGCAGAAGATCTTCGACGAGATCGATATCGACGAGCTCGGGATCGAGCCGCTGATGTTCGAGCACACCTTCTGGTGCGAGGAGTGCGAGGGGCTGGCCTCCGGCAAGACCTGTCCGCACGACAAAGAGTCGCACCTCTTCCTCTCGGGGACCAAGGTCCGCGAGATGCTTGGCAACGGCGAAAGGCCGCCGCACGAGTTCTCGCGCGACGAGGTCGCCGACATCCTGATCGACGCTTACAAGGAGGACTGAACGAGCATGGCTGGCGAGAAAGGCTTCACCCTCTGGTTCACCGGACTGTCCGGGGCCGGAAAGACGACCATCTCCGGGCACCTGGAGACGCAGCTGCGCGAGCGCGGCTCGAAGCTGGAGATCCTCGACGGGGACATCGTCCGCGAAAACCTCTCCAAAGGGCTTGGCTTCTCGAAGGAGGATCGCGACATCAACATCCGCCGGATCGCCTTCGTCGCCGACCTGCTCAGCCGCAACGAAGTGCCGGTGATCACCGCCGCCATCTCCCCCTACAAGGAGATCCGCGACGAGGCCCGCGCGCAGATGGGCGACCGCTTCATCGAGGTCTACGTGAAGGCTTCGGTCGACACCTGCGCCGAGCGCGACGTCAAGGGTCTCTACGCGAAAGCGTTCTCGGGCGAGATCAAAGAATTCACCGGCGTCTCCGACCCGTATGAGGCTCCGGAGAACCCCGAGGTTGTTTGCGACACCGAGAACGAAAGCGCGGAGGAGTCGGCGCAGAAACTGCTGGCTTACCTGGAGGAGCGCCAGCTGGTTCCGGCTGCGGTCGCGGCTTAGCAGCAGGCTTTAGAGAGGGGGCGGTGCCCCTCCCCAGACACACCGCCCTGCGGGCGGCGTTGAGTGTCTGGGGAGGGGCACCGCCCCCTCTCTGTGTCTGGAGCTAGCTGGCGAGGCGCTTGAGGGCCTGCTGGTCTTCCTCGAGGCGCTGTTTGAGGCGTTTCTGGAAGTCTTTGTCCGCCCGCAAGGTTGCGCCTGGCCGAGTTCGGAGGGCGACAACACGCACCGCTCGACCAGGCAGGCGGGCAGGATACCGGCTTGACGGGCTATAGCCCGTCTTGCAGGAATAGTTATAGGGTTCTGCACCAATGCCGTGTAAGCAGGGGGTTGGCGAACATGGCCAGCCCCAGAGGACAGAAAGAGGCACAGCGGGCCCAGGCGCTAGGCGCACTGGTGCGCAAGCTCCGACGTGAGCGCGGCTGCACCCTGGACGAGCTGGCCCAGCGCATCCCGATGTCGGCCTCCAACCTGTCCCGGCTGGAGCTGGGCAACCAGGGACCGCCCGCCGACGAAGCCATTGAACGCATCGCCGCCGCCCTGGAGGCAGACGCTGCCGATCTCCTGAAAGCTGCCGGTCGGCCAGCCGGTGGTCCTTCCTTTGAAGAAGAGGTGCTGGACCGGCTCGATGAACTCGGCCGCGACATGCGCGAGGTCAAAGCCGCCGTCTCATCCAAGCGGTCGAAGCCTTAGCTACGGGCGACTGGCTTCCACGCGGATGGCCCGGCTTCGGCCCATCCGCTTCACTCGGTGTAACTAGCCGAGCTTGGTGATCTGGAGGATCGGAGCCACGTGCTCCGTCTGCTTGATCGCCATGTTGTCACCCCCTTTCGCTCTCTCTGAAAGGGCGCCCGCCAGGCCCTAGGAACGGGCGGACGGATGGCGATCAGACAATAGTGAGATTCATTTCACCGGTAAAGATCACCGAGCAAACGGCCGGAATTTGCGCTGTACAACGTATTTACATGCAATAGAGTCCTTCCGAGTACTCCCTACTCAGCGATCAATGAAGGAGCCCCCGGTGGCGCAGCGGAAGACGACGAAGACCAAGAAGAACCACGACCAGGAAGTCATGGAGGGCAACTTGGTGAAGGCCCTGAGCCACCCGCTGCGCGCCCGAGCGCTGGCAATCTTCAACGAACGGGTCACCAGCCCGGCCGAGCTGGCCCGACAGTTCGACAAGCCGATCGGCAACGTCAGCTACCACGTCAACAAGCTGAAGGAGTTCGGCTGCATCGAGCCGGTCAGCGAGCGGCCGGTGCGCGGTGCCACCGAGCACTTCTACCGCGGCGTGACCCGCTCCTTCCTGAGCGCTGAGAATTGGGCCAAACTGACGCCGGACGCCAAGAACGGCATTTCCATCGCCGGGCTCAAGATGCAAAATGACGCCTCGATGGGTGCCCTTGAAGCTGGCACGTTTGACTCGCGTGACGACCGACATTTGAGCTGCACCCCGATCACGATTGACGAGGAAGGCTGGCAGAGGATCGTCCAGCTACTGGCCGACACCTTGGAGTCGGTGATCGAGATCCAGGCCGAGAGCGCCACCCGCCTGGCCGAGAGCAGCGTTCCCGGTTTGCGGGCGACGATCTCCATCCTGGGCTTTGAATCGCCGGAGGTCGACGTCGAGACCACGCCGCGCTGAAGGCAGGAGTCCTGCGAGCGTCGCCGCTTAGCTCGAGTCCTCTTTGTGCTCGGAGCTAACCGGCGAGGCGCTTGAGGGCCTGCTGGTCTTCCTCGAGGCGCTGTTTGAGGCGTTTCTGGAAGTCCTGGTCGGCTCGGCGGGCCGCTATGTGATGGTCGATGGCTTCGCGCACGACCTCTGAGACCGGCATGTCGTCGGTGCGGGCGATAGCGGCGAGCTCGGCTGCTTTGTCCTCGGGGAGGCGGAGGCTCATTGCCTTGACTGCCATCGGGGATCGAATCTCCTTGCTAGATCGGGTGAAGGCGCAGATTGGAAAAGATTTTTGGAAAAACGCTTTAGCCATTAAAGCACGGATACAGGCATCTCGATACCAAAATTTTCTATATCTTGGTATCAATGTCCAACCGCTTAGAGATATCTGACTTCCTACTCATTGCCGAGGCAGTTCTGAGGGTCGAGGCAGAGCGCTTGGCGCGGACCGTTCGCATTCCGGCGGCCGAGGCGGCTTTGGCGGCGCCATTCGCGAGTCTCGATGGCGTTCCCTTCTACAGTGATCCGGCCGAACGGGCGGCGATCTGCTGCTCGCGGATTATCCGTGGGAACCCTCTCCCGGACGGGAACAAGCGGGTGGCCTACGAGTGCATGCGGGAGATGCTGGAGCGCAGCGGGGTCGGCTGGCCGCGGCCGCGCGAGGATGCGGAGGAGATCGCGGCGAAGGTCGAGGGGCTGGCAGCGCGGCGGATCTCGGAGCCGGATTTCGTGCGCTGGGTGAAGCTGCGGGCCCGGCTCAGCGAGGTTCCCTGACGACCACGGTGCGGCCGTCGCTGAGCTGGTAGACGGTGCCGATCGGCTTGCCGCGCCCGACCACCTTCTCGTTGGGGTCGAGCTGGACCTGCTTGACCTTCTGGTCCTTGGGGGCGACCACGGCGTCGGCGGGCCGGGCCGCCTCCGTCTTCGCCTTGCCGGTCAGGGCCTCGGTGAGGTCGAGCGAGGAAAGGGCGGCGAGCAGGAAGGCGACCGAGAGGACGATGCCGAGGTCGAAGAGGTTGACGAGCCCGTCGAGCGGGTCGCCGGCCCGGTCCTCGTAGCGGCGGGCGCGGGCGTCGACCTTCATCGCACCGCCTCCCAGGCGGTCACGGGGTGGGCCGGGACGCCGTTGCCGGCGGGGGCGACGAGCGTCGCGGCGACGTACTCGACGTCGGAGTAGTCCTGGGCGTAGAGGCGGTCGCGGACCAGCGAGATGCCGAAGGCGAAGGCGCCGATCATGAGCCCGGCGACGGTGACGCTGAAGGCGACCCGCAGATTCTCCGTAAGGGTCGCGACGTCGCCGTCGGCGAGGCCGGCGAGGGCAGGGGATAGTGGGATCAGGGTTCCCATCAGGCCCAGCGCGGGGCCCATGCGGACGAGGATCCGGGTGCGCTCGAGGCGGCGCAGCGAGAGGTAGTCGTACTCGGCCAGGCGCTTGGCGATCCGCGCCTCGGCCCCCGGGCGGCCGCACTGCCCGACGATCTCGGCGAAGGCGTCTTCCATCTGCCGGTTCCAGGCGAAGGGCAGCAGTGCCGCCAGCGCCTCCGCCTGCATCCCGGCCGCGAGCCGGCCGTGGCACTCCTCGACCGCCCGCTCCAGCGCCCAGAGGTTGCGCCCGCGCCGGCGCCGCACCTCGACCAGCAGCGCGCCGGCTTCGACCAGGACCAGCGCCAGGGCCCCAATCGTCAGCACCAGCACCGGGATCAGCAGGGCCTCGGAGATGTCGAAGAGGATCTGCTCGATCACGCCGCGCGACCTCTCGTGGGCAGAAGGCGCGCGGCGCTCCCTGCCTCGATCAACGCGCCCATGCCGAGGAGCCCGAGCGTTGCCACCAGTCCCCAGGCGGCGGTCGGAAGCCCGCCATCACTGCCGTCACCGCTTAGGTCACCACGCCGCGCTGCCGCCTGCTTGGCAGGCTCGGTCGGCGTCACGTTGCCACTAGAGCTCAACAGCTCACCGACCACACGCTCGCCGGGGGCGGGTTCCTGGGTGGCTTTGGTTGGAGCCGAACCGGTCATACCCCGCCGGACACGCGGCCTGCGGCCGCGTTGAGTGTCCGTCGGGGCACGACCGGTTCGGCTTTCAACGAAGTCAGTGGGGGGCACCGCCGGGCCGCCGGCGCCAGGGGCGGACCCGGTGGCGGCGCCATGGTCGGGCGCGTCCGCATCGCGCTTGGTGCCGCCGCCCTTGCGGTTCGGGCCGTCGATCGGGGCGCCGACCTGGACCGTGACCACGGCTGAAGCCCCCGTCTCGTTGCCGTCCGTGGTGACGCCGACCACTACGTTGTAGCTGCCGCGTTTGGCGAAGCTGTGGGTGGCTTCGGAGCCGGTGGCGGAGTGCCCGTCGTCGAAGTACCAGGAGTAGGTGAGGTGCTCGCCGGCGCCGGCGCGTTTGACGATGGCGGTGAAGCGGACCGGTTGGCCGGGGCGGGTCCAGGGGGTCGAGGCGCGTGCTTTCACCTGCAGGGGCGTGCCTTTGTGGAGGGCGATGGTGATGCCCTGGGGGGCCTCGAAGCAGTCGGTGGCGTTGAGGTCGTCCGGGCCGGAGCTGGGGCGCAGGAAGGCGGTGCCGGTTGGAGTTGCGTAGACGACGGGTGGGCCGTTGGCGAAGGCGCCGGGGTCGAGCGCCTGGTCGCGACTGAGTTGGACGGTGCCACCGGCGGGGCGCTGTACCTCGAGGTAGGAAAAGCTGTAGGGGTCGGCTCCGGCGGCGTCGAGGATTGCGGCCAGGGAAAAGCCGGTGACTGCCTGCTCACTCTCGCCGTCGGCCGAGCGCACTGCGTAGGTGCGCCCGGACACGTCCTCGCTACCGGCGAGGGCGCCGAGGGCCAGCGTCTGCGCGGTCCCGCCTGGCGAGACCACGGTCACCTGCGCGGCGTCGGCGTTGGCTGCGCTTGCCCACGGGGAGGCGAGGCTGAGCGAGGCGGCGGCGGCCATCGCGATCAGGAGGTGGAGAAGGAGACGTTGAAGCATCCGAAATCGGTTCCCGGTGCGTAGAAGCCGGCGAAGACCGAGGAGGCGGTGCCGGAGGGGATCGCGCCGGGCACGCGCTCGTAGGTGTAGGAGCTGCCGCTCTGCGAGATCGCCCCGGCGCGGCCGAGGTCGAGGTTGACGAGGGACCTGCCGCTCTGGCGCGCCGCCGTTGTCGGAGATCGAGAAGATCGCCCGCGAGGCACCGCCGCCGAGCTCGATCTCCGGGCTGCCGGTGACGAGGTCGATCCCGTGGCCGCTGTAGTGGAAGCGGACCGCACCCGAGAAATAAAGCGCCGCCGTGTCGTCGGCCGGGCTGGCCGGGTTGGCGCCGGTGTCGAGCCAGCCGTTGGCGAAGGGGAAGCGGAAGTCGTAGCTGAGTGGGGCCGAGGCGCCGGGCAGCAGGACCGGTGGGTCCGCGGTGGCGCCGCCGGAGACGCTGGTGCCCTCGCCGCTGGCGATGTAGCGGATGAAGGACTCGCGCACGTGCCACCCGATCGCGGCGGAGGTGACGTCGACTGCAGCCGGCGGGCGGATCGCCGTTGGGGGCGTCCCTTCCGCGGGCGGGCCGGCGCTGCTGGGCAGGGGACAGGCGGCCGACTCCTGTGCGGAGCCGCCCGAGCCGGGACTGCTGCCGCCCTCTTTGTCGCCCTCGCCGCGGGCGAGGCCGGAGAGGCTGGTCGAGAGCGAGCCGAAGCGCTTTGCCGGCAGCTGCCCGAGCCCGAGCCTGCGCGTCAGCGCTTTACGGGCCGCCGGCGTCAGCTTCAGGCGCAGGTTCGCGAGCCGGACCCGGCCGCCGGCGGCGTCGATCTGACGGCGCCCGCCGGGGAGCACCTCGAAGAGGTCGATGTCCTCGCCGCCGAGCCTGGCCTCGACCAGGGTGCGGTTGCCGAGCAGGAGGCGCAGCGAGGTCAGCCGCGCCACCTCGCCGCCCGGACTCTCGAGGGCGATGCCGCCGCGGTTGCGCACGAGCGTCGTGCGCGAGCCGGCGATCCCGGCGGCGACCGGCAGCACGATTTTGCGACTGCCCCCGCTTGCCGGTTTGATCGGACCGACGCGAACGCCCTGTGCGCGCAGGGCGTTCGCGGCCGGGCCGTCCAGCGCCAGCCTGGTCTCGCCGCTCGCGGCCGGAGCCGCGGCGGGCAGGGCGAGCGCGACGACGGCGAGTGCCGCCGTCGCGCTCCCGACCAGCCGGGTTACGGAACCCTGGCTCAACTAGCTCCCCGCCGGCACCGGCACCGCGAGCGGCTCGACCTGCACCGAGATCGTCGCCGGGTCGAGGGCCTGGCCGGCTTTGTAGGTGGGCGCGAACGGCGTCGCCGCCGCTGCGGTCAGGGTCGCCGGCAGGTTGGCCCAGGCGATCGTGTTGCCGCTGACACTCGGGACGACGCTGCCGAGCGTGGCCAGCTCCGTGTTCGGAGCCGAGACCGGCGGCAGGGGGTCGCAGCCTTTGCCGTTGAATTTGTCGATGTCGTAGTCGAGATCGCCGACGATCGACGAGCTGGTGCCGAGGTTCACGGCAACGTCGCTGAACTTGATTTCGACGATGCAGTGGCCTGGCTTGGCGAATTTGACGCTGCCCTGCGTGTTCAGTGTGAGCTTGTCGCCGGCGCCGAAGAGCCCCTGCTCGAAGCTGCCGCCGCCGGCGGGGAAGTTGAAGTAGGAGCCGGGTTTGGCCGGTTCGCCGACCGTGGTGGCGCCGCCTTCGGTCGTGATCGAGCCGACCGAGCCCGGGCCGAGTTCTTTGTAGATGTATTCGCGCCAGGAGGTGAGAAAGCCCCACTGGAGCGAGCCCCCGGTCACTTTCTGGGCGGGACCGTGCGTCGGGAAGGCGTGGGCGGCGAGCCAGACCATGCCCACGTTTTTGCGGACGAGGGGGCGTTTGAGCCCGAGCTCGTCTTTCAGCGCATTGGCTGCCGCAGCGGTCAGCTGCAGCTTGCCGGCGCCGAGCACGATCGTGCCGTTGGCGCTGTTGACCTGGGGTGCCGCGCCGAGCCAGAAGACCTCGGTCTGCGCGCCTCCGAGCTGACCGGAGAGGACCCCTTTCGCGACGTTGAAGTTGATCCCGGTCAGGGAGACCGAGCGTTTGCCGCGCTTGAAGGTGAGAGCGGCGGTGGTGTGCGCAGAGGGTTGCGAGATCGGGTTGAGCTCGCCGATCGGCAGGGTCAGCTTGCCGTCCTGCCACCCCGCGCCTGCGCCGGCCAGCAGCTTCACGCCCTGGCCGCTGAGGGTGCGGCCTTTGCTGTGCTTGGCGGCGACGATCACGGCATCGCCCTGGCCTTTGTAGGCGCCGGCGGGGGTGGCCGCCGCGGCGGTGAGCGCAACGGCCGCGCTGAGCGCGAGCAGGCCGGCGCCGAGCCGGCGCCTTCTCGATTCGTACGAACTCATCTTCGAAAGATCTCCTTGTTTCGCTGCGCACCGCGGTGCGCCGTATCTCTGCGGTGTCCTGCGTTAGGCCACCCTAATAAATCCACACTAACAAACTAGGAATTAGGGCGCCCTAAGGCCTCTTTCTGGGATGTGCGCGCCTCCTGGAGAGGCTCGGGATCGACCCACGCCACGTGCAGTGCGGTGCGCCCGTCATGCTCGGTCAGGCGCGCGTCCGCCCCCCAGACCTCGGCCAGCCGCTCCGGTCCGAGCACTTCCGTCGCCTTCCCGTCGGCGACCGTGCGCCCCTGGGAGACGACGACGACGCGGTCGGCGATCGCTGCGGCCAGTGCCAGGTCGTGGACCACGAGCAGCACCGCCAGGCCCTCGCCCACCAAGTCGCGCAAGAGGCCGGCGACGCCGACGGTGGCACCGAGGTCGAGCTGGGAGGTGGGCTCGTCGGCGATCAAGACCGGGGCCTCCTGGGCGAGCCCGATCGCGATCTGCACCCGCTGCAGCTCGCCTCCGGAGAGCGTCGTCAGCGCCCGCTCGGCGAAGCGCCCGACGCCGGCGCGCTCCAGCGCCCGCTCGACGCCGGCACGGTCGGCACCGGTGAGCCGGCTCAGCGGTCGCAGATGGGAGGAGCGGCCGATCGTCACCGCTTCGCGCACGGTCACCCCGGCCGGCACCGGCATCCGCTGCGGCACGAAGGCCCGCACCCGGGCCAGCTCACGGCCCCGCATCTCGCTCACCTCGCGTCCGCACCAGCGGACGCTGCCAGCGCTCATCCCCTGCAGCCCTGAGACGGCGCGGACCAGCGTCGACTTGCCGGCCCCGTTGGGCCCGACCACCGCCGTCAGCTCACCAGCTTTCACACCGAGATCGGCCCCCCGCAAGATCGCCGTCCCCCCGATCTCCACCTCGACTCCGTGTGCCTCGAGCAGCTGCGCCGGTGGAGGGGGTCCCTCCGGCGGGCCTCCAGCAACGCCCATAGGGCCGTGCGCCCGACGGAGGGACCCCCTCCACCGGCGCTTTTTCTCGGAGGTCATGGTCAGACGGCCTTGCGCAGTAGCCAGAGGAAGAGGGGGACACCGAGCAGGACCATGAAGGGGCCGACCGGCATCTCGATCGGGGCGCGCAGGGTCCGGGCCAGGGTGTCACCGGCGGCCAGCAGGGCAGCGCCGCCGATCGCCGAGGCGGGGACGACGAAGGTGTGGCTGGAGGTGCCGCCGGCCATGCGGACGACGTGGGGGACGACCAGGCCGAGGAAGCCGAGCAGGCCGGCGATCGCCGCCGAGGCGGCGGCCAGCAGGGCGGCGGCGATGCCAGCGCCGAGCCGGATCAGCTGTGGGCGCGAGCCGAGCGAGGCGGCGACGTCGTCGCCGAGGGCGAGCCGGTCAAGCGGCCGGATCAGGACCAGGGCGATGAGGAAGCCGACGGCGAAGTAGGGCCAGATCGTCGCGATCTCCTCCCAACCGCTGGAGGTCAGCCCACCGGCGATGAAGAAGATCGCCGAGGGGGCGCGCTCGGGGTAGGCGGCGAGCAGGCCGGTGGTCCCCGCCGTGAACAGCGAGAGCATCGCGATCCCGGCCAGGATCACCTTGCCGGTGCTGCCGCGGTTGCGTCCCGACCAGGCGAAGAGGAAGACCAGCGTCGCCGCCAGCAGGCCGAAGAAAAGCGCCCCGACCGGCAGCAGCGCGATCGAGCCGGGGAAGAGGATGATGATCAGGATCGCCCCGAAGCCGGCGCCACCGGTGACGCCGATCACGTCGGGGGACGCGAGCGGGTTGCCGAGCGCCCCCTGCAGGATCGCGCCGGCGGTCCCGAGCGCGGCCCCGACGACCATCGCCTCGACCGTGCGCGGCAGCCGCAGCGTCTCGACGATCTGCCGTTCGGCGGCGCTGCCGCCGCCCCCGAAGAGGATGTCGACGACGTCGCCGAACGGCACCTTCACCGCGCCGAAGGCGAGCGAGGCCACGGTCGCGGCGGCGAGCGCCGCGAGCAGCCCCGCGAAGACCAGGGTCCGGCGCGCCAACCCGTCTCAGTTCTTCAGGTAGGCGCGGCGGACCTTGCGGATCGTGCGGGCGATGTCGGTGCCGGCCTGCAGCAGCGAGTTGTCGACCGAGACGTAGACCCGCCCGTTCCGCGCCGCGTTGGTGCTCGACCAAGCCGGGTTTGAGCGCAGGTACTCGGTCAGTGAGGGGATGTCGTCCTCGTTGGCGTGGGGCACGGCGATGATCACGTCCGGGTTTTCGGCGACCACGACTTCGTCGGAGATCCGCTCGAAGCCGGAGCCGGAGCTGACGCCGCCGGTCAGCAGCCGCCCACCCGCTTTGGTGACGATGTCGCCGCCCCAGCTGTTGGGGAGGAAGGTGAAGGGGGTGCGGCCGACGCCGAGGATCAGCATCACTTTGGGCCGCGCTTTGATCCCCTTGCGTGCGGCGTCGATCTGCGTGCGCATGCCCTGCAGCAGGTCGCGCGCGTAGTGCTTGCGGCCGACGATCGTGCCGATCTCGAAGGTGTCGGCGAGGGCGCCGTCGATCGAGCGGGGGTCGTGGAGGGAGACGTCGATCCCCAGCCCCTCCATCGCCTGGTTGCCCTTGGCCCAGGTGCGCGAGGAGAAGACGAGGTCGGGGTCGAGCGAAGCGAGCTGCTCGAGATTGGGCCCGTTCGGGTGCGAGAGCGGCAGCGTGGTGACGCCCTTCAGCTTCGGCGAGAAGCGTTCGCTGCCGCCCAGCGTTTCCCCGATCGCGACCGGGGTGACACCGAGCTTGGCCAGCGTGTTGGCGGCGAAGGGGGTGAGGGCGACGATCCGCTGCGGCGGCGCGGCCCGGCTGCTCGCGGGGAGCGCAAGAGCGAGGAGAGCGAGCGCCAGCGCGATGAGCGGGGCGACTTTCTGTCCTCTGGGGACAGAAAAGCGCCCCGTCACGCCGGCACCCTCGCGTCGATCACGTCGTAGTTGCGGACCTCGCTGCCGTGCGCGAGCTCGCCGTCGGCGTGGCGGTGGCTCATCTTGAAGAGGTCGCTGTTGACCCAGCCCTTGAACGCCTCCTCGCTCTCCCAGCGGCTGAGCACGACGTACTCGCCGTCCTGGTCGCGCCGCAGCAGCTCGAAGCCGGCGAAGCCCTCGGCTTTGTGGACGTGGCTCTCGCGTTTCAGGAACGCTTGCTCAAAGGCATCCCGCCGGTCCTCTTTTACGTGCACGACGTTCATCACTAGGTACAACGGCCTCGCTCCTTTCGGAAGGGCGCCGGGACAACAGGTGCTTAGGGCGCCCTAATTAGGTTGACCTAATTAGGGTAGCCAAATATGGGACGAGCGGCGTCGTAGGTCCATCTCCAGACACACGGCCTGCGGCCGTGTTGAGTGTCTGGCGACGGACCTACGACCCCCGCTACGGCCTGTTCGGCACCTGCGGCTCGCTGAGGCCGTAGGTGTCGTAGGCGCCGAACTTGGCGAAGGTCTTGTGGGTCGGGCCGTGGTAATCCGAAGATGCGGTCGGGACGATCCCGAGCTCGTCGCAGAGCTCCAACAGATGCTGCGTCTGCGCCTTGGAGTGGGTCGGGTAGAAGGTCTCGACGCCGTCGGCACCGAGGGAGCGGATCAGGTCGTCGACCTCCTCGGGGGCGGAGATGTCCCAGTAGGGGTGGGCGATCACGGCGACGCCGCCGGCGGCCCGAATGATCTCGATCGCCTGCTGCGCGGTCGGCCACTTGCGGGGGACGAAGGCCTTGGCGCCCGGGACGAGGTACTCCTCGAAGAAAGGGCCGAGGGCCCCGGTCGCACCGGCTGCACGGGCGATGTGAGGCCTCCCGATTGAGAGTGCATCCCCGGCCTCGCGAACCGCATCCTCCAAGTGCAGATCGAACCCCTCGCCCCGCAGCTTCTCGACGATTTCACCGGCCCGCGTCACCCGCTCGTGCTGCGCCCGCTCACAGGCCGCCGCGATCTTCCCCAGGTCCACCCAGTACCCGCAGATGTGCAGATCTTCCGCGTACTCGTGCACGCAGGACATCTCAATCGCCGGCACCAGCTCGATCCCCACGCGCTTCGCAGCTTCAGCCGCCTCCGCCACCCCCGCAATCGCGTCATGGTCCGTCAACGCCAGCGTCGTCACCCCCGCCTCGGCAGCTTTCTCGACCACCTGCGCCGGCAGCAACTGCCCATCGGAAACCGTCGAATGACTCTGCAACTCGATCAACATGAGGCCGAGGAAGCTAAAGCACCGCAAGGCATGGCGGCGGCGCAGCCTGGCGCCGGCGCCAGTTGGGGAGAGGACGGGATACCCCTCGGAGCGGCTTGTACTTTTTTGCCGGCGGGCTTCTCGGATGGCCCTGTGCGACCCTCAAAAAAGTTGAGCGAGAGGGGTATCCCGTCCTCTCCTCCCACCGCCCCGCAGACAAATAGACTGCGCCGCCGTGTTCCAGAAAGTGCTCATAGCTAACCGCGGCGAGATCGCCATTCGAGTGGCGCGGACCTTGAAGGAGATGGGGATCGGCTCTGTCGCCGTCTACTCGGAGATCGACCGCGACGCCCCCCACGTGCGCGAGGCCGACGAGGCGTTCCTGATCGGCCCCGCGGTCCCGGCCGAGAGCTACCTGAACATCGCCAAGATCATTGAGACCGCCAAGGAGGCCGGGGCCGAAGCGATCCATCCCGGCTACGGCTTCCTCGCCGAGAACCCCGACTTTGCCCGCGCCTGCGACGAGGCCGGGATCGTCTTCATCGGCCCGCCGCCGGAGGCGATCGAAGCGATGGGCTCGAAGACGAAAGCGCGCGAGATCATGGCCGAGGCGGGGGTGCCGATCGTCCCCGGTGCGACCGAGCCGGCGAAGGACGTCGACGAGGCCCGCAAGCAGGCTGAGGACGCCGGCTACCCCGTCGCCTGCAAGGCCGCGGGCGGCGGCGGCGGCAAGGGCTTCCGGGTGGCGATGACCCCGGACGACCTCGCCGATGCCTTCGAGGGCGCCGGCCGCGAAGGCGAGAAGTTCTTCTCCGACGACCGCGTCTACGTCGAGCGCTATCTCGAGGACCCGCGCCACGTCGAGGTCCAGGTGCTGGCCGACGGGCACGGGAACGTGATCCACCTCGGCGAGCGCGACTGCTCGATCCAGCGCCGCCACCAGAAGGTGATCGAGGAGGCGCCCGGCCCCCAGGTCGACGCCGAGATGCGCGCGCGGATCGGCAAGATCGCCACCGACGCCGCGGCCGCGGTCGGCTATCGCGGCGCCGGCACGGTCGAGGGGATGCAGGTCGGCGACGAGTACTTCTTCCTCGAGATGAACACCCGGGTCCAGGTCGAGCACTGCGTGACCGAGATGGTCAGCGGCGTCGACATCGTCCGCGAGCAGGTCCTGGTCGCCGCCGGCGAGGAGCTCTCGCTCGCCCAGGAGGAGGTCGAGCTGCGCGGCTGGGCGATCGAGTGCCGGATCAACGCTGAGGCCGCGCACAAGAAATTCGCCCCGGCGCCCGGCTCGATCACCACCTACCGCGAGCCGGCGGGCCCTGGGGTCCGGGTCGACTCGGGCGTCGAAGCGGGGTCTGAGGTGACCCCGATGTACGACCCGATGGTGGCCAAGCTGATCGTCTGGGACGTCGACCGCGAGCACGCGACGCGGCGGATGCTGCGAGCTCTCGACGAGTACGAGATCGGCGGCCTCACGACCCTGATCCCCTTCCACAAGGCGATCCTGGCGACCGAGCAGTGGGCCAGGGGCGAGACCTGCCGCGACCTGATGGAGGACCGCGACTGGCTGAAGTCGACGGCGCCAGAGGAGGTCGCCGCCCCCGAGCCCACCGGGGACGGCGGCGAGGTCGTCAGCCGCGACTACAAGGTCGAGGTCTCGGGCAAGCTCTTCGACGTCAAGGTGATCGGCGAGGCCGGCGCCGGCGCCGGCGCGCCGGCCGCCGGCGGCAGGAAGCCGCCGAAACGCGAGCGCAAGACCGGTGGCGCCGCCGGCGCCTCCAGCGAGGCCCTGGTCGCACCGCTGCAGGGCACCGTCTTCAAAGTCAACGTCGAGCAGGGCGCCGAGGTCTCCGAGGGTGACCTGATCTGCGTGATCGAGGCGATGAAGATGGAGAACGAGATCACCGCCCACCGCTCCGGCAAAGTCACCTCCCTCAACGTCGAGGTAGGCGCGGCAGTCTCCAGCGGCGACACCCTGGCCGTCATCGAGTAGCCCCGCAGAAGCTATTTCTGCTGCGCCTCTTTCTGTTTCGCTTCGCGTTCTTCCTGCCGCTTTTCGCGTTCGCGCTGCTTCTTTTCCTGTTCCCGCCTGATTTCGCGCTGTTCCTTCTGCGTGAGCGGGATTTTTTCGGCCGGCGTCTGGCATTTTTTGCCGACGCATTCGATCAGCCGCTCCAGTTCGCGGTGGAGGAAGCCGCGGATCGGGAAGAAGTTCTTGTCGCGGGATTTGTTGTTGAGCTCGTAGGGGTCTTTGGTGATGTCGTAGAGCTCTTTCTCGCCGCTCGGCCACTCGATGTACTTCCAGGGGCCGAGGCGGATCCCGACGTAGTCCTTGGGCGGGGCGACGATTGAGGCCCCGGCTTCGTTCGGGCGCGCCCGGCGAGCGGAGGGGGTAACCAATGGCTGGCCTCCCTGCTGTTCGACGTCGCTGGTCTCAACGAAGGACTCGAAGAGCAGTGCCCGGCGCGTGCGCAGGGTCGGGTCGACCATGTAGGGGACGAGCGAGCGGCCGTCGATGCTTTTGTCGGCGCTGGCGCCGGCCAGCTCGAGGATGGTCGGGGCGAGGTCGATGTTGCCGGCCAGCTCGCCGGTCGCGGTGGCGGGCTTGATCCCCGGGCCGCGGATCAGCAACGGCAGGTGGGTCGACGGCTCGTAGGCGAGGAACTTGCCGCCGGTCAGCCGGTGCTCGCCGTAGAAGAAGCCGTTGTCGGAGGTGAAGATGATGTAGGTGTTGCGCAGCTGACCGATCGAGCCGAGCGTGTTGACGACCTGCTGCACACCTTCGTCGACCGCGCGCAGCGACTCCAGCGCCTTCTGGTAGTAGATGCGGTAGGTGTGGGTCTCGGTTGGCGACAGGTAGCCGGCTTCGCGGATGAAGCGGGGCTTGTCGTTGACGTTGCCCTCGTTGAACCCCTGCGAGCGGTCGTGCGGGTAGGGGGCGCCGGCGAAGGTGTCGTAGTGGCGGACCGCCGGCTCCGGTCCGGCCGGTCGCCGGAAGTCCCCGTGCGGGGCGGTGTAGTCGAGCTGCAGGTAGAAGGGCTGGCCGGCCGGCGTGCCCAACATCTCTTCCCAGGCGATGCGGGTGAAGATGTCGGTCGCGTAGAGGCAGGGCTGGCCGTTGAGCGGCGCGGCCGGGCAGCCGAAGTCGTCGCGCACGCCGTATTCGCGCGTTTCCCAGTTGCCGGGGTCCCCGAAGGGCCCGTCGAGGGCGCCGTTGTCGTTGAGCGTGTAGCCGTAGAAGTAGTGGTTGGTGTCGGCCTTGAGGACCGAGTGCCAGGCGCTCCACCCGGGCGGCACCGTTTTGCCGTCGTCGAATGGTTCGTCGCCGTAGCCGTTGAGGAACTTGCCGATGTGGATCGTGCGGTAGCCGGCCCCCTGCAGCCAGGTGGCGACGTTGTGGCTGTTGGCCTGGCGGAAGCTGAAGCCCGTGTAGCCGCCGTTCGGCGGCACGTTGCCGCGCACGTTGTGGTTGTGCGCGTAGCGGCCGGTCAGCGTCGTCACCCGGGCCGGGCAGCAGAGCGGGTAGGAGTCGTAGTAGCGGTTGAAGGTGATCCCTTTGCCGGCGATCGAGGCGAGCGTGTTCGGCATCGCCTGGATTGGGGCCCCGCCCGGCGGCGTGTATTCGGCGTACAGCTGGTCGAGCGTCTGGTCGTCGGTTTGGATCAGGACGAAGTTCGGTTTCTGGCCGGCCGGGAGCAGGGTGTTGCGCGCTTTCGAGGCCGTCGCCGGCGGGGCGGCGCTGGCGCTCTGCTGGCCGAGGGAGAAGGCGAGCGCGGCCAGCAGCGCCAGGACGCTGGCGGCCAGCGTCAGGCGCGCGGCGAGAAGCGCGCGCATCTGTGACTTGGGGTGCTCGAACCTATTCATAGGGCACGACTACGAACCGAAACCGGCGCCTCCTGCCGGAGTTGCGCCCTGCAAGCTAGAAAACGCTCAGGACGCGCCGAGCTTTTTTGCTGCTTCGCGGAAGTTTTTGACGGTGGCGCTGGGGGCTTTGCGCCCTTCCAGTTTCTCGCCGTGGCGGTTGACCCAGATCACCGGCACGTTCATTTTCAGCACCGGGGCGATGTCGGTCGTGTAGTTGCAGCCGATGTGCAGCCAGCCTTTCTTGCCGCCGATCCGCCGCGCGCACTCTTTGAAGTGGACGGGGTCCGGCTTGTAGCTGCGCACCTGCTGGGCGGTGACGACGAGGTCGAGTTCGGTCCGCAGGTGGCGGCGGCTGATCCCCAGCAGTTTGTCGTCGGTGTTGGTGATGATCCCGACCTCGTACTTTTTCCCGAGCCGGTCCATCGCCGCGTTGGCCTCGCGGAAGGGCAGCCAGTAGGCGACGCTGTTGGGCAGGAACTGGGCCCGCGAGGGCTCCACCTCCCAGCCCAGCTCGCCGGCGACTTTGACGATCGTGCGGCGCAGGACCTCGGCGTAGAGCTCGTAGGAGCCGGCCATGATTTCGGCCTGGACCTCCATGAAGCGGGCGAGGAAGGGACCCTCTTCGAAGCTGAAGCCGTCTTTCGCCGCCTCTTTCTTGCAGGCTTCGACGATCCCCTTCTCCCAGTCGATCAGGGTGCCGTAACAGTCGGCGGTCACCCATTTGACGTTTTTGAGACTGGGAAGGGCCATGCGAGCCGCGGCATTATGCCAGTCGCCACCGTCTCGGCGCTTCACCCCTCGTCTCGGATAGGGTGCGCGGCCGCGCCGCGGCGCCCCCTCTCAATGGATCTCCTCGAGTACCAGGGCAAGCAGCTGTTCGCCAAGCACGGCATCGCCGTGCCCAGCGGCGAGGTCGCCGACACGGTCGAGGAGGCGGTCGCGGCGGCGGAGCGGATCGGCTACCCGTGTGCGATCAAGGCGCAGGTGCTGATCGGCGGCCGCGGCAAGGCCGGCGGGATCAAGATCGCCAAGGACGCCGGGGAGGCGCGCGAGTACGCCGACGCGATCCTCGGCATGGACATCGTCGGCCCCCACGGCGAGGGCCCGTTCCGCGTCGACCAGGTCTGGATCGAGGGTGGCTCCGAGATCGCCGCCGAGTACTACGCCTCGGTCATCCTCGACCGCGGCGAGAAGAAGCTGCTGGCGATGGTGTCGAGCCAGGGCGGGATGGACATCGAGGCGGTCGCCGCCGAGAGCCCGGAGGCGCTGGTCAAGCGCCACATCGACCCGACCCGGCCGTTCGACGCCGCCGCCGCGCGCGCGATCGTCGCCGACGCCGGGCTGGCCGAGGACGCGCTCGACGAAGCGGCCCAGGTGCTGGTGAAGCTGGCAGAGGTGGCGAGCGAGGAGGACGCGACGCTGATCGAGGTCAACCCGCTGATCGTCACCGCCGACCGCGAGGTCGTCGCGCTCGACGCCAAGGTGACGATCGACGGCAACGCCGTCTTCCGCCACCAGGATCTCGCCGAGGTCGCCGACACGGTCGAGGACCCGCAGGAGGCGATGGCGAAGGAGAAGGGCCTCACCTACGTGAAGCTCGACGGCAACGTCGGCATCCTCGCCAACGGCGCCGGCCTCTGCATGTCGACGCTCGACGTCGTCGCCCAGGCGGGCGGCGCCCCGGCCAACTTCCTCGACGCCGGCGGTGGCTCGAAAGCGGAGGCGATCGTCAACGCGCTCGAGGTCATCACCTCGGACCAGAAGGTTTCGGCGATCCTCTTCAACATCTTCGGCGGCATCACCCGCTGCGACGAGATCGCCAAGGGCATCGTCACCGCCTCGGGCGAGATCGACCTCGGGGTGCCGCTGGTCGTCCGTCTCGACGGAACGAACTCGGAGGAGGGCTTGAAGATCCTCGCCGAGGCCGACCTGCCCGACCTGCACCAGGAGAAGACGATGCTCGATGCGGCCCGCCGCGTCGTCGAGCTCGCCGGGGGCGCCTCGTGAGCATCATCGTCGACAAGGAGACGAAGCTGGTCGTCTCCGGCCTGACCGGCCGCGAGGGCTCCTTCCACGGGCTGCGCAACCAGGCCTACGGGACCCACCTCGCCGCCGGCGTGACCCCGGGCAAGGGCGGCCAGGACGTCGAGGGCGTGCCGATCTTCGACTCGATCAAAGAAGCGGTCGCCGAGGCCGGTGCCAACACCTCGATGATCTTCGTGCCCGCCCGCTTCGCGGCCCCGGCGATCGACGAGGCGATCGAGTCCGGCGTGCACACGGTGATCGCGATCACCGAGGGGATTCCCGTGCTCGACATGCTGAAGACGTACTGGAAGGCGAAGGAGGCCGGGGTGCGGCTGATCGGGCCCAACTGCCCCGGTGTGCTCTCGCCCGGCAAGGCCAACGTCGGCATCATTCCCGCCCAGTTCTTCGACCCCGGCAAGATCGGCGTCGTCTCCAAGTCCGGCACCCTGACCTACCAGATCGGCAACGAGCTGAAGCAGGCGGGCGAGGGCAACTCGTCGATCGTCGGCATCGGCGGCGACCCGATCGTCGGCTCCGACTTCATCGACATCCTCAAGCTGTATGAGGCCGATCCCGAGACCGAGCTGATCGTGATGGTCGGCGAGATCGGCGGCGACGCCGAGGAGCGGGCCGCCGAGTACATCGCCTCCGAGGTCTCCAAGCCCGTCGTCGCCTACATCGCCGGCTTCACGGCACCCCCGGGCAAGCAGATGGGCCACGCCGGCGCGATCATCTCCGGCTCCTCCGGGACCGCGCAGGCGAAGAAGGACGCGCTGGAAGCAAAGGGCGTGCGGGTCGGCCAGAGCCCGACCGAGGCGGCGCAGATCGCCGTCGAAGTGCTGCGCGGGTCGTAGTCCGCGCGGCGCCGCTCAGTAGGCCGGCTTCGGGCGCAGCGTCAGGCCGCGGACGATCGCTTCCATGCCCGCGAAGGAGCCGTAGGGATTGACGGTTTCGATGAAGTCGGGGGCGAAGGGCGGGTTGACGACGATCTTCACCCCGGCGACGTCGACCCAGGCGGTAAAGGCGCTGGGCGGCTTCTTCGGGCAGCGCGCGAAGTCCTCTTTGTAGCCGCCGAAGATCGTCGCGCTACCCCCGGGGATCGTCACGGTGCGGGCCTTCGTGCACTTCCAGGAGACGATCGCCTTGCCGGTCTTCGAGCCGGCGAAGACGTGCCAGGTCTGCGGCGTCCAGGTCGCCAGGCGGATGTTGTTGTAGCCGGCTTCGAGCGGCGGATAGGGGCCTTCGGCGATTCCCTTGGTCTTCTCGGGGATCGGCTCGCCCCGGTAGTCCGACTCGAACAGCGCGTTCGAGGGCAGCCCGCCCCCGGGCTTGAAGACGCGACCGAGCCAGTAGACGGGCAGGTCGATCGCCGGTTCCTCGAGCCCGACTTCGGCGTCGGAGCGTTCGGCCGTCGTGTAGGGGGTCGGCTCGAGGATGTGCTCCTGCTGGAGCGGAGCCAGCTCGGCGACGACGCGGTCGTTGGTGGCGACGGACCCGCCCACGGCGACGACCGCGGCAACGGCGTTGCCGCTGCGCCAGGCGAGGAACGACGCCTTTTGTCTGCCGCGGATCTGGTACGGGAACCAGGCACGCGTCGTGTGAAAGAGCCGCGTCTGCGCGCCGATCCTGGCGTTCGCCTTCACTTCCCGCGGCGGGCCGCCAGGGAGGATGAGGCCGAACATGGTGGGGACCAGCCTCCAGGCGTCGGCCGCGGCCGCGGCGCTGCCGAGCGCCATCACGCCGCTGAAGACGACTGGCGGGACGGGCTCCTCGCCGGGGATTATGAAGCGGCTGGCGTAGCCGGCGATGCAGCCGTGGGGGTGGTACTTGCGCGCGAACCCGGCCACCACGCCGGCTTCGTCGGGCTCGCGGCTGAAGGCTTCGCAGAGGAGGCCGTCGGCTCCCCGTCCCTCGCCGAGATAACTGTTGCCGTAGCCGGGCGGCAAGTCGGTCAGTCGCAGCACCATCTGTGACTGGTCGACCGTCGGCGGCCGGTGGCCGGCAGCGGCGTCGGCCGTCGGCGAGGAGCCGCTGAGCAGCACGAGGCCGAGGGCGACCGCGAGTGCCGCGAGCAGCGCGATGGCGCCGATTCGGATCCCCCGCGCGACCGCCATGCGGCGCGAGTATAGGCGGCTTGCCAGGGCCGTTGAGGAGGGCGCGATCGAGGCCGGGCGTTGCTAGGGTCGAGGAGCGATGGCTGCCGACACGATTTCCTTTGCGCGAGGCGCTCCGAGCGCCGACATCCTCCCCCGCGAGGCGTTGCGGGGAGCGGCGGCGCGGGCGCTGGAGAGCGACTGGGAAAGGGCGCTCTCCTACGGGACCGGCATCGGGCACCCGGGGCTCTGCGCGTGGATCGCGGAGCGGCACGGAGGGCTCGACGCCACGCAGGTGATGGTCGCCAACGGCTCGCTGGAGGCCGGCGCGATGCTGTTCGAGCATTTGCTGCAGCCCGGTGACCGGGTGATCGTCGAGCAGCCGACCTACGACCGCACGCTGCTGCTCCTGCAGCGGCTCGGGGTCGAGCTGGTGCCGGTGCCGCTGGAGGCCGACGGGGTCGACATCGGCGCGGTCGAGGCGGCGCTCGCCGCCGGGCCGGTCAAGTTCGCGCACATCATTCCCAACGCCCACAACCCCGCCGGCTGCACGCTCTCGAGCGAGAAGCGGCGGCGCCTGGTCGAGCTGGCCGCCGAGCACGAGTTCTGGATCTTCGAGGACGACCCCTACCGCGAGCTGCCGTTCGAGGGCGAGCCGCTGGAGACGATGCTCTCGCTCGACGGTGCCGGCCGCGTCGTCCATGCCTCCTCCTTCTCGAAGACGGTCAGCCCCGGCGTCCGCGTCGGCTACCTGGCCGGGCCCGCCGAGGAGATCGCGAAGCTGGCCAAACGCGCCAACGAGACCTACATCTCGCCGAACATGCTGGCCGAGGCGATCGTGCTCGAGCTCTGCCGCTCCGGCGAGCTCGACCGCAACATCGCCTTCGTCAAGGGAGAGCTGAAGGCTCGCTGCGACGCCCTGGTGGCGGCGCTGGGCGAGCAGATCCCCGAGGCCGAGTTCGTCGTCCCCGAGGGGGGGTACTTCCTCTGGCTCGACCTCGCCGAGGGCACCGACACGACGGCGCTCCTGGCCGAGTCCAAAGCCGCGGGCGCGACCTTCGTCGCCGGCCCCGACTTCATGATCGAGGGCGGCGAGAACAGCCTCCGCCTCTCCTTCGCGCCAGTTCCGGCCGACAAGGCGGCCGAGGGCATCGCCCGCATCGCCGGCGCGCTTGATCGCATCCGCGCCGGCGCTACCGCCTGACGCCGTCTATTCGACGACGACAGTTCCTTTCATGAATGGATGGAAGAGGCAGTAGTAGGCGAAGGTGCCGGGTTCTTCCAAGGTCACCTCACCCGTTTCGCCTTTTTTGATCGTGCCGCTGTCGAAGAGGCCGGAATCTTTCGAGGTCGCCGTGTGAGGCGCGGCGTCGCGGTTGGCGAAGCTGACCGTGGTCCCGGCGGGGACGACGATCCGGGCGGGCTCGTAGACGTAGTCCTGGATCGTCACGGCCTTCGCGCCCCCGGCGGCGCCCGCGCCTGGGGTGGTGCCGTCGCCACCGTCGCTGCAGCCGGTCAGGGCGATCACGGCAGCCACGGCTAGGAGGAGAGCGGCACCGACCGCGGGACGGGTGGATCCCATACCGCTTCCTACGGGCTCACGAGCGGATCGGATCAGTTGTGATCCGTCCGCCCTCGCCCTCGCGTAGGGGACCGACAGAAGCGCAAACCAGCGAGGAGACGACGAGATGCCCGAGAGCAAGCTGAAAGACGGAGTTTCGCGCCGCAAGTTCATGGCGCTGAGCGGTGGCGGTGCCGCGGCCGCCTTCCTCGCCGCCTGCGGCAGCGACGACGACACGACCACCATGACGATGGGCGGGTCCGGCGGCGGTGGCGGCGACGAAACCGCCCAGTTCGGCAAGGGCGACGTCGGCATCCTCAACTACGCCCTCACGCTCGAGTACCTGGAGACGGCTTTCTACGCGGACGTCGTCAAGAGCGGCCTCTTCAAAGGCGCCGATCTGGAGACGATCCGCAAGTTCGGCGAGGAGGAGGCCCAGCACGTCTCCGCCCTGACCGCCGCGGTCAAGCAGTTGGGCGGCAAGCCGGCGCCGGAACCGAAAACGGAATTCCCGCTGGAAAGCGCGAAAGCGGTGCTGGAACTGGCGGGGACGGTCGAGAACCTCGGTGCCGCCGCCTACCTCGGCCAGGCCGCCAACATCAAGAGCCCGGCAGTGCTGGCTTCGGCGCTCGCGATCCACAGCGTCGAGGGTCGCCACGCGGCGACGCTGAACACGCTGCTGGGCCAGTCGATCACCCCGGACGGGGCGTTCGCCAAGCCGGCGACCGCGAAGACCGTCCTCAAGTCCGTCGAACCCTTCATCGTCGGCTGAGCCGGCAGAAAGCAAAGGAGAAAGCGATGAGCAACCAAGAACTCGCACACCCGGAGCTCGCCGGCGTCGAGGTAGTCGACGAGAGCGGTGGCGACCTCTCACGCAGCGACGTCATCCTCAAGGGCGCACTGGCCGCGGGTGCGGTCTACGGCCTCGGCATGGTCACCCCGTTCGTCCGCAAGGCCCTGGCCGCGTCCGAAAGCGGCGACGTCGGCATCCTCAACTTCGCCCTCACCCTCGAGTACCTGGAGGCGAGCTTCTACGAAGAAGCGAAGTCGCGGGCGCGGGCGAGCGGCGACCTGAAGAGCCTGATCGGGCTGCTGGCGATGGACGAGCAGCAGCACGTCGAAGCGCTGACGGCGACGATCAAGAAACTGGGGGGCAAGCCGGTTGCGAAGCCGAAGTTCAACTTCCCCTACAGCAACACCGCCGGCTTCCTCAGGCTGGCGCAGACCTTCGAGGACACCGGGGTCAGCGCCTACAACGGCGCCGGCCCGGCGATCAAGTCGAAAGAAGTGCTCGGCGCGGCCGGCTCGATCGTCCAGGTCGAGGCCCGGCACGCGGCGGCGATCCGCCTCCAGAACAAGGAAGAACCGTCCCCGGAGGCCTTTGACCCGGCGCTCGACGAAGCGCAGGTGCTGAAGGCCGTGGAACCGTTCCTCGCCTGAGGCCGGGGCTGCGCGAGAGGATCATGGGTCGGGATGACCGTTAGACGGGAGAGGGCCGAGCGGCTGGCCGACGAGGAGCTGATGCCGCTGATCGGGACCAGGATCCCGAGGCTTTCTCGGTCTTCTACGACCGCCACGGCGGCGTCGCCTACTCGCTTGCGTACAGGATCGTCGGCGAGCGAGCGGCCGCCGAAGACGTCACCCAGGAGGCATTCATCTCGGTCTGGCGCAGCGGCGCCCGCTTCGACCGCGCCCGCGGCAGCGTCCGCTCCTGGATGCTGAGCATCGTCCGCAACCGCGCGATCGACGCCCTGCGCAGCCGCGCCGGCAAGGCGCCGAAGCTGACCTTCGACGACGATGAGATCCTCGAGCAGCGTCCCGCCAAGGAGCTGACCGAGGAGGAGGCGATGCGGCGCGAGACCGCGAGCGAGGTGCGCGGTGCGCTCGGCGAGCTGCCGGGTGAGCAGGCGAAGGTGATCGAGCTGGCCTACTTCGGCGGCTTCAGTCAGTCGGAGATCTCGCGCATGCTGGGGGTGCCGCTGGGCACCGTGAAGGGACGGATGAGGCTGGGTTTGGAGAAGATCAGGGGCGAGCTGGCGGAGGGATTGGCATGAGCGAGAACGATCACGTGCGTTGGAGCGAGAACCTCGCGGTCTACGCGCTCGGGGCGCTGGAGCCAGAGGAGGCGACGGCGCTGGAGCGCCATCTGGAGGGCTGCGAGCGCTGCCGCGCTGAGCTGCGCTGGCTGACGCCGGCGGTGCAGGCGCTGCCGGAGGCCGTCAAGCGGGTCGAGCCGCCATCGTCGCTGCGGACGCGGTTGATGGCGGAGGTGGAAGCGGACGCTGGCGAGCCCGGCGCGGAGCGCGCCGCGTCCGGGGGCCGCCTCGCGGCGCGGCTGCGCGACCTCGGCTCCGGGCCGATGGGCCTGCGGCCGGTCGCCGGCGTCGCCGTGGCGGTGCTGGTCCTAGCCGCCGTCGCCGGCTTTGCGATCGGCGGCGGGATCGGCGGCTCCGACGAGGGGAGCAGCAGCACGATCGTCGCCGGCAAGGCTCCCGGCGTCGCCGCGGAAATGGTCTGCGAAGGCGACTCCGGCACGCTGCACCTGGCCAACGTGCGCCAGCTCCCGGACGACCGCGTGCTCGAGGCCTGGGTTCAGCGCGACGGCGAAGTCGAACCGGTGCGGGCGCTGTTCGTCCCCGACCGCGAAGGCCGCGCCAGCACCGAACTGCCGGACATGGAGGGGGTCGAAGTGGTGATGGTGACGGCGGAGCCGAGGGGCGGCAGCGAGGAGCCGACCGGGGAGCCGCTCATCTCCATCGCGGTACCGGGCTAGCGGTCGCTGGGCGAGTTTGTGTCCTGTGAGGACACAAACTCGCCCAGGGCCTACCTGCCGTAGCGGTCCGCGGACAGCACCAGCTGCTCCGGGATCGCCGCCCGCGGCGGCGGGGCGGGGTCGGCGCGGACCGAGACGGTCTCGGCGACGCTGCGGCTGACCTCGTGCTTGCCATCGGCGGAGGCGATCACGACCCGGTCCTCGTCGGAGCTCTCGAGCGTTCCCGCCAGCCCCGGGTCGAGTCCCGCCGCCTTCAGGTAGTGCAGCAACTCCTCGGCCTCGTTCTCGAAGCGGAGGACGACGACGTCGGCGCCGACCTCGACGTCGGCCAGCAGCGAGCCCTGCTCGCGCGCGCCCTCGACGATCGGGTGGCCGTGCGGGCAGGTGGTGGCGTCGCCGATCGCAGCTCGCATCCGCTCCTCCAGCACCGGTGACATCGCGTGCTCGATCCGCTCCGCCTCCTCGTGCACCTCGTCCCAGGGGATGCCGAGGACGTCGGTGAGGAAGCGCTCGATCATGCGGTGGCGGCGGACGATGTGGCTGGCGTGCTCGCGCCCGGACTCGGTGAAGTCGAGCGATTTGTCGGGCTTGCGTTCGACGTAGCCGTCGTCGACGAGGCGGCCGACCATCTCGTGCACGGTGGGAGGAGAGAGCTGCATCGCGCGGGCGATGTTGGCGCCGGTCATCGGCAGTCCGGCCTCCTCCAGCCAGAACATGATCTCCAGGTACTCCTGCTCCGCGACGGTCGCGCCACTCATCGATTCGATACTAGCGACGCTCCATCAGGGTCGAGACGACGGCCTCGTAGAAGCCGTCTCCCATGCTGCCCTCGGTGACGGTGGCGTTGTCCCAGGCGGCGAGCGAGGCACGCAGGCCGGGGTCGCGCTCGGGCCCGTTGGCGACGACGAAGAAGCGGCCGACCGCGGCGGCGACCTCGAGGTCCTCGACCGAGTCGCCGACGGCGATGCACTCGGAGGGGTCGTAGCCGCGGGCGCGGGCGTGGGCGGTTACCGCGGCGGCCTTGCTGACCAGGCGCGGGACCAGGTGGTAGGCGTGGGTGGGGCCGTCGACGGCCGGCATCTCGCGCCCGATCGCGCCGTTGTCGAGCAGGCGCAGGTCGTCGTCGCCGTGCTCGCCGAGCAGCGCGTTGGCCTCGTCGACGTCGACCTTGCCGCGGAAGAGGTGGGAGAGGACGCGGCCGTGGTGCCAGGGCGCGTGGTACTCGAGCCGCCCCTCGAAGTGCTCGAACAGGGTCTTCGGGATCCCGCGCGCCTCGATCTGCTCGTAGATCGTGCCGTCCTCGTTCGGCTCCATCTCGCCGGTCATCAGGGTCGTCTCGCCGTCGATCGCGAAGGCGCATCCGGCCTCGTAGATGTAGGAGGCCTGGCCCATCAGTCGCGCCGCCTCGTGGACCTGGGGCTCGCGGCGGCCGGACATGATCACGACCTCGACCCCGGCCCGCTGGCAGGCCTCCAGCCCCCGCGCCTGGGCCAGCGAGAAACCGCCGTCGGCGTCGCGGAACAGGGAGCTGCCGCGGCCGAGCAGGGTGCCGTCGAGATCGGTGTAGACGCAACTCAGTCCCAAGAGACGGTTTACGGTAGCGACCATGCCCAGGGGCGCATCGATCAAGGCTGCTCTGGCGGCGCTGACGGCGGCGTCCTGCCTCGTCGTGGTGCCGGGCGCAGCGAGCGCTTCCGTTGGCAACTTCGCGATGGCCGTGCAGCCGGATGGCCGGATCGTCGTCGCCGGTGGCTCGGGACGGATCGGCGGCGCCGCCTCCGGCAAGGAATTCGGCGCGGTCGTCCGTTACAGGCGCGACGGTGGCCTCGACCGCAGCTTCGGCGGGGGAGACGGCGTCGCCCTGCTCAGGCAGATGCAGCCGTTCACCGCGCTCGCCCTGCAGCCGGACGGGCGCATCGTGGTCGCCGCAGCCTGGTCGTCGGGTGGGAAGGGCGGGGTCGCGCGCCTGCTCCCGGACGGGCATCTGGACGGGAACTTCGGTTTCGCCGGCATCGTCGCCCCGGGCGCCAGTACCGCCTGGTACCCGACCAGCGTCGGCATCGGCGGCGACGGCGCGATCTACGTCGGCGGCATGACCGGCTACCCCGAAGACCCCGGCGAACACTGGTACGGGAGCCTCTATCGCGTCGAGTCGGGCGGGCTCAGCGGCGACTGGGTCGGCTCGATGACCAGCAGGGAAGGCCTGACGAGCGAGCCCAAGACCTACCTCAACGATTTCGTCTTCGGCCCGAACGGCACCGTCGTCGGCGCCGGCTGGCTGGCGCCGCGCCAGCCGGGGGCTCGCAGCCAGGCGGTGCTGGCGCGGATGCTGCCGGCGACGACCGGCGTCGGGGGGACCGCCATCGGTCCGGACCCGAGCTTCGGCGGCGGCGCCGGGCTGGTGACGCCAAACTTCGCGCCCTCGAGTCCGGCATCGGAAACGGCGAACGCGCTCGGCCGTGACAGGCGGAAGCGGCTTCTGATCGCCGGGCAGGCCGACGAGAGGCTCCTCCTGGCCCGCTACTCGCCGGAAGGGATCCCCGACAGGCGCTTCGGCTTCCGCGGCGCCTTCATCACCAGCGGCGCCCGCTCCGGGGAGGCCAAGGGGAACGCGGTCGCCGTTGAGCCGCGCGGCGGGATCCTCGCCGCCGGCAGCAGCGCCTACGGATGCGGAGGCGAGCGCTGCGACGGACTCCTGCTCCTCCGTTTGAAGGGCAGCGGGCGCATCGACCACGGGTTCTCCGCGGACGGGGTCGTCAGCCCCCGCGTCGAGACCAAGGTCTACGGCACTCCGGCGAGCGAAGTCGCCTACGAGGTGGCTGCCCGGCCCGAGGGCAAGGTCGCTCGTCGGCGGCTTGGTGGGCACCCCCGGATCGAGCCGCTTCTTCCTGCGCCGGTACCTCGAGGACGGCAGGCCGGACCCGAGCTTCGGCGACCGCGGGCGGCTGACGACGCTGCCGCTGGTCGCCGGCACCCCGGCGCCGGGTTCCGGCCGGTAGTCCCAGAGGCGGGCGCCGGGACGGCCGGGGCCGGGGCGTAAGCTCGCCGGATGAGGCCCTGGAAGCTCGCCGGCGGCGATCTCGACCTGACCCTGCCGCGGGCGGCGGGGATCGTCAACGTCACCGTCGACTCGATGTTCGAGGGGGCGCGCAGCGGCACGCCGGAGCAGGCGGTCGCGGACGGGCTGGGGCTGGTCGCGACCGGCTTCGACATGCTCGACGTCGGCGCCGTGGCCGCGAAGGCCGGACCGCCGGTGTCGCCGGACGACGAGGCAGCCGCGCTGGTGCCGGCGATCGCGGGGCTCGTCAGTGGCGTCACCCATCGTTTCCAGCCTTTGGGCCCCTACGAGGGCCACAATGCTGGAAACGATCGCGTTCTCCCGGTCTCCGCCGACACCTTCTCGGTCGAGGTGGCGCGGCGGGCGCTGGCGGCGGGCGCGGGCGCCGTCAACGACATCTCCGGCGGCTCGGAGGCGATGTTCGAGCTGGTCGCAGGGAGCGGCTGCGGCTACGTGCTGATGCACATCGAGGGACCGCCGCGGGTCGACCGCCCCTGGCGCGACTACGGCGACGTCGTCGACCACCTGCGCGCCTGGTTCGAGGGGAGAGTCGAGCTGGCCCGGGAGCTTGGCGTCGGCGAGGAGCAGATCGCGATCGACCCCGGACTCGACTTCGACCTCAGCCCCGACCAGGATCTGGAGATCCTGCGGCGGCTCGGCGAGCTGCGCTCGCTCGGCCTGCCGCTCTACGTCTCGCTCTCGCGCAAGGACTTCATCGGCGCCGTCCTGGCCGGGTCCTGGGAGGGGCGGCTCCCGCCCGCGGAGCGCGAGTGGGGCACCGTCGCCGCCGTGGCGCTGGCGGTGCGCGAGGGCGCCGACATCCTCCGCATCCACGACCGATCCTCCCTGCAGGCGATGCGCGTCGCCGGAAGGATTGCCTGTGGCTAAAAGCCTCTTGGATTCCAATTGGGCTATCGCGATTGACTCGGCGCGGCGGGACGGGCGTGTGGTGGCAGAGAGCGCGGAGGCGGAGCGGCGGGCGCGGCCGGTCTCGCTGCCGGATTCGCTCGACCCCGGGCTGGTCGAAGCGCTCGGGCGCGCCGGCATCGAGTCTCTCTACACGCACCAGCTCGCCGCCTACGAGGCCGCGGCCGGCTCGGACCTCGTCATCACCAGCGGCACCGCCTCGGGCAAGAGCCTGGCCTTCAACCTGCCGGTGCTGGACGGGATCGCCCGCGAGCCGAAGCGGCGGGCGCTCTACCTCTACCCGACCAAGGCGCTGGCCCAGGACCAGGCGCGGAAGCTGGCGCAGTTGCGCCCACCCGGCCTGCGCGAGGCGATCTACGACGGCGACACGCCGAAGGAGGAGCGGCCGGCGATCCGTCGCCGCAACAACCTCGTCCTCACCAACCCGGACATGCTCCACGTCGGCGTTCTGCCCCATCACAAGAGCTGGGGCGATTTCATGGCCAACCTCGGCTGGGTCGTCGTCGACGAGGCCCACACCTACCGCGGCGTCTTCGGCTCCCACGTCGCCAACGTCCTGCGCCGCCTGCGCCGGGTCGCCCGCAACTACGGCGCCGAGCCGCGCTTCCTGCTCGCCTCGGCGACGATCGCCAACCCGGTCGAGCTGGCCGAGCGCCTGGTCGGGACCCCGTTCGAGCTGATCGACGACGACGGGGCGCCGCGGGCCGGGCGCGAGGTCGCGATGTGGAACCCGCCGCTGCTCGACGAGGCGACCGGGGCGCGCCGCTCCGCTCTCTCCGAGGCGGCGGACCTGCTGGCCGAGCTCGTCTCCCAGGGCGTGCGGACGATCTGCTTCCTCAAAAGCCGGCGCGGGATCGAGCTGATCCAGCGCTTCGCGCGCGAAAACCTGCAGCGCCGCGGGAAGCCGGAGCTGGCGGCGCGGATCGCGCCCTACCGCGGCGGCTACACGCCGCAGCAGCGGCGCGAGATCGAGGCGCGGTTGAGCAGCGGCGAGCTGCTGGCGGTGGTCGCGACCGACGCGCTGGAGCTGGGGATCGACGTCGGCGAGCTCGAGGCGGCGATCTGCGTCACCTTCCCCGGCACCGTCGCCAGCCTGCGGCAGATGTGGGGTCGGGCGGGACGGCGCCGCCGCGGGCTCGCCGTCTACGTCGCCGGCCAGGACGCGCTCGACCAGTTCTTCTGCCGCCACCCGGAGGAGTTCCTCGAGCGCCCGGTCGAGGCGGCGATCCTCGACCACGCGAACGAGCAGATCGCGTCAAGGCACCTGATCGCGGCCGCCTTCGAGCTGCCGCTGACCGACGCCGACGAGGAGGTCTTCGGCGCCGGCTGGCGCGAGCGGGCGGAGCGGCTGCTGGCGGCCGGGGAGCTGCGCAACGCCGGCGGGCGGCTGCTCCCCAGCCGCAGCGATTTCGTCGCCAACCGGATTCCCCTGCGCTCGGCCTCGGCCGACTCGGTGGCGGTGATCGAACGCGACTCGGGGGAGATGCTGGGCCTGGTCGAGGCCGAGCGCGCCTTCACGACGATCCACCCGGGGGCGGTCTACCTCCACCTCGGCCGCTCGTATGAGGTCGAGCGGCTGGACGTCCGCGAGCGACGGGCGATCGTCTCCAGTTTCGACGGCGACTGGTACACGCGCCCGAAGAAGGAGACCGAGATCTACGTCGAACGCACCCGCGAGCAGCGCGAGGTAGCCGGCGTGCAGCTCAACTTCGGGGACGTCTCGGTGACCGAGCAGGTGATCGCCTTCCAGCGCGTCTCGATCTCCGAGCAGGAGCCGATCGACATCGTCGCGCTGGAGCTGCCCGAGCAGAGCTTCGTCACCCAGGCGCTCTGGTACGTGCTGCCGGAAAAGCTCAGCGGGGCGCTGCCGAGCGACGCCCTGCTCGGCTCCCTGCACGCCACCGAGCACGGTCAGATCGCGGTCCTGCCGCTGATCGCGATGTGCGACCGCTGGGACATCGGCGGTCTCTCCACCAACGTCCACTTCCAGACCGGCCGCTCGACGATCTTCATCTACGACGGTCACCCGGGGGGCGTGGGGATCGCGCAGCGCGGCTACGAGCAGTTCGAGCGCCTGCTGGGCGACGCCGAGCGGCTGATCGCCGAGTGCCCGTGTGAGTCCGGCTGCCCCTCCTGTGTGCAGAGCCCGAAGTGTGGGAATCTCAACGAACCGCTTCACAAGGCGGGGGCGCTGGAGCTGATGAGGCTGATGAGGGGGAGCCGGCTGTGAGCCCAGGGAGGGGGTCTCCCCGTCACGAACTTGGAGGTTCCGGGGAGACCCCCTCCCTGGGCTCCAACGGGCGTGCTTGTCAGATCGCCGTGATCGGCTCCGGCAGCTGCGAGGAGGGTGAGGAGGCGTGGGAGCTGGCCGAGGAGGTTGGGCGGCGGTTGGCCGAGGCGGGGGCGACGGTGGTCTGCGGCGGGCGGACGGGGGTGATGGAGGCGGTGGCGCGCGGCGCGGCGAGAGCGGGCGGGATCGTGATCGGGATCGTCCCCGGGCCGTCGATCGAGGAAGCTAACGAGCACTGCACCCACGTGGTTGCCACCAGCCTCGGCCACGCCCGCAACCTCGCCGTTGTCTCCTCGGGAGACGCGGCGATCGCGATCGGTGGCGAGTGGGGGACGCTCTCGGAGATCTCGTTCGCCCGGCGGCTTGGCCGCATTGTGGTGGCCCTGCGCAGCTGGGAGCTGAACGGCCGCGAGGACATGGCTGGCGCCCCCGGCGTCGTCCCCGTCGAGTCCGCCGCGGACGCCGTCGCGGCTGCCCTCGACGCCCTCTAGGGCGAGTGCGGCAGAGGTTTGTGTCGCATGGCGGTACAAAGCTCTGCCGCACTCACTGCGGGGGGAGTCGTCACGGCCAGAGCTCGCGCAGGGCGAGGATCGCGAAGGCGTGCGACCAGGCGAGCGGGGTGGTCGAGCGGGGGATGCCGGTGCGGGCGTTGACCCGCTCCGGGAGGGCGCCGGCCGGGGTGGCGGCACGGCGGAGTGCCGCCATCAATCGCAAAGCCTGGCGCTGCTCGCCGAGCGCCGCGAGGCTCCAGGCGGTCCAGGCGGTGGGGGCGGACCAGGGGTCGGCCCCGTTCCAGTCCTCGCTCGGCGTGATCCCGAAACGAGTCTGGCGGTCGGTCAGGCGCAGCAGGGCTTGGCGTGCCTCCGGGAAGAGTGCCGGCTGCGCAAACGGCCGCACCGCCCAAGCCGCCGCCGAGTCGAGGCCGGATTCTTCGGCCCGTCGGGCCAGACCGCCCGGGCCTCCAAACGCTCCCGCAATCGCGGGGACTGCCGGTCGATGGGCCGATAAGTTGACTCCACGTCCACTTATCGGCCCATCGGTGGGCGGTTCGGCCGTCGCGGCGATCGCGTTCCCCAGGTAGTCGCCGGGGTCGCGCTCTTGGTAGTCGGCGCGGTCGTGCCAGGGGAGTCTCGAGGTGGGCGCCGGCAGGCCGGCAGCACGCGCGGTGACCGCGGTCCAGCCCCAGGCGTCGCCCTGGGCCTCGCGTCCCTCGACCGGCGTCCCGTCGCCGTGGAAGCGAGCGGCGGCGCCGAGTTCGAGGCTGAGCAGGAAGCGGGCGACTTGCCTCGTCTTGCCTCGGTACCCGGCCGCTGCGTAGGCGAGCGCGACGGCGCCGGCGTCGCGCGGCCAGACATAGGCCCAGCCGTCCCGCGCGCCTGCGGCAACTGCGCCGGTGCGCCGGTCGGTCAGCGCTCGCAGGGTGAGCAGGGAGCGGTCGTACATCGCGGAGGCCCAGGCGGGTGCCGCCGGTCCGAGCCGCCGCGCCCGGGAGAGCCAGCGCCGGTCGGAGGCGGCCGCCGCGCGGACTAGGCGCCGCGCCCTCGCGTCGTCGCAACGCAGCCGGCCGCCGGCCACCCGTTCGCCGGTTGCGACGAAGACCCGGGCCCCGCCACTGGTTCGAGTGAGGCAGGCGAGGACGTCTCCACGCGCGGCGTAGGTCACGGTCGCCGCCGCCTCCCCAAACCACGCCGTCACCACCACCACGTTGGTTCCCGGCAGGTAGTGCTGTTCGATTGCCTCCGCACGCCACGACGGCACCGCGCTGCCCTCTCCCACACGCACCCGTGGCACGATCCCGGTGTCGGCCGCGACCGTTCCGGCTGCCTGCCGCGCCGCCGGGTTGTCGATCAGCGGCCTTCCGGCTGGGCCCGGTACCCGCAGGTCGACGACGTTCCCGTAGGCGTCGATCGCCGCGCTCAGGCCGCCGCTCCCGACCACGACCGTCCCCAGGAACGGGGGCGGCAGCCCCGGGAGCGCGGGAGGGGTGCGGGGATCGGCGGACGATCCCCCTGAGACGAGTGCCACCGCCGCCGCCCCGGCGACCAGGAGCGCCAACGCTGCGGGGGCCCGTGCCACCCGCCCATGCAATCAGCCCCGACGGTCCTCCGCTCGCTAGCCTTCCCCTGCGCGCCAGCCCGCGCCCGAGGCGAGGTAGCTCAGTTGGTAGAGCACACGACTGAAAATCGTGGTGTCGTGGGTTCGATTCCCACCCTCGCCACTAGAATCTCCGAGCATGCCCCGTCGTTGCTTCATCGCGGCGCCCGGTAAGGCAAACCTCAATCCGGTAACGGCGGTGCTGGAGGCCCGGGGGTGGGAGACGTTTGCGCTGGCCGATGTCGCGAGGCTCGGTGCCTCGCTTGGCGAGGCGGTCGCGGACGCGATCCGCTCGGCGGACGTCGTGGTCGCCATCCTCGACGACAGCGAGGAAGCCGAGGGGACGATCTTCGAGGTCGGCCTGGCGGCCGGCATGGGCAAGCCGGTGCTGATCCTCGCTTCCAGCGAGGCCAGAGTGCCGGTGGACCTGCGCGGTTTCCTGCAGGTGAGGGCCTCGCCCGACAACGCCGAGGCGATTGCCCTGGCGCTCGACAACTTCGAGCGCTACGAGGCGGGGTCGACGGGCGAGAGGGCGCCGAGGCACAGCGTCGGCCGGCCACTCGGCCCCTATGCCGACCACCTGCTCGAGGAGACGCGCGAAGGCGAGCTCGAGCTGAGCGAGGTTGAGGAGCTGCTCGTCAGAGCGGTTGAGGCCAGCGGGGCGGTTGCCAGCGGCGGGGTCGGTCCCCGCCGATCGTTCGATATCGGTGTCTGGTCCGATGACCTCGATGCGATCGCCGGGAATCCGCTTCTCGTCGAGGTGAGGCCCCGCATCGACAGCGCCGGCGTGCGCAACAGCCTGCTTGCGCTTCACCGGGTTTCCGGGGCTCGCGCGGCGCTGATCGTCGCCCTGGAGGAGCCGACCGAGATCGAAACGGCCCGACTTCGCTGGCCGGTGCTGGGGATTTCGCTGAGAAAGCTGCTCGAGGAGATGCGCGACAGCAGCTTCGCGGAGGTTGTCCGCGAACTGCGCAACCGCAGCGTGCACGGCCAGCTCATCTAAATGCCTGAGATCGATCGCAAGCGGATCGCCCGGCTGTTCGCGCAGGGAGACGGCGCCGACACGCCGACCGCCCGGGGGGATGCGCTCGAGGAGCTGATCACGTACCTGTTCGAGCGCATCCCCGGTCTGTCTGTCACCGCGCGGAAGGCGCTCGACATCGGTGGTGCCCAGGAGATCGACGTCGCGTTCTGGAACGACAGCCATCCGGACGGGCTATGGCTTTTCGACTATGTGTTGCTGGTCGAGTGCAAGAACTGGTCCGGGCCGGTGGGACATGCGGAGGTGGCGGTCTTTGCCGACAAGCTCCGCAGCCGGGGCCGGCCGTTTGGCATCCTCGTTGCCGCCAAGGGGGTCACCGGGAATCCCGAGCTGCTCAGCCGCGCTCACCGTCAGATTGCCCGCTCGCTGGAGGAAAGGCGGGAGATAGTGGTCCTGACCCGCAGCGAGATCGAAGCTCTTGGGCATACGGACGAGCTGGTCTTTCTCTTGAAGCGGAAGCGAGCGCTACTCGCGGTCTCGGGTACCAGTATCTAGCAGTTACAGTTAAGCGCGGGCTAACACTGGGTTTTTCTACCATCCACTAGGGTGCGGTCAGATGGTTTCTGGGGGGCCGGTTCAAAACGGCGCCAAGGGGAAGGTCGACTTCACCATGACCGACTTCCGCGTCGCTCAGATCGTGCGCAAACGAATGCGCACCACGCACCGGGAGGTGTCGGACGCATCACACCTCTCCGGTGTGAGGGGCTCCCTCCACAAGCTCGGGAAGGCCGGCATCGTTGCCTCTCATGAGCCGGATGTCCTCGCCTGGAAGCGATTCGCGGGCACCGCGGTCAGCGCCCCGGGCCGTCCCCAGCACTGGCTGACCCTCTCCCGCGACCTCGGATACCTGATCGGCGTCGACATCGCCCATCAGGGCGTCTCCGTGACCATCACTGGTGCCGAATTCGGGCCGGTGCTGGAAGCGGTCCGGCGCGAGCCGGTCCAGAACCTCGATGACGATCCCGAGCGGGCGCTGGACACAGCGGCCGAGTTGGTCGCGGAGGTGTTCGCGGAGGCCCAGCGCACGACCGGGGCATCGCCCGAGCAGGTGATCGGCATCGGCGTGGGGCTGCCGGCACCGGTCAATCGCAGGACCAAGAGGGTCGCGCCAGAGATGCACATCCTCTCCGCTTGGAGTGGATACGAGCCGGAGGCGGAGCTCTCGATGCGGCTGCGAGAGATCCTCCCGGATGTCTCGATCGAGATCGACAACGATGCCAGTCTCGGCGCCCTCGGCGTTCACAGCTGGGAGACGCTGAGGAACCCCGACCCGCGCAAGGCGCCTCGCGACCTGCTCTACGTCCGCGTCGGCGCCGGGATCGGCGCCGGCGTCGTGATCAAGGGCAAGCTGGTCGGCGGCGGCACCGGCTTCGCGGGCGAGATTGGGCACGTGAAGATCGACGAACGCGGACACTTCTGCCCACGCTGCGGGCAGCGCGGTTGCGTCGAGACGAAGGCCAGCGAGGGGGCGCTGCTCTCCGAGCTCGCGCCCCCCGTCTTCCGCAAGGCGCCGAGCGAGGTGACCATCGAGGAAATCCTCGCTCGCGACCACCCGGCTTGCAAACGGTCCCTGCACGAGGCTGGCTGGAACCTCGGCATAGCCCTGGCCCACGCCCGCACGTTGCTCGACCCGGCACGCATCTACATCGGCGGGCCGCTGTCTTCCTCGACTAACTACTTCATGCGGGCGATCACCCAGGGGATCGTCAGCAACTCCCCCAGCCTCGCGACCGAGAAGGATCTGGTCGTGGCATCGCCGGCCTCGTTGCCCGAAGAACGACCCGACCTTGCAACCCCTGAGCTGCTGGGCGCGATCGCCATCGCTCTGCACCGGTGCGGCGACCGGTACATCGAGCGCAAGATAGGCCTCAATCAGGCCGTGTAAAAAATCACCGCGAATTCCCCGAATTACCCCGGGAAAAGGTTCCAGAAGGACAAAAGTACACGGCCTCGATCGGAGTTTTTCGCGCCAGTGAACTAACCGGAAAAGGCGTCTTGCCTCGGGCTTGCAAGTCGTCTAGATGTGATGCCGAGTCCTTGTTCCTTGACGAAAAGGGGATCCGGCATGAAACCACATCTGCCTCACCATCACGGCCCGCACCACCGGCACCCTGGGCCTGGTCCGGCTCACATGCTCTACAGCGCCGAGAAGGGGTTGCCGCTCCGTGACGTGAGCACGATCCTGGCAAAATTCGCGGCCTCGCTGGCGCGATCTGGCCGGATCCGGTTGCGCAAGGACCTGGAGGTCACGCCTCCGGATCCGTGCGAAACGAAGGTTCGCTTCGAGCGTACCCCCATGGGCCACTTGATCCTGAAAGTGGAGTTGAAATGGGGCGATGAAGATCCCGACATCGGTCGCAGCGACGCGATGGCCGACCTTCTCGGCCCCGCGGACGAGGGCGACGGCGGCGCGGAGCCGGCGAGCCTCGCTCAGGCGGAGCAGGGTGGCCCGGCGTCATGAGCGCCTTCACCACGAAGCTGCGGATCCCGTTCGCCGCGCTGGCGGCGCGCCGGGGCAAGCGCGGGAACCGGTCGCGGATCCGCGGCCTACCTGAGCTGGCGGAGCGGGTGCGCGAGATCTGCCGGCTGGAAGGGTTGACGGAGGGGGAGGCGGCGAGGCTGGTCGCCTCCTCTGACCCCGGGCTACCCGTGGCCCGGATCGAGCGGGCGCTGGCACAGGTGTTCGCCCACGAATGTCCCGACGACCCAGCTGCCACCACCGCCCTGGCGACCGAGCTCGAGGAGCGCTTCGGGGAGTCGCTGGACGCGGACAGCCTGGCCGGCCCGGGGGCGCGGCTCGGCTCCCTGCTGGCCCACGCCTTTGGAGGGGTGCTCGGCGTCAGCTGCCTGTACCTGGTGGTGGGCGGCCTGCTCGAGGGCGAAAGCGAGCGCTTCCCGGCTCTCCCGGGAGCCGGCCTGCTGTTGTTCTTCGTGGGGGCATTGGCGTTCCTGGGCCTGTTCGAGGCCCTGCACACCTCGGTCACCCAGCTTCGCCTCGCCGACCTGCGAGGACTCGCCGACACCTTCCCACGCGCGCTCGCTCTGCATCGCCGCTTCCGTGACGACGCTGGCATCTCCCGCGTCCTGGCCGGCCGCCAGATCGTGGTCGTCATCACGGTGTTCATCGTCGCCGGCCTCTCCAGCTTTCCCCATATGACGAACCTGCCCTTCACCGAAGTCGCGGTGCCCGGATTCCTCGAGCCAGTGTTGAAGCTCGGCATCCCCGGTGCCCTGGTGGTCCTTTGGATCGCCCAGCTCGCGCCCCAGTTCTACGCGACTCGTCATCCCGTCGCGTTGATGAACACCCGCGCTGCCGGCTGGGCCCTCGATCTCGCCTTTGCGCTCGAGAGCATCGGCCTGGCGGAGCCCAGTCACTGGATCACCAGGACCGACGGAGCCGAAAAGCGCATCCCGACCTCGCCGGCCCTGCACTGGGAGCAGGCGGCCGAGGACGTCGACGGCGACGGCCTCGTGAGCGTCGTTCGTCGCTGGAGCTGCGACACCGCCGGCGCTCGCCTGCAGGCGGTCTCGACCATGGCAGTCCGGCAGTCAGGCCACCCGGTCATCGCCGATTCGAACCTCACCCTTCCGGCGCCGGCGTCCTCGCTCAGCATCTCCGCCGACATCGCTGCTGCGGATGGCACCCCGCGTCAGCCGGCTCCGACCGAATACAGCGAGGAGGATCTCCCGACGGGCGACCGCCGCCTCCACAAGCCGATCGCCCCCGCGATCGGTGGCTTCGCGGTCGGCGACAGGGCCAGGATCACGGTCGACGCCGAATATGCGGACGAGGTCCACCGTGATGTGGTCCACGTCGGCCGGCCGGCGCGGTTCCTGCTGTGGCGGCTCGCCCTCGACGAGCAGCCGTTGCGGATTCCCGCGGCGCGCCTCTGCATCTATCGCGTCGGCGACGGCCTCGCCGATCTCTCCGCGATGGGCGAGGAGATGCGCCTGGAGCCCCTGCGGGAGGGGGAAGGGGACCTGCCGGTCATTTCCTATGCGCTCGCATTCCCCCCGCCAAACACCCTCTTCGTCTTCGAGTGGGAGGCACGCTGGCGATGACGATCCGATCCAGGTCACGACGTTCCTCCCCTGCGCCGCGCGGGGCGGCGGCCAGGCTATGGGTGCGACTGTGGCGTGAATTCTCGGCACCGGAGCGGCGCCGGTTGCTCATCGCCATGCTGGCGATGCTCGCCGCCAGCGGCCTCACCGCGATCCTGCCGCTGCTGATCGGCGACCTCGTCGACGGCAGCATCAAGGGCGGGTCCGTGACGCTCAGCGGCTCACTTGGCCTGCTCGCCTTCACGGCGGCCATCGTCCTGATCGGCCAGATGCTGCAGGTTGCCCGCCGCCAGCTGGTCGAGAACGTCGCCACCGGCTTCGAGCGCGACAGTCGCGTCCGCGCTTACGAGCGCCTGCTGCGACTCGACCTCGATCGCCTTCGCAAGGGCCGCCTCGGCAGCATCTATGGCCGCACGAATCGCAGCATCGAAGGCGCGGTCAAACTGGTCAAGCTCGGGGCTCTCGATCTGCTCCCCGCCGTGACGCTCTCGGTGGCGGCGTTGGCGGTCGCGTTCACCAGGGATCCCCTGGTCGCCCTGTCGATGTCCGGGGTCGTTCCAACCGGCTTTTTCATCGTCCGCTGGCAGGTCCGCAACCAGGCGGGCGTGCGGGTCGAAGTCCGCGACCACAAGGATGCGATCGACGGGCAGGTGACGGAGCTGTTGCCGGCCCTGGACACGATCCGCGCCAGGGGCGCCGAGGAGTACTTCCTCGAGCAGGTGGAGAGCGGCTGCGAGGCTCTGCGCTCCACCGAGCTCAGGCATCACCGCGCCATGTCGATCTTCGACGCCGCCAAGTCGATCAACGAGGGTTTTTGGTTGGTGCTCGTGCTTTGCGTGGCGCTTGCGATGACCGCATCTGGCCGTATCAGCGCCGGTGACATCACGGCCTACGTGCTCCTCTTCGGGGCGGTGCTGACTCCGCTGCGGGAGCTGCATCGCATCTTCGACGAGGCGTCCGAGGCGGCCCTGCAGACCCGCGATCTGTTCGAGTTGTTGGACGCGCCGGTCGACCGGGGTTACCTCCCGGCCCCCTCGTTGTCATCGCCGGTTCCCCGCGCCGGGGCACCGGCGATCGCGGTCAGGGATCTTCGCTTCGCCTACTCGCGCGAGAAAGCGCTTGTACTTGACGGCCTCGATTTCGACCTGCAGATGGGAGAACGCGTTGGGGTCGTCGGCGAGTCCGGCTGTGGCAAGTCGACCCTGCTGCGCTTGATCGAGCGGCTCCACCACGGTTACTCAGGTGCGATAGAGCTCTTCGGCCAGGATCTGCCAGCGATGTCGCGGGCCGATCTGGCGGAAAGGGTGGGCTACGTCGCTCAGGAGCCGCGCGTCTTTCACGGCAGCGTTCGCGACAACATCGTCCTTGGACGCGAGAGGGTCAGCGACGAGGAGATCGCGACTGCAGCGAGGCGCGCCCAGATCCACGAGACGATTCTCGCCATGCCACGGGGCTATGAGACGGTCGTCGCCGAACGAGGCGACACCCTCTCAGGAGGCCAGCGCCAGCGGATCTGCCTAGCTCGCGTCCTGCTTCGCCACCCCGGCCTGCTGCTGCTCGACGAGCCGACTTCCGCTCTCGACAACACGTCTGAGCGCGCGGTGCAGGGTACGATCGACCAGCTTGAGGGGATCTCGATGTTAATCGTTGCCCACCGCCTCAGCACCCTTCGCAACACCGACCGGGTCATCGTTTTAACCGCTGGTTCCATAGTGGAAGAAGGCCCCTTCGACACCCTGACCCGGACCGGAGGCATCTTCGCCAGGATGCTCGCCTTTGAGCGTCTCAGCGGCGATGCGACTCAGATGCCCGAGCGGCTCCTGGCCTAGCAGGCGGCGCCTCGCCATTGGCATCCCGCAGCAGCCGCCAATCGACGACGTAGCCGCCGAACGGGACCACCGCTCCGACCAGGACCCAGAAGGTCGTCTTGCCGTTCCAGCCCAGGTCGTGGCGGATGTTGAGGGCGATCACGACGTAGGCGAGGAAGAGGACGCCGTGGATCGGGCCGAGGCCTGGACCCCGATCTCGTCGCCGCCGGTCCGTTTGACGAAGGAGGCGATCAGGAGGGCGATGAAGCTGGTCGCCTCGGCCAGGGCGATGTAACGCATGGCTTTGATGAGTCGGCACTCTATTGGCACATTCGCGTCTTGTTCGGTATGCAGACAAGAAGTTACGGTGCAAGAATGCAGACGATGAGGGAGAGCTGGACCGACGAGCGCCTCGACGATCTCAACGATCGGGTCAGTGACGGGTTCCGCCGGGTCGACGAGCAGTTCCGCCGGGTCGACGAACGCTTCGAGCAGGTGGACAGGCGCTTCGAGCAGGTGGACAGGCGATTCGAGCAGGTGGAAGGGCAGATCGTCGATCTGCGCCACGAGATGAACGACCGCTTCGAGCGGGTCGAGGGCCGGCTCGACTCGATCCAGCGGCTGATCGCCTTCGGCGCGATCGCTATGAGCGGCAGCTTTCTCGCCGGGTTTGCGGCCATCGCGACGCGCATCTGAGTCGCGTCACATACTGCGCCGGTGCGATCGCCGCCCCACGACCCGCGCAAGCTGCTGGCGATCTACGTCGGCGGTGTGGTAGGAGCGCTGTTGCGGGTCGGGCTGGCGGAGGTAGCCTCGACCGACCCCGGCCAGTGGCCGTGGGCGACCTTCGCGGTCAACATGGCCGGGGCGCTGCTGCTGGGCTGGTTCTTCGCCCTTTTCCGCGACCACCCCGAGGAGCGCCTGCACCATCCCTTCCTCGCCACCGGCATCTGCGGCACCCTGACCACTTTCTCGACCCTCCAACTGGAGCTGTTCGAGATGGTCGACGAGGGCTACCTCGGGCTCGCCGCGGCCTACTGCGCGACGACGATCGCCGCCGGCTACCTCTTCCTGCGCCTCGGGATCGCGGCCGAGCGGCGGCGGGGCGGGTCGCTCCGGCCGCGGTCGAGCTCGGCCGGGAGCGAGCGGTGACCCCGCTTGCCTGGGTCGCGGTCGGGCTGCTCGGTGGCGCTGCCGCCGCGGCGCGCTTCGCGCTCGACGCCGAGGTCGCCTCCCGTGCCGCGAGTCCCTTCCCGCTCGGGATCTTCGTCGTCAACGTCAGCGGCGCCCTCCTGCTCGGCGTTGTCGCCGGGGTCGGGCTGGATGGCGCGGCGCTGGTCATCCTCGCCGGCGGCGGCATCGGCTCCTTCACCACCTTCTCCACCTGGATCCTCGACTCGCACCGCCTCGGAACGGCCGGCCTGGCCCGCCTCGGGTGGCTCAACATCGGCCTCTCGGTGGTGGCCGGTTTTGGCGCCGTCGCCCTCGGCCATTGGCTCGGCGGGCTTCTGTAAACGACTCCAAAGTCGTCCGCCACCGTCTCTACTTTGGATCGGGCCATGAGTGAGCAGACCTTGTTCCCGAGTCCAGACCAGGGCGATGTCCTCGGTGCGGCGCCAGGAGCGGTCCCGACCCCGTCGGAGCGGGTGCCGCTGCGCGACCTCGAGGACGGCCAGCGCGTCTCCGGCGTCTACGCGGTCCGCGAGCGCGAGCTGCGCCGCAAGCGCAACGGCGAGCCCTGGCTGCGGCTCGCGGTCTGCGACGCCAGCGGCAGCGCCGAGGCCGTCTGCTGGGAGGACGCGGAGGCGCTCTACGCGACCGCGACCAGCGGCAGCGCCATCTTCCTCACCGGAATCTTCGAGGTCAGCGAGCGCTGGGGGGCGAAGATCAAGCTCTCGGGCCTGCGCGCGGCCGAGGAGGGTGAGTACGACCCGGCCGAGCTGGCGCCGGAGTCCGAGGTCTCCCTGGAGCTCTTGGAGCGCGACCTGCGGGCGCTGCTCTCGACGATCCAGGAGCCGCAGCTGCTGCAGCTGCTCGACCGCTTCTTCGCTCCCGGATCCGAGGCCTGGGCCCGCTTCAGCGAGGCGCCGGCGGCCAAGGTCTACCACCAGGCCTACCGCCACGGTCTGCTCGAGCACACGCTCTCGGTCGCGCAGGCGGTCAGCGCCGCCGCCAACTTCTTCCCCGGCATCGACCGCGACGTCGCCGTCACCGGCGCCCTCCTGCACGACATCGGCAAGACAGAGGCCTACAACTCCGACCCGCTGGCGATCGACCTCACCGACCTCGGCCGCCTGCAGGGCGAGATCCCGCTCGGCTATTACCTGGTGCGCCGCCAGATCGAGGAGATCCCCGGCTTCGATCCCGAACTGGCGCGGTGCGTGCTGCACATCATCCTCAGCCACCACGGCCAGCTCGAGCACGGCTCCCCGGTCGTCCCCGCCACCCGCGAGGCCGTGCTCGTGCACATGATCGACAACCTCGGCGGCCGCCTCGGCAGCTTCGACCGCCTCGAGCGCCAGCTCCCCGCCGGCGAGGTCTGGTCCGGCTTCGACCGCGCCCTATCTGGCTCGGCCTACTTCGGCCAGCGCGCCGCCGCCTGAGTCAGCTCAGAACTTCCGCGTGCAGCGCTGAATCCTGTTGACGTTGCCGTTCGAACGCTCGATGCACCTGACCAGCCGCTTCGGGTTGCCCTTCTTCTCCGCCGTCTGGAAGGAGCGGCGGATCTCGCGCTGGACCTTCCTGTTGACGTCCTCGATCGTCCCCGAGATGTCGGTGATGTCGACGCCCTGGACCCCGAGCGACTTTTCGAAGCTCTGATTGGTCGTCTTGATTGCGTTCTCGGTCGTGTGCAGAACCGGCTTGACGATGAAGAAATAGGCCGCGGCGAGGATCCCGACCGCGACCAAAAGCCGGATCAAGCCGGAAGTCAGGTTCCCGAAGAGGTTGCGCAGGATGTCCATGGGACGGCCGCAGACTATCCTGCGCCACGTGGCGAAGGACACCGAGAAGCTGATTCGCCAGCTCTCGTTGATCTCGTTCCTGATGGCCCAAGGAAGGCCGGTTTCGGCGCTTGAGATCAAGCGGGAGGTGGAGGGGTACAGCGACATGAACGACGACGCGTTCGCGCGGCGCTTCTACGCGGACCGGGCCGAGCTGGAGAGCCTCGGCATCCAGCTCGGGGTCGAGAAGCCCGGCGAGGGCTTCTTCGAGGCGGAGCTCTACTCGCTGCCGCCGGAGAACTTCTACCTCGACGCGATCTCCTTCACCGACGAGGAGCTGGCGGCGCTGAGCACGGCGCTGCTGTTGCTGACCGACGGTGGCTTCGCCTACGCCGAGCCGTTGCGGCTGGCCCTGCAGCAGGTCGCCTGGGGGCACCCGAACCCGGTCAGCGAGGGCGAGCGCGCCCCGGTCGAGATGGCGATGACCGCCTCCGCCGGCGGCCGCGACCTCTCCCAGCGCCTCTCCAAGATCGAGACCGCGATCAGCCGCCGCAAGACGATCGAGTTCACCTACTACACGATGGAGCGGGGCGAGACCGAGAAGCGCAAGGTCGATCCCTTCCACCTGGTCTTCCGCGGCGGGCAGTTCTACCTGATCGGCCACTCGCACGAGCGCGACGCCGTGCGCGTCTTCCGCCTCTCGCGGATCCAGGGCAAGGTCGGGTATGCCTCCAAGGCCGAGCACGACTTCTCCCCGCCCGAGGACTTCGACCGCCGCGACTACGGCAGCCGCGCCGACTGGCAGCTGGGCGAGACCCAGGGCACGGCGAAGATCTGGATCCGCGAGCGGGTCGCCTGGATGATCGAGCGCGATTTCGGGGGATACGGGACGCTGCGGCCGGCGAAAAAGTCCGACGCCGCCCCCGGCAAAGGGCAGATCTTCGAAACCGGCTACGCCTCGGTCCGCGAGCTGATTGCCTGGGTGCTGCGCTGGCGCCAGAACGCCCAGGTGCTGGCGCCCGACGATCTGCGCGAGCAGGCCGACCAGCGCCTCGCGTTGCTGCGCGACCGCCACGAGAACGGCTTCGCCCCGGCCGAGATCGTCGACCGGCCGCTGCGCGACGCGCCCCGCCGCGGCCGCTCCAACGGCCGCGGCGAGGCGGCGATCCGGCCCGAGCGCTTCGCCCGCCTCGTCACCCTCGCCGGGATGCTGATCGAAGCGGCGAAAAAGGGCGAGCGGCTGCAGATCGCCGAGCTGCGCCAGCGGCTGGAACTGACCGACGAGGAGCTGCGCGAGGACGTCGAGCTGCTCAACGTCGTCAACTTCGGCGGCGGCACCTACGTTCTCTATGCCGAATTCCTCGGCGATGAGATCGAGGTCGACTCCGAGCCCTACGGCGACAACTTCGCCCGCCCCGCCCGGCTGCTGCCGCTGGAGGCGAAGGCGCTGGTGGCCGCGATCGACCTCTTCGGCGATCACCTGCCGCAGACCGACCTGCAGAAGGCACGTAAGAAGATCGTCGACGCGCTCGGCCACGACCCCTCCGAGGAGGGGCTGGAGATCGCCTCGGCGGGCGGTGGCGACGCCGAGGTGGCGCGCAAGGTCAACGACGCGATCGCCGCCAGCCGCGTGCTCGAGATCAGGTACTACAAGGAGAACGAGGACCAGTTCACCGACCGCGAGGTCGAGCCCTACCGGCTCCAGAACGGGTCCGAGGGCTGGTACGTCGCCAGCTACGACCTCGGCAAAGAGGGAATGCGCCACTTCAAGCTCGACCGGGTCAAGGAGGCGACGCTCTCGAAGCGGACCTTCGAGCCCCGGCCGGAGGCCGAGGAGCTGGCGGGGGTCGAAGGCTGGATGACCCACGGCGAGGTGCCGACCGCGGAGGTCGCCCGGGTCTGGGTCTCGCCCGAGCGGGCGCGCTGGCTGCGCGAGGAGCGCACCGTGGTCGAGGAGCTGGCCGACGGCGCCGTCGTCGTCGAGCTTCCCTACGCCGGCAAGCCCTGGTTGGTGCGGGAGATCCTGCGTGGCGCCGGCGACCTGGTCGTGCTCGAGCCGCAGGATGCGCGCGAGGCGATTGCCCGCGAGGTCGCAGCGGGCTGAGGCCATCCCGGTAGGGGTTTCGCTTAACTTTTTCGAGTTGTCATTGCGGCAAGGGACGATGCGAAGCGGCGAAAAAGTACAAGACGCTCCACCCCTACCGGGATGGCCTCAGCCCGCGTGAGCTTGGCGCCGGGACACCCGGAGGTGTTGCGGATCGTGGCTCCGAATCCGGGGGCGATGACGCTGGAAGGGACGAACACCTACGTGTACGGTGCCGACCCCTGCGTCGTCATCGATACCGGCTCCGAGGATGAGAGGCACTTGGAGGCGATTCGTGCCGCCGGCGCCGAGCGGGGCGGGATCGGCTTGGTCCTGCTCACCCACTCCCACGGCGATCACGCTGCGGGGGCCGACCGGCTCGGGGCCGAGGTCGTGCTCCCGTCAGGCGGCGAGACTCACGCCGGCCTGCGCGTCCTCGCGACGCCCGGTCACGCCGCCGACCACGTCTGCTTCCTCAGCGACGACGGGGTCTGCTTCAGTGGCGACCTCGTGCTCGGCCTCGGCTCGACGATCGTCCCGCCCGGCGGTGGCTCGCTGGCCGCCTACATGGACTCGCTGCGCCTGCTCCAGGGTGAGGAGATCGAGCTGATGGCTCCGGGCCACGGCCCCTGGGTCACCGACCCCGCCGCCAAGCTGGCCGAATACGTGGAGCACCGCGAGATGCGCGAGCGGCGCCTGCTCACCGCCCTCGAGCGCGGCGAGCGCTCCCGCGCCGCGCTGCTGGCCGAGGCCTGGGACGACATCCCGATCGAGCTGTTGCCGATGGCGGCGATGGCGATGGAGGCCCACCTCGAAAAGCTCGAGGACGAGGGCCGGCTGCCGGACGACCTCCGCGAGTAGAAGGGGCACGCGTCTGCTCTGACGCACCCATAGGGTGAGTAGGAGCAGACTGGCCAGCCAGCCAACTGAAACAATCGTCGCTATGAGTCGCTTGACCAGAAGCAGGGCGGCCCGGGCGGGGTTGCTCGCCGGGGCCGCGGGGACCGGCCTCGCCGCGGTCGCTACGGCAGCCGCCTGGCACTGGCTGGCGCGCCGCCCGCTGCCGAAGCAGCGAGGGACGATCGAGCTGCGCGGCCTCGAGGGTCGGGTGCGGGTGCGCCGCGACCGCTGGGGCGTGCCACACATCGAGGCGGACGCCCACCGGGACCTCTACTTCGCCGAGGGTTTCGTGCACGGGCAGGACCGGCTCTGGCAGATGGACTTCTACCGGCGCGCCGTCGAGGGCCGGGTGTCGGAAATGGCAGGGGAGGACGGCCTGCCGATCGACCGGCTGATGCGCACGCTCGGTATGCACCGCGTCGCCGAGCGCGAGGCGGCGGCGCTCGACCCGGCGCTGCGGGCGCTGCTGGAGCGCTTCTGCGAGGGCGTCAACGCCGCCGCCGCGGCGGCTCCGGCGCTGCCCTTCGAGATGCAGCTGCTGCGGCTCGACTTCAAGCCCTGGCGGCCGGTCGACATCCTCGGCCTCGGCAAGCTGCTCGCCTTCGGCCTCTCGACCAACTGGGAGCGGGAGCTGTTGCGGGCCGACATGCTGCGGGCACTGGGCCCGGAGCTGACCGCCCGGCTCGACCCCACTTACCCGGCCGACAACCCGGTCGTCACCCAGGAAGCCTGGAGCGGCGACGGGCTCGCGATCGTCGAGCAGATCGACGCCGTGCGGCGCTCGATGGGCCTGGCGGCGGAGGCGAGCGGCTCCAACAACTGGGCCGTCAGCGGCTCGCTCAGCGCCACCGGCGAGCCGCTGATCGCCGGCGACCCGCATCTGCCCCCGAGCATGCCCGGCATCTGGTACCAGGTCGGTCTGCGCCACGGCGAGCGCTTCGTGCGCGGCGCCTCGCTGCCGGGCTTGCCCGGCGTCTACATGGGCCAGAACAACGACGTCTGCTGGACCTTCACCAACGTCATGGCCGACGTCCAGGACCTCTTCGTCGAGCGGGTCGACGGCGACACCTACCTGTTCGAGGACGAGTGGCGCCCGTTGGAGACGGTGCGCGAGGAGATCCCGGTCAAAGGGCGCTCCGAGCCGGTCGCGCTCGACGTGCGGATCACCCACCACGGTCCGCTCGTCAACGAGGCGCTCGGCGCCGACGAGGCCGAGCCACTGGCCTTGAGCTGGACCGCGCTCTCCGAACCGACCGCCTTCCAGGGCATGTTCGAGCTGCTGGAGATCGAGTCCGGACCCGACCTGGTGCGCAAGCTGGAGGGCCACACGGCGCCCGCCTCGAACCTGATCTGGGCCGACCGCCACGGCTCGATCGGGTACAAGCTGATCGGCCGCCTGCCGCTGCGCCGCGGTGGCTGCCCCGACCTGCCGAAGCCAGGCTGGACGGGCGAGTTCGAGTGGGAGGGGACGATCCCCTACGACGAATTGCCGGAGGCGATCGACCCCGAGAGCGGCTTCCTCGTCACCGCCAACAACCGCATCGTCGGCGACGAGTACCCCCACCACATCACCAGCGAATGGCTCGACGGCTTCCGCGCCAAGCGGATCGAGCAGCTGCTGGGGCAGAGCGAGGAGCACGACCTCGCGGGCTTCGAGGCGATGCAGTCCGACAACCTCTCGCTGCCGGGGCTGGAGGCGGCGCGGCGGCTGGGCCGGCTCCAACCGCGGGGCCAGCGCGAGCTGAGCGCGCTGGAGCGGCTGCGCAGCTGGGACGGGCGCCTCGACCCGGAGACGATCGCCGGCACGATCTACCAGGCCTTCCTGCTGCGGCTGGCGCGCGAGGTGGCGCGGGCCGCGATCGGCGACCGCGATCTCAGCGAGCGCTGGCTCGACCGCGCCGACAACGGCTTCACGCCCCACATCACCTCGCCCTGGCGCTGGCACTCGCACCTGATGGGTCTCTGGGAGGAAGGCGACGAGGAGCTGATCGGCCGCCCCTGGGACGAGCTGGTGCTGGAAGCGCTGGCCGGCGCCCTCGACGACCTCGAAGAGCGCTTCGGCCCCGACCCCGAGGGCTGGCGCTGGGGCCACGTGCACGAGATGGAGTTCCCGCACCCGCTGGGCGAGGCCAACCCGCTGCTGCGCCGCCTGCTCAACCGCCGCCTCCGCGCCGGCGGCGCCCAGGAGACCGTCAGCCAGATCGCCTACGACCCCAACGACCCCTACAAAGCCGTCTGGGCGCCGAGCTGGCGCATGGTCGCCGACCCGACCGCGCCGGAGCGCTCGCGCTGGCAGATGTTCACCGGCCAGTCCGGCCACCCGGCCAGCCGCCACTACGACGACCTCCAGGCCGACTGGCTCGAGGGCCGCACCCAGCCGATGGCCGGCGAGGGCCCCTGGCAGGAGCTGGAGTTGGTACCGGAGCGCTAGTCCCGCAGGTTCAGCGAGGAGCCGTCGGCCTCGGAGACGGCGGTGACCAGCTCGACGATCTCCGCCGGCGCCTTCGCCGGGGAGCCGGCGTCGAAGGGAGGCTGGGGGTCGTACTCGATGCCGAGCTGGACCGCCTGCGCGACCTCGGGGCCGACCTCCTGGCCGACCAGGTGCAGGGCCATGTCGATCCCGGCCGAGACGCCGGCCGCGGTCACGACCTTGCCGTCCTCGACGTAGCGGCCGCCGACCGGGTCGGCGCCGTAGGCGCGCAGCGGCTCCAGGTAGAGCCAGTGGCCGGTTGCGCGCTTGCCCTCGAGCAGGCCGGCGGCGCCGAGCACCAGCGAGCCGGTGCAGACCGAGGTCGTCCACTTGGTCCGGCCGTCGACCTCGCGCAGCCAGGAGAGCACCTGCTCGTCGTCGAGCAGCGGCCGGTTGCCGGCGCCGCCGGGGACGAGGACGATGTCGGTCTCGCTCACCTCCTCCAGGGCGTGGTCGGCGCTGAGGCCGAGGTGGCCGCTGTCGGTACGCACCTCGCCGGTGGCTTTGGCGACGAACTCGACCTCCCAGCCGGGGACCGAGCGCAGCACCTCGTAGGGGCCGATCGCGTCGAGCGCGGTGATGCCGTCGAAGATCAGGATCGAGGTCTTCATGGCGGGGATCTTGGCGACCCGGAGCCGGCCGCGCCAGTGGCAGGATTGCCAATCTCCGCTAGATTTCTGCCATCGCGGGCGGACGCGCAGCGAGGACGAACGGGAGCCTGGGGATCGGTAGGCACCGGGTCGTCGCCCTCTGCCTCGACGGCCTCGTCGCCTTCGACCTGACGGCACCCGCACAGGTGTTCGGGCTGGCGACGCGGCCAGGCGGCGAGCCGCTGTACGAGTTCTCGAGCTGCTCGGTGGACGGGGAGGAAGTCCGCACCACCAGCGGCTTCGGCGTCACCCCGGCGGCCGGGCTCGGCGCCCTGCGCCGGGCCGAGACGGTCGTCGTCCCTGCCTACGCCGGCATTCTCGAGCCGCCGCCGGGGGCGGCGCTCGACGCTCTGCGCGCCGCGAGTCGGCGCGGCGCCCGGATGCTCTCGGTCTGCAGCGGCGCCTTCGCCCTCGCCCACGCCGGGCTGCTCGACGGCCGCCGGGCCGCCACCCACTGGGCCTGGGCGGGGGAGCTGGCGCGGCGCTTCCCGGCGGTCGCGGTCGACCCCGACGCCCTCTACGTCGATGAAGGGGAGGTGATGACCTCGGCCGGGCTCAGCGCCGGGATCGATCTCTGCCTGCACGTGATCCGCCAGGACTTCGGCGCCGCCGCCGGCGAGCGCGTCGCCCGCCACATGGTTGCGGCGCCCCACCGCGAGGGCGGCCAGGCGCAGTTCGCCAAATCGGCCCCGGCCGCGGACAACGGCTCGCTGGAGGCGACCCGGCGCTGGGCGGCCGAGCACCTGGAGGAGCCGCTCGACGTCGCCTCGATGTCGTGCCACGCCGGTGTCAGCCCCCGCACCTTTGCCCGCCGCTTCCGCGAGGAGACCGGCACCACGCCGTTGCAGTGGCTGCTCGCGCGCCGGGTGCTGGAGGCGCGGCGGTTGCTGGAGGAGTCCGACCTGCCGGTCGAGGCGGTCGCCTGGCGCTGCGGCTTCGGCACCGCCGCCTCCCTGCGCGACCACTTCCGCCGCGCCACCGCGACCACCCCCACCGCCTACCGTCGCGCCTTCGCCGGCTGAACGGCGTCGATAACTGTTGCTACAGGCACAGAAAATGACGCCGTTCGCGTGCGGCGCGGTTTAGGGTGCGCGACACGATGAGCCGCCGCGACCAGATCGTCCTCAGCGACGCCGAGCTGCTGCAGCTGCTCGACGAGGAGCGGGTGGCGGTCGTCTCCAGCCTCGGGCCGCGCGGCTGGCCGCACTCGATGCCGCTCTGGTACGTGCCGCGCGGGGGCGAGATCTGGATCTGGACCTACGCCAAGTCGCAGAAGGTGCGCAACCTCGAACGCGACCCGCGGGCGACGCTGCTGGTCGAGACCGGGCATGAGTACGGCGAGCTGCGGGGAGTGATGATCGAGGCCGAAGCCGAGATCCACCGCGACTTCGAGACCGTGATCGGCTTCGCCGAGGAGCTGACGCTGCGCTACGCGGAGGGGATCTCCGCGGTCGAGGGCGACGCCAGGGCGGCCCTGGAAGCGCAGGCGCCGAAGCGCGTCGCGATCCACTTCAAGCCGGTTCGCACCGCCAGCTGGGACCACCGCAAGCTGGGCGGGACCTACTGACGCGACGGCAACGCCCTCGCTACATCCGTGCCCTCGCCGTGTTGCAGGGTGACGCGACCGCTACCTTTCTCGACTCGATGAAACGACGCCTGCCAGTCATCCTCATCCTCGTCTGCCTCGGCGCTGCCCTGTTCGCCGGCGCCCAGGCCGGCTCCGCGAAGCCGGTGCCGCGGGGCCCGCAGGGCTTCTTCGGGATCGGTCCGCAGACCGTGCTGACCGAAAAAGACGTCGAATACATGAAGGCGGGCGGGATCGACAGCGATCCGCTGGCCGCTGCCCTGGAGCGGGATCCAGCCGACCAAGCAAGGCGGCTACCACTGGGGAGGCTTCGACGAAGTCGTCGAGCTGGCGTCCCGCCAGGGCCTCGAGGTGCTGCCGTTCCTCTACAGCACGCCGCACTGGATCTCCCGCAAGTACACGAAGCTGCCGGTCGACAGCGCCCAGGCCCGCGGCGCCTGGACCGCCTTCCTGAAAGCGGCGGTGGAGCGCTACGGCCCCGGCGGGGACTTCTGGAACGAGCACGCGCCCGGAGTCGTCCAGTACGAGCCGGCGATCCGCCGGCCGCTGCCGATCCGCACCTGGCAGATCTGGAACGAGGCCAACTTCTTCTACTTCGCCTACCCCGCTACGCCGCAGCGCTACGCGAAGCTGGTGCGGATCTCCAGTCCGGCGATCAAACGGGTCGACCCCGGCGCCAAAGTGCTCTTCACCGGCCTCTTCGGCGAACCGACCGCGAGCGGCCCGCGCGGCATGGACGCCACCGACTTCCTCGCCGCCCTCTATCGCTCCGGGGCTGAAGAACCGCTTCGATGGGATCGCCCTGCACCCCTACGCGGTCGACGCCGAAACCCTGGAGGAACTGGTCGAGGGCCTGCGCGACGTCGCCGTCGATCACCGCGACCCCGGCGTGCCCCTCTACATCACCGAGATGGGCTGGGGCTCGGAGAACAACTTCCAGCAGGTCGCCTTCGAGCAGGGCATCCGCGGCCAGGTGAAACAGCTGAAGGACTCCTACCGCTACCTGCTGGAGAACCGCGGCCGCCTCAACCTCAAGCAGGTCTACTGGTTCTCCTGGAAGGACCTGCCCGACTCCTGCAACTTCTGCGACTCGGTCGGCTTCTTCCGCGAAGGGCCGCGTTTCAAGGCGAAGCCGGCCTGGCACACCTTCGTCGGGATCACCCGCGGCCGCGCCCGGCCCTAAGCCGGCGCGCCCGGTCGGCAAAAGCGCTGGCTAGGCTGCCTGGGGTGAGGCTCCTTCTCGCCACCAACCACCTCGGCCTGGGCGGCAGCGAGTCGTATCTCCTCACCGTGGCCGAGCAGTTCGACCGGCTCGGCCACGAGGTCGTCCTCTGGACGCTCGAACCGGGCGAGGGAGTGCGGGTGGCGGCGGAGCGGGGCCTGACGGTGGTCGACGAGGCGGCGCTTCCCGGCGCATGCGACGCGGCACTGGTGCAGGACGCCGGGGTCTCGTTGCGGCTCGCCGAGCGCTACTCCGGAGCGCCCCAGGTCTTCGTCGCGCACAGCGAGAGCTTCGACCTGCAGGCGCCGCCGCAGCTCGAGGGGATCGTCTCCACGGTGGTCGCGCTCAACGATCGCGTCGCCGCGCGGATGCGGAGCTTCGCGACGCCGGTCGAGGTCGTGCGCCTGCGCCAGCCGATCGACACCGAGCGCTTCCTGCCGCGGGGGCCGCTGCCGGAGGTTGCGCGCACGGCGCTCCTGTTCGGCAACAACTCCAATGCCGACCGCGAGGAGATGCTCGCCGCGGCCTGCCGGCAGGCCGGCCTCGAGCTGCGCCGGCTCGGCGGGCCCCGAGCCCAGGTGGGTGACCCGCGGGAAGCGCTGGCCACGGCCGACGTGGTGATCGGGTACGGCCGGGCGATTCTCGAGGCGATGGCCTGCGGCCGCGCCGCCTACGTCTACGACCAGCATGGCGGGGAGGGCTGGGTCACGGCGGGCTCCTACGCGGCGATCGAGGCCGACGGGATCGCCGGCCGCAGCGGCCGCAGGGTGCTCGACGCGGCGGCCCTGGCGGCCGACCTCGCCGCCTACGAGCCGGCGATGGGGCCGGTCAACCACGACCTCGTCATCTCCCACCATCGCGCCAACGTCCACGCGCAGGAGCTGATCGACCTGCTGGGCCGGGCGGCGCGCCCCGAGCCGCAGCCACGTGCGCCGCTGGCCGAGATGGCCCGCCTGGTGCGCCTCGAGTGGCGGGCCCGCGCCGACGCGCAGGCCCTGGCCCACGAGAACGTCCAGTTGCGCGACCGCCTGACGGCCAGCCAGGCACAGCTGCGCGAGGCGCACGAGGCGGCGCACCGGGAGGCCGATCGTGCCTCCGAACTGGTGAACGCCTACGAGCGCAGCCGGACCTGGCGCCTGACCGCGCCCCTGCGCGCGGTGGGCCGGGCGCTGCGCCGCCGCACCTGACTCAGCTGCGCAGGTCGCGCGGGTCGGCGTCGCGCAGGCAGTCCCGGTAGCGCTGCCACCAGGCGTGGAGCATGCTGATCGCCTCGATCCCCAGGCGCAGGTCGGGGGAGGGTTCGACCCCTTCGGCGCGCTCGAGCCAGTCCCGCAGCTCGGTCGAGAGATGCGGGGCGAGGGGGCCGTCGCCCAGCAGCCGGCGGTGCATCTCCACCGCGTTGCGAGAGCGCCAGCGCCGCGCCAGATGCGGAGCGCGGCGCGGGGTCTCGGCGGTCGAAGGCAGGCTCGCCGCCGCCGACGGCGCCAGGAGCTCGTAAACCGCTTGGTAGAGCCGGCCCTCCGCCTTCTCCGGCGGCCGGACGCTGAGGGCGGCGCTGACCACGGGGTCGCAGGCTCCGGGCGTCACGACCGCTGCCCGCTCGCCGATCAAGCGGGTCGCGTAGGACGAGACTCCCCGCAGCGAGCGGGTTACGTAGGCCGAGAGCATCGGCTGCGAGGGGTGTCCCTCGAACTGCCGGGTGGCGGCGCGGAACTGCTCCCGCGAGCGCGACTCGAGCGGGCTGTGGAAGTCCTCGGTGAGCGCCCGCTGGGCGAGGCCGTAGCGCCGCAGCGAGTCGAACAGCGCCCGTCCAGCGGCCTTCCCGTTGCCGTCGAGGGTCTCGCGAGTGTAGAAATGTCGCCCCAGGGAGACGAAGACGTCGATCCCGAAGCCGTCGGGGACCGGGGCGGCGACGCCCTCGAGCCGACGGGCGACCGGGACGAGCCAGGCATGGTCGGCGAACTGGTACTCGACCCGCCGAGCCCGCTCCTGCCAGTCCTCGGCGTAGCCGCCGGCCGCCCCGGCGAGACGCTCGTGGGACACCCCGCAGGCTGCCGCCACCGGGGCCGCGAGATCCTCCTCGTAGCTGTCCCCCTCGTCGTCGTTCACGGTCACGGCGGCGGCCACCCGCCCGCTGCTGGCCAGGGAGAGGAAGAGCATGCGCGAGTCCCGGCCGCCGCTGAGCGGGCAGACGATGCCACCTGGGAGTGGCGCCAGCACTGCCTCCACGCCGTCGGCCAGGCGCTCCGCCGCCGCCTCCATCCCGACCCCGGGCTCGATCTCGGCCCAGGGCCAGGTGGCCGCCTTCGCCCGGCCCCGCCCGAGGCGTCGCCGCAGGGTCGAGAAGGGACCGAGGCGTCGCACCTCGGCGAACGGGGTCCGATCCCCGAGCGGGTAGCGCATGGCGATGATCGCCGCCCAGGCGTCCCAGTCGATCGAGAACGGCCGCGGGGAGCTGCGCACGAGCGGGTCGATCCGGGAGGCGAAGTAGGTCGCGCCGGCCTCCTCGGTCCAGTACAGCGGCGCCAGCCCGTTGACGGCGGTGTGGAGGTAGCGCTGGCGGCCGTCGATCACCAGCCCGGTGGCGCCGAGGCGCGCCGCCTGCTGCCAGTCCTCAGCGGTGGTTCCGGGGCGCCAGAAGCTCCCTTCCATCCAGCCGATGCCGCGACTGCGGCTCCCGTGCCACTGCACCGGCTCGCGGTCGAGCATCAGGACCGACCCGGCGTCCTCGTGCACGGGCCGCGGCTGTGCCCCGATCAGCGCCCCGATTCGCCGTACCCGCTCCGGGTCGTAGGCGCCGAGCGCACCGCAGGCGATTGGGGCTCCGGCCATGCGTCGGGTCAGCGGTGGCGCCGGGGCACGACCCGGATCCGCAGGCGCCGCGACTCCCCGGCCGCGTACTCGCCGTCCGCGTAGGTGATCGCGAGGAAGTGGGTGTTGCGGTGGACCCGGCGCAGGAAACGGGCCGTGCAGGCGCGGCTGAGGAACTTGGAGCCGTTGCGGCGCCCGTTGCGCAGCAGCGCCACGGCGTCGCCCTTGCGAGTGCTGCAGGGGGAGACCCAGACGCTCAGCACCGCCGTCTTGCCGCGTTCGACCCGGCGCCGCTGCGCCTTGATCCCGATGAAGGTCGGGCTGAGTTTCGGCACCGCCCGCGGCGGCGGGGCAGGGATCGGGACCGGGCAGCCGACCGGAGGCGGGCCCTCGAGCCGGTAGACCGGCCCGTCCTGCTCGACGACGTAGAGCTGCCCCCCGCGTCCTCCCCGAAGGAGACCGGGCTGTCCGCCCGGAGCCCGAGCGAGCAGTCGCCGGTGGCGGGCTGGCCGGCCTGGGCCGGGAGGCGCAAGGTGCGGATCGCCCCGGAGCAGAGGTCGGTGTACACGTAGCTGCCGTAGAGGGCGCCAAGGCCGGGGTCGCGGACGACGTAGCCGCCGACTACCGCGCAGCGTTCCCCGCCCAGGTCGGGATCGGGCGACTGCGGGTAGTCGAAGACCGGGTCGACGAAGGCGGCCCGCGGGAGGATGGCGCAGGCCGGTTCGGTGGCCGGGCCGGGCAGCAGGCCCTCGCGGCAGTTCCAGCCGTAGTTGAAGCCCTCGCCGCCGGCGAGCAGGCCGCCGAGGGGGCTGGGGGCGAAGTCGATCTCCTCGCGGGCGCCCTGGCCGACGTCGCCGATCGCCATGTCGCCGGTCACCCGGTCGAAGGAGAAGCGGAAGGGGTTGCGGAGGCCGAGGCTCCAGACCTCGTAGGCGTTGGGCGGGTCGTCGGGATCGATCCGAAGGATCTTCCCGAGCGGGTCGCTCAGAGCCTGGGCGTGCTGGAACTGGCCGTTGGCGCCGCCGCCGTCGCCGGTCGAGACGAACAGTTCGCCTTCCGGGCCGAACTGCAGCTGGCCCCCGTTGTGGTTGGCGGCCTGCGCGTGTGCGAGTTCGAGGACGGGCTCCAGCGTCCCGATCGCCGCTTCGTCGTGCCCTGGGTCTTCGGAGACGAGTTCGACCACATGGAGCGTTCCGTCGGTGCCGTTGGCGTAGAAGGCGAAGACCCGACCGTCCTCGTCGAAGGTCGGCGAGAGGGCGATCGACATCAGGCCGCGCTCGGTCGTGCTCTGACAGACGCTGCCGCACTCGACCTCACCGCTGAGGTCGGCGAACAGGCTCGGCGGCCCGCCGCTCTCGATCAGGCGGATCGCTCCCCCGCGCTCGGCGACGAGGAGCCGGTTGGCGTTGCCCGGGTCGGAGGTGACGTAGACCGGCTGGTCGAACGCGCCGACCGGCTGCAGCGTCAGGGCGCTCGCCGTCCCCGCGCCGGCGACCAGCGCCGCCAGCAGCCAGAGCAGTGCCGCCATCCCCGCCACTCGGATCGTCCCTGTGACTCGGCTCACCCCCCTCAAGTTAGCCAAGTCGGATCCCGGCAAGGTGCGAGTGCCCGATTCGCCGAGCTCCGGGCCTGGCGGTGCGGTAGCGTGGCGCCCCCGTGACGGAGCGCCTGCTGATTACCGGGGGAGCCGGGTTCGTCGGCTCCAACCTCGCCGTTTCACTCGCTGCAAGGCACCCCGACTGGGAGATCGTCGCCCTCGACAACCTCTACCGGCGCGGCTCCGAACTGAACCTGCCGCGGCTGCGGGATGCCGGGGTCGAGTTCGTGCGCGGCGACGTGCGCGAGCCCGAAGACCTGGTGCGGGTACCGCGGATCGACGCCCTCGTCGAGTGCTCGGCCGAGCCGTCGGTGATGAGCGGCGTCGACGGCGACACCGGCTACCTCGTCCACACCAACCTGACCGGCGCCTACAACTGCCTCGAGCTGGCCCGCCGCGACGGCGCCTTCGTCGTCTTCCTCTCGACCAGCCGCGTCTACCCCGTGCAGCCGCAGGTCGAGCTGAAGCTGGAGGAGGCCGAGACGCGCTTCGAGATCGCCGCCGAGCAGGGCCTCCCCGGCGTCTCCCCCGCCGGGATCGCCGAGGACTTCCCGCTGGAGGGGTCGCGGACGCTCTACGGCGCGACCAAGCTCGCCGCCGAGCTGCTGATCGAGGAGTACCGGGCCGGGCTCGAAGTGCCGGCGGTGATCGACCGCTGCGGGGTGATCGCCGGGCCTTGGCAGATGGGCAAGGTCGACCAGGGCGTCTTCACCCACTGGATGCTCGCCCATCACTTCGGCAACCCGCTCAGCTACATCGGCTTCGGCGGCCGGGGCAAGCAGGTCCGCGACCTGCTCCACGTCGAGGACCTGGTCGACCTGGTCGAGCGCCAGCTGCTCGCCCCCGCGGACTGGGACGGGCGCACGGTCAACGTCGGCGGCGGTCGCGAGTGCAGCCTCTCGCTGCGGGAGACGACCTCGATCTGCCGCGAGCTGACCGGCAACGAGGTGCCGATCGAGCCGATCGAGCAGACGCGGGCGGGAGACGTCCCCATATACCTTTCCGACTGCAGCAAGATCTTCGGCCTGGACGAGTGGCGCCCCCGCCGTGGCGCCGAGCAGGTGCTCGCCGACATCCACGAGTGGATCGTGGCTGACGAGCAGCGGATCGCCCAGGCACTCGACATCGACGCCCCCGCGGGGGAAGGGAGTAGGCACCAAGCATGCCGGTTGCGATCATCACGGGGGCGGGGGGCCTGATCGGCTCCGAGGCGGTCGAGCATTTCGTCGGGGAGGGCTTCGACGTGGTCGGCATCGAGAACGACATGCGGGCGCGCTTCTTCGGTCCCGAGTCCTCGACGGCGCACGTGACCGAGCGCCTCGTCGCCGAGCACCCGGAGTTCCGCTGGAAGGACGCCGACATCCGCGACGCCGCGACCGTGGAGCGGATCTTCCGCGAGCACGCCGGGGCGATCGAGCTGGTGATCCACACCGCCGCCCAGCCCTCCCACGACTGGGCGGCGATCGAGCCGCAGACCGACTTCGGGGTCAACGCCAACGGCACCCTCAACCTGCTCGAGGCCGCCCGCGCCCACTGTCCCGAGGCGCCGTTCGTCTTCTGCTCGACCAACAAGGTCTATGGCGACACGCCGAACCGGCTGCCGCTTCAGGATCTGGAGAAGCGGCTGGAGCTGCCGGAGGACCACCACTACTTCGAGGGCATCGACACCTCGATGTCGATCGACTCCTCGACCCACTCGCTGTTCGGCGTCTCCAAGGCGGCCGCCGACCTGCTGGTGCAGGAGTACGGGCGCTACTTCGGGATGCCGACCGTCGCCTTCCGCGGTGGCTGCCTGACCGGCCCCCAGCACGCCGGTGCCAAGCTGCACGGCTTCCTCGCCTACCTGATGAAGTGCACCGTCACCGGCACCCCTTACACCGTCTTCGGCTACGCCGGCAAGCAGGTCCGGGACAACATCCATAGCGCCGACCTGATCGCCGCCTTCGACGCTTACCGCAGGGCGCCGCGTGCCGCCGCCGTCTACAACATCGGCGGCGGGCGATTCAGCAACTGCTCGATGCTGGAGGCGATCGACGTCTGCGAGCGCGTTGCCGGCCGCGAGCTGAGCTGGGAGATGGGCGAGGAGCCGCGGATCGGCGACCACCGCTGGTGGATCTCGGACCTCGCCCCGTTCGAAGCCGACTACCCGGACTTCCGGCTGCGCTACGGGGTCGAGGACATTCTGCGGGAGATGTACGAGCAGAACCTCGAGCGCTGGACGGCGACGCCGGCATGAAGCTCTCGGTGGTGATGCCGGCCCAGAACGAGGAGGGGTCGGTCGGGGCGACGGTCGAAGGGGTGGTCGCGGTGCTGGAGCGGGAGGGGATCGAGTACGAGGTCGTCGTCGTCAACGACGACAGCGAAGACTCGACCGAAGCCGTGGTGGCGGCGATCGGCGCCCTGAACCCGCGTGTGCGCTGCCACCGCTCCCACTACGAGCGCGGGTTCGGGATGGCGATACGAGCGGGCCTCGACGTCTTCGAGGGCGACGCGGTCGCGATCGTGATGGCCGACGCCTCCGACGACCCCGAGGACCTGGTCCGCTACCACCACATTCTCGAACAGGGCTGGGACTGCGCTTTCGGCTCGCGCTTCGTGCCGGGCGCCCAGGTCAACGACTACCCGCGCCTGAAGCTGACGATCAACCGCCTCGCCAACCAGTTCATCCGCATCCTCTTCCGCCACCGCTACAACGACACCACCAACGCCTTCAAGGCGTACAGGCGGGAGGTGATCGAAACCGTCCAGCCGCTCCTCTCCAAGCACTTCAACCTGACCGTGGAGATGCCGCTGAAGGCGATCGTCCGCGGCCACAGCTACGAGGTGATTCCGACCAACTGGACCAACCGGACCAGCGGCGTGCCGAAGCTGGCGATGAAAGAGATGGGCAGCCGCTACCTCTTCATCGTCCTCTACGTCTGGCTCGAGAACGCGCTCAGCCGCGGCGATTACCAGGTGCGCAAGCCGGCGCGACGCCGCACCGCGAGCGGCGAGGGCCGCGGTTAGGCCTTGCGCCCGATCACCAGGAACTGCTTGCCGAGCAGGCGCCAGGCCGCCGGCATTCGCAGGTAGGCGCGGGTCAGCGCCGGCGAGGGCGGCAGGATGCCGCGGAAGGAGTAGGGCAGGTAGCGGGGGATGATCCGTTCCGGCTCGAAGCCGGCGGCGTAGAGGTGCTCCCCGATCGCCACGTGGGTGAGGGCGACGTAGTGATCGGCGCAGTCCCAGTACTCGTCCGCGCAGTAGCGGTAGTTCGGTCCCATGATCGCGATCCGCCCGCCGGCCTCCATCGCCCCGTGCATCTTTTCGAGGAAGACCGCGATCGCCTCCTGGTCGTAGAGATGCTCGAGGAAATTGGAGACGTAGACGCCGTCGAAGTGCTCGGCCGGCAGCTCGGCGTCCATGATCGGCGAGACGATCACCTTCGTGTCGGGCTTGTGCGCCGCCTCCTCGTAGCCGACCGCGTCCACCGCCCAGGTCTCCTTCGCCGGCACCGCGCCGATGAACTCGCCACGGCCGGCGGCGGGGTCGAGCAGCTTCTGCGGTGAGCCCATCAGGCCGTGCACGTGCGGCGCGATCTCGTTCCAGACCGCGGCTCGGCCCGCCTGATCGATGTCGCGGAAGCGGTATGCGTAGAGGCGCTCGTAGTTCATCGGACGGCGCAGCCTATCCACCCGGCTCCTGGGATCGGGCCGATCAGGCAGACTCCCGCCACCTTGGCCGCCGTTCTCCTCAGCGCCACCCTCACTTGCCTCGCCGCCCTCTTCCTCGGCCAGGCCCTGCTGCGCCTGGTCGGCGCCCGCGAGTGGAGCTGGCTGGCCCCGCCGGTGGGGCTCTCGTTGGCGATGCTGGTCGCGGCGCCGACGGCCTCCGTGCCCGGCAAGGCGACGACGATGGCGGTCCTGCTCGCGGCCCTCGGCCTCGCCGCGGCCGTCTGGTGCCTGCGCTCGCCACCGCACCGCCCGCCTTCCGCCGCCCTGCTCGCCGCGCTACCGGTTCTCTTCCTGGCGCTGGTCCCGTTCATCGCGGCGGAGCGCGGCGGGATCATGGGGGTGACCGTCAACAACGACATGGCGATCCATCTGAAGATCGCCGAAAGCTTCCTCTCCGCGGCGGCGGCCGACGCCTACCCGCTGCCCGGCGATTACCCGCTCGGGCCGCACGCCATGGTGGCGGCGCTGAGCCGGGGGCTGGGGATCGGGTCCGAGCTCGCTTTCTCCGGCTGGACGCTGGCGCTGCCGTTGATCGGCGCCTGGACCGTGCTGGCGGCGGCCCGCCGCGCCAGCTGGCTCGGCAAGGCGATCGCCGCGACGGTCGCCGGCATGCCCTTCCTGATCGCCGCCTACTACGGCCAGGGGGCGTTCAAGGAGGTGGCCCAGGCGGTCCTGGTGCTGGCGGTGGTGCTCCTTCTCAGCGGTTGCGGCCCGGCGCTCGGGCGCACGCGCTGGGTTCCGTTCGCCGTCTTGGTCGGGGGAATCGTCTCCGTCTACTCGCCCGCCGGACTGGTCTGGGTCGCCGCGATCGTCGTGCTCTGGCTCGCCGGCCTGCTCGCAATCGAGGTCGGGCGGGGCCGGCTCCGCGAGGTGCCCGGCGCGCTCCGCCGCGAGCTCCCCGCGATCGGCGTCGGCGTCGGCGCCCTCCTCCTCGCCCTGCTGCCGCAGGCGCACCGGATGTGGGAGTTCCTCGCCCTCCGCGACGGCACCGGGATCACTCTCGACAACATCGGCAACCTGGTCGCCCGCCTGCCCGGCTGGGAGGCGCTCGGGATCTGGGACAACGCCGATTTCCGGCTGCCCGCCACCCCTGCCTTCAGCGGCGGGGCGTGGAGTTGGTTCGTCGTCGCGCTGATCCTCTTCGGGGCCTTCTGGGCTTTCCGCCGCGGCCGCTGGCTCCTGCCCCTGGCTGCCGGGGGTGCGCTGCTGATCTGGGAGTACTCGGACGGCTCGCAGTCGATCTACGTCACCGCCAAGGCGCTGGTGATCGCCTCCCCGCTGCTCCTGCTGCTCGCGGCGCTGCCCCTGCTCGACCGCGGGCCGCGCTCGCAGTCCCCGCGCCTGCGCGCGCTCTGGCTGCTGGCGCCGCTGTTGGGGCTGGTCCTCCTCTTCAAGGTCGTCGAATCCGACCTGCGGGCGCTCCGCTTCAGCCCGGTCGGCCCGACCGACCACGCCGAGCAGCTGATCGGGTTCCGTCCCCTGATCGAGGGCGGGAAGACGCTCTTCTTCGGAGAAGACGAGTTTGCCCACTGGACGCTGGTGGGCAGTCAGATGCAGCCGATTGCCCTCAGCGCGACGTCGACGGTGCCGCTGCGCCCGCAGAAGCGGTGGGAGTTCGGGAAAGCGAGCGACTTCGACAGCCTCCCCGCCGCGGCGCTGAACGAGTACGAGTGGTTCGTCCTGGCGCGCTCGGCGGCTATGAGCGCCCCGCCCCCGCAGCTGCGCCTGGTCCGCAGCAGCGACGACTTCGAGCTCTGGAGACGGGTCGGCCGGGTCCGCGAACGCTCGATCCTGGTCGAGGGGGAGTGGCCGGGCGCGGTGCTCGCGTGCGACACCGAGCGGGGCCGGGCCCTGCTCGCTCGCGGGGGGGTGGCGGCGGTGCGGCGGCCGCCGCTCGCCGCCCCACCGGCATCGGTGCTCGCGGGAGATACCGCGACGCTCAGGCTCAGGCTGCCGGCCGGCAGCTGGCAGCTCGAGGCTTCCTACGTGAGCCCGCGCCCGGTCGAGGTGACGGCGCCCGGGCTGCGGACGACCCTGCCGGCGAACCTGGAACGCACCGGGCCCCGCTTCCTGATCGGTCGCATCGTCGTGCCGCGAACCGGCCCGGTGGCGATCTCCTTCGCGGTCGACGACACCTGGCTCGCCCCCGACACGGCGGCGGCGAACTTCACCGAGCTGATCGCCGCGCCGGTCGGCGCGAAGGAGCGGATCGTCCCGATCGAGCGCGCCTGCGGCCGCTACGTGGACTGGTACCGGCTCGCTCCTTCCTGAGCCGCTAGTAGCCTGCGTCGCCCGATGACGCCACCTGAGCACGTCGGCGAGGATGTCTTGACGTCGAGTGGGGCCGGCGGCAGGGTGATTCGCGGCAGCGCGATGCGGATCGGCGCCAACGTCGCCGGCTTGGGGCTGGGGCTGATCACCGCGACCCTGCTGCTCCGCCATCTCGGAGTCGACGACTCCGGCCGCTACGTGACGGTCCTCTCGCTGGCCGGCATCGCGGTCAGCATCGTCGACAACGGCCTCAACGCCACCGCGAGCGCCGCCCTCGCCCGGCTCGAGCCGGCGGCGCGGCGGCAGCTGCACGCGAACGTGATCTCGCAGCGGCTGCTGGTCGCGGTCGTCGCCTGGTTCTGCCTGCTCGCCTTCGCCCTGATCGCCGGCTACCCGGAGGAGATGGTCGCCGGGACGATGCTGGCCGGGGGCGGGGTGCTCGTGGTCGCGATCGCCAACGCGTTCCTGATCCCGTTGATCGTCGAGCTGCGCAACGCCGGCGTCGCCCTGGTCGAACTGCTGCGCCAGGTGATCACCCTGGCCGGCGTCGCGCTGCTGGTGGCGCTGGGGGCGCAGCTGACGCCCTTCTTCGCGTTGCAGTTGGTGGTCGGGGTCGCCGTCCTCGCGATCGTGCCCCTGCTGGTCGGGCGGGGCGGGCTCGTGCGGCCACGGTTCGAGCGCTCCGAGCAGCGGGCGCTGCTCGCGACGGCGCTGCCGATCGCGACGGCGCTGGCCCTGGGCCAGATCTACTTCCGGCTGGTGATCATCGTCATGTCGCTGATCTCCACGCCCGAGCAGACCGGGTACTTCGGCGGCTCGCTGCGGGCGATGGAAGCGGCGATCGTGCTGCCGGTGCTGGCCGCCGCCGTCGCCCTGCCCCTGCTCACCGCCGCCGCCCGCGACGACCGCGCCCGCCTCCGCTACGCGGTCGAGGGCATGGGGGAGGGGGCGGTGATCGGCGGGGTGCTGGCGATCCTCGTCGCGATCCCTGCCGCCGAGCCGGTGATGGCGGCGATCGGCGGCGACGCCTTCGGCCCGGCCGGCGACGTCCTCCGGATCCAGGTGGTGGCACTGCTCTTCATCGCGCTCTACCAGATCTGGACGGTGGCGCTGGTCGCCCTCGGGGCCCAGCGCCAGCTGGTGCTCGCCAACGGGCTCGGCCTGGTCGCGCTCGGGATTTTCGCCGCGATCCTGGTGCCGCCGCTCGGGGCGCGCGGCGGCGCGATCGCGACGGTGCTCGGCGACGCCGTCCTCGCCTGCCTCATCTACTGGCGGCTGCACGTCACCACGGGGCGGGTGATCGTCCGCTTCGGGTTCGTCGTCCGGGTCGCGCTCGCCGCCGCGCTCGCCGCCGCGACGCTCCTCGTCCCCGGAATCCCCGCCCTCGCCTCGGCCGCCCTCGCAGCCGTCGCCTTCCTCGCCGCCGGCGCCGCGATCGGCATGGTGCCTCAGGAGCTGCGGGACGCGCTTGGCCCCGACGGGCTGCTGCGCCGCTCAGGGGCGCCGGTGCCAGGCGAGCCAGGCGAGGAAGGCCCGGGTTAGCCGGCCGCCTTCCTGGTAATGGCGGGTGCGGTTGTCGGCGAGCAGGAGGTTCTCCTGCTCGCCACGCCGGAAGGTCCCGCTCTCGTACCATTGCTCCGGCGGGTAGGCGATCCCGTCCCGTCCCACCACCAGGGTCGCCAGTCCGCGCTCCTGGACCTGCCGCGTGAGGCTGTCGTAGCCGCCCTCGAGCGCCACCGCCGCCAGCTTGTCGACGCCGATCGGCCACTCGAGCTCGCGCATCAGCTCGCGCCCGATCGCGAACCCGTTGGTGCGCAGATGCGCGTTGGGGAACGAGGGGTGCCCGGGTCGGAGGCGGCGCAACGGCCCGGGACGCACCGCGTTCGGGCTCTCCCAGGAGCCGGTCGCGCCGACCATGCCGACGCCAGGTGCCGCCAGCGCCCGCTCGAGGTGGCCGAGCCAGCCACCGCCGCGGATCGCGGTCGAGGTGTTGAGGAAGCAGTAGCGCTCGGCCGGTACCCGCTCGGCCACGGCGCGGTAATGGTCCAGGTCCATCCCGAGGCCGACCTCGAGCTCCTCGTGCGCGAGTCCGGCGAAGGCCCGGCGCCACGGCTCGCGATCGCCTTCCGGCCCGGCCAGGAGCAGCAGCAGCCGGTGCTCGGTACCGGCCTCGTGCGCCCGGTAGGAGTCGAGGAAGCGCTTCGCCGCCTCGATCCCGTAGGGGGTCCAGGCCAGGTAGACCAGGCAGAGCGGTGCGGTCATCGGGGCCCGGGGGCCTCGGCCTTCGCCTCGCGTTCGCGGTTGAGCTCCTCCTGCAGCAGGGCCAGCCGCTGGGCGAGGATCTTGTTCTGATCGGAGAGGCGCGAGACGGCGATCGAGAAGTGGAGCAGCATGATCAGGACGAAGACGAAGCCGGCCGCGAACAGGGCCGCCGGCGGATAGTAGATCCCGACCCAGCCCGAGACCGTCGTCAGCAGTCCCTGCCAGATCGCCAGGACCATCACCACGACCCCGGCCAGGAGCCAGAGCAGGGCGTAGCGCTCCAGCAAGTGCCGGCGCCGGACCAGCTCGAAGATCGCGATGCAGATCAGGACCGCCGCGACGATCACCTCGACCCGCTGCAGGGCGATCGCGAGCGGCAGGGTCATAGGGCCTGCTCGACGGCCGGGGCGGGGGCCTCCTGAGCCTCGCGCACCGGCCGGGTCCGGAACAGGGCCACGAAGACCGCCAGGAACACCTTCACCATGTAGTAGACCGACTGGGTCGAGGAGATCGCCGAGACCCCGGACAGCCGCGGCGCCATCACCACTGGCACCTCGCAGCTGCGCAGGCGGTGGGTGTGCATGAGCACGATCGCCTCGACCTCCGGGTAGTCGCGGGGGTAGTCGTTGGCGAACAGCTCGATCCCGCGGCGGTCGGTCATGCGGAAGCCCGAGGTGGGGTCGGTGACCCGCCGGCGGGTGATCGCCGAGAGCAGGCGGGCGAAGAAGCGGATGCCGACCCGGCGGGCGGCCGAGGAGCGGTAGCCGTCGCCGGCGCGGTCGAGGAAGCGCGACCCGGTGACCATGTTGAGGCCGCCGTCGCCGCGCAGCTTCTCCAGCAGCTCGGGGATGTGACGCGGGTCGTGCTGCCCGTCGCCGTCGACCTGCACGGCGACCTCGTAGCCGTGCTCCTCGGCGTAGATGTAGCCGCTCTGCATCGCCCCGCCGATCCCGAGGTTGAAGGGCAGTGAAAGTACCGCCGCTCCCGCTTCGCGGGCGCGCGAGGCGGTCAGGTCGGTGGAGCCGTCGTTGACGACCACGACGTCGAAATCGGGTGCCCAGCGGTCGATTGCCGCGACGGTGTCGGCGATTGCCCCGGCCTCGTTGAAAGCCGGGACGATGGCGAGATTGGCGCTCATGTGCCCGGCTAAGGTAACTTGCTGGCATGTCGCGTCGCGCGCTGATCACCGGCATAACCGGGCAGGACGGCAGCTACCTGGCCGAGCTCCTGCTCGACAAGGGGTACGAGGTGCACGGGATGGTGCGGCGCCTCTCCAGTGAGAACCACCACCGCCTGGAGCCGATCCGGGATCGCATCCACGTCCACACCGGCGACCTGCTCGACCAGCGCTCGCTGGGCGACGTGATGCGCGCCTGCGAGCCGGAGGAGATCTACAACCTGGCGGCGATGTCGTTCGTCGGGGCGTCCTGGAACCAGCCGACGCTGACCGCCGAGTTCACCGGCGTCGGCGTCACCCGGATGCTCGAGGCGATGCGGGAAGCGTGCCCCGAGGCCCGCTTCTACCAGGCCTCCTCGAGCGAGATGTTCGGCAAGGTGAGGGAAAGCCCGCAGAGCGAGCTGACCCCCTTCTACCCGCGCAGCCCCTACGGGGTCGCCAAGGTCTACGCCCACTTCATCACCGTCAACTACCGCGAGAGCTACGGGCTCTTCGCCTGCTCCGGGATCCTCTTCAACCACGAGAGCCCGCGCCGCAGCCTCGAGTTCGTCACCCGCAAGATCACCCACACGGCTGCCGCGATCAAACTCGGCCTGGCGAGCGAGCTGGTGCTTGGCAACACCGACGCCCGCCGCGATTGGGGCTACGCGCCGGACTTCGTCGACGCGATGTGGCGGATGCTGCAGCAGGACGAGCCCGACGACTACGTCGTCGGCACCGGCGTCGACCACTCGGTCCAGGACCTGATCGACATCGCCTTCGCCTACCTCGACCTCGACCCGGCGGAGTACGTGCGCAAGGACCCGCGCTTCATGCGGCCGGCCGAGGTAGACCTGCTGATCGCCGACCCGGCCAAGGCACGCGAGAAGCTGGGCTGGGAGTTGAGCGTCGACTTCGAGCAGCTGGTGAAACTGATGGTCGACGCCGACCTCGCCCTGCTCCGCGAAGGCAACCCGGTCTCGACCGCCTGAGCCGGGCCCGCCGAGGCGCTCAGCCCGCGGGCGCGGCGGCGACGATCGCGTACTCGCCCACCCTGGTCCGGTCCTGCTCCCAGTCGCCGCTCCCGACCGGGGCGAAGGCGTCGCCGCCGGCGAAGCCGGCGAGCGCGCACAGCGCCAGCATCGTCTCCGGGAAGAGTGGGTGTGCGTGGGTGGGGTCGACCCAGAAGGCCTTCAGCGCCGCCGCCGAGTGGGGGTTGACCGTCTCCGCGATCAGCAGTCCCCCCGGGCGCAGTCGCGAGCGGCTCAGCTCGAGGAAGCGCCGCAGCCGCTCGAACCCGAGGTGCTCGATCACCTGGGCGCTGAAGATCGCGCCCAGCGAGGTGGGCTCGGCCCGCTCGAGGTAGTCGACCAGGTCAGCCCGCTCGACGTTCGCGTGTCCCTTCGCGTGGCAGCGCTCGACCATGTCGGGATCGAGGTCGACCCCTTGGCAAGCGATCCCGCGCTCGGCCAGCAGGTCGAGGAGCTCCCCGCGGCCGCAGCCGGCGTCGAGCACCGGCTCGCGGCCGTCGAGCAGGTCGAGGTAGACCCGCTGGCGGTTGCGGATCATCTCCTCGGAGCCGCGGAAGAGGTCCTCGAAGCCGCGGTAGCCGTCGCCCTCGCTCTCGCCGGGGGCGGCGCGGAACCCGATCGTCTCGCCGAGCACGGGATGGGTTCGCCGGCCGAGCCGGTCGTCAGCCATGTAGGGCTCCGCCGCTGCTGCCTTCGCCGCTTCGACCAGCGCGTCGGTGCGGCCGATCTGTCGGGAGAGCTCGCGCTCGGTCTCGGCTTCCATCCGCAGCGCTTCGCGCAGCCCGTCGCGCAGTTCGTCGAGCGACTCGGCGACGGTGGCGTTGATCCGCTGCTGGTGCGCCATGTAGGGGCGCAGCAGGCGCATGTAGAGGCGCTTCGCCTGCGTCTCGAGCTTGCCGGCGCCGTGGCGGGGCGGCGGCTCGGAGAAGTTGAGCAGGTGCTCGAGCAGGTCGCGCCCCGCCGGGGCCCCGACGCTGGCGCGGACCGGTGAGGGGGGCTTGAGGCTGGCGAGCAGGCGGTCGCGGCGGCCATCCTCGATCCGCGCCTCGATCGCCGCGCGGGCGGCTTCGGGCGAGTGGTCGCGGCGGATGTCCTCAGCCGCGCGCTGCCCCCGCCTCGCTGCCTCCTCCGGAGCCTCGAAGACCTCTCGCATCAGCTCCGCCGCCCGGTCGAGATCGGGGTCGGCCCACTCCTTCTCGGGCGGGTAGGGGTTTGCGTCAGGACCGATCTCGACCATCGTGTGGGGAACGAGGAAGCCGTTGCGGTCGTTCATGAAGTCGAGGTTGCCCGAGTAGGCCGTGGCGATCACCGGCTTGCCGAAGTACATCGCTTCGGCCATCGTCAGCCCCAGCCCCTCGGAGCGGTGCAGCGAGACGTAGCAGTCGCAGGAGGCGATCATCGCGTCCTTCAGCTCGGGTGCGATCGTCTCCTCGACGAGGTGGATTTCGGGGCGGTCGCGGACGGCCGCGGCCAGCGCCTCCCGCTCCGCCGGGAATTCCTCGCCGAAGATCGACTTGATCACCAGCGACGGGCCGGATCCGAGCTCGAACGCGCGGCAAAAGGCCTCGACCAGGCCGAGCGGGTTCTTGCGGCGGAAGACGCTGCGGTAGTCGAAGAGGAAGAGAAAGCAGAACCCCTCCGGCATCCCCAGCTCCGCCCGGGTCGCCGCGGCCGGCGCCCCCGGCGTGATCGGTATCCGGATCGTGTGAACCGGGATCGTCGAGAGCGGTCGCAACGCTTCCGCGACGTGCTCGGTGGCGACCCAGACTTCGTCGACGTAGTCGAAGGCCTGGTGCCACTGCTCGGGGAAGTGCGAGACCTCCCAGAACCAGAGGCCGGCCGAGCTGCGGTGGTCGAAGAAGTCTTTGCCGAGGCCTTTCGCGACCAGAGGCAGCATGTCGGCGTTGACGCAGATCAGGTTGAAGTCGTACGGGTAGTCGGCTTCGCTCAGCTCGGTGAGGACCGGGTCGATCCGCTCCAGCTCGGTCGGGGCGTCGATCGTCGCCACCGGCACGTCGTCCTCGCGCATGGCGGCGAGGATCTGTCGCGCCACCTCCCCGACCCCGCGCTCGGAGCTGAGGTAGCCGACCACGTTGATCCCCGGTTTGGTGCGGGGAGGTTTCGGCGGTGGGGCGGGGGCGCCGTTGCTGGACTGGTCGGGCAGGAGGTCGGCGGAGACGCCGGTGTCGCCGGCGGTCGCGTACAGCCAGCTGACGAAGGCGGGGCCGTTGTCCTTCTCGATGCTCGAGAAGGAGCTGCGAAAGTCCGGGCGGGTGTCCCAGAGCGCCTTCGCGTAGCGGTTGACGCCGGCGATCTCGCGCTTGCCGCCTTCGGCCTCCTGCAGGAAGCCGGTGAACCGCTCGGCCCCGGGCTCGGTGAAGACCGAGTCGGCGATCGCCCCCATTTCCACCCCGTCGCGGAACACCCGCCGCGCCGCCCGGTCGAGCTTGACGCCGTTCGGCAGCGTCGCCCAGCCGTAGGGCCACCCGTGCGCTTCTTCGAAGCCGTGGCCGAGCAGCTGCTCCGCGTACTCACCGCAGATCCGGGTCAGGGCGGGATTGGCGGCAACGTTGATCCGGGTCTGGTGGCGGCTCAGCACAGTCGGGTGCCGTGGGTCGAAGCCGCTGAAGTGGAAGAAGCGGAGGGGCTTGCCGTCGACCCGGTAGCCGCCGCCGTCGTCTTCCAGCTTGCGGGTGGCGAGATTCCAGTAGGCGATGTTGAAACTGGTATCGCGCAGGACGTCGATCCCCGGCCAGAGCCCCGGCGCCAGGTCGATCCAGCGCTGGTCGACGAAGCGGCCCTCCTCGGGTTCGTTCAGGCAGTGGTTCTCGAGGCGCTCCGACCACCACTCGAGCAGCGCCGTCGCCGTCTCGCTGTCGCGCAGGGCGATGAAGCCGAGGTTGTAGGAGCCGGCGATGAGGATGTCTTCTTCGCTCGGCTTGAGCCCGTCGCGGGGGAGCGGTTTGGTGAAGTGCGGGGTCAGGACCACGTCGTGGCGCTCGACCCGCTCGAAGATCTCGTCGAGCGGGTCGAAGACCTGGATGTCGGGATCCATGTAGGCGACCGAGTCGACCTCGGGCCGCGCCAGCAGGGTCTGCAGCAGCCACGGCTTGACCGCGGTCGAGAGCTCCATCACGTCGTAGGCGGCCGCCATCCTGTCCGGGTCGGGGAGGCCGATCTCGTCGATCTCGAGCAGCTCGAAGGGCTCCTCGGCGGGGTCGACGAAGCCGGCCGGGTCGTCGATCACGAGCACGCTGCAGGTGCCGTCCGGGTGCGCTTCCCGGAAGGATCCGGCGAGGACCCGCGCGTGGGCGATGTAGTTCCTCGCGACGATCGTGCAGATGTTCGGGCCCGCTTCGCGGGTGGCGTCTTCCTGCATGGGGCGAGGAGTCTAGCCTCGGGCGAAGCCGTGCCCGGGCCGGGCGAGATCAGTCGAAGATCTGCTCGACCTCGAGCGCCTGCTTGCGGCGCAGGGTCTCCTCGGCGAGCTGGAAGACGTCGACGCTGCGGTGCGGCACGCGGGCGACGAAGCGCTCGGCACCCTGGATCAGAACTGCCTCCGCACCCACCCGGCGGACGTAGTCGGCGTCCCATCCAAACGGGACCCAGGCGAAGTGCACCTCGCGGAAGACCTGGGCCATGAACCACGCGAGGCCCTGGTAGGAAGGCGCGGCGAAGCCGAAGGAGTCGCCGAAGACGACGGCGACGCGCTGGTCTGGAGCGCTGTCGTTGCGGAACACCCGCCGCGTCCCGATGTGGCCGTCGACGGCGACGATCTGCTCGCGGTTGTCATCGACGATGCGGGCGCGGTGGAGCGATCCGGGCTCGGTGACGATGCTGACGATCTGGGGCTCGAACTTGATCCCGAGGTCGCCGGCGATCGGGTAGGAGTTGAAGGGGAGGTCGGTGAAGTCGGGCCGCTCCTCGACCCCAAGCGCTGCCAGCGCCGCGGCGAACAGCAGCTCGTTGCCGCGGAAGGTGAGGTGCGTGTCGGTTCGCAGGTAGACCTCGGTGCCGGTCGCCGCGGCGCTGCGCAGCTCGGCGAGCGGGTAGAGCAGTCCCAGTTCGGGCACCTCCAGCAGGCGCTCGACCGGGCGCGGCCCGACCCGGACCAGCTCCTCCGGGTAGCGATCCTCGTAGACCGCGAGCTTGTCCGGGACGACGAGCAGGGCGGAGGCTACGCCGAGCTCGTCGATCTCGGCGGCGCGGCGGCCGACCACGTCCCGCCACTCCTCCAGCCAGCCCGGCTCCATCTCGACCGCGCCGACGTACTGGCCCAGGTTCGCGTTGGTGCCGCCGCAGAGGAAGAGCCAGCCGTCCTCGCCGACGATCGCGACCTCGTCCTCCGAGCGGGTGCCCGGGGGGAACCCCCAGCGAGCGAGATCGGGGTGGAAGACGTTGACGAGGGCGGGGGTGGTGGCCGCGGCGGGGGCCCGGGCGGCCTGTCGCACCGCGTACTCGTCGGAGTCGAGGGCGATGCGCAGCAGCCCGTCGAGCGTCGCCGCCGTCGCCAGCTGATGCTCGACCTCGTCCTCGCGCGGCTCCCGCCCCAGCACCTCGCGATAGACCGCGAGAACCTGTTCCCGCGTCAGCACGAGCGCAGCACCGCGATGTCCTGCATCGGGACGGCTGCCGCCTCGTCGATGGCCAGGACCTCGAACCACCGGGACCAGTGGTCGCGGAGGTAGTCGTGGCGGTGGAAGGTCGTGTGGTAGCCGTCGTAGAACTCGTTCTCCCAGCCGTCGCCGGTCCAGACCCCGATGCCGTCGCGCGCGATCTCCTCCCCGACCGACGCCGGCACCTCGACGAGCGGGTGGTCGAGGTGCCAGCGCAGGGCGACCGGGCCGTTGAAGGAGACGGCGACGTGCCCGCCGGGCCGCGTGATCCGGGCCAGCTCCCCCAGCCACCGGTCCTGGGCCTCGACGCTGAGGTGGGAGAAGACGCTGTGGCCGACGACGAGGTCGAAGGCGCCGTCGGCGAAGCTCGTCGGTGGCCGCAGCGGCAGCGCCTCGGCCGCGTCCACCCCCAGGTTCGCGGCGATCCAGGTGATCGCCTCGGAATCCGTGTCGGCGGCGCTGAGGCGGGCGCGCGGCGCCTTGGCGGCGAGGTGGGCGGTCATCCGGCCGCATCCGGCGCCCCAGTCGAGCAGGTCGGTGCTCTCGGCCAGCGCGACGCCGGCCTGGGCCAGGCTGGCCTCGAAGCACTCGACGTGCATCAGGCCGGAGCGCACGAAGGTGTCCTCGGAGCCGACCGAGACCCGGCGGCGCAGAGCCGCCGTGGGCACCGGCCGCGGCTCGGCCGGGGTGGGCGTGGAGGTCAGCTTGGCCAGCGAGCGCTCGATCAGCTCGCCGCTCTGGGCGGCGGAGTCGGCGCCGAGGGAGAGCAGCAGCAGGCGCCAACCCTCGGCACGGGCCCGTCGCAGCAGCGCCAGCTCCCGCTCGGCGTCGGGCAGCACTTGGCCGGACTCGGGCAGGACCAGGAGGCCGGTCTCGCGGGCGGCGGCGAGCGCGGCCCCGGCCTCCCCGGCGCCTTCGACGATCGCGGTCAGCTCGCGGCCCTCCCGCTGCACCGCCACTCCGGCGGCGCCGAGCAGGTTGCCGCGGTCGGTCTCGTCGGCCGGGGCGATCCAGGTGACGGCGGGGCCGGGGGTCATCGAGCCGGACCCTAGTCGCAATCAGGCGGGCTCGCCCGGTGCTCGTTTCGGCAGCCGTAGCCGGCGCGGCGCCCAGGCCAGGTGCGCCCGCAACCGCGGCATCCCCTGGGTCAGGTTGGGGTGCCCGGCCGGGTCGACCGCGGTCAGCGGCAGCCAGCGGTCGAGCAGGAACTGCTTCTCCCACTCCTCGACCTCGGAGGAACGGCTGGACGACTCGAAATGGCAGAGCGTCGTGTCGGGGTCGTAGGCGACCCGCAGCCCCCGGTCGCGCAGCTTCAGGCAGTAGTCGACGTCGTTGTAGTTGACCGGCAGCTCGGTGGAGAGCCCGCCGGCTTCCTCGAAGATCGTGGCGGGGGTCATCATGCAGGCGCCGGTAACGGCGAGGAAGTTCTGTGCCAGGTGGGTGCTGTTGGCGTAGCCCTTGAAGTGGCCGGTGAAGCCGTGGTGGACGTGGCCCGGGAGGCCGTTCTCGAAGATCACCCCGGCGTGCTGGAGGCGCCCGTCTTCGAGGATCAGGCGCGCGCCCACGGCGCCGATGCCGGGGTGCTGCGCGTACATCGCCAGCCGCTCGATCCAGTTCGGCGTCACCACCTCCATGTCGTCGTTGAGCAGCAGCAGCAGATCGCCCTCGGCGTGGAGTGCGCCGAGGTTGATCTTGGCCGAGAAGTTGAACTCCTCCTCGTAGGGCACCACCCGCAGCCGCTCTCCGGCGATCGCCGTCAGGTTGGCGAGCACCGCGGGGTCGGTCGAGGAGTCGGCGACGCAGACGATCTCGTACTCGGCGTAGGTCGAGTTCTCGACGATGCTGCGCACGCAGTGCTCGACCAGGGTCACCTCCTGGTAGCGGATTTCGCGCCGCTGGCCGTTGGTCGGGATCACGATGCTGACGGTCGGTTCGCTCCTCAGCTCCGGCTGCAGGTGGTAGACGCCGGGCAGGGTCGTGTCGCGCTCGACCCGGGCTTGCAGCCCGATCCGCTCGCAGTGGGCCTGGATCGCCCGCTGGCCGGCTTCGAACGCCCACGGTTTGACGCTTTCGCCGCCGGCGGCGGAGGTCTCCAGGGCCCGCCAGTGGTAGAGGACGCGGGGGACGTGGACCACCGAGCGTGCCCGCTCCGTGACCCGCAGCACGAGATCCCAGTCCTGGGAGCCCTCGAAGCGCTGGGTCGAACCCGCCGACCGCTTCCACCAGCGAGCGGCGGAGGACGCTGAGGTGGCAGGTGTACATCTGGGTCCGCAGCCGCTCCGGCGAGAAGTCCGGCTTGCAGAACGGCCCCGAGTGCAGCCCGCGACGGTCGATCTTGTCCTCGTCGGTGTAGAGGTAGTCGGCTTCCGGCTCGCGGTCGAGCGCGTCGGCGACCAGGGCCAGCGCGTCGGGGTGGAGCTTGTCGTCGTGGTCGAGCAGGACGACGAACTCGCCGCGGGCCAGCGCCAGCCCGTCGTTGGAGGCGGCGACGATGCCCCCGTTCTGCTCGCGTCGCAGCAGCCGGATCCGCGGGTCGCGGCGTGCGGCCGCTTCGAGCTGGGCGACGACATGCGGCTGGGCGGAAGCGTCGTCGACCAGGCACAGCTCCCAGTCGCGGAAGCGCTGGCGGCGGACCGAGCGCAGCATCGCCCGCAGCACGTCCGCCGGCGTTTCGTAGACCGGGGTGACTATCGAGAACCGCGGCGCCGGCACCGTCAGCCCGTGGACCCGCGGGCCCCGCCGACGATCCCCCTCAGCCTCCCCAGCAGCCGCTTCGAGCGGGATTCGAGCTCCGCCACCCGCCCCTTGGCCTCGCCGAGTTCCGCGTCCCTGGCGATCAGGAGGTTGCGCAGCCGCACGACCTCCTGCTTTTCGCGGGCAAGCTCCGCCTCCAGCGACATGCGGCCGAGTCTACCCGCGGTGCGGCGCGGGCTGGGAGGCGTTAGAGGTCCTCGGCGATGCGGGGCGCCTCGCGGTTGAAGATCCAGACCGCGAAGACGCAGAGGCCGACGAAGATCGCCGTCGCCGGGAGCAGGTCCGAGCCATCCGCCGGCTGCCTCGACCGCGGTCGGGGCCTGGGGTTCGGCGAGGACCCAGACCCGCACCTGCTCGAAGATCACCGCCAGCGGGTTGACCATCAGCAGGTGTTCGTTGGTCGCGTCGTCGAAGGCCGTGACCGGGTAGAGGATCGGCGTCACGTAGAACAGCGTCTGGGCGACGACGAGCCAGATGATCGCGATGTCGCGGAAGCGCACGTAAAGGACCGAGAGCGCGGCGCTGACCGCGGCGGTGAAGACGAAGAGGAAGAGCGAGCGCGACCGGCAAGCAGCAGCCAGGTCCAGGTCGGCTCGACCCCGAAGGCGAGCACGAAGACGAACACGACGACGAGGTTGAGCCCGAGGTTGAAGGCGCCGGTCAGCACCGTCGCCAGCGGGATCACGAGCCGCGGGAACTGGGTCTTGCGGACGATCCCCTCCTGGGTCACTACCGAGGTGACCGCGTTCGTCGTCGATTCCTGGAAGAAGGTGAAGAGGACGATCCCCAGCAGCAGCATCACCGGGTAGTGCTCGACCTGCTCGCTGCCGATCCGGAAGACCTGGGTGAAGACGAAGAGCAGGACGCCGAACAGCATCAGCGGCCGGACCAGCGACCACAGGTAGCCGAGCACGGTGCCGAAGTAGACGCGCTTGAACTCGGTGACCGCGAGCAGCCAGAGCAGGTCGAAGAAGCGCTGCCGGCCGCCGCCCAGCGCGGAGGGGCCGCGCACCTCGCGCAGCTCGGTTCGCCGCCGCCGCCTCGCTCACGAGCCGCCGCTCCCGATCGCGACGGTCCTCGTCTCCTGCGGCAGGGAGACGAGACCGCGCTCCTCCGGGCCGCCGAAGACGACGAAGTCGATCGCGCTGGGAACGTCGAGCGCGACGCCGCCTTCGAGCAGGCGGTTGACGCCGCAGTGGACGAAGTAGTGGCCGGGCGCCAGCAGGTTCTCGGCGGTCGGTCTCGACCTGGAAGCGTTCGCCGGCCTTGACCGGCTGGCGGCGGGTCGCCACCGATCGGCGCCCGCAGCTGCGAGACCGCGATGCCGTTGGCATTGACGAGGAGGTACCCGACGCTGAGCGCCGCGAAGTCCTGCCGCGCTTCGATCTCGATCCGCAGCCGCAGCTCCCCGCCGTGCTCGACCGAGCTGGTGCGCTCCCCGTCCGCGTCGACGAGGGAGGCGTCGAGCATCGTCACCGGCGAGTCCTCGCTCGGCCCCGCGGCGACCGCCGGAGCCGCGCCCTCGGCGGGCTCGAAGTTGAGTCGCAGGTACTGGCGCCCGACCTCGCCGGGCTCGCCGATCCGGGCGATCTTGCCGTCGGCGATCAGCATCGCGCGGTGGCAGTACTCCTCGACCGTCGCCATCTCGTGGGTGACGAGGACGATCGTCTTGCCGGCCGCTTTCATCTCGTGGAAGGCGTCGGCGCACTTCTGCTGGAAGGCGGCGTCGCCGACCGCCAGCACCTCGTCGATCAGGAGGATGTCGGCGTCGACCTCCAGCATCAGCGAGAAGGCGAGCCGGACGAGCATCCCCGAGGAGTAGTTCTTCAGCTTCAGGTCGACGAATTCGCTCGAGTTCGGCGAACTCGACCACCGCGTCGAGGCGGCGGCGCGCCTCGCCCGGGGTGAGGCCCATCATCACGCCGTTGAGGACGACGTTCTCGCGCGCGGTCAGCTCGTGGTTGAAGCCGACGCCGAGCTCGATGAAGGGGGCCATCCGGCCGGCCATCCGGATCGTCCCCGCGTCGGCCCGGTAGATGCTGGCGAGCAGCTTCAGCAGCGTGCTCTTGCCCGAGCCGTTGCGGCCGACGATGCCGAAGAACTCCCCCTTGCGGATCTCGAAGGAGACCCCGTCCAGCGCTCGCAGCTCGCGGTACTCGCGGGCGGCGAAGGGGTGCACCGCCCGCTCTTTGAGCGAGTCGATCCGCTGGGTCGGGATCCGGAAAGACTTGTGCAGGTCTTCGACCTGAATCGCCAGCGGCGCATCCGGCTCGGCCATCGCGGCGCAGTCTACCCGCCGCCCTGCGGCGGTTTTCGGAGCCCGGGGTCGCCAATACACTCCGCCGTCGCCGATGCAGAGGTCGATTCGGAACCCGCACACCCTGCTGCTGGTCGCGGTCCTCGCCCTCGGCGTGGCGGGCACGCTCGTGCTCACCGCGGGGATGACCTACTTCCAGGACACCTGGGCCTTCTTGATGGAACGGCGCGACCCCTCGGCCGACGCCCTGTTCCGCGCCCACAACGAGCATCTCGTCGTCTTCCCGGTGGCGATCGAGATGCTTCTCCTGCGGGTCTTCGGGATGTCGAGCGCCCTGCCCGAATACGTGCTGCTGGGGCTCTTCCTGGCCGCCACCGCGGCGCTGCTCTACGTCTACCTCGAGCGCCGCGTCGGTCCCTGGCCGTCGCTGTTCGCGGTGGTGATCGTGCTCACCCTGGGGCCGGCCTGGGAGGCGCTGCTGTGGCCCTTCGAGATCACCTTCATCGGCCCGCTCCTCTTCGGGCTGGCGATGCTGCTGGCGCTGGAACGCGGCGACCGCCGCGGCGACGCCGCCGCCTGCGCGTTCCTCGTCTTGGCGCTCGGCTTCTCCGGGCTCGGAATCTGCTTCATCGCCGCCGCCGCGGTCGCGGTTGCGCTGGGGCCGCGGGAGGCCTGGCTGCGGCGTGCCTACGTCTTCCTCGTGCCGCTCTTCCTCTACGGCCTCTGGTGGCTGCAGTGGGGACGGGACGTCGAGTCGCACGTCTCGGTCCAGAACCTGGTCGACTCGCCGGTCTTCGTCGCCGACTCGATCGCCTGGGCGCTGCAGTCGCTGCTCGGGCTCGCTCCGACCCTGAGCGAGGGGCCCGACGCCTTCTGGGGGCGGCTGCTGCTGCTCGCGGTGGCGCTGGCCCTCGTGATCGCGGCGGTGCTGGCGATTCGCGCCCGCCCCGGCCGCCCCGGATGGCTGCGGGTCGACCGCGGCCTCTGGCCCGTGCTCGCGGCGGCCTTCGCCAACTGGTTCCTGACCGCGCTCAACGCGATTCCCGGGCGCGACCCGTCCTCGAGCCGCTACCAGTACGCGGGCGCGATCTTCGTGCTGATGATCGCCGCCAACCTGCTGAAGCGGGTGCGGCCGGGGAGCAGGGGCCTGGTCGCGATGGGTGCCATCACCGCGCTGGTGGCGTGGTCGAACCTCGACGCCCTCCGGCAGGGCCGCGATTCCCTCGATGCGCAGACGCTTCTCACCCGTTCCGACACGGCGGCGCTCGAGATCGCCGCGCGCACCGTGCCCCCCGAGTTCCAGCTGCTCGAACCGGTCTCCGGGACCCCGTCCCTGATCAACATCGTCGCCCACGAGTACCTGGAGGCGGTCGAGGAATACGGCTCGCCGGCCTACACCCCGGCGGAGCTGGTGACGGCGCCCGAGGCGGGCCGCCGCCAGGCCGACATCCTTCTCTCCCAGGCGTTGCCGCTCTCGACCGAGCTGTGGCCGGGGGCGTTCCGGCGCCGGCCCGGCGCCGGCTGCGTCCCGCTGCACGCCGGAGAGGGGGCCGCCGGCACCCCGCTCGCGCCCGGCACCACGAGGATCGAAGTCGCTCCGGGGCCGCCGGCCTCGTTTCACCTGCGCCGCTTCGCGACGGGGGAATTCCCGGTTCCCACCGACGAGGTCCCCGGCGGCTCGGCGATGGTGCTGCGGGTTCCGCGCGACGGCAGCGCCCGGCCCTGGCACCTGCAGGTCGACGCCGAGCAGGCGGCGTGGGTCTGCCCGTGACCCCGATCCGCTCCGTGGCAGTCGTCATCCCCAGCTGGAACTCGCTGGGCCTGCTGCCGCGCTGCCTCGATTCCCTGCGCGCCCAGGAGGCCGACCTGGAGCTGCTGGTCGTCGACAACGGCTCCGGCGACGGCTCGCTCGCCTACCTGGAGCGGGAGGGGGTGCCGCACGTGCCCCTGTCCGGGAACACCGGCTTCGCGGCGGCGGTGAACCTCGGCGTCAGCCGCGTCGAGGCGCCGAACGTCCTCGTGCTCAATGCCGACACCGTGCTGGAGCCGGGTTGCGTCGGGCGCCTGCTGGACGCGCTGGAGGAAGAGAAGGATCTGGGCGGCGTGCAGCCGCGCCTGCTCCAGCTCGAGGGCGAGACGGCTGCCCCGGGCGGGATCGAGGGCGCCCGCCTCTACAGCGCCGGGCAGGCGCTGAGCCCCGACGGCCGGGCGCTGGAGGAGGGAGCCGGCGAGAAGCAGTCGTCCCGCTTCCTGCGGCCGCGCGAGATCTTCGGCGTCTGCGGCGCCGCCTGCCTGCTGCGCCGCGAGCTGTTCGACGACCTCGGTGGCTACGACGAGAGCTACTTCGCCTTCTACGAGGACGTCGACCTCAACCTGCGGGCCCGGATCGCCGGCTGGCGCTTCGCCTACGTACCCGAGGCGGTCGTCTGGCACGTCGGCAACGCCTCCTGGCAGGCCGAGGCGCCCCGCCCCGGAGCCTGGAACGCCCGCCTCGTCGCCCGCAACCGCCTTGCCACCCAGGCCAAGTTCATGCCGGTGCGGGCGCTGCCGCGGATCGCCGCGATCGAGGCCGGGTCCCTGGCCCGCGCCGCCGCCCAGCGCCGCTTCCGCGCCACCCTGGGCGGCAAGCTGGAAGCCCTGCGCCGCCTCCCGTCCCTGCTGCGCGAGCGCCGCCGGCTCCGCCGCGAGGGCGAGTTGGAGCGCGCCCGCCGCTGGCTCGGTCGCCGCACTGGCTGAACGCGAGCGATAACCGTTGTCGGGGGAGCGGTTATCGCTCGCGTTCGCTTCAGCCGCGGCGGCGGCGGCGCCGCGCCAGCGCCTCGCGGACGCTGATCCCGAGCAGCGAGGTGCCGTCGAGCTCGCGCCGCTCGAGCCCGGCGCCGGCGCGCCACCCGCGCAGGCGGCCGCCGATCCCCTTCGCGGTCCGGTCCTTCAGCAGCTGGCCGGCGCAGAGCGCGCCCTCGCAGGCGAGCGCCCGTAACGCCAGGCGCGGGTCCGACATCACCCCGTAGCGGCGCAGCATGTAGCCGCGGCTCCAGCCGGTCCGCTCGTACTTGCGCCCGGAGCCGGCGCCGAGGCTGGCCGAGTAGGCGTGGACGGCGGTCGCCTCGGCGGCGAGCCGGCAGCGGCCGCCTGCGGCAGCCAGCCGCAGCGCCAGGTCGAGGTCCTCGTAGTAGAGGAAGATGCGCTCGTCGAAGCCGCCGACCGCCTCGAAGGCGGCGCGGTCGTAGAGGGCGGCGCCGCCGGTCGGGCCGAGCGGGCCCGGCGCGGTCGCCGCCGCTGAGAGCGGCTCACCTTGCAGGTAGTCGAAGCCCATCACAGTGCGGTCGGCGACGACGCCGGCGGAGTCGATCAGCTCCGGCGCCCGTTCCTGCAGCATCACCCCGGCCACCGACTGGACCCCTTCGACGGCGGCGTCGAGCAGTGCCTCGACGAAGCGCGGCCCGGCCTCGGCGTCGTCGTTGAGCAGGATCAGCGGGTCGGCCCGGTGCTCGGCAATCGCCCGGTTCAGCGCCGGCCCGAAGCCGAGGTTGCGCTCCAGCGCCAGCACCGCCACCTCCGGGTACTCGTCGTGCAGCAGCTCCAGCGAGCCGTCGCCGGAGCCGTTGTCGACCACGACCACGTCGACCGGCCGGCTCTGCTCGCGCAAGCCGCGCAGCGCCCGCCCGATCCGCTCGGCGCCGTTGAAGTTGGGGATGTAGACGGCTGGTCGCACGCTCTTTTCGGGGCTCAGTAGGGTTGCAGCCTTCCATGGAGCCCCTCAAGGGACTGATTCTCTCCGGTGGTGCCGGCACCCGGCTGCGCCCCATCACCCACACCTCGGCGAAGCAGCTCGTGCCCGTCGCCAACAAACCCGTGCTCTTCTACGGGATCGAGGCCCTGGTCGACGCCGGCGTCGAGGAGATCGGGATCATCATCGCGCCGGAGACCGGCGGGGAGATCCGCGAGGCGGCCGGCGACGGCTCCGCCTTCGGGGCCAAGATCACCTACATCGTCCAGGACGAGCCGGCCGGCCTCGCCCACGCGGTGCTGACCGCGGAGGAGTTCATCGCCGGCTCGCCCTTCGTCATGTACCTCGGCGACAACCTCCTGCGCGACGGCCTGCGCGGCCTCGTCGCCAGCTTCCGCGCCGACGAACCGCACGCGCTGATCCTGCTCACCCCGGTCGACGACCCGCAGTCCTACGGCGTCGCCGAGCTCGACGGCAACGAGCACGTGGTGCGCCTGGTCGAGAAGCCGAAAGACCCGCCCTCGAACCTGGCCCTGGTCGGCGTCTACCTCTTCAGCCCGGCGATCTTCGAGGCCGCCCGCGCGCTGGAGCCATCCTGGCGCGGCGAGTACGAGATCACCGAGGCGATCCAGGCGCTGATCGACGACGGCCACACGGTCCGCTCCGAGGTCGTGCGCGGCTGGTGGAAGGACACCGGCCAGCTCGCCGACATGCTCGAGGCCAACCGGCTGGTGCTCGAGGAGCTCGTGACCAGGATCGACGGCGAGGTCGACGAGCGCTCCAAGGTCGAGGGCCGGGTGGTGGTCGAGGCGGGTGCCACCCTCACCGACTCCGTCGTCCGCGGGCCCGCGGTGATCGGGGCCGGCGCCTGCGTCGAGGGGGCCTACGTCGGCCCTTACACCTCGATCGGCGAGAACGTGCACGTGCGCCGCTCCGAAGTCGAGAACTCGATTGTCCTCTCGGGCTCGGTGGTCGAGGATCTGAACACGCGGCTGGAGGCGAGCCTGCTCGGCAAGGACGTGAAGCTGACCCGCAGCGACGGCATGCCGAAGACGCTGCGCCTCCTGGTCGGCGACCGCTCCGAGATCAAACTGGTCTAGGCGCGGCACCCGACGGGTTCCTGGCGGAGCTTCTGGGGGACGGGGGTCGGTAGGGCCTCCGAACGTTTTGTGCCGCTGGCCGAGGAAGAAACTCGGACGGTAAGCGGCGATACAGCCAGTCAGGCAAGTGAGGAGGCCCTACCGACCCCCGTCCCCCAGGGCTTTGACTAGGCCCGCTTGAGCGGCCGCAGGCGGCACTCGAGAAGCATGCGCAGCACGCGCAGGCCGTCGAAGGCGGTCAGCTTCTTGCCCTCGTCCCGGCCGCGGGCGCGGTAGCGCACCGGTACCTCGTAGATCCGGTGACCGCCGGCAAGCAGTTTCCCGGTGATCTCGGGCTCGATGTCGAAGCCGGGGGACTTCAGCTCGAGCGACTTGAAGATGTCGGTTCGCATCACCTTGTGACAGGTCATGATGTCGCCGAGGTAGCTGTTGAACAACAGGTTCGCGGCGAGCGTGACGCCCTTGTTGCCGATCACGTACCAGAAGCTGAAAGCGGAGTGTGACTCGAACCCCCGGATTCCGTAGACGACATCGGCCTCACCGGCCAGGATCGGCTCCAGCAGCTTGCCGATGTCGGCGGGGTCGTACTCCAGGTCGGCGTCCATGATCGCGGCGTAGGTGCCGTTCGCGTGCCGCAGTGCGGTCTGCACGGCGGCTCCCTTGCCGGCGTTCCGTTGGTGGGCTACCAAGGTCACCCGCGAGTCCGCCATCTCGGCGAGGATCTCGGCGGTGCCGTCGGTGGAGCCGTCGTCGACGATCACCAGCTCGGTGCGGTCGGTCGGGAAGTCGGTCGCTAGGCACCTCGTCGACCGCGCGGCGCACGGTCTCGCGCTCGTTGAACACCGGCATGAGGATCGAGAGGTCGGCCACGGGCGCGCGTACTTTAGTCACCTGTCGGGGCAAATCCACCCGTTCGGTGGAGTTCGGCGGTGCTCTAGGATGCGCCGCGTGCGGCTGCTGGGTCAGGTGACGGTGGCGCTGGGCGCCGGGGCGTTGGCACTCGTCGTCGCACGAAAGGCGGGCCTTTCACCCAGGCGTGCGATCGGCGCGATTGCGATCGTCCCGATCGCAATCGCGAGCCTGCTCGCAATACCGAACCTGAGCGACGATGCGGCGAGCCTGCTCGACTCGCGCGAGGAATACGCCACGCTGACCTCCGCCGAAGCGCAGGTGGAGCCGGGCGTCACCCTCGGGATAAACGCCGCCTTCCTGGCCTGGGTCGAGGAACAGCTCGCCGCGGAAGACACGTTCCACGAGACGATCGGGGTAATTCCCGAAGAACTCTACGTGGCGGGAGTGGGCGTGCGCCAGGCGGCAATCCTGCAGTGGAGCCTCTTCCAGCTCGCGCCTCACCTCGCGGTGGAACAGTCCGACATGGCTCGCGACCTCCAGCCTGACGAAGGTCGCAGGGCCGACTGGATCGTCTTCTACGAGTCCGACCCGGCGGTCTACCCCGGGGTGCCGCTGAGCGAAGTCAGGACCTACGCGCCCGGCTTCGCGATCGGGAGGACCGGCGATGCGGGCTGATCTCGCGCCCTTCGCGGTCGACGTCCTGCTGGCGTTCGCCGGCCTGGGCATCCTCGTGGCGATCCGACTCGTGCCCGCACGTGCATCCGCCATGGCCGCGGCGCTCGGCCTCGCCTACCTGACTGGTGCCTCCGTGGTTCCGATCCTGATGATCGCCCTGCTCGTCGTCGGCGTTCCGTTCGCCCTCGAGCTGTTCGTGATCATCGTCCTGCTGTGCATGAGCATCGGTGTGTTCCGCTCCCAGCCACGATCCGTGGACCGGGTGTCCCCGGGCGACGCCTGGTGGCGCCGGCCCTGGCGGTCCTGGCCGGCGGAGGTGTGGGTGGTGGCGGCCTTCCTCGTCCTCTTCGGCGCCTTTGCGCTGGTGGGAATGCTGAGCGCCTGGGTGATGCCCCTGAACGAATGGGATGCGTGGTCGATCTGGGCGCGCAAGGCCCAGATGCTGACCGAACACGACTCGCTGATCGGCGGGTTCTGGACGTCCCCGAGCTACTCCTGGATTCACCTCGACTACCCCTTGCAGTACCCCATCTGGGAGGCGCTCCACTTTCGCGCCGCCGGCGAGTTCGACACGCAGGCGCTGCTCCGCCACGTCTGGCTCCTTCTCGTCGCCTTCGTCTGGGCGACTGCCTACATGCTGCGGGAGCAGGTGCAGCCGGTCGTCTGGGCACCGCTGCTGCTCCTGGCGGCGGCCGCGCCGGGCGTGTCGGAGCAACTGCTCACCGGCTACGCCGACGTCCCGATGGCCATGTTCGCCTGCCTCGGCGCGATCTCGCTCGCCCTCTGGTTGCGACGGGGGGACCGGCGCTGGCTTGCCGTCGCGGCGATCATGCTCGCGGGTGCGGCCAGCGTCAAGAACGAGGGGCTGATGGCCGCCGCCGCGCTGCTGCTGGCCGCTGGCGCGTTCGCCTGGATTCGCCGGCTCGACCTCCGCCCCTTCGGCTACGCCGCCGGCGCGGTCGTCGTGGCGATCCTGCCCTGGCGGATCTGGCTCGCCGCGAACGGCATCGAGGGAGACCTGCCGGTGTCGAAGACGATCACCGACCCCGGCTACATGCTCGACCGGACCGACCGGATCTGGCCGGCGATCGAGTCGATCGCCGACGCCCTGACCGACCAGGGCCGCTGGCTCTACCTGCTGCCGCTGGCAGCTCTGGTCGCGACCGTCTCTCTGGTTTCCGGAATCGGGCGCCGCGTCGCCGGTTTCTACCTGGCCGCCTTCTGGGTCGCCTGGGCGGGGCTGGTCTGGAGCTACTGGATCAGCCCGAATCCGCTCGACTGGCACCTCGCCACCTCCGCCAGCCGCGTCGTCACCGTCCTCGTCTTCATCTGCCTCGCTGCGGTCATTCACATCTCGGGAATCCTGCTGAGCGCCCTCGGGCGGCGGAAGGCTCCGGCCCCCGGCGATCGCGATGCCGATTCCGCCTCCAGGTTGGAGACTGCCGCCCGCCCGTAGCGGCTAGCCTGTCCGACCCGTGATCGCTGAGAAGGCGCAGAGGCCGGCCGCAAGATGAAGCTGCTCGTAACCGGCGCCGCCGGGATGCTGGGCCGCGACGTGATGCTCGCCGCCGGCAACGCCGGCCACGACGTGGTCGGGTTCGGCCGCGCCGAGCTCGACGTCACCGATGCCGCCGCCCTCGGCAAGAAGTTCGACCTCGAGCGCCCCGACGTGGTCATCAACTGCGCCGCCTGGACCGACGTCGACGGCGCCGAGGCCGCGGAGCAGGCCGCCTTCGCCGTCAACGGGACCGGCGCCGGCAACGTCGCCGCCGCTGCCGCCGCGGTCGGGGCCGCCATCGTCTACGTCTCCAGCGACTATGTCTTCGACGGCGCCAAGGCCGCCCCCTACGTCGAGAGCGACCAGCCCGCGCCGCTCTCGGCCTACGGCCGCACCAAGCTCGCCGGGGAGGAGGCGACGGTCGCCGCCAACAAGCGCCACTTCGTCGTCCGCTCGGCCTGGCTGTTCGGGATCGGCGGCCCCAATTTCGTGGAGACGATGCTCCGCCTCGCCGGCAGCGGCAACGAGGTCCTGGTCGTGCGCGACCAGGTCGGCGCCCCGACCTACACCTGGCACCTCGCCTACGGGATCGTGCGCCTGATCGAGGGGATCGAGTTCGGGATCCACCACATGGCGGCCGCCGGCCAGTGCTCCTGGTACGAGTTCGCGCGCGAAATCTTCGAGCAGGCCAAGGTCGAGTGCAAAGTGCTCTCGATCACGACCGAGGAATTCGGCCGGCCGGCACCGCGCCCGCCCTTCTCGGCCCTGACCAGCCAGCGCGAGCACGCGATCCGGCTCCCCACCTGGCAGGACGGTCTGGCCGGGTATCTCGCCCAACGACAAGCGGAGGAGGCTCCATGAAGCTCCTGGTGACCGGCGCCGCCGGTTTCATCGGTTCCACCTACGTCCGGCTCGCCGGGCAGGAGCACGACGTGGTCGTGCTCGACAAGCTCACCTACGCCGGGCGGCGCGAGAACCTGCCTGAGGGGACCGAGCTGATCGAGGGGGCGATCGAGGATCCGGCCGTGGTCCGCGAAGCGATGCAGGGCGCCGACGCGGTCGTCAACTTCGCCGCCGAGAGTCACGTGGACCGCTCGATCGACGACCAGGACGCCTTCGCCCGCACCCACGTGATCGGCACCGGCACCCTGCTCGACGCCGCCCGCGAGCTCGGGGTCGAGCGCTACCTGCAGGTCTCCACCGACGAGGTCTACGGCTCGATCGAGTCCGGCTCCTTCACCGAGGCCTCGCCGCTCGATCCCTCCTCGCCCTACTCGGCGACCAAGGCGGCTGGCGACCTGCTGGTCTCCGCCCACGTCCACACCTACGGCGCCGACGCCTCGATCGTGCGCGGCTCCAACAACTACGGCCCGCGCCAGTACCCGGAGAAGCTGATCCCGCTGATCACCCTGAACGCGATGCACGGCGATCCGCTGCCCGTCTACGGCGACGGCAAGCAGGTCCGCAACTGGCTCTACGTCGAGGACTTCTGCAGCGGCATCCACGCCGTCCTGATCAAGGGCAAGGCCGGCGAGGCCTACAACGTCGGCGGTCCCGACGAGTGCGAGAACATCGAGGTGGTGAAGCGGGTGATCGAGCTCACCGGCAAGGACGAGTCGCTGATCGAGTACGTCACCGACCGCCCCGGCCACGATCGCCGCTACTCGCTCTCCTCGGAGAAGCTGAAGGAGCAGCTCGGCTGGGAGGCCCAGGTCCACTTCGCCGAGGGCTTGGAGAAAACGGTCGCCTGGTACCGCGAGAACGAGGACTGGTGGGGCCCGATCCGCTCCGGCGAGTATCGCTCCTACTACGAAAAGCAGTACGGGAAGGCGCTGGGCTAGTGGAGGTTTTGCCGACCAAGCTCGACGGCGTCGTGCTGCTGGAGCCGGCGGTCCACGGCGACTCCCGCGGCTTCATGGTCGAGACCTACCGCCGCGGCGTCTGGGCCGAGCACGGCGTCGGGGTCGAGTTCGTCCAGCACAACCACTCGCGCTCCTCCAGGGGGACCCTGCGCGGCATCCACTTCCAGACCGAGCCCGGCCAGGCGAAGCTGGTCCGCTGCCCGCGCGGCGCGATCCTCGACGTCGCCGTCGACCTCCGCCGCGACTCCCCCACCTACGGTCAGTGGGAGGCCCACGTCCTCGACGACGAGAAGCACCGCCAGCTCTTCGTCCCGGTCGGCTTCGGCCACGGCTTCGCCGTGCTCAGCGACCTCGCCGACGTCACCTACCTGCTCTCCAGCGACTACGACCCGCTGACCGAGGCCGGCATCGCCTGGGACGACCCCGACGTCGGGGTCGAGTGGCAGGTCGACGAGCCGCTGCTCAGCGAGCGCGACGAGAACGCCCCGAAGCTCGCCGAGATCGCCGAGACGTTGCCGTTCTGACCCTGCGCCGCCTACAGCCGCGTCGCATTGCCGCGCCGCCGCCCGGTTCTGACTGGAAGCGCGACCGATAGTTCGTTGGCGTAGCGGGGGGCAAAGGGCGTCTCCGTCACTCGCACGCCTTCGATTCGATCGACCCTGTAGGCCCGGACTTCCCCCGATTCGGCTTTGATCGCGTAGACCAGGAGATCCCCGACCTTCGAGCGCCGCAGGGCATAGGGCTCTATCAGGCGCGTCGAACCCTGGTAAAGGAGCTCGACGAGGAGGTTGTTCGCACCCGCGAACCGTATTTTCTCCAGCGGGGCACCACCCGGCCACCGGGCGATCGTCGGAGGCGCGACCCAGGTCTCCTCGACCTGTTCCCTGCCGGCCGGCACCGGATCGAGTTCCACCGCTTCCGCGCCACCGAGCCATCCGAACAGCTCCCCTAATGCTGCAACGAACTCGTCGACCGGTGGGAGCGTGGGGAGCTGGTGCCCGAGCATCGCCTCCCAGTCGGCGCTCAGCTCGGCGATCTTCTCCGGGGCGCTGACGCTCTCGAGCGTCGGTACCGGTATCCCCTTGAAGGTGCACTTGTCCTCGAGGATCGAGACGACGAGTGCACGATCTCCCCTCAGATCGGCCCGCCGGTAGAGGTTCACGACGTCGTAGAGGTCACGAGGCCTGGTTCGCTCCACGAGGGCGCGCAGCTTCTCGGCGAACACCTCGGCGAAGGCATAGCACCGCACGGTCGCCTCGCCTGGGAGGTCGTCTTCGTAGGGATGGGCGATCTCGCGCCGGATCGTCGCCTCGACGACGGTCTCCTCGTAGGTGAGGTCGAGCTTGACCTTCGCCTCCCCGGGGGTTCCCCTCGGTCCCCGGTAGTAGACGCGGCCCTCGGCGGAACGGCCTCCCGGTCGCGGCCTGATGACCGGCGGCCTTCCCAGCAGCTCGATCCCGGTCTCCTGTTCGACGACGTCGAGCAGTTCGGTAAGGACCGGCTGCAGGTCCGCCGGCATCAACGGCCCCGCTGCCAGGACCGTGAAGTCGAGATCCTCGGAGAATCGGTAGGTCTCGACAAAGCACTTCCTCAGGCACGGCCCCGCCCTTGAAGACCCAGGTATCGCGGAGACGCGGATCGTTCCCGATGCCCCAGAGGAGCCAGCCGAGGACGTAGTCCTTCTCGACCACCTCCTCCGACAGGCCCCATTCGGCCTGGCGTTCCTGCAGTTCTGCGCGCGGGATCATCGACCAACCCGGGTGTTGATGCGCAGGCCCCAGCGACCGTTCGAGGGCCCGCTGTTCGGCAGGGCTGGATCGAGGCGACCGAAGCCGGAGCTGACTCGTTCCAGGCAGGCTTCGATCAACTCCTCGCCGGCGAGGCCGAGCGTTTCGGCGAGATAGCCGAGACGCTTGAAGACAGTGCGGTTGCCGAGCCGGTCGCCGTAGTCGACCATCAGCCGCCAGTCGATGCCCTCCCGCTCGGAGTAGGCGATGAGCGCCTCGGCCGTATGCCGCAGTCCCCCCCCGAGTGAGGGATCGTCGAGACAGTCGACCAGGGTGCGCTCTCGGTCTGAGGTCGGCACGGGGATCCCGTCGCGCCAGACTCGGCGCGTGCCGAAAAGGGCCGAATCTGGGCGGTGGCGAAGCTCCAGGCGGATCGGGCCGACCGTGCTTTTCCGGTGAGGCACCGGCCGGCCGCTGACGAACACCGTCGCCGAGAAGATCTGGTCGGTGAGATCCCAGTGGTGCAAGGCGGTCCAGCCGCCGATGTAGCCAGGGGCGTAGATGGCAAGCGCAACTGCCCAGGGGTCTGCGCTCCAGGTCGCGGGATCGGTTGCTTCCAGGGGGACGTTCGCGTAGAGCCCGCGCCGCAGGCGGGTGACCCAGCCTTGGTTGGCGAGCTGCTGCAGCAGACGCGCTGCCCGCGCTCGATCTACCTGCGTGGCTGTCGCGGCGTCGGCAGGAGTGAAGGGGCCGGGCAGCGAGCGGTTGAGCTGGGCAAGGAAGGCCCTGCTCTCCTCGGAGATTCCCTTAGCCGCCATATAGATAGTCTAACTATAGAAACACCACTCTGGCTAGCTTTACTCTAGTTTCACTATCATTTCGTTCTAGCCGATCCGCTGCAGAGGGTGATGCCCAGGCTCAGCGCCAGCTTGGCGCCGATCCCCGCATAGACCGCGGCGTTGAGCAGCGGGTTGTGCTCGGGCGCGTCGAAGCGCCGGTAGAAGCGGCCCATGCCGCGGTGGAAGGCGATCTCCTGCTTCGGCGCGCGGCGGCCGGCGCTGGAGCCGCCCTTGACGTGCAGGGCCACCCCGGCGGGCTCGTAGAAGACCTTCCAGCCGGCGTCCCAGAAGCGGTGGCACCAGTCGAGGTCCTCCATGTAGAGCCAGTAGCCCTCGTCGAGCAGGCCGACCTCGCGCACCGCCTCCGCGCGGCAGAGCATGAAGGCGCCGTTGACCGCGTCGACCTCGCCCGCCTCGTCGTCGCCGAGCTGGGTCGCCCGGTACTGGCTGAGCGCTCCCCCGGCCTCCTCCGAGCGGCCGATCCCGGTGAAGTGGGCGAGGGCGCTGAGCGGGGTCGGGAAGGAGCGCTTGCAGGCGTGGTCGAGCTCGCCGTTCTCCATCACCAGCTTCGCCCCGACCATCCCGATCCGCGGCTCCGAGCGCAGCCGCGCCAGCCCCGCGTCGAGGGTGCCGGCGTAGACCTCGGTGTCGGGGTTGAGCAGCAGCACCGCGGCGGCCTCGCTCTCACGCAGGGCGAGGTTGTTGGCGGCCGAGAAGCCGATGTTGCCGCAGCGCAGCAGCCGCACCTCGCCGAACTCGCGCTCGACCATGTCCGGCGTGCCGTCGGGGCTGCCGCTGTCGACCACGGTCACCCGCATCTCCCCGCTCGCCGCCCAGTTGGCGCGCAGCGAGCGCAGGCAGCGCCGCAGCAGCTCCTCGGCGCCGTGGCTGACGATGACGATTTCGAGATCCACAGGTCCGTCGTTCCTTTCACCCGGTATTCGTGGATTGGGAACCACGGACCAGGCAGGCGACTAGTGGGCGCCTTCGCCGCGCACCACCGCGCGCGGCGTCCGCAGCAGGATCGCCAGGTCGCCGGCGATCGAGAGGTTGTCGAGGTAGTCGCGCTCCATCGCCAGCCGCTCCTCGAAGGTGAGGTCGCTGCGGCCGTAGACCTGCATCGGGCCGGTCAGCCCGGGCTTGATCGCCAGCCGCCCGCGCTGGCGCTCGTCGTAGAGGGCGACGACGCTCTCCTCCTCGGGCCGCGGACCGACCAGCGACATGCTGCCGCGCAGGACGTTGGTCAGCTGCGGCAGCTCGTCGAGGCTGAAGCGACGCAGCCGCCGCCCGATCCGCGTCACCCGCGGGTCGTCGGGAATCTTGAAGGCCGGCTGCTCGAGGTTCTCGAGGTCGATCAGCTCCGGCAGCCGCTCTTCGGCGTCCGGGACCATGGTGCGGAACTTCACCATCGTGAACGGCTCGCCTTCCATCCCGGCGCGGCGCTGGCGGAAGAAGACCGGCCGCCCCGAGTCGAGCAGGATCGCGATCGCGATCGCCGCCAGCAGCGGCGAGAGCACCACCAGCAGCGTGCCGGAGACGACCACGTCCATCACTCGCTTCATCGCCACGGTCGAGCGCGAGGGGTCGCTGAAGCGGAAGTCGAGCACCGGCAGCTCGGCCAACCGGTTGAGCTCGATCCCCGGCCCCAGCAGCCCGTAGTGCTGGGGCAGGAAGGTGAGCGCCAGGCCCGCCTCCTTGCACTCTTCGATCAGCCGCTCCGCCGCCGGCTCGCCCATGTCGAGCTCGGTCACGACCACGCGCTCGATCTCGTACTCGCGGGCGACCTTGGAGATGTCGGCGATCGTCCCCAGCCGGGGCAGCTCCGAGGCCGCCTCGTCGCCCTGCGAGAGGTAGCCGACCAGGGTCAGCCGCGTCTCGGGGTGGGTGGAGACACGCCGCGCGACCATGTCGACGGCGCTTGCCGGCCCGATCACTACCCCGGCGGCGAGCCCGGTCAGCCGGTGCCAGAGGAAGCGCAGGACGCCGCGGGAGACGAAGCTGCCGGCGAGGGCGAAGAGGCCGACCGTGATCGCGCTGGCCGGGGAGAGGGGGCCGGCCGGGCTCAGCGCCAGGAGGCCGTCGAGGACGAGGGTGCCGAGCACGCTGGCGGAAACCAGCGAGGAGAGCTCGTCGAGGGTGCTGTGGCGAATTCGCCGGTGGTCGTTGTCGTAGAGCCCGTGGAGCTTGACCACGAGGATCCAGGCCGGGCTGACGAGGACCGCCCAGAACAGGGTCGCGACGTCGGTGCTCGACGTGGTCGCGGTGACCAGGCAGAGGCTGCCCAGCAGCGCCGCCCAATCGCCCATCGCGAGCAGGCGGCGCAGCATCGCGCCGCGCCGGCGCGAGCCGTCGGGCCCGGTCAGTCCCAGCCGTCCGGCCGCGTTCTCCGGCGCCGGCTCCGAGGCCGGCGAAGCCGGCGCCGAGGCACGCACCGCTGTCCGCTGGGCATCCGACGTACGGCTCATCCGCAGCCGCTCCATCCTTCCCGCAGGCAGTCTTCGCGCGGGTTCAGCTTTTCGGCTTGGTCACGGTCGGCGCGGGCGTCGGCCTCGTTGCCCGCTTCGTGCTCGACCTTGGAGCGCAGGTAGTAGAGGACCCAGTTGTGGTCCTCGCGCTCGATCGCCTGCGAGAAACGCTCGCGAGCTGCCGGGTAATCCCCCTGCAGCTGGGCCAGCAGTCCGAGCTGCACGTAGGGGGAGGCGGCCCAAGGCTCGATCGAGCGGGCGGTGTCGGCGTGGTTGACGGCGCTGGCGATATTGCCCTCGGCGGCCGCCGCCTGGCTGGCCTTGATCTCGTGGTCGACCAGGAGCGGTCCGATCAGGGCCAGGGCGGTGACCCAGGCGATCGCCAGGCCGGCGACCGCGAGGCCGAACCGTCGCGCTTCACCGCGACCGTTCGTCGCCGGATCTCCAGCCGGAGCGAGCTGGACGCAGCGGGCGGCGACGAGGGCGCCGCCGGCGAGGAAGAAGATCGCCCCGAGGACCGCGGTCTCCCAGAACCAGTCGATCGCGGCGCCGACGGCGAAGGCGAGCATCGCCGCGAAGAGCGCCGCGTACAGCTCCTGCTGCGCCCCCGACGCCGCCCGCCAGGCGGCGAAGCCGGTCCAGAGCATCGACCCGACCAAGGCGAGGACGAGCAGGCCGCCGAGCAGCCCGAGCTCGGCGAAGGCCTCGAGGTAGACCGAGTGGGCCTCGGTCACCGGCACGGAGATCGAGCGCAGCTCCTCCCACGCGAACTGGTACGTGCCGGCCCCGTCCCCGAACGCCGGCTTTTCGCCGAAGGCATCGACCGCCACACGCCAGAACTCGTCGCGGTTGGCGCCGGAGAGCGAGCCGAAGTGCTGCTCGGGTTGGTTGGGGAAGCTGACGTCGTCCGCGGTGAACTGGTCCCAGGCACGGCCGCCGACCGCGATCGCGGCGCCGATCGCCACCAGCGCCAGGACGACGGCGCCGCGCTTCAGCACCTTCGGGTCGCGGGAGAGCTCGACCGCCCTGCCGGCGAGGCCGCCGCCCCTGCTCTCGAGCCGGCGCAGCCCCGCGTAGAGCAGCAGCGCCAGCCCGATCCCCGCCAGCGCGAACAGCAGCACGGTCACGCCCTGGTCGGCGACGCCGGGTTCGTCGAGGAAGTCGGCGATGCCGCGCCTGTCCTGCACCGCGATCAGCGCCGGCAGCGCTCCCAGCGCCCCGATCGCCAGCGTCGCCAGCAGCCAGAGGCGGTCGTGGGAGAGCGCCAGCAGGCAGCCGCCGGCCACCAGCAGGGCGAGCAGACCCCCTCGCGAGTAGGTGAGGTAGAGCGCCAGCATCATCACCGGCAGCGAGGCGATGGCGAACCAGCGCAGGAAGGCGGTCAGCGAGTTCCGGCTCAGCCACAGCAGCAGCGCGATGCCGGTCCCGAAGACGATCCCGTCGGCATTCCAGTAGCCGAGCGGGTAGCGCAGTCGCGGGCCGCTGTTCAGCTCCGGCCCGAGGTCGAGAGCGTGGGGGAGGAGGCGGCTGGCGAGGGCCGCGAAGGCGATCAGCGCCAAACCGATTGCGATGCCTTCAGCGAAACGTTGGCGCCTTTGGTCGGTTTGGGCGATCAGGAATGCGGCAAGGAAGAACCCGAGGTAGACCAGGACGCGGTCGGCCTCGGTGACGCTCAACTCGATCGATCCCGACCAGAGAGATGAGATTGCAGACAAAAGCGCCAGCCCCAAGATCAGCCCACTCGCCAGGTAGAACGGACGCCCAAGCCTCGCCCGCCCGGCGGCTCCGAGCGCCAGCAACCCCACCACCACCAGCCATGCTGCAAGGCCGGCCACGTGGCGGTCGCTCAGGTCGAACCCGCCTCCCACGGCGGCCAGAGAGGCGATCAAGACGAGTGGCGCTATCAACGCCGCCGATTCCTCTAACCTTGCGCGCCATGCATGGGACCCGCCGCCACCCGGCCCGTAGCTCGGGCCGACCCGCCTTCTCGCTGCTGTCAGTGCTTGCTCTGCTGGCAATGGCTTGCTTTCCGGTTTTGGCTCAGGCCGAAGAATCGGTCGCGCCCGTCTACGAACCCGAAGTGCCGAAGGTCACTGGTCACACCAACCCGGCGAAGAAGGACAAGTCGCAGGCCAAGACCTCGAACACCGGCGGTGGCACCGCGCCGAGCGACTCGGAGGACGCGAACGGTTCGAATGGGTCTGAGGCAGAAGAAGCATCGGGCGTGGGCAATCCGGGTTCGGGCGGCGACGGCGGCACCGGTGAGGGTAGCCCAGCCAACGGCTCCAACGCCGCCGGCAACCAGGGTGGGAAGCAGCAGCCGCAGACCTCCCAGCCGGGCCAACAGGCCAACGCCGAGAGCTCTTCCGGCGACGACTCCTCTTCGCCTCTGGTCCCGATCCTGATCGCGATCGCCGTACTGGCGGCCGTCTCGATCGGCGCGGTCGTGTACCGGCAGCGGCGCCAGCGCCGCGGTCCCGGTACCCAGGTCTCGCCGAAGGCGAGCTAGCCCGATGCCGAAAGCGACGTTGCGAATCGGCAGGAGTGCACGTGCCTGGACGGCAGCCACGGCGGTTGCGCTGTCGGGGCTGGCGATCTTCGCCGCTGCCGCGCAGGCGGTCCCGGCCAAGTTCTGGGGTGTCGTTCCCCAGCAGATCCCCAGCGACGAACAGTTCCAGACGCTGAAGCGCGGCGGCGTCGACAGCATGCGCATCCACATCGAGTGGGGGGGTGTGCAGCCCACGCGCGGCGCCGCGCTCGACTGGTCCGGCGTCGACGCGACCGTCCGCAAGGCGGCAAACGCCGGGATCGAAGTGCTGCCGTTCCTGACCGGCGCCCCGGTCTGGGCGGTGCCGAGCGTCTTCGTCCCCGGCACCGGCAAAACCTCGAAAGCGCCGGCCCATCTGCCCGCCACCGGTGCGGCCGCCGGCGCCTGGTCGAACTTCGTCAAAGGCGCCGTGCTCCGCTACGGCCCCAACGGCAGCTTCTGGGCGGAGAACCCGATCGTCCCGAAACGGCCGGTCAGCGACCTGGCAGATCTGGAACGAGGAGAACTTCAAGTATTTCGTCGCCAAGCCCAATCCCGCCGAGTACGGGAAGCTGGTGAAGCTGTCCTCCAGCGCCTTGAAGAGCGTCGACCCGGGCGCGAAAGCGGTTCTCGGCGGCATGTTCGCCCTGCCCAAGGGCTGTCGCTCGAAAGCCAAGCCCAAGCGCGCCTGGTGCGCTCACGACTTCCTCGACGAGATGTACCGGACGACGCCCGGGATCAAGTCCCGTTTCGACGGCGTCGCCCTGCACCCGTACAGCTACTTCTATCCCGAACTGCGGCCGCGGATCGAAGAATTCCGCGCCGTCCTGAAGGAGAACGAAGACGCCGGCAAGCGGCTCTGGATCACCGAGCTCGGCTGGAGCTCGCAGGCGCCGACCAGCACCAACCTTTTCGCCAAAGGCCTCAGCGGCCAGGCGGCACAGCTCAAAGGCGCCTTCTCGCTGCTCAGCGGCAAACAGGCGAAATGGAAGCTGCAGCGCGTCTTCTGGTTCTCGGTCGACGACCAGGACGGCTCCTGCAACTTCTGTGACGGGTCTGGGCTTTTTGCGCAGGGGTTTGTGCCCAAGAAGTCTTGGTTTGCGTACGTGAAGTTCGCGGGCGGGACTCCGTAAGCACTCCCCGCGGGAGGGGCCGGGTGACCCTCCTCACTCGGTACCTCGTCGATGGGGAGTGGGGTGGCTGACGCCTCGGGCGCCTCCCCTCCTCCTCCGCAAAACGTTCGGAGGGCCACCCGGCCCCTCCCGTGAAGGACGAGCGGCGTCCGCAATGGCCTGGCTCGGTGTTCGTCATGCTCGAGATCGGGGCTCGGTTCATCCTTAGTACCCGTGCGGCCTACCAGGGACGAACTCCGGAGCCGGCGGGCGGGGCTGCGTAGAATCGATGGGTTGGTTTCCAAGGCGAAAGCGAGTAAGAAGTCCGATCCTCTGGCGCCGTTCAGTGCGCCTGTGCGGAAGTGGTTCGAGGCTTCGTTCGAGGGGCCGACGCCGGCGCAGGTGGGGGGTTGGGAGGCGATCGCGGGTGGTGACAACGCGCTGATCTGCGCTCCCACCGGGTCGGGGAAGACGCTGGCCAGCTTCCTCTGGGGGATCGACAAGCTGGCGCGCTCGCCGGAGCTGGGCACGGGCGTGAAGCTCGTCTACGTCTCCCCCCTGAAGGCGCTCTCCTACGACATCGAGCGCAACCTGCGGGCGCCGCTGCGGGGGATCGGCGCCGAGATCGGCGTTGGGCTGCGGACGGGCGACACCTCCCAGAAAGAACGGCGGGCGATGGCGAAAACGCCGCCGGACATCCTCATCACCACGCCGGAGTCGCTCTACCTGATGCTGTCCTCCAGCGTCCGCGAGATCCTCGCGACTACGGAAGCCGTGATCGTCGATGAGATCCATGCGGTGGCGCAGACCAAGCGGGGGGCGCATCTGGCGCTGACGCTCGAGCGGTTGGATGACTTGGCCAAGGCTTCCCGGGCGGCGGGCCCTGTCGTCGGTGGGGGGTCGTCTCCTGGTCCTTCGCACTCCTCGGGAGACCGGGACGATGCTCCTTCGGGGTCGAAACCTTCTCCCTCGGAGTCTCCGGACGGCGGAGGCGACCCCCCACCGACGCCACCCGCCGCGGGGGCGCCTGGCTCAGGGATCCAGAGGATTGGGCTCTCCGCCACGCAGCGGCCGTTGGAGCGGATCGCGAAGTTCCTCGTCGGGCCGAAGCGGGAGTGCCGGATCGTCGATGCCGGACGGAAGAAGAAGCTGGATCTGGAGATCGTGGTGCCGGTCGAGGACATGTCGGACCCCGGCGCCCCCGCCTACCCGAGCGAGGACGGACCGCCCCCTACGGAAATCGAGCCCAGTGCCCACATCCGCTCGATCTGGCCCGCGATCTACCCGAAGCTGCTGGAGCTGGTCCAGGAACACACCTCAACGATCATCTTCGTCAACAACCGCCGCGCCTCGGAGCGCCTCGCGAAGCGCCTGAACGAGCTGGCCAACGGCGAAGGGGAACACGAGCTCCCCGCCACCGAGCAGGCCGGCCACAGCGACGGCTCCTCGGAGGCCGCCCCCGGGGGTGGCACGGTAGGGGGGCCCACCCCCGAGGAAGCTTTAGCTACCGCAGGGGGTGGGGGGTCCCCTGCCGTGACAGGACCCGCGGGGGCGGCCTCCGCCGACGCCTTCGTCGAAATCGCCCGTGCCCATCACGGGTCGCTCTCCCATGAGGAGAGAACCGTGGTCGAGGAGCTCCTCAAGTCCGGGGAGCTGCCCTGCCTTGTGGCGACGTCGTCCTTGGAGCTCGGCATCGACATGGGCGCCGTCGACCTGGTGATCCAGGTCGAGTCGCCGAAGTCGGTGACCCGCGGCCTGCAGCGGATCGGGCGTGCCGGCCACGGGCTCGGGGAGACCTCCAAAGGCCGGATCTTCCCCAAATACCGCGGCGACCTGCTCGAGTGCGCGGTAGTCGCCCGGCGCATGCGCGAAGGCGAGATCGAGGAGACGGTCATCCCGCAGAACCCGCTCGACGTGCTCGCCCAGCACCTGGTCTCGATGGCGGCGCTCGACGAGTGGGAGGTCGACGCGGCCGAGCGCCTCGTCACCGCCACCGAGTCCTTCCATGACCTCTCGCGCGAACAGCTGGAGAACGTGCTCGACATGCTCGACGGCCGCTACCCCTCCGACCGCTTCGCCGAGCTGCGGCCGCGGATCGTCTGGGACCGCACCAACGGCACCATCCACGGCCGTAAAGGCGCCCGCACCCTGGTCGTCACCAACGCGGGCACGATCCCCGACCGCGGCCTCTACGGCGTCCACCTGCCCGACGGGCGCCGGGTCGGCGAGCTCGACGAGGAGATGGTCTACGAGGCCCGCCCCGGCCAGACCTTCCTGCTCGGCGCCACCACCTGGCGGATCGAGGAAATCACCCGCGACCGGGTGATCGTCACCCCGGCCCCCGGCGCCCCCGGCGCCGTCCCCTTCTGGAAGGGCGACGGGATCGGCCGCCCGGCCGAGCTCGGCAGGGCGATCGGCGCCTTCTCGCGTGAGGCGGTCTCGCGCGAGCCCGAGGAGCTCGCCGCCGAGTACGACCTCGACCCCCGCGCGGCGAACAACCTCGTCACCTACCTGCGCGAGCAGCAGCAGGCGACCCGCGTCGTCCCCTCCGACGAGACGATCGTGGTCGAGCGCTTCCGCGACGAGATCGGCGACTGGCGCCTCTGCATCCTCTCGCCCTACGGCGGCCGCGTCCACTCCGCCTGGGGCCTGGCGCTGGCGGCGAAGATCCGCGCCGAGCATGATCTCGAGGCCGACGCGATCTGGTCCGACGACGGCATCGTCATCCACCTTCCCGACGCCGACGAGCCACCTCCCGCCGATCTCGTCCTGATCGATCCCGACGAGATCGAGGACCTGATCGTCGCCGAGCTCTCCGGTTCGGCCCTGTTCGGCGCCCGCTTCCGCGAGAACGCCTCCCGCTCGCTGCTGATCCCGCGCGCCTATCCGGGCAAGCGCACGCCGCTCTGGCAGCAGCGGCTGAAGTCGCAGAGCCTGCTCGAGGTGGCGCGGGACTTCCCCCGCTTCCCGGTCATCCTCGAGACCTACCGCGAGTGCCTGCAGGACGTGCTCGACCTGCCCGCGCTCGCCGACCTGCTGCGCAAGCTGCACGCCCGCCAGATCAGTCTGGTCGAGGTCGAGACGCCGACCGCCTCGCCCTTCGCCTCCTCGCTGCTGTTCGACTACGTCGCCACCTACATGTACGAGGGGGACACGCCGAGCGCCGAGCGGCGGGCGGCGGCGCTGGCGCTCGACCGTGACCTGCTGCGCGAGCTGCTCGGCCAGGAGGAGCTGCGCGAGCTGATCGACCCGGAGGCGTTGGAGGAGGTCGAGGCGCAGCTGCAGCACCGCACCGAGGCCGGCCGCGCCGGCGACCGCGACGCCCTGCAGCAGCTATTGCGCAACCTCGGCGACCTCACCGCCGCCGAGTGCGAGGAGCGCGTCGCCGAGGGCTACTCGGCCGCCTCGATGCTGGCGAAGCTCGAATCCGAGCGCCGCGTCGCCAAGGTCCGCATCGCCGGCGAGGAGCGCTACATCGCCGCCGAGGACGCCGGCCTCTACCGTGACGCCCTCGGGGTGCCGCCGCCCGCCGGGCTGCCGGAGACCTTCCTCGAGGACCACCCCGACGCGATGCGCGCCCTGGTCCGTCGCTGGGCCCGCACCCACGGCCCCTTCCCGACCGCCCGCGTCGCCGAGCGCTACGGCATCGACCCGCTGCCGGCCCTGCGTGAGCTGGAGAGCGAAGGGGCGATGGTTCGCGGCGAGCTGCTGCCGCAGGGGACCGAGCGTGAGTGGTGCGACTCCGAAGTTCTGCGCCGCGTGCGCCGCGCCAGCCTCGCGCGCCTGCGCAAGGAGGTCGAGGCGGCCGACACCCGGGAGCTGGCTCGCTTCCTGCCGAGCTGGCAGAACGTCGACGCCTTCCGCCGCGCCGGCGCCGGTCCCGACCGCCTGCGCGAAGCGCTGGTGCCGCTGCAGGGCGTCGCCCTCACCCCGAAAGTCTGGGAGGGGGACGTGCTGCCGCGCCGCCTCGGCGCCTACTCGCCCTCCTGGCTCGACGAGCTCTGCACCAGCGGTGAGCTGGTCTGGGTCGGTGCCGGCGCCCGCGGCCGCAGCGACGGCCGCGTCGCCCTCTACTTCCGCGAGGACGTCCGTCTCGCCGGCCCGCCGCCGGCCAACGCCAAGCTGGAAGCACCCGCGGGCGAGGTCCACGCCGCGATCCGCGAGCGCCTCGCGGCGGGCCCCTCCTTCTGGCTCGACCTGCTCGCCGACCTCGATCACCCCGCCGAGGACACTCCACAGCGCCCTCTGGGACCTCGCCTGGACCGGCGGGGTGACCAACGACGCCTTCTCGCCGCTGCGGGCGCCGCGCCTGCGCGCGGTCGGCTCGCCGGAGCGTCAGGGGCGCCGCTTCGGCCGCCGCCGCTCGATCACCGGCGCGGCGGTCCAGGGGCGCTGGTCGCTGACCGAGCCGCTCTTCGCCGACGCCCCCGGCCCCGGCGCCAAGCTCCGCGCCCAGGCGGAGCTGATGCTGGAGCGCTACGGCATCGTCACCCGCGAGACCGTGCTCGCCGAGGGCGTCCCCGGTGGCTTCGCCACCCTCTACGCGGAGCTCGGCAACCTCGAGCTGCTCGGCACCGCCCGCCGCGGCTACTTCGTCGAGGGCCTCGGCGGCGCCCAGTTCGCACTCCCGGGTGCGGTCGAGCGCCTGCGCTCGCTGCCGGAAGCCGACGGCTCCTACCTGCTGCTCGCCGCCACCGACCCAGCCAATCCCTACGGCGCCTCGCTCCCCTGGCCGAAACTGGAGGGGGGCCGGCGCCCCGGCCGCACTCCCGGCGCCCACCTGCTGCTGCGCGACGGCGAGCCGGTCGTCTTCCTCGAGCGCGGAGGCCGCGGGCTCCTGCGCCTGCAGCCGATCGCGGGAGCGGAGCTGGAAACCGCGATGCGCGCCCTCGCCGACGCCGTCTCCGCCGGCCAACTGAAGAAACTCGCGGTCGAGAAGCTCGACGGGGAGGCGGTGATCGGCTCCGGCCACGAGGAGGCCCTGATCGGCGCCGGCTTCAGCCGCGGTCCCCGCAAACTCACCGCCACCGCCTCCTAACCCGCAGCCCAAGCGTCCGCGATTGTCCCTCTCTGGGGGTGAGTCTGCGATCGCTGCGACTTATGGTTGCTATGACGACAAAAAGTCGCAGCGATCTGCGATGTGAGCTCGAAGCTCTGGCCTCTGGCCAGCTCGGGGTGGTTTCGCGGGCCCAGGTTCGTGCCCTTGGCATGAGCGACGGCGCAATCCGGCATGCGATCGAGACGGGACGCCTGCATCCTGTCTTCCGCGGCGTCTACGTATTCGGTCGGCGCCAGGTCGGGGAGCAAGGCCGGATGTTCGCGGCGACGCTCGCCTGCGGCGAGGGTGCGGTGATCTCGCACCGCAGCGCGGCAGCGCTAACGAAGCTGGTCGACCGGGCACCGGCTTCGATCGACGTGATCGCTCCCGGCTGGCGCGGTCGGACCATCGACGGCATCCGGCGTCACGATGTGCGGCGCCCGCACCCATGGGAGACCGGGGCCTTTGAAGGAGTTCCCTGCACCAGCCCGGCGCGGATGTTTGTCGACCTGGCGAGCGTCGTTGGAATACGCACGCTGCGCAGCGCCTTCGAGAGGGCGGCAGCGCGGAAGCTGCTCGACATCAAGGCGATCGAAGCGTCGATCGGGAGTGGGGGGCGGCGCGGCACGCGGGTCCTTCTCGCGCTCCTTGGCGAATGGCGCGGGGCCGCACCCGCACTGGCCAGAGGGCGGCTCAGGAGCCCGCTCGAGGCAAAGGTCTTGCCGCTGGTGGTCAAGAGCGGCTTGCCGCTGCCGCTCCCGAACGCGCCCGTCGAGCTCGTCGAGGGTCGGATCGAGGTCGATTTCCTCTGGCCGCAGCATCGCTTCGTCCTCGAGGCCGACAGCCGCGCCTTCCATGCCACCGATGTCGCCGCCGAGCGCGATCGCTGGCGCGACCGCGAACTGATGCGCGCCGGGTATTCGACCCTGCGAGTTACCTGGGAGCAGGCGGAAAAGGAAGCCGAGGAGATCGGAGAGGCAATCGCCGTCTGCCTCCGATAGCCCTGGAACGTAAGCCGGATTCCCCTCCTACCTGCCCTGTGGGAGGGGAATCCGGCTTCCACCCGGCTCCCGTCCCCTGGCCCACCCGCCCCCACTGGGATAATCAAACCGATGGCCATGGAGGAGGTCGAGACGAGCGCCGAGCTGCTGCGCAGCGTGCCGCTGTTCGCCGACCTTGAAGCGGACGAGCTGGAGCGCTTCTCGCGCGTCGCCGTGCCGCGCTCCTTCCCCGCCGGCACCCGGGTCTTCCACGAGGGCGACCGCTCGGATGCCTGCTACATCGTCCGCGAGGGCAGCTTCCGCGTCACCCGCGAGCACTCCGACGGCCGCGCGATCACCCTCGCCACCCTCGGCCCGGGCGAGGTCTTCGGCGAGCTGGCGATGCTCGACGGCGACACCCGCTCGGCCAGCGCCGAGGCGCTCAGCGACGGCGAGCTGCTGGCGCTGCCGGCGACCGACGTCAGGAACCTGCTCGCCCGCCACCCGGAGATCTCGGTCAAGCTGGTGGCGGCGTTGGTGCGGCGCCTGCGCGAGGCCAACGAGCGGATCTCCCGCCAGTCTTTCCAGACCGTTCCCAGCCGCGTCGCCGGCGTCCTCTCGCAGCTGGTCGCGGAAACGACCCGCGGCGGCGAGAGCGGCGAGGTGACGATCAGGATGAACCAGGCCGACCTCGCGCAGCTCGCCGGCACCTCGCGCGAGAGCGTCAGCCGCTTCCTCGCCGACCTCGAGCGCGCCGGCGTCGTCCGCTCTGGCCGCGGCCGGGTAACTGTCCTCGACCCGCCCAAGCTCCACAACTACATCTTCTAGCCGTGGCCGATCTAGCCGCCCTCCGCGCGCGGATGGTCGAGCGGCAGTTGCGGCGACGGGGGATCGCCGACGAGCGGGTGCTGTGGGCGATGGGGGAGGTGCCGCGCGAGGCCTTCGTGCCGCCGAAGCAGCGCCACCGCGCCTACGCCGACTGCGCGCTGCCGATCGCCGAGCGGCAGACGATCTCCCAGCCCTGGATCGTCGCCGCGATCTGCCAGGCGATGGAGCTGACCGGGTCCGAGCGGGTGCTCGAGGTCGGTACCGGCTCCGGCTACTCCGCCTGCGTGCTCTCGCTGCTGGCGGCGGAGGTGGTCAGCGTCGAGCGCCACCCGGCGCTCGCGCTCGAGGCCCGCGAAACGCTTTCCTCGCTCGCCGTCACCAACGTCGAGTTGATCGTCGGCGACGGCAGCCGTGGGGTTTCGGAGCGGGCTCCCTTCGAGGCGATCGCCGTCCACGCCGCCGCCCCTTCCGTCCCACCGCCGCTGCTCTCCCAGCTGGGAGAGGGCGGCCGCCTGGTGGTCCCGATCACGGCCGACGCGGAGACCGACCTGCTGACCGTGCTGCGTCGCCGCGGCGAGAAGTTCGAGACCGAGACGATCGGCCCCTGTCGCTTCGTCCCCCTGGTCGGCGAGGAGGGTTTCTGAACCGCCCGGCCAGGGTCAGCAGCCCGACGGCGCGGGTCCTTGCCGTCTTTGATGACTTCGTCGTTGCCGCCGCCGCAGGTGATCTGCTTGTCGTGCTGGCCGTCGATCGCGTCGATGAAGTCGTCGCCGCCCTTGCCGAGGAAGACGTCGGCACCGAGGTGCCCCATCATGCTGTTGTCGCCGTTGTCGCCGACCAGCACGTCGGGGCCGTCGGATCCCTCGAGGCTCTCGTTGTTGGGCAGGATGTGATCGGGGCTGCCGCATCCGGGCCCGCCGCCGGTGCCGCCGAGCTCGATCCGCAGGTTGTCGTTGGAGCGCGCGTAGGAGACCGTGTCGTCGCCGGAGCCGCCGTCATAGGTGTGGCCCTGGCAGGTCGGGACCGAGGAGACGAGCAGGCCCTCGCCGGGGCCGGCGTTGAGGTTGTCGCTCCCCGGGTCGGAGTAGAGGACGTCGTTGCCGCCGTTGCCGATCAGCGTGTCGTTGCCGTTGTCGGGGCCGTTGTAGTTCTCGCCCGCTTCCAGCACGTCGTTCTCGGGGCCCCCGACAATGGTGTCGCCACCGGCGTTGCCGTTGATCCGCACCTTGGCGTTGGCAGGGATGCTGGGGTCGGCCACAAGCGTGTCGCCGCCGTCGTTGCCGGTGACGACGATCAGCGCCAGGTCCGGGTCGCCCGGACAGGCGACCACGTGGGAGTCGGTGGAGGAGACGGCGCAGCCGTCGCCGGCAAAGACCTCGGCGCCGGAGAAGACGGTCCAGCCGCCGGGGCCGGTCGCGACCCGAAGTTCGTCGGCGCTGGGCCCGCCCTGGACGATCAGGCTCGATTCGTCGAGGCCCTGGTTGAGGATCACCGAGGCGGTCCCGGGCGGGGGGCCGATTTCCGGTCCGCAGGAGCTCTCCACGGCGAAGCCGTCGCAGTTGTCGCTGCCGGGTCCGCCGAAGGCTTCGCCGCCGCCGCCGCCGCTGTCCAGCGTGTCGTCGCCAACGCCGCCGTCGAGGCGGTTAGCGCTGCCGTCGCCGGTGATCGTGTCGCCCTGCGGCGAGCCGACCACGTCCTCGAAGCCGCTGAGCCCGTCGTGGCCGTCGCCTTTGGCCTTCCCGGCCCCGAGGGTGACGATGACGCCGCTGCGGGTGGCGCTGGCGTAGGAGACGATGTCCTGGGCGCCGCCGCCGCCGGCCAGAGTGTCGGTGCCGGCGTCGCCGCGGACAACGTCGCCGTCCCCCTCGCCGCCGTCGGCGTTGTCGGTGCCGGCGCCGCCGAAGATCGCGTCGGTGCCGCCGCCGCCTTCGAGCGCGCTGTCGTCGCCGGCGCCGCCTTCGATCAGGTCGTTGTCGGCGCCGCCGTCGATCTTGTCGTTGCCCTTGTCGCCGAGCAGCGTGTCCTCGCCGCCAGACCCGTCGAGCTCGTCGCTGCCCTGCTGGCCGTCGAGGAAGTCCGCATCGGCACCGCCGTCGAGGCTATCCGGGCCCTTGGCACCGTTAAGTGAATCCTCGCCGCCGTTGCCGTAGAGCTTGTCGGCGCCCTTGAAGCCGGAGAGCTTGTCGTCGCCGGAGCCGCCGTCGAGCATGTCGGAGCCGGTCTCGCCGAAGAGGTCGTCGTCGCCCTCCTCGCCGTAGAGGCCGTCGAAGCCGCGCCCTCCCTGCAGGCGGTCGTCGCCGGGGCCGCCGCAAATCGTGTCGTTGCCGTTGCGGCCGCCATCGATGCGGTCGTCGCCGCCACCGCCGTAGATCACGTCGCTGGCGCCTTTGCCGACGATCCGATCGTTGCCAGCGGTCCCCATGATCGTCACTTTCTTGCCGCCGCAGGTCATCGCGGCGGCGGAACCGGCCAGCGGCGCGAGCAGCAGGAAGGCCGCGCAGGCGAGTGCTGCTGCGAGCAGTCGGGTACGAATGCGAGCGGGTGCCACGGATCTCCCTATCGGCCGCCGAGCGAAAAACTCCAGCCCTGGGCGAGCGGCGGTCAGACATCTGTCTAAACACGGCCCGATGCCTGGGATCACGGGCGTCAGATACGCTCGCAGCGCAAATGAGGGGCGGCACCTACGTACTGAACTTCTACTCGGCCGTCTTCGTCGACCAACTGAAGCGCGGTCGCAAGACGGCGACGATCCGGCTCGGCGACAAGAGCGGCAAGTACGAGCGTGGCCAGGTCGTCTGGGTCACGGTCGGCTTCCGCCACAGCCCGCGCGAGAAGATCTTCACCGCGGTCATCGACGACGTCGAAGTGAAGCGCCTCGGCGACCTCTCGCGCCGCGACATCGAGCATGACAACCCCGAGTTCCGCCGCCTCGAGGAGGAGAAGAAGTTCCTCGAACAGATCTACAGCCGGCCGATCTCCGAGGACGACGCGGTCACGGTGATCCGCTTCTCACAGATCGTCGAGCCGCCGCGCGCCCATCTCGGCAACGGGGAGACCCCGCACCACAACTGATGGCGGAGTACGCCTTCCTCACCACCTGGCTGCTGGAATCGCCGCGCCAGCCGGTCTGGGAGGCGATCCACGACCAGGAGAGCTGGCCCGAGTGGTGGCGTGGGGTCGAGGGGGCCGAGGAGCTGCGGCGGGGCGAGAACGGCGACGTCGGCAGCGTCGCGCGGATGGTCTGGAAGAGCCTCCTTCCCTACCGGGTCTCCTTCGACGTCACCACGACCCGGGTCGAGCATCCGCACCTGCTCGAAGGCCACGCGGTCGGCGAGCTCGAGGGCGTGGGGCGCTGGCGACTCTACGAGCAGGGCGGGGTCACCGCCGTCCTCTACGAGTGGAACGTGAAGACGACGAAGCCCTGGATGAATTTGATGGCGCCGCTGCTGCGGCCGGCCTTCGAGTGGAACCACGACTGGGTGATGTCCCGTGGCGGCGAGGGAATCGCGCAGCTGCTGGGCTGCAGGCTGCTGGCCAGCGACTGAGGTCGCGTCGGCTCGCCGGGCACGCTATCTTACCGGAGCTGGCACTCACACCAGTAGAGTGCCAAAGGCCGCTGGCCGCCGAAATCGGCTTCACAGCGGCGATTCCTAGACTTTGCCAGCAAACCACGCACCGATAACGGAGGTTCACTGATGAAGCTGAAGCCCCTCGGGGACCGGCTGATCGTCAAGCCGATCGAGGAGGAGGAGACGACCGCGAGCGGCATCGTCCTCCCCGACACGGCCAAAGAGAAGCCGCAGAAGGGCAAGGTCGTCGCCGTCGGCGACGGCGCGATCAACGAGGACGGCAGCCGCCGCCCGCTCGACCTCTCGGAGGGCGACGAGGTCCTCTACTCCAAATACGGAGGCACCGAGGTCACCGTCGAGGGGGACGACCTGCTCGTGTTGCGCGAGTCGGACGTGCTCGCGAAGCTCAGCTAGCCGCCCACGGACTTAGAAGAACCAAGGAGGACTGAACTCAGATGGCTCACAAGGAGCTGAAGTACAGCGAGGAGGCCAGGGGGGCATTGCAGGCCGGCGTCGACGCCGTCGCCAATGCCGTCAAGGTCACCCTCGGCCCGAAAGGTCGTTACGTCGTGCTCGACAAAAAGTTCGGCGCGCCGACCATCACCAATGACGGAGTCACCATCGCCCGCGAGGTCGAGGTCGAGGACGTCTTCGAGAACCAGGGCGCCCAGCTGGTGCGCGAGGTCGCCACGGCGACCAACGACGTCGCCGGTGACGGCACCACGACGGCGACCCTGCTGGCCCAGATCATCGTTCGGCAGGGCCTCAAGAACGTCGCCGCCGGCGCCAACCCGCTGGCCCTGCGTCGCGGGATCGAGAAGGCGGTCGACGAGGTCGTCGACAACCTCCGCGACAAGCAGTCGAAAGAGGTCGCGGGCAAGGACCAGATCGCTCGCGTCGCCGCCATCTCCGCCGCCGACGACGAGATCGGCAACGTGATCGCCGACTCGATCGAGAAAGTCGGCAAAGACGGCGTCGTCAACGTCGAGGAGGGCCAGACCTTCGGCATGGAGCTGGAGTTCACCGAGGGGATGCAGTTCGACAAGGGCTACATCTCCCCGTACATGGTCACCGACCAGGACCGCATGGAGGCGGTTCTGAAAGAGCCCTACATCCTCATCGCCAACCAGAAAATCGGCTCCGTGCGGGACATCCTGCCGGTGCTCGAGCAGGTGATGCAGGGCGGCAAACCGCTGCTGATCGTGGCCGAGGACGTCGAGGGCGAGTGCCTCGCGACCCTGGTTGTGAACAAGCTGCGGGGCACCTTCACCGGTGTCGCCGTGAAAGCGCCGGGCTTCGGCGATCGCCGCAAGCGCATGCTCGAGGACATCGCGATCCTCAGCGGCGGCGAGGTGATCACCGAGGAGATGGGTCTGAAACTGGAGAACACCCAGCTCGCCCAGCTCGGTCAGGCGCGGACCGTCGTCGTCTCCAAGGACACGACCACGATCATCGATGGCGCCGGCGACGCCGACGACATCAAGGGTCGGATCAAGCAGATCAAACAGGAGATCGAGAACACCGACTCCGACTTCGATCGCGAGAAGCTCCAGGAGCGCCTCGCGAAGCTGGCTGGGGGTGTCGCCGTGGTCAAGGTCGGCGCTGCCACCGAGACCGAGATGAAGGAGAAAAAGCACCGCGTCGAGGACGCGCTGCAGGCGACCCGCGCCGCGCTCGAGGAGGGCGTCGTGCCGGGTGGCGGCGTGGCCCTGCTCAACGCGCAGTCGGGTTTGGACCCGGAGAAGCTCGCCGACGACCCCGATGAGGTCACCGGCGCCCGGATCATCCACCGCTCGCTCGAGGAGCCGGTCCGTCAGATCGCCGAGAACTCCGGCGAGGAGGGCTCGGTCGTCGTCAACAAGGTCCGCGACCTCAAGGCCGGCGAAGGCCTCAACGCCGCGACCGGCGAGTACGGCGACCTGATCAAAGCCGGCGTCATCGACCCGACCATGGTCACCCGCTCGGCGCTGCAGAACGCGGCCTCGATCGCCAAGAACATCCTCGTCACCGAGGCGATCATCGCCGAGCCGCCGGAAGAGCCCGGCGCCGGCGGCGGCATGCCCGGCGGCGGTATGCCGGACATGGGCGGGATGATGTGAGCAACGCCGGGAATCCGTCTCGACGCCTCCCCGCGCGCGCCTGACGGCGCCGGGGCGGCGCCGGGCGGCGTCCTCAGAGGCCCGAATAGCGCTGCTATTCGGGCCTCTTGCGTTCTTGCCCGGCTTGCCACGACGCGCGTCAGCCACACACGCGGAGTCGCCGAGACGAATCCCCGGCGTTTAAGGCTGTTTTTTGGGCTTCGGCGGCAGCGGTTCGAAGAGGCCGGCGTTGTAGTCGGCGTAGGAGAGGAAGTTGGCGCGGCGGATCTTCAGGCGCAGGGTGTTGGTGGTGCGCGGATAGAGGTTGAGGTCGTACTGGTTGCCGGTGTCGAAGCCCTGGTAGTAGACGAGCATCCGCACGCGTGGGCGCTTGACCACCCAGGCGATCACCTGTTTGACGAAACGCGGTTCGTCCTCGCCGTGGACCGCCCACTCGGTCATCGCCACCGGCTTGCCCTTCCACTGTTTGCCCACGTAGAAGCGGTTGAGGTCTTCCCAGACCGGATACTGGGAGTAGAAGTCGGTCCCGACCCAGTCGACCCAGCGGCTGCCGGGCCAGTAGTTGCCGGGGAAGTTGCCTTTCACCCGTGGTGAGCCGCCCGGCAGCGGGCTCCAGATCATGCTCACCGGCGCCACCGGCAGGCTTTCAGGGTTCGGCCCTTTGGTCCGGTTCAGCGGCGGCAGGCCGATTTCGGCGAGGGTCAGGTTGATCCCTTCCAGACTCTGGCCGCCGCGCACGATCGCGGCGATGCGGCGGAACGCCTGCTTGTACCAGCCGGTGGTGTGTTCGCCGCCTTTCTGGCTCCCGTCGCAGTTGACCGCCGACCAGACGTTGAGACAGCGATTCGGCTCCCCGAGCGGGCGAATGTAGGCGGGCAGGCCGCGTTTGGCGAAGAAGTCGTTGAGCTGGAGCAGGTAGTCGTCGCCGGCGCCGAGCGCGATCTGCTGCGGGGTGATCAGCTCCGCCAGCGTCTGGTCGTCGGCGGTCGAGATCGCCAGGATCGGCCGCGTCCCCGTTTCGCGCCAGCGTTCGTAGGCCTCGTTGAGGCTGTTGCCCCAGGGGTGGAAGGTCTGGAGCAGGGCCGGGTGCTTGCCCGTCAGTTCGGCGAACGCGTTGAATTCCACGGTGGCGCCGCGATCGCTGACGCCGAGGAAGACGTTCGGCTTCGGCGGCACCAGGGTGACCGCCGAGGCCGGCCCGGCGCAGAGCCCCGCGATCACCGCGGCCAGCGCGACAGCTCGGCTAGGGGTTCTCCAGTACATCGCCCATCCTTCGCGGCTCGACTCCGAGCGCCTGCACGTCGGCCGTCCCGCGCTCGCTCACCATGGAGACCTCCATCAGCTCGGCCTCCTCCCAGGTAGCAAACACGGCCTCACCGAAAACGGAGCGCAGTCCCAGCAGGCCGGTGCGCACGAGGGGGAGGGGGAGATGGACGAGCGGCCGCGGGCGGCCGGCGACGCGGCTGACCAGGTCCGACATCTGGTCATAGGTGAGGGTCTCGGGGCCGGCCAGCTCGTAGCGCGGCCACGCCTCCGTCGCCAGCGAGGCGACGACGCAGCGGGCCACGTCCGCCGCCCAGATCGGCTGGAAAGCCGCCTTCCCCTCGCCCGACACCGGCAGCACCGGCAGGAAGGAGAAGCGCCGCAGCAGCGTGATCCAGGGGTCGCTGTGGTCGTAGACGATCGAGGGGGCGAAGACGGTCGTCGCCAGCGGCGAGGAGGCGACCGCCTGCTCGGCCAGCCACTTGGCGCGGAAAAAGCGCGTGCGCTGGGCGGCGAAGGCGTCGAGGGCGCTGAAGAAGACGAAGCGGCGCACGCCGCTGCGCTCGGCCGCCCGCAACAGCCGCACCGTCGCCAGCCCGTTCAGCTCCTCGATCCGCTTCGGCGGCTGGTCGCGGATCGTCGCCGCCAGGTGCACCACCGTGTCGACCCCGCGCAGCGCCTGCCGCACCAGGTAGGGGTCCGACATCTCGCCCAGGTCGCCGAGGGCGATCTGCACGTCGACCCGCCGCGCACCCAGCCGCCGCGGCTCCCGCACCAGGCAGCGCACGTCTTCGCCGCTCTCCAGCAGCAGCGGCAGCAGCCGCGAGCCGATGCTCCCGGTCGCGCCCGTCAGCAGCAGCATCGCCGCGCCACCTCTCGCCATGCCCGTCTCATTGCAGCGTCCAACCCTAATGACCCCCTCCGCCGCCGCATATCCGTAGAATGTGCGTTCGCTTTCGACGGGGGCCCCTGGTCTCTGTCGAGCACCGAAAACGAATTAGGAGAACCTCTCGAATGACCTACGTCATCGCCGAGCCGTGCATCGGCCAGAAGGACAACTCTTGTGTCGAGGTGTGCCCCGTCGATTGCATCCACCCGACGCCTGACGAGCCCGACTACGACTCGGTCGAGATGCTCTACATCGACCCGGACGAGTGCATCGACTGCGACGCCTGCGTCGAGGCCTGCCCGGTCGACGCCTGCTTCGCCGAGGACCAGCTCCCGGCCGAGTGGGCCAAATACGCGGAGATCAACGCGAACTACTACAAGAGCAAGGCTGCGTAGAGCAGGCCCCGGCAGGGTTTCGCTTAACTTTTTCGAGGGTCGCCCCAGGCTGTTGCCCGGGGCACGGTCGCGAAAAAGTACAAGACGCTTCACCCCTACCGGGGCCCGCTCTCGGCGTCTGCTTGGTCGTTGGCTACTGAACGACGGGGAGCGGGGTGCCGCTGACGGGGGGCGCTTCGGCGGCGTTCGGGACGGCCTGCAGGACGGGAAGCTCCTGGGGGGGCGTGAAAACCTCAAATAGCGAGCCATCGGCAGATCATTCGATAATCTTTTTTTGGTGAATCGGGAGGGCCCTCCGGCGGACCGACCGGGGAAGAGCAGCGGTGATCCTCTGCGCGAAGTCACTCGCGCGATGGAAGAGCACGAATCCGACCTGCTCGACCGGTTGCTGACTGAGGTTCAGCAAGGCATTCCCGGTGGCGCCTCGGTGGGGGAGGCGATGGCCGAGATGAGGAGAGCCTTGTTCGAGGCCCCCGAGAGCCGCGAGCTGGCAACACGCGTGATCACGCTGATGTTCGGAGGCCAGGGGTATCTCAGGAGGACGCTGCGACCAGACGGGGGCGAGCCTGCCGGTGCCAATGATGTGTACCGGGCCGTCGTCGGACCCGACCACGATCTGCAGAAAAAGGAACTCAGCCTGCTCAAACGCCTCTCCGACGAGATCAACGCCCGCCTGCCCGATGGCCTCTCCGAGGAGGAGCGCATGATCCGAGGCCAGGAGCTGGTGGACGCGGACCCCGAGCTCACTGCGCTCGTTGCAGAGCTGGAGGAACTGGCCGAGTTACGGGACGGACCACCGATGTGGCGGCATCTGAGCGAATTGGACGAAGAAGACGGCGGCGACTCGAGCTGTCTCTGACCACTCTCCTCTGCCGCATAGAGCCACCTCAGAGAAGCAGTCTTCACCTGAGATCAGCCCCTCGCCCCAGAGCAAGGCGACCGGCCCAGCCTCTCCAGCGCCAGTCAGTTCGCCCGCCACCACTAACAACAGCAGCACCCCTCACGCACTATCGATCGGCGGCGGTTGGAGGTCCAGCGTTTGCGGCGCTACCAGCAGCAGCTAGGTCAGGAGCTGGGGCGTGAGCAGGTCAGGACGCGGGGGATCGGGCGCGGGCTCGGGTTGGGGCGGTAACTCAGGCCCGAGACTTCAAGAGGCGGCGGAAGTGTTCAAGCCTTGGGATCGGTGACAACTGCGCTCCGCTCGGCGACTCGAAGCAGGCCAACGCGACCGTGACCGGGATCGGCTTCTCGCCAGATCGCTTTAGCCGCGCCAACGATTCGGTCTGTATTTCCAGCGACCGCTTGAACAGCCTCTCGACCCCCTCGTTCATCGCATCCCAGGCGATCTCGTCGTAGTGCATCGCCGTCCAGGTGAAATGACGGTCGTCACGCGAGTCCATCGTGCCGGCGGCAATCGCTTCTGAGAGATGCTCGATATAGGTGCTGATGGCGCTGGCCGTCACCTCTGCGCGAAGCGAGCCGGGGAGATTTGCCCAGATGGATTCATCAAAGAGCGACCGCTGCACGGCGCGGTAGAAGTGCTCCCGGCCTCCTCGACGCCTGCCACCGGTTTTCACGTCAAAAAGCTCGATGCAGCCAAGGTCCTTCAGGATGCGAAAGTGGCGAGAGACGTTCGACAGCGATGCTCCGCCGATCTCCCAGGTGAATTGGGTCGGGCTCATTGGGCGCTTGTTCAGCTCGACAAGAATCCTGATCCGCAGCGAATGCGCCATTGCCTTGGCGAGCCGCTGGCTCACGATTTTCGTCTCCGCCGGCGAGGGCGGTGGTTCTGCCAGGGGCGCCCTCAGCGCTGGGGGGGTTGGCGCCTCCGGGGATTCGAAGCAGGCGAGACCGGCCGTCACCGGGAAAGGTCGCTCGCCGCTATCGACCATGCGCAGGGCCGCCTCAATCCGCAGCTCCAGCGACCGGCCGAACAGCGCCTCGATCTCGCCGATCATTTCGATCCAGCCCCGCTCGTCGTAGAGCATCGCCGTCCAGGTGAAGTGCCGGTCGTCGCGGGCGTCAATCGTGCCGCCCTGCATCGCTTCGGCGATCTGGTCGATGTAGGTGCTGAAAGCGGTTGCCGTCACGTCTCCCTTTTTCGAGTCGGGTACCTGCGTCCAGACCGACGTGTCGAAGAGAGTGCGCTGTATCGCGCGATAGAAATGCTCCTTGGCTCCACGGCGGGCGCCGCCCGATTTTGACTCGACGATTTCGATGCAGCCAAGTTCCTCTAGGACCTGGAACTGCTTTCTCACGTAGCGGCGCAGAGAGCTGTCCAAGACGCTCGCGGAGCGTCGTCGGCCGCGTGAGCCTTTGAGGCGAATCACCTCGGCGCGGAACTCGCATGCGAACTGGGGAGGACTCATCACCCGCTTGTTCAGCTCCACCACGATCCTGATTCGCACCGGGTGACTTAGAGCCTTCGCCAGATCCTTGCCGACGACCGTCGAGCCCGTCTGGAATTCCACCGGGGCATAGGCATCTGGCGGGGCGGCAGCGGTGGACGTAGGCACTTGGAATTCGTCCTCGGGTCGGGGGATTCGCCCCGACGGGGCCGAGGTCGCGGCAGGTTAGTCGATTTCAACCTTCTTAATGCTCGCTTTTAGAACAATAGATTCTTTTCCAGCAATACCCCTGCGAGCGACGGAAGGGGGTGAAGCGGATGAAGATCGTCGTTACCGACCGGGTTGCGCCTGTGGTCCAGACCACCAAGGCCAACTAGCGGTCCCACGTCACTTGAGCCGCCCCCCTCGTTCGCGGGTGGGGGCGGCTCACACCTACACCAGCGTTCGTCAATCCAGGCGCTTTTGCGGCCCAAAAACGGCAGCAAAGCCCCGGTTCGCAGACCTAGACTGCCGCGACCATTCCTTACCGCTTTCAGCTTTTCGACGGGAGACCCGAGTCAATGGCAGGTCAGAGGGACAGGGGCAGGCGCTGGAAGAAGGGGCTTCCCCCCGACCTGGGCTTTGGACTGTCGGAGCGGACGCGCCAGGCGCTAGAGCACCCCGTTCGTCGGATCATCCTGCGGCGCCTCCACGAGACGGGGAAGGCCGAAAGCCCCGTCGAAATGGTGAACCTGGTCGAGGGACTCCACCTCGGGCTTGCCAGCTACCACGCTGGAATTCTGCGGAACTCCGGCGTGACCCGTCTCGATCACACGGCCCAGGTTCGAGGGGCGACACAGCACTTCTACGTCTCGGCGGTCGCGGGCGATCCCGAGGTAGAGGAAGTGCTCGCGGCGACCGAGGCCGATGATCGCGAGCCAGGGACGATCTGATGGCCGTACCTACCTTGGTCGACCTTGACCGCCAGCTTGCTTCGGGAGGGGGGATCTCCAGGCGGGATGGAGGTCCAGCAAGACCGATGTTGTCAGGGGCGCCCGACCCCCCGCGATCCTGCTCGGGCGCCTCTGCAACCCGGTCACTGATTGATCTTCCTGCCACCCCCGGAGTAGTGCCAGCCCTGCCCGGCAGGCACTCGGCAGGATCAGGTCGGACGGGGCGTTGTCGAGGATCCTTCTCCCGGCGCCCCGTCCGGCTGCCTTGCTCCGGCAGCGGGAAGTCCCTCTGATGGCGACCATTCGCAGCGAGCCAGAACGCCGGCTTGCCCCCGAGGCGGCGATCGACTTGGAGCCCGATCAGATGGTGAGGGCGCTGCGCCACCCGGTGCGCCGTCGCATTCTTCGCCGCCTCCACGCTGCCGGCGAGGCGCGGAGTCCGCGCGAGCTGGCGGACTCGCTCGGCTGCGAGCTCGGCGAGGTCGCCCATCACGTCGCGATTCTCGAGGAGGTCAATGCGGTTGCCCTCACAGACGTAACCGCCCGCGAGGGCGCGACCGAGCACTTCTACGCCTCGACGCTCGAAGGGGATGGCGGGTTCTGCCTGGTCCTCATCGCCACCCAACGCCACGACGAAGGCCGGTGAGGTCGGCCGGGTCCGATGCTGCGGCGCCGACTCGATCGCACAGCGCGCAGCCCCGCGCCCGACCCGCTCATCTGCCCCTCCTACGAGGAGCTGCGGGCCCGCTCAGCCATCCTCGCCTACGTCGTCGGCGAGGCCCACCACGGCGAGACGATCTTCACGCTGGCCCAGAAGTTCTCGCTGAGCACCGACAGCACCGACGTGGAGGTGGCCGTCCGCGATCTGGTCGGCGAGGGGCTTCTGACAATCGAAGGCGGCAGGGTTGTTGCCGGCTCCGCATGGGTCAGCGATCTCGTGAATCCATGAGCGAGGACGAGACGCGACTGCCAGGCGACGAAGATCGCCGCCGCCAACAGGGAATCCTCTGCGAGGTCTTGGAACAGTTCCCCGTCACCCTCACGGTCGAGGAACTGGTCCGCACTCAGGCCACCCGGCGCCTCGGCGATCAGCAGGCCGAACCCTGGGAACAGGCGATCACGGAGCTGCGCCGGGACGGGCTCCTGCGGCTGAACGGCGAGGTCGTGGAACCGACGCTCGCCGCGATCCGCGCCAACGAACTGCTCGATGTGACGGTCTGACCTTTGGCCAGTGAATGGGCGACGAGACCTGATCCCGTCGCCTCCCGAAACCCCCTGGAACCCGCCCGTTGCTGTCGTTAGTTACTGAACGACGGGGAGCGGGGTGCCGCTGACAGGGGGCGCTTCGGCGGCGTTTGGCACGGCCTGCAGGACCGGCAGCTCCTGCGGGGTCATCGCGACGATGCCGCGGGCGGCTTGGCGGATTGCCTGGGAGGCGGGGGCGTCGGGCTCGGCGAGTACCAGCGGCGATCCCGAGTCGGCGTGCTCGCGCAGCGGCTCGGAGAGCGGCACCTTGCCCAGCAGCGGCACGTCGAGCTCGTCGGCCAGGAGCTGGCCGCCGCCCTCGCCGAAGATCGTGAAGCGCTCGCCGTCGGGGGTGGTGAAGCCGGACATGTTCTCGATCACGCCGAGGATCTCGAGGTCGAATTTGGCTGCCATCTCGGCGCCGCGGCGCGCCACCGACTGAGCCGCCGGCTGCGGCGTGGTGACGACGACGAACTTGGCCTGCGGAAGCAGCTGGGCGAGCGTCATCGAGACGTCGCCGGTCCCCGGCGGCAGGTCCAGCAGCAGGTACTCGAGCTCGTCCCAGGCGACGTCCTCGAGGAACTGCTGGATCGCCTTGTGCAGCATCGGGCCGCGCCAGACGACCGCGGCGTTCTCCTCGACGAAGAAGCCGATCGACATCACCTTGACGCCGCTGGGCGAGTCCAGCGGCAGGATCTTGCGCTCGCCGTTGACCTCCGGCTTGGCGTTGACCCCGAGCATGCGCGGGATCGAGTAGCCGTAGACGTCGCAGTCGAGGGCGCCGGCGGGGTGGCCTTCGGCGGTCAGCGCCGCCGCCAGGTTGGCGGTCATCGTCGACTTGCCGACGCCGCCCTTGCCGGAGGAGACGCAGATCACGTTCTTGACCTTGGCCAGCGCGCCCTGCGGCAGCTTGCTGCGGCCGAGCGTCTGCTGGAGCGTGCCTTTCTCCTCGTCGGAGAGGACGTCGAAGCCGACTCCGACCCCGGTCACGCCGTCGAGCTCCGATCACCTGTTTGGCGACGGCCTGTTCGAAGTGGGAGCGGATCGGGCAGCCGGCGGTGGTCAGCGAGACGATCACCTCGACGCGGCCGCTCTCCTGCACGTCGATCGAGCGCACCATGCCGAGCTCGACGATCGAGCGGCGCAGCTCGGGGTCGATGACCGCGCGCAGCTGCTCGGTGATCTGATCCTTGGTCGGAAGCGCCATCGCAGTCATTCTCGCAAAGGCGTCCACGCGGCAGCCCGGTCCCCAGGGGGGAGAGTTTCCGCGCTCCCCGCCTTGGTGCCTCGTACACAGGCGAGCGAACGGAGGGTGGATGTCGGGCACGCGGGGTGGACTGGGGCGGATCGTGGCGATGGGGATCGGGCTGGCGGTGGTGGTGCTGCTGGTCGTGGCGGGCGAGGCGCGGGCTGGGAAGTACGAAGTCGCGCAGTGCGGCTGGTACGTCGGCGCCGACGCGAGCTGGGCCGACACGCACCGGCGGCGCCAAGTTCCGCCCGGACGCCTGGTGCGTGCCGCCCGCGGGCGCCGACCCCTTCGACGGTGCCCACGTCAAGAGCCTCACCCGCGACGGCGAGGCGACCGTCTCCGGCACGCGCTTCGCGCGCTGGCGCTGGGAGGCGCCGGCGGGCACCGGCATCTCGCAGGTCCGCGGCACCTGGTGGCACGCCCTTCACGACGGTATCGAGCAGCGGATCGGGGTCGGCACCTGGAACGGCGGCTTCGACGTCTTCGCCGCCGCCGGCGGTACCGACGTCGCGCCGCGCGAGTTCGTCGCCGGCTTCAACCCGGCCCAGCCCGCGCTCGAGGACCGCCTGCTCTGCGCGCGAGGCAGAGAGCAAATGGTGCAGCCTCGACCCCGGCTCGTGGTCCTCGCTCCGGGCACTGACGATCACGCTCGAGGACAGCTCGCCCCCCGTGGCCGGGATCGACGGCGAGCTCTTCCACCCGAGCTGGCGACGTGGCACGCAGCTTGCCGGCGTCTGGGGCGGCGAGCAGGGAAGCGGGGTTCGCTTCGGCGAAACGCTGGTCGACGGCGCCCGCGTCAGCCTTACGGAGTACCCCTGCGCGAAGGCATTGATCGGCGGCGCGTGGCGGGCCACGCAGATGCAGCCGTGCCCGCTCGGCCCCTCCGCCAGCATCGCGCTCGACACCACGCGCTTCAGCGACGGTCCTCACAGCGTTCACCACTGCGTGATCGACTTCGCCGGCAACGTCGGCTGCACCGCCGATCGCGATGTTCGCATCGACAACAACCCGCCGGCGCACCCGCGAAACCCGGCTCTCGCCGGCGGGGATGGCTGGCGGCGCGTTAACGACTTCGATCTCTCCTGGGTGAATCCCGACCAGGGCCCCGCCAGCCCGATCGCCGGCGCCTACTGGCGCATCACCGGGCCGGCGGGCTACGACACCGGGGTCAAGCTCGCCACCGGCCAGGGCATCGCCGCGCTCCCGGACCGCAATCGTGCCGCGGGCCGGCGTCTTCGCGCTCACGCTCTGGCTGCGGGACGAGGCCGGCAACGACGCGCCGGCCTCGGCCGTCGACGTTCCGCTGCGCTTCGACGACGTGCCACCGGGTCTCGCCTTCGCTGCCGGCGACGGCGCCGAGATTCCCCAGTGGATTCGCGCCGACGTCGCCGACGTCCACTCGGGGCCGGTCTCTGGTGCGATCTCCTACCGACGCCTCAACGCCGAGGGGTGGATCGATCTACCGACCCGGCTCCAGGCTGGAGCTGGGGGCAGAGCGGCGCTCATCGCTCGCACTCCCGATCTGGTCCCGGGTACCTATGTCTTCCGCGCCGAGACCGCCGACGCCGCCGGCAACACGGCCTCGACGACTCTGCGTGCCGACGGGACCGAGATGGCGATTCGCAAGACGCCCCCGCCTGTGGCGCCCAAACGAGCCCTGGCGCCGCAAGGCCAAGACGAGGTTGTTCGCGCGGTTGCGCGGTGGCCATGGTCGCGGCGATGCCCTGACGGTTCCGTTTGGAGCGCCGGCGCTGCTCAGCGGCCGGCTCACCCGCGCCGATGGGGCTGGCATTGCCGGCCGCGGTCTGCAGGTCGTCGCCCGCCCCTCTCGCGGAGCCCTGGTGGAGACGGCCAAGTCGGCCGTGGTCACCGGCGAGCGCGGCGGCTTCGAGCTGCGCCTCGATCCCGGGCCTTCGCGGCGCATCACTGTCTCTTTCCCCGGCGATGACGGCCTCGACTCGGCGCAGCGACCCTCGCTCGACCTGCGCGTGCGCTCGGGCATCTCGCTGCAAGCGACGCCGCTGTCCCTGCGCACGGGGCAGTCGGTGCGGCTCAGCGGCCGGGTCCGGGCCCGCGGCGCCCCGGTGCCGCGCCGCGGCAAGCTGGTCGCGATTCAGTACCTGGAGGCGGCGACGAGGCGCTGGCGGCCGGTGCTCGTCACCCGCAGCGATCACGGCGGCCGCTTCCGTGCTCGCTACCGCTTCCGCTACGTCAGCGGCCTCGCCTCGGTCCGGTTGCGAGCGACCTCCCTGGCCGAAGAGCGCTGGCCCTACGCTCCCGGTTCTTCGCGCCCTGTGACCGTCCGCGTCCGCGGTCGGTAGGGTGGTCGCCGATGTCGCAGGCCACCCTTCACACCAACGCCGGGGCGATCGTGCTCGAGCTGCACGACGACGACGCCCCGAAGACGGTTGAGAACTTCCGCAAGCTCGCGGCCGACGGCTTCTACGACAGCCTCATCTTCCACCGCATCATCCCCGACTTCATGATCCAGGGCGGCTGCCCCGAAGGCAGTGGCCGCGGCGGTCCCGGCTACACCTTCGAGGACGAGTTCAACGACCACAAGGTCGTGCGCGGCGCTCTGGCGATGGCCAACGCCGGGCCGAACACCAACGGCTCCCAGTTCTTCATCGTCACCACCGGTGCGGCGCCCTGGCTCGACGGCAAGCACACGGTCTTCGGCACGGTCGTCGAGGGTATGGACGTCGTCGACGCGATCGAGTCGACGCCGACCGACGGCTCCGACAAGCCGGTCGAGCCGCAGACGATCGAGCGCGTCGAGCTCTCCGAGTAAGCGCGGCTCGCAAGGTGTAAGCGGAGGGGGTGGGATTCGAACCCACGAGCCCCCTTGCGAGGGCCACCGGTTTTCAAGACCGGCGCATTCAACCGCTCTGCCACCCCTCCGGGGTACCGGTAACCGCGGATGCTAGAGCCCGGCCGTCCGGGCGGCCGGCCGCGCCTGATTGGATTGAAGGATGCGCCGGTTGCTCGTACTGGCATCGGCGATGATCTTTTTCGACGTCGCCTTCTTTGCCGCGATCGCTCCACTCCTGCCGGAGTACGTCGACGATCTTGGTCTCAGCAAGGCGCAGGCAGGGATCCTTTCGGCGTCCTACGCCGCGGGCACGTTGATCGCCTCGCTGCCGGCGGGCTTGGTCGCGAGCCGGATCGGACCGCGGCGCACCGTCATCTATGGCCTGCTGCTGCTGGGTGCCTCCAGCGTGGTGTTCGGGTTCGTCGAGGAGATCAACCTGCTCGACGCCGCCCGCTTCACCCAGGGAATCGCCGGCGCGCTGATCTGGGCCGGCGCCCTGACCTGGTTGATCTCCGCCTCCCCCGACGAGAGCCGCGGCTCGGTGATCGGGACCGCGCTGGGGACGGCGGTGGCCGGCGCGCTGCTCGGCCCGGTGCTGGGGGCGGTGGCCGGCGCCGTCGGCACCGAGCTCGTCTTCGGCTCGGTCCTGATCGTCACCTCCGCGCTCGCCTACGCCGCCTCGCGCCTGCCGGAGGCCGGGGTTCCCGAGCGCCAGGCGCTGAGCGAGATCTGGTCCGCGATGTTCAGTCGCCCCGTCCTCAACGCCACCGCGTTCGTCGCCGCGCCGTCGGTGATGTTCGGTGCGATCGAGGTCCTGGTGCCGCTGCGGATCGACGCGCTCGGGGGAGGGCACGGCGTGATCGCCGCCGGCTTCATCGCCGGGGCCGGGCTGGAGGCTGTGCTGGCGCCGTTCGCGGGGCGCTTCTCCGATCGCGTCGGCCGTCGCACCCCTTACGTCACGGGACTGACGATCTGCGCCCTGGCGATGGTCGGCGTCGCCCTCGCGCAGACCCTCGGCGGCGTGCTCGCGGCCCTGATCGTCACCTCGCTGGGCGCCGGCCTCTGCTTCGCCCCGGCGCTGACCCTGCTCTCCGACGTGGCCGACTCCAGCTCCCTGCACCAGGGCTTCGCCGCCGGGCTCTCGAACATGGCCTGGGCCTCGGGTCAGGTCGTCGGCGGGATCGGCGGCGGCGTGGTCGCCAGCGTCACCGGCAACGTCGTCCCCAGCATCGCGATCGCCATCCTGCTGCTGGCCACCGTGGCCTACGCCTTCCGCTCCCTGGCGCCGCCGGTGATCGCGCAGCCGGCCGAGGGCTAGGCTGGCGGCGATGGCGAACCGGGGGCCGCGCGAGTGGGTCAACTGGGCCGGGGACCAGTCCTGCCGGCCGGCCGAGGTGGTGCGCCCGCGCAGCCGCGACGAGCTCGCCGAGACGATCTCGAAAGCGGTCGCCGCCGGCCACAAGATCAGCGTCGCCGGCTCCGGGCACTCCTTCACCGGGACCGCGATGACGGAGGGGACGATGGTGCGGATCGAGGCGCTCGCGGGGGTGCTCGACGCCGACCGCGACTCGGGCCTGGTCAAGGTAGGCGCGGGGACGGTTCTCGCCGACCTCAACGAGGAACTGGCCGCGCTGGGGCTGGGGATGGAGAACCTCGGCGACATCGACCGGCAGACGATCGCCGGCGCGATCTCGACCGGGACCCACGGCACCGGCGCGCACCTGCGCAACATCTCCGCCCAGGTCGAGGGGATGGAGCTGGTCCTCGCCGACGGCAGCGTGCGCCGGCTCAGCGTCGCCACCGACCCCGAGCTGCTGCGAGCGGCTCGCGTCGGCATCGGCGCCCTGGGAGCGATTGCGGCCGTCACCCTGCGCTGCGTTCCCGCCTTCACGCTCGACCGCGTCGATACGCCACGACCGCGTGAGCAGGTCCTCGACTCCTTCCAGGAGGAGGCCGACGCCCACGACCACTTCGAGCTCTTCACCTTCCCCTACGCCGACAACGCCCTGGTCCTCGAGCGCAACCGCACCGGCGCACCGGCCCGACCGCGGGGCCGGGCCGGTGCCTACCTCAACGACGTCGTCATCGAGAACTGGGCGCTGGGGGCGCTCTCGGCGACCGGCCGCCGTTTCCCCGGTGCGATTCCCTCGCTTGCCCGGCTCGCCGACCGGGTCGCCTCCGGCAGTCACACGGTCGACCGCAGCGACCGGGTCTTCGCCAACGAGCGCCGCGTCCGCTTCACCGAGATGGAGTACGGGGTGCCGCGCGAGCACGGGCCCGAGGCAGCGCGGCGCGTGGTCGAGTGGGTGCGCGCCAACCGCTACCCGGTCTTCTTCCCGATCGAGATGCGGGTCGCGGCCGGCGACGATGCCTCGCTCAGCCCCTCGCACCAGCGCGACACCGCCTACATCGCCGTGCACCAGTACCGGGGCATGGAGTGGCGCCCCTACTTCGAAGCGGTCGAGGAGATCATGAACTCCTACGAAGGCCGGCCCCACTGGGGCAAGCGCCACTTCCAGACCGCCGCAACCCTGGCGCCGCGCTACCCGGCCTGGGCCGAGTTCCAGCGCGCCCGCGACGAGCTCGACCCCACCCGCGCCTTCACCAACGAGTACGCCGAGCGCGTCCTCGGCCCTTAGATCTAGAGGAACGCTTTGCCGTCGCCGCGATAGGTGGGGACGACGTCGACGATCTCCTCGCCTTCGACCAGGTGCAGCGAGTCGAAGCGCTCGCAGAGCTCGCCGGCCTTGGCGTGGCGCAGGTAGACGCAGTCGCCGATCTCGAGGTCCGCGGCGGTATCCCCCAGCAGCGGAGTCTGCACCTCGCCGGCGCCCTCCTCGGGGTCGAGGCTCAAGCCCGTCGGCAGCCAGGGAGACGGCAGCCGTGCCGCGTCGCCGCCGCCGGAGGCGAGGTAGCCGCCGCCGAGCGCCGTCGCGACCTTGGTGGCGGGCTTGCGCACGATCGGCAGCGCGAAGCCGGCGGCGGGGGTGAGGCTGAAGCGGCTGTAGTGGTCGAAGAGGGCGGGCGCGTAGAAGCCGGAGCCGGCCGTCACCTCGGTCACCGCGTCCTCGGCCGCGGTCAGCTCGAGGCTGCCGGTGCCGCCGCCGTTGACGATCTCCAGCTCGACGAACTCGCCCAGCGCGGCAACCACGGCGGCCCGGCGCGTGGCCAGCTCGGCGGCGGAGCGGCGCTGCATGAAGCGGATCGCCGCCCCCCGCAGGCGCCGCCCCGGCGGGCGGTCGCCGACGCCGGCGATCTGTCCCTCGTAGGCCATCAGCGCGTCGAGTTCGATCTGCGGCCGCCGCTCGATCTCGCGCGCCAGCTCCACCGCCTGCTCGACGGTGTGGACCGGCGAGCGCTTCGGCCCGACCTTGATCCGCCCGCCCAGCGCCCACCAGCCGGCGTCGAGGTCGATGCAGACCCGGACCGGCGCCGCCCCGGCTCCCAGCACCGACTCGATCGCGTCGAGATGCTGGGCGCAGTCGATCATCACGATCGGCGCCCCGGCCGGGTGCGCGACCGAGCGCAGCGCCAGCTCGCCGAGCGCCCCGGTGTCGGCGGTCGGGTAGGCCAGCAGCAGGTTCTCGAACCCCTGCTCGGCCAGCCACAGGGTCTCGGGCAGGGTGTAGGTCATCAGGCCGGCGAAGCGCTGGTCGCGCCGCAGGATCGCCTCCAGCAGCGCCCGGCAGCGCACCGACTTGCTGGCGACCCGCACCGGCTTGTCGCCCGCCCGGCCCAGCATCTCCTCCGCGTTGGCCCACATCGCGTCGAGGTCGACGAAGGCAAAAGGCGCCTCGACCTCCGCGAAGATCCGCTCGTAGCGCTCGTGGGACTGGCTGGGAGGAGCCGACACCCGCGTCAGCCTATCCCCGCCGTGCCCGGTTACTTCCTACAATCGACCCGAACGCCCGGAGAGGTGGCCGAGTGGCTGAAGGCACTCGCCTGCTAAGCGAGTAGGGGGCGCAAGCTCTCTCGAGGGTTCGAATCCCTCCCTCTCCGCTTCCACCGACGGCGGTGCGCCGTCAGGCGCTGTTCCCTCCGGATTCGCCGAGGGCCGTCGGGAACTTCATCATCGCGATCGTCACCGGCGTTCCCTCCTCGCCGTTCGATTCGATCCTGTTCAGGCTCTGCTCGCCGATCTCGAGGACATCCTCCAGCGTTCGCTGCAGGATGTCGGTGATTTCCGCTGAGCCTTTACTGTCGAGCTTCAGCGGCGTGCGGCTTATGTGGGCGCCGGGCAGCTTGTCGAACAGCCCTGTGCCCAGGGCCCCGCCAGGTCTTGGGAGATCGCCCGCACCACCGAGGTCATGAGCCGAGACCGCATGTTGGGGGTGAGTTCCTCGAATTCCTCGTCGTGGACGATCGAGGGTGCCGTATGAGCCGGTAGATGTGCTCCCTCGCGCCCCGCTTCTTCACCGTTTCCACCAGCTCGATGCACCCAAGTTCCTTGAGGCACCTTGATGTGGTGGGAGACCAGGTTCAAGCTCACGTTCTCCAGCTGCCGGTGAATTCGTGCGGGACTGCTCGGACCGTGGCGGAGGATGCTGAGGATGTCGATTCGCAGCGGGTGTTCCAGCGCCGTCAATAGTCGCGGGTCTAAGAGCTCTGCTCCTCTTTTGGCCAAGTCGTCCTTCCCAGGCTTTCAATGGCTACGGAGAGCACAATAGATCCAGCCTTTGGTCTAAGTGTTTTTTGCGCTCAGCCGCTCAACAGCTTTGGGGTGGCGGTCCGGGGCCTGTCGCGCAAGCATGGCCAGGCTTCCCTCGGCCAGGCTTGCCTCGGGGAGGAGGTGTCAATCCGCACGACTGACGCCTGAGGCAGGGGCCCCATCCCCACCCCAGGGGCACTCGTCGCGCAGGGGGCGACGGGTGCCCCCAAGCTGCCCCCTCCCCGTGGGCTCAGTCGTGCCGGGAGCGGATCGTGACCCGGGCGCCGCGAGAGGGAATCATCGTCACGTTGCGGTGCAGGGCTCGCTCGGGGGCGGGGTCGTCGGCCTCGAGGTCGAGGCGGCGCGCCATCGCCTCCAGCACGACTCGCTGCTCGGCCATCGCCAGGGCGGCGCCCAGGCAGCGGCGGATGCCGCCCCCGAAGGGGATCCACTCGTAGGTGCCGGGCTTGCGACCGCCGAGCCAGCGCTCGGGCAGGAAGTCGAAGGGGCGCGGGTAGAGGTCCTCGCGATGGTGGACGAGGAGGATGCTCATCGTCACCGCGGTCCCCGCCGGCACGCCGTGCTCACCGAGCCGCCAGGGCTCCATCACGCGGCGGCCGATCATCGGGATCACCGGCCGCGAGCGCATCGCCTCGACGATCGTCGCCTCGACCTGCTCTCCGGCGCCGTCGCCGGAGCGGACGGCGCCGAGCAGCGCCTCGTGGGCGGCGGGGGTGCGGACCAGGCGCTCCCAGGCCCAGGCCAGCGAGTTGGCGGTCGTCTCGTGCCCGGCGAGGACCAGCACCAGCAGCTCGTCGCGCAGTTCTTTGTCGCTCAGCTCCTCGCCCTCCTCGGTCCGCGCCTGCAGCAGCAGCGAGAGGATGTCGCGTCGCTCGCCGAGGTCGGTGGCGCGGCGGCGGGTCGTGATCACCCCGTAGACCTGCCGGTCGAGCAGCGCCAGCCCGGCCTTCATCGGGCCCATCGCCTCCTCGCGGCCGATGTGGAGCAGTTCGCCGATCTGCGCCGCCGGCTGGGTCGAGGCGTTGACCAGGCGCCTGATCATCTGCCGCAGGCCGTGCTCGGGGGTGCCGCGCCGGGGCTTGCCTTCGACGCCGAAGATGCCGGCCATGATCACGTCGAGCGTGATCGCCTGCATCCGCGGCGCCAGCGCGAACGGCTCCCCGACCGGCCAGCGGTCGATCTCGGTTTCGGTCGCGGTGGCGATCATCTGCGTGTAGGCCTCGATCGCCTCGCCGTGGAAGGGCGGCAGCAGCAGCTTGCGCTGGCGCATGTGGCGCGGCCCGACCGCGGTCAGGACCGAGTCGGGCCCGACGATCGGGCGCAGCGGCGACTCGCCGGTCAGCGAGGGCGCCTGCTCGGGCGCGGCGGTGAAGAGCGAGCGGACGTGGTCGGGGTGGCTGGTGACGACCACCGCGTCCTCGGTGGCGCCGTGCATCCGGAAGACCTCGCCGAGCTCGCGGCGGGCGCGGAAGACGAACTCGATCTGGCGCTGGTTGAAGCGCAGCGACTGCACCAGCCGCGGCAGCGGGATCTCCGGTGGGCTCTGCAGGCCGGCGAGCTCCGCGGCCGCGATCGGGCCGGCGGGGGAGGGAGCCGCTTCCCCGACCAGGTCCGGGACGTCGGTGACGGTCGTCATGCGGGCGAGGGTACCGACGCCCTCTACAGTCAGGCGATGCAGGCGAATTCGGCGAGCGCGGACAGTCACATCGGACGGCGGACGAAGATCATCGCCACGGTCGGGCCGGCGAGCTGGGAGCCTGACGTGCTCGAGCGCCTGGTCGAGGCGGGGGCCGACGTCTTCCGCCTCAACTTCTCCCACGCCGGCCCGGAGCGGCAGGCGGAGACGATCGCGGCGATCCGCGGCGCCGCCGAGCGGGCCGGCCGCGAGGTCGCGATGCTCGGCGACCTGCCTGGGCCGAAGCTGCGGATCGGCTCGCTGCGCGACGACTTCGCCGAGCTGGAGACGGGGATGCACGTGACCCTGACCCCGCGCCAGGTCGAGGGCGACGGCGAGACGATCCCGGTCTCCTGGGCCGGGGTCACCGACCTGCGCGAGGACCAGCTCGTCTACCTCGCCGACGGCGCGATCCGGCTGCGGGTCGACGATCCCGACCAGGGCGAGGTCGGTTGCGAGGTCGAGGTCGGCGGCACGCTGACCTCGCACAAGGGGATGAACATCCCCGGCGGCGCGCCGCTGCCGGCGACGACCGAGGTCGACCTCGGCTGGGTCGAGTTCGCGGTCGAGCACGACGTCGATCTGCTCGCCGTCTCCTTCGTCTCCTCCGCCGCGGACCTGGAGCCGGTGGCGGCGCGCCTGCGCGAGCTCGGCTCCGACATCCCCCTGGTCGCGAAGATCGAGAAGCAGGAGGCGGCGGCCAATGCCGAGGAGATCGTGCGGGTGGCGACCGGCGGGATCATGGTCGCGCGCGGCGACCTGGGGATCGAAGTGCCGCTGGAGCAGGTGCCGGTCGAGCAGAAGCGGCTGATCCGCGTCGCCGGGCTGCGCTCCAAGCCGGCGATCACGGCGACCCAGATGTTGGCCTCGATGGTCACCGCCCGGCGCCCGACCCGGGCCGAGGTGACCGACGTCGCCAATGCGATCTACGACGGCACCGACGCGGTCATGCTCTCCGAGGAGACCGCGGTCGGCCAGCACCCGGTCGAGGCGGTGCGGACGATGGACCGGATCGCCCGCGCCACCGAGCCCGACCTGCGCTACGGCGAGTGGCTCTTCACTCGCACCGACCAGGCGACCCAGGACGTCGCCGACTCGGTCGCCCAGGGCGCCGTCGGCGCGGTCTACCGGCTGGGGCTGAAGGCGCTGGTGGTCCCGACCAACAGCGGCCGCACCGCCCGCCTCGTCTCCGCCCACCGCCCCGACGTTCCGATCCTGGCGGTCTCGCCCTACATCGCGACGGTGCGGCGGCTCAACCTGCTGTTCGGCGTCACCGCGGTGCAGAGCGACTTCGGGACCGAGCTGCGCGGCCTGCTCGACCACTGCGCCGGCCTCGCCGCCCGTCACGGCATCGCCGCGTCCGGCGAGCTGGTCGCGATCACCGCCGGCCTCGACGGGCAGGAACTGGGCACGAACCTGTTCGAGGTGCATAGGGTGCCGGAGCTATGAGCCCGGCGGCACGACTCGAGCGCGAGGCGAGCGGCCTCGCGGTGCTGAGCTTCGACAGCCCGCCGCTCAACCTCTTCGACCAGCGGATGATCGACGACTTCCAGGCGGCGATCGCGGACCTCGCCGCGCAGCCGCCGCGGGCGCTGCTGATCCGGGCCGAGGGGCGCGCCGTCTCCGGCGGCGTCGACGTCCACGTCTTCGAGGGGCTGACGCCGGAGCAGGGCAGCGGGCTCTGGGACGAGCTGCTGGGGACGATCGACCGGCTGGAGGCGCTGCCGGCGCCGATCGTCTTCGCCGCCCACGCGCTGACCCTGACCGCGGCCTTCGAGATCGCCCTGGCCTGCGACCTGATCGTCGCCTCGCCCAAGGCGGGCTTCGGCCTGGTCGAGAAGGTGGTCGGCCTGACCCCGTCGATGGGCGGGACCCAGCGCCTCGCCGAGCGCGCCGGCAGCGGCCGCGCCCGCCAGTTCGTGATGAGTGGGGAGATCTTCGGCGCCGAGGAAATGGAGCGTTGGGGAGTCGTCAACTCGATCTACTCGGAGGACGAGTTCGAGCAGCGCGCCCGGGCCCTCGCCGCCGAGCTCGCCGCCGGCCCGACCAAGGCGCACGCGATGACCAAGCACATCCTCAAACGCTTCCGCGAGGGCGGGATGCCGGCCGCCGACGAGGCGGTCCGCACCGAAGCCGCCGAGCTGTTCGCGACCGAGGACCTGCAGAACGCCGTCAAGACCTTCCTCGAGCACGGCGGCCCCGGCCACGCCACCTTCGAGGGCCGCTAGGTAGGGTCTCGGCCGTGACCGACTTCGACGCGATCGCGGCGGGGATGACCCAGGCGGTGCCGTTCGCCGGTTTCCTCGGCCTGGAGATCACCGAGGTGGCCGAGGGCGAGGCGACCGTCGTCCTGCCCGAGCGCCAGGAGCTGACCAACCACGTCGGCTCCCAGCACGCCGGCGCCCTCTTCACCGCTGCCGAGACGGCCTCGGGGGCGGCCTTCGTCGGCGCCTTCGCCGAGCGCATGGGCGACGTCACGCCGCTCGCCCGCAGTGCAGAGATCGCCTACGAAAAGATCGCCAAGGGCCCGATCACCGCCGAAGCGGAGCTCGGCATGCCCAAAGACGAGGCCCTCGCCACCCTCGACGCCGACGGCAAGGTCGAGTTCCCCTGCGAGGTCGTCCTCACCGACGCCGCCGGCACCCAGGTCGCCACCGCCACCGTCCGCTGGCACGTCCGCCTCAACAACCCGGCCGCCGCCTAGCAACGCGCCGGAACCCCTAGAATCGCCCTCCCGGGCCACCCCGCCCGATCCCGCGCCAGTAGCTCAGCCGGATAGAGCGTCGGTCTACGAAACCGAAGGTCACAGGTTCGAATCCTGTCTGGCGCGTTGAAGCGATCCCGCTTGGGAGGCGGGATTGCGGCGATTCTGCGAGAGGCCGGGGAGGCCGAAAATGCCACTGGGGCAACGCCTGGGGCAACATGAGGTCTGGGGAGAGGTTTGGCCCGGCCCTTGAGAGGGCGCGCCCGTCCACCTACGTTCGCCGCCGAAAGGCACCCAACAAGCGCCCCCGCGCTGCTCTAACAGCCGGGGGCATGGCAGGGAGGTCACTCCCACGATGATTGAGGCGGCAGGAAGGAGAAGATCGGTCGTAACGCGAGCTACTTTGCACGAACCGCGGAGATTGGCGTTGTAGGTGGTGGCGTAGCTTTCGGACAACTCGTAGCCGACCGTCTCGAAGCCAGCGGCCTCGAACCCGAGGGCCAAGCCGCCGCAGCCAGCAAATAGGTCAAGGACAACAGGGGCCAGTTCGGGCGCGGGTCGAAGAGACTCTTCGGTCTGCTTGATCCAGGAAAGCTTCTTTCTGCTTTTCGTTGTCGCTGACTCCAGTAGCACTGGCTTTGCCTAGATCGCGGTTCTCAAGCCACATCCCGTGCGGTATCTACGCTCTGGGGGCGCCCCCGCTGCACGGCGATGCATCATAGGTGGAGCGCTTCGGCGCATACTGTGGCCTGCTTCTCAGAAGAGCTGCTGGATGTCGACCGTCGCATCCGGCAACTACGATCTGAGCTATGGCGATGACCGATGAGGCTTTGATCGAGGAGGCTGGCCGCCGCCTCGCTGCGGTTGCCCCGGGTGCCGACATCATTCTTTTTGGGTCGCGTGCAAGGGGCGAGGCGCGGTCTGACAGCGACTTGGACCTGCTGGTTATTGAGCCCGACTTCGATCGGCGCGGAGAGGAGTACGGGCGGCTCCGCCGGGAGTTGCGAGGGCTCGATGTCGCAATCGATCTGATCGTCTACCGCAGGCGTGAGGCAGACCAGTGGCGCGGTGTGCCGGGCACGTTTCTCCATCGGGCCCTCGGGGAAGGCCGCGTCCTTGCCGCAGCGTGATCTGGGCGAGACCTCTCGAATCCTGCTTCAAAAGGCGGAAGAGGACGCGACCGCGGTCCGCGAGTTCGCGGCCAATCCGGAGATAGCCGACAGCATCATCGGCTTCCATGCTCAGCAGGCGGTCGAGAAGTGGCTGAAGGCGGTAACCGCAGCGCGGGGCGTCCGCCATAGCGGTATCCACGACCTCGATCGCTTGATGGAAATCCTTGAGGGTGTGGGTGTTGAGCTGTCGCTCGATCGTGATCGCCTTGCGGTGCTGACGCAGTACGCCGTCCCCCTGCGGTATGACGAACTGCTCGACGCGGAGTCGCTGGAGCGAGAGGCTTTGGTCGTTCTGGTGGACGAAGTCGCCGCATGGGCGACGGTCCAGCTTCGCCCGGCCGACGAGTAGCTGGGGCAACAAATGGGGCAACATGCCCCACAGATCCCAGCCGATCCCAGCGGGACCCGATCCGTCGCAAACCGCTTGAAACCGCGCTCCACGTAGCCCAGCCGATCCACCGGCTCGGCTACGAAACCGAAGGTCACAGGTTCGAATCCTGTCTGGCGCGTTATTCGCGCCGAATCGAGGGATGGGGGAGCGCGCAAGCAAGCGCCGCAGCGAAAACGGCCCTGAATCGCGGTTTCCCCGCGCAGTGGACGAAAAGCCCATCGAATAAAGTTGCTCAAATGTTCTTAACTAACTAGGCTGATCAGAATGGGCAGCAACTTCAATTTCGCGAGTCTGCGGGGCCGGACGGGCCGCCGCCGTTCCGAGACCCCGGTTGACAAGGCGAGGCCGAGTTGTGAGAGTCGAGTTCCGGCCAGCGGGCTTGCCTCCCTGAGCGGATTCGTTCCGTCTGGACCTCGGACCAATATGCAACCTGCCTGTGAACTTGCGGATCGCCGACCCAGTGCAAGGCGCCTGATTTGGGCACGAACGGGCACCCCTCCGGTGGCGAGCAGATGAAGGCGATCGAAGAGGCCGAAGCGAATCTCCTCGAGGCCTTGGAAAACGGTCGCGAAGTTCCCCCGCGGGACCTTCGCAAGCAGATTCTCGAGGCGTCGAGAACAGCAAAGAAGAGCCTGGGCGAGGGGCAGGTTTCCCTTGCCTACTGGCGCCTCCTCAACTGCGGTGACATCGAACTCACCGACCAGTTGACGGTTCGGCTCCCCCAGCCGGCCCTGGCCGCGTAAGCGGACCACCCTCCCAAAGCCGACCTCGTGGCGAAGAAGCTGACTATCAACGACCGCATGGGCAAAGAGCGCCGCTCGGCGCGCGCCAAGAACCGCCCACGCCGGCGGACGCCGGGTCAGCACGACTCCGATCGCATCCTCATCTCGACCGCCTTCCAGCGCCTGGCCGGGATAACCCAGGTGGTTCCGGCCGGAACCGGCAACGCCGCCCACAGCCGGCTGACCCACTCGATCAAAGTCGGCCGGGTGGCACGGCGCCTGGCAGAGCGCGTGCTCCAAGAACACCCGGGCCTGGAAACCAAGATCGACGTCGACTCGGTCGAGGCGGCCGGGTTCGCGCACGACCTCGGTCACCCGCCCTTCGGCCACGTGGCAGAGAGGGAGCTCGACGAACTGGTGAAGCCGGAGGCAGGCGGCTTCGAGGGCAACGCGCAGAGCTTTCGCATCGTCACCCGGCTCGGCCAGCGCTATCCGGACTTCAACGGCTTGAATCTCACCCGCGGAACGCTGGACGCGATGCTCAAGTACCCCTGGATGCGCGCCCCTCGCCACCGGAAGAAAGCCGAGGGGAAACGCTGGGCGAAGTGGGGCGCCTACAAGGAAGACGAGCTCGCCTTCGAGTTCGCCCGGGGGATGCACAAGAAGGACGACGAAGAGCGCTCCCTCGGGGCGGAGATAATGGACTGGGCGGATGACCTCACCTACGCCGTGCACGATCTCGAGGACTTCTTCCGCGCCGGCGCCGTGCCGTTGGATCGCCTCTGGAACAGCGAGCAGGAGCGAGAGGCGTTTTGCGAGTCGATCGACCGCGAGACGGAGCCCGGCGGGCGACTCGCGGGCGAGGACGCGGAGGCGATCAAGGGGGCGGCCCGCGACCTCCTCAGCCAGATCCTCGACTTCCCCTCGCCGTATCAAGGGACGAAAGAGGATCGCCACCGGCTGCGCCAGCACACGAACTTCCTGATCGGCACCTTCATGCCCGCCTTCAAGGTGAGCGCGAAGGGCAAGGTGAAGATTCCCGACAAACGGCGGAACGAAGTCGAGGCGCTGAAGCAGCTCACCTGGCACTACGTGATCAACCGCCCCAACCTCTCGAGCGTGCAGGAGGGCCAGCGCACGGTGATAGGGCAGCTCTTCGAGGTTTACACCGAGGCCGCCACAGGAGATGGCCGCGTGCACATGCTGCCCCCGCTGGAGCAGGAAATGGTCCGGGCCGACATTCCTCCCAAGCGGATCGCCGCCGACTTCATCTCCCGCCTGACCGAGGACCGGGCCCTGGAGCTCTACCGGCGCGTGTCGGGGCAGGCAGCGCAGATCCTGCCGACGGCCGAGCACTGACCATCTCGGGCGACTGCTCAGTCTGCTTCAATCCGATCACCAGAGAAAGGAGGTGGTCCTATTTTGAGTCACATGCTTGGAGGGACTCTGGAGGTGCAGGGCCGCTAGGCGCCGCACTGGTTCGGGCGCCCGGCGGAATCCACCCCGGGCACCGGCGAGCAAAGGGAGGCCGGGCTTTGTCCCACCCTGTCGCAGTTCCCGCGCTCGTTCCCATGCACCAGCGCAAGGGCCGCCTCCGGGCGGCCCTTGCTCATCTCGAGGCGACCTCGCTGTGGAGCCGCTCGCTGGCTCGGTAGCGCGTGCTCCTGCCTTTGCCGATCTGCTCGACCAGCCCTGCGTCGAGCAGGCGGCGAAAGTCGGCGCTTACCGTCGGCATCGAGACGTCGGCCTCCTCCCTGTAACGAGCTCGGTCGGTCCCGCCGAACAGACTCTGCTCCAGCGCGATCACCAGGCGCTCGGGCCAGCCGCGGTGCTGGGTCAGCGCCTCCAGGTGCTCCCAACGGGCAGCCGCACTCTTGAGCTGGCGGAGGCGCCGCTGCGCCTGGTCGATGTGCGCATCGACGCAGAACGCGACCCAGTTCGAGGCATCTCGCTCGGGCCGGTATCCACCGTCCTGGACCTCCCGCAGGGCGGTGTAGTAGGCGGGCGTGTGCTCCCCCAGGTATTCCTCGATCGACGAGAACTCCGGCGCGACCAGCCCCTCGCGCGCCAACACCAGCGATTGCACGATGCGGGCGACGCGGCCGTTGCCGTCGCGGAACGGGTGGACGGAGGTGACGTGGAGGTGCGCCATCGCCGCGCGGACGACGACGTGGGCGTCGAGGTCGCCTTCCTGCAGCCAGGCGACCACCTCGGCCATGAGATCGGGAACGGCTTCCGCGTCGGGCCCCGGAACTCGAGTGAGCCGTTGCTGCCGGTGACGCCGATCGGGCCGGTCCGCCAGAGGCCGGGCCCCCTGTCCCGCTGGAAGTGACAGACGTCGAAATGGAGGTCGAGGACGACCCGATCGAGCCAGCGAAAGGCAGGGTCGCCGGCGAGGACGCCAACCCGATCCATGGCGCGGGCATAGCAGGCGACGGCCATCTGATTTTCCTCGTCCGGGTTGGCCCGGCTGGGGTCGGCGACCAGGGCGATCGCGTCTGCGGGCGCGACGCTGTAGCCCTCGATCGAGGTCGAGCTCTCGATCGCGCTGGCCCGGATCGAGCGACGCAGGGGCCCGAGCCAGCGCGCCGGCCGATCGGCCGTGTGCCCCAGTTCCTGGCGCAGGGCGTCGAGCTCCTCGAGGCGGTCTTGCAGCGAAGGATCCGAAGTAGGAGTTGCGTAGAGCATGCAATCATCTTAGCGATTAGACGTTTAATCGTTTAACCGATTATGCGGATGGCAGGAGAGGAGACCCGGCCCGCCGACCGCATCGAAACCCCGTCGCATGGGTAAAAGGAAGCAGTGCGTGCCGTCTTCGGGGCCTTGGCGGTCTCCGCGTCCCTCCTCTCTTGTCTCCCGCCGGCATTGGCGAGTCACGGCCACCCCGCGTCGCCGACCTGCGCCGAGGGTCCGGTGACGGTGGGGGGGACGACTTTCGGCACGCCCTGCGACGACACGATCGTCGCACCCGCCGGGGTCGAGATCGTCAAGGGCGGTGGCGGCGACGACACGATCGTCCCGGCGCCGATCGCGGCGGTCAGCCCGCCCTGTCCCAGCGGCTGCTTCCTCGGCGTCGGCAGCCAGACCTTCGAAGGCGGACCCGGCGACGACGTCGTCTTCGGGGAGCGCGGCAACGACACCCTGCGCGGCGGCGAAGGCAACGACCACCTCTTCGGCGGCATCGGCGACGATCTCCTGCGCGGCGGCCCCGGCGATGACCGGCTCGGCGGCGGCTTCGGGGCCGACTCGATCGACGGCGAGGGAGGCGACGACTACGTCCACGGCGACGGCACCATCGACCGCATCGCCGACACCGGCGGCGGCACCGACACGCTCAGCTACGCGACCGGGGTAACGCCCGGCTTCGGGGGCACGGTCAGCGGCGTCGGCGACTTCCCCTCCGCCTCCGGCGAGCGCGGCGTCCGGCTCCTGCTCGGCGAAGGCGGCCAGAACGGGAACAACGGGATCGCCGCCCTCGGCGGCGGCGTCGACGAAGTGGCCGGAGCGGGGTTCGAGACGATCGTCGGGACGCCGTTCTCCGACTACGTCGCCGGCACCGGAGCCGACCAGACGATCCACGGCGGCGGCGGTGCCGACGCCCTCTTCGGCGGCGGCGGCGATGACGACCTCGACGGCGGCGCCGACGGCGACTACCTCGACGGGGGCGCGGCGGCCCAGCGCGACGCGAGCAAAGTCAGCGTCGGCTTCATGGTCCCCGCCCAGCCCGGCTTCGGCCAGCTCTACGCGGTCGGCAGCGCCGCCGGGGACGCACTCACCGCGACCTACGCCCCGGGCCCGCCGGCGACCGTCAGCTTCCAGCTCAGCGCCGGCGGCTTCGACCAGAGCGCCGACGCCGACGCCGGCTGCGACGTCGGCCCGACCTTGGCGACCTGCACCCTGACCGCCCCGCTCGATTCCCTGCTCCTCGCCGGCATGGGCGGCGCCGACTCGATCTCGACCGCCGGCTTCCCGGCCACGACGACCGTCGTCGCCCTCGGCGGCGATGGCGCCGACTCGCTCGGCGGCGGCGACGGGGAGGACGTGCTCGTCGACGGTCCCGACGACGGCGACGACCAGCTGACCGGCCTCGGCGGCGACGACGCCCTGCTCCACAACGGCGGCGCCGACCAGCGCTTCGGCGGCGCCGGCAACGACCTCTTCCTCTCGGTCTCGATCTGCGACGGCGATCTGATCAGGGGAGAAGGCGAGCGCGACAACGCCTCCTGGGCGCGCCTCACGGGCGAAGCCGTGGGCGTGAACCTTGGCAGCGGCCAGGCCGGCGAACCCGGGCCTGGCGGCTCGCCCAGCTGCGCCGGCGGCGGGCTCGACTCCCTGCAGGAAATCGAGGATCTCGAGGGCTCTGAAGCCGGCGACAGCTTCTACGGCGACGCCGGCCCGAACCAGCTGCTCGGCCACAAAGGCCCCGATATCTACGCTGCGGCCGCGGGCGCCGACACGGTCCTCGCCAACTCCGGCGACGCCGATCCGGCGATCGATTGCGGCCTCGACGGCGACCGCGCCCTGGTCGACCGCCATCCCGAATTCGCCGACGCCGTGCCGGTCGAGTGCGAGGTGGTGCAGGAAGCGGACCCGAACAGCTTCCAGCTCCTGCCCGGCTTCCCGATCCCGGTCCCGCCGCCGGAAAACCCAGCGCCGCCACCGCCCGTCTCGAAACCACCGGTCCGGCCGGCACGCGATCGCAAGCCGCCGCAGACGAAGATCGCCGCTCGCCCCAGGGCGGTCCTGACGAGCAACCGCGCCAGGCGCCGGATCGTGCTCCGCTTCGCCGCCGACGAGCGCGGCGCGACCTTTCGCTGCAAGCTCGACCGCGCGCCCTTCCGACCCTGCGCATCGCCCCGTGCCTACTCGCTCGCCTCGGGCCGGCACGCGATCCGCATCCGCGCCGTCGACGCCGCCGGCAACGCCGACCCGACGCCCGGCGCTGGTCAGGGTGACGGTCCGCCGCCGCTAGCCGGCTACAGTCGGAGCTCCCGAGCGAGCGAGGAGGAACGAATGGCCAAGGATCTCTACACCGCTGAAGCGCACGTCACCGGCGGGCGCGTCGCCGGCCACGGCCGCACCAGCGACGGTGCGCTCGAGGTGGACATCCGCATCCCGTCGGAGCTGGGCGGCGATGGCGGCGGCACCAACCCGGAGCAGCTCTTCGCTGTCGGCTTCGGCGCCTGCTTCGAGAGTGCCGTCGAAGCGGTCGCCCGCCGCCGCAAGCTCGACCTCGGCGAGGTCGCGATCGACTCCAAGGTGAAGCTGAGGGCGGGGGAGGACCGCAGCTTCACGATCGCCGCCGAGCTGCACGTGACCTTGCCCGAGCTCGAGGGCGACGAGGCGGTCGAGCTGGTCCGCGCCGCGCACCGGGTCTGCCCCTACTCGAACGCGACCCGGGGCAACATCGAGGTGCTGCTGACCGCCAACGGCGCCGCGGTCGACGCCTAGCTGCCGCCGCCCTCGACGAAGCGCTTCAGCTTCTCGGGCATGCTCTCGACCAGCTGCCCGCGGAGGACGCCGACGACCGGCCCGCGGATCACCATCCCCAGCACCCGCCCGAGGTCGACCTCCAGCCGGTAGGTCGCTCTGGTCCGGCCGTCGCCGAGGTCCTCCAGCTCCCAGCTGCCCTCGACCGACTTCAGGTCGCCCTCTTCCTGAGCCCACCCGATCCGCAGCGGCTGCTCGTACTCGAAGCGCATCGTCGAGCCGAGCCGGCGCACCTTCGCGTCGGTCTCCATCTCCACCAGCGCCTGGTTGCCGTCGGCATCGCGCTCGACGCACTCGGCGACCTTGATCTCCGGCTGCCAGCGGGTCGACCCCTCGACGTCGGCGGCGACGGCGAAGACCTCGTCGATCGGCGCCTCGATCTCGGCACTGGCTGAGCCCTTGATCGTTCCCATCGATCACCGACGGTAGCCGATCGCGCCGACCCGCTTCCCAAACACGCTAGAAAGTGGTTATGCCCTGGTGGATCGCCCGTAAGGCCGCGCCCTCGATCTGGAAGCGGATCCCCTGGAAGATGGTCTGGGCCGTCGTCCTCTGGCTCGGCAACAAGGGTCGTGAGCGCGTCGAGAAGAACCTGAGCAAGAAGGAGCAGACCGAATTCTGGAACCTGCTGAAGCGCTCCGGCGGCCGCCCGAGCACCCTTTCCCAGCGCGACCGCACGCGGATGAAGAACATCGCCGGCAAGGCGATCCGCGGGGGGTAGGTCGCCGTGTAGTCGGGGTGGCCACGCAGCGAACGTTTCATCTCACACAAGACAGCGGGCTGCTCGCGTAGCATTGGCTTGATGCCCACTTCTTCCCGCAAAACGCTGATCGAGCCCGGTCACCAGAAAGAGTGGGCGCGGTTGAGTGCGGAGAAGCGCCGCGCGTTGACGCCTGCACCCGACACGCCCATCGCCGAGCTCCTACGCCGGGGCCAGAATCTGTCGGCCCAGGCTGTCGACCTGCTGCGAGCGGTCGAACGAGGCGATGGCTCTACCCGAGCCTAAGCTTGACGAGGCTGCCGTTGCGTTGGTCGCGGAGGGCGCGAAGTTCGTAGTCATCGGTGGCTTCGCGGTGATCGCCAACCGTTTCGTGCGAGCGACCGAAGACGTCGATTTCCTCGTTCCCGACGATCCCGACAACGACCGGTGCATCCTCGCTGCTTTGCGCAGCCTCGAAGGTGTGCGATTCCGCGACGAAGAGCCGCTTCGTGATGAGCACCTGCTCGGCCAGGCCCATCTGCGCGCGATCACGCGGGCCGGCATTGTCGACGTCATGCGTGGCGGCTTGCCGCCCCTCGACTTCGACACGGTTGCCGGCAGGGCGATGAGCGCCGACTATGGTGATGTCGAATTTCCAATTGCCGGCCTCAGCAGCATCGTCGGCTTCAAGCGCCTTGCCGGGCGGCCTCGCGACCGCAATGACCTGCTCGGCTTGGGCGAGATCCACGGCGAGTTGCCGATCGACCCTATCCCTGGCCTCGATTCATAGGCCCCGCGCGAAGGCGTCCGCGGCTGCCGCGGCGCCACCCGCCGCGGCGAAGGCCCGGCCGACGCGCTCGGCCCCCGGCCGGCAGGCGATCGCCTCCTGCACCTTGGCCCGCAGCCGCTCCGGGCGCAGCCGCCAGGCCGGCAGGCGGCTGCCGGCGCCGGCGACCTCGACCCGGCGCGCGACCTCGGGCTGGTCGCGGCCGAAGGGAACGGCGCAGACCGGCACGCCCTGGGCCAGCGCCTTCTGGGTGGCGCCCATGCCGCCGTGGGTGATCGCGCAGGTGGCCCGTTCGAGGATCGGCGTGTGGGGGGCGAAGCGCAGCACCGTCGCGTTGGCCGGCGCCCGCAGCCCGTCCATGCCGGCGGTCGGCAGCGTGGCGACGACGTGGACGGGCTCGCCGGCGAGCGCCTCCAGGGCCGCCCGCACCAGGCGCCCGTCGTTCTGGAACTCGGTCGAGGTGGTGACCAGCACGAGCGGCGCCTCGATCGCCTCCAGCTCGTCCGGGAGCTCGCCCGGCGGCTCCCACTCGCAGGGGCCGACCATGACGATCCGCTGCGGCCAGTCGGGCCGCGGGTACTCGAACGGTTCCGCGCTCATGTAGAGGAGCAGGGGCGGAGCGAGGAACGTCTCCTCGGCGTGGGCGAAGGGCCGCAGGCCGAGCGCTGTCCGCACCTCGTTGAGGCGGGGGAGGGCGAGCCGGTCGAAGGCACGCTCGAAGGCCGGGCGCAGGGCGCGGTCGCGAACCCGCCCGAGCGGGCCCCGCGCCGGAGCCAGCCCCGGGCCCGGCGGCGGTCCTGAGCGGGAGAGCAGCGGCAGCGGCGGCGGCGAGAAGCAGGCCCAGGGACCGCCCCAGGCCTCGGCCGCGCTGAGCGCCCCCCAGCAGAGGACGTCGACGAGCAGCGCGTCGGGTCGCTCCGCCGCGATCGCCTCCCGCAGATCGTCGGCATCGTGCCGCGCCCGCGCGCCGATGATCCGCAGCGCCCGCGCGCTCGCCCCGGGCGGGGTGCGCGCCTTCCAGTCGTCGACCGTCCGCGCCTCGATCTCGGCTGCGATCGGCGCCGCCTCGAACCCGAGCGCCCGCACCGCCTCGACCTCGCCCGCGAGCGTCCGCAGCACCACCTCGTGGCCGCGGCCCCGCAGCTCCTCGCCCACGGCGAGCAGCGGGTACAGATGCCCGTGCGAGGGCGCCCCGTAGGCGAGGATCCGACTCAGCGTGATCGCTCCGTCAGCGGCTCGATCATCTCCCGCATCGCCAGCTTGGTCTGGGCGGGGCTGAGCTCACGGTCGCGGCGCAGGATCTTCCAGAGGTAGATGTCGGTCAGCGCCGCGAGCTGGAAGGCGCGCCGTTCGCGCTGCGTCTTGGAAAGGCCTGCGAGGACCGGTGCGAAGGCCTGCTTGCACCACTCCAGGTGGAAGGCGCGGCCAACTTCCGAGAGCAGGGTGAGGGCGGGCTCGCGCCCCTCCTGGGAGAGCCAGCGCAGGATCCGGTCGCCGTACTCCTCGTAGTGATCGGCCAGCACCTCGACGATTTCCCCGACGTCGGCGTTCGGCTTCACGTCGCGGTTGCCGCCCATCTTCGTCGTCGAGTGCACCAGCGCCGCCATGAAGAGGCCGTCGCGGTTGCCGAAGTGGCGCAGGACCGTCTGCACCGAGACCCCGGCCCGCTCGGCGATCGCGGCCAGGGTGATCTCGTTGACGGGGAGCTCGTCGAAGGCCGCTTCGGCCGCGTCGAGGATCTTCTGCCGGGTCGCCGCAGCCGCCTCGGCGCGAGCCTGCATCTTGTAGGGCCGTTTCGGCGGCTTGGGCTCGCTCATGGCGAAAAGGTAAACCGGAGCGTAGGCGGGACCGGGTTAGGGGAGGTAGCCGAGTCCCCAGCCCCAGGGCGCGGCGATCGCCAGCTTCCACTCCGCTTCGATCCGGTGCAGGACCAGCGTCGCGTCCAGCGTCTGCTCGATTTGCGGCGCCTCGCCGCCGCCGGAGCGGACCCGCCAGCGCTCGCGGGCGAAGACCACGTCGCCGGCGCGGACGACGTTGCTGAGCTCGACCCTGATCTCCATGCGGCGGGCGACCAGCTGCGCGAGCAGCGGCCGGATCCGGTCGCGGCCGTGGACCGCGGTCGCGTCCGGGGTGATCAGGCAGCCGTCCCTGGCGAAGCAGGCGGTCGCCGAGTCGAGGTCGCCGAGGCTGATCGCCTGCACGAAGGGGAGACAGGCGCGGGGGTGGCGGGGAGGCTCGACGGCTGCGCTCGGAACTTTCATGTGAGTAAGATTAACGCGAAATGGTCACGGCGGCAAGGCTTTGATGCCGCCTCACAAGGAGGAACGAGATGAGAAGGCAACTGTGTTGGGCAGTTGGCGTAGGAGTCGCGGTGGTTGCGGTGGGAGGCCTGGCGATCGCGGCGAAGCCGAAGGAGCAGCCGATCGTCGTGCGGGCGGGGAACATGGTTCTGACCCTGAACGGCGGCGTCACCCCGAAGGCGCTGCCGAGGGATGAGCGGGTCCCGATGGGCTTTCACGGGAGCGGCGTTTTCGCCACCGTCGACGGTACGCACCTGCCGGCCCTGAGGGAAGCGGTGTTCGACAACGACAAAGACCTCGTCGTCTCAGTCGACGGGTTGCCGGTCTGCGGGATCGATCAGCTCACCGCTCGGGACACCGGACACGCGGAAGCGGCCTGCGGCGGTTCGATCCTCGGCAAGGGGAGCGCCACCGTCGAGGTTGCCTTCCCCGAACAGGCACCCTTCAACGCGACCGGCCCGTTGATCCTCTTCAACGGCGGCGAGCGGGGCGGAGTGATCACGCTGCTCGCCTACACGTATGTGAGTGTGCCCGCGCCGACCGCCGTCGTCACCACCGCGACGCTGACCCGGCAGCGCAAGGGGCCGTTCGCTTTGCACGCGGTCGTCAAGGCCCCCGCATTGCCGGCGGCGCCGGCTCGATCGTGCGAGCCAACCTCAGCGCCCGCCGCGTCTACACCTACGAAGGCGAGCGCCGCAGCTTCTTCTCCGGCAGCTGTCCGGATGGGCGCATCCGGGCCCGGGGCACGTTCTACTTCGCCGACGACACGCAGATCTCCGGCGAACTGGTTCGCACCTGCACGACCCTGCCCGCCGCGGCTGTGAGCATGCTCCTGGGAACGTAGCGAGGCGCATCCGGCGGGCAGCCTAGGCTGCCCGCCACCGTGCCCCGCCCGCTTTCACCGCGGATCCTCGTAGCCCTCGCCCTGGTCGGTGCATTCGTGCTTGGGGTGGTCCTCCCCGGTGCCGTCGGCAAGACCGTGGTCGAGCCGACCGCGATCCGCAACGCGCTGGCCGAGACGAGCAAGGTCCAGGGCGCGCCGCACCGCACCCTGGTGTTGAGCCGGGTCGAAGTCGAGCCGGGCGCGCAGCTCGCCCTCCACCATCACCTCGGCACCCAGGTCGCCCATATCGAGGCCGGGACCCTCACCTACACCGTCCGCCGCGGGTCCGCCGTGGTCAGGACCGGCGAGTCCGACCAGAACCCGAAAACGGTGCGGACGATCAAAGCCGGCCAGACCGCCCCGATCCGCAGCGGCCAGTGGATCGTCGAGCAGCCCTCCGACGTCCACGAAGCCGCCAACCGCGGCTCGAGCCCGGTGGTCATCTACCTGGCGACCCTGCTCAAGACCGGCGCCGACCCGTCGACGCCGGTTGCGCTGCCCTGAGCAGGATCACTAGGAGTTCTCCAAGAATTCCCATTCGGCACCGACAGGTTGATGGGTGCGAGCAGGGGCCATTGGCCAGATTGATGCAAATGTGAGCCTGGTCACGCTGAGAGTGTGCGCCGTAAGTCAATCGATCGGCCCGCCCTGTGGCGGGCGAGGAGGAACTAGTGAGACGACTTTCGACTCTTGCCGTGGCTGCGATTGCAGCATTGGCACTATCCGCCGCCGTGGGTTCGGCTACCGCCTCGGCCACGTTGCTGTGTGAATCGGTAACCCTTTCTGGAAAATGTCCCAGCAATGAAGTCGCACCTGCGGGGAGTCTTCTCCAGTACGTAATGTGGGAAGGGAAAGACGAATTCCTTCTAGACAACGTCATGCAGGACTTTCATTGCTCGAGTGGCGGTTTCGTCATTACCTCTTTGGCGAAATCAGGCGAACCACTAGCGATAAATCCCTGGACGCTCATGTGGAATTGCAACATCGGCACCAGCGACCTGAATAAATGCAACAGTGTCCACATAAACCAGCCGCTCAGTACGCTGGAAGCCAGCGTCGGAGGAGCGGCCGACGTGCTGCTCGGCAGTGTTTCTGAACCGCTCGTTATTTCCTACGAATGCGTATCGGGCTCCGGTGACGCGCAAAAATGCGAATTCTATGGAACGCCATGGCTCCGGATTCGCTACAACGCGCAACAGGGCTATTCGGCAAAAATCGAACCGACCACGATGAAACGCACCGCGGCGACGGAAAAAACGTGCTATTACGCGAAAGCCGACCTGTCCGTGCGAACCTCTGACGCTGCGGCAGAAGTCTTTCCCGCGATGTACTGAGGCATAGGCAGGTGCAGTGAGAGACGCGAGGGCCGCCGGGGTTTCCGGCGGCCCTCGCGTCATTTGCGCCGCGAGCGGGGGCGATCCCGCAGGGCACGTTGGGTCGGGACGTGCCAGCCAGCCAGCCCGCTGGTCGCATCGGCGAGGCTCCTTCATCGGGGCGAGGAGGATCGCTGCCGACGACCTTCGCGTGCCACGGCCTTGACAGCCGGGAACCAATGTGTTTACCTCTGCGAGTAGTTCATGTACGCAGTAGTTCAAACTGCGACAGGGAAACAGGGACAAGACAACCGAGCCTCGAGGGAAGCGCCGCATCAGGGAGCGGCCGGCAGAGGGGCTCACGGGACAAGGAGATGAATTGATGCTCTCGAGACTCCGCGAGCACCTCGGCGGCGCCGGCCTGATCGTGGCCATCGTCGCACTGGTCGCCGCACTGGCCGGAGGCGCAATTGCCGCCAACGGCGGCACCGGCGACGGCAAGGCCACCGCCTCGGCGAAGGCGAAGAAGGGGCCCCGTGGGCCGAAGGGAGCGAAGGGCGACACCGGGGCTGCAGGCCCACAGGGGCCGGCCGGACCCGCCGGCCCCAAGGGAGATAACGGCGCAGCCGGTTCGAACGGCGCAGCCGGTTCGAACGGCGCACAGGGACCAACCGGAGCGACCGGCAAAAACGGTGCCACCGGGCCGACCGGTGCGACGGGCTCAGATGGGACCCTTCAGCACCGAGCCACTCCCGGCGGGCGAGACCCTGACGGGTGTGTGGTCGCACCTCTACAACAGCGGAGGTCAGCCTGCGTCCATAGCGCTCACCTATCCGATGCGCGTAGATCCAGCTCCCACGACCCTTGCCTATATCGATGCCAGCGGTGAAGCTGGACTCCCGTTCAACCCCGCAACGGGCGAATCCGTCAACGGTGAACCGTTATCTGAAGCCGACATGCTTCTTGGCGAAGAAGCGGTGGACGCCGTCTGTCCGGGAAGTAGCGCCGCTCCAAGCGCAGAGCCCGGGGTTCTATGTGTCTACGAGCAGCTCTCTGAGAGCAGTAGCGAACCCGGGTTCCTGAATGTGTTCGTACCACTATTTAACAACTCGGATCTCGGGGCTAGTCCGGACCCGAGCAGCGGAGCGATGTTCCCGATGAATGCATCCCAAGCAGGTATTGCCAACGGCTCGTGGGCGGTGACCGCCGAGTAGCCCATTGGCTGCTCGTTGGGCCCGATCCAGTGTGGCGCTGCACCGTGGACTGTCCCGGTGCAGCGCCACACAGACTAGGAAGAACAGAGACAAATGCGAATTCATCGTTGGGGAAACGGTTTCGGTTGGGACGCTGCCTCTCGTTGCTGGTCGTCCTCACCGCCGCCTTGTCTCTCGGAGCTGCCCGGGCAAGCGCCGAGTCGCTCCACACCTTCAACGCCCTTCTGTCCTTGACGGGCGGGTGCAGTACTTCAGACCTCGACCCCACCCCGGATGGAGGCCCGGGGTGCCCTGGGCCTCATCCCCCCGCGTCCTTTGCGAGTCCACAGGCAGTCTCAACCGACTTCTACGGAAATGTCTATGTCGCAAGCCTCGGGAGCGTCGCCTCGGGGGTTGAGGGCAGGATCGACATCTTCGACCCCGATGGTCGTTTCATAACCGAGCTGAAAAACCCTGCGGGTCCGATGGCCATGGCCATCGACAGCGTGGGGACGTTGTATGTCAGCAATCGAGCCATTGGGAAAAAATTGGTCAGATACACGCCCTTGGCTCCGTACGATCCGGAATCTGGGGAAATCGCATACAACGACACGCCGGAGGTTCTCGTAGCGAACGACTTCAATCCTGTGATGGCTCTGGCGATAGGCCGCACGACCGATCACCTCTTCGCTCACTTCGGAACCCACTTGAAACAGTACGACTCTGCAGCGGGCTCCAACGCCCTCATCGACGAAATCTCGGCGGTGGAAGCCTCTCAGGGTGTGGGGCTTGGCGTGGATTCTGCGCATGGGAGGATCTATGCGAGCAGCGACCCACTCATCGTCGAAGTCTTCGACCTGGCCTCGCCTCACGCGAAGATCGGCGTGATCGAAGGGTCGTCCGTCCCGGATGGGAAATTCCAAGGCCCACTCTCGATTGCGGTGGATGAAGGCACCGGGCATGTTTTCGTCTACGACGGGGAAGCGTCACGGGTCTATGAGTTCGATGGGGCAGGGGATTATCTCGATACGATCGAGCACGGGTTTTCCTATGTGCTCGGCGCGCAGCCCGGGGTGGACAATGGGCCATTCAGCCCGAACGGAGGCTTGAACCCCGAAGGGCGCTTTCTCTTTGTCCCGTCCCACGCTCTTGGCACTGGGCGGTCCTTCGCCTTCGGACCCCCGAGCGAGGTTGCCGCCACGATCGTCTCGTCATCGGTGCGAAGCATCTCGACGAGCGAGGCAGAACTGCGTGCTTCGATCAATCCCGGGAATCTGGCGACGGAGTACAGCTTTGAGATCACGCCGGTGGAGGAAGGCCTCGGCGGCACATCCGTGGTCGGGGCCGGTGAGCTGCCGGCGGTGAAGGTCGAGAGAGAGGTCGTGGCACTGGTCGACGGGCTCCAGCCAGGCGCGCAGTATCGCTTTCGTGTCACCGCTGCGAACGAGCTCGGCGGTGACGAAGACGAGGGGAGCTTCTTCACCTATCCGGCCGACGTTGCAGGGCCAACTGCCTGTGCGAACCAGGAGCTCCGCACCGGTGCCTCCGCTCTGTTGCCCGATTGCCGGGCCTACGAGCTGGTCACGCCCGCCGACACGAATGCTCGCTCTCCCGTCGGGCTCGGAGGCGCCGGAATGTTCTTCACTTCGCGTCACGCGTCGGCGGCGGGGGACAAGGTCAGCTTCTATATCGAGGGGGGGTCGCTTCCCGATAGTGCGTCGACCGGGTCGTTCCATGGCGATCCCTATCTGGCGACTCGTGGCTCCAGTGGTTGGAGCTCCGCATACGTCGGTCCGACGGCGGCCGAGTCGCCGGTGATCCTCCCCGGCAGTCCCTCTGCCGATCAAGGCTTCTCGTTCTGGAGTGCAGGCGGTCCACAGGGGAGTGCTGCGGTTGACGAAAAACAGACGAGCTATCTTCGCAACCCCGGGGGTGAATCGCAGCTCGTCGGTCGCGGTAGCTTGGGTGCGGATCCCCAAGCAGTCGGGCGCCTGATCAGCGCGGACGGCGGTCACGTCGTCTTCGAGAGCGGCGGCCTCGCCGGCTCCGTGCCGGTGCAGCTCGAGCCGAATGCTCCGCCCACTGGCACCAGGGCGGTCTATGACCGAACCGCGGACGGAGTCACCCACGTGGTGTCCCTGCTGCCGGACGACATCAGTCCGGCGGCAGGAAAAGACGCAACTTTCGAGGGTGGGTCTCTGGATGGGCGTGGCCTCTCGTTCTCGATTGGAGGCACCCTTTACCTCCGCTGCGAAAACGAGAAGACCTTTGAAATTGGATCGGGGGTCGATTTCGCCGGGGTGGCCGAAGGTGGCAATCGGATCTTCTACCTCGACGATGGCGACCTCTTCCGGTTCGACGCCCAGACGGGGGAGGTCACGGCCTTCAGCCCCAGCGGCCCGGTGACTCCCGTCAATGTTTCCGCCGACGGCAGCAGTGCATATTTTGTCTCCACGGCCACTCTTACCTCCGTCGCCAACCCCAACGGCCAAACCGCAGCCGCAGGTCAGCAGAATCTCTACCTCTCGCGGGAAGGCTCGATCGGCTTTGTCGGCACCCTCACGCCACGCGACGTAGAAGGCGAGGACGGTGGCGTAAACCGAGTCGAGGGCTTGGGCCTCTGGATGAACACCATCGGGTCCAGCGAGGGATCCCCGGGATCCGTTGCCAGGGATCCGTCCCGCCTCACGCCGGATGGGAACGTGCTGCTGTTCGAGTCGCGCGCAGCGCTCGACGGGTACGACCCGGAAGGGCACGCGCAGGTCTATCGGTACGACGCTGAGGCGGGCACGCTCGATTGCCTGTCATGTCCTCCGACGGCTCTCGCCGCGACCTCGGACGCAAGCCTTCAGCAGGTGCGGCAGCAGGGAGAAGTCCTGCAGGTGCTCAACGCCTGGGATCGAATCGACAACCTGAGGTCCGATGGCCGTCGGGCCCTCTTCCAGTCAGTTGAGGCGCTGGTTCCTGCCGACAACGACGGGCTCCAGGACGTCTACCAATGGGAGGATGCGGGAGTCGGTGGTTGTACCCGCTCGAGCGGGTGCACCAGCCTCATCTCCTACGGTCGGAGTCGGCGGGCTGACTATCTCTATGGCGTCAGCCAGAGCGGAGACGACGTCTTCGTCTTGAGTTCGGACCTGCTCGTCGGCGCGGATGCCGACGATACCTACTCGATCTACGACGCCCGCGTCGGGGGCGGATTCCCGCCCCCGATAAGAGCGGGTGAGTGTTTGGGCGAAGCCTGCCAGCCCGCCGCGGTTGCTCCGGCCGATCCCACTCCCGCCAGCTCCAGCTTTCGCGGCTCCGGCAACGTCGGCAGTGGGGCGAACAGGCCGCGCTGCCGCAAAGGACAGCGTCGGGGCAAGGCGGCGCGCTGTGTCAAGCAGAAGGGCGCCCGCCCGAAGCGCAAGGACAACCGCAAATGAGGCGCTCGTGCGGAGTGGGCCGCTGGGTGCTTGCGCTTGCGATCGTCGCGATGGGGCTTGGATCCTCCGTCGCGGCCGCGGCCGATGAATTTGAGAAGTACGCGCTCGAAGACGTGGACGTTTCGATCTCGACCGTACAGGCCGGAGCCCACCCCGACCTCACCGTCGGCCTCCGGTTGACCCGCACGGCGGGTGGACCCTATGCCCAGACCAGGGACGTGGAAGTGAAGCTCCCCCCTGGGATGATCGGCAACCCACAGGCTGCTCCACACTGCACCGTCGACCAGCTGGGAAACGATGTCGAAGAGAGCGCCTGCCCGATCGATTCGCAGGTCGGCGTGACGGAGATCAGGGTTCTCAACCCGATCTCCGGCACCTTTCGGGAGCCCGTCTACAACATGGAGCTGCCGCGCGGCGGCGACATCGCCGCCCGCTTCGGCTTCTTCGCGGGCGTCTACCCGGCGCTGATCAACGTGCGGCTGGATCCGACCGACAACACCGTCGTGGCCGCGGTCGAGGGGGCGCCGTCGGCGGCGGGAGTGCTGGAAGCGACGACGACGATGTGGGGCGTGCCGGCGCGCTCGGTTCACGATGCCGACCGGATCACCCCCGAGGAGGCCGTGTACGGGGGCGGCCCTGAGGGCGGGCGAGGGGCGAACGTCCCCGCGGCTCCCTTCTTGGTCAACCCGACCGAGTGCACGATGCAGCGCGAGGTGAGGATCACCGCGCGCAGTTACCAGCTGCCCGGCGCTCCCTCGATCGAGAGCGCTCCGTTCCCGCAGATCGGCGGCTGCGGCTTGCTTGGCTTCGCTCCCGAGATCGCCGCCAGGTTGACCACCGAACAGGGGGCGACGGGCACGGGGATCGAGTACGGGCTCGAGCTCCCGACCGACGGGCTCGAGAACCCCGACGCTCGCTACGACTCCGAGGTGAAGGCTGCCCGGGTGACCCTGCCCGAGGGGATGACGCTCAACCCCTCGGCGGCGGAGGGGCTCGGCGTCTGCTCGCAGGCGGACCTCGATCGCGAGCGATTCGACTCCGGCCCCGACGTCGGCTGCCCGGAGAGCTCCAAGCTCGGCTCTGCCGTCGCCAAGACGCCCGTCATCGACCGCGAGGCGGTGGGCTCGCTCTACCTGGCGAAGCCCTACGAGAACCCGTTCGGCTCCTTGCTGGCGCTCTACCTCGTGATGAAGGTCCCCGACCGCGGCGTGCTCGTGAAGCTGGCGGGCAGGGTCGAGCCCGACCCCCGCACCGGGCGGCTCGTCACCACCTTCGACGATATCCCCCAGTTGCCCGTGGCGGAGTTCGAGCTGCGCTTTCGCGAAGGTGCGCGGGCGCCACTTGTCACCCCCTCCGTTTGCGGCGCCCATGAGGTGATCTCCCGCCTCACCCCCTGGGCATTGCCCGCGACGACGATCGAGCGAGTCAGCGGCTTTCAGATCCGCAGCGGCCCCGACCACGGACCCTGCCCACCGGCCGGCGGCGTGCCCCTGCACGCTGGATTCACGGCGGGTACCGAGAGCAACGCCGCCGGCGCCCACTCCCCCCTCTACATGCGCCTCACCCGCCGCGACGGCGACCAGGGCCTGACCAGGTTCTCGGCGACCCTGCCGCCCGGCCTGGTCGCCAAGCTCGCCGGCACCACCCAGTGCTCCGAGGCGGCGATCGCCCGGGCCCGCTCGCGCACCGGCCCGCGCGAAGGGCGCCTCGAGCTGGCCGACCCCAGCTGCCCTGCCTCCGCGCGGATCGGCCGCGTGCTGGCCGGCGCCGGCGTCGGCTCGGTCCTCACCTACGCCGCCGGCGAGGTCTACCTCGCCGGCCCCTACAACGGCGCGCCGCTGAGCGTGGTCGCGATCGTCCCCGCCGTCGCCGGCCCCTTCGACGTCGGCACCGTGGTCACCCGGCAGGCGCTTCGCCTCAACCCCCGCACGGGCATCGTCACCGTCGACGGCGCCAGCTCTGACCCGATCCCCCACATCCTCGCCGGTATCCCGCTGAAGGTGCGCGACATCCGGGTCTACGTCGACAGGCCGGACTTCACCCTCAACCCGACCTCGTGTGAGCCCTTCTCGATCGACGCCACGCTCTGGGGCGGGGGCACCGACGTCTTCGGCTCGGCCGACGACCTCCCCTTCGGCGCCTCGGACCGCTTCCAGGCCGCCGACTGCGCCGCCCTGGGGTTCTCCCCGAGACTCTCCCTGAGCCTCGAGGGCGGCACCAAGCGAGGCGGCCACCCGGCCCTGCGCGGCGTCTTCCGCCCGCGCCCGGGCGATTCCAACCTCGAGAAGCTGGTCCTGAGGCTGCCGCGCTCGGCCTTCCTCGAGCAGGCCCACATCCGCACCATCTGCACCCGCGTGCAGTTCGCCGCAAACGGCGGCAACGGCCGCGGCTGCCCGGCGGGCTCGATCTACGGCCACGTCAGGGCCTACACCCCGATCCTCGACCAGCCCCTGGAAGGCCCGGTCTTCCTGCGGGCCTCCAACAACCCCCTGCCCGACTTCGTCGCCGCCCTGCGCGGGCTGGTCGACGTCGAAGCGGTGGCCAAGATCGACTCGGTGGGCGGCGGCATCCGCGCCACCTTCACCGAGGTGCCCGACGCGCCGCTCAGCAAAGTCGTGGTCGAGATGCAGGGCCAAAAGAAGGGCCTGATCGTCAACAGCGCCGACCTCTGCCGCGCGGCCAATCGCGCCAACGCGGCCTACTCCGCCCACAACGACAGGCGTGCCCAGGGCAGGCCGGCGCTGCGGGCGGAGGGGTGCGGGAGAAAGCAAAGCCAGCCGGCGAAGAGCCGCTCGAACGGAGGTGCCAGGTGAAAGCAGCGAAGTGGTTTGGACGCGGGAGCCTCACGGCGGTTCTGCTGGTCGGCGCGCTGGCGATCGCGGCGCAATCCGCGCGCGCCGACGAGCTCCACGCCTTCGATCCGCTGCTCTCGCTGACGGGTGGGTGCACGGTCAACTCGCTCGACCCGGTCCCGGACCCCGGTTGCCCAGGAGGCGTACATCCACCCTTCTCCTTCGACAATCCCCAGTCGGTGACCACGGACCCCCACGGGAACATCTACGTGGCCAGTTACGGAGCTGGGAGCGATGGGCGCGTCGACGTCTTCGACGCGGAAGGGGCTTTCCTCACCCAGGTGACGGTTCCGGGGCCCTGGTCGACGGCCGTGGACAGCAAAGGCAACCTCTACGTCTTCGAGAAAGTGTCAGGGCTCGGCAAGGTGAGCCGGTTCTCTCCCTCCGAATACGACCCAGTAGCTGGCGAGATCGAGTACGGCGATTCTACGGTTATCGTGAGCGGGGTTTCGGCGTCGGCAGCGCCTCTCGTTGTCAATCCCGCCAATGACCATCTCTTCATCTTGTCCGGCACGGTGCAGGAGTACGCGTCGGCAGACGAAGGCAATTCCTTACTGAACGATTCGATCGGCAAAGGCACCCTTCAGGGGGAAACCTCCCTTGCCATCGACGCATCCCGGGGACTGCTCTATGTCGGCGGTACGATCGCCAACGGCGGAATCTCAAAAGGGGCTGTCAGAGTTCTCGAACTCGCCGCTCCTCATGCGCTGCTGAGGACGTTTGACGGCGCCGATACTCCGGCCGGCAAGTTCGGCGTTGCGCCGAAGATCGCGGTCGACGAAGGCACCGGCGACTTCTTCGTCTACGACGCCGGCGACGAAGGCGCCAAGGTCGCCTATCGCTTCGACGAAGGGGGGGAGTACCTCGAGACGATCGACCATGGGATCAAAGAGATCGGCAAGAGCGTCCAGATCTGGGTCGACAACGGCGCCAGCAGCCCCAACGGCGCCCTGAACCCCGAGGGCCATTATCTCTTCGTTCCCTCCCACCCCACCGGGGTGGGTCATATCCTCGCGTACGGGCCATCGACCACTGGCCCAGCAGCCGTCGAAGACCTATCGGTTGCCGAGGTCACCCGCGACGCCGCCGAGCTGCGGGCGACGATCCATCCCGGCAGCCTCGCCACCGCCTACCGGTTCGAATACATCCCGCTGGATAGATTCGAATCCGAAGGTGGCTTTACCGGGGCGACGGTCGCCGGCAGCGGCCAGATCCCGCCTGGGAGGTCCGGCGTCCCGGTGTCGGCGGCCCTCGCAGGTCTCTCTGCCGGCACCGCCTACCGGTACCGGGTGGTGGCCGAGAACTCGCTGCCGCCATCGGCGGAAACCGTCGGCGACTTCCGCACCTACCCTGCCGCTGAACCGGCGGCGGCCTGTTCCAACGACGCCCTCCGCACCGGCTCGTCGGCTCTGCTCCCCGATTGCCGGGCCTATGAGCTGGTCACGCCGGTCGGCACCAACGGCCGGAGCCCGATCGCCCTCACGCAGGTCGGCACTCGTTTCGCCAGCCGCGCCAGCTCGCCCGACGGTGAGCGTGTCTCGTTCCAGATCGAAGGCGGTGCGATCCCAGATTTGGGAGGCACCGGCTCATATGCCGGAGATCCCTACCTGTCGACCCGGTCCGCGGCCGGCTGGACCCCCGCTACGGCCGGGCCGGACGGCTCCGAAGCACCAACGCTCTTTCCGGGGAGCTCCTCCCCGGACCAGGGCCACTCGTTCTGGAGCGCGAATGGGCCTGAAGGGACGGCCGCGATAGGTGGCCGAATGACCAACTACGTCCGCTACCCCGACGGCCGGTCCGAGCTGATCGGCCGGGGGAGTCTGGCTACGGATCCTTACGCTCAAGGCAAGCTGATCAGCGAAGACGGCGAGCACATCGTCTTTGAAAGTGGAATCCCCGTCGAAAACGTTGCCGCTGTGCAGCTCGAGCCAAATGCCCCGCCCGACGGCACGGGTGCGGTCTATGACCGCACCGCCGATGAAGTGACCCACGTCGTCTCCCTGCTGCCGGGCGACCAGCCACTCGCCGCCGGCCAGGACAGCCGGTACATCGGCGCCTCCCTCGACGGCAAGGGGATCGCCTTCAAGGTGGCAAACACCCTCTACCTGCGCTTCGAAAACGAGGCGACGTACGAGATCGGAACCAACGTCACCTTCGCCGGTATCGCCGAAGGGGGCCACCGGATCTTCTACCTGGAGGGGGGCAATCTGAAGGCATTCGACGTCGAGGCGGGGGTGATTCCCTTTACCGCCAGCGGTGACGCGACCCCCGTCAACGTCGCCTCGGGTGGCACCGCCGCCTACTTCGTCTCTCCCAGCGTGCTCACCGCGGATACGAATCCCCGCGACGACCTCCCGCAGGCGGGCGCGGAAAATCTCTACCTCTCGCACGAAGGTGAAATCAGCTTCGTGGCCACGCTCACGAAACGCGATGTCGAGGGAGAATTCAACGTTTTTCGTCTGGGGGGCCTGGGCCTGTGGATGAAAGCTCAGGAAGATTTTGGACGTTTCGGACTCGATCCTTCGCGCACCACGCCGGATGGGACCGCGCTCCTGTTCGAGTCCCGCGCGGATCTCACCGGTTACGAGTCCGGAGGCGTAGCCCAGGTGTACCGCTTCGACGTCGCTGCAGGCGAACTCGACTGTCTCTCCTGTAACCCGACTGGGGCATTGCCCTCCGGTGCGGGTAGCCTGCAATCGCTTAGCACTGGCCACGCCCAAGCGGAGCCGCTCAACTCCTTCATCTTCCTCGCCAACCTGCGCGCGGACGGGCGGCGTGCCTTCTTCCAGTCGAAGGACCGGCTCGTCGCTTCCGACACCGACGGCCTGCAGGACGTCTATCAGTGGGAGGCCGAGGGCGTCGGCGGTTGCCTGGCCCCGGGCGGCTGCATCGACCTCATCTCCTCCGGTTCCAGCGGCCGCGACGACTATCTCTACGCGGTCAGCGACAGCGGCGACGACGTCTTCATCCTCACCGGCGATCTGCTGCTGCCGGCAAGCGATCCCGACGAAACGCCCTCCATCTACGACGCCCGTGTCGGCGGTGGATTCCCGCCGCCGACCGCCCCGCGGGCCGGGTGCCTGGGGGAAGTGTGCCAGCCGGCTGCCGCGGTGCCCGGCGATCCCACGCCCAGCATCCACGGCGCCGGCAACGTGCCCAGGGCCAAGGTTAAGCGCCGTTGCCCGAAGGGCAGGAGCAGCGTCGCGCGCGCCGGCAGAACGCGCTGCCTGCGCAACCGGGGCAGATCGTCTGAGAAAGGGAAGCGCCATAGATACGCCCGCCACGGGCGAGAGGGGGTGGCACGATGAAGCGGCTCATCTGCACGGTCGCCGCGATGCTGGTGACGACCGCGGCCGCGGCGAGCCCGGCCGGTGCGGCCGAATACGAGAAATACGCGATCGAATCCGGCGCGGCAATCCTCTCCAGCAGCCAGGCCGGCGACCATGCCGACTTCACGGCCAGCCTCGAGCTTAGCTCCAAAGAAGGGAACGCCTTTGCGAAGACCCGCGACGTGATCGTCAAGCTGCCACCGGGGATCTTCGGCAACCCCGAGGCCTTTCCCAAGTGCACGAATGCGCAGTTTGGTTTCGAGCCCGAGGAGAGCGCCTGCCCGATCGACTCCCAGGTCGGGTCGGTCGATATAGCGGTCAGCGGCTTTCTAAAGGGGACGTTTCCCGGTGAGCCGATCTACAACATGCCGGCTCCTGGCGGCGACGTGGTTGCCCGCTTCGGTTTCTTCGCGGCGCTCTTCCCGACGTTCATCGACGTGAGCCTGAATCCAGATACGAACGGCCTCGTCGCGAGCGTCGAGGGGTCTCCGTCGGCTGTGGAGCTCGTGCGGGCCGACACCACCTTCTGGGGGGTGCCTGCCCATCCGTCGCACGACCTCGAACGGATCACGCCGTTCGAGTCGCGGGAGGGGATCACCCCACCCGGCGGGCGTCCCTCGGGCATGCCCGAAATACCCTTCATGACCAACCCGACCAGCTGTCGAGATGGGCGCGAGGTCCGGTTCACTGCCCGCAGCTACCAGCTGCCCGAACCACGCAGCCTCACCGTCCCGTTTCCGCAGATCGCGAGTTGCGACATGCTCGAATTCAGCCCGGAGACCTCGCTGAAGCCGACGACCGGCCAGGCGAGTGCCGCGAGCGGCTTGAACTACGGCTTCAGCCTGCCAACCAAGGGCCTCGAGTTCTCCAACGTGCGCTACGGCTCGGAGCTGAGGCGCGCCCGGGTGACCCTGCCCGAGGGGATGACGCTCAACCCCTCGGCGGCGGAGGGGCTCGGCGTCTGCTCGCAGGCGGACCTCGATCGCGAGCGATTCGACTCCGGCCCCGACGTCGGCTGCCCGGAGAGCTCCAAGCTCGGCTCTGCCGTCGCCAAGACGCCCGTCATCGACCGCGAGGCGGTGGGCTCGCTCTACCTGGCGAAGCCCTACGAGAACCCGTTCGGCTCCTTGCTGGCGCTCTACCTCGTGATGAAGGTCCCCGACCGCGGCGTGCTCGTGAAGCTGGCGGGCAGGGTCGAGCCCGACCCCCGCACCGGGCGGCTCGTCACCACCTTCGACGATATCCCCGAGCTGCCGGTGGCGAACTTCGAGTTGCGCTTTCGCGAAGGCGCGCGAGCCCCGTTGGTGACCCCGCCGACGTGTGGCTCCTATGAGGCGCTTTCCGGTCTCACTCCCTGGTCTTCGACTGCGGCTGAGGTCTTCAGGGTCAACGCGTTCTCGATCGAAGGCGGCCCTGACCGCGGTCCCTGTCCGGCGGGCGGTGTGCCGCCGTTTGAGCCGGGCCTGCTCGCCTATCCGCTCAACGGAGCCGCCGGCGCCCACTCCCCCCTCTACATGCGCCTCACCCGCCGCGACGGCGACCAGGGCCTGACCAGGTTCTCGGCGACCCTGCCGCCCGGCCTGGTCGCCAAGCTCGCCGGCACCACCCAGTGCTCCGAGGCGGCGATCGCCCGGGCCCGCTCGCGCACCGGCCCGCGCGAAGGGCGCCTCGAGCTGGCCGACCCCAGCTGCCCTGCCTCCGCGCGGATCGGCCGCGTGCTGGCCGGCGCCGGCGTCGGCTCGGTCCTCACCTACGCCGCCGGCGAGGTCTACCTCGCCGGCCCCTACAACGGCGCGCCGCTGAGCGTGGTCGCGATCGTCCCCGCCGTCGCCGGCCCCTTCGACGTCGGCACCGTGGTCACCCGGCAGGCGCTTCGCCTCAACCCCCGCACGGGCATCGTCACCGTCGACGGCGCCAGCTCTGACCCGATCCCCCACATCCTCGCCGGTATCCCGCTGAAGGTGCGCGACATCCGGGTCTACGTCGACAGGCCGGACTTCACCCTCAACCCGACCTCGTGTGAGCCCTTCTCGATCGACGCCACGCTCTGGGGCGGGGGCACCGACGTCTTCGGCTCGGCCGACGACCTCCCCTTCGGCGCCTCGGACCGCTTCCAGGCCGCCGACTGCGCCGCCCTGGGGTTCTCCCCGAGACTCTCCCTGAGCCTCGAGGGCGGCACCAAGCGAGGCGGCCACCCGGCCCTGCGCGGCGTCTTCCGCCCGCGCCCGGGCGATTCCAACCTCGAGAAGCTGGTCCTGAGGCTGCCGCGCTCGGCCTTCCTCGAGCAGGCCCACATCCGCACCATCTGCACCCGCGTGCAGTTCGCCGCAAACGGCGGCAACGGCCGCGGCTGCCCGGCGGGCTCGATCTACGGCCACGTCAGGGCCTACACCCCGATCCTCGACCAGCCCCTGGAAGGCCCGGTCTTCCTGCGGGCCTCCAACAACCCCCTGCCCGACTTCGTCGCCGCCCTGCGCGGGCTGGTCGACGTCGAAGCGGTGGCCAAGATCGACTCGGTGGGCGGCGGCATCCGCGCCACCTTCACCGAGGTGCCCGACGCGCCGCTCAGCAAAGTCGTGGTCGAGATGCAGGGCCAAAAGAAGGGCCTGATCGTCAACAGCGCCGACCTCTGCCGCGCGGCCAATCGCGCCAACGCGGCCTACTCCGCCCACAACGACAGGCGTGCCCAGGGCAGGCCGGCGCTGCGGGCGGAGGGGTGCGGGAAGGGCGCCCGCAAGCGCAACGGTCCCCGCTAGAGCGTTGGAAGCGGGGGAGGCGGAGTTCCGCGCGCGAGTGTCCGGGAGCCTCCGCGCCCGCCGCGGGGAGATCGAACGCGCTGTCGCGACGCGCGTCTTCGCGATCTCCGAGCCTCCCGAGTCCGCCGACCCCGACTACATTTCCGGCCTCCGCGCCGCGCTCTCGGCGGCAGTCGAGTACGCAATGGAGGCGGTCGAGCTCGGGGAGCGTCGCGCCCCGGACGTCCCGGCGTCGCTCCTCGCTCAGGCCCGCGTGGCTGCTCGCAACGGCGTTGCCCTCGATACCGTCCTTCGCCGTTACTCGGCAGGCCATTCGCTGCTGAGCGATTTCGTTCTGGCGGAGGCGCACGCTTCGCCGGCCGAGACTCCGATCGTGCGCCGCATCCTGCAAGAGCAGGCTGCGCTCTTCGACCGGCTGGTCGAGGCAGTGAGCGAGGAGCACCGGCTCGAGTCGGCCCGGCAGGTTCGCTCTCCAAGGCGGCGCCGCCTAGCCTTGATCGAACGGCTCCTCGACGGGGAGCAGCTCGACGCCGGAGAGCTCGGTTACGAGTTCGATGCCTTTCACGTCGGTCTTCTTTGCACCGGTGAAGGGGTTGAGCCCGGGTTGCGCTCCCTTGCTTCCGAGTTCGACCTGCGGCTCCTCTCCGTGGGACTCGGCAGTGGGCGGACTTGGGCCTGGCTGGGTTCGCGTTGCGCCATAGAGCGACAGCGCGCCACCGAGATCGAACAGCGCACCGAAGCGCTGCTTGCAGCGGACGTGTCGGCTGGGATCGGCGAGCCCGCCGAAGGCCTGCGCGGTTGGAGGCTCAGCCACAAACAGGCGGCCGCGGCGTTGCCAGTCGGCCGGTACTTGCGTGAGCGTGTCGTCCGCTACGCGAAGGTCGCGCTGTTTGCCTCAGCGGTCAAGGACGAGCTGCTTTGCGAATCGCTCCGCCAGATGTACCTGGTGCCGCTGGCGGCTGAGCCGGACGGGGGCGAGACGCTACGGCAAACCCTGCGCGCGTACCTTGCAACGGGCAGGAACGTCAGCTCGACGGCCGCTGCCTTGAAGGTCAATCGGCAGACGGTGAGCAATCGGCTGCGCGCTTTCGAGAGGAGGGTCTCTCGCCAGATCGACGACTGCGTGGCAGAGCTGGAGACGGCGCTGGAACTCGATCGCCACCTGGGACAACGGCTACCCGCCGGTTCTCAGCCGACCCCTCGCTAGGCGGTGCCAAACGGGGCCGTTTGGACCGTCGACCGTGAATACGTGACCCACTAACATGCCGGTGCAGGCACCGACCCGCCCGGATAGCTCAGTTGGTAGAGCACTTCCATGGTAAGGAAGGGGTCACGAGTTCGAGTCTCGTTCCGGGCTTCAGATCTACGGCTGCCGGGCGCTACTTGCTCCGTGCCTGGCGCAGGCGTTCGAGGTCGATGAGGTCTTCGGGTCTCCTCGCGGCCTCCTTCAGTGCGACGAGATCCTCGTAGCTGACGATCTTGATCGGCAGGCCGTCGATCTCGTCGGCAATGGCGGCTGGCGCCAGTGTTGGCCACAGGGCGCTCTCGCCGATCCACTGCATCACGTCGAGGCGGCCAAGTCGCGTCAGTAGGACCCAGTTGCCGCCCCGGGCCAGCTCTTGGGGATCGAACGGGTCAGGCAGCTCCTCGTCATCGAACTCCTTCGCGCCTTCGACCTCGGCTCCGAGACGTCTCAATGCTGTGGAGAGCTTCTCGAGGTTGGCCTCGTCGGGTGCCGGAACAACATCGATGTCCTTCGTCGCTCGAATGTGGCCGTGATAGCCGACGGCGACCCCGCCGATGATCAGGAACTCAACGCCCCCCTCGACCAGCTCGCGGAGGATTCCGGGAATGTCGAGCTCAGCCACTGCGCTGGCGGCGGCCGGCCTCGGCCATTCGTGACATGAATCGCGATAGCTCACAGACCTGTTCGACACGCTGCGCCGGCGTCAGCTCCTGGAAATCTCGCCGCAGGGCGGCCAGCTCCGTCTTGCCATCCGGAGTCCAGTTGCCAGATCGTTTTTTCCCGCGCATGGCCACACGGTACAGCGACTTAACGCGCTCCCGGGGGCGAAATCGTGCGCGTCGCGGCCTTGGCGGGCGATGACCGCAAAGGGCTCGGGGGAACGGCAGACGCTGGCGGCCTTCGTCGAAGAGGTCTGGGCGCCGCGCGCCCGGCGACGGCTTGCCGCGAAGACGTGGGAGCGCGACGCGATCGTCTACCGCCGGCACATCCAGCCGACGCTCGGGGATCGGCCGATCGCCCTGATCGACGTCGAGGATCTGTCTGAGTGGCATGACGGCCTCGAACGCGCCGGCGTTGGCGCTCCGACCGTCGTCAAGGCGATTGGGATTCTCTCCAGCATCTTCGGCGAGGCCGCGAGGCGCCCGCGCTCTACGGGTGTCACCGGCAACCCCATCACACTGCTTCCGAAGCCCCGCCCCAGGCGTCGCCGCCGGCCGCTGGTCTGGGGCCCCGTCGTGGTCGAGCGGGTGCGATATCAGCTGCTCGTCAACTCGCTACGCGCCAGCCGGTCCGGGTCGCTGGCGGCGACGCGGGACGCCCTCCTGGTCAGCCTGACGGCGATGACCGGCTGTCGTCCCGGCGAGGCGCTCGCGCTTCGCTGGAGCGATCTCGAAGGCCGCGTTTCGATCCGGCGGCGTCTCAGCGGCACCGAGATCGTCGAGGGCACCAAGGCGGGCGGGGAGCGCACCGCTCCGTTGCTTCCACCGCTGGGCGCCGATCTGGGCGCGATGCGCGCTCTGAGCGGCGACTACGCCGAGGACTACCTGTTTCGCACCCGCAACGGCAGGCACTGGGTCGAGAGCGACTGGCGCAACTATCGCCGCCGCCATTTCGGGCCGGCGCTCGAGCGGGTCGAAGCGGAGTGGCGAGGGTGGCGCCAGAGCCTTCCCACTCCCGGTGCGGTGCGTGAGTCAGTCGCCGGCCTCGCCTCGACGCGTCCATACGATCTTGGTCGCCACACCCACTCGGCCCTGATGCTCGCCTCGGGCATGACCCTGCAGCGCCTCGCCCGCATCCAGGGCCATGGCATCCGCGTGCTCGACGAGACCTACTCCGAGCAACTCTCCGAGTTCGAAGATCGTGACGAGCCGGTCGATCCTGTCGGCGAGATCGAACGAGCTCGAACCCTGACTTGGGGCCGGGAGGGATAAATGAAGCATCATGACAGCACCATGTCTGCTGTTAAGATGCTCTTATGCGAACGACGGTCACCCTCGATCCCGATGTGGCGGCCATGCTGAAAGAGACTGCCCGGCAGCGGGGTACCTCCTTCAAGGAGGTCTTGAATACGAGCGTGCGTCGCGGCCTCGAAACTGAGATGAGTGCCCCGCGGCCGTACCGCCTGCCGACGCGGCGCCTGGGGGCAAGACCCGGAATCGATCTCGACAGGGCACTGGGACTCGCGGCCGAGCTCGAGGATGCGGAGATCCGCCGCAAGCTCGACCTGCGCAAGTGAAGCTGCCCGACGTCAACCTGCTGCTCTACGCGATCGACGAGCAGTCGCCGGTGCACGACCGGGCTCGTCCCTGGCTCGAGCAGGTGCTGTCGGGCACCGAGACGGTCGCTTTCTCCTGGACGGTTCTGCTCGGCTTCCTGCGGATCTCGACCAACCCGGCGATCTTCGAGAGCCCGCTCGGGCCCGATGAGGCACTCGATTACATAGACGCCTGGCTCGATCGGCCCTGTGCGACGACCGTGGCTCCGACCGTCCACCACGCAGCCCTGCTGAGGCGGCTCCTCGAGCCCCTGGGGGCGGCTGGGAACCTCACCAGCGACGCGCACCTCGCGGCCCTCGCGATCGAGCACGGCGCCGAGCTCTGCTCCTCCGACACCGACTTCGCCCGCTTCGAGGGCCTGCGCTGGCGCGACCCGCTGAGCTGACCTCACTGCGCCTACCGGAAGAGGCGCTCGATCCCGATCAGCGTCACCTGCTCCTCCTTCGCGCGCCGCACCAGCTCGGGCTCGAACCCACGGGCGAAGATCGCCAGCCGGGCCGAACCGGCCCGGCGCAGGGCGTCGCGGTGCTCCAGCAGCCGGCCGAGGGCCGCGGTCGAGGCTTCCTGGTTCCACTTGCAGGAGCCGAGTAGGTCGTAGCGGCCGCGCGAGGCACCGACGATGTCGACCTCGACCTGACCGTCGCGCGACCACCAGCTGCCCAGGTCCTGAGAGGCGGGGAGGGTGTCGCCGGCGTAGCGGCCAACCCATTCGCGGCAGCAGTCCTCGAAGGCCTGACCCATGAACGTGTCCATGTCACGCTTGACGATTTGCAGGACGGCCTTGACGCGACCGCGCTCGAGCAGGCTGCGGTTCGGGAAGACGAAGCGGAACCAAAAGCGAAAGAAGGGGTCGGTGAGGCGGTAACTCGCTCGCTTCTCCTCCGGCCCGTTCGGCCCCAGCGGGGCTCGGCCTTCGAGGTAGCCGAGCGCCTCGAGGCGGCCGAGCATCTTCGCCAGGTTGGGGGTGGGCAGTTGTGCCGCGTTCGCGATCTCCCCTGCCCTGGTTCGTCCGGCCGCGATCGCTCTGACGACGGCGAAGTAGTTGGCGGGATCCCGGATCGTCTGCTCCTCCCGCAGCAGGTGCAGCGGCTCCTCATACAGCGACTCCCCTTTGCTGAGGATGCGCTCGGCGATCGCCTCCTCGAGCTCGCCCGCACCTGCCCAGACTTGGTACTGGGGCGTCCCTCCAAGCACCGCGAAGCGCCTCAGCTTCTGCTCGGCGTCGAGATTCCTGGTGGCGAACCGGGCGGCATCCCGGAAGTCGAGGGGCGGCAGCAGCGGCCTGTAGTCGGCGCGGCCGTACAGCGGCGCCCCCGGATCCAGCAATTGCTCCATCAGGCGCAGCGCGCTGCCGCTGAGGATCAGCGTGATCGGAGTGCCCTGGCGCTGCCAGCGGTCCCAGTGCCGCTGCAGGATCGAGTCGAGCGACGGTTGAGCGGCCTGCAGCCACTGGAACTCGTCGAGCACGACCGTCAGCGGTTCCTCCCGCGCGAGCTCGCTCAGGGTCTCGAAGGCCTGATCCCAGGTCTCGAAGCGCAGCGGCACCCTTGGCTTGAGCAGGGCCGACACCTCGCCCGCGAAGAGGTCGAGGTGGGCCCGTTCGGTCTGCTCGTCGGCCTGGAAGAAGACGCCGCGGTGACGAGCCAGGGCGTGGACCAGGAGGAAGCTCTTGCCGATCCGGCGCCGGCCCCGCAGGACTACGAGCTGGGGTGGTCGCTCGATCGCTTCGGTCAGGCGATCGAGTTCCTGCTTGCGGTCGATCAGAGGAGCTGCCACGGAAAGCAATATATCGTGAGTTACTAACTCATAAAGCACTATGAAGTTGGATGAGCTTCTCCGTTCCCAGGCAATAGGCTGCGCGCCCATGGACTTCGCCCTCACCGACGAGCAGAGCGACTTCGTCGACGCCATCCGCGATTTCTGCGACCGCGAGTGCGGGACGCAGGACCAGCGCGAGCGGCTCACCGACGGCTACGAGGACCACCACAACTTCGAGCTCTACAAGCAGATGGCGGACCTCGGCTGGCTCGGGGTCACGATCCCCGAGCAGTACGGCGGCTCCGGCGGCTCGATGCTCGACGCCTGCCTGTTCATGGAAGAGACGACCCGCGGCCTGGCCCCGATCGGCGGCTACGCGACGACCCTGATCGTCGCCGGCGCCACCCAGCGCTTCGGCAGCGAGGAGCAGAAGAAGGAGATCCTCGGCGGGATCGCCTCCGGCGCGGTCGAGGCGATCGCGATGACCGAGCCCGAGGCCGGCTCCGACGTCGGCGCCCTCACGACCAAGGCTGAGCGCGTCGACGGCGGCTTCGTCATCAACGGCCAGAAGGTCTTCATCTCCAACGCCCACATCAGCGATCACGTGCTGGTCGTCTGTCGCACCACCAAGGGCGAGAGCAAGCACGAGGGCCTGACGATGATCTGGGTCCCCCGCGAGGTCGAGGGGATGGAGATCGTCCCGATCCAGACCATGGGCGGCCGCGAGACCAACACCCTCTACTTCAGCGACTGCGTCGCCCCCGAGAGCGCCGTGCTCGGCGAGGTCGACAAGGGCTGGACCCAGCTTATGGCCGGCCTCAACGTCGAGCGCCTGATTCTCGCCGCGACGATGCTGGGGATCGCCCAGCGCGCCTTCGACGACGCCCTCGCCTACGTCAAGGAGCGCAAGCAGTTCGGCCGTCCGATCGGCTCCTTCCAGGCCCTCCAGCACCGCCTCTCCGACATGGCGACCGACCTCGAGGCGGCGCGCCTGATGACCCGCTGGGTCGCCACCCTGACCGACGAGGACCCGGACCGGATGCTGCCCAAAGAGGCCTCGATGGTGAAGCTCTTCGTCACCGAAGTCGCCAAGCGGACGACGCTCGAGGGCATGCAGATGATGGGCGGCTACGGCTACTCCTCCGAGTACGACATGGAGCGCCTCGTCCGCAGCTCGCTGGTCTCCACCATCTACGGCGGCACCTCGGAGATCCAGCGCACGATCATCGCCAAAACGCTCGGCCTCTGAGCCACTCCATCGGGAGAGCTACCCTCCGGGGATGGCACGGATCGCAACGAACCTGACGGGTTTGCCCGGCGCTGCCTTGATCGAACGCGGCCTTGAAGATCTTGGGAGCGGGCGCGAATCGAGCGAGGCTCTCCTGGTGTCGATCGGCGCACCGAAGCTCCGCAGCCTGGGGCTGTCCGTAGCGGCGCCGATCGCCTCGCCCGAGCACAGGCTCTACGCGCGGCTGGCAGAGGAAAAGGCCGATGGCGCCCATTCCGCCTACAACGCGATGATCCGCCGCCTGGTCAGCTTCGAGCGGGCCGCTGCGTGCGCGCGCTAGCTGTAGTTACTCAGCACGTTGTTCCAACTCGGCGAGCCGAGCTGCGGGCACCTTGTGGCCAAGGGAGCCGTGTCGTCTCCTGAAGTTGTAGTGATCGAGCCAGCCGGGCAGCGCCGCGGCGCGCTCGGCCGAGGAGCCGTAGATGGCTCCGTAGGCCCAGCGGTTGGCGAGCGTCTGGATGAAGCGCTCGGCCTTGCCGTTGGTGCGAGGCCGGTAGGGGCGGGTGAAGATGTGGCGCATCCCGAGCTCGGCGCAGGCCTTCGCGTGAGCGCCGGAGCGGTAACAGGAGCCGTTGTCTGAGAGCACCCGCTCCACGTTGACCCCCATGCCCTTGAACCAGTTGACGGCGCGGCGCAGGAACCCCGCGGCGGTGGCGCCCTTCTCGTCGGGCAGGCACCTCCACGTAGGCGAGGCGGGTGGCGTCGTCGACGCAGACGTGGACGAACTCCCAGCCGGTCACCCGCCTGCGTTCGTGCTCGGGGCCCTGGGAGAACTGGCTCTTGCGGTTGCCGGTCACCCGATGCCCGGCGCCCCGGGTGCTGATCCGCGCGAGCTTCTTGACGTCGACATGGATCAGCTCCCCGGGGCGCTTTCGCTCGTAGCGGTTGGGTGGCTCTGGCGGCTCCAGGCGGCTGCGCTTGCCCAACCCGATCCGGGCCAGCCACCTGGACACCGTGGAGAGCGCCATGCCGAGCACCTCGGCGATCTCCGCCGCGGTCATTCGCAGCCGCCGCAGGGCCTCTATCGCTTCCAGGCGATCGGATGACAAGCGCGATGGGCCCCGCCTGGGCGCCGAGCCGCGATCCAGGAGCCCTGCCTCTCCCTCGGCCCGCCAGCGACCCAGCCACTTACGTGCTGAGCGCTCGCTGATGCCGGCGGCCTCGGCCGCCGCCCTCAGCGACCAGCCCTCCTCTTCGATGCGGGTAACCAACAGCTTGCGGCTGTTCGGGCAGGTGCGGGCGTTAGCGTGGATCTTCATCCGGTGTCCTCCTTGATCTGGGTGGGTCGCACCCCCAGCCTTCAAGGAGGCCCGGATGAACAACGTTGTGAGGAACTACAGCTAGCCGACACGGATCGCATCGAGCGGTTCATGCGCGCCTTCGGTCAGGCCGCCAGAGTCGAGGGGCGCGTTTATCTGACTGGCGGGTCGACCGCGGTGCTGCAGGGCTGGCGGGACTCAACCATCGATGTCGACATCAAGCTGATCCCCGATCGTGACGAGCTGTTGCAGGAGATTCCGCGGCTGAAGCAGGCTCTGGACCTCAACATCGAGCTGGCCTCGCCGGCGGACTTCATCCCGGTGGCGGAGGGGTGGGAGGCCCGCAGTCCCCTGATTCGCACCGAGGGGAAACTTGCATTCCATCATTTCGATCCGGTCGCCCAGGCCCTTTCCAAGGCCGAGCGTGGCCATGATCAGGATCGACGGGACATCCAGGAGCTGGTCGCGAGCGGTCTTGTCGACCCGGACGAGGCGCGTGCCCAGTTCGAGCAGATAGAGCCGTTGCTCTACCGGTTCCCCGCTGTTGACCCGGCCTCGTTTCGAGCCGCAGTCGAAGAACTGCTCTAAGCCGATGCGGCGGCGAGCACGCCGTCGACCAGCGCCGGCCGGCCGATGTGGAAGCCCTGCGCGTAGTCGACCTCGAGCGCCCGCACCAGCGCCAGCGTGTCGGCGTCCTCGACCCCCTCGGCGACGGTCTCCTGGCCGAACGCCTTCGCGAACTGGACCATCGCCCCGACCAGGCGCTGGTCGACCGGGGAGGTGCGAAGCTCGCGGATGAACTCGATGTCGATCTTCAGGTGCTGGACCGGCAGTTCCTTCAGGTAGCTGAACGAGCTGAAGCCGGTGCCGAAGTCGTCGAGGCCGAGCCCGCACCCCATCTCCGTCACCGCCCGCGCGAAGCTGCGCGCGTCGTCCATGTTGGAGATCGCCGCGGTCTCGGTGATCTCGAAGTCGAGCCAGCCGGGGTTGAGGCCGTCGGCGATCGCGACCCGCACGTCGTCGATCAGGCGGGGGTCCGAGAGCGAGGCGCCGGAGACGTTGACCGCGATCGGCCGCGAGCGGCCGGCCAGCTCGACCGCCTTCGCCAAGACCATGCGGTCGATCTCGGCGATCAGGCCGAAGCGCTCGGCGACCGGGAGGAAGGAGGAGGGCGGGATCACGTCCCCGTCCTCGTCCAGCATCCGTACCAGCAGCTCCTCCCTTGCCACGCGGTGATGGCGGAGGTCGAGGATCGGCTGCGCGTGGACGACGATCCGGCGCTGGTCGATCGCTTCGCGGATCCGCTCCGCCCAGGTCAGCTTCCGGTTCGGGCCGTTGGCCGAGTCGACCGCGCGGCCACCGCCGGCGTCCTTGGCTTCGCAGAGGGCGATGTCGGCGGCGATCATCAGCCCTTCGGCCGTGACCGCCTCGCCGGCGCCGCCGAAGGTGACGATCCCGACGCTGGCCCCGACCGCCGGTTGCCCGCGTTCGCGCACCATGGCGATCAGCCGCTCCGCCGTCGCCCGCGCCTGGTCCGGCTCGGCGCGGCACAGCAGCAGGGCGAATTCGTCGGCGCAGATCCGCGCCGGCAGGTCTTCCGCCCGCACCTCCTTGCGCAGCATCTCGCCGACCGCGACCAGCAGCCGGTCGCCCGCTTCATGCCCCAGCGAGTCGTTGACGAGGTGGAAGGAATCGACGTCGAGCAGCAGCAGCGCACCCGGCTGCCCCCGGTGCCGCGGCTCCAGGATCCGCTCTTCCACCGCTTCCACGAACTGGTCCCGATCGCAGAGACCGCCGCTGTCGATCATTTTCGCACCAAGCTTCCGGCCGCCTGAGAGGTTTACGTAAAAAGTGACTTTACAAAGAATTGAGTAGAAGGCCCTCTCTGGTGGCGGCGCGAAACGGCCTTCCCACCCCAGGCGGACGCCTTGGGACAATCACTTTTTCGTTATAATTCAGGAATGACTCCCGGTCAGCTCATTCGCGAGACGCGGACTCGCCACGGCCTCAGTCAGGAGCGGCTCGCGCGCCGGGTCGGAACCGGTCAATCGGCGATCAGCCGGCTGGAGGCCGATGAAGTCTCGCCCAGCGTCGAGACGCTCGAACTGCTGATGCGGGCTATGGGGGAGCGCCTTGAGCTCGCTGCCGATCAACCCCAGCGGGAATACGACCCGCTGCACCTGCGGGCCACTCGCGCTCGAACGCCCACTGAGCGTCTCGCCCTGGGCATTTCCTGGAATCGAATGGCCGGCCGCCTGGCCGCTGCCGGCCGGCAGGCTCGTGCCCGAGCCTGAGGCGCCGCTGGATGCGGAGCGAATCCTTCGTGCGCTGGCGGCACACGGCGTCGAGTACGTGCTGATCGGTGGGCTTGCGGTGCAGACCCACGGCCACGTTCGCACCACCAACGATGCCGATCTGATCCCCGCGCCGCAGCCCGCCAACCTTGGGCGACTGGCGACGGCTCTACGGGCGCTGGACGCCCGGGTGCTGAATCCCGGACAGGAGGAGATCGAGATCAGCGCCAGGATGCTTCCGAAGGCGACGATCTGGCAGTTCGCCACCCGTGACGGAGGCATCGATGTCCTGCATGAGGTGCCGGGCGGACGCCCCTACGAGGAGCTGAGTGCGCGGGCCCTTCGGGTTGCCCTCGGCGACATCGAGGTCGCCGTCGTCGATCTCGACGACCTGATCCAGATGAAGCTGGCGCGCGGGCGCCCGGTCGATCTGGCCGACGTTGCCGCGCTTACCGATGACGGTGCCGGTACGTCCACCGAGTAGGCCGCCAGGCCACGTCGCTCGGCCTGCGGCAGAGCGCTATCCTTCGCACTGCCTCGCGCCTCGGGCCCGGGGTTTTTGTTTGCAACGACCGACCTCAGGAACGAGGAGAAGCATGGCTCGCGGAGATGTCCGCATCGCGGTGACCCTGGCGTGCGAAGACTGCAAGCGCCGGAACTATCAGACCAACAAGTCGCGGCGGAACTCGCCGGACCGGATCGAGATGCGCAAGTTCTGCCGCTGGTGTGGTCACCACACGGCCCACAAGGAGACCCGGTAGCTCCCGATGGCCAAGACCCGCGCACAGCGCAAGGCCGAGCGCCGGGCTCGGGAAGCTGAAGAACGGAAACGTTCTGACGGCGGCGGAGGCGATTCCACCGCTCAGGCCCAGCACGACACGCAGGTCCCGGTCTCCGGCGACGAGGCCCTGGTAGAGGCGCGGGAGCGCGGCATGGCCGCCGGTGCCTCCGAACAGGAGCTGGCGCTGCCGGAGGACCCGAAGCCTTCCCGCTCCGACCGCCGCGCCGAAGCGAAGGCGCTGAAGGAAGCGGAGAAGCGCAAGCGCGACGAGGCGAAGCGGCGCGAGAGCGAGCAGCTCGCCAAGAAACAGAAACAGGCGAAGACCGAACGCCAGCGCGGCGGCGTGATCGGGTTCCTGGTTTCCTGCTGGCAGGAGCTGAAGAAAGTCCAGTGGCCGGATCGCGACACGCTGATCCAGGCAACTGCTGTCACCATCATCTTCGTCGCCGTGGCGGCCGCCTACCTTGGCGCCCTCGACGCTCTCTTCAACTTCCTCATCCAGCGGATCCTCTAGCGGATCCCCGAACAAAGGCTTCCATTTTGTATCGCTGGTACGTGATCAACACCTACTCCGGGCACGAGAACAAGGTCAAGCACAACCTCGAGCACCGGGTCGAGACGCTGAGCCAGCACCAGAACGTGCGCCAGGTCGTCGTCCCGACGGAAGACGTCGTCGAAGTCAACAAAGACGGGCAGAAAGAATCGAAACCGAAACGGACGATGCCCGGCTACGTCCTCGTCAACATGGAGTTGACCGACGACGCCTGGAGCCTGGTCAAAAACACCCCCGGCGTGACCGGCTTCGTCGGCGCCGAGCGCAACAAGCCCGTGCCGCTCTCGAAACCCGAGGTGGACCGGCTGCTGCATCGCGAGACCGCGGCCCGGCCGCGTACCCAGGCCCAGTTCGCGATCGGCGAAACGGTCAAAGTCATCTCCGGCCCGCTGTCCGACTTCTCCGGCGAGATCGCCGAGATCAACGAGGACGCCGCCAAACTCAAGGTCCTGGTCTCGATCTTCGGCCGCGAGACCCCGGTCGAGGTCGGCTACGACCAGGTCAAGAAGATCTAGGTCGGCAAGACCGCTACTCTCCGCAACCGCTCATGGCCAAGAAAGTCCTCACCCTCATCAAGCTGCAGATCCAGGCCGGCAACGCCAACCCGGCGCCGCCGGTCGGCCCGGCGCTGGGTCAGCACGGCGTCAACATCATGGACTTCTGCAAAGCGTTCAACGCCCAGACTCAGTCCGAAGGCGGGACGATCATCCCGGTCGAGATCACGGTCTACGAGGACCGCTCCTTCACCTTCATCACGAAGACGCCGCCGGCCGCGATCCTGATCAAGGAAGCGATCAAGATCTCGAAGGGCTCCGGCGAGCCGCACGTGAACAAAGTCGGGACGATCTCCCAGGACCAGATTCGCGAGATCGCCGAACGCAAGATGCCGGACCTCAACGCCAACGACATCGACGCCGCCTCGAAGATCATCGCCGGCACCGCCCGCTCGATGGGCGTCGACGTCGAATAGGAGATTTCGTGGCCCACGGCAAGCGATACCGCCAGCAGTACGAGAAAGTCGATCGCGACCGCGCCTACCCGCCGGCCGAGGCGATCACCCTCGTCAAAGCGACCGCCAGCACCAAGTTCGACGAGACGGTCGAGGTCCACATCCTGCTCGGCGTCAACGTCCGCCACGCCGACGAGCAGCTGCGCGGAACGCTGGCGCTGCCGCACGGGCTCGGCAAGGACGTGACGATCGCCGTCTTCGCCCAGGGTCAGCAGGCCCGCGACGCCGAGGCGGCCGGGGCGGACTTCGTCGGTGGCGACGACCTGGCGAAGAAAGTCGAAGAGGGCTGGACCGACTTCGACGTCGCGATCTCGACCCCGGACATGATGCCCACGGTCGGCAAACTCGGCCGCGTGCTCGGCCCCCAGGGCAAGATGCCCAACCCGAAGGTCGGCACCGTCACCGACGACGTCGAGAAGGCCGTCGGCGAGTCGAAATCGGGCAAGGTCGAGTACCGCACCGACCGCCAGGCGATCGTCCACATGGCGATCGGCAAGGCCGGCTTTGACGCCGGCCAGCTGCTCGACAACTTCACCGCGGTCATCGACGAGATCGTCCGCGCCAAGCCCGCCTCGGCCAAGGGCAAATACATCATCTCCTGCACCGTGACGACGACGATGGGCCCTGGCATCCGGGTCGACGCCTCGAAGGCCGGCGACCGCGAGCTGACCGGGGCGGCCGTCGCCAGCGAGAGCGAGGCCCCCGTCGAGGCCGCACCGGAGCCGGCGAACGCCTAGACTGCGTCGCCGCTGACCCCAGACCACCGGCGGAGCGTTGCTCGCAAGCCCGGTGCAGGTAAGACGATGAACCGCGAAGAAAAGTCCGCAGCCATACAAGAGATCTCCGCCCAGATCGAGGAATCTGAGGCGATCTTCGCTGTCGACTACCGCGGCATCAGCGTCCCCCAGGCAGCCGAGCTGCGCTCGAAACTGCGCGAAGCAGACGCCAGCTTCCGCATCGTCAAGAACCGGCTGACGAAAATCGCCGCCGAGAAAGCCGGCGAGGAGCGCCTCGCGGAGCTGCTCCAGGGCCCGACCGCGCTGACCTTCGTCCGCGGCGACACCGCCCAGGCCGCGAAAGCGATCTCGACCTTCAACAAAGAGCACGAGGTCCTCACCTACAAGGGCGGCTTCATGGCTGCGACCTCGCTCGATGTCGATTCCTTCAAATCGATCGCCCGCCTGCCCACCCGCGACGTGCTCAACGGCCAGTTCGCCGGCGTGGTCGCCAGCCCCCTGACCGGCCTGGTCCGCGGCCTCGGCTCGATGATCCAAGGCCTCGCTTCCCAGCTCGGGCAGATCGCCGACCAGGGTCTGGTTTCCGGCCAGGCGCCGGCCGCGGAGGAGCCCAAGGCCGAGGACGAGACTTCCAGTGATGACGACGAGACTTCTGAAACTGACGACGCGAGCAAGGAAGAGGAGTAGATGGCAACGAAGATTTCAACTGAGGATTGGATCGAGGAGCTGAAAGGCATCTCGGTCCTGGAGCTCTCCGAGCGAATCAAAGCGCTCGAGGAGGAGTTCGGCGTCTCCGCAACCGCGGTGGCTGCGGCTGCCCCGGCGGCTGCCGGCGCACCGGCCGACGGCGACGGCGGCGGCGAAGAGTCGGCGACTGTCGATGTCGTTCTGGCCGAGGTCGGCGGACAGAAAGTCCCCGTGATCAAGGTGGTTCGCTCGGCGACCGGGCTCGGTCTCAAAGAGGCCAAGGCACTCGTCGACGAGGCCCCGAAAGCGATCAAAGAGGGCATCGAGCGCGACGAGGCCGACAAGCTCAAAGCCGAACTCGAGGAGGCCGGGGCCACCGTCGAGCTCAAGTAGAGCCGCCCGTTGTCCCGGCCCGGATCCCAGGCGTGGAGCCAAGCTTGCGGGCGCGTATCGCCGTGTGTTATTTTTTGCGGTCGCGCGCCATTTGAGTATCCCTGCCCAGATCTGCGCTGTACCCACGTCCCTCTGACCGCCCTGAGGAGTCGCCGACTTGGCACGTTCGAACGCTGCCCCCGTAACCCGTAGGAGCTTTTCCCGCCTAGAGAACCCCCTCGAAGTCCCGCACCTGATCGATATCCAGCGACGTTCCTTCGAGGAACTGACGGATCCGAAAAGCGGTGGGCTGAGGGAGACGATCAACGACATATCCCCGATCGAGGACTACACGGGGAACCTCCAGATTGTTTTTGGCGAGTTCAAATTCGAGGACCCGCCGCACTCGATCGAGGAGTGCCGCGAGAAGGACATGACCTACTCGCGGCCGCTGACCGCGACCGTCGCCTTCCAGAACAAG
>CAWDKO010000007.1:0-955000 GCA_963802935.1 uncultured Solirubrobacterales bacterium | reverse complement strand
GCTGACGTGGCCGAATGGTTCGGGCTCAAACAATCCGCAGGCTGTTGATGGCCTACGGAGTGCACGCTGCTCAGTTTTCAAAGACCGCTGCGCCTCTGCGGCGGGTCTCGCCGCCCTTCGCGCATGGGGCTCCTCAGGGAAGCCCCAGAAAGGACCGGGGAGTATAGCGCTGTGGGCACGCTTTGCCTAGTGCCCCGGGCTGAGCTCAGGCAGCGCCGGCCACGAGACGGGCGAAGCGCCGCTTGCCGACCTGCAGAACCCGCCCTTCGAGCCCGCTCGCCTCCAGGTCCAGGGCATCGGCGGCCACAGGCTCGCCATCCAGTTTGACACCGCCCTGCTGGATCAGGCGCCTTCCCTCGCTGGAGCTGAGGCCGAAGGCGCCGGCGAGCAGGCGCGGCAGGTGCACGCGGCCGTCGCCGTCGCCGAGGTACTCGGCCAGGGCGACCTCCGGCATCTCCTCCGGCGCCGCGCGCTCGACGAAGACCCGGTTGAAGTGCTCCTCCGCCGCGGCGCCCGCGCCCTCTCCTCCATGGAAGCGATCGACGAGCCGCTGCGCCAGCTCTCGCTTGGCCTCGTTCGGTGGCCGCTCGGGGCGCGCTTCGCCCAGCAGCAGCCGGTAGTAGTCGTCCATCGCCTCGTCGGGGATGCTCATCAGCCGCCCGAACATCTCTTCCGGCGCGTCGGTGACGCCGACGTAGTTGCCGAGCGACTTGCTCATCTTCTGCACGCCGTCGGTCCCGACCAGGAGCGGCATCGTCAGGATCGACTGCGGGGCCTGCCCGTACGTCGCCTGGACGTCGCGGCCGAAGAGCAGGTTGAACTTCTGGTCGGTCCCCCCCAGCTCGACGTCGGCCTCGATCGCGACCGAGTCGTAGCCCTGCAGCAAGGGGTAGAGCAACTCGAGGGCGGCGATCGGCTGGTTCGCGGCGAGTCGCTTCTGGAAGTCGTCGCGCTCCAGCAGGCGGGCGACCGTGGTCTGGGCCAACAGGCCGAGCAGCGCCTCCGGCTCCATCCGCAGCCACTCGCTGTTGAAGCGCACCTCGGTTCGCTCGCGGTCTAGCAGCTTGAAGGCCTGCTCCTGGTAGGTGGCGGCGTTGGCCTCGATCTCCTCCGGCTCGGGCAGCGGCCGTGCGCTCGACCGACCGCTGGGATCGCCGACGCGGGCGGTGAAGTCGCCGATGATCAGGACCACCTGGTGGCCGGCGTCCTGGAACTCGCGCAGCTTCTCCAGAACGACCGTGTGGCCGAGGTGGATGTCGGCGGTGGTGGGGTCGATCCCAAGCTTCACGCGCAGGGGACGATCGCCCCCCAACTGCTGGGCGAGCCTGCCCTCGGGCAGCACCTCGACCGCGTTACGCGCCAGATCCGACATCGGCGCAATGCTAGACTGCCGCCTCCGCTCGATGACCGCTCAGGCCCTCGGGCGTTCTCTCTTATTGATGGCTGTCCTAGGACTAAAGCGCCGGTCGAGTGGCGGCGGCGACGCTCCGCCCGCGCCCCCGGCTCCCCCGACCGTGCCGGTCGCCCCCGGCCCCCCCGACAGGCGCAAGCCGCGCCTGAAGAAGCTGCGTGTGCTCTTCGTCCTGCTCGGACTGGGGATCCTGGCGCTGGGCTCGATGATCTTCGGGATGATGGCCGCGGTCTCCCAGGACCTGCCGGCGATCTACAACTTCGCCCAGTACAAGGCCTCGAAGAACAGCGAGATCTACGACGCCAACGGCGCGCCGATCGGCACCCTGACCAGCGACCAGAACAAGATCCTGCTCAACTCGGGCCAGATCTCCCCCAACGTCAAGAACGCGGTGGTCGCGATCGAGGACGCGCGCTTCTACGAGCACAGCGGCGTCGACTTCCAGGGCATCGGCCGCGCCCTGGTCAAGGACATCCTCAGCCAGAGCGCCGCCCAGGGCGGCTCGACGATCACCGAGCAGTTCGTCAAGAACGCGCTCGAAGCCCAGGACACCCGCACCCTCTTCGTCAAGTTCAAGGAGGCCGCGCTGGCCTACCGCCTCGAGCGCCACTGGAGCAAGGACAAAATCCTCACCCAGTACCTGAACACGATCTACTTCGGCGAGGGCGCCTACGGGGTCGAGGCGGCCGCCCGCACCTTTTTCGGCGCCGCCCACCCCGGCTGCGGCACGCCGACCGAGCCCTGCGCCTCTGTCCTGGAGCCCTGGGAGGCGGCGACGCTGGCCGCGAGCATCTCCTCGCCCTCGGCCTACGACCCCAAGGTCTACCCCGAAAACAGCCTCGGGCGGCGCAACCTGGTGCTGGAACGGATGTACGAACAGGGCTACATCTCCCAGGAGCAGTTCGAAGAAGGGACCAAGCAGGCGCTGCCCTCCCCGGACGACATCGAGCCGCCCACCCTCGACTCCGAGGCCCCCTACTTCACCGCCTACCTGCGCCAGCAGCTGGTCGAACGCTACGGCGCCTCGAAAGCCTTCTTCGGCGGCCTCAAGGTGAAGTCGACGCTCGACCTCGGCCTGCAGGAAGCGGCCGAGGAAGCGGTCAACTCCTACCTCGGCTACTCGCCCGCGACCGCCTCGGTGGTCGTGATCGACAACCGCAACGCCGGGATCAAGGCGATGGTCGGCGGGCCCGACTTCGAGACCAGGCCCTTCAACCTGGCGACCCAGGGCCACCGCCAGCCCGGATCCTCGATCAAGCCGTTCACGCTGCTGACCGCCCTCGAAGAGGGCATCTCGCCGGAAACGGTCTACGAATCGGCGCCGCAGGAATTCAGCTTCGGCAAGAACGGCCAGGAAACGTTCACGGTCACCAACGACGGGGACGCCTACGCCGGTTCCAGCTCGATCATCTCCGCCACGACCAACTCGGACAACTCGGTCTACGCTCAGCTGGCCTTGGAAGGCCTGGACGGGAAGACGGTCGGCGACCGCACCCGCTCGATCGCGGCGACGATCCACAAGGCGGGCTACGACGATCCGATCTCGACCAACCCGGCGATGGTGCTCGGCGGGCTCGAGATCGGCGTCACCCCGGTCGGCTGGACCTACGCCTACAGCACGATCGGCAACGACGGCGACCGGGTCAGCGGCTCGCTGGCGCCGCGGCCCGGCAACAGCCCCGTCTCCTACACCCAGGTCACCGACAAAGACGACCAGACGATCAAGGGCGGCGACAACGACTCCATGCACGAACAGGTCTTCGACGAGGGCGTGACCGAAGAAGCCAGGCGGATCCTGGAAACGGTCGTCTCCAGCGGCACCGGCACCAATGCCCAGATCGGCGCCGAAGGGCAGTGGGGCAAGACCGGCACCACCGAGGAAAACGTCGACGCCTGGTTCTGCGGCGGCATCAGCGACGAAGCCACCGCCTGCGTCTGGGTCGGGTACCCCGACTCGGCGACGCCGATGACGACCCTCTACAACGGCGGCCCGGTCATGGGCGGCACCTTCCCGGCCCTGATCTGGGCCAGTGTGATGTCCGCCTGGGAGGAGATCAAGTCCGAGCGCGCCGCCGAAAAAGAGGCGCGCGAAGCGGCCGAGGAGAACGGCGAAGACTTCGAAGCGGACGAATACGAATACGTCCCGCCCGAAACGGGTGGCGAATACGAAGCGGCCCCCGAAGAAGAAAGCGCGCCGGCACCGGAAACGGAAGCTGCACCTGAAGTCGAAGCAGCGCCTGAAGCTGCTCCAGAAGCCGCGCCCGAATCGGGCGGCGGTGGTGGCGTCACCGCGGGCTAGGTCGGTCGCGGGCGCGAGACGAAGCGGCTGTCGGCGGCGCAGAAGCGCCAGGGTCGCTCGACCGCTTTGGTGATCCCGATCCGCGGGCCGGCGACAATCCGTGGGCGCTCGCCCTCCGGCGGCAGTAGTTGGAAGGGGTCGCGGGAGAGGTCGACACCGTTCTGGTCGAGGCCGATCCCCAGCGCCTCGGTCAGCTTGCCGGGGCCGGAGCAGAGCTCGCCGTCCGGGCGGTCGCCGCGGCGCTCTCGCATCGCCTCCAGCCCGGCGGTCGGCTCCAGGGCCCGGATCAAGACCGCCGCCGCCTCGCCCTCGGGTTCGGCGACGGCGTTGAGCAGGCTGTGGATCCCGTAGGAGAGATAGACGTAGGCCCGCCCCGACGGCCCGAAGAGGACCTCGGTGCGGTCGGTGAGGCCTGCATAGGCGTGACAGGCGGGGTCATCGCGCTCGTAGCTCTCGGTCTCGACGATCGTCCCGCCAACGCCGTCGAAGAAGAGTCGGCAGCCGATCAGCTCGCGGGCAACCTCATGAACCGAGCGGTCGAAGAAAGCGCGTGGCAGCCGCTTCTCGGAGGCCGCCGGCACGGTCAGGAGCGCTCTTCGAGCACCCGTGCCTGGACCGCGGCCAGCGTCTCCCGGGCCTCGTCGAGCTGGGCGGCGAGCGGTACCGAGCCGGTGCCACCGGAGATCGCCTTCGACTCCAGCCAGCTGCTGCGCTTCAGCACCTCGTAGTAAGAGTCGTCGAGGTGCTCGGAGCGCTTGCGGAGCTCCTCCTGGGTCAGGTCCGAGAGCGAGCGGCCGCTCTCGACCGCGTCGCGGACCAGCCCGCCGACGATCCCGTGCGCCTCGCGGAACGGCACCCCCCGCCGCACCAGCAGGTCGGCGACCTCGGTCGCGGCCAGCATCTCGTCGCCCGAGGCGTCCTCCATGCGCTCGCGATCGAACTCGATCCCGACGAGCATCCCCGCGGTCGCATCGAGGCAGGCCTCGACGGTGTCGATCGCGTCGAACAGCGGCTCCTTGTCCTCCTGCATGTCCTTGCCGTAGGTCAGCGGCAGCGCGTGCATGACGCCGAGCAGGGTCGCGTAGGAGGCGGCAACCCGAGGGCTCTTCGCGCGCAGGAGCTCGGCCGAGTCGGGGTTGACCTTCTGCGGCATGATCGAGGAGCCCGAGGAGAAGGTCTCGTCGAGCCGGCAGAACCCGAACTCGGTGCTGGACCAGATGACGATTTCCGAGCCGAGCCGGGAGAGGTGCATCGAGCAGGTCGAGGCGGCGGCCAGGTAGTCGAGGACGAAGTCGCGGTTGGATGCGCCGTCGATCGAGTTGTGAGTGACGTGGTCGAAGCCGAGGTCCTCAGCCACCGCATCGCGGTCGATCTCCCAGTTGACCCCGGCCAGGGCGCCGGAGCCGAGCGGCATCACGCTGGCGCTGTCGAGCGCGAACTGGAAGCGGAGGACATCGCGGGCGAGCATCCAGAAGTAGGCGAGCAGGTGGTGGCCGAGATACACGGGCTGCGCGCGCTGGAGATGGGTGTAGCCGGGCATCGGCCAGTCGCGGTGCGCCTCCGCGAGCACCAGCAGCTGCTCCATTGCCGTCCCGCAGAGCTCGATCGCCCGCAGCGAGTGCACCTGCACCGCCATCGCCACGTCGGTCGCGACCTGGTCGTTGCGGGAGCGGCCGGTGTGCAGTTTGCCGGCCAGCGGCCCGATCTCCTCGCCGAGCAGGCGCTCGATCGCCATGTGGATGTCCTCGTCGGCGGGGTCGAACTCGAACCCGTGCTCGGCCATGCGGGCGCGGACCCGCTCCAGGCCCTCGTCCATGCGCGCCAGCTCCTCCGCGTCGAGGACGCCGATCCGGTGCAGGCCACGGGCGTGGGCGCGCGACTGGTCGATGTCGTAGATCGCCAGCTGCCAGTCGAACGGCAGCGAGCGGTTGAGGCGCCAGAAGCGCGGGTCTGGGCCCTTGCGGAAGCGGGCCATCGAGCGCGCGATTATCCCGTTATCGCGTCTGACCGAGGGCCGCGGCGAGCTCCTGACAGACGCGGTCCACCTCGGCCTCGCCCAGCGCCGGGAAGAACGGCAGCGCCAGCGAGCGGGCGGAGGCGGCTTCGGCGACCGGGAACTGGCCCTCGCGGTAGCCGAGCTCGCGCAGGTGCGGGAAGAGGTGGATGCAGGGCAGGTAGGCCTTGCTGGCGACGCCACGCTCGGCGAGGCGGGCGATCGTCGCGTCGCGGTCGATGCCCTCGCCGAGGCGGACGACGTAGACGAACCAGCTGCGGCGCTCCTGGCCGCGCCCGGCGATCGGGGCCTCGACGCCCGCGACTCCCGCCAGGCGCTGCTCGTAGAGGGAGGCGACCTCGGCGCGGCGCGCCAGCAGTGAGTCGAGTCGCTCGACCTGGGCGACGCCGAGGGCGGCCGCGAGGTCGGCGAGCCGGTAGTTGAAGCCGAGGCCGCCGTGATCGAGCCAGCCCATGTCGGTGGCGCGGCCCTGGTTGCGCTCGCTGCGCAGGCGGGCCGCCTGCTCGGGGTTGCCGGGGACGATCATGCCCCCCTCCCCCGTCGTCATCTGCTTGTTGGCGTAGAAGGCGAAGGTGGCGAGATTGCCGCGGGCTCCGACCGCGCGGCCCTCGGAGTCAACCGCGCCGAGTGCCTCGCAGGCGTCCTCGAGGATGCCGAGCCCGTGCTGCGAGGCGAGCGCCTCCAGCTCCGGCATCGCCGCCGGGTAGCCGAAGATGTGGATCGGGAGGATGCCCGCGGCACGCTCACCGACCGCGGCTTCAGCGGCGAGGGGGTCGAGGTTGAGCGTGACCGGGTCGACGTCGCAGAAAACCGGTTTCGCCCCCTCGTAGAGCAGGCAGTTGGCCGAGGCGACGAAGCTGAAGGGGCTGGTGAGGACCTCGTCGCCGGTGCCCCACCCGTGCGCCCGCACTCCGAGGTGAAGGGCGGTGGTGCCGCTGGAGACCGCGACCGCGTCATCGACCCCGAGCCAGGTCGCAAGATCGCGCTCGAAGCGCTCACCCATCGGCCCCAGCGAAAGCCGGCCGGAACGCAGCACCTCCAGCGCCAGCTCCTCCTCGCGCACCCCGATCTCCGGCCGCGCGAGCGGGATCTCCTCGCTGGTCACTGGAACGCGTACTCCAGCGAGTCGACCAGCGCCTCCCAGGAGGCCTCGATGATGTTCTCCGAGACGCCGATCGTCCCCCACTCGCGGCCGCCGTCGGCGGAGTCGAGCAGGACGCGGGTGACGGCGCCGGTGCCGTGCGCTTCGTCGAGGATGCGGACCTTGTAGTTGGTCAGTTCGATCTCGGCCAGGTGCGGGTAGCGGTCGACGATCGCGCCGCGCAGGGCCTGGTCGAGGGCGTTAACCGGTCCGTTGCCCTCGGCGACCCGCACATAGCGCTCGCCGTCGACCTCGACCTTGATCGTCGCCTCGGTCTCGACCTCGCCGTCGGCCCGCTTCTCGGTGACGACACGGAAGCTCTCGAGCTTGAACAGGGGCTTGTAGGTGCCCGCCTCGCGCCGCAGCAGCAGCTCGAAGGAGGCCGGGGCCGCCTCGTAGTGGTAGCCGCGGTGCTCCTGCTCCTTCAGCCGTTCGACCGCCCGCGCGGCGGCCGCGTCGTCGAGCTCGAGGCCGGAGTGCTCGGCCTGGCTGCGGATCGTCGCCTTGCCGGAGAGCTCGGAGGCGAGGACCTCGCGCTCGTTGCCGACCAGGGAGGGATCGAGGTGCTCGAAAGTGCTGGCGTCGGCGGCGACGCCGGCGGCGTGCATCCCCGCCTTGTGGGCAAAGGCGTTGCGGCCGACGTAGGCGCGGTCGGGGTCGGAAGCCATGTTGCAGACCTCGTCCAGGTAGTGGGCTGTGGTGGTCAGGCTCGCCAGCTGCTCGACCGCGACCACGTCGAAGCCCATCTTCAGCTGCAGCGCCGGCAGGATCGAGGCCAGGTTGGCGTTGCCGCAGCGCTCGCCATAGCCGTTGACGCAGCCCTGGACCAGGCGGGCGCCGCTCTCGACCGCCGCCAGCGAGTTGGCGACCGCGCACTCGGAGTCGTTGTGGGCGTGGATCCCGATCTCGACCCCGGCGCCGACCGCGGCCACGACCGCGGCGGTGACCTCGCCGACGAATTGCGGCAGGCTGCCGCCGTTGGTGTCGCAGAGGGTGACGTTCTCGGCCCCGGCCTCAGCGGCCGCGCGCACGCATTCGAGCGCGTAGGCGGAGTCGTCCCGGTAGCCGTCGAAGAAGTGCTCGGCGTCGAAGACCGGACGCTTGCCCTGGTCCCGGCAGAAGGCGATCGAGTCGGCGATCATCGCCAGGTTCTCCTCGCGCGAGACCTTGATCACCTTCTCCAGGTGCAGGCCCCAGCTCTTGCCGACCAGGCAGACCACCGGGGCGAAACAGGCGATCAAGGTTTTCAGCGCCTCGTCGTCCTCGGCTTTGCGGTCGCGGCGCCGGGTCATCCCGAAGGCCGAGATCGTCGCCCCCTCCAGTTGCAGGTCGGCGAGGCGCTCGAAAAGCTCCGCCTCCTTCGGGTTGCTGCTGGGAAAGCCGGCCTCGATGAAGTGGACGCCGAGCGCGTCGAGCGCGCGCACCACGTTCAGCTTCTCGCCCACCGAGAGCGACATGCCCTTGCCGCCCATGCCGTCGCGCAAGGTCGTGTCGTAGAGCTTCACCTGTTCCATTGCTGCCTTTCGAGTCGGAAGATCGGGGATGGTCCTTGACGGACCGCACGCACGGCAGCGCCGCGCCAGCCGCTAGGCGGCTGCGGTAATTCGCCCGATCGACTCGAAGAAAAGCTGCATCACGAACTCACTTTACTCGCCGCGTCGACCTCGGCCGGCGCCTCGACGAAATCGAGCCACTCCAGATACTCCTCGGCGCGCCCGTTCAGCGCGTCCTGGAATTTCGCCTGGATGTGGCGGGTGATCTCCCCCGGCTCGCCCAACGGGTGGTCGTCGATCTCGCGCACCGGCACCAGCTCGGCGGCGGTGCCGGTGAGGAAGACCTCCTCGGCGAGGTAGAGCTCGGCCCTGGCGACGTCGCGCTCAACCACGGTGTAGCCGAGGTCGCGGGCGATCTGGATCACCGACTTGCGGTTGATCCCGTCGAGAATCCCGGCCACGTGCGGCGGGGTGACGATCTGGCCGTCGCGGACGACGAAGATGTTCTCGCCCGAGCCCTCGCAGACGAAGCCGCGCTCGTCGAGCAGGATCGCCTCCTCGTAGCCGGCTTTCTGCGACTCGGTCTTGGCCAGGATCGAGTTCAGGTACTGGCCCGAAGCCTTGGCATGGGGAATCAGGCCGGCGGGACTGATCCGCCGCCAGCTCGAGACCTTGGCCCGGATGCCGTGCTTAGCGCCCTCCTCGCCCAGGTAGACGCCCCAGGGGAAGGCGGCGATGATCACGTCGATCGGGGCGTCGGTCGCGTAGAGGCCGAGGTTGCCGTAGCCGCGGAAGGCGAGCGGGCGGATATAGCAGGAGCCGAGCCCGCACTGCTGGATCAGCTCGTGCGTGGCGGCGCGCAGTTCCGCGGTCGTGTAGGGCAGGTCGAGGTAGTAGAGCTCGGCCGACTTGGCCAAACGGTCAAGATGGTCGTGGTGGCGGAAGACGGCCGGGCCGCGCTCGGTCTCGTAGCAGCGGATGCCCTCGAAAACGCCGGTGCCATAGTGCAGGCCGTGGCTGAGGACGTGCACCTTGGCGTCCTCCCAGCGCACGAAATTTCCGTTGTGCCAGATCAAATCCGCCTGATCCATGTTGGGGAAGTATGCCCGATCAAACGCAGGGCTTCACCCCCAGGGCCGCGAATCACGGCCGAAAGCAAATGACGAGGAGGAGCAGTCCATGCACTCACGCCTTCGCCCCAAGCTCACCTATTCGAACCTGATCGCGACGATCGCGCTTTTCATCGCCCTCGGCGGCGCCGCGGTTGCCGCCGGGATACCGAAGAACAGCGTCGGCCCGAGACAGCTGAAGCGCGGCGCGGTGACCGCCGCCAAGCTGCGCAAAGCCGCCGTGACCAGCGGCAAACTGGCGCCGAAGTCGGTGGTCACCGGCAAGCTCGGGCCCAACTCGGTGCTGCCGGGCAATATCGGCAACGGCGCGATCACCAGCGCCAAGATCGGCGCCGGTGCGGTGATCGCCGCCTCGATCAAAAACGGGGTCGTGACGACCAACAAACTCGCCAACGAAGCGGTGAACTCGGCGAAACTGGGCAAAGGCTCGGTGACGCCGGCCAAACTCAGCGACGAATTCGGCCCCTTGCTGGGGACGCTGAAGAGCGGGCAGACGCTGCGCGGCGTCTTCGACGTCGGCGGCACCACCGACAGCGCGGTCGAAGCGGCTGAGGTCCGGGCGGCTGTCAGCTATCAGTTCCCGCTCCTCAACCCCCCCGCCGTCACGGTCCTGGAGAAAGGCCAGACCAGCGCCAACTGCGGCGGTCTCGGAGGTGGACAGACGCCGGCGGCCACCGGCGGCAACCTCTGCATCTACGTGACCGAAAGCGCGAACCTCGGCGAAACGAACCCGCTGGCCGCCGAGAACAACACGCGCCTCGGCTTCGGGCTCGTGGCCAAAGCGAAAGAAAAAGAAAAAGCGTTCTTCGCCTACGGTCAGTGGGCGGTGACGGCGCCCTAACTAAGCGCTGAGCTGCTCGAGGACCGCGTCGGTCATCTCCGCGGTCCCGACCTCGACCTCGGCGGGGACATCTGGCATCGGCGGCGCCGAGCTGGGAGTCCCCGCCGCCAGGTCGGGGGTGCGCAAGCCGCGCTCCAGCACGGCGTCCACCGCCGCCTCGATCCGCCCCGCATCGTCGGCGCGGCCGAGGCCGTGGCGCAGCATCATCGCCGCCGAGAGGAAGGTCGCGAGCGGGTTGGCGATGCCCTTGCCGGCGATGTCGGGAGCGGAGCCGTGGACGGGCTCGAACAGACCCGGAGCGCCATCGGCGCCGAGGCTGGCCGAGGGCAGCATTCCCAGCGAGCCGGTCAGCATCGCCGACTCGTCGCTGAGGATGTCGCCGAAGAGGTTCTCGGTGACGATCACGTCGAACTCGGCCGGCCGCGAGACCAGCTGCATCGCCGCGTTGTCGACCAGCAGGTGGTCGAGCTCGACGTCGGCGTAGTCCGGGGCGAGGCCGGTGACGACCTCGCGCCAGAGCCGTGAGGTCTCCAGCACGTTGGCCTTGTCGACCGAGGTGACCCGCGGCCTGCGGCCGGAGCTCTCGGCGCGGCGGCGGGCGGCTTCGAAGGCAGCGCGGGCGATGCGCTCGATTTCGGCGACGGTGTACTCGCAGGTGTCGTGGGCGCTGTCGCCGTCGCGGCCGCTGGCGCCGAAGTAGATGCCGCCGGTCAGCTCGCGGACGACCAGCAGGTCAGTGCCGGCGATGCGCTCCTCGCGCAGCGGACTGGCGCCGACCAGGGCCGGGCTTGGTCGTACCGGACGCAGGTTGGCGTAGAGGCCCATCCCCTTGCGCAGCCCGAGCAGGCCCTGCTCGGGACGGGGGGCACTCGGGTCGGTCGTGTCCCATTTCGGCCCGCCGACGGCGCCGAGCAGAACGGCGTCGGCACTGCGGCAGGCCCCCAGCACCTCGTCCGTGAGTGCGGTCCCGTGCTCGTCGATCGAGCAGCCGCCCATCAGCCGCTCGTCGTACTCGAAGGAGCCGAGCGACTCCAGCAGGCGCCGCGCAGCGGCGACGATCTCGGGCCCGATCCCGTCTCCGGGGAGGACGACTATGCGCGGGACATCGCTCACGCGGCGGGACTCTAGGGACTGACTGGGGCGCGGTGTCAGCCGGCCACGGCCTCGATGTTGAGGCGCACGTAGTCGAGAGTGAGCGGCTGCTCGGCCTCGGCGAGGACCGCTTCTGCGAACGGGCGCCGTTTCTCCTCCGGCAACTGTGCCAGCAGCGGCCCGAGAGTTACCGTCGAGCTGAAGGTCAGTGGGGCCCTCGGGCTGTAGGGGCTTCGGCTCGAGCCAGCAGCGGGCCTCCGTGAAGCCCGCTGCGCGCAAGCGAGCCTCGGTCTCCTCCGCCCCGGCGAAGTTCCAAATGGAATTGGCGGCACCGAAGTGCTGCCCGAACTCGGGCCGCGACGCGGCGGCGACGATCGCCTGGGCGTGGCGGGCGACGTTGCCTTTCCCGCCGCACTGGGCAATGAGACGGCCGCCCGGCTTCAGAACCGCGTGAAGGCGCGCGAAGAGGCGTTCGTGGTCGAGCAGCCAGTGGAAGGTCGCAGTCGAAAAGACCATGTCGACCGGATCAGAGAGCTCGAGCTCGGCCAAGTCGGCGACCAAATAGTCGGTCTCCTCCCCCAGGCGCTCGTGTGCCTTCTCGATCATCGCCTCGGAGCCGTCGACCGCGATCAGGTGGCCCTCGGGCAGGCGGGCGAGCAGCTGCTCGGCAACGCGACCGGAGCCACAGCCAGCGTCGACGACGGTCTCGTCACCGCGCAGCTCGAGCCGCTCCAGAACCTCCATTCCCCAGTTGAACTGCGGGTCAGAGACCTGGTCGTAAGCCTCTGCGTCCCACTCGCGTGAGCTGCTGTTCATCGCCCCGGTCGGACGGTGCGCGCTCATAGCGCCGTCGTGACCGGTCCGGGCGGTGCAGCAACTCCGGACTCGAAGGCGTCGATCGCGCCGGCGTTCTCCAGCGTGATCCCGATGTCGTCGAGCCCGTTCAGCAGCCGATGCTTGACGTCGTGCTCGATCTGGAACTGGAAGACGCCGCCGGCGCAGGTGACGGTCTCGTCGTCGACGTCGATCCGCGCCTCGCCCGCCGCGGCGACGGCGCGGCAGTGCTCCTCGTCGAGCACCGCCGGCAGCAGCCCGACCTTGGTGCAGTTCGAGTAGAAGATGTCGGCGAAGGAGGGGGCGAGGATCGCCTGGAAGCCGAAGTCTTCCAGCGCCCAGGGCGCGTGCTCGCGCGAGGAGCCGCAGCCGAAGTTGCGGCCGGTGACCAGAATCGGGTTCGGCTCCAGCTCGATCTCTCCGTCGCGGATCCAGTCGTAGAAGAGGAACTCGCCGAAGCCGGTCCGCTCAACCCGCTTCAGGAACTGCTTGGGGATGATCTGGTCGGTGTCGACGTCGTGCCGGTCCAGGAACGACACCCCGCCCTCGATCACGTCTATCGGTCGCATGCTCAGCTCCAATCCCTGATGTCGACGAAGTGTCCCTCGATCGCAGCGGCAGCCGCCATCTTCGGGCTGACCAGGTGGGTGCGGCCGCCCTTGCCCTGGCGCCCCTCGAAGTTGCGGTTGGAGGTGGAGGCGCAACGCTCGCCCTCCATGAGGATGTCGGGGTTCATCCCCAGACACATCGAGCAGCCGGCCTCGCGCCATTCGAAGCCGGCCGAGCGGAAGATCTCGTGCAGGCCCTCGGCTTCGGCGGTCGCCTTCACCTGCTGGGAGCCGGGCACGACCATCGCCCGCACCGAGCCGGCAACCTTGCGCCCTTCGACGATCGCCGCCGCCTCGCGCAGGTCCTCGATCCGCGAGTTCGTGCAGGAGCCGATGAAGACCCGTTCCGGCGCGACGGCGGTCATCGGGGTGCCGGCCTCCAGGCCCATGTAGGCGAGGGCGCGTTCGGCCGACTCGCGGTCGGCCGGCGACTCCATCGCCGCCGGGTCGGGGACGGTGTCCGTGACCTCGCAGACCATCCCGGGCGTGGTGCCCCAGGTGATCATCGGCGAGATCGCGGCGGCGTCGACCTCGATCTCGGTGTCGAAGCCGGCGCCCTCGTCGGTCGGCAGGGCGCGCCAGCGCGCGACCGCGGCCTCGAAGTCCTCCGGAGCGGCGGAGCGGCCCCGGACCCACTCGAAGGTGTGCTCGTCCGGCGCGATCATGCCGGCGCGGCCGCCGCCCTCAATCGTCATGTTGCAGATCGTCATCCGGCCCGGCATCTGCAGCGACTCGATCGCCGGCCCGGCGTACTCGACTGCGTGGCCGACCATGCCGCCGGTACCGAGGCGGCCGATCGTCGCCAGGATCAGGTCCTTGGGGGTGACGCCCGCGCCCAGCTCGCCCGCGTAGGAGATCCGCATCGTCTTCGGCCGCTTCTGGACCAGGCACTGGGTCGCCAGCACATGCTCGACCTCGGAGGTGCCGATGCCGAAGGCCAGCGCCCCGAAGGCGCCGTGGGTGGAGGTGTGGCTGTCACCGCAGACGATCGTCATCCCCGGCTGGGTCACCCCCAGCTCCGGACCGATCACGTGGACGATGCCCTGGCGGTCGGAGCCCAGCGAGTAGAGCGGGATCCCGAACTCCGCGCAGTTGCGCTCCAGCGTTTCGACCTGGACGCGCGAGAGCTCGTCGGCGATCAGCCGCGCCGCCATCGTGCCGTCGGTGGGCACGTTGTGATCGGCGGTCGCCAGGGTCTTGTCGGGGCGGCGGAGCGGGCGGTTGGCCAGGCGCAGGCCGTCGAAGGCCTGGGGCGAGGTGACCTCGTGGACCAGGTGCAGGTCGATGTAGATGAGGTCGTCGGAGACCTCGTGCGCCTCCCAGATCTTTTCGAACATGTTCTTGGGCATCGGGCTCCTCCTGCTAGCCGCGCCTGAGGCCGGCGGCGATCACGGCGATGAACCTGGTCGGCTCCTCGCCATCGTTCTCGAAATGATGGGGCAAGTCGGCATCGAAGGTAACGCTGTCACCCTCGCGCAGGTCGTGGCGGGTCCCGTCGACGACCAGGGCCAGGGTGCCGGTAAGGACGACGGCAGTCTCGCGGCTGCCGGGCTCGTGCATCGGCGGATCGTCGCGACCGCCGGTGGTGGCACCGGGCTCCAGCGTGTGCAGCGAGACGTCGGCGCGCTGCCCGGGCAGCGGTGGCGTCAGCTCCTCGAAGCGGTGGCCGCCGCGCTCGGAGGTGCGACGAGCGCCGGCACGGCTGACGGTGACGTGCTGGCCCTCGTCCAGGCGCAGCAGCTGCGACAGGGTGAGCTCGAGGCCGGCGGCGATCTTCCCGGCGACCGCCAGGGTCGGACTGGTCTCCCCCCGCTCGACCTGCGACAGCATCGGCGCGCTGACCCCGGAGCGCTCGGCCAGATCGCGCAGCGAGAGGCCCATCGCGTCGCGCAGGGCTTTGACGCGCGGGCCGACGGGGGCGGAGGGCCCGCACCCGTTCAGGGGCCCATGGATCGTGGTTGCTTCCGCTACGGCGTTCACGCTGTGTACGTTATCATGAACGTTTGTACAGAGATGTCGTACTTCCGCTCCTGGGCCCATGCCATCCGAGGCGAACCGCACCGACCTCTACTCAGCAGGCAGGAGGTCGGTGCGGTTCGCCTCGGTGCGGCGCGGTCGGTCTTGACCGAGAAGCATCCTTAAATCCGCAGCGATTGCTCCGGGTTCGTCGTCGAGCTGGGACCAGATGAGGTGCGTGATGCCGTAGCCCGCGACGCGCAGGCGGCGATCACGGGCGCGGTCGTCGCGGAAGGCGGAGCGGGTGCCGTGACTCGCCCAGCCGTCGAGCTCAACGATCTGCCGTTGCGCGGGCCAGAGGCAGTCGACGCGGTAGCGTTTCCCGCCCGCTTCGAGCCATACATTGAACCGGGGCCGCGGCAGGCCGTGGCGGTCGAGGAAGGGCAGAAATCGTTCCTCCAGCGGAGTCTCTACCCGGCCGGAGGATTCCCCGAGCCGCTCCAAGGCGAGGCGGACAGAGGGGGTTCCACGCCGTCGCGGGTACCGCTCGAGCAGGTCGGGCAGCGACAGCTGGTCGTGGAGCCGGTGGAATTCTGCCTGCCGCAGCACGCTCTCGACTGCCTCGGGCCTCGCGGTGGCGGCGAAGTCGAGGATCGTCCGCGGCACGGTCGTGACCGGTATTCCCTCTCGGGTCGTCACCTCGTCCGCAGGCAGAACGGCGAAGTGCCGGTGGATACCCGCGCGCGACCGGCTTTTCGAGGGCGACGTCACCTCGATCGCTCGACTCGATGGATCGCGGATACCCCAAAGCGCCGCAGCCGACCGATGGCTCAGCACGGCCCCCTCGCCGCAGGCCAGCACCGCTGCCAGCCATCGCGCCTCCCGAGACAGAACTCGGTGCCCCACGGCGTAAACCCCTGCATGGAGGCGGTGCAGGCGTTTGGACCTCAATCTCACTTCAATGGCCTCCCGACCCAGCCCCATCCCCTGCAGCTGCTGCCGTCCCACAACGCCATGCTGCCCCTCGGCGAGCTCGGCTATCCGCCCGTCGACCCCACGCGTCTGCTCCAACACGTCCATGGGACGTGTAAGTGCAGACGCGTGGGGAATTCGCCCCCCGAGGGGTCTACGGGCCGGGGGTGCGCTCTGCGGCGGCCTCGGCGGTGGCGGCCTCGGCCTCGCGGGTGGCGGCGCCTTCCAGAGCGTTGGAGAGAGCGCGGACGTAGGCGCGGGCGGAGGCCTCGAGGATGTCAGTGGCGACGCCCTGACCGGTCGCCAGGCGGCCGGCGGTGCGCAGCATCACCGTCACCTCGCCGAGGGCGTCCTCCCCCCCGGTCACTGCCGCGACCGTGTACTGGCGCAGCTCGCACTCGGTCTCGGTCGCCCCCTGGATCGCGCGGAAGATCGCGTCGACGGGGCCATCGCCGCCGGACTCGCCGACCGCCTCCTTGCCGGAGGGCAGGGTTACGGCAACGCGGGCCATGGGGTCGCGGCGGGAACCCGCCTCGACCTCGAACCAGGCCAGCTCGTGAGCATCGGCGCGCTCCCGCATCTCGTCGGAGACGATCGCCTCCAGGTCCAGAGCGGTCACTTGCTTCTTGCGGTCGGCGACCTCCTTGAAGGCCTTGAAGGCGGCGTTCAGTGCGTTGCCCTCGACCTGGAAGCCCAGTTGCTCCAAGGCGTCTTTCAGGGCGTGGCGGCCCGAATGCTTGCCCAGCACGATCGAGTTCGACTCCAGGCCGACTTCGGTCGCGTCCATGATCTCGTAGGTGCTGCGCTCCTTCAGCACGCCGTCCTGGTGGATCCCCGACTCGTGGGCGAAGGCGTTGCGGCCAACGATTGCCTTGTTCGGCTGGATCGCGTAGCCGGTCAGGCGCGAGACCATACGGCTGGTGCGGGCGATCTCGCGGCTGTTGACCCCGGTCGTCAGGCTGTGGACGTCCTCGCGGACGCGGATCAGCATCGCGATCTCCTCCAGCGAGCAGTTACCGGCGCGCTCACCGATCCCGTTGACCGCGCACTCGACCTGCCGCGCCCCGGCCAGGACACCGGCGTAGGAGTTGGCGACCGCCATCCCCAGGTCGTCGTGGCAGTGCACCGACATCTCCACTTCTCGCAGCGCCGGCACCAGCTCGTACAGGCGCCGGAAGTAGTCCGCGTACTCCTCCGGCGTGGTGTAACCGACCGTGTCGGGGATGTTGACGACATTCGCGCCCTCCTCGACCGCTATCGCGCAGACTTCAGCCGTGAACTCGACGTCGGCGCGGGTCGCGTCCATCGGCGAGAACTCGACGTCCTCGCAATCGAGCCTCGCCAGGGCGACGGCGGCACGGGCCTGGCCCTTGACGTCCTCGCGGTCGGTCTGCAGCTGGTGCTCGATGTGGATGTCGGAGGTCGAGATGAAGGTGTGGATGCGGGGACGCTGGGCGTCGCGGATCGCCCCCCAGGCGGCGTCGATGTCGGCCTTGTGGGTGCGGGCAAGGCCGCAGACAGTCGGGCCCTCCACCACCCGCGAGATTTTCTGGACCGCCTCGAAATCGCCGGGCGAGGTGATCGGGAATCCGGCCTCGATCACGTCGACTCCCAGCCGCGCCAGCTGCTGGGCGATCTCGACCTTCTCGGCGGTGTTGAGCGAGATGCCGGGCGACTGCTCGCCGTCCCTCAGGGTGGTGTCGAATATGTGGACGCGATTGGCGTCAGATGCGGGGCCCATCTGGACCTCCTCCTTCTCTGCTGTGTGTGAATGACCTTGTCTCTCGCGGCTATCGCGCCGCCCAGCGCTATTCCCCCCGAGGGGGGAGGAGAAGGAGAAGCGCGAGGCTGTGAGCGCGACGGATCATTCGCTTTTGCAGGGTAGCGCAGCGGATAGGGTCGTGCGCATCGAGGCCTCGAAACAGCGCATCAACTGGCTCGCCCTCTTCGCGATGGGGGTCGCGGTGGTGGTGATCGCCAACGACTTCTCGGCGATCAACGTCGCCCTCCCCACGATGGAGGAGGACTTCGACACCAACATCAACACGATCCAGTGGGTCGTCAACGCCTACGCGCTCACCTTCGGGGTGATGATCGTGACCGGCGGCCGACTCGCCGACATGTTCGGGCGCCGCAACGCCTTCTTCCTCGGCACCGCGATTTTCGCCTCGATGTCGGCGCTCGGCGGCGCCGCCCAGAGCGAGGCCTGGCTGATCGCCTGCCGGACGCTGATGGGGATCGGCGGGGCGCTGATGTGGCCGGCGATCCTCGGCATGACCTTCGCGATCCTGCCGGAAGAAAAGGCCGGCCTCGCTGGCGGGATCATCCTCGGCGCCGCCGGCCTCGGCAACGCGCTCGGGCCGCTGATCGGCGGCGTCCTCACCGACGCCCTCAGCTGGCGCTGGATCTTCTTCCTCAACGTCCCGATCTCGGTCTTCGCCGTGCTCGTCACCTACTACCTGGTCCATGTCAAGGAGCCGGAAGCGGCGGAGCGGCGGATCGACTACGCCGGGATATCGGTGCTCTCGGTCGGGCTGGTCTCGCTGCTGATCGCCCTCGACCAGGTCGCCGACTGGGGCTGGGGCGACCCGAAAGTGATCGCGCTGCTGGCCGTCGCGGCGGCGCTGATCCTCGCCTTCGTGCCGGTCGAGCGGCGGGCGGGACAGCACGCGCTGGTGCCGCGGGAGGTGATGCGCAACCGCAGCTTCACCGCCTCCTGCGTGGCGATCCTCTTCATGTCGGCCACCTTCTTCGCCTCGCTGCTCTATCTGCCCCAGTTCATGGAGAAACAGTTCGGCTACTCGCCGCTCGAGTCCGGGGTCGGGATCCTTCCCTTCCTCGGAGTCTTCGCGGTCGTTTCCTTCGTCGCCGGGCCGCTTTACAACCGCCTGGGCGCGAAGCCGCTGGCGGTCTTCGGCGCCGCCTGCATCACCCTGGCGCCGTTCCTCTTCTCACAGGTCGACGCCAGCTCCAGCTACAGCTCGCTGATCCCCGGCATGGTCGTGCTCGGGGTCGGGATCGGCAGCTTCTACCCGACCGCGACCACCGCGGGTGTCACCTCGGTCGACGAATCGCAGACCAGCCTCGCCGGCGGCATCGTCTACATGTTCCAGATCGCCGGCGGCTCAATCGGGCTGGGCCTGACCACGACCGTCTTCTCCTCGGCGATCCCGCCCTTCGTCGACGGGATCGAGGCGGGCTTCCGGCTCGATGCCGCGCTGTCCCTCGTCGGCTTCCTGGTCGCGCTCCTGTTCGTCGGCGGCAACCTCTTCTCACGCCGCAGCACGGCGGAGCAGATCGCCTAATTACTGAACGAGGCTGTTGCGACCGGAGCCGCCGAGCAGGGCGTCGATGCCGCTCTCACCGCGCAGGAGGTCGTTGCCACTGCAGCCGACGAGGCGGTCGTCGCCAGGGCCGCCGAAGAGCGAGTCGGCGCCCGCGCGCCCGATCAGCACATCGTTGTCGGGGCCGCCGGTCAGCTTGTCGCCGGCGCCGCCGCCGACCAGCCGGTCGGCGCCGGGCCCGCCGCGCAGGGTCACCGGGATCGGCACCTCGCGAGCGACGGTGACCGAGTCGTCGCCGGCCCCGGCGTTGACTTCGAAGCCGCCGATGGGGACCGCGTCGCAGATCAGCTCGTTCGGCTGTCCTTCGGGGTGCGAGCAGACTTCGCCACCGACTTCCAGCGGCACCAAGGAGTCGATCACGTAGCTGCGTCCGTCGGCGCTGAGCGTGATCATGATCTCGCTCTCTTCCGCACCGCCGGCGAGCAGCACGGTCAGCGACTGCTTGGCGTCGGCCCGCGCGGTTACGGCAGCCGCGGCCACCAGCACCGTCATCGCAATCAGGATCGCCCTCTTCATCGCAGTATTACTCCGGCCTCGCGTCGCCCCCGGGGTTCATCCAGGCCTATCTATGGGAACAACACGACCTTGCCGACGTTGCGGCGCTGAGCGATGAACTCATGCGCCTCACCGGCCCGGTCGAAGGGGAACGCCTCGGCGACGACCGGCTCCAGCCGCCCTGCCTCCAGGTCGGCCATCAGCGGCTCCGTGACGCGGTCGAGGTTGCCCTCACGTTCCCACCAACTCAGCATGTTGAGCCCGAAGACGCCTTTGTTCTCGTTCATCATCATCAGGCTCTTCCACCAGGGCATCGTCGCCCACGGCATCTTCGCGAGGCTCTTGAGGGTCGCCGGGATACTGCGCACGCCCTCGTTCGAGTTCTCGGAGAGGCCGTACATGACCAGCCGCCCGCCGGAACGCAGCAGCCGGTAGTCCTTGCGGAACGAGGTCGGCCCCAGCGCGTCCATGACCAGGTCGACGCCCTCGCCGCCGGTGATCCGCATCACCTCGGCCTCGAAGTCCTGGTTGCGGTAGTCGATCGCGTGGGCGACGCCCTGCGCCCGGATCGCATCGTGCTTGCCGGGCGAGGCGGTGCCGAAGATCTCGGCGCCGACGTTGCGGGCGATCTGAGTCGCCGAGATGCCGACGCCGCCACCGGCGGCGTGGATCAGTACCCGGTCGCCCGCCCGCAGGCTGCCCATCAGGATCAGGGCGGCGTAGGCGGTGCCGTAGTTGACCGGGAAGGCGGCGCCCTGCTCGAAGCTGAGCCGATCCGACAGCGGCAGCGCCTGCTCGGCCGGAACCGTCACCAACTCGGCCTGGCCGTCGAAGCGGGTGCCGGCCACGACGCGGTCGCCCAGTTTGAAATCGGTGACGCCCTCCCCCAGACTCTCGACCTCACCGGCGACCTCGTAGCCGAGCACGCAGGGCGGCTTCGGCGCGTCGGGATAGAGGCCGACCCGGGCCAGGGTGTCGGCGAAGTTGATGCCCGCGGCGCGCACGGCGATGCGGACCTCGCCCGGCCCGACGGCAGGGTCGGGCCGCTCCTGCACCTGGAGAACCTCGGGCCCCCCGGTCCCCGTCAGCACCACCGCCCGCATAGGAAGACCTTAGTGGTCCTAGAGATCTACCGAGCGGCCGATGGCGAAGCCCTCTTGTCCGAGGATCTTCTCGATCGTCTCGCCCCGAACCGGGGCGTCGGTGGTGAGCGCCATCACCGCCCGCTGCCCGTCCTGCTCGGCGCCGACGGCGGCGGAGACGATGTTGACCCCCTCCTCGCCGAACATCGTCCCGACCCGGCCGATCATCCCCGGCCGGTCGGCGTAGCGGAAGACGGCGATGTGCTCGGCGAACGGCAGGTAGAAGCCCTCGCCCCAGACCGAGACCAAGTAGGGCTCGTTGCGGGGGCCGACGCTGGTCCCCGCGACCTCGACCTCGTGCTCACCCGAGCCGACCCGGACCGTGACCAGCTCGGTGAAGTCCTCGGCGCTGGCGTCGTTGGTCTCGACCAGCTCGATCCCGCGCTCCTCCGCCATCTGCGGCGCGTTGACGAGGTTGACCGGCTCCTCGGTGTTGCCGGCGAGGATGCCCGCCAGCACGGCGATCCCGAGCAGGCGGGTGTCGTGGGAGGCGATGCGGCCGCGGAACTCGGCGCTGACGCGGTCGACCGAGCCGTCGCCGAGCCCGGCGGCGAGGCGGCCGAGCTTTTCGCAGAGGGGCACGAACGGGGCCAGCGCTTCCATCGCCTCGGGACGGACGGCGGCGATATTGACCGCGTTGGTGACGACGCCGCCGCTGAGGGCCGCGGTCACCTGCTCGGCGGTGACGACCCCGGCCCGGTCCTGCGCCTCGGCGGTCGAGGCGCCGAGATGGGGCGTGACGACGACGTCGCCGCGGGCGAAGATCGGGTGCTCGGTGAAGGGCTCGGCCGGGAAGACGTCGAGGGCGGCGCCGGCCAGCTTGCCCGACTCGAGGCCGGCCGTCAGCGCGTCGAGGTCGACGAGCTCGCCGCGGGCGCAGTTGACGAGCCGGGCGCCGTCCTTCATCTGGGCGATCGTCTCGTTGCCGATCAGGCCGATCGTCTCCGGCGTCTTCGGCACGTGGAGGGTGACGAGGTCGGCGCGCGAGAGCACCTCCTCGACGCTCTCGACTCCGTCGACCCCGAGCTCGCGGAAGCGCTCGGCGGAGACGAACTTGTCGAAGGCGACGACCTCCATCTCGAAGCTTTGTGCGCGTTTGGCGACCAGCTGGCCGATCCGGCCAAAACCGATCACCCCGAGCGTCTTGCCATAGAGCTCGGCGCCCTTGAACCTGGCCCGGTCCCAGCGGCCGTCGACCAGCGAGCCGTGTGCCTGCGGCACGTTGCGGAACAGCGCCAGGGCGAGCGCCAGGGTGTGCTCGGCAGCGGCGACCGAGTTCGACTCGGGCGCGTTGGCGACGATGATCCCCCGCCGCGTGGCGGCCGGGATGTCGACGTTGTCGACGCCGGTGCCGGCGCGCCCGATCACCTTCAGGTTGGAGGCCTGCTCGATCAGCTCGGCGGTCATCTGCGTCGCCGAGCGGATCAAGATCGCGTCGAACTCGCCGATCCGTTCGCGCAGCGCCGCCTCGTCCATCTCGAGGCCGAGCTCGACGTCGAAGTTGGCGCGCAGGAGATCGATGCCGGTGTCGGCGATCTTCTCCTTGACCAGGGCCTTCACCGTGCGACCCCCTCGACGTTCTCCAGCACCCAGTCGATGCAGGCGGTGAGCGCCTCGACGTCGTCCGGCTCGACCGCCGGGAACATCCCGATCCGCAGCTGGTTGCGGCCGAGCTTGCGGTACGGCTCGACGTCGACGATGCCGTTGGCGCGCAGGGCGGCGGCGAGGGCCGCGGCGTCGACCGAGTCGGCGAAGTCGATCGTGCCGACGACCAGCGAGCGCTTGGCGGGGTCGGCGACGAACGGGGTCGCGACGTCGGTCGCCTCGGCCCAGCCGTAGAGGCGCCCCGAGGAGTCCGAGGTGCGCTGCACGCACCACTCGAGACCGCCGTTGCCGAGCATCCACTCGACCTGGTCGGCCAGCAGCAGCAGCGTCGCCAGCGCCGGCGTGTTGTAGGTCTGCTCCTTGCGCGAGTTGTCCAGCGCCGTCTGCAGCGAGAGGAAGCCGGGCTGCCAGCGACCGGCGGCGCCGTCGAGCTCCTCGACGCGGGCGACCGCCGCCGGGCTCAGCAGAGCGAGCCAGAGCCCGCCGTCGGCAGCGAAGCCCTTCTGCGGCGCGAAGTAGTAGGCGTCGGCGGCAGCAAGATCGACCGGGAGGCCGGCGGCGCCGGAGGTGGCGTCGATCAGGACCAGAGCGTCGCCGGCGGCTGCGGGGCGCTCGACCGGGACCATGACGCCGGTGGAGGTCTCATTGTGCGCCCAGGCGAGCACGTCCGCCGCGGGGTCGGCGCTCGGCGCCGGGGCGTCGCCGGGTTCAGCCTCGATCACGATCGGGTCGGCGAGGAACGGCGCGGCGGTGGTCGCCTTGGCGAACTTCTGCGAGAACTCGCCGTAGGTGAGGTGCAGGGGGCGCTCGCGGACCAGCCAGGCGGCGGCGGCGTCCCAGAAGGCGGTGGTGCCGCCGTTGCCGAGCGCCACCTCGTACCCACTGGGCAGCGAGAAGAGCTCGGCGAGCCCGCTGCGCACACGGCCGACCAGGTCGCGCACGGGCGCCTGGCGGTGCGAGGTGCCGATCAGGTCCGAGCGCTCGGCCAACGCCGCCAACGCCTGCGGGCGCACCTTCGACGGCCCGCAGCCGAAGCGGCCGTCGGCCGGCTTCAACTCGCTGGGGATTCGAATCGTGTCGGTGGTCTGAGGCGCCATCGGGCTCGACAGGTTATTGACCGTCGCGGGTGGACTGCCGCCGAGACCGGGGGTAGGCTCGCGGCGCTGCCGCCCAGTCCCGTCCAACCCGAGGGGGATACATGTATCCGATCAGCTACGAAGCCGATTTCAACCCGACGCCGAACCGGTGGACGACGTTCTTCCGGCTGATCCTGGCAATCCCGTGGTTCATCGTCGCGGTCTTCTGGGGAATCCTCTTCGCCTTCACCCACCTGATCGCCTGGATCGCGATCATCATCCTCGGCCGCTACCCGCAGTGGCTGTACGAGTTCAACTCCGGGGTGGTCCGGTTCTCGATCAGGACCTCCGCCTGGATCTACCTGCAGACCGACGTCTGGCCGCCGTTCAGCCTGAGCGAGGACGACAGCTACCCGATCCGCGTCAACGTCGCCCCCGCCGCCGAGCGGCAGAGCCGCCTCAAGGCGCTGTTCCGCTTGATCCTGGTGCTGCCGGTGGCGCTGGTGCTCTCCTACGGCACCTCCTACATCCAGATGCTCGCCGGCGTCGTCGCCTGGCTGGCGATCGTCTTCCGCGGCTACCTGCCGCAGGGGATCAACGACATGATGACCTTCGTCAACGCCTTCCACGCCCGGGTGCTCGGCTATATCGCCTTCCTCACCGACGACTACCCGCCGATCGGGATCGAGCGGGCCAAGGCCGCCGTGACCCCGTCCGCCCCACCCGCCACCGAGCCCCCCGCGGCTCCCGCAATCTGAGGAACCGGCGATGAGCGAGAGTCAGCAGAGCAAAGTCGCCAAAGGCGACGGATACGCCGTCTCGAACCTGGCCGACCTCGGCGAAGGGCCAGGGTTCCGCAAGATCCGCAAACACCTCGGCGTCAGGGCCTTCGGCGTCAACGCGATCGTGCTGCCACCGTCCTATGAGACCGGCAGCCACTACCACGACGAGCAGGAGGAGCTCTACTTCATCCACAGCGGCGAAGTCGAGTTCACCTTCGGCGACGGCTCGACCCACCGCCTCAGCCCCGGCGGGATCGCCTGGGTCGACGCCCCCACCCACCGCAAGGTGCGCAACCTCAGCGACATGGAAGACGCGGTCTATGTGGTCGTGGGAGCGAAGGACGGGTACGTGGGGCGGGACGGGAACTTGGCGCCCGGTGAGGAGCACCGCTAGGCAGTAGATGGTGAGGGCGGGTGTGGGTGCCCCTCCCAGAAAGGCCGTCGCGCAGCTGGGCGCGCGGTGAGGGCTCCTATCCCCGCGCTTGAGCCTTTCTGGGAGGGGCACCCACACCCGCTCCCAACACCTTCAGCAGAATCGCTCAGGGTCAGAGGCCCGTAGCTCACACGCGCTGAGCGCCGCGGACCACGCCGGAGCTCAGCTGTCTAGAAGCTGGGTGTGGTTCGGGAGTCGGGAGACCCTCTCCATGAGGCTCAGGCGCGGGGATTCGGAGTCCTCGCCGCGCGCCCCAGCTGCGCGACGGCCTCAGGGAGAGGGTCTCCCGACTCCCTATCCCACCCCGCCCTACTTGGTGTCTTTGAACCCCTGATCGATCCAGGGCATCATCGTGCGGAGATCTTTGCCGACGTCCTCGATCTCGGTTCCCTGCAGATCCCCGCGCATGCGGTCGAAGTTCTCGTTGCCGGCCTTGGTCTCGGCGATGAACTCGCGAGCGAAGTCGCCGGACTGGATCTCGGTGAGGATCTGCTTCATCGCCGCCTTGGTCTCGTCGGTGATCACACGCTTGCCGCGGGTGAGGTCGCCGTACTCCGCGGTGTTGGAGATCGAGTAGTGCATCCCCTGGATCCCCTTCTCGTACATCAGGTCGGCGATCAGCTTCAGCTCGTGCAGGCACTCGAAGTAGGCGAGGCGGGGGTCGTACCCGGCCTCGACGAGGGTCTCGAACCCGGCCTGGACCAGCTCCGAGGCGCCGCCGCAGAGCACGGCCTGCTCGCCGAAGAGGTCGGTCTCGCACTCGTCTTTGAAGCTGGTCTCGATCACCGCGGCACGGCCGCCGCCGATCCCGGAGGCGTAGGCGAGCACGAGGTCGTGGGCGTTGCCGCTGGCGTCCTGGTGGACCGCCATCAGACAGGGAACGCCGTTGCCTTCCTCGTACTGGCGCCGGACCAGGTGGCCGGGGCCCTTGGGCGCGACCATGCCGACGTCGACGCCGGGCGGGGGCTCGATCTCGCCGAAGTGGATCGCGAAGCCGTGGGCGAAGAGCAGCAGGTTGCCGGGGGCGATGCCGTCGGCGATCTCCGAGCTCCAGACCTCGGCCTGTTTCTCGTCCGGGAGCAGGATCATCACCAGGTCGCCGCGGCTGGCGGCTTCGGCGACGTCGAGCACCTCGAGACCGGCCGCTTCGGCCTTGGCGCGACTGGAGGAATCCGGCCGCAGGCCGACGACCACGTCGACCCCGGAGTCTTTGAGGTTGAGGGCGTGAGCGTGCCCCTGGGAGCCATAACCGAGGATCGCGACGGTCTTGCCGGCGAGCTTGCCGAGGTCGGCGTCCTTGTCGTAGAAGATGTCGTCGGTGCGCATGGCGCTGAGGCTATCGGAGCGCCCGCCGCATCAGCTTGCCGGAGGGCGTGCGCGGCAGCGCCGCCGCCAGCTCGACCCGCTTCGGCACCTTGAAGGAGGCCAGCGCCTCGGCGCAGTGGCGGCGAAGCTCGTCCGGGGTCACGGCGGAGTCGCTCTCCAGCACGACCACCGCGGTCACGGCCTGCTGCCACTCCGGGTCCTCGCGCCCGACCACAGCCGCGTCCGCCACCTCGGGGTGACGCAGCAGCACCTCCTCGACCTCGGCCGGGACGACGTTCTCGCCGCCGCTGACGATCATGTCGTCGATCCGGTCCTCGACGTAGAGGAAGCCCTCCTCGTCGATGTGGCCAAGGTCGCCGGTGTGCAGCCAGCCATCGGCGTCGGCGCTGCCAGGGGCGACGGTCGGGCCCTGGACGAGGATCTCGCCGTCCTGGATCCGCAGGTGGGTCGTCAGCAGCGGCCGGCCGGCGGAGCCGAGCTTGCGGCTGGCCTCGGCCGGGGCCAGGGTGGTCACCTGCGAGCAGGTCTCGGTGAGGCCGTAGGTCTGGACCACGGTCGCGCCCTTGGCGGTCGCTTCTTCCAGCGGCTCCTCCGGCACGGGGCCGCCGCCGACCAGGATCGCGCGCGGCCCGGAGAGGTCGGCCCCGGCCTCGAGCAGGCGGGTCAGCATCGTCGCCACCAGCGAGACGACGGTGATCCCATTCGCTTCCAGCGCCGCCCCGACCCGGTCGACGTCGAAGCCGTCGTGGACCACGGCGGTGGTGCCGTAGATGACCGAGCGCATGACGATCCCGAGGCCGGAGATGTGGCTGAGCGGCAGGCAGCAGAGCCAGCGGTCCTCGGGCTCGACGCCGATGTTGAAGGCGGAGCCGACCGCGCTCCAGAGGAAGTTGCCGTAGGTGAGACCGATCGGCCGCGGGGTGCCGCTGCTGCCACTGGTCAGCACCCGGGCACAGACCTCGTCCATGTCGTGCTCGCCCAGCAGCGGCATGTCGGCCTCGGTCTGGGTCAGTTGGCCGGCGTCGTCGAGGTCGACGATCGGCTCCTCGGCGGCGACGATCCCGGCCCGCTCGACCCGGGTCAGCCGCGGGCTCAGCGGCAGCAGCTTGGCGCCGACCTTCATCGACGCGTGCGCCAGCACCACCTGCTCGCGGCGCGGGTGCATGGTCAGGGCGGCGGTCGAGCCGCGGCGAACCCCGTGCGCGGCGAGGCGGCGGGCGACCCAGGTCGCCTCCGCCTCTAGCTCGGCGTAGGTCATCTCCGCCTCGTCCGCCACCAGCGCGGTGCGGTCGGGGCAGCTCTGGGATCTCTGGGCCAGCCAGTCGTCGAGCTTCATCGGCGGGATATCGTCCCCATCATGCCCAAACGCCACAAGGACGCCCCACCCGAGCAGATCCTCTACGCGCCGATCGAGTGGGAGAGCGCCGGCGAGTACGCCGACATCCGCTACGAGAGGGCCGGCGGGATCGCGAAGATCACGATCGACCGGCCCGAGGTCCACAACGCCTTCCGCCCGCAGACGCTGATCGAGATCTCCGCCGCGCTGGAGTCGGCGCGCGAGGACACCGAGGTCGGCGTGATCGTCCTCACCGGCGCGGGAGAGAAGGCGTTCTGCTCCGGCGGCGACCAGAAGGTGCGCGGCGACAGCGGCTACGTCGCCGAGGGCGCCTCCCTCGGCCGCTTCCACGTCACCGACCTGCAGGTGCAGATGCGGCGGCTGCCGAAGCCGGTGGTGGCGATGGTGGCCGGCTACGCGATCGGCGGCGGCCACATCCTCCACGTCTGCTGCGACCTCACGATCGCCGCCGACAACGCCGTCTTCGGCCAGACCGGCCCGCGGGTCGGCTCCTGGGACGGCGGCTTCGGGGCCTCGCTCCTGCGCGACCTGGTCGGGACCAAGAAGGCGAAGGAGTTCTGGCTGCTGTGCCGGCAGTACGACGCCGAGGAGGCGCTGGAGATGGGCCTGGTCAACGCGGTGGTCCCGGTCGCTGACCTCGAGCGCGAGACGGTCGCCTGGTGCCGCGACATGCTGGCGCTCTCGCCTTTCTCGCTGCGCCTGGTCAAGGCCAGCTTCAACGCCCACGAGGACGGCTACGCCGGGATCCAGCAGCTAGCCCACGATGCCAACCTCCTCTTCTACGGCAACGAGGAGGCGCGCGAGGGACGCGAGGCCTTCAAGGAGAAACGGCAGCCGGACTTCTCCAAGTTCCCGAGGCGGCCATGACGATGGCGAGGCGGAAGACGGTTCCGCTTAACTTTTTCGAGAGGCGGATGCGGCCGTACGAGGTGCGCAGCGACGAAAAAGTACAAGACGCTCCACCGTCTCCCGCCTCGCCATCAGGATCGCAGTCATGAGGATCTGGCTGATGGCGGCGCGGCCGCGGACCTTGCCTGCTGCGATTGCTCCCGTGCTGGTGGGGACCGCGGCGGCGGTCCAGCTGGCCGGCGAGCTGCCGCGCTGGGGGGCGTTCGTGGCGGCGCTGGTCGGCTCGATCTTCATCCAGATCGGGACCAACCTCGCCAACGACTACTCCGACGCCAGGCGCGGCGCCGACACCGCCGACCGCCTGGGACCGGTGCGGGTCACCTCGGCCGGGCTGGTGACGCCGCAGCGGGTCCTGACCGCGACCTGGATCGCCTTTGCGGTCGCGGTCGCCTGCGGCATCTACCTGACCACCGTCGCCGGGGTCGTGATCCTCCTGATCGGCGTCGTCTCGATCGCCGCCGGCGTTCTCTACACGGGCGGCCCGCGGCCGTATGGCTACGCCGGCCTCGGCGAGCTCTTCGTCTTCCTCTTCTTCGGCCTGGTCGCCGTCAACGGCTCCTACTACGTGCAGGTCGAGGAGCTCGCCGCGCTGCCCTTCGGGCTCTCCGTCGCGGTCGGCTTCCTCGCCACCGCGATCCTCGTCGTCAACAACGTGCGCGACCTCGAGACCGACCGGCGCGCCGGCAAGATGACGCTGGCGGTGCGGATCGGCCGCCAAAACGCGGTGATGCTCTACCGGGCGCTGATGCTGGGTGCCTTCGTGGTGCTGCCGATCGCCCTCCTCGTCGGCGATGCCAGCGCCCTGCCGCTGATCGGGCTGCTGGCGCTGCCGCTGGCGGTCGGTCCGATGCGGACGATGAGCAACCGCAGCGACGGCCCGGCGCTGAACGGCGCCCTGGCGGCGACGGGCGCCGTCCTCGCCGTGTACAGCCTGCTTGTGAGCGCCGGGCTGCTGATCTCCGCCTAGCTCCCAACCTCAGCGGGTGAGAAGCTGTGCGGGTGCGAATTGCCTCCGTCGAGGTCGTCCCCTACGCGTTGCCCTTCCGCGAGCTCTACGTGACCGCCCGCGGCAGCCTCGACCGGCGCGAGATGGTGCTGCTGCGGTTGCGCTCGGAGGACGGCCTGGTGGGCCTCGGCGAAGCGGTGCCACTCTCGCTGCGCGGCGGGGCGACGTTGACTCGGGTGGTCGGCGAGCTGGAACGCCTCGGGGAGCTCCCGGAGCTGAACGAGCAGGGCCTGAGAGGCGGCGCCGGGCCCCTCTCGACACCCGCGCGCTGTGCGGCCCTGACGGCGCTGATGGACCTGCGCGGGCGGCGCGCCGCGGCTGAAGGGCATTCCTCGGCGGGGCCCGCGGAGCCAGTCCGCTGCAACGCGACCCTGGTCGCCGGCGAGCCGGCAGCGGTCGCCGAGGACGCGATGCGCTGGGCAACGGGGGGCTTCGAGACCTTCAAGCTGAAGCTGGGCGTCGGCGATGACGTCGGTCAGGTGCGAGCCGTGCGCGAAGCCGTGGGGCCGGCGGCGAGGATCCGCGTCGACGCCAATGCAGTTTGGGACGCGCCGACCGCGGTGCGCACCCTGTCCGCGCTCGAGGAGCTCGACATCGAGCTCGCGGAGCAGCCGGTGGCGACGCTGGAGGAGATGGCGGAGGTCGCGGCGGCTACCTCGATCCCGCTCGCCGGGGACGAGAGCGTCGAGAGCCGCGGTGAGGCCGAGCAGGCTGCGTCGCTCGATGCCTGCGCCCTGGCCGGGATCAAGCTCTCGAAGGTCGGCGGCCCCGAGGAGGCGATCGAGATCGCCGAGGTGCTGCCCTCCTATCTCTCCAGCGCTCTCGACGGCCCGGTCGGGATCGCGGCCGCCGCCCAGGTCGCGCAGACGCTGCGCGAGCAGGCCGGGGGTGCCGGAGTGGATCTTGCGCATGGACTGGCAACGCAACGCCTCTTCGCATCGACCGTCGCCGCAGTCGAATGCGAGCTGCGCGACGGGATGCTCCACCCGCCCACGGGCCCTGGGCTCGGCGTCGAGATCGACGAGCGGGCGCTCGACTTGCATCGGCTTTAGCCTGCCTGGGCGAGTTTCTGTCCCATGAGGACGGAAACTCGCCCAGCAGCGTGGACCCGACCAACGCCAACACCGCCCTCGCCTCGGCTTTTGTCGAGGAGCTTGCGCGCGGCGGGCTGCGCCACGCGGTCGTCTCCCCCGGTTCGCGCTCGACGCCGCTGGCGCTGGCGCTCTGGCGAGCGCCGGAGATCGAGGTGACGGTGATCGTCGACGAGCGCTCGGCGGGCTTCTTCGCGTTGGGAGCCGCGCAGGCCGGCGGCGAGCCGGTGGCGCTGCTCTGCACCTCCGGCACCGCGGTCGCCAACTACCACCCGGCCGTGATCGAGGCCGACGAGTCGGGGGTGCCGCTGGTCGTGCTCAGCGCCGACCGGCCACCGGAGCTGCGCGGGATCGGCGCCGGGCAGACGATCGACCAGATCAAGGTCTTCGGCGAATCGGTGCGCTGGTTCTGCGAAGTCGGCACCCACGCGGCCGACGACGGCGGCCTCCTGCACTACCGCTCGGTCGCCTGCCGGGCGCTGGCCGCCGCCCGCGGCGAGACTCGGCCGGGCCCCGTGCACCTCAACCTGCCCTGGCGCGAGCCGCTGGCGCCGGTGCCGGTCGAGGGCGCCGTGACCGCGACAGACCCGCTGGCGCTAGAGGGCCGTGAAGGCAGGCCGCTGACGGCGGTGACCCGGATCGACTTCGAGCCCTCGCCCTTCCTGCTCGACGAGGTCGCGGGTCACATCGGCAACGCGATCGCCGGCGTCATCGTCGCCGGCCGCCAGCTCGACCCCGAGCTGCGCGACCCGCTTGCGCACCTGGCCCGGGTCTCCGGCTTCCCGATCCTGGCCGAGCCGACCTCGCAGCTGCGCTGCGGGCCCCACGACCGCTCACATGTCGTCGCCGCCTACGACCTGCTGCTGCGCGACGAGCACTTCGCCCGCTCGGTGGCCCCGGACTTCGTGCTGCGCTTCGGCGCGATGCCGACCAGCAAGCCGCTGCGGGGATGGCTGGCGTCGAGCGGCGCCAGCGAAGTCGTGGTCGACCCCTACGGCGGCTGGAACGAGCCGAGCAACCGCGCCGCGGCGATCCTGCGCGCCGACCCGACCGAGCTGGCGGCGGGCTGGGCGGCGCGGCTGGAGAAGGAACCACGGGGCACCCCGGAGGCCTGGCTCGCCGCCGAGCGGACCGCGCAGGCCGTGATCGAGACCGAGCTCGGCAACGCCGCTCCGATCTCCGAGCCGGCCCTGCACCGCGCCCTCGGGTCCGCGCACCGCGACGGCGACCTCGTCTACACGGCGTCGAGCATGCCGATCCGCGATCAGGAGGCGTTCCTGGGCAGCGATGAGACCGACGCCCTCTTCCTCAGCAACCGCGGCGCCAACGGCATCGATGGCCTCATCTCCTCGGGAATAGGCGCCGCCCACGCAAGCGGCCGGCCGACGACGATCGTCAGCGGCGACCTTGGGCTGCTGCATGACATCGGTGGGCTCGCTGCGCTGCGCGAGGTCTCCACTCCGGTCCGCATCGTCGTCATCGACAACGACGGCGGCGGCATCTTCCACTTCCTGCCGCAGGAGTCGGCGCTGGACAGCGACGAGTTCGAGACCCTCCTCGGCACCCCCCGCGGCGTCGACGCCGCCAAAGCCGCAGCGCTCTTCGACCTCCCCCACTGTCGACTTGAGTCCCTCGCCGAGATCCCCGATGCGCTCGCCGCCGGCACCGGCCTGATCGAGGTGAAAACCGACCGCCAGGCCAACGTCGAGCTGCACCGTCAGCTCGCCGACGCCGCCAGCGAAACGATCAGCAGCTGATCCGGCCGGCCTCGCGCCCCTGGCCGGGCTGCCAAGCAACGCCGTAGAACGCCAAGCGGGGATAGATCGCGAGCTCATGCCGGCACGACCCGTCGCTGTTTATCTCCATGACAGCGTCGCCGAAGCTGAAAATGGAGAGAGGAGATTCGTTGGGGGCCTCAACGTAAGCGAGCCGCGATCCCGACGGATCCCAGCTCGGCGCGCTCTCGTACTTGTCGGGAGTTCTCGTCAGCCGACGGGGCGACAGGTGTTCCCTGTCGAGAAGGTATAGATCGCTGGTTACTTCGAATTCCCGGCCCGAACCGAAGAGGACGCCGCGGAAGGATTCACGCGATAGCACTAGAGCCGAGCCATCAGGCGAGAACATCGGTTCCTGTGCTTCCCCCATCAGCAACTCGACGTCGCCCGTTGCGAGCCAGAGGAGGACTGCGTCATACGCTTCGCCGAGCTTGTCATCGATGCGCGTGAGCGCCAAGGCGGATCCGTCCGGTGAAAAGGAGTAGGCGAAGAAGTGCAGGCCGTCTCGCCACGGCGTCAACCTCCGCTGCTGGCCATCATCGAGATCGAGCCGCCAAACCGAGGTGCTCGCATAGGTCACGACGCGCCGCCCACGACTTCCTGGGCGCGCCCTCTGCTTGTAGCGCGAGAAGACAAGCGAACGTCCGTCAGGGGCAAAGACAGGACTGCTGCCTCCGTGCGTGCCAGGCAAAGGTCGAAGTCCAGTCCCGTCCGGACGCACGACGAAAACCTGCGTCCTTCCCGCCGCCCCTTTTCCGCCGACGGTGGCCACGAAAGCAATCAAGCCACCGTCAGGCGACCAGGTAGGCCGAGAGAGAGGTTCGAGCAGGAAGCGGGGGCGAGCGCCTTTCCCGGCGAGGCGAACCGGCAGGGCGCCGGTCGGGTCTACCGTCAGCAGGTCTGCCCGAACCGGTTTGAACGAGATCTGCGTCAAGGCGAGCCGAGGTCACTTCCGGAGCCACTACCGCATGAGCACTTCCGCAAGCCGCCAACCCCAACAGCGTGAGAGCTCCCCCCAACCTCAGGCCGCGTTGAATCACGTGGCACATCCTTACCTATTTGGTACGCCTGGGTATCGTCACTCGGCCAGGAGCGGCAAGAGGGCTTCGAGCTTGACCTCGGTCTCGGCCAGCTCGGCGGCGGGATCGGAACCGGCGACGACGCCGACGCCGGCGAAGAGGTGGGCCTCGCGGTCGCGCAGGAGGGCGCTGCGGAGGGCGACGCAGAACTCGCCGTCCTCGGTCGCGTCCATCCAGCCGACCGGGCCGGCGTACCAGCCGCGGTCCATGCGCTCGAGATCGGCGATCGCCGTCGCGGCTCCGGGCCAGGGCTCGCCACCGACGGCGGGCGTCGGGTGCAGCATCCCGGCCAGCTCGATCGCGGAGTGCGGCTCGGCGAGCTGGGCGATCACCGGCGTCGCCAGGTGCTGGATGTTCGCCACCTTGACGATCTCCGGTTCCGCTCCCGCCTCGACCCAGACCGCGTGCGGGCGCAGAGCGCGGACGATCCGCTCGGCGACGATCCGCTGCTCGCGCCGGTCCTTGTCGCTCCGCAGCAGCTGCTCGCCGAGATGGTCGTCGACGGCCGGGTCGGAGCTGCGCCGGGTCGAGCCGGCCAGAGCGACGGTCGAAGCGCTCGCCCCCGAGCGCCGCACCAGCAGCTCGGGACTGGCACCCATGAAGGCCGCTTCCGGCGTCCCGCAGCAGAAGCAGAAGCAGGCAGGGAATTGCTCGCGCATGGCACCGAACAGCGCCGCCGGGTCATGGGCGGCGCCGGCGCCGACGACGACCTCGCGGGCGAGCACGACCTTGCTCATCTCGCCCGCGGCGATGCGCGATGTGGCCGCCGCGACGGCGTCTTCGAAGTCGCCCGGAGGCCGGACGCTGCGGATCTCCGCGTGCGAGGTCGGGTGCGGGTCGAGCAGCGGCAGCGAAGCTTCCCCGCGCAGGCCGGCGAGGCGGGCGGCGAGGGCGGCGAGGCGCTCCCCGGGGTCATCCCCGGGATGGACCACGGCGTTGACGGTGAGGAACGAGCGCTCGCCGCTGCGACAGAGCGAGAGCTCGGGCAGAACCAGGGACCCCGGGGGCAACGAGGACCAGGTCGAGGTACCGCCGCCCTCGGGGTCGAAGGCAAAGCCGCCGAGCCAGACCGGGCCTGCACCGGCCGGCAGACCGACGGGCTCATCCACGACAGCGTCGCCGCTCACCCGCAGGCACTCCTCAGCTACGTCGGCAAAGCGGGCCTCGCCGCGCGAGGCCGCCTCGTGCGCCACGCCGAGGCCGGCCAGCGCGAACCCACGGTCAGGCTGCTCCCAGCAGAACCAGCGGTCCGAGGCCAGCCGCGAGGCGAAGACCGCCGCGCAGGGGTCGGCGATCTCGGACTCGACGGTGACGCTGACCAGGGTCCGGCGCCCGCGCCGGACGCCTTCGGCAATGGCGCCTTGAAGGGCAGCCTCAGTCGCCGCCACGCCCGATGGCGATCTCGCCGGTGCGCACCATTTCGACCAGGCCGTGCGGACGCACCATGCGCTCGAAGGCCTCGATCTTGTCGGCGGAGCCGGTGACCTCGATCGTCATCGTCCGCCTCGCGACGTCGACGATTTTGGCCCGGAAGATCTCCGCGAACTGGATGATCTCAGCCCGGTTCTCGACCGCCGAGGAGACCTTGAACAGCGCCATCTCCCGCGCCACCGTCTCTTCCGGTTCCATGTCGCGGATCTTCAGCACGTTGACCAGCTTGTGCAGCTGCTTGGTCACCTGGTCGATCGGGTGGACCGCGCCGTCCAGAGTGAGGGTGATCCGCGAGATGCTGGGGTCGTCGGTCGGGCCGACCGCGAGCGTGTCGATGTTGAAGCCCCGGCGCGAGAAGAGGCCGGCGACGCGGGCCAGAACTCCCGGTTTGTTCTCGACCAGGATCGAGAGGATGTGCTTGCGCCCGCTCAGTTGGCCCGGCAGGTGCAGGTCCTCGAGTTTGACCGCCTGCGGAGTCCCGGCCTCCATCACGACCCCCTCGAGGCCGCCCGCGGCGCCTCGACCATGTCGCGGGCGGCTTCGCCCGGGGGGATCATCGGGTAGCAGTTCTCCTCCTGGGCGACGCGGACGTCGAGCAGGACCGGGCCGTCGGTCTCCAGCGCCTTGACCATCGTCTCCTCGAGGTCGGCGCTGTTGTCGCAGCGCAGGCCGGTGGCACCGAAGGCCTCGGCCAGCTTCACCCAATCGGGGCTGGCGCCCATCTCGACCGAGCTGTAGCGGCGGTCCCAGAACAGCTCCTGCCACTGGCGGACCATGCCCATGTAGCCGTTGTTCATAAGGAAGACCTTGACCGGGATCTCTTCGGTCACGCAGGTCGCCAGCTCCTGCACGTTCATGATCAGGCTGCCGTCACCGGCCAGGCAGACGACGTGCTCTTCGGGGCAGGCGACCTTGGCGCCGACCGCGGAGGGCAGACCGAAACCCATCGTGCCGAGCCCGCCGGAGTTAATCCAGCGGCGCGGCTTGTCGAACCCGTAGTACTGCGCCGCCCACATCTGGTGCTGGCCGACGTCGGAGGTGACGATCGCGTCGCCCTGGGTCGCCCGGTGCATCGCCTCGACCATGAACTGCGGCTTGATCTCGCCGTCCTTGCCGGGCTCGTAGTAGAGCGGGTGCTCCTGCTGCCAGCCGCGAAGCTGGTTCCACCAGGCGTCGAGCCGGGTCGAGTCGGTCTGCAGCGCCCGGTACTCGCGGGTCAGCTTCGGCAGCACCTGCTTGACGTCGCCGACGATCGGGATGTGGGCGCCGACGTTCTTGGAGATCTCGGCCGGATCGATGTCGATGTGGATCACCTTGGCGTGCGGCGCGAACTCGGCCAGTTTGCCGGTGATGCGGTCGTCGAAGCGCGACCCGATGGCGACGATCAGGTCGGCTTTGTCCATCGCCCAGTTGGCGGTGAAGGTGCCGTGCATGCCCAGCATCCCGAGCCAGTTCTCCTCCGAGGCGGGGAAGGCACCGAGGCCCATCAGGGTCGAGGTGACCGGGAAACGATCGGAACCGGCCAGCTCGCGCAGCTCCTCGGAGGCGTTGCCGTTGACGACGCCGCCGCCGCTGTAGAAGATCGGACGGCGGGCATTGGCGAGCGCTTTGGCGGCGATCCGGATCTGTTTGATGTTGCCCTCGGTCGAGGGCTTGTAACCGGGCAGCTCGACCGGCTCGGTGCGCGGCTCGTAGTCGATGTCGGCGCGCGAGAGGTCCTGCGGGATGTCGAGCAGGACCGGCCCCGGCCGCCCGGTCGAGGCGACGTGGAAGGCCTCGTGCACGTACTCGGGGATCTGCCGCGCGTCGGTCACCTGGAAGGAGTGCTTCACGAACGGCAGCGTGGCGCCGAGGATGTCGGCCTCCTGGAAACCATCGGTGCCGATCAGCTCGGTGCGGACCTGGCCGGTGATGAAAACGGTCGGGACCGAGTCCATCATCGCGTCGGCGATCGCCGTCACCAGGTTGGTCGCGCCCGGGCCCGAGGTCGCGAAGGCGACCCCGACCCGGCCCGAGGCCTTCGCGTAGCCCTCGGCGGCGTGGCCGCCGCCCTGCTCGTGGCGGACCTGGACGTGGCGGAAGTCGGCGTCTACGAGCGCGTCGTAGGTCGGCAGGTTGGCCCCGCCGGGGATCCCGAAGACGTCCTTGACGCCCTCGGCCTTGAGGCTCTCCATCAACGTGTCTGCGGCGCGCATAGGAACTGGCGATGGTACCAGCGGCGCTAGGGCTGACCTGCAGGCGATTTGGCCGGGTTCCAGCGGGTGCTCGGGTCGATGTGCGCCTCGATCGCGTTGCCCTTGTAGCGCTCGATGGTGTGGATCATCGACTCGACCAGCTCCTCGCCCAGCAGGGTCGGCTCGAGACCGAGATCGAGCAGCTTGGTGTGGACCGCGTTGTAGTAGTGCTCTTCCTTCTCGACCCGCGGGTTGTCGTAGTGCTGGATCTCGACCGAGTAGCCGAGGTGCTCGCCGGCCTGCTTGACCAGCTCGGCGAGCTCGATCACCGAGAACTGCTCGGTGAACTGGTTGAAGACGCGGAACTCGCCGGCCTCGGCCGAGTTCAGCGTCGCCAGTTCGACGCAGGCGAGGGTGTCGCGGATGTTGAGGAAGCCGCGGGTCTGGGTGCCGGCGCCGTAGACGGTCAGCGGGTGGCCGATCACCGTCTGCAGGCAGAAGCGGTTGAGCACGGTGCCGAAGATCTCGTCGTAGTCGAAGCGGGTGATGAGGCGCTCGTCGCCGGCCGTCTCGTCGGTCTCGATCCCGTAGACGACCCCCTGGTTGAGGTCGGTGGCGCGCAGGCCCCAGGTGCGGCAGGCGAAGTGGATGTTGGTCGAGTCGTGGACCTTCGAGCAGTGGTAGAGCGAGGCCGGCAGCTTCGGGAACGGCAACGTGTCGCGGCGCCCCTTGTGCTCGATCTCGATGTAGCCCTCCTCGATGTCGATCTCGGGCTGGCCGTACTCGCCCATCGTCCCGAGCTTGACCAGGTGGCAGTCGGGGACATGGTCGCGGATCGCGAAGAGCAGGTTGAGGTTGCCGATCACATTGGCGTACTGGGTCTCGACCGCCTGCTCGCGCGAGGCCATCGAGTAGGGAGCGGAGGCCTGCTGGCCGTAGTGGACGACCGCCTCCGGCTGGGTCTCGGCGACGACCCCTTCGAGGAAGTCGCCGTCCTGGACCGAGCCGACGAAGCTGCGGATCTCCCCGCCCCCGAGCTCGCCCCAGGCGGCGAGGCGCTCGTCGAGGCCGGCGATCGGGGTCAGCGAGTCGGTGCCGGCTTCGGTGTGCCAGCGGCGGCGGGAGAAGTCGTCGACGACCGAGACCTCGTGCCCGCGAGCAGAGAACCGGAGTGCGGTCGGCCAGCCGAGGTAGCCGTCACCCCCGAGAATGAGGATTCGCATAAGTCGCGGCAGCTTAGTTGACAGGGCCGATGGCGACGCCTGCCAGGCGCCATAGCATCAGGGCGATGGCAAGCAGGCTGGCGGCGCGCAACGGAGGTCGGATCGGCCTTGCCGCTCTCGTCGCGATCCTCCTGCTCGGGCTCGGCCTGCGGGTCGCCGAGGGCCGGGACGGGAGGGCGCCGGTCTACGACGCCGCCGCCTACGCGGCGATCGCCGCCAACCTCGAGGGGGGCGATGGCTTCACGGTGGGCGCCGGCGCGACGCAGCCGTCGAGCAACTACTCACCCGGACTGCCGCTCTTGGTGGCGGGCCTCTACAAGGTCACCGGCGGCGTCGACGAACGCCTCGCCCGTGTCGTCCTCGCTCTGATCGGCTCCCTGGCGATCCTCTTCGCCTACCTGATCGGTCGCCGGCTGGCAGGCGTAACAGCGGGTCTGATCGGCGCAGCCGCGGTCTCTATCTACCCCGCGCTGCTCGAGTACCAGGGCATGCTCATGTCAGAGCCCCTTGCGGCGACCCTTCTGGCCGGTGCGGTGCTGGCGATGTTCTGGGCAAGCGACCCGTCGCGCGGGTGGCCCGAGGGAGAGTGGTCGAGGACGTACACCTCGCCCGCAGCCCCCCCTCCCTCGGGACAGCACCGCGCGCCAGGTGGCTCGTCCCGGGGCTGTTGATAGGCGCCCTCGCACTGGTCCGGCCGGAGTACCTGGGGATCGCCCTCCTGCTGGCGCTCGTCGTCTTCGCCCGTCGCGCCCGCAGCGACTGGCGCCAGGGTCTCCTGCAGGCGGCGATCCTGCTGGCCGGCGCGGCCGTCGTCATCGCGCCGTGGACCGTCCGCAACGCGGTCGCGCTCGATCGCGTCGTGCCGATCTCCACCGGTGGCGGCCAGGTGCTGTTCGCCGGCACCTACCTGCCCTCGGACGGCAATCCCGAAAAGGTCGGGGAGGAGGTCGTGGACCGTCACCCGGGCCTGTTCGGGCCGGGCGCGGTCGAGCGGTTGCGCCTCGAGCAGATCCTCGCCCGGCTCGCCGCCGAGCGCTATCCCGAGCTGGAGACCGACCAGGCGCTGGCCCGCATGGGCCGCGAACAGCTCTGGGACGACATCTTCGGACAGCCGGTCGAGTTCGCCGGGTTCGTGACCACCAAGGTCTGGCGGATCTGGGCATTCGGGCCGCGCGACGTGATGCGCGAGCCGGGCTGGGAGATATTCCACCGGGCCCTGGTCGCGCTGGGCCTGCTCGGTCTCGCGGTGCTCGCATGGCAGCGGCGCTGGGAGGCGCTGGTCCTCGGCACGATCTTCCTCGGGATCACGGCCCTCAGCGCCCTGCTCGTCGCTTCGCCGCGAAGGATCCTGGTGCTGACCCCACTGCTCGCCCCACTGGCCGGCGTCGGCATCGCCTGGATCGCCGGCCGGTGGTCGCGCAAGCAAGGTTTTGGCCCCAATGGGGGCTCCAAAGTCCGCGGCGCCGGAGCCGGGATAGCCTGAGCCGGCCTTGACCGCCGTCGCCGACCGGATCCGCGCGCTGCCGCAGCGCTACGGCAAGACGACGCTGATCCTGCTCACCGCGATCGCGGTCGTCGGTCTCGGCGCTCGCGCCTACGTCGTCGTCAACCCGGTCGAGAACCCGGCTGACGACTCGCGCGCCTACTACGCGCTGGCCAAGGCGCTGTACGAGGAAGGGAGCTTCGGCGGCCCCGAATTCGAGGACTCGAGCGACTGGTCGCCGGGGGCACCGTTGCTCTACGCCGCCAGCTTCTACGCCACCGGCGGCGCCCGCGAAGGGACGGCGCGGATCGTCGAGGCGCTGATGGGCGTGGCCGCGATCCTCGTCGTCTTCGTCCTCGCCAACCGGCTCGGCGGGCGCGTGGCCGGCCTCCTCGCCGCCTTCGCCGTCGCCGTCTATCCGCCTTTCATCCACTCGACCGGGGAGCTGATGAGCGAGCCGCCGGCGATTCTCACCCTCCCAGCTGCGGTGCTGGCGTTCCTCTGGGCGGGCGAACAGGAGCGATTACGCGCCTGGCTCCTGCCCGGCCTGCTGTTCGGGCTGACGGCGATGTTCCGGCCCGAGTACCTGTTCGTCGGCATCGCCTTCGTCGCCCTGGCCGGCATTCGCGTCGGCGCCTCCCGCGGCTGGCGGCCCGGCCTCGGCGGCGCCGGGCTCCTGCTGGCGGCATTGCTGTTACCTATCGTGCCCTGGACGATCCGCAACGTCGACGTGGTCGGCCGCCTGGTCCCGATCTCGACCGGCAGCGGCAAGGCGCTCTACGTCGGCACCTTCCTCCCCGCCGACGGCGAATACCAGCGGGTCAAGGCGATCCTGGTCGAGCGCTACCAGGGACGCAGGCTCGATCCCCACTCCGAGGCGCTGGAGGAGATCGACCCGACGCCGCTGTTCGACCGTGTCGCGGAGCGCTACCCGAACCTGCCGCGCGACTCGGCCCTGGGCAAGATCGGCAAAGAGAACTTCTCCAAGTACTTCGACGAAGACCCACTCGGCTACCTGGGGATGACCGCGCGCAAGGTCGGGCGGATGTGGAGCAGCGGCGTCGGCGAAGCGATGAGCAGCGGCGTCGGCCGCGCAGTGCAGATCCTGATCGTCGCGCTCGGATTGGCCGGCGCCGTACTGCTCGGCCTGCGCCGGCGCTGGTGGGAGCTGGTCGCCCTGGCGACGCCGATCGCCCTCGTCACCGCGGTCGGGGCGGCCTCTCTGGCGGCACCGCGACGCAACGAGGTGCTGATGACGCTTGTCATTCCCCTCGCGGCCCTGACCCTGTCGCGGCTGGCTGCACGCCTATCCTCTGGCCGCGAATGGTCCCCCGAGCAGGCATCTTCCCCTCCGAGCTGACGGCGCTGCGCAGCGCCGGAGTGCTGTTCGCCCTCCTGCTGATCGCCTACGCGCTGATCCGCCGCCGCTCCCTGCGCAACGTCGACGTCGTGATCCTGCTCGCCGCCGGGCTCGGCCTCGCGATCGTCGCCGGAACCGAAATCGTCGACGGGCTGCTCTCCACCTTCTCCTTCGAAAAGGGCAACGGCGGCCGCATCCTCGGCCTCGCCGTCTTCGCCATCTTCATCCTCTTCCTGCTGATCCTGCGGGCGCTCTCGCAGGCGGCGCGCAACGCCCGCCAGCTCTCGGCGGCGCTTGAGGGCCTGGCCTGGGAGGAGTTCCGCCAGGTCGGATTGCCGGAGCGCTTTCGCGGCAAGATCGCGATCCTGATCCCCGCCTACAACGAGGCGGAGAACATCGGACACGTGCTCGAGCAGATGCCGGCTCAGGTCTGCGGACTGGGCACCGAGATCCTCGTCGTCGACGACGGATCCCGCGACGGCACCGGCGACGTCGCCGCCGAGCACGGCGCCGCGGTCGCCCGCCACGTCACCAACCGCGGCGGTGGGGCCGCCCTGCGCACCGGCTACCGGCTGATGGTCGAATCCGGCGCCGAGATCGTCGTCACCCTCGACGCCGACGGCCAGCACCTGCCCTCGGAGATGGAGCGCCTGGTCAAGCCGGTCGTCGACGGCGAGGTCGACGTCGCCCACGGCTCCCGCGTGCTCGGCCACGCCGACCGCAACCACTTCGCCCGCGAGCTCGGGATCGTCTTCTTCAACCGCCTCGTCTCCTTCATCACCCGCACCCACGTCACCGACTGCTCCAACGGCTACCGCGCGGTCCGCACCACCGTCCTGCCCCAGCTCGTCCTGCGCCAGGAGCAGTTCCACACCTCCGAGTTCATGATCGAGGCGATCAAGCGCGGCATCCCCGCCAAGGAGATCCCGATCACCGTGGAGCAGCGCCTACACGGCCACTCCAAGAAGCCGGCCGTCTTCCGCTATGGAGTCGGATTCGCCAACGCGATCGTTCGCACCTGGCTGCGCTAGCGCCGGGTCGGCGAGGCTGCGCCAGAGGTGGATGACCGCGTAGGAGCGCCAGGGGCGCCAGGCTTCCGAGAGGCGCTCCTCGCCGATCGTCGTCAGCGGACACCGGCGCCGCTCGAGCGCGTGGCGCAGGCCGACATCCCCGAGCGGGTAGGCGTCCGGGTCCCCCAACGCCCGCATGGCAACGTAAGAGGCGGTCCAGGGACCAATACCCGGCACAGAGAGCAGGCCGGCTTCGGCGCCGGCGCGATCGGCACCGGGACCGAGGTCCAGCTCACCGGTGCAGACGAGCTCCGCCAGACGCCGCAGGGTTTCCGCTCGGCGCCGGGGCATCGGCAGTGAAGAAGGGTCAAGCTCGGCCAGGGCCGAGCTGGCGGGGAAGCGGTGGGTGATAGAGCCGACCGGTTCCGCCAGCGGCTCCCCCAGCCGCTGGACCAGCCGCGCGGCGATCGTCCTACTCGCCGGCGACCGAGATCTGCTGCCCGATCACCGCCCGGACGGCGAGCTCGAAGCCGTCGACGCAGGCGGGAACACGCAGCCCGGGTCGCGCGCGGACGAGCGCTCCGAGGACCGGGTCGTCTCCGAGCTGCCCACAGACCGAGAGCGGATCGGCGTCGAGGTCGAGCAGGCGCCGGCAGCGAGCCACCGCCGCGGACAGGTCGCGCAGATCCTCCAGCCAAAGCCGGCAGCCGACCGCGGCTGTCGCCGGTCGCAGCTCGACCACCGCACCGCCATGGTCGAGGCGCAGCGAGCGCCGGTAGGCGTTGTCGACGACCTCCTCGACGCCCGGCATCGCTCTGGCGGCGAGAAAGTCGATCAACGAGCGGGCGTCGAAGGGCTGGCGACAGGCGAGCTTGAGGTCAATCGCCCCCGCGGTCCGCTCGCCGCCGCGGCGGTGCGCCCGAGTCCGGATCTCAGTCGGAGTGCGGGCGTACACGGACCGCACCGTCGCATTGAACTGGCGCACGCTGCCGAACCCGGCCGCCAGCGCCACCTCGGCGAAGGGAACGTCGGTCGACTCGATCAACAGCCGCGCGGACTGGGCGCGCTGCGCCCGGGCGAGCGAGACCGGGCCGGCGCCGAGCGTGGCCGAGAGGATGCGCTGAAGCTGGCGCTCGCTGTACCCGAGCTGGCCGGCGAGGCCGGGGACACCGTCGCGGTCCACCGCGCCTTCGCCGATCAGGCGCAGCGCCCGGCCGGTGAGGTCGGCCCGGCGGTCCCAGGTCGGCGAGCCGGGCGCGGCGTCTGGGTCGCAGCGCTTGCAGGCACGCAAGCCGGCGTCCTGAGCCGCGGCCGCGGTCTCGAAGAGGCGGACGTTGCGACGGCTGGGCAGCCGCGCCGGGCAGCTCGGCCGGCAGTAGATCCCGGTCGAGAGCACGCCGACGGTGAAGTGGCCGTCGTAGCGCGAGTCGCGGCTGCGCATGAATCGGTAGCAGGCCTCGAAGTCCTCGATCACGGCGTCCATAGTCCCACGCCGATCCGGCAGTGCTGGCGGTTTTCCGACATCCAAGCCGGGCCTGGCGACGATGGCGGAATCCCGCCAGACAGCTCCCTGGTCCCGGCCTAAGGTCGCCACGATCCACCAGCCAACCGCCCGGAACAGGAGATACGGAATGTCAGACATCGACCGGTTCATCCAGATCTACGAGGAAATCTGGCCGAGCTTCGACGCCGATCGTCTCGAGAAGTTCGAGATGGTGCACCCGGAGGCCAGGATCGACCACTCCGGGATGGAGCAACCGATCCGCGGCGACGAGGAGCCCGACTACGTCCGCGGCATCAAGGCCCTGATGCCGGACATCTCGCTGGAGGCGAGAAACTGGGCAGGGCGCGGCGACGTGATCTTCGTCGAGTACGCGATGGTGGCGACGGTGAACGACGAGCGCATCGCCTGGGACGGCATCGGTCGCTTCAAGCTGCGGGACGGCCGCGTCATCGACGCCATCGGCCGCTGGGACCCGGCGCCGATCCAGGCCGCGCTCGCAGCCGCCGCGTAGAACAGGTGCTCCCAAACGCCCCGGACCCGCTGTGAGTGAGGGGTCCGGGCGCCTCTACCGCACACCGGGATGCCGCACGGCCGCCGGGTCCGGCAAGTACAGGTCCGTCCCGCAGCGGGGGCAGACCTGAACGTAGAGCTTCAGGGTCTTGTGGCAGTTGGGACACTGGCGTTCGGGTTCGTTCTTCTCGACCCGGTAGAGGACGACGGCGATCAGGCCGATCAGGGGGACGACGGCGCCGATCACGAACCAGATCCAGAACGAGCTGCCCTTGCCACGGGCGACTATGCCCGTCGCGAGCCCGAAGAAGAAGGCGATGACCAGGTACTCCATGCAGTCATTCTTGCGCCTCGGGACGCTAGGCCGTACGTCCAGGCGCTTCCTCGGTTCTCAAGCGGATTGGACAAGGGTCGAAAACCGTTGGAAGGCCCGAGGCGGGCCCTCTGCGCATGGCGATTCCGAGGACGACAACGGCGGCCACGAAGCCGAAGGGCAAAGGGCGACGACGCCGCCACGTCTGGAGGGACAAGCACCACCGCTGGGTCCCTGACGGCCAAGGGGACTGGCGGGTGCAGAGCTACTTCGTCCGCCACCGGCACAAACCGCGGCGTGGGCACTTCCGCGGCCCCGGGAAGAAACCGCCGCGGCGGGTGCAGGCGAGCCCGGCAGCGGCGCCGATCCCGTTCGACCTGCGTCCCGCCGGCGCCTACCAGGGACCGTTCGGCCCCACCCAGGCGACGCGGCTGCTGAACCGTGCCGGGTTCGGCGCAGTGCCGGGACAGGCCGAGCAGCTGGCTTCGCTCGGCCTGGTCGGCGCGGTGTACTCCCTAACCCGGCCGAGCGGCGGGGCCACGCTCAGCGGACCGGCGCCGGTCGACGACGACGGCATCCCGATCGCCCCGGCCGACGCCTGGGGACACGACCACCTCTGGTGGCTCGACCGCATGGTCAGGACCAACCAGCCGCTGGTCGAGCGGATGGCGCTCGTCCTTCACGACTGGTTCGCGACCTCGATCGAGGGGGTCGCCAACCAGCAGCACATGATCGACCAGTCCAACCTCTTCCGCTCGACCTGCTTCGGCTCCTTCCTCGACCTCTTCAAGGCAGTGACGGTCGATCCGGCGATGCTGCAGTGGCTGAACGGCAACGAAAACCGTAAATCGGCGCCGAACGAGAACTACGCGCGGGAGATGATGGAGCTGTTCAGCCTCGGTGCCGACCGCGGCGCCTACAGCGAGGACGACATCCGCGAACAGGCCAGGGCGCTGACCGGCTGGCGCAACGACTGGTCGGCCGAGCTCGGCAACTACAACTTCCGCTTCGACCCGAAACGGCATGACGTCAACTCGAAGACCGTCTTCGGCCAGGCCGGCAACTGGGGCTGGGAAGACGCCTGCCGGCTCTGTGTCGAGCACCCCCTCCACCCTTCCTTCTTCATCGACAAGCTCTGGAGCTACTTCGTCGCCGAACCGCCGTCTGCGCCAGTCCGCGACGCCCTGATGACGACCTACCGCAGCTCCGGTTGGGCGATCCGGCCGGTGCTGGAGGCGATCCTGATGAGCCCCGACCTCTACCAGGGCCCGCCGATGGTGAAACCGCCGGTCGTCCACCTCGCCGGGATGCTGCGAGTGCTGGGGCGGCCGATCGACACCTATTCCTGGGTCTGGCTCTGCGACCCGGCCGGCCAGGTCCTCTTCCGGCCGCCGAACGTGTCCGGCTGGGACGACGCCCGCTGGCTCGACACCTCGCGCATGCGCGCCCGCTGGAACCTCGTCCACTACGCCCTCGACGAGGTCTCCGTCGACGTCTGGAACGACTCCTACAGCACCACCGAGAGCGCCGACGAAGCGCTGGCCCGGGCCCTGGCCTCCTGGGGCAACCCGGCGCTGCGGGCCGACCACCGGGCGGAGCTGCTCGACCTCTCGCAGCGGGCGGAGAAACTGATCCTCGCCAACTGGCAGAAAGCCCCTTACCGGGCGATGCGCCAGAACGCCCTGCTGCAGCTGATCGGCATCAGCCCGGACACGATCCTGCAATGAGCGGCCCGCCGAACAGCCACACCTGCTGCGGCGACTACACGCGCTCGCAGCTGCTGCGCTCGGCGGCCGCCGAGGCCGGCAAGGGCCTGCCGACGATCGAGCCAGGGATGCCGACCCCCGCCGGCACCGGACTCTCCCGCCGCACCTTCCTCTCGCGCTCGGCCGGGCTCGCGCTCGCCGTCTACGGCGCCTCGAAGATCCCGCTCTCGGCTTTCGAGACGGGGATCGCACAGGCAGCGCCAACCGACAAAGTCCTGGTCTCGATCTTCTTCGACGGCGGCATCGATTCGCTCAGCGTGCTGGCGCCGGTCGGCGACTCCCGCTACGCGCAGCTGCGGCCCAACCTCGCGCTCTCGCCGGAAGCCGGCACCGCCTTCAGCGAGGACCCGCGCCTGCGCTGGCACCCCGCTGCGGCGAGCCTGGCGACGCTGCACGCGGAGAAAAAGGTCAGCGCCTTCCCGGCGATCGGCTACGACGACCCCGATCAGTCCCACTTCACCTCGCGCCACTTCTACGAGGTCGGTGAGCTCGCCGTCGGCCACCGCACCGGCTGGCTCGGCCGCTACATCGACTCCGTCGGAGATGACGAAAACCCGCTCCAGGGCCTCTCGATGGACGGCTCGCTCTCACCGATGATCGCCACCGCCGACCGGCCGGTGGCGGCGATCGACAGCGTCGACGGCTACGACCTCTGGTCCGCGGTCAGCGACCCAGTCAGGGAGGAGATGTACCGCAGCTTCGCCCGCTTCGGCTCGCTGCCCTCCGACTCGGCCGGGCTCGCCCAGGTCCGCCGCGCGACCGCCCAGACCGACAAGCTGCGCCAGGACCTCGGTGGGATCGGCGACTTCACCAGCCTGGTCACCTACCCCGACACCTACTTCGCCCACAAGCTGGCCGGCTTGGCCGCGTTCATCGCCGCGGGGCTGCCGATGCGGGTGGTGACGGTGCGCGCCGCCGGCGGCTACGACACCCACGCCGACCAGGCCGCCGATCTCGACCGCAACCTGCGCGAGACCTGCGAGGCGGTGCTCGCCTTCCAGCGGCGACCTCGAAGCACGCGGCCTCGCCGACCGCGTGATGACCGAGATGTGGAGCGAGTTCGGCCGCCGGCCGGAGGAGAACGGCTCGGCCGGCACCGACCATGGTGCCGCCGGCTGCGCCTTCGTGATCGGCTCCAAAGCCAAAGGCGAGATGGTCGGCGAATACCCCGGCCTGGAAAAACTCGACTCCAACGACAACCTGCGCGCGACCAGCGACTTCCGCGCGATGTACTGCTCGCTGCTCGAGCAGTGGCTCGGCCACGATGCGGGTCCGATCATCCCCGGCGCGGCGGGCTTCGAACGGCCGGTGCTGGTGAAAGCATGAGGCGGGTCGCCGTGGCGGCCCTGCCGCTGGCGCTGGTCGCCTTCCTCGGCCTCGCCTCCGTCCCTTCCGGAGCCGCAGGTGCCGACCCCTCAATTACGGACTGCACCTGGCAGCGGCACTCGAAGCGGGTCGTCAAACGCGTCAAGCGCCACGGCAAGCCGCGGCGTGTCGTCCGCGTCAAGCGCTGGTGGACCTGCAACCCGCTGGCGCCAGCGTCGATTCTCGCGCCTCCGACGGACCCCGAGCCGGCCCCCGCGCCCGAACCGGAGCCGGAAACCGGGCCCGCCCGGCTCAGCGTCAAAGCGCTGGAGTTCAGCTTCACCCTCTCGCGACCGAGCCTGCCGGCCGGCGAAGCGATCGTCGAGCTCAACAACCAGGGCGAGGATCCGCACAACCTGAACCTGCAGCTGGAGGGCGGCGGAGAACCGCCGCTGGAAATCTCCGAAGCGGGGCCGCTGGAGCACCGGACCGCCAAATTCGACCTCGCGGCCGGCAGCTACCGGCTCTGGTGCAGCCTGCCCCAGCACGACGAATGGGGCATGAACGCGACCCTGCTCGTCAGCGGCGGCTAGTCCAGCCGCTTCGGGTGGCCGATCGTGCCGAGCTCGGAGAGGTCGCGCTTGAACGGCAGCCCGGCGGTCCAGTCCAGCACCGCGCGGACCTTGCGGGCGGTGCCCGGGATCTGGCTCATGTGGTAGGTCCGGGCCAGCCACCAGGCGGGGAAGCCGCGGAGGGTGCGGTCGCCGATCCGGCCCACCGCCTTGTAGCGGCCGAGGTTGACGAAGGAGGCTTCGCTGCGGTACTCGAAAGGCTCCAGCGAGCCGATCCCGAGCTCGGCGGCGATGTTGCGCGCGACCACCGGCCCCTGGCGGACCGCGTGCTGCGCAGTTGGCGGGCAGAGGCCACCGCGCGGGTCCGGCGCGGCGGCGCAGTCGCCGATCGCCCAGACCGAGTCCATCCCCTCGACCTTCAGGTACTGGTCGACGGGTACGCGACCGCGCTCGTCGAGCGGCAGGCCGCAGGTCACGCAGGATCGGCTGCGGCGCCACCCCGGCCGTCCAGACCACCGTGCAGGTCGGCAACGTCTCGCCGCTGGATAGCCGTGCGCTCTCGGGGCCGACCTCCTCCAGCGTCGTCTCGAGGCGGATGTCGATGCCGCGCCCGCGCAGCTCGCGCAGGGCGTAGTCGGCAAGCTCGATATCGATCTCCGGCAGCACCCGACCGGTCGCCTCGACCAGCACCCAGCGCATCCCGTGCAGGCGGGCGCGCGGGTAGCTCTCCATCGCGTCGGCGGCGAAGTCCTGCAGCTCGGCCAGCGCCTCGAGGCCGGCGTAGCCGCCGCCGACGAAGACGTAGGTGAGGAGCTTGTCGCGGCGAGCCGGGTCCTCGGTCGCGTTGGCTTCCTCAAGCGTCTCGACGACGTGGTTGCGCAGCCAGATCGCGTCGGCGAGCCCCTTGAACCCGATCGCGTGCTCGGCCAGGCCGGGCACCGGCAGCGTGCGCGAGACCGAGCCGAGCGAGAGCAGCAGCTGGTCGTAGGGCAGCGTCTCGACTTCGCCGTACTTGGCGCGCAGCTGCACCGTCTTCGCCTCCGGGTCGTGGCCGACGATCGAGCCCAGCCGCAGGTAGGTGCGCTTGAGGATGTCGCGCAGCGGCGTCACCACGTGCCGCGGCTCCAGCGTCCCGGCCGCTGCCTCTGGCAGGAACGGCGTGTAGAGCATGAAGTTCGTCTCGTTGACGAGCACCAGCCGCGCCGACTGACGCGGCATCGTCCGCTCCAGCTCCCGCGCCGCCGCCGCGCCTCCAAAACCACCTCCGGCGATGACGACGTTCCAGGCCATGAGTCAAACCTAGCACTTTGTAACAACCTGTTACAAAGTGCTGGAACGCACTTTCGAGGGCCGGAGGGGCACGAGCGCCGATGCAGCGATAAAGTTTCGGGCCTGTGGTGTTCGCAGACGGCCCCGGGTCTCAATCACCCGGGGCCGTTTTGTGTTCGCGGGGCGCCCCTAGCGATCGGCGAGCTTTGAAGCGAGCGCAATCAGCGCTCGAATTACGCCCGCGTACGCGAGGAGGACCGCCGCTTCTGCGGCGTTCACGTCGTGCTAAGTCCGAGATGCACATATCTCGCCCCCTCGTCCAAGGCAAACCGTGCCGCTGGGAGCTAGGTACTCAGCTGCTGCTTGATCAGCCGGTTGACCTCGCCGCCGTCGGCGCGGCCCTTGGTTTCCTTCATCACGTAACCGACGATGGCGCCGATCGCCTTGCCGTTGCCGGCGCGGATCTGCTCGGCAGCCTCGGGGTTGGCCGCGATCGCGGCGGCGACGATCGAATCCAGCTCGCCGCTGTCGGCCGCCATCTGGGCTAGACCGTCGCGCTCGACGATCGCGGCGGGGTCACCGCCCTCGGCGAACACGGTCGCCAGCACCTGCTTGCCGCTGCCATGAGAGACCTCCCTCGGCCGCAACCATCTCGATCAGGCTCGCGAAAGCGGCAACCGGAACGGTGGGGTCGGCGAAGTCCTCCTCGTCACCGCGCTGGCGCAGAAGCGCCGTCAGATCGCCCGTGACCCAGTTAGCGACGACCCGCGGCTCGACTCCGCCCTCCTCGACTCCCCGTCTCGCGCCGGCCGCCTCGCAAACGGCCTCGAAGTACGCCGCGACCTCCGGCTCGCGAGCGAGTAGCGCCGCCGGCTCCGCCTCCAGCCCCAGCTCCGACTCGTAGCGCTGCTGCCGCGCTGCCGGCAACTCCGGCAGCGCCTCGCGCGCCTCGCGCAGCATCTCCTCGGTCGGCGCCAGCGGCACCAGGTCGGGCTCGGGGAAGTAGCGGTAGTCGTGCGCTTCCTCCTTCGAGCGCAGCGAGGTCAGCGCAGCCGCTGGCCGGGTCGAAGTGCAGGGTCTCCTGTTCGACCGTCCCCCCCGCCGCGACCAGCTCGCGCTGGCGCTCCAGCTCGGCTTCGACCCCGCGCTGGAGGAAGCGGAAGCTGTTCATGTTCTTCAGCTCGGTCTTGGTGCCCAGCTCCTGCGAGCCGGCCGGGCGCACGGAGACGTTGGCGTCGACGCGCAGGCTGCCCTCCTCCATGTTGACGTCGGAGACGCCGAGCTGGCGCACGGTCTCGCGCAGCAGCCGCGCCCACTCGGCCGCTTCGGCGGCGTCGCGCAGGTCGGGCTCGGTGACGATCTCGACCAGCGGCGTGCCGCCGCGGTTGAAGTCGACCAGCGAGGCGCCGGAGCCGTGGATCCGGCCCGACTCGCCGACGTGGACCATCTTCGCGGCGTCCTCCTCGAGGTGGGCGCGGTGGATGCGGACGTCGCCGAGCCTGCCGTTGCTGGCAAGCGGGATGTCGTACTGGCTGATCTGGTACGCCTTCGGGTTGTCGGGATAGAAGTAGTTCTTGCGGTGGAAGATCGAGCGCGGCGCCACCTCGCATTCCAGCGCCGCGGCGATCTGCAGGGCGTAGCGGATCGCCTGCTCGTTGGGGACCGGCAGCACCCCGGGGTGGGCGAGGCAGACCGGGCAGGTGTGGACGTTGGGCTCGTCGCCGAAGGAGAGCTCGCAGCCGCAGAACATCTTCGTCTTCGTCGCCAGCTGGACGTGGATCTCCAGCCCGATCACCGCCTCCAGCTCAGCCATCGCCGCCTCCCGGACGGGCGTCGAAGCCGATCGCCCCCTCGAGCGCGTAGGCCGCCTCCAGCAGCTTCTGCTCGGCGAAGGCCGGGGCGGCGATCTGGAAGCCGACCGGCAGCTGCGGCCCACCGCCTTCCGGTTCGGCGAGGCCGGCTGGAATCGAGATCGCCGGGATCCCGGCCAGGCTCATCGGCACCGTGAAGAAGTCGTTCAGGTACATCGCCAGCGGGTCGTCGGTCTTCTCGCCGAGGCCGAAGGCGACCGAGGGCGAGGTCGGGGTGACGACGAAGTCGACGCCCGCGAAGGCGGCTTTGAAGTCCTCGGCGATCTTCGTGCGCACCTTCTGCGCCTGCCCGTAGTAGGCCTCGTAGTAGCCGGAGGAGAGCGCGTAGGTGCCGAGCATGATCCGCCGCTTCACCTCCGGTCCGAAGCCCTCCGCCCGCGTCGTCTCGTACATCTCCAGCAGGTCGGCGGCCGTCTCGGCGCGATGCCCGTAGCGGACGCCGTCGTAGCGGGCGAGGTTGGAGGAGGCCTCGGCCGGGGCGATCACGTAGTAGGCGGAGATGCCGTGCTCGGCGCTCGGCAGCCCGACCTCGGCGATCTCGCCGCCGAGGCTCTCGATCCGCGCCAGCGTCGCCTCGAAGACCTCGCGCACGCCCGGCGTCGATCGCGTCGCGGGCGAGCTCGGTCGGGACCCCGAAGCGCAGGCCCTTCAGGTCCTCGCGGCTCGGCGCGACGACCCCGCCCTCGATCCCGACCGAGGTCGAGTCGCAGGGGTCGCGTCCCTGCAGCGCCGCCAGCAGCAGCGCCGCGTCGGTGACGTCGCGGGTCAGCGGGCCGCACTGGTCGAGCGAGGAGGCGAAGGCGATCATCCCGTAGCGGGAGATCGCGCCGTAGGTCGGCTTGAGGCCGACGATCCCGCAGAGCGAGGCGGGCTGGCGGATCGAGCCGCCGGTGTCGGTGCCGATCGCGCAGGGCGCGAGGCCGCCGGCGACCGCCGCGGCGGAGCCGCCGGAGGAGCCGCCGGGAACGCGCTCGCGGTCCCATGGGTTGAGCACCGGCCCGTAGGCCGAGTTCTCGTTCGAGGAGCCCATCGCGAACTCGTCCATGTTGGTCTTGCCGAGCACCCGCGCCCCGGCCGCGTCGAGGCGGCGCACGGCGGTCGCCGTGTAGGGCGGCCGGTAGCCCTCGAGGATGCGCGAGCCGGCGGTGGTCGGCGATCCCTCGGTGCAGAAGATGTCCTTGACCGCGACCGGGATGCCCTTCAGCGGCCCCTCCTCGACCTCGTAGCCGTTGCCCGCCTCGATCTGCCAGAGGTAGGCGTTGAGCTCGTCGCCGGCGGCGGCGCCGTGCCAGGCCTCGAAGTACTCGGCGGTCGAGATCTCCCCCGCCGCGATCTTCGCCGCCGCCTCGGCGACGCTCAGCTCGATCAGCTCCGACATCAAGCGTCGGCCTGCGGCGACGGGGACCCGGAACGCACCCTCGAACGGCTCCGGCGCCGGCGCCAGCGCCACCTCCCGCGGCAGGCTCGGCCGCGGCTCGTCCGCCCGCAGCACGTTCTCCAGCGCAACCACGTGCGAAGTCGGCTCGACCCCCTCCAGGTCCAACTTCCCGATCCGATCGACATGCTCGAGAATCCCCGACAGCTCCCCCACCATCGTCTCGACTTCCTCCTCGGAAAGCCGAAGCCGCGCCAGTCGGGCGACGTGCAACACCTGCTCCCGGTCGATCATCGCCCGCATTCTAGGCGGCAACCCGAACTCGGCGAGGGCGGGTGGGTAGGGGTGGAGCGTCTTGTACTTTTTTTGCGGCGACGCCCTCGGACAGACGCCAACTGTCTTCAAAAAAAGTTAAGCGGAACCCCTACCCACCCGCCCTCGCCCAACTTCTTGGCTGCCCAGCCAGTTAAAGTGCTCGCGATGCAGGGACCGGCCGCCGAGAGATTCGTCGTACTGAACCTGCGCCTGCTCGCGGCCAGCTTTGCCGTGGTGGGAATTCTCTTCATAGCCGTCCCCAGCGGCGTCCTCGACGTCATCTCCGACGTCGGCGAATGGTTCGGCAACGACACCCGCGCGCCGCACACCCAGGAGTACCTCTGGCTGGCACTGGCCTTCGCCTACATGGTTGTGATCACCGGCATCTGCCTGCTCGCCCAGACCGATGTCGTCCGCTACCGGGCGCTGCTGCTGGTCCTGGCGGCCGGCAAGACCGCCTCCTCGCTCGGCTCGCTCGCCTTCTTCCTGATTCAGGACCAGGTCTTCATCTACCTGCTCAACTTCCTCGTCGACGGCTTCCTGGCGCTGCTTGCGCTCTGGCTCTGGGCGCTGGCCGGGCGCATCGGCCGCCCGGCCGACCCCGGTTGACAGCGCCCGCCGGGGCTGTCGACCGCTGAGCAACGCACCCTGAGCGCGATCTGCGCGGCGATGGCGCCGGGCATCGACGGCCTGCCGGCGGCCGAGCGCGACGTCGACGTCTCCGGCCCTGTGGCCAACTTCCTCAGCTCGGTCTCACCCCGGGTGCTGACCCGGCTGCGGCTCGGCCTGCGCGCCTTCGAGTGGCTGCCCTTCCCCTGGCGCTTCAGCCGCCTCGACCCCGAGGCGCGCGAGGACTTCCTGCTGCGCCTGGAGGGCTCGCGCCTCTCCCTCCATCACGACCTGCTGCTGATGGCGAAGCTCTTCTCGACCCTCGGCTACGCGGTGACGCCGCCGGTGCAGGAGCGGATCGGCTTCGAGATCGGCTGCGCGCTCAGCGACGGGACGCTGCCCGAGCCGGCGGGGACGCTCGGCGACACCGAGCCGCACGGCGAGGGAGAGGAATGCGACGTGGTCATCGTCGGCTCCGGTGCCGGCGGCGCCGTCGCCGCGGCCGAGCTGGCGGCAGCCGGCCTCGACGTGATCGTGCTCGAGGCCGGCGAGCACTACAACCGCGAGAACTACCCGAGCGACCACCTCGAGGCGATCGCCGAGCTCTACCGCGACGGCGGCCTGACGATCGCCGAAGGGCGGCCGCCGATCCCGGTCCCAGTCGCGAAAGTCGTCGGTGGCACCACGGTGATCAACTCCGGCACCTGCTTCCGCGCCCCCGAGCCGGTGCTGGAGAACTGGCGGCAGCGCTACGGCATCGCCTGGGCCGGCGACCTCGCCGACGATTACGCCGAGGCCGAGCAGACGCTCCACGTCAAGCAGCTCGACCCCGAGCGGATGGGCCGCAACGGCCAGCTGGCGATGGAGGGCGCGGCGGCGATCGGCGCCAGCGGCGCCCCGATCCACCGCAACGCCGGCGACTGCGTGCAGTGCAGCTCCTGCCCCTTCGGCTGCGAGATCGACGCCAAGCGTGGAATGCACGTCAGCTATCTGCCACGCGCGGTCGCCGCCGGGGCGCGGATCCGCGCCGGCGTCGCGGTCGACCGGGTGATCGTCGAGGACGGGCGCGCGGTCGGGGTCAGCGGCTCGACCCGGGTCGGCGACGGCTCGCGCCGGCGGACCTTCACGGTCCGTGCCCGCCGCGCCGTGATCGCCGCCGGCGGCGCCCTCGGTACGCCCGAGCTGCTGCAGCGCTCGGGCCTGGGCAACAAGCAGGTCGGCCGCAACCTCCACATCCACCCGGCCTGCTGGGTCGGCGCCCGCTACGAGGAGGAAGTGCGCGGCTGGGAGGGCGTGATGCAGAGCTTCTACGTCGACCAGTGGGAGGACACCGGGATCCTGCTCGAGGCGACCTTCACCCCGCTCGCCTTCGGCGGCGCCTGGCTGCTCGGCGCCGGCCGCAGCCACCAGCGGGCGATGCTCGACTTCGGCCACGTCGGCTCGATCGGCGTCCACCTTGCCGACCGCTCTTCGGGCCGGGTCGGCCTCGGCACCGAGGGCTCCCTGCGCGCCAGCTACGCGCTGACCCGCGACGACGCCGACCGGATCGCCTTCGGGATCGCCCGCGCCGCCGAAGTCCACTTCGCCGCCGGTGCAATCGAGGTCTACCCCAACATCGCCCGCATCGGCACCCTCAAGCCCGGCGACCTGGCCGAGTTCGAGGCGACCCGCTTCAAGCCAGCAGAGCTACGGCTAGAGGCCTTCCACCCAATGGGGACGGCCCGCATTTCATCTGATCCCCGCGAGGGAGCCTGCGCCCCCGACGGCTCCGTCTACGGAACCCGAGACCTCTACGTCGCCGACGGCTCCCTCTTCCCCACTTCAGTAGGAGTCAACCCAATGATGACCATCATCGCCTTCGCCAAGCAGATCGCGAGGGGAGTGGCGGGTGAGGGGTTTCGCTTAACTTTTTCGAGGGGCGCGAGCGGCCGTCCGAGTAGTGCCGGTCGCGAAAAAGTACAAGACGCTTCACCCCTCACCCGCCACTCCCCCGTGGACGGCTAGCTCGTCGGTGGGGGTGGCGGAGGCGGCGTGCTACCGCTCTGGGGTGGCGGTGGAGGCGGTGGAGTCCCGCCGCTAGATGGCGGCGGTGGCGGGTTGCCGCCGCCCGAGAGTTTGTCGGCGGTGCCGCTGAAGGAGGAGCCCTCTTCCTGCATGCCCTTGTAGCCGCCGAAGGCGATGCCGATCGCTGCTAGCAGGCCGAGGAAGATGCCGAATTCGAGGGTGGCGTCGGCGGAGACGCCGCCGAAGCTGCCGAAGCTCGGCGGGGAGACGATCCGGTAGAGGATCAGCAGAGCCCCGATGCCACCGAGCACGGTGACGGCGACGTTCATCGAGATCGGCGGCTCGTAGTCGCTGTCGCTGAGGCGCAGGAAGACGTTCACGATCGCCACCGCGATGGCGACGATGAGGATGAACGGGATCAAGTCGAGCGCGTCCCAGGCGTTGCCGCCGGCGCCGGACCCGAACGAGATCGACCCTTCTTCGCCGGAGATCTCGACCCCGAACCAGTCGAAGAACATGAATATGAAGAGCAGGACAGCCGATACCCCGGCGATCTTCTCTCCGGTGTTGAGCTTGTCTACGTCCATCTGCATATCCCTCCGTGGAAGCTTGGCCGGGTTGATCCCGACCCTAACCAGCTTCAGGCCCTATTCGGCGGGGAATTGGCCGACCCTTCTAGGCCGGCGTGGACAAGGTGCGAGCGCGTGCGGCCTGCAAGGTGTTGACCAGGAGCATCGCGATCGTCATCGGGCCGACCCCACCGGGGACCGGCGTGATCGCCGCCGCGAGCTCCGACGCGGCAGCGGTGTCGACGTCGCCGCAGAGACCCTCCTCGGTGCGGTTCATGCCGACGTCGATCACGACCGCGCCGGGCTTGATCGCTTCCGCCCCGAGCAGTTCCGGGACTCCGACCGCGGCGACGAGGACGTCGGCGCGGGCACAGGTCCGCTCCAGCTCGCGGGTGCGCGAGTGGCAGACCGTCACCGTCGCGTCGGCGGCCAGCAGCAGCCGCGCCACCGGCACGCCGACCAGCTTCGAGCGCCCGACGACAACCGCCTCGGCCCCTTCCAGGTCGACCCCCTCGTGCGCCAGCAGTTCCATCACCCCGGCGGGGGTGCAGGGCACCAGGTTCGGCGTCCCGTGCGCGAGCAGACCGGCGTTGGCCGGCGTCAGGCCGTCGACGTCCTTGCCCGGGTCAAGGGCGCCGACGATGGCGTCGGGGTCGATATGGGCCGGCAGCGGCAACTGCACGAGGATGCCGTCGACGTCGACGTCCGCGCCGAGCGCGGCGACCAGCTCCAACAGCTCCTCCTCGCGCGTGGCCGCCTCCAGACCGTGGTGGACGGACCCCATGCCGACGTCCTCGCAGGCGCGGTGCTTGTTGCGGACGTAGATCTCCGAGGCGGGGTCGTCGCCGACGATCACCGTCGCCAGCGTCGGCACCCTCCCGGCCTCCTCGGCGTAGGCGGCGACGTCGACTCGCACCCGCTCGCGCACCGCGGCGGCGACCGCTTTGCCGTCGATCGTGCGCGCCGCCACCCGGCTACCGCTTCCGGATCGGCGCGTAGTCGGCCATCAGCTTGCGCTCGGAGCCGTCGCCGGAGAAACGGACGACGACGACCCCACCCGGCTCGACCGCGGTGACGACACCGTCGCCGAAGCTGGCGTGGACGACGTCGTCGCCGGTCTGCATCTCCAGCGCCGGGCCGGGATCGACCGACTGCGCAGGCTCGACGCCCGGCGTCGCGGTGGGCGCATTCCAGGTCATGCCGCCGCTGGCGACCGATTTCTGATGGCGCTCGGTCAGCTCCGCCGGCAACTCGTCGACGAAGCGCGAAGGCAGGTTGTGCTCGGCGCGGCCGAACAGGCGCCGCTCGCGCGCCCAGGTCATGTAGAGCCGCTCGCGGGCGCGGGTGATCGCGACGTAACAGAGCCGGCGCTCCTCTTCTTCGCCGCCCTCTTCCAGCGCCCGCATGTGCGGGAAGGAGCCGTCCTCGCAGCCGACCACGAAGACCGCGTCGTACTCGAGGCCCTTGGCGTTGTGCAGGGTCATCAGCGTCACCTGCTCCTGCTTCTCCTCGAGCGAGTCCTGGTCGTTGTAGAGGGATATCTGCTGCAGGTACTCCTCCAGCGGCGGCACCTCGCTGTCGCCCTCGCGCTCGCGCTCGAGGTCGAACTCGGCGGCGCCGGCGACCAGGGCTTCGAGGTTCTCGGCCCGCCCCTCCGCCTCCACCGTGCGCTCGGCCGCCAGCGCTTCGAGATAACCGGTCTCGTTCAGGACCGCCTCCAGCAGTCCCGCCACCGAGGAGCTCTCGGCGCGGTCTCGCAGCCCGTCCACCATCTCGTAGAAGCGCGAGACCGCCTTGATCGCGGCGGCGCTCAGGCCCGGCACCTCCTCCGCCCGTTCGATCACCTCCCAGATCGTCAGCCCGGCGGTGTTGGCGTAGGCGGTGAGGCGCCCCTGGGTGGTGTTGCCGATCCCGCGCCGCGGCGAGTTGACGATCCGCGAGAAGGAGACGAGGTCGGCTTCGTTGACGAGCAGGCTGAGGTATGCGACCGCGTCCTTGATCTCGGCCCGCTCGTAGAACTTGGTGCCGCCGATCACCTGGTAGGGCACGTCGAAGCGGTTCAGCGTGTCCTCCAGCACCCGGCTCATCGCGTTGGTCCGGTAGAAGACGGCGACGTCGGAGCGGACGACATCCTCCTCCTCCCCGAGCCGCTCGATCTCGCCGGCGACCCAGCGCGCCTCCTCGTGCTCGTCGGTGAGCTCGGCCAGCTGCACCGGCTCTCCCCCCTCTTTCTCGGTCCAGAGCTGCTTCCGCCGCCGCTGCCGGTTGTGTTCGACCACCGCGTTGGCGGCGGAGAGGATCGTCTGGGTCGAGCGATAGTTCTGCTCGAGCTTGACCGAGGCGGCCTCTGGGAAGTCGGCCTCGAAGTCGAGGATGTTGCGGATGTCGGCGTGGCGGAAGCCGTAGACCGACTGGTCGTCGTCGCCGACCACCATCAGGTTCCCGTGCTCGGAGGCGAGCAGCTGCAGCAGCCGGTACTGGGCGTGGTTGGTGTCCTGGTACTCATCGACGAGGACGTGGCGAAAAGTGCCCCGCCAGCGGTTGCGCACCTCCTCGAACAGCTCTAACGCGTTGACGGTGCGGACCAGGAGGTCGTCGAAGTCCATCGCGTTGGCCTCGAGCATCCGCTTCTCGTACAGCGGGAAGGCTTCGGCGACGACTTCCTCGAACGGCCCGCTCTGCGTTTCGGCGTAGGCGGCGGCGTCGATCAGCTGGTTCTTGGCGCCGGAGATCTTCGAGCGCACCGCCCGCGGCGGAAAGCGTTTCGGGTCTACGCCGAGCTCGGAGAGGCAGCGTTTGAGCATCCGCAGCGAGTCCGACTCGTCGTAGATCGTGAAGCTGCGCGAGTAGCCGAGGCGCTCGGCGTCGGCCCGCAGCATCCGCGCGCAGGACGAGTGGAAGGTCGTCACCCACATCGCCCGCACCGAGCGGCCGACCAGCTGGCCGACCCGCTCGCGCATCTCCGCCGCCGCTTTGTTGGTGAAGGTGATCGCGAGGATCTCCCCCGGCCGCGCCGCCCCGGTCGCCAGCAGGTAGGCGATCCGGTGCGTGAGCACGCGGGTCTTGCCCGATCCGGCGCCAGCCAGCACCAGCAGCGGCCCTTCGCCGTACTCGACCGCCTCGCGCTGGGGCGGGTTCAGCCCCGCCAGCAGCCGCTCGACGCGATCCGCACCGGCCTCGGTGGGTGCGCCGGCGGGCAAATCCTGGGCGTCGGGCGGCATCTCGAACTCACTCTGCAACATCGCTCCGAGCATAGAGAGGCGGGCGGCCGCCGAGCCGGGGTGCTGTTTCGCCTAAGCGTCTTTACAGCGTTTGCCCAGCTCGAGGAAGGCGGCTTCAGCGTGGTCGAGGTACATCGCTTCCATCTGCGCCTGCGAGGAGTTGCTGAACTCCTCCGTCAGGCAGCGGACCTGGGCGGCGGTCAGTTTTTCCGGCAGGGCTGCGGTTTCTTCTTCGAATTTCTTGATCAGGAGCGGTTTGTCCAGCCCGACGAACCGCGCTGCCTCCTTGACTTCCCATCCCTGTTTGCCTTTGACGAGAACGAACGAGACCGTCTGGCCGTCGAGGGCCCCGCCGGCCAGCTCACCGTCGGCCGTCGCCTCGTCGCCGTCGATGCTCACGCTGGTGACTTTCACCGTTTTGACCCCGTACCGGGGGTTGACCACGAAGGTCGTGACCGCCTTTTCCAGCTGCTTGGGCGGCGCCTGCTCGCCCGCAGCCGTGGCGTCATTGCTCTCGCCTCCGCTGTCACCACAGGCGGAGAGCACGAGCGCGCTGAGGACGGCGACGAGGAGCAGGAGGGGTCGGGGTCTCATGGTCATCTGAGACTGATGTCTATCTGACTGTTCAGATAATTTCAACCGCCAGCGGAAGAACGCCCCGTTCGCGGCCGAAGATCCGGCGACTCCGCGTCCGGTGGTCTACCCCCGTCGAGCTCGGAAAGCCGTCGCTCGAGTTCGGCGATGCGCCCCGAAAGCGCTTTGATCGCCTCGGCGATCGGATCGGGCAGGTGGATCCAGTCGGCGTCCGGGCCTTCGACCCGGCGGCCCTCCACCCTGACCGGGTGGCCGGGGTTGCCGACCACGGTCGCGCCCGGCGGCACGTCCTCGACCACGACCGTGTTGGCGCCGACCTTGGCGCCGGCGCCAACCGCGATCGGGCCCAAAAGCTTGGCGCCGGAGCCGACGGTGACGTTGTCCCCGAGCGTCGGGTGGCGCTTGCCGCGCTGGAAGCCGGTACCGCCAAGCGTCACCCCCTGGTAGAGGGTGACGCGGTCGCCGATCACGGCGGTCTCGCCGATCACCACGCCGGCGCCGTGGTCGATGAAGAAGGACTTGCCGATCACCGCCGCCGGGTGGATCTCGACCCCGGTCACCGCCCGGGCGGCGTAGGCGATCGCACGCGGCACGATCGGCACCCCCGACTCCATCAGCACGTGCGCCGCCCGGTGCACGAGCAGCGCCTGCACCCCTGCCCAGCTGGCGAGGATCTCGAAGGTCGAGACGTTCTGGGCGGCGGGGTCGCGGTCACGCGCCGCGGCGACGTCGGCACGCACCTCGGAGACCACCCGTTTCCACCTGCTCATGGTGAGAAGAAGGGTAGGGACATGTACCGCTCGCCCGAGTCGCAGACGATCGTCACCACCCGCTTGCCGGCCAGCTCCGGCCGCGCCGCGACCTGCAATGCCGCGTTGATGTTGGCGCCGGCGGAGATGCCCGCCAGGATCCCCTCCGCGCGGGCGACCAGACGCGCCGTCTCCAGCGCGTCCTCGTCCCCGACCGCGACCACCTCGTCGATCACCCCGCGGTCGAGCACCTCGGGGACGAAACCGGCGCCGATCCCCTGGATCTTGTGCGGGCCGGGCACGCCGCCGGAGAGGACCGGCGAGGCAGCCGGCTCGACCGCGACCACCAGCGCCTCCGGCGCCCGCTCCTTCAGCATCTGACCAACGCCGGTGATCGTGCCGCCGGTGCCGACCCCGGCGACGAAAGCGCCGACCTCGCCGTCGCAGTCGCTCCAGATCTCCTCCGCCGTGGTGCGCCGGTGCGCCTCGGCGTTGGCGGGGTTGGAGAACTGCATTGGCATGAACGCCTTGCGCTGCTCGCGGATCTCTTCCGCCAGCGCCACCGCCTCGTTCATCCCGCCCAGCGAGGGCGTCTCGCGGACTTCGGCGCCGTAGGCGCGCAGCAGCTTCGCCCGCTCCCGGCTCATCCCCTCGGGCATGGTCAGGATCAGCTCGTAGCCGCGGGCGGCGCAAACCATCGCCAGCGCGATCCCGGTGTTGCCGCTGGTCGGCTCGACCACCACCGAGCGCCCCGGCTTCACCTGCCCCGCCTCCTCGGCGGCGTCGATCATCGCCACCCCGATCCGGTCCTTGACCGACCCGCCGGGGTTGAAGTACTCGAGCTTCGCGCAGACCATCGCGCCGACGTCGCTGCCGAGCCGGTCCAGCAGCACCATCGGCGTGCCGCCGACTACGCCCGAAGCCTCCGCCCCGATCCGCATCAGGCGGTTCCCTTGTCCACGCGTCTCATCCCCGGCACTTTAGGCGCCAGGCCCGCCGTTCAGGCGCGCAACGCCCTCACCAGGTTTCGAGCGCCTGGCGGATCGCCGTGCGCTGCAGCTCGGTCGTGACGGTCCAGAACGCTTTGTCGACTTCGCCTTCGGCCCTGACGCACGCCGGACTGCTGCCGCCCGCTATTCCCGCTTTTGTTTCCCGCGCCTCATAGCACGGCACGTAGAGGCGGTTGACGAAGAAGCCGCCGACATGCGCGTCCGGCGCGATCCCGGACGGGTCGACCGTGACGGGAACTTTGATCGGGAAGGTGACGCGGTAGGCGAACGACCGGCCGATCGTGTTCGGTCCCTTCCCTTCCCACCTGGTGTAGGAGCCCCCCTTGCCCTCGAGGTGAATCAGGTTCGTGAATTCGCTCGCGACGGCTTCGCTCTTGCCGAGCTTGATGGCCTCCTCAGTGACGATCTTTCGAAATGGCTCCTGCGACCAGGTGGCAACGATGTCGTAGAAGGTGTTCCGCGCCGCGAACCAGTTGTTGGGGAAGACCTGTTTGAGGTCGACCAGCTCGTACACCCGGGCCATCTCGGCCAGGGTGGCCCCGTTGGACCACCAGTCGAGCCCGCCCGTCTTCTTTGGGGCGCAGCGCGGGTAGATCCGCAGGTGGTCCATGCCGAGCGCCTTCATTCGGTCGAGGATCGCCTGCCGGCCGAAGGTGTTCAGCAATGCCTCGTGGGCCGGGTTCAGGGACTCCCAGAGGCTGCGTTGCAGGGTTTCCCGGAGCGAGTGGCTGTGCAGTTCGCCCTTACCGAGCCGCGGCGGGCGTTCGCACAACACCATCCCCGGCGAGCCGTACGGGGTCCTCCATGCGATCGTCTTGGTGTCCAGGTTCACTTGGCCCTGGTCGGCAAGCTCCATCGCGTAGAGGAGGGGGATGAGCTTCACCGTACTCATCGGCTGGTGGCCGTCTTCGTGCGCGAGACCCACGTCAGTCGGCCCGCCGACTCGTTTGGAAAAGACCCCGAAGTAGCTGTTGCCGAAGGGGGTCGAGCGGACGACCGAGCGCATCCGCGCGTTCTCGCCGTCGATGTTGTCGATCAGCACCCCGGTCCAGCCGTCGCCGTTGCGGTCGAGCTCGGCGACGCGGACGCCGTTGGAGGCCCGCCGCTCTTCGATCCAGGAGAGCGACGCTTTCACGAACGGCATCGTGAGCGTCCCCTCCGGGTTGTGGACCATCACGGCGCTGACCGCCCTGCCCGACCCCAGGGCCTTGGTCCTATTGGGGTCCGGCGGGCGCTCCCAGATCAGCTCCATGTCGACCAGGCGCGCCCCGTGCTCCGCCAGTTTCTGGCTGACGAACCGCTCCGAGACGTTGTCGTACAGCCACCACCCCCTGGCGTCGACCCCTTGGTTCTTGATGCCGACGTAGCTGTAGAGGCGTTGGCCGTTCACCGTGTAGGCGTCGAGATCGACCACCCGGAGGTCGTAAAGTTTCGCCTCGGCCATGATCTGCGGCACGGTCTTGTCGTAATTCCACCCCCATTCCTTCGCCGCCTCCCCCTCATTGACCACGCTGACGATCGCGAAGCGGCGCTGGCCGTCGACGGTGTAGGGCTCGACGTCGATCAGCCGGCGGCCGATGCTCCGGGTGAGCGCATCGACCTCGGTGCTGGACTTCCCGAACCACCAGTACCAGCTGCGCGCATAGGGGCCGCTGTTGTGGACGAACGCGCCGCCGAACCGGTACGGGTTCTGGCGTTCGACCGTGACGTCGGTGAGCCGCCAGCCTTTCGCCGCCAGCCCGTTGATATCGGCCTCACTGCGGTCGCTCGTCCACAGCTCGGGGACCGGCTGCGCGAGGTTGCGCTCCGGATCGACCGCCGCGGCCCCGGCGACCGCCGGCATGACAAGCGCAATCAGCAGGCCAAGCAGCGCCGGAATGGTGAGAAAGGTGAGTCGAGAACCGTACATCGATCCGCGACAGTAGAGCACTCAGTGATTACTAATCGACACCCACTCGATTTCTAAATGAAGTACATGCCGCTGCCCGCCTCTTCGGCCTCGCGGCGGGCGACTTCGGCGATCGTGGTCTGGCCGAAGACCTTGCGCAGGGCGGTCACGCCCTCGGCCCAGATGCCACCGGCCTCGTCGGCCTCCTGGCCGACCTTGCCGTCGAGCGCCTGCACGACCTCGAGCACGGTGATCTCTTCGGCCGGGCGCGAGAGGGTGTAGCCGCCGCGCATGCCGCGGTGGCTGGTCAGCAGCCCGGCCCGGCGCAGGGTCGAGAAGAGCTGCTCGAGGAACTGCTCGGGGATGTCGCGGCGCTCGGCCAGCTCCTTGATCGGGACGGGCCGGTCGCCCGAACGCGCGAGCTCGGCGAGCGCGACGACGGCGTAGCGGGACTTGGAGGTGATCGAGATCAAGAAACCCTTTCTACCGCACCCTCCCGGGCTGGGCTAGGATCGAACTCAACGGGGCGGCGAGAAGCAGAACGGCGCCCAACCGTGACCAGCGATCGGAAGCACTCCTGAGCGAACGCCCCCAATGTCTGGTGATCGACGATCACCCGCTCGTCCGCCTCGGAGTCCGTGGCGTGCTCGAAGACAGCTTCGAGGTGCACGAGTCGACCAGCCGCGAGGAAGGAGTCGACCTCGTTCGCGACATCGGCGACTTCGACGTCGCGATCGTCGACATGCGCTGGCGACAGAACGGGATCGTCGCCTCGATCAGCGGCACCGAGACGATCCGCATCCTCCGCCGCTCCTCCCCCGCGCTCGGCATCGTCGCCCACGGCGAGCGCCCCGAGCGCTACATCGCCAGCGCCGCTCTGCAGGCCGGCGCCAGCGCCTACGTGGCGCGGACGACCGGCCCGGACCAGCTGCGCAAAGCGGTCGATGCCGCCGCCGCCCAGGAAAGCTTCGTCGACCCCACCGTGCCGCCGAAAGGCAGCCGCGGCAAGCTCACCCGGCGCCAGCGCCAGATCCTGCAGCTGCTGGCCAACGGCGAGTCGACCACCGTCGCCGCGCGCGAACTCGACCTCAGCGAAGAGACCGTCAAGACCCACATCAAGACGGCGCTGGCCCGGCTCGGGGCGCGCAATCGCACCCACGCGGTCTCGATCGCCCTGCGCGAGGCTTTGATCGACTGACGAGTCCGGTTGGGACTAGATCCAGCCGCGGTCGCGCGCGGTGAGGACGGCCTGGGCGCGGTCGACGGCGCCGATCTTGCCGTAGACGTTGTGCAGGTGGGTGCGGATGGTCGAGACCGAGAGCTGCATTTCGCCGGCGATCTGCTTGTAGACCATCCCCTCGGAGAGGTGGCGCAGCACGTCCAGCTCGCGGGCCGAAAGCGGGCAGGGCTCGCTGATCCGGGAGGCGTCCTGGCGCGGCAGCGGCATTTCGTAGAGGAGGTCGCGCAGCGCCTCGGGGCCGAGCCCACAGCGCTCGGCGCTGCCCCGCAGCCGTTCCGGTGAGATCGCCTCGCCCTGGGAGTAGTGGGCGACCATGTCGGCGGTGGCGACCATCGCCGCAAGGCCGTCGGCGTCCTCGGCGTGGTGGCGCTCGATCGCGACCGCGATCCGCTGCGGCAGGTTCCAGCGCCGGGCCAGCACGCCGCCGACCAGGGTGTGGTCGATGCCGAGCTGCTCGCGTTCGTCGCGCAGGCGCTGCTCGGGGGTGCGGGCGGCCGCGTCGAAGTAGACCTTGTAGCCGGGGTGCAAGCGGGAGATGACGAGGCGGCCGACGTCGTGCAACAGCGCCGCCACCGCGAGCTCGTCGCGTTCGACCCAGCCGACCACGCGGCCGATCTGGTCGGCGGCACGTTGCGTGGCGAGGGCATGGACACGGAAGCGCTCAGGTTTCAGCTCCCAACCGCCATTGGACTCGAAGAAGTCGAAGCTTGGGGCGGTACCGGCGAGGGCGAGGACCCCGGAGGGCTTGAGCACTTCGACGGCCTCCGGGATGCCACCGACGCCACCGGCGACCACGCCGCTGCGGTTGGCGAAGCGAAGCACGGAAATCGAGAGCGCGACATCGGACTCGACCGCTTCCACGAGGTCGCCGATGCGCGCGTTGTCGGCCGTGGCGGCCGCAATCACCCGCTCACGCGACTCGATCAGGACGGGGAAGCGCTCGACCGCCTCGAAGGCTTCGGCCAGGCGGCTGCCGGGGGCGGCGGAGCCGCGCGAGCCTTTGCTGCCGTTGCTCCCCGAGCTGCCGTTGCGCGCGGAGGAGACGTCGTGTGCGGCGACCTTGCCGTTGGCCGGCTTGGACTGTGCCTGAGGGGTGGAAGCTCCCATCGTGCTCCCCATCGGCAGATGAAGACGTTTGGTTTAGCCGAAAGTACCCCTCGCAACGAGCCGGAGCTCGATCATCCGTCCGTTTTTACGCCCGCGAGCCGCTCGATCGCCGTTCTCAGTCGGTTCAAGGTGCGTTCGCGGCCCAGCACCGCGAGCGACTCGAAGATGCCCGGGGAGACCGAGCTGCCGGTAATCGCGACCCTGATCGGCTGGTAGAGCTTGCCCGGCTTGACGTCGAAGCGATCGACGAGCGCCGCCAGCGCCGCCTCGATCGGGTCCGGCTCGAAGGGCTCGGCTGCTTTCAGCGCCTCCACCGTGGCCTCGAGCAGTTCGCCGCTGCCGTTCTTCATCACCTTCGACCAGGCCTTCGGGTCGTCGATCGGCTCCTCGAAGAGGAAGCGGATCAGCGGCCAGACCTCTGTCAGCGTCTGCGCTTTCTCCTGGACGATCTCGCAAGCGGCCCGGAGCTTCTCGTCAGGCTCGCGCCCGAGGTGACGGGCGACCGCCGCCGTGTACTCGTCGAGCGGCATCTCGCGCATGAAGCGCCCGTTCAGCCAGCGCAGCTTTTTTTCGTCGAAGATCGCCGCCGACTTGCCGACGTCGGCGACCCGGAAGCGCCGGACCAGCTCCGCGGTCGACATCAGGGTCGTGTCGTCGTCGGTCCCCCAGCCGAGCAGCGCCAGGTAGTTGCGCACCGCCGCCGGCAGGTAGCCGGAGTCCCGCAGCTCCTGCACCGAGGCGGCCCCGTGGCGCTTGGAGAGCTTCTTGCCGTCCGGACCGTGGAGGAGGGGCAGGTGCGCGTAGCGGGGCGGCTCGTGGCCGAGGGCGGCCAGCACCAGCAGCTGCTTGGGGGTGTTCGAGAGGTGATCGTCGCCGCGCACGACCTCGGTGATCCCCATCTCGGCGTCGTCGACCGCGACCGCGAAGTTGTAGAGGACCGAGCCGTCGCCGCGGGCGATCACGAAGTCGTCATAGCTGGCGTTGGGGAAGGCGACGGCGCCGCGGAGCAGGTCTTCGACCACGGTCTCCCCCTCGTCCGGGACCCGCAGACGAACGGCGGCCGACTCCTCCTGGGAAGGCGTACCGCGGTAGCCGCGCCCGGCGCCGTGCTCGGCCTTCCAGGCCTCGACGTCCTTTGCGGTCGCCGCGTCGTGGTAGGCGGCGCCGGACTCCAGCAGGCGCTGCAGCGCCGCCTCGTGACGCTCGGCCCGCGTCGCCTGCGAGATCGGTCCCTCGTCCCAGTCGAGCTCCAGCCAGCGCAGCGCGTCGAGGATCTGCTCGACGTTCTCCGGCGTCGAGCGCTCGCGGTCGGTGTCCTCGATCCGCAGCACCAGCTCGCCGCCATCGTGACGGGCGGCGAGCCAGTTGTAGAGTGCCGTCCTCGCTCCACCGATGTGCAGCGCACCGGTCGGCGAGGGGGCAAATCTCAAACGGGGGTTATCGCTGTTCATGTTGATCGGAGCGCACGTTTCCACCGCCGGCGGACTCGCAAATGCGGTCGAGCGCGGCAAGCAGCGCGGTTGCGAATCTATCCAGATCTTCCACCAGAGCCCGCGCATGTGGCGGCCGACCCAGTATGGCGAGGAGGACTTCGCCGCCTTCCGCGAGGCGATGGACGCCTCCCCGGTCGAAGCGGTGGTGATCCACGCCGTCTACCTGATCAACTGCGCGACCAAAGACAAAGAGCTGCGTAAGAAGTCCTTGACCTCGCTCAGCCACGCGCTGCGGATCGGCGACGGGATCGGCGCCGCCGGCGTCGTCCTCCACCCCGGCGCCCAGAAAGGCGAGCCGCACGGCCCCTCGATGAAGCGGGCGGCGAAGGTGATCGCGGCGGCGCTGAAGGACAGCGACTCCTGCCCGCTGCTGCTCGAGCAGACCGCCGGCCACAAAGGACTGCTCGGCCGCGACTTCGACGAGACCGCGGAGCTGATCGAGCGGGCCGGGAGCGGCAAGCGCCTCGGCCTCTGCCTCGACTCCTGCCACCTCTTCGTGCAGGGCTACGACGTCACCGACGAGGCCCGCCTCACCGAGATCCTCGACGAAGCCGACGCCAAGGTCGGCCTCGAGCGCCTGCAGTGCCTCCACGTCAACGACGCCGCCGCCCCCCTCGGCTCCTGCCGCGACCGCCACGCCAACATCGGCAAAGGCGAGATGGGCAAACGCGGCCTCGCCGCCTTCCTCTCCGAGCCCCGCTTCGAGGGCCTCCCCGCCACCCTGGAGACCCCGGGCCCCGAAAAGAAAGGCTCCGACAAAAAAGAAGTGACCCTGGCCAAGCGCCTCCGCCGCGAAGGCCTGAAGCGCCGCAAATCAGCTTAGGCTCAGGAGTCCGGTCCTTGTCGCCGTTCTCGCTCCCAGGCCGGTCCCGGTAGGGGTGAAGCGTCTTGTACTTTTTCGCGGCTGTGCTCCGCGCGACAGCTAGTGGCGACCCTCGAAAAAGTTAAGCGAAACCCCTACCGGGACCGGCCTGCCATCAGAGCAGGCGACAAGGACCGGACTGTGCCGGCCCTTGCTCTCCCGCCGTAAATTCGTTATTTGACGTGGACGCCGGAGATCGCGCGGGAGATGACCAGGCGCTGGATCTCTGAGGTGCCCTCGAAGATCGTGTAGATCTTCGAGTCGCGGTGCATCCGCTCGACCGGGAACTCGCGGGTGTAGCCGTTGCCGCCGAGGATCTGGATCGCCCGCTCGGTCGCCCAGACGGCGACCTCGCCGGCCTTCAGCTTCGACATCGAGCCCTCGGCGTTTTCGAATTTCTGGCCGTTGCGGCCCATCCAGGCGGCGCGCCAGACCAGCAGGCGGGCGGCGTCGATCTCGAGCTTCATGTCGGCGAGGGTGAAGGCGATCGCCTGGTTCTCGATGATCTTCTTGCCGAACTGTTCGCGCTCTTTGGCGTACGTCGAGCGCGTACTCGTAGGCGGCGCGGGCGATGCCGAGCGCCTGGGCGCCGACCGTCGGCCGGCTCGCCTCGAAGGTCTGCATCGCCGCCTGCGATTTCGATTTCTTGCCCTCGCGGACCCGCGCCAGGCGTTCGTCGAGCTTCTCTTTGCCGCCCAGCAGGCAGGAGCCCGGAACGCGGCAGTCGTCGAGGTGGACGTCGGCGGTGTGCGAGGCGCGCAGGCCGTGCTTCTTGACCTTGGCGCCCTGCTCGCAGCCCGGCGTGCCGGGCGGGATCACGAAGGCGGCGTGGCCGCGCGAGCCGAGCTCGCGGTCGACCGAGGCGATCACCACGTGGACGTTGGCGATGCCGCCGTTGGTCGCCCAGGCCTTCTGGCCGTTGATCACCCACTCGTCCTTGGCCTCGTCGTACTTGGCGGTGGTGCGGATCGCGGAGACGTCCGAGCCGGCGTCGGGCTCGGAGGCGCAGAAGGCGCCGAGCTTGACGTCGTCGGCGCTGCCGAAGCACTGCGGAATCCACTCCCCCATCTGCTCCGGCGTTCCCTGCCCGAAGATCGCGGCGACGGCGAGCGAGGTGCCCATGATCGCCATGCCGATGCCGGCGTCGCCCCAGAACAGCTCCTCGTTGGCGATCGGCAGGGTCAGGCCGGTCTCGTCGGCCCAGAACTGGCCGAGCGCTTCGAAGCTGTAGAGGCCGATGTTGGCGGCCTCCTGGATCACCGGCCAGGGCGTCTCCTCGCGCTCGTCCCACTCCTCGGCCGCGGGCCTGACGACGCCCTCGGCGAAGCCGTGGACCCACTCTTTGATGTCCTTCTGGTCCTGGTTCAGCTCGAGCGTGAACCTGGGCCCCTCCTGCGCTTCGGCGCCGTTGGCTCCGGTTACCTCGGCCAGGGCCTGATCCGCGTCGGTTGGTGCGATCTCTGCCGTCTCGGTCATGACGGCCAATCTTACATGGAACGGTGTCCCATCAGATGTCGCGAAGGTCGAAGGCGCGCAGGCCCTCGGCGCCCTCGTCGGAGCAGTCGAAGAAGCGCCGGTTGACGCAGTCGTAGGACTCGCCGGAGCCCTCGTAGGCGCGCTCGACCGCGAACTGACAGTGCGGCAACGGCTCGCCAGTCATCTTCACGCCGCCGAAGCCACCCGGCTCGAGCACCGCCGAGAGCTCGACCTCGGCCCCGAAGACCTCCTGCATGCAGCCGACGAACTGCGCGCCGCTGAGGCGGTCGATGTAGCTGTAGAGGTAGCGGCAGCCGATTTCGACGCAGCCACGCGGCTCGACCATCTTGTCGCAGAAGGAGCGGCACTGGCGACACTCGCCAACTTGGGTCCGCGTGGCGGTCATGGTGAGAGTCTAGGGAGCCTGGCGGCCTGAGACCGGCGCATTTCGCCGTCCTCAGTCGCTCGCGTGCAAAGCACGCCACGCTCCCTGCGTCCAGCGACCTGCTTGGTCTCAGGCCGCCAGGGCGCTCGGAACCAAGGACATGCCCGATCTCGGCTCGGAGGCTGCTGGACGGCCGGACCTGGTAACCGCGCGAGCTTGAGGCGGCGGTCGCCGACCATCAGGTGGACGTCGGCCTCGCCCTTGTGGTGCTCGAAGACGGCCTTCAGCTCGTCGACAGAGGCCGTCGCTCCAGCGCGGCAGCGTCGATCGTCAGCTCGAAGGGGCCGCTGGGGATCGCGGCGACGTTCCTGGCGCCGCGGGCGATCTCGTCGGCGTCGGGTTCGAAGCGCTGCGCCTCCTGCACGACCAGCTTGGTCTCGCCGCGGTCCTTGTGGTCGAGGCGGCCGCGGACGAGGACGATCGCGTCGGGCGCGATCACGGTCGCGTTCTCGGACTCGTCGGCCTTGAAGACCAGCATCTCGACCTGGCCCTCGACGTCGTCGAGCGTGGCGAACATCATCTGGCTGCCGCTCTTGGTGCGGATCTTCTTGCACTCGACGACGATGCCGCCGACCGTCACCCAGGAGCCGTCGGGCTTGCCGCCGAGCTCGGCCAGGCCGCAGTCGACCCGCGCCCGCAGGGCACCTCGGACTTCGGTCAGGGGGTGCGAGGAGAGGTAGGTGCCGAGCGTCTCCTTCTCCAGCGCCAGCAGCTCGGCGCGGTCGAACTCGACCGCGGAGATCGGCGGCCGGTGATGCGCCTGCGCCGGCGCGGAGCTACCCGCGGCGTCGTCTCCGAAGTCGAAGATCGAGCCCTGCCCCATCTGCGCGTCCTCCTGCGCCTTCTGGCCCGCCGACTGCGCGGCCGGGCAGCGCTTCCAGCATCCCTTTGCGGGTCGCCTCGGTCGAGTCGAGGGCGCCGCACTTGATCAGGCATTCGATCGCGCGTTTGTTGACCGCGCGCGAGTCGACCCGCTCGCAGAAGTCCCAGATCGAGGCGATCGCGGCGTCCTCGCGGGCCCGCAGGATCGCCTCCACCGCGGAGTGGCCGACGTTCTTGACCGCGTCGAGGCCGAACCGGATCGCGTTCTCGGAGACGACGAAGCTGTGGTCGGAGGAGTTGACGTCGGGCGGCAGCACCTCGATCCCCATCTCCTCGCAGCGGTTGACGAAGAAGGGGACCTTGTCTTTGGTGTTCATCACCGAGGAGATCACCGCCGCCATGTACTCGGCCGGGTAGTTGGCCTTGAGGTAGGCGGTGCGGTAGGCGATCAGCGCGTAGCAGGCGGCGTGGGACTTGTTGAAGGAGTAGTCGGCGGCGGCCTCCATCAGCCCCCACATGTCGTTGGCGACCTTGGTCGCGGTTCCCGAGGCCTGCATGCCTTCCAGGAACTTGGCCTTCATCGTCGCCATCAGGTCGCGCTTCTTCTTGCCGATCGCCTTGCGCAGGTCGTCCGCCTCGGCGGGGCTGAAGCCGGCCATCTGCTTGGCGATCTCCATCAGCTGCTCCTGGTAGAGGACGCAGCCGTAGGTCGGCTCGGTGATCGGCCGCAGGCGCTGGTCGGGGTAGGTGACCGAGGCGGGGTCGCGCTTGCCCTTCGCGTAGGCGGGGATGTAGGCCATCGCGCCGGGGCGGTAGAGGGAGACGAGGGCGACGATGTCGTCGAATTCGGTCGGGCGCACCTTCTTCATCGCCTCGCGCATGCCCTCGGACTCGAGCTGGAAGACGCCGGTCGAGTCGCCCTTGGCGAGCATCTGCGAAGGTCGGCTTGTCGTCCATCGGGATCGCCGTCATCTCGAGCTCGACCCCGCGCGAGCGCTGGATGATCTCGATCGCGTCCTCGATCACGTCGAGGTTGCGGAGGCCGAGGAAGTCCATCTTCAGCAGCCCGATCTCCTCGATCGGGCCCATCGAGTACTGGGTCACGATCTTGTACTGGCGCTCCGCCTTGCCGGACCCGTTGCCATTGGCGTTGGCGGCAGGGGCGCTGCGGTCCTCGGCCAGCTGCAGCGGCACGATCTCCTGCAGCGGCCGGTCGGCGATCACCACCGCGGCGGCGTGGATCGAGTTGTTGCGGATGATCCCCTCGAGGCCCTGGGCGACGTCGAGGATCCGTTTCGCGTCGGGCTCGGCGTCGTAGGTCTTCTTCAGCTCCTGGCCCTGCCTTGAGGCACTCCTCGAAGGAGGGGTTGCGGCCCATGATCGGCTCCGGGATCTGCTTCGCCAGGCGGTCGCCGGTGCGCGTAGTCGAAGCCGAGCACGCGGGCGGCGTCGCGGGTTGCGGCGCGCGGCGCCATCTTGCCGAAGGTGATGATCTGGGCAACCGACTCGCGGCCGTATTTCTCGCCCACGTAGCGGATCATCCGCTCGCGGCCGCGGACCGAGAAGTCGATGTCGATGTCCGGCATCGATTTGCGCCCGGGGTTGAGGAAGCGCTCGAAGAGAAGGTCGTTGGCGAGCGGGTCGAGGTCGGTGATGTTGAGGCTGTAGGAGACGATCGAGCCGGCCGCCGAACCGCGGCCGGGGCCGACCGCGACGCCGTTCTCCTTCGCGTATCGAATGAAGTCCCAGACGATCAGGAAGTAGGAGGCGAAGCCCATCTCCTCGATCACCCCGAGCTCGAACTCGAGCCGCTCGACCGCCTCGGCCGGCGGCGGGTCGCCGTAGCGGGCACGCAATCCCTCCTCCGCGATCCGGCGCAGCATCGCCTCCGGCTCCTCGCCGTCCTCGGTCGGGTAGCGCGGCAGCAGCAGCTTGCCGAGCTCGATGTCGAGCGAGCAGCGCTCGGCGATCTCCAGCGAGGTCGGGACCGCCTCCGGCCACTCGGCGAAGGACTCGGCCATTTCCTCGGAGCTCTTGATGTAGAACTCGTTGGTGTCGAAGCTGAGCTTCGGCAGCTCCAGGGTCGACTTGGTCTGCACGCAGAGCAGCGCCGCGTGATTGTCGAAGTCCTCGCGCCGCAGGTAGTGGACGTCGGCGGTCCCGACCAGCGGCCGCTTCAGCTCGCGGGCGTAGCGGACGATCCCCTGCGTTGGCCTTGTCCTGCTCCTCGATCCCGTTCTTCTGCACCTCGAAGTAGACCTGCTCGGGGCCGAAGGCCTGGATCAGGTCGTCGAGATGGGCGCGGGCGTCGTCGGCGCGCTCTTCGACCAGGCGCCGGCAGAAGCGCGACTGCAGGCAGCCGGTGAGGACGATCACGCCCTCGGAGTGGCGCGGCCAGCAGCTCCATGTCGACGTTGGCCTTGCCGCGCGAGAAGCCCTCGAGGAAGCCGGCCGAGGTGAGCTGGACGAGGTTGGCGAAGCCCTTGTCGCTCTCGGCCAGCAGGGTCAGGTGGTTGCGCTCGTAGCGCGTCTGCTCCTTGATCGCCTGCCGGTCCTCGACCAGGTAGGCCTCGAGCCCGACGATCGGCTTGATCCCGTGCTTGTCGCAGGCCTTGTAGAGGTCGATCGCCCCGTTCATCACCCCGTGGTCGGTGAGCCCCAGCGCTGGCTGCCCAAGCTCCGCCGCCCGCGCCGCCATCGCATCGATCTTGCACGCCCCGTCCAGCAGCGAGTACTCGCTGTGGGCATGGAGATGTACGGCTGACGCGGTGCTCACGAGGTCGGGCGATCATGTCAGCCGAGCCCGACGCCAAGAGTCGTCTTTCACACCTTTTGCGACGACTTTCGCGCACCTCTCGTGACTGGAATTGCGGAGGTTGCGGTGATCCCGGGCGGGGGTGAAGCGTCTTGAAGCGGAACCCCTGCCCGGGATCACCGCCTCAGGCGCAAACCCAAGCGGAGGGGCCGGAGTCGGCCCAGATTTCAGCGGCGATGCGGTCCTGTTCGGCCTTGGAGGCTTCATGCGGAGCTCCCTGGCCGCCGTAGAGATCCCAGGTCGAGGGCAGGATCTGGTAGGCGCCGCCGGCGCCGCTGGTGGGGTTGAGGGCGCTGTAGTTGCCGCCGGACTCGCACATGACGATGTAGGTGGGGATCGAGTAGGGGCCGCCGAGCCAGCGACCGACTTCTTCTTCGGCTTCGGCGCGGCTGGCGGCGCGGGCTGCTTCCAGATCCTCGACCCACTCGGCGATGTCGGATTTGAGCGTGGCGAGGGCCGCCTGGCGTTCGGCGGCGATCGCTTCCTGTTCGGCTGCCGCAGCCTCGGCGGCGGCGCGCACGGCGGCGATTTCCTCGCGAGCTGCGGCGAGCCGTTCGTTGTAGGCGAGAGCGCGCGCCTCCAGCTCGGCGACCAGCTCGACCTCACGCCGGACCTCGTCACGGACCTGCTCGACCCGGTCGGCGAGGGCGCTGTCGGATTCCTCGATCGCCCGCAGGTAGTCGGCGCGGGCGCTCAGTTCGTCGTAGTCGCCGGCGGCAAGGATCAGGGTCGCGGTGCTCGGCATGCCGCTTTCGTAAATCGCGACCAAGCGCTCGGCCAGGGCCTGGCGCGAGCGCTGCAGACGCGCCCTCTCGACCGCCAACTGCCCGCGCGTTGCCCGCAGCTTGCGGCGCAGCGCGGCGGCGCGCTCCCGACCTTCGGCGAGCAGAGTGGAGAGACGCTGCTCGCGGGCTGCAGCCGTTGCGGCCTCCGTTTCGGCTGCGGCGAGACGTTCCTTGCTCTCGCGAAGACCGGCGGCAAGCGTCCCCGCCTCGTCGCGGGCGCCGGCGAGCTTCGCCTCGAGAGCACCGACTTCGGCGGCCCCCGCCGGGGGCGCGAGCGTCAGGACAGCGGCCACCAACGCGCAGAGGAGCGCGCCTGCGCCGCAGAGAGCGACGACATCCTTTCTGGCGCGGACCGGCACCACGGGACGTTCGAGGCTAGTGGCCGTCCGCGAGCGTATTCACGGCTGGCCGGCGAACCGCAACAAACCTTGCGAACGCACTTACCTCGGCCGTCCGGCGGAAACTGCGCTGGGAGCTGAGGAGAGGTCAGCCCTCGGGGACGTCGCGACTCGCCAGGTAGGCGCCGATGGCCACCACGGCCGCGGTCAGGCCGAGGCCGATCCGGATCTCGCGCCTGTAGCGGCGGCGCAGATAGCGGAAGGCGAAGCGGACGGCGGCTTTGCCGAGCCTGTCGCTCATCCGCCCCCCTCGGTCCCGCGCTCACGCAGCCGGTGCGCCATCCGCGACTGCAGCGACCAGAGCTCGATGAAGCCGGGTGAGGCGGCCTGCGAGAAGAGGCCGCCGGACTCGGCGAAGCTGGCAAGGCCGGCGTCATAGACGGCGTTGGGCGAAGAGCGGGTGACGACGCGGACGCTGCCTTTGTAGAGGCGCAGGCCGATCTCCCCCGTCACCTGCGCGTTGACCGCGTCCATGTAGGCGTCGAGGTCGGTCCGCAGCGGCTCCCACCAGAGACCGGCGTAGACGAGGTAGCCCCACTTCCGGTCAAGCGCGGGCTTGAACTGGTTCTGGTGGATGGTGCCGACCAGGCGCTCCAGCTCCTCGTGGGCCGTGAGGACGATTGCCGCCGCCGGCACCTCGTAGATGTCGCGCACCTTGAGGCCGACGATCCGGTCCTCGATGTGGTCGACGATCCCGACCCCGTGGCGGCAGCCGATCTCGGCCACCTTTTCGAGCAGCTCGACCAGGCCCAGGTGCTCCCCGTTGAGAAAGGTGGGGACGCCGGACTCGAACCCGACGGCGACCGTCTCGGCCTCGTCGGGGGCCTCCTCGGGCCGGGTCACCAGCTGGAAGACGTCGTCCTCGGGCGCGTGGTCGAGGTCCTCGATCCAGCGCCCCTCGGAGGAGCGGCCCCAGAGGTTGTCGTCGATCGAGTAGGGGGCAACCTCGGTCCCGCCCTTGACCGGGATCCCGTGCTCGCGGGCGTAGGCGATCTCCTCCTCGCGACCCATCTCCCAGGAGCGGACCGGCGCGATCGTCTTCAGCTCCGGCGCCAGCGTCGCCACCGTGGCCTCGATCCGCACCTGGTCGTTGCCCTTGCCGGTGCAGCCGTGGGCGATCGTGTCGCAGTTGGTCTTGCGCGCGTACTCGACCGCGAGCGCGGCGATCAGGGGCCGTCCGAGCGCGGTGAAGAGCGGGTAGCCGTTGCCGTAGACGGCGTTGGCCTTGATCGCCGGCGCCAGGAACTCGGCGGCAAAGCGCTCACGGGCGTCGACCGTGTGGCACTCGACGGCGCCGAGCCGGCGCGCCTTCTCCTCGATCACCCCGTAGTCCTCGCCGGGCTGGCCGAGGTTGACGGTGAGGCAGACCACCTCGGCCTCGTAGGAGTCCTGGATCCACTTCAGCATCACGCTGGTGTCGAGCCCACCCGAGTAGAGCAGGAGGACGCGATCGACCTGGGCGGGGTCGGCCTCGTAGCTGGCGGTGCGCGTCAAGGAGCTTCGATGCCGCCGCTGCCGCCTTCTTCGGGCGGCGCGGTGGTTTCTTCGGTGGTGGTCGTTTCCGTCGTCGTCGGCTCGGTGGTGGTCGTGGCTTCGGTCGACTCCGTCGTCGTCGGCTCCGTCGTCTCGGTGCTTTCCGTCGTCGTGTCGGAGGTCGTGGTGGTGACCGATTCCGAGCTGGAGGTGGTGGGATCGCTGCCGCCGCCATCGCCGGCGATGACGATCACGGCGACGATCAGGCCGACGATAACCGCCACCAGGCAGGCGACGAGGAGGCGCATGTTGCCGTGCGGCTTGTGGGGCTCCGGGCCGTTGCCTTCCGGGCCCATAAGGCGCGTCGGGTCCTCGTGCATGAGATCTACTCCTCCGGTCCGAGGATCGCGTCGAGGATCGAGGCGGTGTCCTCGATCTCGAAGCCGTTTCGCAGTCGTGCCTCGATTTCCTCGCGGCTGCTGCCCGAGACCGCCATCTGGGTCGCCAGCAGGCGGGCGCCGGCGGGGGTGCCCCGCTCGGACTCGCTCTTCCGCGGCCCGGCGCCGTCCCCGACCGGGGCGACAGCGCTCAGATGCGAGCCGCGCTCCTGCTCCGTCGGGTCGCCGACTTCCACCTCCTCGAATTCTTCGCCGGCAGCGAACCGCCGCTTCGCCTCGTCCAGCTTCGCGACCAGCCGCTCGGACTCGCCCTTGATCGACTCCGCCTGGGAAACCAGGGAATCGGTCAGGGCCGTGAGCGAGGCGAGGCGGTCGGCGACGAGCCGCGCAGCCTCTGTTTGCGCTTCGTCAAGATGCTGCTGCGCCTGCTTTTCGGCGTCGTCGATCACCGCCACGGCGGCGCGCTCGGCCGCCTCGACGATGGCGCCGATGCGCTCTGCGGTGCTGGTGGCGAGCGGCTGCGGGGGTGCTGGGCGATCCTTGCGCTTCACGAAGACGGGGACTCTAGAAGCGATTCGCCGATCAGTCCAATCGCTTTCGCGGTCTGGTCGGACTCGACCAGCAGCGGTGGCAGCAGCCGCAGGGTCGAAGGGGCCGGCACGTTGACGACGAGACCACGGCTCAGCAGGTCGGCTCCGACGGCCGGGGCGTCGATGCCCGCGGCGAGCTCGACCCCGACCATGAGGCCGCGGCCGCGCGTCGCGGTGACGCCGTCGAGCGCCTCCAGGCCCTCGCGCAGTTGGCCACCGCGCTCGCGCACGCGGCGCAGCAGGGCTGGGTCGTCGACCGTCTCCAGAACCGCCAGGGCCGCCGCGGTCGCGACCGGGCCGCCGGCGAAGGTCGAGCCGTGGTCACCGGGCTCGAGCACGTCCGCTGCGGCCGGCCCGGCGATGCAAGCGCCGATCGGCATCCCACCACCGAGCGCCTTGGCGCTGGTGATCACGTCGGGCCGGACCGGCGTCTGCTCGTAGGCCCAGAGCGACCCGGTCCTCCCCACCCCGGTCTGGATCTCGTCGAGGATCAGCAGCGCGTCAGATTCGTCACAGGCCCGGCGAGCGGCGAGCAGCGTCTGATCGGAGATCGGGTGGACGCCGGCCTCGCCCTGGATCGGCTCCAGCAGGACCGCGGCGGTGCGCTCGCCGACCGCGTCGCGCAGAGCGGCGGCATCGTTGCGCGGGACGGAGCGGAAGCCGGGCAGCATCGGCCCCAGGGCCTCGTTGCGGGAGAGGCCCGGCGTCGCCGCCAGCGAGCCGTAACTGCGGCCGTGGAAGTCGCCCTCGAAGCTGATGATCTCCGGCGCCGAGATGCCGCGGCCATGGGCGTGCTTGCGGGCGATCTTGATCGCGCACTCGTTGGCCTCGGTGCCGGAGTTGGCAAAGAAGACGCGGCCGCCGAGGCTCGACTCGGCGAGGCGCTCGGCCAGGCGCGCCATCGGCTCGGTGTAGAAGAGATTGGAGACGTGCATCAGGCTCGCCGTCTGCTCGCGCACCGCCTCGACCACGGCCGGATGGCAGTGACCGAGCGAGCAGACGGAGATCCCGGTCAGGAAGTCGAGGTACTCCTTGCCGTCGGCGTCCCAGAGCAGCGCTCCCTCGCCGCGGACGAAGTCGACCGAAGCGCGTTTGTAGGTCCGCATCAGGTAGCGGTCCTCCAGTGCCTGGGTCGCGGCCAGGCTCACGGGGTCACCATCGTGCCGATGCCGGCGTCGGTGAACAGCTCCAGCAGCAGACTGTGCGGCTTGCGGCCGTCGATGATGTGGGCCGACTGGGCGCCACCCCGGATCGCGTCGACGCAGGCCTGCAGCTTCGGCCGCATGCCGCCGTCGATCGCGGCCAGTTGCGCTTCGACCTCCTCCACCGTGGCACGGGAGATCAGCGAATCCTCCGCCCCGGTGTCGGCCAGCCAGCCGACCACGTCGGTGAGGAAGATCGCCTTGTGGGCGCCGAGCGCGGCGGCGACCTTGCCCGCGGCCTCGTCGGCGTTGACGTTGTAGGACTGGCCCTCGCGATCGGAGGCCGAGGAGGCGATCACCGGGATGTAGTCGGCGGCGATGTGGTTGAGGACGTCGACGTCGACCCGGTCGACCGAGCCGACGAAGCCGACCTGCTCCGCGTTCGCCGCCGGCGAGACCTCGAACAGGGTCCCGTCCTCACCGGCGAGGCCGACGGCGGGCTGGCCGTGGCGGTTCAGCCGCTGCACGATTTCGGAGTTGAGCTTGCCGACCAGGACCATCTTCGCCACCTCGACCGTGTCGGCGTCGGAGACGCGCAGGCCCTCGTGGAACTTCACCTCGAGCCCGAGCCGGTCCATGTAGCGGGTGATCTCGGGGCCGCCGCCGTGGACGATCACCGGGTTGAGGCCGACGTACTTGAGCAGGACGACGTCTTTGGCGAAGGCTTCGCGCAGGTCCTCGTCGAGCATCGCCGCGCCGCCGTACTTGATCACCACCGTGCGGCCCTGGAACTCGCGGATGTAGGGCAGCGCCTCGAGCAGGACCGCGACGTTGGAGTCTTCGAGCCGGCTCACGTCGTGTACTCCGCGTTGATCCGCACGTACTCGTAGCCGAGGTCGGAGAACCAGACGTGGGCTCGGTGCTCGCCGCGCCCGAGCCGCAGCCCGATCTCCGCCTCGGGCTCCTCGCCGCCGAGCTCGCCGGCGTCGATCGACTCGGCCCCGATCTCCTCCAGGTCCTCATCGACGAGCGCCGCTCCGGCGGCCTGGGCGATCCGGCCCCAGTTGGGGTCGCGGCCGAACAGCGCCGTCTTCACCAGCGGCGAGTTGGCGATCGCGCGCGCGACCCGCTCCGCCTCGGCGGCAGACGCGGCCTCGCCGACCCCCACCCGCGCGACCCGCGCCGCGCCCTCGCCGTCGCGGACGATCTCGATCGCCAGTTGGGTCAGTACCGCCTCAAGCAGGCCCTCGGGCAAGGGTCGTCCCGAGGCCCCGGTCGCCTGCAGGAGAACGGTGTCGTTGGTGCTCATCTGGCCGTCGACGGTGATCCGGTGGAAGGAGGCGTCGGTCGCCGCGCGCAGAGCGGCGTCCGGGTCCTCGACGACGGCATCGGTCTGGACGAAACAGAGCATCGTCGCCATCTTCGGCTCGATCATGCCCGCTCCCTTCGCCTGGGCGGAGAGCGTCACGCCGCCGGCCCGCAGCGTGCACCGCTTCGGCCAGCGGTCGGTGGTGAGGATCGCGTCCGAGAAGGCGCCGCCACCGTCCACGGCGAGCTCCCCCGCGGCCTCGCCGATCCCGCCGAGGACGGCACTGACCGGCAGCGGCACCCCGATCGTCCCGGTCTCCGCCACGGCGACGCTCTCGGACCGCAGCCCGAGCTCGTCGGCGGTCCGTTCGCACATCGCCAGCGCGTCGGCGTAGCCCTTCTCGCCGGTCTCGGCGTTGGCGTTGCCGGAGTTGACGACAGCGGCGCGGATGCGACCGCGGTCGCAGCGCTCGCGGCAGACCCGGATCGGAGCCGCGGCGGACGCGTTGCGGGTCAGGAGCAGCGAGGAGACGACGGACTCCTGGTCGCAGACGAGCAGGCCGACGTCGGTCTTGCCGCCGCCCTTGAGGCCGCAGTGCGCACCGCCGGCGCGAAAGCCGGGCGCCAGCAGGTTCGGGTCGAGCTCCTCGATGCCGTCCGGCGCCTGCACCCAGCGCGAGCTGAAGAACGAGGTGGCCTGGCTGCTCACAGCAGTCCCTCCGTCTCGTCCAGCCCCAGCATCAGGTTGAGGTTCTGTATCCCCTGGCCGGAGGCGCCCTTCCAGAGGTTGTCGATCGCCGAGAAGGCCAGCACCCGGCCGCGCTCCTCGACCGTGACGTAGACGTGGCACTCGTTGGTGTCGCGCAGGTCGCGCAGCCCCGGCGGGGCGTCGACGACGCGGACGAAGGGCTCGCCGGCGTAGCGCTCCCGGTAGAGCGCCCCCACCTCCTCTTTTGACAACGGCTCCGTCGTCTGCACGTAGCAGCTGGCCAGCTCGCCCTGGTCGAGCGGCAGCAGGTGCGGGACGAAGACGACCGGCGCCGGGCTGCCCAGCGCCGCCAGCTCCTGTTCGATCTCCGGCCGGTGGCGGTGGCCCTCGGTCCTGTAGGCGAAGGCGTTCTCGTCCATCGCGGCGTAGTGCATGGCGTCACCGCCGCCGCGACCGGCGCCGGAGACGCCCTGCATCGCGTTGACGACGACGTCGGCGAGCAGGCCCTTCTCGGCCAGCGGCGCCAGGCCGAGGACACTGGCGGTCGGGTAGCAGCCGGGGGTCGCGACCAGCTTTGCCCCGCGCAGCTCGTCGCGGTAGAGCTCGGTCAGGCCGTAGACGCCCTGGCCGAAGAGGTCGGGGGCGCCGTGCTCGCCGTACCAGCGCGCATAGGTGGCGGCGTCGCGCAGGCGGAAATCGGCCGAGAGATCGACGACGAGGATGCCCTGGGCGCGCAGGGCAGCGACGGTGGGCGCCGCCGCCCCGTGTGGGTAGGCGACGATCGCCGCGTCGATCCCCTCGAGCCGGTCGAGGTCGAGCTCGGTCAGCTCCAGCGGCACCCGGTAGCGCGGGTAGAGCCGGTCGAGCCGGGTGCCGGCGTCACTGCGCGAGGTGACGGCGACCAGCTGCAGCCGCGGGTGGCGCCAGGCGATCTGCGCCGCCAGGGCGCCGGTGAACCCGGAGGCACCGGCAACCAGCACCCGCGCCGCGGGCTCGCCGTTCAGCGGCTGTGCGCCGATGGGCTGTGCGTTTAGGTCACTCACGCAGGCTCCCTCCGATCGCCTCCAGCTCGGCCTTGATCAAGTCGCGCAGGCCGGCGACCTCCTCGTCGGTGAGGGTGCGGTCGGCGGCGCGGAACTCGAGCCGCAGGGCGAGGCTCTTGCGTCCCTCACCGAGCTGCTCGCCTTCGTAGAGGTCGAAGACCTGGGCTGAACGCAACAGCTCGCCCCCGCCCTCGAGGACGGCGTCGTGGACCGCGACCGCGGTGACGTCCTCCGGGACGACGACGGCGAGGTCCTGGTGGACGGCCGGGAAGGTGGTGACGTCCTCATAGACCTCCTCGCCGACGGTCGCGGCGCCGACCAGCGCCGCCGTGGCGATTTCGAAGCCGACCGCACTCTCGACGTCCCACTCGCGGGCGACCAGCGGGTGGACCTCCCCCAGCCAGCCGATCGGGACGTCGCCGACCGAGACCGCGGCGGCGCGTCCAGGGTGCAGGAACGGCTCCGGGGCGGCCTCGTAGGTGAGCACGACCCCGAGCTGCACAGCCAGCGCTTCCAGCGCTGCCTTGAGCGAGAAGAAATCGGCTTGCTCGCCGCCGCCCCGCCAGGAGCGCTCGGTCAGGGACCCCACGGCCAGAGCTCCGAGCCGGTGCGGCTCGGCGAACGGCGCCGGGCGCTCGCCCGCGAAGACCCCGGCCAACGGCCCCTTGCCCGTCGCGCCCAACCGAAGGTAGACCTGGCCCGACTCGAAGAGGGCAACCGACTCGGCGTCGTGGGCGAGGTTGCGGGAGGCGACGTCGAGCAGGGAGCCGAGCAGCGTCGTCCGCATCGCCGACTGGTCCTCGGAGAGCGGATTGGCGAGCAGCACCGGTTCGGCGCGTGGGTCGCCTTCGGGGATCCGCAGTCGCCCGGTCTCGCCGGGGTCGGTGAAGCTCCAGCCGACGATCTGGTCGAGGCCGAGGTCACGGAGGGCGTCCTCCGCGCGCCGGCGCAGCCGCTGCTCGCGGCTGAGGCCGCCGACCTTCTCGGCGACGCTCGGCAGCGTCGTCGGCAGATGCCGGTCGAAGCCGTGGACCCGGCCCACCTCCTCGATCAGGTCGACCTCGCGGGTGATGTCGTGGTGGCGCTCGGGCGGCACCTGCACCCGCAGGTCCCCACCGTCAGGCTCGACCCCGAAGCCGAGCCGCTCCAGGTAGGCGGTCTGGTCAGCCTGCTCGATCTCCATTCCCAGCAGGCCCTCGACGCGGGCGGCCCGAAGCGCGATCGTCGGCGCAGCCGGGATCTCGCCGGCGACGTCGATCGTCCCCGGCACCAGCTTGGCGCCGCAGAGTTCGACCAGCAGCCGCGAAGCGATCCGCTGCGCCCGCGTGCAGAGCCCCGGGTGCAGCTGCTTCTCGAAGCGCGCAGAGGCCTCCGAGCGCAGGCCGAGCTGGCGCGAGGTGCGGAGGATGTTGGTGCCGTTCCAGTTGGCGACCTCGAGCAGCACCCGCGTCGTCCCGTCCGAAACCTCGGAGGACTGGCCGCCCATGATCCCGGCGATCCCGCTCGGCCCGTTCTCATCGCAGACCAGCACGGTCTCGGCGTCGAAAGTGCGCTCGGCCCCGTCCAGCGTCGTCATCGTCTCGCCGTTCTCGGCGGCCCGGACGGTCAGCGCCCCATTCGGCACCTTGTCGAGGTCGAAGGCGTGCAGCGGCTGCGCGGTCAGCAGCATCACGTAGTTGGTTATGTCAACCACGTTGTTGATCGGCCGCTGCCCGGCGGCGGTCAGGCGCGCCTGCAGCCAGAGAGGGGAGGGACCGATCTCCACCTCCGTGAAGACGCGCGCGGTGAAGCGCGGGCAGAGCTCGGGGACCTTGACCGTCACCGACGCGTAGTCCTCGGCCTTCCCCTCGCCCTCGGCAATCGCGTCCTCCGCCCAGGGCTCGGCGGCGAGCGTCGCCCCCGAGATCGCGTGGACCTCGCGGGCGACGCCCCAGACTCCGAAGCAATCGACCCGGTTCGGCGTCACCTCCAGCTCCAGCACCGGCTCGGCCAGCGGCAACACCTCGGCCAGCGGCGTCCCTGCAGCCGGCCCCTCCTCGAGCTCGAGGATGCCGTCTGCGTCCTCCCCGATCTCCAGCTCGGAGACCGAGAGGATCATCCCTTCCGAGCCGACTCCCCGCAGCTTCGCCTTGCGCAGCTTCTCGCCGCCCGGCATGCGAGCGCCGGGCAGGGCCACGGCGACGGTCTGCCCGGCGGCGACGTTGGGGGCGCCGCAGACGATCGTGCGCTCGCCGTCACCGCTGTCGACTTTGCAGACCCGCAGCCGGTCGGCATTGGGATGCTGCTCGGCGCTGAGGCACCTTGCCGACGACGAAGCAGTCGGCCGCGGGCGGACCGACGGTGCCGATCCGCTCGACCTCGGTCCCGGTCATCACCAGGCGCTCGGCGATCTCCGCCACCCCGACCCCGGGGTCGCAGTACTCGCGCAGCCATGAGTACGGGATCTTCATCAGTCGCCCTTCACCCGAACTGCTCCAGCATCCGCACTTCGTTGTCGAAGAAGCGCCGCAGGTCCGGCACGGCGTGGCGCAGCATCGCCACCCGCTCGATCCCGATCCCAAAGGCGAAGCCCTGGACCCGCTCGGAGTCGTACCCGCTGGACTCGACGAAGCCGAGCACGTTGGGATCGACCATGCCAGCACCGAGGATCTCGATCCAGCCCTGGCCCTTGCAGAGGTTGCAGCGCTCGCCGCCGGCGAGCGCGCCGCTGCCGCCGCACTGGAAGCAGGAGACGTCGACCTCGACGCTGGGCTCGGTGAAGGGGAAGAAATGGGGCCGCAGCCGCACCTCGCGCTCGTCGCCGAAGATCGCCTGACAGAGTGCCAGCAGCGTCCCCTGCAGGTCGGCGAGGGTGATGCCCTCGGCGATCGCCAGCCCCTCGATCTGGTGGAACATCGGGCTGTGGGTGGCGTCGGAGTCGCGCCGGTAGACCTTGCCGGGGACGATGATGAAGATCGGCGGCGGCTGCGCCTCCATCGAGCGCACCTGGACCGGCGAGGTGTGGGTGCGCAGCAGCACGTCGGGGTGTGACTGCACGTAGAAGGTGTCCTGGAGCATCCGCGCCGGGTGCCCCGGCGGGTGGTTGAGAGCGGTGAAGTTGTAGTAGTCGTGCTCGATCTCCGGGCCCTCCATCACCCGGTAGCCGAGCCCGACCATCACGTCCTCGATCAGCCGCGTGGTGCGGGCGACCAGGTGCGCGTGCCCGACCGGCCGCGGTGGCGCCCCGGGCAGGGTGACGTCGACACGATCGGCGACCAGCTTGGCATCGAGCTCGCCGGCGTCGAGCCGCGTCGCGCTCGCCTCCAGCAGCGCCTCCAGCTCCTGGCGCGCCTTGTTGGCAGCGCCGCCCACCGCCCCCCGTTCATTTGATGGGAGTTCGGCGATCCCACGCAGGATCGTGGTCAGCTCGGCTTTGCGACCGAGGTAGCGGACCCGCAGCTCCTCCAGCTCGGCGCTGGATGCAGCCGCCGCGATCGCCGTCGCGGCCTCACCCCTGATCCCCTCGATCCGCTCAAGCATCGGGCCGCGCCTCCGACATGGCGGGCGACGATAGCCGCTCGCAGGCGATCGCCGCCGCAGCGGCGACGTTGAGCGACTCGGCGCCCCCCGCCCGCAGCGGGATCGTCGCCTCGACCTCGCACTCGGCCAGGACCTCCGCCGGCAGCCCCTCGCGCTCGGCGCCGAGGCAGATCGTCGCCGCCCCGGCCAGCGCCTCGAGACCGGAGCCGCCGTGGGCGACCAGGGCCGCGCGCGGTGCCGGCGTCCCCCCAGCTCGGCCCGCGCCGGCGGCTTGGCGAAGACCGAGCCCATGCTGGCCCGCACCGCCTTCGGCGAGAACGGGTCGGCGCACTCGGGGCCGAGCGCGACCGGGGCGTCGAGCAACGCGTGGGCACTGCGGACGATGGCGCCGACGTTGCCGGGATCTCCGATCCCGTGCAGATAGACGCAGGGCGCCACCGGCGCCTCGGACCAGCGCAGCGGCCAGACCGCGATCGCGCGCGTGCCCGAGCCGAGCGCGGAAACCGAAGCGAGCAGCTCCGGCTCGACCTCGTCCCCGCCCCACTTCGCGGACAGCCCCGAGCCGGCGGCGGTCAGCAGGCAGCTTGGGCTCGAGCCCCACCCCCAGCCCGGCCGCGACCAGATCCTCGCCCTCGCTCGCGAACAGGCCTTCGCGCTCGCGGTGCTTGCGGTCGCGCAGCTTGCGGACCAGCTTCAGCTTCTCGTTTTGGGGGCTGGCGATCATCGTCATCTTCGAATCCGGTCTTGTCCTGTTGGGGATCAGTGTCTCTTCTGGTCGGTTGATTCTTCTCCTGGAAAGAGCTCCTGGAACGAAAAAGCGGGCCGTTCTCACGGCCCGCCCGGGAAGAATGGAGTGTCGGCTGCCGCTAGGCGGCCGCACCCTCCCGGGCAAGCTCCACAAATCGGCGGAAGGCCTCGCGGTCGGAGACCGCGATCTCGGCCAGCATCTTGCGGTTCACCTCGACCTCGGCTTTCTTCAGGCCGTACATCAGATCCGAGTAGCTCATGCCCTCGAGCCGCGCGGCGGCGTTGATCCGGGTGATCCAGAGCCTGCGGAAGGTCCGCTTGCGGTTGCGCCGGTCACGGTAGGCATACATCCCCGACCGCTGCACCTGCTCTTTGGCGAAGCGGTAGGAGGAATGCTTGCGGCCGAAATAGCCCTTCGCTTCCTTCAGCACCTTGCGGCGCTTCTTGCGCGCGTGGACGGAGCGCTTGACGCGGGCCATCTACTTGCCCCCCAGCAGCTTCCGCACCGTCGGTGCGTCGTTGGGCGAGATCTCCACCGGCCGCGCCATCTTCCGCTTCCGCTTCGGCGACTTTTTCTCCAGGATGTGGCTGGAGTAGGCGCGACGGCCGCGCAACTTGCCGGTGGCCGTCTTACGGAAGCGCTTCTTGGCGCCCGAATGGGTTTTCATCTTCGGCATCGGGCTCGCTATTGAAGCAGACGGCGCTACCTGAGAGTCGTCAACTGCCTGCTAATGGCAAAGGCACGGTCTTGCACCGCGAGTACGCTGCGCGCGATGCGGATCCTCTACGTGGTCGGGACCCGGCCCAACTTCGTCAAGACGGCGCCGGTGATCGGGGCGCTGCGCAGGCGCCTGCCCGAGAGCCGGCACGCGATCGTCCACACCGGCCAGCACTACGACCGGCTGATGTCCGAGGTCTTCCTCGAGGAGCTGGGCGTGCCCGCCCCCGACCACATGCTCGAGGTCGGCTCCGGCAGCCACGCGGCGATGACGGCGCGGACGATGGAGCGCCTGGAGCCGGTGCTGGCTGAGGAGTCGCCGGACCTGGTGATCGTCCCGGGCGACGTCAACTCGACTCTGGCGGCGACGCTGACCGCAGTGAAGATGGGCATTCGCGTCGCCCACGTCGAGTCCGGCCTGCGCAGCTTCGACATGACGATGCCGGAGGAGATCAACCGGATCGTCGCCGACCGCTTCTCCGAACTCCTCTTCCTGCACAGCGAGGAGGCGGTCGAGAACCTGCGCGCCGAAGGCATCCCCGACGAGCGCATGCGCATGGTCGGCAACACGATGATCGACACTCTCGTCGCGCTGGAAGATCGCTTCCGTGTCGCCGATGCGGCGACCAAGCTCGGCGTCGAGGCCGGCAACTATGCCCTCGTCACCCTGCATCGCCCGGCCCTGGTCGACGGCCCGCTGCTGCCCGATACGGTGACGCAGCTCGCCGCCCTCGCTCGCGAGATGCCGGTCGTCTTCCCCGTCCACCCGCGCACCCGCAAGATGATGGAGAGCATCGACTCCGACCACCCCGGCCTACAGCTGATCGAGCCCCTCGGCTACCTCGACTTCCTCTCCCTGCTCGCCGACGCCGGCGCCGTGCTTACCGACTCCGGCGGCATCCAGGAGGAGACGACCTACCTAGGCATCCCCTGCTTCACCCTGCGCGACAACACCGAGCGCCCAATCACCGTCCGCGCCGGCACCAACACCCTCCTAGGCCTCGACCCAGCCGCAATCGCGGGGATCCCGACAGCGCTGGAAGCGCGGGGCGACGTACCCTCCGAGCCCCCGCCCCTCTGGGACGGCCACGCAGCGGAGCGGATTGCGGACATCATCGCCGCCGACGCTTAAGGCCTGTCCCGGTGGGGGTGAAGCGTCTTGTACTTTTTCCGCAGCGAGGCCAGCGGACAGCCACAGGCCGTCTTCGGAAAAAGTTAAGCGAAACCCCTACCGGGACAGGCCTCAGCCCTCAGCAGCAGGTGAATCGTCGGCCGAAGTGGCCTCAGCAGCGGGAGAGTCGTCAGCGGGAGTGACCTCGGCAGCAGCCTCAACCGGCGCATCGCCGTCGGAAGCCGTCGCATCGAGCTTGTCGACCTCTTTGCTCGGAGCCAACAACATGCTCATGTTGCGCCCTTCCTGCAGCGGCGCCGACTCGATCACGGCGATGCCGCCGAGATCCTCGAAGAGCTTCTGCAGCAGCGCCCGTCCGCGCTCCGGATGGGCCTGCTCACGGCCGCGGAACATGATCGTGACCTTGACCTTGTCGTGGTGCTTGAGGAAGCGTTCGACGTGGCCCTTCTTGGTGTCGTAGTCGTGGGTCGCGATCTTCGGCCGCAGCTTGATTTCGCGGATGTTGACCTGCTGCTGGTGCTTGCGGGCCTGCTTCTGCTTCTGCTCCTGCTCGTACTTGTACTTCGAGTAGTCGAGCAGGCGCGTCACCGGCGGCTTCGAGCCGGGGGCGACCTCGACCAGGTCGAGGTCGGCGTCCTGGGCGCGTTTGAGCGCGTCGTTGATCTCGACGATCCCGAGCTGCTCGCCGTCGACGCCGATCAGGCGCACCTGGGGTACGCGGATGCGCTCGTTGATCCGAGTCGTGTCGCGCTCTGGTGGGCGCCGATCGAACCTGCGAGGGACCGGCACTATCTGGAGGAGCGGTGGAGCTTCAAGAGGACGAGAGGTCGGGACGCGGGCACGGGGCGCTCAGCGGCGGCGGTGATTTGGTGTGCCAGCAGTCAAGTCGGCCGGAGTATAGAGGGAGAAGTGCGGTTGGCAACTCGTGCCCGCGCTACGCGGCGGCGGTCTCGACCTTGATCCGCTCGGCGAACTCGGCGTAGGACATCTCCCCCAGCTCCCCGTCGGCGTGGGAGCGGACCGAGACCGCGTCGTTCTCCTGCTCGCGATCGCCGACCACGAGCATGTATGGGTAGCGACCGATCGCGGCGTCGCGGACCTTCTTGCCGATCGACTCCGAGCGGTCGTCGATACCGACGCGGACGCCGAGTTCGCGCAGCTGCTCGAGCGCGCGCTGGCCGTAGGAGTTGTGGCGGTCGGAGATCGGCAGCACGATCGCCTGCACCGGCGCCAGCCAGACCGGGAAGCGGCCCGCGTAGTGCTCGATCAGGATCCCGGCGAAGCGCTCCATCGAGCCGAGCAGGGCGCGGTGGATCATCACCGGCCGGTAGGGCGCGTCGTCGGGCCCCGTGTAATAGAGGTCAAAGCGCTCCGGCATCTGGAAATCGAGCTGGCAGGTGCCGCACTGCCAGGAGCGGCCGAGCGCGTCGGTGACGTGGAAGTCGATCTTGGGGCCGTAGAAAGCGCCGTCGCCGGGGTGCAGCTCATACTCGCGTCCCTGCTGCTCCAGCGCCTCGGCCAGCGCCGCCTCCGCCTTCTCCCACTGCTCCTCCGAGCCCATCGACTTCTCCGGCCGGGTCGAGAGCTCGACGTGGACGTCCTCGAAGCCGAAGCGGGCGTAAAGCTCGTCGATCGCCTCACAGATGCTGGCGACCTCATCGGTGATCTGCTCCTCGGTGCAGTAGACGTGGGCGTCGTCCTGGGTGAAGGCACGCACGCGCAGCAGCCCGTGCAGGACACCCTCGCGCTCGTTGCGGGATACGCGGCCGAACTCGGCCAGTCGCAGCGGCAGCTCGCGGTAGGAGTGGCGGTCGGAGCTGTAGACGAGGCAGGCGCCCGGACAGTTCATCGGCCGCAGCGCGAAGCGGCGCTCGTCGTCGTCCATGAAGTACATCTCGTCGCGATAGTTGTCCCAGTGCCCGGAGCGGTGCCAGAGCTGCTCGTCCAGCACCTGCGGCGTGGCGATCTCCTGGTAGCCGCGCTTGCGCAGCTGCTCTTGCACCTCGTCCTCGATCAAGTGCAGCAGCGTGGTGCCGTTGGGGAGCCAGAACGGCATGCCCGGCGCCTCGTCGCGCAGCATGAAGAGGCCGAGTTGGGGGCCGAGGCGGCGGTGGTCGCGGGCCTTGGCCTCCTCGATCCTCTTCAGATGCTGCTCCAGGTCCTTCTTCGAGAAGAAGGCGGTGCCGTAGATCCGGGTCAGGCGCTCGCGGTTCTCGTCGCCGCGCCAGTAGGCGCCGGCCACCGAGCTCAGCTTGATCGCCTTGATGCGGCCGGTCGAGGGGCCGTGGGGGCCGCGGCAGAGGTCCTCGAAGGGACCGTTGCGATAGAGCGAGACGGTCTCTATGCCTTCGTCGCGGACGAGGTCCTCGATCAGCTCGACCTTGTAGTCCTGGCCCTGCGCCTTGAAGATCTCGATCGCCTCGGCGACGGGGACGTCGCGGCGGCCGAACTCCTCGTCGGCCTTGATGTGGGCCAGCATCGCCTGCTCGATCTTCGGCAGGTCGTCCTCGGTGATCTTTGTATCGGGCGGGAACTCGAAGTCGTAGTAGAAGCCGGACTCGATCGGCGGGCCGATCGTCACTTTCGTCCCCGGATAGAGCTCCATCACCGTCTCGGCCATCACGTGAGCGGCGTCGTGGCGGATCAGCTCCAGCGCCTCGGGGTCGCGGTCGGTGAGGATCGCAACCTCGGCACCCCCGGCCGGCAACGGCGCCGCGAGGTCGCACAGCTCGCTGTCGACGCGGATCGCCAGAGCCGCCTTCGCCAGGCCAGGCCCGATCGCCGCGGCGGCGTCGGCCCCGGTTGCCCCCGCGGGCAGCTCCAGCGGCTTGCCGTCGGGCAGCCTGACGGTCAGTTTCTCCGTTGCGGCCTCCATCCCCGGCCATGGTACGGGCCGAGCGGGGTTCCTCGTGCCGAGGTGGGTTCGTCTTTGTGCCCGCGTCGGGATACAAGGACGAACGCCAGGTCAGGGGGCGGAGCCCTGACGCGCCTGGCGCACGGCGATCAGGGGGCATGGACTCTCGTCGCGCACGGGTCTGGTCGTTTCCCAGAGGACATAGGGCGATGCGACCCGGCGCAGGCGGAGGCTGGGAAACGGCGGCTGCTCGGGAGCGCTGCGGGTGACGACGAAGCGCACGCCCGGCGGCGGCTCTTCGAGCTCCCCTTCGGCGGCGATGCAGACGCGACCGCCGCGCAGCTCCCAGGAGACGTAGGGACCGCCGTGCTGGTCGTTCAGCAGCTCGCGCGAGACGAGCACGAGCGCCGAGTCGGCGGCAACCAGGGGGCGCAGCCCCGTGAGGGCCGGCGAGTAGGAGGTCGGACCCACCGGCGCGTTGGCGAACGCCAGCAGCGAGCAGGCCCCGGCGGCGAGCACGAAGGTTGCTGCCAGGAGCGCCCTCGATGGTCGAACCCAGCTTTTTTGTTGCATGGGACGCAAAAAGCTGGGTTCGACTCGATCGAGCAGTGGCAGCAGGACCGTCAGCGCCGCCAGCGGCGCTGCGATCTCGATCGCCTTGGCGCTCGCGTAGGGGGTGCCGCCGATTCGTCCGGCCGCATAGGCCAGCGCCGCAGCAGCGAGGGCGGCGAGCAGTGCCGACTCGCGGCGGCGCCAGCACGCGGCGATTCCGTAGAGCAGCAACACGAGGGCGAAGGCAATGCCGAGGTAGTAGCCGGCGGCGGGCACGGCGCCGTCGCCGGGCGCTAACCGGAAGTCGCCGGAGGGCCAGATCCCGAGCGCCTCGAACGGCGAGACCTGGCCGAAGAGGTTGCCGAGACCGGGGCCGCTGGGGTCGAAGGTCTCGAAGCTCTGGAAGTCGATCATGCGGCCGATCTCGGGGGCGACCAGGACGAGGAAGGTGAGGGACGCCAGGAGGACGGAGCCGATGGCTGCGGGTCCTGTCGGTGCGGCATCCCCCACGGTGCTCGGGCGCTCCGCGCCCTCCGCGCCGCGGGGGACCCCCGCCCCACCGCCACCCGCAGGTAGTCGCCTCCGACCGACAGCGAGCTCCACCAAAGCCCAGATAGCTGACGTGCCGATCAGCCAGATGAGGCCCGGAAAGCTGTAGACGTAGACCGAGCCGACGGCGATCAACGCTGCTGGGACGAAGCGAAGTGACAGGTCGCACCAGGAGCGGGTCGACTCGCGGAGGGCGAGGGCGAAGGCGAGGACGAAGAGGGCCTGCATCGTCTCCTTGAAGGCGCCCTGGGCGAAGTAGGAGGCGACGACGTAGGCGAGGCCGACGAGCAGGGCGCCGGCGGTGCGCGGGAGTGGCTTCAGGTTCGCGAAGGCTGCGAGCGCCGTCAGGGGGGCAAGGACGGCGACGGCGACGGTCAGACCGCTGAAGCCCTGAACCAGCCCGATGCCAAGGCCCTTGTTAAGAGCGACGACGATCGCGTGCGGTCCGAGCGGGTAGCCCTGGTGAAGCAGCTGTGAGCCGTGGCCGTGGGCGAGCCGATCGGTCGCCAGCAGGTGCTGCGACATGTCGGGGTTGAAGCTGGTGCCGAGGATCCCGAAGTGCCCCTCGACGACGAAAGGCAGCGAGGCGGCGAGAAGGGCGAGGAGCGCGACCGGCCAGCCGGCCCGCAGCGCCTCTCCCCCGCCCTCCGGCCATCTCCACAAGTAGGCGACAGAGGCAAGGGTGAGCAAAACCACCGAGATCGCCGAAATGAGCCCGTCGCCACCGAGCCGCACCGTCCCCCAGCAGACCGCACAGAGCAGCGCCAGCCCGACCGCCGGCGCCAGCCACGACCAGCGCCGCGCCCCGCAGACGCCGATCGCCGCCCCTCCGATCGCCAGCGAGGCCGCGCAGACCGCCAGCACCGCTGCGTAGGTCCCGATCACGAGTCGGCGAGCCTAGAGCAAGGAACCGATTCCACTGGTGTCACGGCTAGCAGCAGGGTTCCTAGAAAACTTTACATTTATTCGACATATGTTCGACCTTAGGCACAGAGGAGGGGCGGGCATGCGGGCTTTGAGATGGATATCCGGGGGGATCGTGTGATCGTCCTGGGGTCTTGGTCGCGGCACCGTCGCTTGCCTCGACGAGCTCACCCGCAGGGTCGCTCGACCGCCTCACAAACCCCACCGCACCGAACGTCGCCGAGAAGGCGGTACGGCGCGCGGTGCGACGAAGCCCCCGCCTCGACACGGCCGCCCTGCGGGAGTGCGACCGGAACTCGGGGCGGATCGACTGCGTCTTCGTCGCCCACGGGCAGACGAAAAACGCGGAAGTCGACTGCCGGCTGAAAGTCGAGGTGCGCAGAGGACATGGGCATCCCTCCGCCCGGATCCTTGCACGGACCTGCCAGGTGGCCCTGAGGCCCCTGCTCACTTCCGCCAGGGCACGTGAGGCCATCGCCTCCGTCGCCGAGACGCGAATCGGGTCGGATAGCGCGATCGAGCTCGACCGGGTCTCGCGGTCGGTGTTCCTCGGGTTCGTGGCTTGGCCCCCTCCGGACGAGAGCGACGGACGAACGCCTTGCGTATTCAAATTCGTCGCAGAACTCGTGCCCCCGGACACGGTGCTGGTCGACGGTCGCGGAGTGACCTGCGCCGCATAGCCGAGCCCGGACCGCACCTAGACTGCGGCCATGGCGTTCGTACCGCCGGCCCGGCATCTGCTGCGCGCGAATGGACCTTGCCGACGCTCGCTACTTCGAGCCGCTCGGGGTCGATGGACCTTGCCCGCGCGGCGGGCCTCTCGCGCGCGCACTTCAGCCGTGAGTTCCGGCGCGCCTTCGGTGAGTCGCCGCACGCCTACCTGCTGACCCGGCGCCTGGAGCGGGCGGCGACGCTGCTGCGAACGACGGACAACTCGGTCGCCGAGATCTGTCTCGCGGTCGGCCTGCAGGGCATCGGCTCCTTCACGACGAGCTTCAAACGCGCCTTCGGCAAGACGCCCACGCAGTACCGCGCCGCCTTCCCGCCCGCGGTCAGCCGGGCCGTCGTCCCGGCCTGCGTCGTGCGCGCGTACGGTCGCCCCCAACACCGCACGTTTCGAGAAGACAGCGCGGCGACCCGGACCTAGCATCGCCACCAAGCTGATTCCAACGAGGAGGAACCGATGAAGATCGCGAACGCGCATCTGTGGGTGCACGACCAGGACGAGGCGCTGGCCTTCTACACCGAGAAGCTCGGCATGGAGGTGCGAGCCGACGTGACCCTGCCTGAGATGGGGGACTTCCGCTGGCTCACCGTGGGGCCCGCCGGCCAGGAGGACGTCTCGATCGCGCTGATGGCGATCCCGGGGCCGCCGGTTTTCGAGGACGAGACCCGCAAGCAGGTCGAAGAACTGATGGCCAAGGGAGTCGCGGGGACCGTCTTCCTCACGACCGACGACTGCCAGGCTTCCTACGAAGAGCTGAGCGCCCGCGGCGTCGAGTTCACCGAGCCGCCCGAAAAACGCCCCTACGGGATCGACACCGGCTTCCGCGACCCCTCCGGGAACGCGCTGCGACTGACTCAGGTGATGCTGCCGGCAACCGCCTGAGCACGCGCCGACACCGGAGAACGGAAAAGGGCCCCTTTCGGGGCCCTTTGTTTTTCCGAAGGACGTACCACCAGAGAATTCGAAGTCCGCTGGCTCGTCGGTCCTCGAGCTTTGAAGTTCTTGTGCTGCGGCGCGCGACCGTATTGATAAACACCCGCGGGGCCGGAAAGTTGCACCGCTTGCATCGGCGGTTGCAGGGAATCCTTTAGCCAGGCGCGAGCGACCGGTCGGCCTCCCGTTGGCCGCTGCTAGATTCAGGCGTCCCGGGCGTTTAGCTCAGTTGGGAGAGCGCCAGCTCGACAAGCTGGAGGTCACTGGTTCGAGCCCAGTAACGCCCACTCCTCCGGCCGGCCCCGCGCTCAGACGTGGTGGCTCGGCAGGTGCCAGCGGCGCGGGGCGATCAGCTCATCGATCTCCGGCGGGCCCCAGGAGCCGGGCTCGTAGATCAGCGTCGAGGGCGGATCCTCCAGCACCGGCTCGGAGATCTCCCAGAGGCGCTCGATCGCCGCGGAACCCGTGAAGAGGGTGCGGTCGCCGACCATGACGTCGTGGATCAGGCGCTCGTAGGCGTCAAGCGCCTGCTCGCGGCCACCGAAGGTATCGGCGTAGCTGAAGTGCATGTGCGCCTCGCCGAGGCGGATCGTCGGGCCCGGGACCTTGGCGAGGAAGGAGGCGGAGATGCTGCCCGGGTCGCCGAGCTCGAAGGTGAGATGGTCGTGGCCGAAGGCCTCGACGATCTGGTCGCAGTCAAGCGGGAACATGCGGCGCGGCGGCTGCGCGAAGGCGATCGTCAGCAGGTGCTTGCGCTGGGCCAGGCGCTTGCCGGAGCGCAGGTAGAACGGGACCCCCTCCCAGCGCCAGTTGTCGATGAAGGCCTTGATCGCGACGAAGGTCTCGGTCTCGGAGTCGGGGGCGACGCCAGGTTCGTCGCGGTAGCCGGCGTACTGGCCGCGGACGACGTTCTCGGGGCGCAGCGGCGGCATCGAGTCGAAGACCTTCTCGCGCTCGAGCCCGAGCGCCTTCGGCTGCAGCGAGATCGGCGGCTCCATCGCGACGAACCCGAGCACCTGGAACAGGTGGGTGACGACCATGTCGCGGAAGGCTCCGGTCTGCTCGTAGAACTCGCCGCGCATCTCGATCGAGAGCGTCTCCGGAATGTCGATCTGCACGTGGTCGATGTGGTTGCGGTTCCAGACCGGCTCGAACATGCCGTTGGCGAAGCGCAGCGCCAGCAGGTTCTGCACCGCCTCGCGGCCGAGGTAGTGGTCGATCCGGTAGATGCAGCGCTCTTCGAAGACCGAGTGCAGAAGCGCGTTCAGCTTCCGCGCCGAAGCGAGGTCGGTCCCGAAAGGCTTCTCGATGATCACCCGCGCGCCCCTGCCGAGCCCGGCCGCGCCCAGTGCTTCGACCGTGCCCATCGCTGCCTTCGGCGGCAACGAGAGGTAATAGAGGAGGCCGGCCTCCTCGCCCAGCTCCTCGCGCGCGGCGGAGACGGCATCCGCGAGGCTCCCGAACCCGTCTCCCACGCCGACGAAGCGCAACGACTCGGCGAACGGGTCCCAGGTGGGCGGCGACATGTCCTCGCGACCAGAGGCCTCGATCGCCTGACGCGCCATCTCCCGGAACTCGTCGAGGTCGACCTCGTGGCGCGAAACGCCGATGATCCGGAACCGCTTCGGCATCAAACCGACCTGGGAGAGGTGGAACATCCCCGGCAGCAGCTTCCGCTTCGCGAGGTCGCCCGTGGCGCCGAAGAGGACGATCACCTGGTTCTCGGGGATCTGGCTGGCCGGCTGCTGCTGCTCGGCGAGTGCGGTCGCGGTGGCCACGCTCATATGCTGGCAGCAGCGATGGCGCAGCAGGAGACCGAAGGCGGAGTCGCGTACGACCCGGTGGCGCTCGACACGTGCGAGCGCCACTTCTGGGGCGACGTCTGGAGCTCGGTTCCCGCCGAGCTCGCTCGGGAGAAAGGCGTCGAGCGGCGGGACTTCGGGCCGGTGCGCGCTTCCATAGCTCGCGAGATACCCCGTGTCGGGATGATGAACCTCGTGCTCGGCGCCACCGGACCGGGTGCGATCGAGGGCCGGCACCTGGCCGCCGCGACCGAGTGGGCCGATTCGCACGGCGTCCACTACTACGTACCGGTCACCCCGGGACTGCCGGAGTCCGACGGGGCCGAGGCGTGGCTGAGATCGAACGGGTTCAGCCAGGGCTACGCCTGGATGAAGTTCGTCCGCGATCCTCACCCGCCGCGCTTCAAGGCACCCGACGTCGAGGTCGTCGAGCTGACCGATCCCCACCAGGCGCCGTTCGGGATGATCGCCGCCACCGGGTTCGAGCTGCCCGCCTGGGCAGCGGCCTTCTTCGCCGAGCTACCGGGCCGCGAGGGCTGGCGCTGCTACGCCGCCCGTATCGACGGCGAGGCCCAGGCCTGCGCCGCCATGCACGTCCACGCCGGCATCGCCGAGTTCGGCATCGCCGCCACCCTCGAGCCCGCCCGCGGGCACGGCTGCCAGACGGCGCTCCTGCACCGCCGCATCGTCGACGCGATCGACGCCGACTGCCACACCTTCTGGGTCGAGACCGGCGAGCGCGTTCCCGACAAACCCAGCACCAGCTACCGCAACATCCTCAAGGCCGGCTTCGAGGAGGCCTACCTGCGGCCGAACTGGCGGCGCGGTTAGGCCAGCCACCCCGTGGTACCCGGTTCGCCGGGGCCCGTCTGCCACCGTTGGCTTCCCGGCCTACCTACTGAACTGCGAGAACTGCGGCCTGATGTGCCTGCACGCTCAGCTCGCCATCGAGTCCTAGCGCCGCGCTCTAGTCCGCGTCGGACTCTGGCGGCTTGTGCCAACTCGGCATCAGGTTGTAGAAGACCTCAAGGAGGCTCTCTTCGGGGTCATCTCCTATACCCCCGACCGTGTCGCCATCCCTGTCGGTGATCTCAATCAGGTGCGGGGGCTTGCCCTCCGCCAAGCCAGGCAATGGCTGCCAGGCGACGATGAAGAACTCCCGACCTGATGCTTTTGCAGCTTCCTGCGCCTTCTGTCGCCTATCGACCTCGGGCGCCTCGGGCGTGCCGCCGACGCTGAGGTCAAGGCTCGCGTCCGACTTCCCTTCGGCGGGGTGTAGCTGCACGTAGACACCAAGTCCGTCACTTTCCCATTTCGCCTTTGCGGCGCGGACGGCCTCGAGGTATGACGTGCCCTTCGTCCTGAACATGTTGGTGTCGGCACCCCGGATTGCAACGTAGGCGCTGTGGTGAGTGATCTGGATCGTGTCGCCGCGACCTACCCCTCCTCCGCGCCCGGCGAGGAAGACCTCGGCCCCCCGCTGGTGGAACCAGTCGAGAATGTCGTTGATCTCGCGCTGCTCGGGTCCGGGGTCGCCCCCGGATCGCTGGACGCCCTCGGAAGTGGCCTCGATCTCGTCCGGCGGCTCGGGCCAGCCGAGGATGACTTCGACCTCGCTTCTGCCGAGGGTCTCGCGGGCAAGGGCAGCTCGTTCCGTCAGGGCCTCCTCGCCCATCGCCATCGCCGTGCCGGTGATGCGGACGAGCACAATCCGGGTCTCGGCTGGATCATCGTCAGCCACCAGGCGCCATTGCCAGCCCGAGCCGTCATAGCCGCCGAGGGCGACACCTTGAGCCTCTCCATCGATCTTCCAAGCCATGGGCGGGAATTCTCTCAGGTAGCGGCCCGGAGCTGGCCAAATGCAGGGGAAATCGACCTCTTGGCGATCAGAAGGTCGCCCGCGCTCGGAAGGAGCGGCAATTTCTGGGGGCAGCGGTTCGGTCTGGGCGGTGTGGGGAACTTCTCGGTGGCCCCTGCTCCGCGATGGAGTGGGACAAGCCAGGCGGATCAGGGCCGACGAGCACCAGGTCAACCCCTTCGTCTTCGCCCCAGGCCGGATGGCCAGGGGCAGAGATCCGGATCAAGGGTTGCCCGATGCGATGAAAGCGGCATCGTCAGGCGGTTTCCGCTTGAAACCGCTAAGGCGCCTACCGGAATCGAACCGGTGTAAACGGCTTTGCAGGCCGCTGCGTAGCCACTCCGCCAAGGCGCCGGAAGCCGCCCAAGGGTAGCGGCGGGGTCGTAGTCGCGGCGCCGCGGTTCGCGGCCCCTCGGCTCAGGCGGCGGCGGTCTCCAGCGGCCGCTGCTGCGGCGCCGGGCTGGAGAACCGCATGGTGCCGTCGGCGATCGGGCCGTGGCGCAGCATGCGCAGGTCGACCGGGTAGTTCTGGCGCAGTTTCCAGGGCTCCTTCGAGCCCTGTTTGGGCAGGTGGTCGAGCGAGCGCAGGACGTAGCCGGAGTTGAAGTCCAGCAGCGGCTCCTCGGTAACCGAGGAGTCCGTGACCTGCGGCTGGCAGATGCGGTAGCCGGCGGCGTCCATGTGGTTGAGCAGGCGGCAGATGTATTCGGAGGTGAGGTCCGCCTTCAGCGTCCAGGAGGCGTTGGTGTAGCCGAGCGTGTAGGCGAAGTTGGGGAGGTCGTTCAGCATCATTCCCTTGTAGGTCAGCGCCCGCGCGATGTCCGGCTCCTCGCCGTCGATCGTGATCCGCATGCCGCCGAGGAAGAGCAGGTTGAGGCCGGTCGCGGTGATCACGATGTCGGCCTCCAGCTCGCGGCCGGACTCGAGCTCGATCCCCCCCTCGGTGAAGGTCTCGATCCGGTCGGTGACGATCTCGGCGCTGCCGTCGCCGAGCGCCCGGAAGAGGTCGGCGTCGGGAACCAGGCAGAGGCGCTGGTCCCAGGGGTTGTAGCGCGGTTTGAAGTGGGTGTCGACGTCGTAGCCAGGCGGCAGCGCTTTGATCACGCCTTTGCGCAGCAGCTTTTTCATCAGCTCCGGACGTTTGCGGCTGAGCCGGTAGCTGACCCCCTGCAGAAAGACGTTCTTCCAGCGCACGATCGCGTACACGGCCTTGTCGGGCAGGAAGCGGCGCAGGCCGATCGCGATCCCGTCTTCGCCCGGCATCGAGACGACGTAGGTCGGGGAGCGCTGCAGCATCGTCACCTGGGCGGCGTCCTCGGCCATCGCCGGGACCAAGGTCATCGCGGTCGCGCCACTGCCGATCACGACCACGCGCTTGCCGACATAGTCGAGGTCCTCGGGCCAGTGCTGCGGGTGGATCACCCGGCCGCCGAAGCGGTCGATGCCAGGGAACTCGGGCGTGTAGCCCTCGTCATAGCGGTAGTAGCCGCTGTTGACGAAGAGGAAGTCGCAGGTGAGGGTGACCGTCTCCCCCGTCTCGGTGCGCTCGGCCTCGACCGTCCAGCGCGCCTCGGCGCTGGACCAGGCGGCGGCGACGACGCGGTGGTTGAAGCGGATGCGGCGGTCGATCCCGCCCTCGCGGGCGGTGTCGCGGATGTAGCGGAGGATCTTCGGCCCCTCGGCGATCGACTTCGAGTCGGTCCAGGGCCGGAAGCGGTAGCCGAGCGTGTGCATGTCGGAGTCGGAGCGGATCCCCGGGTAGCGGAAGAGGTCCCAGGTGCCGCCGATCGCCTCGCGTGCCTCGAGGATCGCGTAGCTCTTGCCGGGGCAGCGCTCCTGCAGGTGGTAGGCGGCGCCGATGCCGGAGAGGCCGGCGCCGACGATCAGGACGTCGACGTGGTCGGGGGCGTGGGATCCGTTGCTCCTGGCCATCTGCAAGCAGCCTATCAACACAGTGTCGAGTTCGTCAACCTCTTGTCGGGAGACTCGACGCGGTGTATCGTGGCGGTCTCCGTGCCCACTCCCCTACCCACCCGCGAGGCGACCGCACGCGGTCGCCGCACCCCCCGCGCCAGCGGCGACGAGCGCGAGCGCGCGATCCTCGCCACGGCAGAGCGGCTGCTGGAGGAGCGCCCGCTGGGCGAGATCTCGGTCGAGGACCTGGCCAAGGGCGCCGGCATCTCCCGTCCGACCTTCTACTTCTACTTCCCCTCCAAGGACGCGGTCCTGCTGACCCTCGTCGACCGCATGGTCGAGGAGGCCGCCGGCAGCCGTGAGGAGGCGTTGGCGAAGCTGGCCGAGGAACCGCGCGCCGGCTGGCGCCAGGGCCTGCAGTCCTACTTCGAGACCTTCGGCTCGCGCCGCGCCGTGATCCTCGCCGGAGCCGAGCTGCGGGCGACCAACGCCGAGGCGCGGAAGCTCTGGACCGAGGTGATGGAGGGCTGGGTCGCCGACGTCAGCGCGATCATCGAGTCTGAGCGCGCCCGCGGCGCCGCCCCGCCTGGTCAGCCGGCACGCTCGCTCGCCATCGCCCTCCTGCAGATGAACGAGCGCGCGCAGTTCGCCACCTTCGCCGGCGAGTCGCCCTCGCTGGAGGAGGCCGACGCGATGGACGTCCTCCTCGACATCTGGATGCGCGCCATCTACGGCGCCGAGCCCGCTGTCTAAGCGGCCGGCTCGAGCAGGTCGAAGGTGATCCCGGCCCGCTGCAGGCGGGCCAGCAGGGCATCCCCCATCGCCGTCGCGGTGGTCACCTGGCCGGCGGTCGCGGGCAGCTCGTCGAAGGCGAGGCAGAGGCCTGCCTCGGCCAGCATCTTCGAGGTCTCGCCGTAGCCGGGGTCGCCGCCGGCAACCTCGGTGACCACGCGCTTGCCGCCGCCCTCGCCGACGAACCTGACCTTGAACCAGCTGCGGGCGCGCTCGGCCTCGTCGGGCCCCTCGCCGGGGTCTTTCACCTTCAGCAGCAGCTTGCGGGTCGGCGGCAGCGGTGCCAGAACGGCGACCGTCCCCACCCCCGCTCCCAGCGCCGCCAGGGTCGCGAGGTGCTTGGCGACCACGTTGTGGGCGTAGCTGAAGTTCGGCCCGTAGCGGTCGAGCGCGGCGGCGGAGCGGCGCACGATCGGGCCGTCGATCGTCGGCAGCGGCGCCGTCCAGCCGCCTAGCGACGGCTGGCGCCGCAGGCGCGCCGGCGCCGAGTGAACCTCGCGGCCGGCCGGTCGCGGCTCGGCCCGGCGCCGTTCCTTGGCCGCCGCGATCGTCTGCCTGGCGCGGGCAAAACCGTTGATCGCCGAGTGGTAGGTGCCGCCGGAGAAGCTGGCATTGGAGCGGACGTAGCCGTTGACGATCAGCGGCACGCCCTCGGGCAGCTGCTTGACCGTGAAGTAGGCGCCGAGGTCGTGCGGGATCGAGTCGAAGCCGCAGCAGTGGACGATGCGGGCGCCGGTCCGCTCCGCCTCGGCGTGGTGGCGAATCCACATCCGGTCGACGAATTCGGGCTCGCCGGTGAGGTCGACGTAATCGCTGCCGGCAGCGGCGCAGGCGGCGACCAGCGGCTCGCCGTAGAGGGCGTAGGGCCCGACGGTGGTGATGACCACCCGCGCCGACTCGGCGACCTTGTCCAGCGCCGCGCGGTCGGCGGCATCGGCCTCGACCAGGTCGGGAGCGGGTGCGTCCGGCGAGGCTGCCGCGAGGCGCGCCCTGACCGCCTCAAGCTTCGCCCGGTTGCGCCCGACCAGCGCCCAGCTCAGCCCCGCCGGGGCGTTGGCCGCGAGGTACTCGGCGGTCAGGCCACCGGTGAAGCCCGTCGCCCCGAACAGGGCCAAGTCGTATTTGCGCTCAGCAGCCAAGAGCGCGGATTCTGACACCGGCACCGCAATGGTGGGCGGCGATCGCAAAATCGACCGCCGCCCACCACGCGACTAGCCCAGTTCGATGACTACGACGCGCAGCGATCCGGTCGTTGCGGAGCTGCAACCGGGACTGCCGAACGACAACGCCGACAGCGTCTGCTGCTGGCTTGCACTCTGAAGACCGATCGCCGTGGAGCTGCTGCCGATCGGTTCGAAATTGAAGGGAGGGGTGCCTTTCTCGTTCGACCAGATCCCCGCACCCGAGATCGGCACACCATTGACCTGAATGCTCACGAACGCCGAGCAGATGTTTTCCCCTGGCCCGTCGCCATCGCTCGGCGTGCCTTTGAGTTCGGTCAGCAGCTCATAGGATTTCCCGGGAGCCGGGGTGAAGGTCGGCGTGCCCGTCAACGGCACCGGCGTGCCGCCCGTCGTTTCGCTGGTCAACCCTGGTACCGAGGTGGCCTGCACTTCGGCGACCTGCAGGCCCGCAAGCGTGCCGGCGGCCATGTTTTTGCGCGTCAAGGTCGCTTTCTTCACCTTACCTCCAGAAACCGCCCCGGCCTTGAGCTTGGCAGTGGTAACGGCATTGGGAGCGAGAGCGCCCGTCTTGACCGCGTTCTTGGCCAGGTTCCGTGCCTTCACCGCCTTGGTCGCGATGTTCTGCGACTTGACTGAGTTCTTGCCCAGCGTGGATGCGGCGTAGACCACTCCTCCGCTCAAAGCCAGAAACAAAGCGAGCGTCGCCGTCACGTTTGCGTAGGTGATGATCCCTCGTAATTTCGTCACTTACTCTCCCTGATTGAGATTGATACCCAGGTGAGTTCTATACGTCTTCAAAGTACTTGGGCGTAGCGTCCTTGCTTCTCGCGTAGGCTTCGAGATGCTCGAAGGAGCGCCAGTACTGGACCCCGCTCGGCCGCCGTGGACGCGCCTGTCGATGACCTTCGCCATCACCCAGTTGGTGGCACGTCCGCAACATCGGGCGGGGATCAGGTTTTAGGCACCAACCTCCGCCGCGAAACCCGCGCGGAGCAAACGACGAGCAAGGGGAGACAAGTCAGATGAAGCATCGACGCAAGATCAGCCTCGGGGCAGCGGTGGCGGCGAGCGCGCTGGCGCTGTTCGCGGCCACGGCTGCCCAGGCGACCACGGTGACCGTCGGCAGCGTGCTGCCGCCCGGCGCGACGGGGAAACCGTTCGAAGGCGTGCAGACCTTTTTCAATACCGCGCTGCCGGAGAAAGGCGCCAACCTCGTCTCGCCGGTCAGCGGCACGATCGTACGCTGGCGCGTGCAGGAGGCCAAAGGCGGCCCCTTCTACCTGCGGGTGCTGCGCCCAAACGGCTCCGGCGCCTACACGGCGGTCGGGAGCAGCAGCGGCGCGACCCCGAGCGGGACCGGGCTGCAGACGTTCACCGCCAACGTCCCGATCAAAGCCGGTGACCTGATCGGCGTCGACCCGACCAACGCGACCGACGAGATCGGGATCTCCGACGTAGCCGGCGCCAGCTTCGGCTTCATCTTCCCGACCCCGGTCGAAGGCGCAACCGTCGCCCCGAGCGGGAGCAAACCGGGCCAGGAGGTCGCACTCAGCGCCGAAGTCCAGCCGGCGCCTGCGATCACCGCCGTCAAGCCGGCCTCCGGCTCGATCGCCGGCGGCACCAAAGTGACGATCACGGGAACTGACTTCAATGCGGCCAGCGAAGTCAAATTCGGCGCCCTGGCGGCGACCAGCTTCACGGTCACCTCGGAAACCGAGATCACCGCTGTCTCTCCCCCCAGCAAAAAGGTCGGCACGGTCGACGTCAGCGTGAAAACGCTGGCTGGCACCAGCGTTGCCACCCGGTTCGACCGCTTCAACTACAAGGGCTGCGTCGTCCCGAACCTGAAGAAAAACAAGCTGAAGGCGGCCAAGACCCGGCTCAGGAACGCCGGCTGCAAGCTCGGCAAGGTGAAGAAGCTCCACGGCGCCACGGCCAAGAACGGCCTCGTCGTCAAGCAGAGCCCGAAGCCGAAGAAGACCCGCGTAACGGGCACCAAGGTCAACGTCACGTTGGACGTCCAGTAGCCCTCGGCTCTCGCCCGCTCCGGCTACGCGCCGGGGCGGGCGGAGTCATTTCACTGCTCAGACGGGATCTGGGCGCAGCTGGGCGAGGAACTGCCCGGGATCGACGTACTCGCTCATCTCGGCAATACGCCCGTCCCCATCGAGGGCCATGAATAGGCCTCCCCGCAGCTCCAGCCTCCTTCCCGTCGGCGAAAGTCTCTCGCCGCCAACCACCAAGTCACCGCTATGCGTTCCTCGCTCAAGGTTCTCTGCCGCGAGGGTTTGCGTTACTTCGTCGACCAGCAGTCGTTCGCACTCGATCGTGAGATCGGGAAAGGCTGCCAGTTCGGATTCGTAGCGCTCTCGAAGAGCATCCACGCCGTGCAAGACCTCAATTCCGTCCAGGAAGACCAGGTTTTCGCTGTAGAGGGAGTAGTAACGCTCCATGTCCCGACGATTCCAGGCGGCGACGTATTCCGCGTAGAAGCCGCGTAGCTCAGCGGTGCTCAGAATCCCCACTGCACGATCCTAGCCCGGAAAAATGCCGCGGCGCCGGATGAAGGTAGGCGAGGGGTCCGGCTCTAAAGTGCCGCGAGTTTGGGGATGACCTGCTCGCCAACGAGCCGAACCTGATCTTCCAGATCGGGTAGGCCCTCGACATCGATCCCGGCCCAAGCCTTCCACGACTCGATCTGGCCGGAGTAGCTGTAGAAATCGCCCTCGGAGTCGATCGAACCCTCGTCGAGAAAAGTGCGCATGACTCGATGCACCTCGCGCAGGCGGGCGATCGGTCGCGTCCCGCGCCACTCGACGCCGTACTGCTCGAGCATCGCGATGTTGCCGATCCCGAAGGGTGGCGGCTATCGACGCGGGCAGCGCCAGCCCTGGCAGGATCGGCGACCCAGCCAGGGCTGCCATAGGATTGCGCTGTGCCGTTCACGCTCAGGAACCTCAAGGAGGATCTGGAGGATCTCGGGTCCAAGTTCGACGGCGCGCCGGACCTGGAGTTCCGCATGGCGACCGAGGCGCTCGAACTCGAGGAATCCGGCCTGAGCCACCAGCGCGTCCCGCCCAACTATCGCTTTCCGTACGGCCACACGCACAAGGAGCAGGAGGAGGTGTACGTGGTCCTGCGCGGGAGCGGGCGGATGAAGCTCGACGACGAGATCGTCGAGCTCAGGGAATGGGACGCGGTGCGCGTCCCGCCCGGTACGTGGCGAGGCTACGAGGCCGGGCCGGAGGGCCTCGAGATCCTCGTCATCGGCGCGCCCAATCTCGGCGAGGCTCCGCGGGAAGACGTGGAGGGTCAGCGGGACTGGTGGGCTGACTAGCGCCAGGTAGGTGAAGATGAAGCGGGAGAAGGAACTCGCTCGGGGAGACCCCCAGCGGCCTCACTCGGTTCATCCTCGCAGCGCCGGCATCACCTTCTCGGCCGCGAGCTCGAGTTGCCTCGCCTCGTCGCCGAGCGGCCAGAGGAAGACTCTCTCCAGTCCCGCCTCCGAGTAGCGGCGCAGCAGGTCGGCGCAGTGCTCGGCCGAGCCGACGCAGACCCGCGGCCGCAGGTAGTCGGGCTCCCGCTTCACGGCCGGGCCGAGAAGGTCGGCGAGGATCGACTCCGCCTCGTTGGAGTCCTCGGTGATCCACAGCCACATCGTCGCCAGGCCGTTGGGGAAGTCGCCCCGCGATTTGCCCTGACGCTGCAACTCGAGCTCGAGCCTCGACCTGGCGAGGCCGAACTCCTGCGGCGTGGTGTTGTAGCCGGAGGCCAGCCAGCCGTCGGCGAGACGGGCGACCCGGCGCAGGCCTGCCTTCGATCCCCAGCTGCCGATCCAGATCGGGACCGGCTGCCCGGGCCGCGGCTGCATCTCGGCAGAGACCTCGGAGGCGGAGTAGTAGGCGCCGTCGACCGGCTCCTCGCCTGCGAAGATCCGCCGCAGCATTCGCGTCGCCTCCTCGAAGCGCGGCCAGCGCTCGTCGAACGGAACCCCGACCGACTCGTAGTCGCGTGAGGAGGAGCCAGGGCCGAGGCCGGCGATGAGGCGGCCGTCGGCGAGCGCGTCGAGCGAGGTCAGGGTCTTCGCCAGCGGCATCGGCCCCCTGACCGTCGGCAGGGCGATCGTCGTGCAGACCTTCATCTCGCCCGAGAATGGGATCGCCATCGCCAGGGCCGTGGGCCCGTCGATCCAGGGGCGCGAGAAGATCACGTGGTCGTTGGCGGCGATCCCCCAGAAGCCGAGCGCCTTCGCCGCCGCGACCGTGTCGAGGATCCTGCCGCGGGTGATCGGCGAGGAGTCGAACTGGACCAGGGGGAGGTGAGCAGCCAGTTGAAGCTCGATCGATCGATCCTAAGCGGAACCGATGCTGCAAAGCCGTTTACGCCGGTTCGATTCCGGCAAAGCGCCTCTAGGTAAACCGAGGCTCGTACCGCATCGCCACCGCCCCTGAGCCGAACTCCTGCCGGCCCAGGAGCCTCAGGTCGACAAGCTTCGACAGCCCCGCGAACAACGTCGGCCCATGGCCCACCAGCCTGGGATGCACTACGAACTCGTACTCATCGATCAACCCCAACTCCGCCAACGCCAGCGGGAGCTTTACGCCTCCCACGCCCAGCCCCTTGCCCGGCTCCTGCTTCAGCTTCTGAACCGCCTCCCCGACATCCCCACGCACGAGCTCCGCATTCCAGTCGACCCGGTCCAGGGTGCTCGACACGACGTACTTCTTCGCTGCGTCGATCGTCCGGCCGAAAGGCGCCATCCAATCGGGCATCGCCTCCGTCTGCCCCGGCGGCCGCCAGGCTGACTCCATCATCTCGTAGGTCACCCGACCGAGGAGAAGAGCATCGGCCTGGGCGAGAGTCTCCGTCGCGTGACGATGCGTCTCTTCGTCCGGGGAAATCGCACGGTGATCGCAGCATCCGTCCAAAGTGACGTTGATGGAATACCGAAGAGGTCGCATTGCGCGAGCATACTTTCCGGTCGACCTGCGGCGAGGGCGTAGTCATTGCCCGGACACAGAAAGGCCCCACCGGAGCGGGGCTTTTCCTTAGAGCGGCTGAAGGGATTCGAACCCTCGACCTTCTGCATGGCAATTAGGCCAGTCTCCGACCCCGATCGGCAGCGAATATGCTTAGTTGCAGGGATTTCGTAGCGGCGCCCCAGGTGCTGCGATTCGAGAATGCGTGCGGATATGCGTCGATATGCAGCCATTCGGGCACTCGTACGCGCGAGTGCCCGAAATTCGAGGCGGCGGTTTCATTCTGGTGCCGGCAACCGAAATCGACAAGCCCACGCGTAAGCTGACCCGATGTCCACTTCTCGCGAGTACGAGGTCGTGCTGACGCCTGAGGCCGAGGGTGGGCTCAGCGTCACCGCACCCGCCCTCCCCGGCTGCACGAGCCAAGGCGGAACCCGCGAAGAGGCCCTCTCGATGATCCGCGAGGCGATCGAGGTCTACATCGAATCGCTCCTCGCGCACGGCGACCCCATCCCAGGGCCGGTCGAGATCGAGCGAGTCACCGTCGTCGCGTGACCCCGCGCGGTTCCAATCCTTGAATTTGGGAGTTAGGAGTTCCGGGACTTCAGCCGACCTGTGCGCTCATCATGTGCTGGTACGACACTCGGCCAGCCGCCTTTTCCGCAGCAGGCTGGCTTCTCCTTGCGCTCCTGTCCCGCGGCGCCGATCGCGAGCGTCTGCGAAAGCTCGGCGTAGAAGGCGCGACTATCGTGGCGGCCAACTGCGACGACGATGGCGACGCCGGGTTCGAAGGTGGTGATCACGCGCCAGTCATCAACCAGTCGCTTGCAGCAGAACTCCGAGTAGCCACCGTCGTCGGCGCCCAGCAGCCGATAGCCGGCGACCGCGCAGCCCTGCTTTCGCAGTTCGGCCTCAAACGCCGCGTAGCTCTTGCCTGCCCTGCCCCGGAGAAGGTCAATCGCAGCCGCAGCCGCTGGCGTTGCCCGCAGCGTGAGGTCCCTGCCCGCCATCGCGGCGGACCATATTCAGCGCTCGATCAGCTCGCCGTGCCGCAGCTGCTCCACGCCCTCGCGTGCCCACTCCTGCCCAAGCAGATCACGGTCGTGAAGGAAAGCGGCGAGCGCCTCGCTCCAGCGCCTCGCCGGGTAGCTCTCGCGAACCCTGCCCAGCACCCGCTCGACCTCGATCACGCTGCGCTGGGCGATCTCCACCGGCTTGTGGTCCTCGACCCGCTCCAGCAAGCCCTCGGCGAGCCACTTGCGAATCGTCGGCTCGCTCACCTCCAGCCGCTCAGCCGCTTGGGCAACCGACAGGCCGCCCGGCAAATCAAGCGCCTTCTGAACCCGTGAGCTCAGCGCCTCCACCCGCTCGAGCGCGCGCTCGAGCTCCGGCTTCGAGAGCGAGGCCGTGCGCAACTCGGAGACCGCGTCGGCAAGCTCTTCGGCCTCCAGCCGCGCAAGCGCGGCACGTCGTCGCAGCTGCGTCGGAGCGGCACCGGAAGACATGGAGGCAGGCTACCAGGTCGTTTCGGAAAGAGCCATTTTTCCGAAACGACCTCCCTGAACCCGCCTATGGGTCAGTGCGCAGCCGAGAACCTCTGCGCCGCTGGCCTTCACGCGGAAGCGGAAGTCAAGACAGGCCTGTGTGCACCGCTGCGCTCAGCGACCAGGAAGCGCTTTGGTTGCAAGTGCGTCCGCTTCAGCATTCCATTTTCGCGGAATCCACGAAATCCTGATGTTGGGAAACTCCTGGAGCAGGGAGCACGCTTCCGCGTGCCAGGGTCTGATGTGCTCCTTGCCAACCTTCGCGCAGCCGTTTACCTGGTCGACCACGAGCTCCGAGTCAAGGAACACCCGGATGCGTTGGATTCCGCGACTGCGGGCGAGCTTGAGTCCTTCGATGAGAGCCCGATACTCCGCAACGGTGTTGATGGCGGGCCCGATCGGTTTGGAGATCTCTTCAATTAGCTGACAATCGGGGTCCCTGAGGACGACTCCGATCGTACCTTGAACTGGATTGTCGATGGTCCCCGTGCCGGAACCGTCTGTCTTCAGTAGATAGTTGCGCTTCGACGGCTCCGGATGGTCGCCCTCGTGCGTTTCGGGCACCGGCATGAAGCCAAGCTATCTCATACCGAAGCGCGCACCGAACGGATGCCTCCGTTCACTAGCGCTTTGCGCGGACGCGGTCTCCTTGGACCGACCGGTCAACGCGCCGGCCTCGTCGAACCATCCCGCGTCAGCGACGCTCAGCCGGAGTGTTTTTGCGGCGCTGGTGCAACCGCCGCATCTTCTCGCGGCTGCCGCAGGTGGACATCGAGCACCAGCGGCGGCGTCCGCTGAGGTTGAGAAACAGCCATCCGCAGCCCCGGCCTGGGCAGCGGCCGACGCGCCCTAGACGGCCAGAGTCCCGAAGCAGCGCGATCGCATCGGTGGCGACCGCGAAGCGAATCCTCCGAGGATCCCGCCACGGCCAGTCGAGCTTGTAGAGGCCCTCGCCGGCCCGCAGGGAGGCATGGCTCACCGCTTCGGCGTAGTTGCTCATCAGGAGGTCGAGGTGCCCTGCTCGCGGGGGGCCGGCCTCGGCTGACCGAGGAGAAGAGGCGATAAACAGCATCGCGCAGCGAGCGAGCGCGACTCAGCTCAGCCGCGCTCGCTCGCTTAGCGTCCTCGCCGAGCAGATCGCAGCGCCGGCCCCAGCGACCCAGCATGTCCTCGGCGCGCAGCACGTCGGTCTGCTCGGGATCGACGTGCTCGTCCTCGAGCGACCAGTCGACGCTGTTGGCGTAATTCAGGCAGAGCGTCTCTCCCCAAAGGTGGACTGTCTCCGGCCTCCGCGACACGGGCATGGGCCTGAGGTTACCAGTAAACGTATGTAACTGGTAAGATGCGAACTTCGTCTGAGTCCCCCAAAGTCCGAGCGAGCGAGGTGATGCTGTGGCAGGGCAAGATGTGGCCAGCACAGGTGTGGCGACCCCTCTCACCTGCAAGCTGCGCGTCCGCTACGGGGAGTGCGACCCGCAGGGCGTGGTGTTCAACGCCCACTTTCTCGCCTACTTCGACATCGCTATCACCGAGCTGTTTCGGGCGGCGTTGGGTGGCTACCAGGCGATCGTCGACCGGGGCGTCGACTTCGTGGTCGCCGAGGCAGGGCTCCGTTACCGTCAGCCGGCGCACTTCGACGAGGAGCTGAGGCTCGAGGTCGCGGTCACCCGCCTCGGCAGGACGAGCGTCACCACCAGCTATCGGGGCCCTGCGCAACGCAGAGCTGCTGGTCGAAGGCACTCTTCGCCACGTCCTGGTCGAGCTGAAGGGGCAGCTTGGGCGCGAGCCGGGTGCCAAGACGGCGATCCCAGACTGGATGCGGGAGGGGCTCACTGCCTATCTCGGCTGATCCGCAGTCCCGAACTGGGATTGCTTACGCAGGGAGCACTTCCGCTTTGCGCGAAACGCGACAGCCGTGCTGTCCCGGCGAGAAATTCGCGTCGAGGAACAGCTTCACGCTGCCGGCGCTACAACTGCCAGCTCGCGCTCTTGCGCAGCGGCTGCTGCGTATTCGAGCGCGGCAAGGACATCCTCGCGTTCCAGGTAGGGGTAATCGGCCAGCAGCTCGTCGATGCTGGCGCCAGCGGCAAGCTGACCGAGCACCGCGCTGACGGTGACGCGGGTGTCGCGAATGCTGGGCAGGCCGCGCATCCGATTTGGATCGACGGTGATTCGCTTCTGGGCCATAGCTCAAGGGTACGTCGCCGCCCGTCCGCTACCTAGTCTGCGGGGCCAATGCAAGGTGGAATCGACCCGCAATCGGCGCTCATCCCCGCCCATCGGCGCCGTTTTGCGCACTAGCTGACCCGCCCACACACGTTGTGAACGTCTGAAAGGCATCCGGGCCCTCCCAGAGGCTTGTGGTTCTGACGCCCAAGCCAAGGACTGACCCGGATGAAGGTTCACGCTAACGCTGCTCTCGGACCAGCGGGCAGGCTCGCGCTAGTTCAAACAATCGAGTCGGGGATGGCGCTTGGCCGACGAGGAGCAACGAAGCTCTGGGAGGTGGTTGCTCGACCGTTCTTCGCGACCTCATCGCCAGCCACGTCGACTCTCGGCTGCCGAGGAGGCTCCGATCCTGCGAGCACGCCGGCAGACCAACCTCGGTCCCGGTCGCCTGGCCGGCATCTGCCGGCGTTCGCGCTCGACGATCTGGAAGGTGCTCCACCGCCACGGCCTCTCACAGCGACGCAAGGGGGCCAGAGAGACCTATCGCCGCTATGAGTGGTCTCGGTCCGGAGCTCTGCTACACGTCGACATCGCCCGTTTGGCGCGCTTCAATCGCCCCGGGCATGCGGTCACCGGCGTCCGCGACCTGACCGGCGCCGAGAAGCGGGCCGGAGTCGGCTACGTCTACCTGCACTGCGTGATCGACGACCACTCTCGCTACGCCTACGTCGAGCAGCATCTCGACCAGGGTGGGGACACCGCGGCCGCCGTGCTGGGCCGGGCGATCGAGCACTTCGCAGCGCTCGGCCTGAAGGCACCAGAGGCGGTGATGAGCGACAACGCCTTCGCCTACCGCAGGTCCAATGCTTTCCGGGATCTGCTGGCAGCCCACGGTGCCCGCCACATCCTCACCCCGCCCTACACGCCGCGCTGGAATGGGAAGGTGGAGCGCTTCATTCAGACGCTCAAGCAGGAGTGGGCTTACGCCCACTCCTGGCCCAACTCAGCCGAGCGCACCAGGGCGATGTCATCCTTCCTGCGCTACTACAACCGGCGCCGCCCGCACAGCTCCCTCGGAGACCGGCCCCCGATCAGCCGCGTTCACAACGTGTGTGGGTAGGACAACTAGTGCCCAAAACGGAGGCGATATGCGGGGATGGTTCCATTTGGTTTCGGCGACCCGCGCCGAAACCAACCCGCCCACATGCAGGGCATTCTCGAAAAAGCGGCTGAAGGGATTCGAACCCTCGACCTTCTGCATGGCAAGCAGACGCTCTAGCCAGCTGAGCTACAGCCGCATTGGGCGGGATTCTAGCTGCGGGGGCGGGGGCCTGGGTTCCGCGCTAGCCTGAGCGCGCAAGCTTTCCTTCGCGACCATGCTCTTCCGCCAGATCATCCACGAGGACCTCGGCTGTGCCTCCTACCTGGTCGCCGACCGGGAAAGCGGCGTGGCGGTAGTCGTCGACCCGCAGTGGGACGTCGAGCCGTACCGGCGGCTGGCGCGGCTGCACGGGGTGCGGATCGGGCACGTGCTGGAGACGCACAACCATGCCGACCACGTCTCCGGGCACGGGCGGCTGGCGCACAGCACCGGGGCGGCGATCCACATCCACGAGCTGGCGGAGGCCGAGTACGAGCACGAGTCGTTCGGCGACGGCTGGACGCTGGAGCTGGGCAACCTGACGGTGGAGGCAGTGCACACCCCCGGGCACCGGCCCGAGCACACCTGCTTCCTGCTCAGCGACGCGAGCCGCGGCGGCACCCCCTGGGCGATGCTGACCGGCGACTCGCTGTTCATCGGCGACGTCGCCCGACCCGATCTGGCAGTGGAACCGCGCGCCGGTGCCGCCGACCTGTTCCGCTCCCTGCACGAGCGTCTGCTGAGGCTCGACGACGAAGTCGAGGTCTGGCCGGGGCACCTCGGCGGCTCGCTCTGCGGTGGCTCCGGCCTCGACCTCAAGAATTCCTCGACGATCGGGTTCGAGCGCCGCCACAACCGGGCGCTGGCGATCGCCGATGAGGCGGAGTTCGTCGAGGACGCGGTCGGCTCGCTTGGCGACAAGCCACCCAACCTCGGGCAGATCGTCGCCCTCAATCGCGGTCCGCTCGTCGACGACTTCGGCACGCCGGCGGCGCTGACCCCGTACGAGGTCGAGGAGGCCGTCGCAGGCGGCGCCGTCGTCATCGACGGCCGCACCAACGACCAGTTCGACGAGGCGCACATCGCCGGCGCCCTCAGCACCTCCTCCCACGACACCGGTTTCGCGACCAAGGTCTCGCGGGTCGCCCCGCCGGGCGCCGAGATCGTCGTCGTCGGCGGCTCCGACGGCGACGAGCGCCATGCCGCCGAGCTGCTGGCCGCAGTGGGGATGCGGGTGCGCGGCTTCCTCGAGGGCGGGATGACCGCCTGGCGCACGGAGGAGCGGTCGGTCGAGCGGATCGAGCTGATCGACCCCGACGAGCTCGCGCGCCGAGTCGACGGCCCCGAGCCGCCGCTGGTCCTCGACGTCCGCAACGCCGCCGAGTACGCGGGCGAGCACATTCCCGGCTCGGTGCACATTCCCTATGGCGACCTCGCCGAGCGGGTCGAGGAGCTGCCGCGCGACCGTCCGATCGCGACGATCTGCCGCGGCGGCAAGCGCAGCGGCCTCGGCGCCTCGATCCTGCAGCGCGAAGGCTTCGCCGACGTCGTCCACGTCGGCCAGGGCGTCGGCGTCTGGCGCGGCGGCGGGCACCCGGTGCAGAGCGGCGCCCCGGCCGCGAGTCCTGCTTAGACTACCAATTATTGGGTAGCTTCCCCTCGTCCCGGCGCCGGGCAATCCCGGCCGATCGACTCGAGGAGGCCGAAGATGAACCGAAGCAAGCTTGCCCTCGCCGCAGTGCTGGCGGTCGCGACCGCAATGCTGGTGCCGAGCGTCGCATCCGCCTGGGCGCCGGCCGGCTCGGCCAGCATCCACGCCGGCGTCCAGACCTACACCGAGGGCGGCCAGTGCACTTCGAACTTCGTCTTCCAGGACGCCGGCGGCGTCTATCTCGGTCAGGCGGCCCACTGCTCCAGCACCGGCGGCCAGACCGAAACCGACGGGTGCAGCAGCGGCTCGCTCCCGCTCGGGACCAAAGTCGAAGTCAAAGGCGCCAGCAAACCGGCGACGCTGGTCTACAACTCCTGGCTCGCAATGCAGGCCAGGGGCGAGACCGACCCCGACACCTGCTCCTACAACGACTTCGCCCTGGTTCGACTGGACCCAGCCGACGAGGGCAAAGTCAACCCCTCGGTGCCGGGCTTCGGCGGCCCGACCGGGGTCGGTGCGGCCGGCGGTCTCGGCGCCACCGTCTACTCCTATGGCAACTCCTCCCTGCGCGGGGGCGTGACCAAGCTGAGCCCGAAGCAGGGCGTCGTGATCCAGAACGAAGGCGGCGGCTGGAGCCACGTGGTGGCGACGCTGACCCCCGGCATCCCCGGCGACTCGGGCAGTGGCTTCCTCAACGGGTCCGGCGCCGCCACCGGCGTGCTCAGCACCCTGCAGCTGGCGCCGCTCCCAGCCACCAACGGGGTCGGCGACCTCGCCAGGGAGCTCGCCTACATGCGCGCCGACAGCGCCTTCGCCGGCGTGCAGCTGGTGCGCGGGACCGAGCCGTTCAAACCGAGCCTGCTCGGAGCGATCCTCGGCTCCTGACCCTCAACTCCCCTCCTGGGAGCCCAGCTCGGCCAGAAGTCCCTGGAGATCCAACGGACGCACGAACATCTCCACCTTCTGGCCGGGTTGGGGCTGCGGCCAGTCCTCGCGGGGGCGGTCCCAGTAGAGCTCGATCCCGTTGCCGTCGGGATCGGCGAGGTAGAGCGCCTCGCTGACGCCGTGGTCGGAGGCGCCGCTGAGCGATACGCCGGCCTCGGTCAGGCGCCGTAGAGCGTCCGCCAGCGAGCGCCGGCTCGGGTAGCGGATTGCCACGTGGTAGAGGCCGGTCGTCCCGGGAGGCGGTGGCGAGCCGCCTTTCGACTCCCAGGTGTTGAGGCCGATGTGGTGGTGATAGCCGCCCGCGGCGACGAAGGCGGCGTCCTCGCCGTAGCGCTGCATCAGCTCGAACCCGAGCACCCCGCAGTAGAAGTCGAGGGCGCGGTCGACGTCGGCCACCCTGAGGTGGACGTGGCCGATGTCGACGTCGGGATCGATCGGGTCGGCGCTGTGCTCGGGCACCGACCGAGCTTACCCGGCGTCCAGCGCCTGGTTGACGAGGCGGTCCGCGTCGGCGTTCTCCTCGCGGCGCACGTGGCGGATCGACCAGTTGCCGAAGGAGCCGAGCGCCCGTTTCGCCTTTTCGTGCAGTTCCCTCATCGTCGCGTCCTTGACCTTGTAACGGCCTTCCATCTGCCGCACGACCAGCTCCGAGTCCCCGACCAGCTCCAGCTCCTCGGCGCCGTGCGCCGCCGCCAGCTCGATCCCCGCCAGCAGTGCCCGGTACTCGGCGACGTTGTTGGTCGCGTGGCCGATCCGCTCGCTGCGTTCGTCCAGCACCTCGCCGTCCGGTCCGTGCACGACGACGCCGATCGCCGCCGGGCCGGGGTTGCCGCGAGCACCGCCGTCGACGTTGACCGTCAGCTTCGCCACTGGGCGTTCCACTGCCGCGCCGCGGCGTCGAGCTGGTCGATCTCGGTGCCGTGGGCGAGCTCGGCGACCGGCTGCTCGCGCTCGCCGCCGGCGACCGTCCACTGGTACCAGGTGAGGTCCCAGGCGACGGTTATCCGCGCCGCTTCCGCACCGCCGGCAGCGCTGCCGATCGAGACCCGCGGCTCGCCCAGGGTCCGCACCAGGCCGGCGACGGTGCGCGCGGCCGGGCTGGCGTTGAAGCGGCTCACCGCCAGCTCGAAGCTGTCAGCGCCGGCGGCGATCACCCCGGTTGCAGGTGGGACTTCAGCCGCATCACGGCCTTCGTGTGCAGCTGGGAGACGCGCGACTCGGTGACACCGAGGACCTCGCCGATCTCGCGCAGGGTCAGGTTCTCGTAGTAGTAGAGGGCGACGACCAGCTGCTCGCGCTCGGGCAGCGAGCCGATCGCCTCGGTGAGACGGTCCTTGACCTCGCTGCTGTCGAGCGCCTCCTGGGGGTCGGCGGCGCCGTCGTCGGCGATCGTGTCGAGCAGCGAGACCTGGTCGCCGGAGGAGTCCGAGACGGTCCAGAGCTCGTCGAGCGCGTAGACGGAGGAGTTGGCGATCTCCAGCAGCGAGCCCTGCAGTTCCTCCTCGGACATGTTCAACTTCGCCGCCAGCTCGGCCTCGGTCGGCGCCCGCTGCAACTCGTGCTCGAGCTTGGCCTGGGCGGCTTCGATCTCGCGCGCACGCGAGCGGACCGAGCGCGGCACCCAGTCGAGCGAGCGCAGTTCGTCGATGATGGCGCCGCGAATGCGGGTCATCGCGAAGGTCTCGAACTTGATCCCGCGCTCGGGCTCGAAGCGCTCGATCGCGCCGATCAGCCCGACCAGGCCGTAGGAGATCAGGTCGGCGTCTTCGACATGAGAGGGCAGACCGGCGCCGAGCCGGCCGGCGACGAACTTGACCATCGGCGAGTAGGCGACGACGAGGCGCTCGCGCGCGGCCGCGTCGCTCTCCTCCTTGTAGCGACGCCAAAGATCGCGTAGCTCGACCTCTTTTACGCCCGTTTCCATGCCTTGCTCACGATTCTATGGTCGGTTGGCTGGATGGCGTCATGCGCGGGGGTGACTGGCGGCATAGGTGTCGCGGAGGCGGGCCGCGTCGACTCGGGTGTAGACCTGGGTGGTCGAGATCGACGCGTGGCCCAGCAACTCCTGGATGGTACGCAGATCGGCGCCACCCTCGAGCAGATGCGTGGCGAATGAATGACGAAGTGAATGCGGCGAGACGCCGGCGGCGATCGACGCCTCGCGCGTCCAGAGGCCGAGGCGGCGGGTCACGTCCGAGTTGGAGAGGCGCCTGCCGCTCTTCGAGAGGAACAGCGCCCGCTGGCGCGGATCGGTCGCGAGCGCCCGGCGGCCGCGCTCGTCGTAGCGGCGCAGCGCCCGCTGGGCCGGCTCACCGACCGGGAGCAGCCGCTCCTTCGAACCCTTGCCGAGCACCCGCAGCTGCTCGGTCTCGAAATCGAGCGCGCCCTGGTCGAGGTTGACGATCTCCTCGCAGCGCAGGCCGCAAGAGTAGGCGAGCTCCAGCATCGCCCGGTCGCGCAGCTCCAGCGGCGTGTGGGCGGGAATCCGCTCCAGCAGCGAGCGCATCTGCTCGGTGGTGAGGACCTGGGGCAACTTCTCGGCACGCTTGGGGCTGGAGACCAGCTCGGCCGGGTTCTGGCCGGCGCGCTCGGTGCGGACGAGGAAGTTGTAGAGGCCGCGGATCGCGGCCAGCTTGCGGGCCACGGTTGCCGGCGCCGCGTCGGCCGAGGAGAGCCCGGCCGCGTAGCGGCGCACGTCGCGGTGGCGGACATCTCCGGGACCGAGCCCCCGCGGCTCGACCCACTCGACGAAGCCGGCGAGGTCGACCGCGTAGGCGCGCCGCGTGCGCTCGGCCGCGCTTCGAGCCCGCAAATCGCGGTCGTACTCCCCTAGAGCATCCGTCCAGTTCACGAAACTGAATTCGCCCTGGACCTCGTCCGTCCTGCGAGCGGGCGCGAAAACCAAGCAGGTCAAGGACGAGCGAGGGAGTGTGCTCTGCACATGACCGAGCGAGGACGCAGAGATGCGCCGGTTTGCAGCGCCCGGCTACCCGATGTAAATGGGAGTCCCGACTTCGACGCGGTCGTACAGCTCTTCTACGTCGGGGATCGCCATCCGCACGCAGCCGTGGGAGGCGGCGGTGCCGAGCGAGCTGGTTTCTTCGGTGCCATGGATGCCGGCGCCTTCATAGATCGCCATCCAGCGAGCCTTGATCGGGTTCGACGGTCCGGGCGGGATCGACTGGCCGGCCAGCGAGCCGGCCCAGTCCGATTCCGGCACGTTCCAGACCGGGTTTTCTTCCATCGCCTCGATTTCGTAAAGGCCTTCCGGCGTTTCCAGCCCTTCCTGACCGACCGCGACGGTGTAGGTCTTGGCCAGCTTCAGATTTTCGAACAGGCGCAGGGTGTAGCTGCCGCGATCCAGCGTCAGGTAGGACGGGTACTCCGCCGCCACCTCGCTCTTGGTCACTTCCGGCTTGGTTGCGTGAACGCGGGCGACGATCGTGCGCGGCGCGCTGGCGTTCAGCACGGCGGCGTTGAGCTGCCTCGGTGAGCAGGTTGTCGCGCAGCTTGCGACCGTTCTCGCCGGCGACGACCACGAGTTCCGCGCCGCTCGGTTCGACGCTGGCGTTCTGTGGTTCGCGGCTGACATCCTCGGCGACACGACGGACGAAGCGGTTGACCGCGCGCTCAGAGTAATTGACCGGAGGCGTGATGCTCTCGCTCACCTCTCCCCCGGTCACGTAGCGGACCAGGCGCCCCGGTAGGCCGCCGTCCTGGCTTTCGGCCAGAGCTTCTTCGACCGCCTCGTCGACGTCGGCGCGGATCCTCAGCTTGGCGCCCGGGAGTCGCCAGGTCTCGCCGTCGAAGCGCACCCGCAGCGAGTGGCGCAGCGGCGCCAGCAGACGCTTGTGCACGAGCGCAGCAGCTTCGCCTTCGTCGAGACCGCCGACGTCGACACCGGCGATGCGGATGCCCTCGGCGATCTTGTCCTTCTGGGAGTTGTCGTAGGCGTAGGCGACCGCGCCACCGATCAGCACAACCAGGGCTGCGGCTATCACTGCTATCTGCGTCTTGCGGCCCAACTGGACTCCCTCGAACTCCCTCGACTCACACTACACACAGGGTTGCGGAAAGTTTAGGCATACGGATCATTCGGTCAACGAGCCTGTCTTCCCTGCAATTTCGCATTTGCATCGGTCTTATCGGCAGCGAGGCAGATATCTTTCGTCGGTGCGCACGAAGGACGAGGTTCGCGAGGAGATCTGGAAGGCGATGGAACGCGAGGGCGTCTCCCGCTTCCCCGGGGCGGAGGGACGGATCCCCAACTTCGCCGGCGCCAAGCTGGCGGCCGAGAAGCTCGCCGGCCACCGCGCCTGGAAGCGGGCGCGCACGATCAAGGCGAACCCGGACTCGCCGCAGACGCATGCGCGGCGGATCGCCCTGGAAGACGGCAAGACCGTGATCATGGCGGTGCCGCGGCTGCGCGACCCGCACCCGTTCCGCGTGCTCGATCCGAAACGGCTCTCGAAGGCCGCGGTGAAAGAGGCGGCGACGATCAAGGGCGCGCTCAAGCACGGCCGCGTTGTCGCCCTCGACGACCTGCCGGAGATCGACTTCGTGCTCTGCGGCTCGGTGGCGGTGAACTTGAGCGGGGCGCGGGTCGGCAAAGGCGGCGGCTACCACGACCTCGAGTACGGGATCCTCGTCGACGCCGGCAAGATCGACGACCACACCACGGTCGCCACCACCGTCCACCCGATCCAGATCCTGCGCCAGCACCTGATGGTCACCTCCCACGACCTGCCGGTCGACCTGATCGCGACGCCGCGGGCGGTGATCGACGTCGAGCGCCAATACGAGCGCCCGCGCGGCATCCTCTGGGACCACCTGCAGCCGCCGCAGATCCGCGAGATCCCGGTGCTGGAACGCATGGGGTATGCCTGAGGCGACGGCACAGGACCCGCGCATCGTCGCCGGCTCGGACTACGGCAACCCCGAACCGGAGTGGCAGCAGGTCCCGTGGCGAGAGCACCTGCGTCGGGTCGAGCTGCCCGGTGCCGACGTCAACTACGTAGAGCTCGGTGAGGGCGAGCCGATCCTCTTCGTCCACGGCATCTCCGGCTCCTGGCAGAACTGGCTGGAGAACCTGCCGCACCTCGCGCGGACCCACCGGGCGATCGCGCTCGACCTGCCCGGGTTCGGGGCGAGCCCGATGCCGAGCTGGGAGATCGACATGCCCGCCTACGGGCGGCTGATCCACGACTTCTGCGAGAAACTCGGGGTCGAAGGGGCAACCGTCGTCGGCAACTCGATGGGCGGCTTCATCGCGACCGAGGCGGTGACCGCGGCGCCTGGTCGCTTCGAGCGCCTGGTGCTGGTCTCGGCTGCCGGCATCATCAACACCTGGAACCCGGAAGAGCGCGCGGTGGCGACCGCTTGGGCCTGGAAGACGTTCGGCCCCCACTTCGCCGACCGCGGCCGCTGGATCGTCTCCCACCCCCGCGCCCGCCAGCTCGTCTTCGGCCCCTTCCTCCGCTACCCCAACCGCCTGCGCGCCGACCTCCTCTTCGAGCAGATCGCCAGCGGCCTCGAGCGAGCCAACGGCTTCAGCGACGCTCTCCACGCCGTGATCCGCCACGACATCCGCGAGCGGTTGGGCGAGATCGAGATCCCGACGATGATCCTCTGGGGCCAGTCGGACCGCGTGATCCCGATGGCGGCAGCCCTCAGCTACCACCGGCGCATCCCCCACTCGCAGCTCGAGATCTTCGAGCGCACCGGCCACGTTCCCCAGCTCGAGCGGCCGCTGCGGTTCAACGCGCTGCTGGACGAGTTCCTGGCCGAATAGCGACTCCGAACTTGTGGTGGCCCTAGGCCCCCAAATCTCGGAGTCAGTGCGTGACTGCGCCCTTGGAGGCGGAGGAGACGGTGTCGGCGTACTTGGACATGACGCCGGAGCCAAAAGGTGACTCGGGAGCTTTGTACTCGGCGACGCGCTTGGCGATCTCCTCCTCGGAGAGATCCACGTCCATGCGGCGAGTGTCGATGTCGAGGGTGATCTGGTCGCCCTCGTGGACGGCGGCGATCGGGCCGCCCTTGACGGCCTCGGGGGCGACGTGGCCGAACATCAGGCCGCGGGTGGCGCCGGAGAAGCGGCCGTCGGTGATCAGGGCGACGTGCTCGCCCAATCCCTCGCCGACGATCGCCGCCGTCACCTGCAGCATCTCGCGCATCCCGGGGCCACCGATTGGGCCCTCGTTGCGGATCACGATGATGTCGCCGGGCTTGATCTGCTGGTCCTTGACCGCACGGAAGCATTCCTCTTCGGACTCGAAGACTCGGGCGGGGCCGGTCTGCTTGCGGCGCTCGGTGCCGGCGACCTTGATCACCGCCCCTTCGGGGGCGAGGTTGCCGCCCATGATCGCCAGCCCGCCTTCGCTCTTGAGCGGGTCGGCGATCGTCCGCACCACTTCCTGATTGGGGGTCTCGGTCGCCTGCGCCGCCTCCTCGGCGATCGTGCGGCCGGTGACGGTGATCGCGTCGCCGTGCAGGATCCCGGCCTGAGCTAGCCGCTGCAGGATCAGCGGCACGCCGCCGGCCGCGTAGAGGTCGGTGGCGATGAAACGCCCGCCCGGCTTCAGGTCTGCGAGCAGCGGCGTCGCGCGGGAGATGCGGTCGAAGTCCTCCATGACAAGCTCGATCCCGAGCTCGTGGCCGAGCGCGATCAGGTGCAGGACGCCGTTGGTCGAGCCACCCGAGGCGCAAACGCAGGCGATCGCGTTTTCCAGCGAGTCGCGGGTGATCACCTTGCTCGGGGTGATGTCGTCGGCGAGGACGCGCAGGACCAGCTCGCCGATCTTCTCGGCGACGGTCGCCTTGTCGTCGTCCTCGGCCGGGACCATCGCCGAGCCGCCGGGGCTGATCCCCAGCGCCTCCAGGGCGCAAGCCATCGTGTTGGCGGTGAACTGACCGCCACAGGCACCGGCCCCGGGGCTGGCGACGCCCTCGAGCTCGTGCAGTTCCTCGTCACTCATGTCGCCCGCGTTGTGGGCGCCGATCGCCTCGAAGATGTCGAGGATGGTGACGTCGCGGCCCTGCCAGCGGCCGGGGGCGATCGAGCCCCCGTAGAGCACCACCGAGGGCACGTCGAGCCGGGCCAGCGCCATCGCGCAGCCGGGGATCGTCTTGTCGCAGGCGCAGAGGGCAACGATCGCGTCGAACTGGTAGCCGCGCGCCATCAGCTCGATCGAGTCGGCGATCACCTCGCGGCTGACCAGCGAGGCCTTCATCCCCTGGGTCCCCATCGTCACCCCGTCGGAGACGGCGACGGTGTTGAACTCCATCGGCGTGCCGCCGGCGGCGCGGACGCCTTCTTTCACGTGCTCGGCAAGGCCGCGCAGGTGGAAGTTGCAGGGCATCGCCTCGGTCCAGGTGTTGGCGATCCCGATCGTCGGCCGGCTCAGCGCGTCGTCGTCGAACCCGATCCCCTTCATGTAGGCGCGCGAGTGGGCGCGGTCGGGGCCGTCGAAGACGGCTGCCGAGCGCGGACGCGGAAGCTTGGTGGTGGTGTCGCCGTCGGTGCTCATGGCTCAAATCTACTTAGGCGGCCAAGGGCGCGATTACACCTTTTGCGGAACCGCAAGGTCGGAATTGCTCATTCGAGGCCAAAGACGTCGACCGGGCCGGGACCGGCGCCGAGGTCTCGAAGGCCGTTGCCCACAGCTTCGGAGGCGATCTCCCGAGCGAGACGAGCCGCCTCCAGCGGCTCCTCCCCACGGGCCAGGAAGGCCGCCAGGGCGGAGGAATGGGTGCATCCGGACCCGTGCGCGGCCCCGTCCGGGTGTCGCTCGCCGGGAATCTCGACCATCTGCTCGCCGTCGAAGAAGAGGTCGACGAGATCCTCGCTGTGGCCACCGGTGACGACGACGGCCCTCGGCCCCAGCTCCACCCCCGGCGCCGCCTCCGCCTTCAGCCCCAACTCAAAGACGGCGCGCGCCAGCTCCCCCTGGCTCGCTCCCTTTCCCAGCCCGGTCAGCTCGCGAGCCTCCGGGATATTGGGCGTGACGACGGTGCTTCGCATGAACAGCGCGTCCACGAGTGCCGCCTTCGTCTCCTCGTCGATCAGCGCCGCTCCACTCTCGGCCACCATCACGGGGTCGATCACCACGGGGGCGCCCGCGAGTCCGAGGTAGGTGAGCCCGACCGCAACCGCGTCGATGGTCGCTGCCGAGCCGAGCATGCCGATCTTGACCGCGTCGGCCCCCATGTCCTCGGCGATCGCCAGCATCTGGCAAAAGACCATCTGCGGCGATATTGCCTCCACCCGCTCGACCGCGCGAGTGTTCTGCGCGGTTATCGCCGTGATCGCCGTCATCCCGTGCACCCCACAGCGCGCGAACGCCTTCAGATCCGCCTGGATGCCGGCACCGCCACCGGAGTCCGAGCCGGCGATCGAAAGGACTGCAGGAACGCGTCGAGAGGTCACGCTGGCAGCCTAGATAGCCCCGAGTTTCGGGGTCGCCAGGAGCGTGCGCGAGTAGGCGCCCACGGTCGAGCAGGTGACGTAGCCGAGCAGCTCCAGGCGGGCGAGGGAGGCGGCGGCGTCGGGTCCGGAGAGATCGAGGGCGGCGGCGACGGCGTCGCAGGTTCCCTCGCCGCCCTCCACAGCCGTAAGGACCGCGGCAAGACCAGGGTCGAGTGACGGGCCGGTGCGCTCGACCCGCCGCACACCGGCGCCGAGCATCGCGTCGAGGACGTCCTGGGCGTCGCGGACCAGGCAGGCGCCGCCAGCGAGCAGGTTGTTGGGACCGGCCGAGGCGCGGGAGGTGACCGGGCCGGGAACGGCGCCGAGGTCGCGGCCCAGGTCCGCCGCCAGGTCGGCGGTGATCAGCGAGCCAGAACGGGCCGCGGCCTCGACCACGACCGTCATCCCGGTCAGGGCGGCCATGATCCGGTTGCGGGCGGGAAAGGTCCAGCGCCAGGGAGCGGCGCCGGGTGGGAGCTCGGAGATCACGAGGCCCTGCTGGCAGATCTGACGCCAGAGCGAGCGGTGGGCCGCCGGGTAGGCCGTGTCGGGGCCGCAGCCGAGCACGGCGATCGTGCGGCCCGTATCGACGGCACCGCGGTGGGCGCAGGCGTCGATCCCGAAGGCGAGGCCGCTGACGACGATCATGCCGGCCGCCGCCAGCTCCCGCCCCAGCTCACGGGCGACCTCGCGGCCGTAGGACGTCGCGCGGCGGGAGCCGACCACGGTCACGGCCCCGAACGGCTCGAGACCGTCGATCAGGCACGGATCCCCACGCCCGATCAGCGCCCAGGGCGCGTCGGCGGCGTCGCGGAGCCCTTCCGGGTAGAGGTCGTCATGACGGCAGCTCGCCCAGCAGTGCGCCGCCCGCAACTCGTCCTCGAGGTGCTGCTCGGAGAGCGCCTCGACACGACCCAGCAGCTGCGCCGCCACGCTCGGTGCCGCCGCTGCCAGCAGGTCGTCGTTGGAGAGCCGCAGCAGTTCGGGCGAGCGCGAGCCGACCGCGCCGGTGGCGATCCGCTCGATGTAGGGGCCGAGCAGGGCCAGCAACCAGGAGCGGCGCAGGCAGTCCGGACAGGCGCGGGGCTCAGCCACGGTCCCGCCTCCGCAGCTGCAGCGCCTGGGCCATCTGCTCCTGCCCGATCGTGTCGGCGCCGGCAAGGTCGGCAATCGTCTGGGCGAGGCGCAGCGCTCGGTCGTGAGCGCGGCCGCTGAGCCGCTGCCGTGCGTACAGCTCGGCCAGCAGCGCCGCCGCCTCGCTGCTGAGCGCGCCCTCGCGCGCCTCGGCCGGGGTCATCTCGGCGTTGCAGCGACCAAGTCCCAGCCGCCGCTCCTGCCGCTCGCGAGCGGCGCAGACCCGCTCGCGCACGTCGGCAGAGGGCTCGCCGGGCGGCCCGCCGATCTCCGCCGCACTCGGCTGGCGCAGCGCGGCGAGGATGTCGATCCGGTCGGCGAGGGCGCCGCTGAGCCGGCCCTGGTAGCGCTGCACCGCCGCCGGAGCGCAGCTGCAGTCGGGGTCGGTTTCGCCCCGGCCGCAGGGGCAGGGGTTGGCGGCGGCGACCAGCATGAAGCGACAGGGCAGCGTGCGCCGACTCGAGGCTCGCGAGAGCGAGACTTCGCCGGTCTCCAGCGGCGCCCGTAGCGCCTCCAGGGCATCGCGGCGGAACTCGCAGAGCTCGTCGAGGAAGAGGACGCCGCGGTGGGAGAGCGTCGCCTCCCCCGGTCGCGGCGGGCTGCCGCCGCCGACCAGGCCTGCCGGGCTGATCGTGTGGTGCGGCGCCCGGAATGGCCGTCCGCCCGGGAGCGCGTCGCCGAGGCGGCCGCAGGCGCTGGCGATGCGCGCCACCTCGAGCATCTCGACCGTGGCCAGCGGCGGCAGGATCGAGGGGAGCCGGCTGGCAGCCAGGGACTTACCGGCCCCTGGCGGACCGATCATCAGCAGGCTGTGGCCGCCGGCGGCAGCGACCTCGAGCGCGTGCCGCAGGTGCGGCTGGCCGCGCAGGTCGGCCAGGTCCGGTCCGCCGGGAGTCGAGCCCAATCGCAGCGGTAGTGCGTTTGGCCGCTGCGGCTCCCACTCGCCGGCGACCAGCGCCGGCAGCCGCCCGAGCCCGTCGATCGGGATCACGTCGATGTCCTCGGCCAACGCCGCCTCAGGACCATTCTCGGCCGGGACGACGATCGCCTCGGCGCCTCCCTCTCGCGCCGCCTCGGCGATCGCCAGCGCCCCGTTGACCGGCCGCGTCGAGCCGTCGAGTGCCAGCTCGCCGGCCATCGCCACCTGCGAAATCGCCTCCCACTCGAGCTGTCCGGAGGCGCTCAGCAGCGCCGAGGCGATCGCCAGATCCATCCCCGGTCCTGCCTTGCGCAAGCTGGCCGGTGCGAGGTTGACGACGATCCGCCGCAGCGGAAATTCGAAACCGCAGTTGACCAGTGCCGCCCGTACCCGCTCGCGCGCCTCCCTCACCGCGGCGTCCGGCAGCCCGACGATCGCGAAGCTGGGAAGGCCGCGGTGAACGTCCACCTCGACTCGCACGGGGCGGGCGGCGATGCCGTCGAGGGTGAAGGTGTGGGCCGTGGCGAGCACGGCAAGGACGCTAGGGAGGCAGGGCCGACGCGTTACGCGCACTCCGCAAATTGTTCGTGCCCGAGGTGGGGAGACTTCGGCGCGGCCGGGTGCTTGACCGGGAGACGATGACGATCGCCCGCCAAAGAACCGGCCAGATGGCCGAGGACCTGGTTGCCCGCCGGCTCGCCGCCGCCGGCTGGTTCATCGTCGAGCGTAACGCTCGCACCCGCTACGGCGAGCTCGACATCGTCGCCCGCGCCGGCTCCACGCTCGTCTTCGTCGAGGTGAAGGCGGGGCGGGCAGGCGCCGCCTTCGGCCCCGAGCGGCCGATCCTCGCCATCGACGCCCGCAAGCAGCGCCGCGTCCGCAAGCTCGCCACCGCCTGGATGGCCGAACGCGACCTCCCTCGCTACGACGAGATCCGCTTCGACGCCATCGGCGTCACCTTCGACCGCGCGGGCCGCGCGGTCGACGTCGAGCACATCCCGGCGGCGTTCTAGTCCGCCAGCTTCAGCTGACTGTAAGCAACCGACTGGAACGAGCGCCTATGCAAGGGCGAGATCCCGATCTGCTCGATCGCTGCGCGGTGCTCGGGGGTCGAGTAACCGACGTGCTCGTCGAAGCCCCAGCCTGGGTGCTCGGCGGCGGCTTCGCGCATGTAGCGGTCGCGGGTGACCTTGGCGATCACCGAGGCGGCGGCGATTGCGGCGCTGGTCGCGTCGCCTTCGATCACCGCCCGGTGGGGGACCGCGCAGCGCGGAAGCGAGAAACCGTCGGAGAGGCAGGTCGCTTCAGCCGGCGGTTCGAGCCGTTCGAGCGCGACCGAGAGGGCTTCGATGTTGGTCACGTGCAGCCCGCGGCGGTCGATCCCGGCCGCCGAGCGGACGACGACGCTGACCCGGCTCGCGGCCCGCAGCACGCAGGGGTACATCTCGAGCCGCCGCTCCTCGGTCATCTGCTTGGAGTCGTGCAGACCCCCGAGCAGGCGACGGTCGGAGTAGGAGAGCAGCTCGTAATCGATCAGCACCGCGGCAGCAACGAGCGGGCCGGCCAGGCAACCGCGGCCGGCCTCGTCGGCGCCGGCGACGAGACGACTCTGGAGGCCACGGTCGAAGGCGAACAGACGGCGGCTGCGCGCCAACCTGCGGCGGTGAGTCTTCGGCTTAGAAGATGCCGATGCGGTCGGGGGGCCAGTAGGTGGCAAAGGCCTTACCGATGATCCAGTCGCGCGGGACGGGGCCCCAGAAGCGGCTGTCGTCGCTTGCCCCACGATTGTCGCCCATCATGAAGTAGTGGTCGGGTGGAATCGTGATCGTCCGCGGCATATTGCAAGCTGGGGCGCTGCCGCAGGGAGTGATGTAGGGCTCGTCGGTTTTCTCTTTCCCGTTGACGACCGGGTGGCCGTTGCGCACCGAGAGCGTGTCCCCCGGCCCGGCGACGATCCGCTTGATGAAGTTCTGGCTCGACTCGGCCTTGGTCGGCTTGGGGCAGGGTTCGTCCGCGGAGTTCCTGACCCCGCATTCGGTTCCGTTGTCGGCGCCGACCGGCGGATGGAAGACGACGATGTCGCCGAGCGAGGGGTCGTTGAGGTGGTAGATGAAGCGGTTGACCAGAACCCGCTGGCCGACGTCGAGCGTCGGCTCCATCGATTCGGAGGGGATCTGGTACGGCTTGATCAGCCAAGCCTGGATCGCCAGCGCCAGCCCGATGGCCAGCGCGACGATGACGACCAACTCGACCAGCCCGCCGCCTTTGCCCTTCGGCTTCGGAATCAGCGGTTTCAGGCTGGATCCTCGTCGGAGTCGCCGGACTTGGCCGGCTCCTCGTCCTCGGCATCCTCTGACGCTGCGCTGTCCTCGGTCGCCCCGTCCGCGGACGCGTCTGCATCCGTGTCCGCCGCTGCCTCAGTCTCCGCCGTCGCCTCCGGCGCGGGCTCATCTGCCTCCGGCTCGGCCTCGGACGCCTCGGGCTCGGGCTCGGCTGCAGCCTGGCCGTCCGCAGGTGCCTCGGCCTCGTTTGCCTCGGACGCCTCGCCCTCCGGGGCATCGCCCTCAGCCACCTCGGCCTCGGCCTCCGGCGGCGTCTCGACCGCTTCGGCCTCCGCCTGGGTCACGCCCTCGACGTCGACCGCCTCGGCCGCGGCCGGCGCGGAGACCATGTCCTCGTCGATGCCCCAGCGCCGCTCGGCGACGCGGGCGGCCTTGCCGATCCGGCCCCGCAAGTAGTAGAGCTTGGCCCGGCGCACGTCGCCGCGCGCCGCCACCTCGAGTTTCTCGATCTTCGGCGAGTGCAGCGGGAACGTCCGCTCGACGCCGACCCCGAACGACTGCTTGCGCACGGTGAAGGTCTCGCGCACGCCCGAACCCTGGCGCCGCAGCACAACGCCCTCGAAGACCTGGGTCCGCTTGCGACTGCCCTCGATCACCTGAAAGTGGACGCGGACACGGTCGCCCGGAGCGAAGGAGGGAAGACCCTGCCTCAGCTGGTCACGCTCGATGCTGTCGATTACGGAGCTCATTTGACGAGAAAAAACCGCCGGACCCGGGTGCGGGAACCGCGCGGTGGCGGAATGGTAGCTACTCGGCGTCCGAATCGAACTGCTCGGCACGGGCGCGGCTCTGCTCCAGCCGCCACCGGCGCACCTTCTCGTGGTCTCCGGAGAGCAGGATCTCCGGAACATCCCAGCCCCGGTGGACGGGTGGGCGCGTGTAGTGGGGGTACTCAGGCATCCCCTCCAGCACCTGGCTGAAGGACTCCTCGGCGGCGCTGTCCTCGTGCCCGAGCGCCCCCGGCAGCTTCCGCATCAGGACGTCGGCGACGACCATCGCCGGCAGCTCACCCCCGGCGAGGACGTAGCGCCCGATCGAGAGCTCGTCGTCGGCGAGGTGCTGGTGCACGCGGTCGTCGAACCCCTCGTAGCGCCCACAGAGCAGCGCCACATGCGGCTCCCGCGTCAGCTCGTCGGCGATCGCGTCGTTCAGCAACGGCCCCGTCGGCGAGAGCAGGACGACCCGTGGCCGCTCGTTCGGGTAGGCCGCCTGCAACGCCGCGTCGACCACGTCGACCCTGAGCACCATCCCGGCCCCGCCCCCATAAGGCGAATCGTCCACCTGCCCCGCCGTCAACGGCGTCGTATCCCGGTAGTTGAAGAACCGCAACTCGTTCCCCTGCGTGATCGCGTTCTGCACCGACCGCTGGCCGCGAAACCAGTCAAACGCCTCGGGAAACAAAGTGAAAATGTCCAGCTTCATCAGCTCAGAGCCGGCGCAATCGATTGACGGGGATGGGATTCATGAGCGCGCTCATTCGGCGGGGTCCGTGGTGGGGTGAAGCGTCTTGTACTTTTTCGCCGCCCGCGATCTCGGACGGCCGGCGGCAACCCTCGAAAAAGTTAAGCGGAACCCCACCACGGACCCCGCCGAACGCCGTCAGTCGAGAATGTCAACGATGACCCGGCGATCGATGCGCACGGCGGCCGCCTTGGCAATCGTCCTGATCGCGTTCGCCACCCGCCCCCCTTTGCCGATCACGCGCCCAAGGTCGCCGTCGGCGACGGTCACCTCGTAAACCAGGTCGCCATCCTCTTCCAGCTCCTCGACGACGACCGCGCTCGGATCCTCGACGAGCGCCTTGACCAGGAACTCGATCAGCTCGGTCATGGCCGCCCGCCTAGCTGCCGGAGGCGGCGATGCCCTTGGTGCGCAGCAGCCCGGCGACCGTCTCCGAGGGCTGGGCGCCGTGCTCGAGCCAGTGGCGCGCGCGCTCCTCGTCGAACTCGATCAGCGACGGATTCGTCTGTGGGTTGTACTGGCCGATCGTCTCGATCGTGCGGCCGTCACGCGGCGAGCGTTTGTCGGCGACGACGATCCGCCAGATCGGGTTCTTTTTCGAACCCACGCGTCTAAGTCTGATTCTCACTGCCATAGGCCGGGGCAGGTTACAGGACTAGCGCCTGCGGATCTTCGGGCGCGGCGCCCCGCCACTCATCTGCGCCAGCTGCTGCATGTCGGGCATCTTGCCGCCGACCATCGAGCGCATCATCTTGCGCATCTGGTCGAACTGCTTGATCAGCTGCTTGACCTGCTGCACTTTCGTCCCGGAGCCGTTGGCAATGCGTTTGCGGCGCGAGCCGTTGATCAGGTCCGGGTTCGCCCGCTCGGCCGGGGTCATCGAGAGGATGATCGCCTCGACCCGGTCCAGCTCGCCCTCGTCGACGTCGGCGTTCTTCAGCTGTTTCATCGCCCCCATCCCCGGCAGCATCCCGATCAGGCCGCTCAGGGGACCCATTTTGCGGACCTGGCGCATCTGGGTGAGGAAGTCCTCGAGCGTGAACTGGTCCTTTTCGAGTTTCTTCTGCAGGCTCCTCGGCGTCCTTCTCGTCGACCTGCTGCTCGGCTTTCTCGATCAGGCTGAGGACGTCGCCCATGCCGAGGATCCGCTGCGCCATCCGGTCCGGGTGGAACTTGTCGAAGTCCTCGAGCTTCTCGCCGGTCGAGGCGAAGAGAATCGGCTTGCCGGTGACGGCGTTGACCGAGAGCGCGGCGCCGCCGCGGGCGTCGCCGTCGAGCTTGGTCATCACGACGCCGTCGAACTCGGCCACCTCGGCGAAGGACTCGGCGACGCCGACGGCGTCCTGGCCGGTCATCGCGTCGACGACCAGGAGCACGTCGTGCGGCTTGGTCTTCTTGCGGATCCGCGCCAACTCCGCCATCAGCTCCTCGTCGATATGGAGCCGGCCGGCAGTGTCGACGATCAGCACGTCGCGCCGCTCCTCGCGCGAGCGCTGCAGCGCCCACTCGGCGATCGCGACCGGGTCGGCGTCGGTCCCCTGCTGGTAGACGTGGGCGCCGGCGCGCTTGCCGACCGTGACCAGCTGCTCGACCGCGGCCGGCCGGTAGACGTCGCAGGCGGCAAGCGCCACGTCCTTGCCTTCCTTGCCGAAGAACTGGGCGAGCTTGGCGCAGGCGGTGGTCTTGCCCGAGCCCTGCAGGCCGGCCATCAGGATCACGGTCGGGCCGCTGGAGGCCAGCGCCAGCTCGCGGCCGCTGCCACCCATCAACCCGGCCAGCTCCTCGTTGACGATCTTCACCACGTGCTGGCCCGGGTCGAGGCTCTCCAGCACCTCGTCGCCGAGGCAGCGCTCCTTCAGCGTCTTCGTGAACGATTTGACGACCTTGAAGTTGACGTCCGCCTCTAGCAGCGCGAGGCGGATCTCCCGCATCGCCGCATCGACGTCGGACTCGCTCAGCTTGCCGCGGGAGCGGACGTCCGAGAGGGTCGACTGGAGGCGGTCTGAGAGCTGGTCGAACACGGGTCGTTCAGCTTAGAGGGCTGTCGGGGGAGGGATCCGGTGGTCCCGTGGGCGAATTTAGTCGCGCGCCCTGCGGGCGCGGCTCCAAGAGATGCTGCCCGCCTATGGCGGGCAGGAATCGGATTGCATTTCCGCCGCCTTCGGCGACATTCGCCCACGAGACCACCGGATCCCTCCAACAACACTCAGCTGGGGACGACAACGCTCAACTCTCAGAACGGCCGAGGCGCGAAAGCTGAACAGCTGCCGCGAACGCGGGTTGAGGGCGCGCTGCTTCGGCGCCCAGGGTTAGTTGCTTGGACTCTCGGTGAGTGCTCGTTGAGAGGGTGGGTGGTACCCCTCCGCGGGAATGTGGCCGAACGGCCGCGATATGCAATCTGTCATTTGCCCGCCATAGGCGGGCAGCGACATCCGGAGCCGCCCGCTTCAGCGGGCGCGACTGAATTCCCGCGGAGGGGTACCACCCACCCTCCCCCACGCCTACTCAGCGAGCAGAGCCTCCGCATACTCGGCCGGATCGAACGGACGCAAATCCTCCAGCGTCTCGCCGACCCCGATCAGCTTCACCGGGATCCCAAGGTCGGAGGCGATCGCCAGCGCGATGCCACCCTTGGCCGTCCCGTCGAGCTTGGTCAGGACGACGCCGTCGACCTCGACCGCTTCCGAGAAGACCTTCGCCTGGCGCAGCCCGTTCTGGCCGGTGGTGGCGTCGATCGAGATCAGCGTCTCGTGCGGGGCCTCGGGGATCTGCTTGGCGATCACCCGCCGCACCTTGGTCAGCTCGTCCATCAGGTTGGCCTGGGTGTGGAGGCGACCGGCGGTGTCGACGATGACGACGTCGGCGCCGCGGGCGCGGGCGGCGGAGATCGCGTCGAAGGCGACGGCGCCAGGGTCGGCGCCTTCCTCACCGCGGATCAGTTCGGCGCCCGCCCGCTGCGCCCACTCAGCCAGCTGCTCGGAGGCGGCGGCGCGGTAGGTGTCGCCGGCGGCGAGGATCACGGAGAGGCCCATCTCCTTGCTCAGGTGCCAGGCGACCTTGCCGATCGTCGTCGTCTTGCCGGTGCCGTTGACGCCGACCATCATCAGCACCGCCGGCTCGCCGCTGAGGTCGATCGGCGCCCGGCCGCCGGCAGCGACCTCGGCGAGGATCTCGATCAGACGGTCGCGCACCGCGGCGCCGTCGGCGGGGATCGCCCCGGAGTCGACCTCGTGCTCGAGCCGCTCGACCACGGCGGCGGTCGTCGGCGCCCCCGCGTCGGCGAGGATCAGCGCCTCCTCCAACCGCTCCCAGGTCTCCTCGTCGATGCGGTCGAAGAGGCTGGCCGAGATCTCCTCGGTCAGCGCCTGGCGGCTTTTCGAGAGGCTCTCGCGCAGGCGCTTGAAGACGCCGCGGCGCTCGGGCTCGGCCTCAGGCGCCGCCGAGGCGTTCGCGCTCGCGCGCGAACCGAGGTCGATCATCTGCTGCCAGCTGGTCGCCATTGGTGGCCGGGGAGGCTACCTGCGCCGCCGCCTCCTTCAGCTCCTCGACGGAGGCGGCTAGGTGAGCCGAGAGCCCATCGGCGTCCGGCAGGGCGTCGGGATCGGCCAGCAAGCCGAACCCCACCTGGCCGTTGTAGCTGAGGATCGCGATCGCCAGCGCGTGCCGGTGGGCGAGGAAGCCGACCGGGTAGACGGCGGTCAGCTCACGGCCGAGGACGTAGAAGGGGATCTGCGGACCGGGGAAGTTCGTGACCAGGAGGTTGAAGAGCCGGGTCGAGAAGTTGATCGCCGCAGTCGGCGCCAGCAGGACCGGCGGCGCGAAGTCCCGGAACCAGTCATTGAGGCCCCAGATCGCCTCCGCGCCCAGCGGCTGCTTGGAGTCCTTGAGCGCATTCATCGCCACCGAGACCGCGCGCAGCCGCGCGACGGGATCCTCGATCCCAACCGGCAGCGGGCCCCGCATCGCGGTCAGTTTGTTGCCGAGCTCGCCGTGCTCGTTTTCGGTCCGGATCGAGACCGGGACCAGCGCCTTCAGCTCGAGGCCGTCAACGGGGAGCTCGCGCTCCAGCAGCCAGCGCCGCAGGGCGCCGGCGGCGACCGCCAGGGTGACGTCATTGACGGTGCCGCCGAGCGCGTTTTTGACGTGTTTGAAGTCGGCCAGGCTGAAATTTGCCCAGCCGAAGCTGCGACCTGGCCCGATCTCGGTGTTGAAGGGGCCTGCGGCGCCGGCCGGACCAGGTTCCAGGTCACCTCCCAGAGCCCGGCGAGACCGTCCGCGGCACGCCTCCGCGCCCGCTTCGGATCCCCCGCGGCGCGCCGCAGCCAGCGGGCGAGACGGGCCAGGGTCGCGCCGATCCCGGTGGCCGCGCGCCCGAGCAGGCCGATCCGCGAGGGCGTGCGGGCGGGTGACCAGGGCGCCTCCTCTCGCACCGGCTCGGTCTTCGGCTCGACGTCGAAGAGGAGCATCCCGATGTCGACGGCGGAGATGCCGTCGGCCATCGCGTGGTGGGTTCTTGTAGACGATCGCGAAGCGGTCGTCCTCGAACCCTTCGACCAGGATCAGCTCCCAGAGCGGTTTCGCACGGTCCAGCGGCGGCGCCAGCAGCGTTCCCACCAGCTCCTTGAACTGCGCCTCGGTGCCCGGCGCGGACAGCGTGACCCGGTGCACGTGCTGGTGGACGTCGAAGTCTGGATAGTCGACCCAGAACGGGGTGCCGAGGCCAAGCGGCGGGTAGAGCAGCCGCTGACGCAGGCGCGGCAGCTGGTGCACGCGACTGCGAATGTGGACGAGGAAGTCCTCGGCATCGGGGGCGCTGCCCTCGCACATCAGCAGGGCGCCGATCGCCATGTGGCCGTTCGCTTTCTCGTTGGCCAGAAACGACGTGTCGAACGACGTCAGCCTGTCCATGTGTCGCTGTGCCATGACAACCCTCCCGCTCCGAGGTTACTGACTGCACCGCGACCGGCTGTTTGCGGAAATGTTGTGTTCAGGCTACGGCCGAGAGGGTGCCGCTCCCACCCTCGTCGTCTTCGGCCTCGCCCGCCTCGACTTCACGGGGGAGGCGACGCGAGACGACCTTGGTAACGCCGTCGCCGCCCATGCTGACTCCGTAGAGGACGTCGGCGGCGTCCATCGTCCGTTTCTGGTGGGTGACGATGACGAACTGGGCGCGGTCGGAGAAGCGCCGGATCAGCTGCAGGAAGCGGTCGATGTTGGCGTCGTCGAGCGCGGCCTCGACCTCGTCGAGGATGTAGAAGGGGCAGGGCCGGGCGAGGAAGACGGCGAAGACGAAGGCCAGCGCGACCAGCGACTTCTCCCCGCCGGAGAGCAGTGAGAGCTTGCGGGTCGACTTGCCGGCCGGGGTGACCTCGATCTCGACCCCGAGCTCCTCGCGCTCCTCTTCCTCCTCCTCGGGCTCGGGCTCGGCTTCAGTCGGGGCCTCCTGCTCACCCGCGGGCCGCTCCTCGTCGCGTACCGGCCGCAGCGCCACCCGGCGCAGGACGCCGCGGCCACCCGGGAAGAGGTGTTCGACCATCTCCTCAAAATTCTTCGCGGTGGCGTCGAAGGTCTGCTCGAAGGCGCGCTCGATCTCGCCGTCGATGTCGCGGATCAGCGTCTCCAACTCGCGCATCGCCCGCTCGGTGTCCTCGCGCTGGGCCTGCAGGCTCTCGACGTGCTCGCGGGCCTCGTCGTACTCGCGCTCGGCCAGCGGGTTGACCGGGCCGATCTGGGCGCGGCGGCGGTCGAGGCGCTCGAGGCGGCGGTCGATCTCGGCCCGCTCCTCCTCGCTCGTCGCCTGCTCGGCGATCGGCACCTCCTCGCCGAGCCGCTCGGCGATTGCCGCCAGCTCGCGCTCCGCCTCGGCACGACGGTCACCGAGGTGTGCGGCCTCGACCTCGGCCTTGGTCAGCTCGTCGGCGACCGCGGACATCTCGGCCTGCAACTCGAACTCCTGCTGGGAGCAGGACCGCAGCTCCTCGGCGATCTCGTCGCCGTCGCCCTCGCCGCCGAGCACCTTGCCCTCGGTGCGCTCGACGCGGGCGCGGATCGCGGCGCCGACGCTCTCGATCGCAGCCAGCGCCGCGCGGGTGTCGTCGAGCAGCGCCTCCCCGTCGGCAAGCCGTTTGCGCAGCGCCTCGCGGTGGCGCTCGCCCAGCAGCCCCTCCGCCCGGCGGGCGTGGCGGGAGGCGCGCTCGGCCCCGTTGCGGACCTCGCCCAGGGCGGACTCGCGGGCCGACTCGGCCGCCCGCTCGGAGCGGGCGACGTCGAGGCCCTTGAAGGCGGCGTCGAGGCCGGCGCCGATCTCCCCCAGCTCCTCCTCCAGCTTGCGGGCGCGCTCGGCCGGGGCACCGCTGCCGCCGACGTCGAGGGTGAGCGGACCGAGTTCGGCCCGCAGCGACTCCAGGCGCGCCTCCAGCTCGGTCCCACGACCGGAAAGGCTGACGGCACGGACGGCGATCCGCTCCTGCTCCCCGCGCAGCTTCGTCAGCAGGCCCCAGGCCTGGGTGCGCTCGCGATCGCGGGCAGCGAAGCGCTCCTCGGCCTCGCGACGGCGCTTGCCGACAGCGGCCAGCCGCGCCTCGATCTCGGCCCGGGTCGCCCGCGCCTTCGCCGCCGCCTTCTCGGCGGCCACGGCCCGGTCGGCGCCGAAGCGCAGCTCCTCGGAGACGATCTGGCCGCGCAGGCCGAGCTCCTCGCGCTCGATCCGGGCGCCCAGCTCGGCCGCCTGCGCCTGGCGCTTCAGCGGCCGCAGCCGCGCCCGCGCCTCGCGCTCGACGTCGAGCGCGCGGTCGAGGTTGTCGCGGGCGGCGCGCAGCTTCAGCTCCGCCCGGCGGCGGCGTTTGCGGTGCTTGCCGAGCCCCGCCGCCTCCTCGATCAGGAGGCGGCGCTCGCGCGGTTTGGAGTGGACGATCGTCTCCACCCGACCCTGTGAGATCACCGAGTGCATCTCGCGGCCGAGGTTGGTGTCGGAGAGCACGTCGGTGACATCGGCAAGGCGGCAGCGGGCACCGTTGAGCCGGTAGACCCCGTCGCCGGCGCGGTCGAGGCGGCGCTGCACGGCGATCTCGGAGAACTCGGTCGCGGCGCGGCCGTCGGAGTTGTCGATCACGACCTCGACCTCGGCGGCGCGGCGCTGGCCGACCCCTTTACCGCCGGCGGAGATCACGTCCTGCATCGAAGCGCCGCGGATCGCGCCGGGGCTCTGCTCGCCCAGCGCCCAGAGGACGGCGTCGGTGATGTTCGACTTGCCGGAGCCGTTGGGGCCGACGATCACGCTGACGCCGGGCGAGAACTCGAGGCTCACCCGCTCGGGGAACGACTTGAACCCCTTCATCGTGATCGATCTCAGATACATGTATGCGCTCTCGTTGCTGCGACGCCTAGGCTCGCGATTGAGTCGGACGCGACCGGGGTCACCCGGTTAACCACCGAGCTGTTTGAGGGCCTGCTCGGCCGCGACCTGCTCGGCCGCCTTCTTGCTCCGGCCCACACCCTCCCCGACCCGCTCGGAGTCGACGATCGCCTCCACTTCGAAGGTACGCCTGTGCGGGGGGCCGGTCGCGGCGATCACCCCGTAGGTTACGCGCGCGCCGCGGCGGGCGAGCAGCTCCTGCAGCGCCGACTTGAAGTCGATCCTGGTCTCCGCGGCGTGCTCGATCCGGGGCTCGAAGGTGGCAGCGACGGCAGCAGCGGTGCGCTCGAAGCCGAAGGCGACGTAGCAGGCCCCGATCAGCGCCTCGGTCGCCTCCGGCAGCGGCCGCTCCCCATCGAGCAGGGCCTCGGCCGGGATCGCGCCTGTGAACTCCTCCGGCTCGTTCGCGCGCAGCATCTCTGGCACACCGAGCTGGCGCCCGACCTCGGCGCAGGAGACGCCGCTGACCGCCTGGTTGTGGACCTTGGTCAGGCCCCCCGAGGCAAGGTCGTCGAAGCGCTCGAAGAGGTCGGTGGCGACGGCGAGCCCGAGCACGCTGTCGCCGAGGAAGGCAAGGCGCTCGTAGGAGTCGATCCGGCGCTCGGTCCAGGAGGAGTGGGTGAGCGCCTGATGACGCAGGTCATCTGGCAGCTTCTCGATCAGGGCCGAGAGCGCCGCGACCGCTGGCTCCGGGTTCGCCGCCACCTAGGCCGGAGCGTGCTCGATCACGAACCCGACCGCGTCGCCGACGGTCTCGATCCGCGTTGCCTGCTCCTCGGAGACGCTGATGCCATAGCGATCCTCCAGCTCCATCACCAGCTCGTAGAGGTCCAGCGAGTCGGCATCGAGGTCCTCCTTGAAGCGGGTCTGCTCGCCGATCTTCTCGATCTCGATCTCGAGCTCCTCGGCCAGGTGCTCGCGGACGAGGGTCAGGACTTCGTCGCGTGTCATCCCGCCTTTCCTATCACGAGCTCTCCCCGGCGGCGAGCGCGCCGCGGCCGGCGCCGCCCTCGTGCAGGAGCGCCGCGGTGCGGCCGACCGCGTCGACCTCGGCGCAACGCGCCGCCAGGCGGACCGCATTGGCGATGCCCTCGGCGCCAGAGCTGCCGTGGCCGACCACGGCGATCCCCCGCAGGCCGAGCAGGATCGCGCCGCCGGTGGTGTCGGGGTGCAGCTCGCGCCGCAGCCCTCCCAGCGCAGGCCTCATCAGCAGGCCGCCGAGGAGGGAGATCGGGTTGGAGCGGGCGGCATCGCCGACCGCGCTGGCGACGGTCCTCGCCGTTCCCTCCATCAGCTTCAAAGCGACGTTGCCGGTGAAGCCGTCGGTGACGACGACATCGGCTGCGCCGGCCGGCAGGTCGCGCCCCTCGACGTTGCCGACGAACTCGATCCCGGGTGCCGTCGAGAGCAGGCGATGGGCCTCGACCACCTCCTCCCTCCCCTTGCCGGCCTCCTCGCCGACCGTGAGCAGGCCGACGCTAGGGTTCTTGAACGTCGAGGACGGCGGCGCTGAACGCCGCCCCGAGGAAGGCGAACTGAACCAGGTGCTGGGCCCGGACCTCGACGTTGGCGCCGACGTCGAGGAAGAGCACCGGTTTGCCGGGGACAGGCAGCTGTACCGCGAGGGCGGGGCGCTGCACGCCCTTGAGACGGCGCAGCCCAAAGGTTGCCGCCGCCATCGTCGCCCCGGTCGAGCCGGAGCTGACCATCGCGTCGGCTCCGTCCTCGGCGACATCGCGGGCGGCGCGCACCACCGAGGCCTCGGGCTTGGAGCGGACCGCCGGCACCGGGTCCTCGTCGTTGCCGATCCACTCCTCGGTGGGGACGACCTCGACGCCCTCGACGTCGCCGAGATCGAGGCTGGCCTCAGGACCGAAGACCCGCACGCGGATCCCATCCGCCGCAGCGAGCTTCGCCCCCTCTGCAAGTACCTCGAAGCCCTGCTCAGCGCCGTAGCCGTCGAGGGCAACGGTGACGCCGCGCCCAGGCGCCACGACTACTCGGAGTCGGTGGCGCCAGTCGCCGGGGCCTCGGCGACTTTGTGGGAGACGACCTCGCGCCCGGCGTAGGCGCCGACAGGTGGGACAAACGCGATGCGGCAGCCGCGGGCTGTGGCAGCGCGGGCAGCTATTCAGCGTCGCCTTGCCGGCCTTGTGGTTGGCGCGCCGCTTGTCGCGCCTGGCACTGGAAGTTCTCTTCTTCGGGACGGCCATCGGTCGCGGAATGGTAGCGGCCGAAAGCCACGAGGGTCGACTGAGAGGGACGGGCACCCCTCCTCACTCGCCTGACTGGCGGGATCGCTGAGGGCCGTCCGAGATGCCCTCTCGGCCAGCGGCGCAAAACGTTCGGAGGGGTGCCCGTCCCTCTCAGTAGGTCGCTCGCACTACTGCCAGGTCGCCGGAGCGCCAGACGACCGTCCCTCCGCTCCAGCTGGTCAGGTTCTCGAGCTGGTCGTCGTCGAAGACATCGCCGATCACAAGCGCGCGGGCCTGGCCCTTGACCTGGCGGCAGAGGTTCTGCTTCTGCTCGTCGTTCAGCTGGTTGACCGAGAGGACGGAGATGACCAGGTCCCAGGGACCGTCGGGCAGCGGGTCCTCCATGCGGGCGAGCTGGACGTCGTCGTAGGTCTGGCGGGCGCGGAAGACCATGTCAGGGCTGGCGTCGAGGCCGACCACCCAGGCGTCGGGGTGGGCCTCGATCAGGCGCCGGGTCGTCTCCCCCGTGCCCATCCCCAGCTCCAGCACCCGCTCGGGCGAGTCCGGAATCGCCGCCACGGCCTGGTCCTGCAGCTCGTCGTAGCCGGGGATCTCGGCGCGGATCCGCTCCAGGTAGATCTCCGGTTTCCAGTCGAATCGGTCCATTTCGTAACCTCGTCGGGAGGAGTCATCGTAAGCCCGTCCCCAGCGGAGGTTCGTTCATGTCCCAAGCGCGCACGACGACCATCGACCTGGCGCGCCTCTCGCTGTCTTACGGCGAGGGCAAGCGAGTGGAGCTCCCGGTCGGGCTCGAGCCGTTCGAGCTGGGCGGTCAGACCTACCTCGCCGACCCGGCTGCGCCCACCGTTCGCCTCGACGTCTCCCGGCCCAGTGGCGGCTACGCCTTCCGCGCCCGGTTCCCGGTCCATCTCGAGGGTCCCTGCATGCGCTGCCTCGAGCCGGGTGCGCTCGACCTCGAGGTGGAAGCGCGCGAGGTCGACCAGGCCGCTACCGAGGACGAAGAGCTGCGCAGCCCCTATGTGGTCGAGGACGAGCTCGATATCGGCCGCTGGGCCCACGACGCGACCCTGCTCGCGCTCCCCTCCCGTTTCCTTTGCCGCCCCGACTGCGCCGGCCTCTGCCCCGTCTGCGGCGAGTCCCTCAACGACACCGACCCCGCAGACCACGAACACGAGCAGCCGATCGACCCCCGCTGGTCCGCCCTGAAGGACCTGAAACTCGAGTAGGGGGAGAAACTGGGCGCCATGTCGACTTTGTTGCCCTGTGAGCAACAAAGTCGACAGCCCGGACTTCGTGGTCGCGCGTATCGCACATCGACAGCATGGGGTGATCTCTACCAACGCAGCTCGCCGATGCTGGAATCGGTCGCAGCGCGGCTTCGCGGCGGAGTCGCAACGGGCGACTGCACCGCGTCCACCAGGGCGTATACGCAGTCGGACACGAGGCGCCTTCGTGGCTGGGACGCTGGATGGCCGCCGTCCTTGCCGGCGGGGAGGGCGCGGTCCTCAGCCACCTGAGCGCAGCACATCTTTGGCGCTTGCTCGAGCCTCGTCGAGGTCCGATCCACGTTTCAGTACCAAGCACTGCAGGACGCGCCCGTCGCCGCGGCATCGTTATTCACCGCTACCCAGCCCTGCAATCGACAACCTTCACCGAAGAGCTGGGCATCCCCGTGACGAAGCCCGCCAAAACGCTCGGCGACCTGAAAGGCGTGATCTTCCCCGCCCAGCATCGCCGAGCGATCAGACAGGCGGAGGTGCGTGGGATGCAGCACCGGCCTGGAGACGACAGCCGAGCCGACCCGGAGCGAGCTGGAGCACCTCTTCCTGTGCCTCTGCCGCCGGCACCACCTGCCGAAGCCGGAGGTCAACGTACGGGTCGGGCGCTACGAGGTCGACTTCCTCTGGGGGCCCAGCTGCCTGATCGTCGAAACCGACGGCTACCGCTACCACCGCGGCCACCAGGCCTTCGAGGACGACCACGCCCGCGATCTCGACCTCCACGCCCTCGGCTACGCCTCCGCCACTTCACCTACCGCCAGGTCACCGAGCAGCCCGCGCCAGAAGTCGCCTCATCGATCAGCCCAGACCCTGGGGCAGCTCACCACGCGGATGTCTCCGACGCGGAGAACCGACGCGCAACACCCATCTAGCCGCAAAGGCCCGTTGGGGGCGGGCGGTGTGCCCCTCCCGCAAGCGGCGCTACGTTTTCGCCCAGCGCAATCTCGGACGGCCCCCTAACCCCAGGCGAAAACGACAGCGCAGCGGGAGGGGCACGCCGCCCGCCCCACACCCGCCGACTAAGGCTGCTCGTCCAGCTCAGCGACGGGCTGTTCGTCCTCGCGCCCGGCGAGGCGGTCGCGGCCGCGCTGCACGGCGGCGAGGAACTTCTGAAGATTGACTTCGAGGGTGTTGAGGATCTCGTCGGCGTAGTCCTCGGCGCCGAGGCGGATTTCGCGCTCGCGGGTGCGGGCGTCCTCGACGATCTCGTCGGCAGCGCGCTCGGCCTGCTTGGTGACCTCCTCGTCGGAGATCAGGCGCGCCTGCTGCTCGCGGGCCTCGCGGACGATCCGCTCCGCCTCGCGCTTGGCCTCCGCCAGCATCTCCTGGCGCTCCTTGACGATCCAGCGCGCCTGCTTGATCTCCTCGGGGATCGTCGCGCGCATCTGGTCGAGGAGGTCGTAGATCTCCTCGCGGTCCACACGCACCTGATCCGTCAGCGGGACGGGTCGGGCGTTGTGGACGACGTCGTCCAGCTTGTCTATGAGAACGAGTACGTCCATTTGCAGGTCGTAAGCCTACGTGTATGCGGGGTGTTTGGTGAAGATGCCGTTATCCGGGCCGTCTTTTTGCAAGCCGTCTCCCAAAAGGGACGAGACAGCGACGGAAGCCTACCTATCGTCCAGGCGGTCAGCCAGCGCGGCCGCGACCGGCGCCGGAACGAGGTCGGAGACGTCGCCGCCGAAGGTCGCCATCTCCTTCACCCCGGTCGAGGACAGGAAGCTGTAGTGGGGCGAGGCGATCACGTAGATGCTCTCGATCCCCGGATCGAGCTTGCGGTTGAGCTGGGCCATCTCGAACTCGTACTCGAAGTCGGAGATGGCCCGCAGGCCCTTGACGATCGCCTTGGCCCCGTAGTCGCGGGCGAACTCGACCAGCAGCGTGGCGAAGATCTGGACCTCGACGTTGGGCAGGTCGGCGGTCGCCTCGGCGATGAAGTCACGACGCTCTTCGGCGTTGAAGAGCGTCTTCTCCTTGCGGACCGGGTTGTTGACGACCCCGACGACGACCCGGTCGAAGACGTTCGCCGTGCGGGTGATGATGTCGATGTGCCCGTTGGTGACCGGGTCGTAGCTGCCCGGGCAGACGACGGTGCCGTTGCGCTCGCTCACGCGGCCCTCTCCGCGTAGAAGGAGACGTCGGCGGCGCCGTAGCGGCGCTGGCGCAGCTGCTCCAGCGTGTCGATCCGCAGCGGCTTGCCGGCGCCGCTCTCGACGACCACGCGGCCGCCGCCGGCGAGCAGCTGGGGAAGGTGGGAGTTCAGATCCTGGGCCACGCGGTCGGCGAGTCTATAAGGGGCATCGACGAAGACGAGGTCGAACTCCCCCGCCGCAGGGCCACCCGAAACCTGGCCCAGCCAGCGACCGACGTCGGCGCGGACCAGCTCCGCCCGCCCCTCGAGGCCGAGCCGCTGCACGTTGCCGAGCGCGGGCCGGGTGTCGCGATCGAGGAGGAGGGCGGCGTCGGCGCCACGCGAGAGCGCCTCGATCGCCAGGGCCCCCGTGCCGCAGTAGAGGTCGAGGACACGGGCACCGTCGACCCGCTCCCCCAGCGCGGAGAAGATCGCCTCGCGGACGCGATCGGAGGTCGGGCGCACCTTCCAACCGCGTGGCGCGACCAGGCGCTGCCCTTTGAGCTCTCCGGCGATCACCCTCACGGCTTCATTAGAGGGGAATCGGGTCGGCGGCGCCGGCACCGAAGCGGTCGCGGGCGGCATCGAGCAGGGGGCCGAGGGCCGGGTCGGCGAGCGAGCCGTGGCGGCGCAGCAGCGCCAGCACCTCCTCACGGGCAGCGACCAGGGTCGGCGTGTCCTCGGGGAGCTCGGCGACGGCGAAGCGCGGCAGGCCGCTCTGGCGGGTGCCGAGGATCTCGCCCTCGCCGCGCAGGCCGAGGTCGACCTCGGCCAGCTTGAAGCCGTCGCTCTCCTGCGCGACGGCCTGCAGCCGCCGCCGCGCCATCCCTCCCGCCTCTTCGGCGAACAGCAAGCACTGAGAGGCGTGTTCGCCGCGGCCGACGCGGCCGCGCAGCTGGTGCAGCTGGGAGACGCCGAAGCGCTCGGCGCCCTCGATCACGATCACGGTCGCGTTGGCGACGTCGATCCCGACCTCGATCACCGTCGTCGCCACCAGCACGTCGGTCTCCCCCACCGCGAAGGCGCGCATCGCCTCCGCCTTCGTCGCCGAGGGCATCTGGCCGTGCAGGACGCCGACCTCAAACCCGTGCAGCTCGCTCGCTCGCAGCCGCTCCGCCTCGGCTTCCGCCGCTTTCCCCGGCTGTTTCTCGGACTCCTCGACCAGTGGGCAGACGACGTAGGCCTGGCGCCCCTCGCGCAGCCGCTCGCGGATGAAGTCGTAGGCGGCGGCGCGGCGGTCCTCCTCGACCAGCCAGGTCTCGACCGGCTGCCGACCAGCCGGCAGTTCGTGCAGCGCGGTCGTGTCGAGGTCGCCGTAGGCGGTGAGCGAGAGCGTGCGCGGGATCGGGGTCGCGGTCATATGGAGGACGTGCGGGGCCATCCCCTCGACCCCCTTCGAGTCGAGGGCGCGGCGCTGCTCGACGCCGAAGCGGTGCTGCTCGTCGACCACGCAGAGGCCGAGCCGGGAGAACTCGACGTCCGGCTCGATCAGCGCATGGGTCCCCAAGATGAGTCCCAGCTCGCCAGTGGCGAGCTGGTTCAGGGCCTGCTTGCGGGTCGAGGCCGGCGTCGCCGCGGTGAGCAGGGCGAAGGGAATCGCTTCTTCGGCCAGCAGGCGGCCGAGCGTCACCGCGTGCTGCTCGGCGAGCGTCTCCGTCGGCGCCATCAAGGCCGCCTGGTAGCCCGCTTCCAGCGCCCGCAGCATCGAGTAGACGGCGACGACCGTCTTGCCGGAGCCGACCTCCCCCATCAAGAGCCGCTGCATCGGCTCGCCGGAGTCGAGGTCGGCGTCGATCTCGTCGAAGGCCTTCAGCTGATCGCGGGTCGGCTCGAACGGCAATGATTCGAGCCAGCGGCCAACTCGCTCCCCAGGCGAGCCGAGGCGCGGCGCCGGCCGCGCAGTGCGGTGGCTGCGCTTGCGCGTGGTCAGCAGCGCCTGGTGCAGGAACAGCTCTTCGAACGCAATCCGCTTCAGCGCCTCGTCGGCTTCCTCGGGGCCATCCGGGAAATGCGCAGCGCGGATCGCGTCGCCGATGCCGGCAAGGCCGCGGCGGGCGCGCAGCTCTGCCGGCAGGCCCTCGATCGCGTTCGGCGCCCAACGGCAGGCCTGCTCAGCCCAATCCCTGATCCGCTGGGCTTTCAGGGCCTCCGTCGCCGGATGAACTGGGACCAGCCTCCCTCCCGCGGGTGGTGCGGGAGGAGGGGGGTCGAGGACGCCCTCGCCCGCAGCGCCCCCCTCCTCCCGCGACAGGCCCGCGGGCCGGGGGCCCCGTCCCCCTCGCCACCCCCGGCAGCGACCAGCTCCCATTCGCTCACAGCGAAGCCGCGTTTGTCGCGCTTGCCGGTCAGGAGAAAGCGTGCGCCGGTCTCGAGCTTGGTTGCGACCCAAGGCTGGTTGAACCAGGTAGCTCTGATATGGCCGCTGTCGTCGCCGACTTTGACGCTGGTGATGCTGATCCGACGTTTTCGGAAGGGACGCGGTTTGCTTCCGAGGACCTCGACGAGAACAGTTCCTGGCTCACCCAGTTCGATATCGGCAAGTAAGCGGATAGTCCGGTCCCGGTGGCTGTGCGGAAAGCGAAAGAGCACGTCCCCGACGGAGTGGATCCCCGCTTCCGCCGCCGCCTCGGCGAGCTTCGGACCGACGCCGTCGAGGGCCTCGATAGAAACGGCGAGAACGCTTGGGCGGGGCCAGTGGACCGGGGCGCCGAGGAGGTCGGCGCGGCTGAGCTCGCGGGCTCCCGCGAAGGAGCGCATCAGCCGGTGTTCCCTCCGGGCAGGCGCACTACTGGGCCGCGAGCAGCCACCACCAGCTGGGCTGACCCCCCTCATGGGTCTCGATCTCGACCCCGTCGGGGACGTGGGTGTCGATCTCAGCGAGCGGGATCGGCGCCTCCTCGCCGGCGATCACGGTGACGATCTCCGCCTCCTCGGCGAGGTGCTGGATCGTCGTCGAGAGAGTCGAGCCGGTGCCACCCCAAGCGACGATCTCGCCGTCGGCGAAGCCGACCGCGTCTCCCTGCTTGAAGCGGCCCTGGGCGTCGTCGCGGGCCGCCGGGGCGACGCCGCCGATCGCGACCCCCTCCAGCGCCGCCTCCAGCCTGCCCGCGTTCTCCTCCACCGAGGCGACGGGGTCGAGCTCGACCAGGGCCAGCAGACTCGCCTGCTGCGACGTCGCCGTGACCACCCGGGCCGGCTTCTCGGAGAGCTCGCAGGCCCGCTCGGCGGCCATGATCACGTTGGAGGAGCTGGGCAGGACCAGCACCTCCTCCGAGGGAACGCCGTGGATCCCGGCCAGCAGCTCATAGGTGGAGGGGTTGAGGGTGTCGCCGCCGGGGACGACGTGGGCGCCGAGCTCGGCGAAGAGCCGTTCCAGACCCTCCCCCGCGGCGACCGCCAAAACCCCGGTCCGCCCCGCTTGCAGGCGGGCCGTACGCTCGGCCATCTGCTCGCGCATGTCGGCGACGTCGAGGTTCGTCACCTCGCCGGCGCCCTCGAACAGGGCGACCGCGGCCTCCGGCTCGTCGGTGTGGACGTGAACCTTCAGCGTCGCCTCGTCGCCGACGACCAGGACCGAGTCCCCCAGCCCCTCCAGCCGCGGCAGGAAGTCACGTGACGAGAGGCCGCTGCCGGCGACGATGAAGTTGGTGCAGTAGCGGTAGCGGCTGTCCTCGTGGTGGGGCAGGCTCATCCGCGGCGCCTCGTGGTGGGGCACCTCGGGCAGCTCGGCATCGTCGCCGCGTAGACCGGCAACCACCCCGGCCAGGATCAGGACCAGGCCGTGGCCGCCGGCGTCGACTACCCCGGATTCGCGCAGCACGTCGAGCTGCTCCGGCGTCCGCGCCACCGCCCGCTCGCCGTCGGCGATCGCCCGCTCCAGCACCTCCGCCAGGATCGCGTCCTGCTCGGCCTCGCTGACGTCGCGGCCAAGCCGCTGCTTGTCGGCCTCGAGGTGGGCGAGCTGGCGGGTCAGCGAGTGGGCCATCTCGCGGAAGACGGTCAACATCGTCCCCTCGGCCGGCTCACGCACCGATTCGTAGGCGGCGTCGGCGGCACGAGCGAACGACGCGGCCACCAGCACCGGATCGACCAGCTCGCCGGGGCGACTGGCCAGCTCCTCGGCGGCACCGCGAACGATCTGGCTGAGGATCACGCCCGAGTTGCCGCGAGCGCCCATCAGGGCCGCCCGTGCCAGCGCCTGCACCAGCCGAGTCCTCCCCACCTCGTCGACCTCGAGCCCGTCGAGCCGGTCGAGCTCCTCCATCACCGCGCGCATCGTCATCGCCATGTTGTCGCCGGTGTCGCCGTCGGCGACCGGGAAGACGTTGAGGTCGTTGACCTCCTGGCGTCGCGCCTCCAACGAGGCGTAAGCAGAGGTGATCACGCGCCGGAACCGGGCGATCGAGGGATCGGACATCTAGCAGGGGAATCTAGCCCGCCGCCGCGGACGCCGGGCGCCGACGATCCGGCATTGCTAGCGTGCCGCGCCGGATGCGACGCTTCGCCACTTGGTGCACGGGTCACCGCAAGACGGTGATCGTCGGCTGGATCGTGGCCCTGATCGGGGTCGGGATGCTCGCCGGTTCGGTCGGCTCCGACTTCAGCGAAAGCTTCAAGCTGCCGTCCTCAGACTCCCAGGAGGCTCTCGACCTGCTCGAAGAGCGCTTCCCCGCGCAGTCGGGAGAAACCACCCAGATCGTCTTCAAGGCGGACGCGGGCGTGGAGTCGGCCGCCACCCGCAAGCAGATGGAGGGCCTTTTCGCCACGGCGGCAAAGCTGCCCCACGTCAGCGAAGTCGCCAGCCCCTACGGCGGCGACGGCGCCGCCGCGATCAGCGAGGACGGCAAGATCGCCTACGCGACGGTCCAGTACGACGTCACCAACGAGAAGATCGACAAGGAGGACTCCGAAAGGCTGGTCGCGGCCGCGGAGGAAGCCAACGGGGACGGCCTGCAGGTCGAGCTCGGGGGTCAGCCGATCGAGGAAGTCCGGTCTGAAGAAGAAGCGGATATCTCTGGCTTCGTCGGCCTGCTGGCGGCGATCGTGATCCTGCTGCTGACCTTCGGCTCGGTGGTGGCGATGGGACTGCCGGTCGTCACCGCGCTGTTTGCGCTCGGGGTGGGGCTCAGCCTGGTCACGCTGGGAACGCACGTCTTCCCCACCGCCGAGTTCGCCCCCCAGCTGGCGTTCATGATCGGCCTCGGCGTCGGCATCGACTACGCCCTCTTCATCCTCACCCGCTTCCGCAACGGCCTCGACGAGGGCCTGGAGCCGCGTCCGGCCGCGATCGCGGCGATCGACACCGCCGGCCGCGCGGTGCTGTTCGCCGGCGTGACGGTGATCATCGCCCTGATGGGGATGATGCTGCTCGGCCTCTCCTTCCTCTACGGCGTGGCGGTGGCGGCGGCCGTCGCGGTGCTGTTCACGATGATCGCCGCGCTGACCCTGCTGCCGGCGCTGCTGACGATCGTCGGCCGCCGTGTCGACCGCCTGCGCATCCCCGGCCTCGGCCGTTCCCCGACGAACGCCGAGGACACCCGCTGGTTCCGCTGGAGCCGTGAGATCCAGCGGCGGCCGGTGCTGTCGGCGGTGCTCTCCGGGGGCCTGCTGCTGCTCCTCTGCATCCCGACGCTCTCGCTGCGGCTCGGCTCCAACGACGCCGGCACCGACCCGGCGGGCTCGACCACGAAGGAAGCCTATGACCTGCTGGCCGAGGGCTTCGGCCCCGGCTTCAACGGGCCCTTCCTGATGGTCGCGGCGCTGCCCGAAAAGGGCGACGACGAGGGGCTGCTGCTCCTGCACAATACGCTCGAGAACGAAGACGGGGTCGCGAAAGTGACGCCGGTCATGTTCAACCCGGCCAAGGACACCGCCGTGTTCCAGGCCTACCCGACGACCTCGCCGCAGAGCGAGAAGACGACGGAACTGCTGGACCGGATCCGCGACGACGTGATCCCGCCGATCGAGGCGAAGACGAACACCCAGCTGCACGTCGGCGGCATCACCGCGATCTTCGAGGACTTCGGCGCCGCGATCGCCGACAAGCTGCCGCTCTTCATCGGCGTCGTCGTGCTGCTCTCGGCGCTGCTGCTGATGGCCGTCTTCCGCTCGGTCCTGGTGCCGCTGAAGGCGATCGTGATGAACCTGCTCTCGATCGGCGCCGCCTTCGGCCTGATCGTCGCCGTCTTCCAGTGGGGCTGGGGCGCGAGCCTGATCGGCGTCGACAGCACCGGCCCGATCATCTCCTTCTTCCCGATCTTCCTCTTCTCGATCATCTTCGGGCTCTCGATGGACTACGAGGTCTTCCTGATGTCGCGGATCCACGAGGAGTGGGAAAGCCGCAAGGACGCGACCGAAGCAGTCACCCGCGGCCTCGCCCTGACCGGCCGCGTGATCACGGCGGCGGCGGCGATCATGGTCACCGTCTTCGCCTCCTTCATGATCGGCGAAGACCGCATCATCAAACTCTTCGGCCTCGGCCTCGCCGCCGCCGTCTTCATCGACGCCGTGATCATCCGCTCCGTCCTCGTCCCCGCGATCATGCAGCTCTTCGGCGCCCGCGCCTGGTGGCTCCCGTCCTGGCTCGACCGCATCCTGCCGCGGCTCCACGTCGAGCCGGCAGAGGGCGACCCCGCCCCGACGGGCGAGCACCCGGTCGTCGCTTCGGCTGAGGCTGACTGACCCAAGGCGAAACCAGGCGATGGAGAGATGCCGATACCCCTCCCCGTGAATTGAGTCGCGCGCCCTGCGGGCGCAGCTCCGGATGTCGGTGCGCGCCTATGGCGCGCAGAAATCGGATTGCATTTCCGCCGCTTCGCGACATTCCCGGAGAGGGGTATCGGCATCTCTCAACGACAGCTCTCGACCAGGCGAACGACTGCCGCAGCAAGTGCGGCCGCATGTCGAGCAGCTCCTCTTAGCTGAAGAGCTTCCGCACCCTGAGCCGTCCCGGTACTGCGTGTCGTGGGAGGGGTCCGGGTGCCCTCGATTCGAATGTGCGCGAAGCGCGCGATATGCAATCTGTCTATTGCGCGGGCGTAGCCCGCGCTCCTACATAGGAGCTAAGGCGCGATAGCGCCGTGCGACGAAATTCGAATCGAGGGCACCCGGACCCCTCCAACAACGGGCAATCCGAGCTAGGCCGCCTTGGTGACCTTGTTCGACTTCAGGCACCGCGTACAAACGTAGGTCCGCAGCGGCCGCCCGTTCTCCTCGATCCGAACCTTCTGCAGGTTCGGCTCGAAGCGGCGCTTGGTCGCGACCATCGAGTGGCTGCGGGACTGGCCGAACGCCGGCTTCTTGCCGCAGCTGTGGCATACCTTGGCCATAAGGATCGTGGATGGTACAGGTCGCCGCTAGGCGTCGCGGACCTGCCACCGATACGGGTTGACCTCCTGTTTCAGCAGCGCCATGCGGGCGACGGTGAGGGCGGCGTTGCGACCCTGGTCGCGCTTGCCGCCGCCGGCCCGCGCCAGGGCCTGATCCATCGTGTCGCAGGTGATCACGCCGAAGGCGCAGGGGACGCCGGTCTCCAGCTGCACGTCCTGGATGCCGCGGGCGGCCTCGGCGCAGACGAAGTCGTAGTGGTCGGTCTCGCCGCGGATCACCACGCCGAGGCAGGCGACCCCCGAGAAACGGCCGCTGGTGGCGTGCAGCTTGGCGGCGAAGGGCAGCTCGTAGGCGCCGGGGACGGAGACCTCGCTGACCGCGGAAGCCGGCACCCCGGCCAGCTCGAAGCCTTCGCGGGCGCCGCTCAGCAGGCGTTCGGCCAGGTCCTCGTAGAAGCGGCCGACGCAGACGGCGAACTCGCGCCCGGCCAGCGCCTCGCGCTCCTCCTCCCCGAAGGCTTCGAGGAACGCGGTCGACTCAGCCATCGTCGTCCTCGCCGCTCTTCGCGTCGCGTTCCTCCTCGTCGCGGATCATCTCCTCGTCGAGCGCCAGGCCCTGGTGGTGCAGCGAGTGCCCCATCTTGTCGCGCTTGGCGCGCAGGTATGCCTCGTTGTGCATGTTGGGATCGGACTCGATCGGGACCTGCTCGGCGACCGAGAGGCCGTAGCCCTCGAGGCCGACGATCTTTTTCGGGTTGTTGGTGAGGATGCGGATGCTGGTCAGGCCGAGGTCGACGAGGATCTGGGCGCCGATCCCGTAGTCGCGCAGGTCAGCAGGGAGGCCAAGTTTGAGGTTGGCCTCGACCGTGTCGGCCCCCTCCTCCTGCAGTTTGTAGGCGCGCAGCTTGTTGAGCAGGCCGATCCCCCGCCCCTCCTGGGAGAGGTAGAGGAGGACCCCCTGGCCCTCCTCCTCGATCATCGCCAGGGCCGAGGCGAGCTGCTCGCCGCAGTCGCAGCGCATGCTGTGGAAGACGTCGCCGGTGAGGCACTCGCTGTGGACGCGGACGAGCACGTCCTCGGCCCCGTCGACCTCGCCCTTGACCATCGCCACGTGATGTTTGTCGTCGACCAGGGAGCGGTAGCCGACGGCGGTGAAGTCCCCGAAGGAGGTCGGCAGGGCGGTGTCGACGACCCGCTCGACCAGCTTCTCGGTGCGGCGACGGTAGGCGATCAGCTCGGCGACGGTGATCATCTTCAGCCCGTGCTTGCGGCAGTAGGGGATCAGGTCCGGGACGCGAGCCATGGTGCCGTCGTCGTTCATCACCTCGCAGATCACCCCGGCCGGGGTGAGGCCGGCGAGGCCGGCGAGGTCGACGCTGGCCTCGGTGTGGCCGGTGCGCTCGAGGACGCCGCCGTCTTTGGCCCGCAGCGGGAACATGTGGCCGGGGACGACGATGTCGCGCGGGCCCGACTCGGGGTCGATCGCGACCTGGATCGTGTGGGCGCGGTCGTGGGCGGAAATCCCGGTGCTGACGCCGGCCGCGGCCTCGATCGTGACCGTGAAGGCGGTCTGCAGCGGCGCCTCGTTCTTGGCCGCCATCAGTTTCAGACCGAGCCGTTCGCAGCGCTCGGCGGTCAGCGCGATGCAGATCAGGCCGCGCGCCTCCTTGGCCATGAAGTTGACCGCCTCGGGGGTGGCGAACTGCGCCGCCATCACCAGGTCGCCCTCGTTCTCGCGGTCTTCGCCGTCGCAGACGACGACCATGCGGCCGCGGCGGATCTCCTCGATCGCCTCCTCGATGGTCGAGAACGGGCTCTCCCCCGTCTCGGTCATCACTGCTTCGGTCTCGGTCTCGGTCTTGTGACTCATGCGCGCTCCTTTCCAGCGAATGGTGCCAGCAACCGCTCCACGTACTTGGCCACGATGTCGCACTCGACGTTCAACCTGCTTCCGGGCTCGGCCTCGCCGAGGTTGGTCCGCTCCAGCGTCTCGGGGATCAGCGAGACCTCGACCCAGCCCTCGCCCAGCGCCGCGATCGTGAGGCTGACCCCGCTGAGCGTGATCGAGCCCTTGTCGACCGTGTAGCGGAGCAACTCCGGGGGGAGGGCGACGCGGACGCGGCGGGCAAAGCCATCCTCCTCGACCGCGACCACCTCGCCGACGCCGTCGACGTGGCCCTGCACGATGTGGCCGCCGAGCCGATCGCTGGCCTGCATCGCCAGCTCGAGGTTGACCCGCATGCTGCGTCTGACCTCGCCCAGCGCGGTGACCACAAGCGTGTGGTTCATCGTCTGGACGGTGAACGAGACCGAATCGACCCTGGTCGCGGTCAGGCATACCCCGTTGACAGCGATCGAGTCGCCGAGCGAGATCTCGGGAGCCAGAGCGGTATCCACGTCGAAATGCGCACCGCTTGGGGTGACCCCCATTCCCACCACGGTTCCCACGTCCTGGATCAGCCCCGTGAACACCTCACCACTCCTTGTAGCGGGCCGTGATCAGGGTGTCCTCCCCGACCTGCTCGGTCAAGGCGTCGAGCGCCGTCAGTCGCGCCTGCGCGGTTGCGGAGGAATCTGAGCCACCGAGGAGCACCGGGGCAATGAAGGTACGCGACTCGTCGATCTGGTCGGCCTCTGCAAAGGCGGCGGCCAGAGTTCGCCCACCCTCGAGGAAGAGGCTGGTGATCTCGCGACGGCCGAGGTCGGCGAGGGCAGAGGAGATGCGATCGTCGCGGGTTGCGCCGGCGGCGGCGATGGACCTCGGCACCGGCGATTTCGAGGGCGCTGGTCCGGGCCGAATCGGCCTCGGGGGAAACCACGACGAGGACCGGCGCCTGGTCCAGAGTTGCGAGCAGCTGGCAGTCCGACGGCAGGCGCGCCTGTGAGTCGAAGACGACGCGGAGCGGTTGGCGGGCGTCGGGGACGCGGGCGGTGAGGAGCGGATCGTCGGCGAGGACGGTGCCGATGCCGGCCGCGATCGCGTCGGATTCGGCCCGCCACCGGTGGACGAGGGCGCGGCTGCCCTCGCCGGAGATCCAGGGGGAATCGCCGGTGGCGGTCGCGGTGCGCCCGTCCAGCGACATCGCCAGCTTCAGGGTCACGAGTGGGAGGCCGGTGCGGGCGTGCTTGCGAAACGCCTGGTTGAGCAGGCGCGCAGACGCCGCCTCGGCGCCGGGCGCCAGGACGACCTCGACCCCGCCGTCGCGAAGGATGCCGGGACCGCGCCCGGCGGCCTTCTCGCTCGGATCCTCGGAGGCGATGACGACCCGGGGAATCCCGGCCCCAAGGATCGCCTCCACGCACGGCGGCTGTCTGCCCTCGTGCGCGCACGGCTCCAAAGTCACGTACATCGTCGCCCCGGCCGGGGCCCTCACCCCGTGCCTCGCAATCAGCCAACGCCGCCCGCTCCGCATGCAGCCCGCCCAGCTCCGCATGAAACCCCTCGCCGATCACCTCGCCATCACGCACAACGACAGCCCCGACAAGAGGATTGGGACTGACCTTCCCCCTCCCGCCCTCAGCCAGCTCCAACGCCCGGCGCAGGTGGCCTTGATCCGTGGCTGTGAGCTGGGAATTCATCGACTGATTGACTCGTCAGTCAACCCATCTTACCTCCCCCGGATCGGCCTGGACAGGCAGGCGCTCCTCGCGCGGGCGGCGCCGGGGTGGGGTGTCCGCGCAGCCCGGAGGCTGCGAAGGGCGAGGCTGGCACCCTGACACGGCCATATCCCTCTGCCCTGAGCAGCGCGCAGGGCAAGCGGACACCCCACCCCGGCGACAGGACCCGCGCGCCGGAGCTCCCCGGATACCCTGACCGACCCGCCCATGAAGTTGATCATCCAAATCCCCTGCCTCAATGAGGAGGCGACCCTCCCGGCCACGATCGCCGACCTGCCACGCCAGGTCGAGGGCTTCGACGCGGTCGAGCTCCTGGTCGTCGACGACGGCTCGACCGACCGCACGGTCGAGGTCGCGCGCGAGAACGGGGTCGAGCACATCGTCCGCCTGACCAACAACAAGGGCCTGGCGGCGGGGTTCCAGGCCGGCCTCGACGCCTGCCTGAAGCTGGGCGCCGACGTCGTCGTCAACACCGATGCCGACAACCAGTACCGCGGCGCCGACGTGGTGAAGCTGGTGGCACCGATCCTGGCCGGCGAGGCCGACATGGTCGTCGGCGACCGTCAGACCTCCCAGATCGACCACTTCTCGGGCTCCAAGAAGGGGCTGCAGCGGCTCGGCAGCTGGGTCGTGCGGCGGCTCTCGGGCACCGAGATCACCGACACCACCTCCGGCTTCCGCGCCTACAACCGCGAGGCGGCATTGCAGCTGCTGGTCGTCGACGACTTCACCTACACGCTGGAGAGCCTGATCCAGGCCGGCAAGATGCTGGTCGCGGTCGACGAGGTGACGATCGCGACCAACCCGCAGACGCGCGAGTCGCGGCTGGCCGACTCGACCGGCGCCTACGTGCGTCGCAACGGCCCGGCGATCCTGCGGATCTACGCTCGCTACGAGCCGCTGCGGGCCTTCGCCACCGCCGGGCTCGTCGTCCTGCTGCTGGCGCTGGCCGCCTGGATGCCGTTCCTGGTCGACTGGATCTTCAACGGCGACTCGAGCGGCCACATCCAGTCGCTGATCCTCGGCGCCGTCCTCTTCATCGCCGCCGTGCAGCTGTTCGCGCTCGGGGTGATCGGCGACCTGCTGGCCGGCCAGCGGGTGATGACGCAGCGCGTCTTCGAGCGGGTGCGGCGGGTCGAGCTGGCGCTCGGGGTCGAGCCCTCCCATTACGAGCCCGGCGCGGAGCGGTGAGCGAGGCGGAGCCGCAGGGCAGTCCGCGCGGCAGCACGACGGCGAGCTCGTCCGACTACGGCAAAACGGCCAGCTTCCTCGCGATCGGCGTCGGCCTCACCGGCCTCATCACCTACGCCTACTTCCTGATCGCCTCGCATGTCCTCTCCAAGCCCGACTACGGGCAGATCACGGTGCTCTGGTCGGCCGTCTTCATCACCATCTCGACCCTCTACCGACCGGTCGAACAGCTGCTCTCGCGCCACATCTCCGAACGGCTGGTGAAGCGGGAGCCGATCGCCCAGGAGATGCGGGTGGCGGCAACGATCCAGCTCGGCCTCGCCCTCTTCTTCGCGGTGGTCGCGCTGGCGCTGCGCGGGCCGATCCAGGACAACCTGCTGGAAGGCAACGAAGACCTCTACTGGGTCTTCTTCGGCGCCGTCCTCTTCTACGCCGCCAGCTACTTCGCCCGCGGCTTCCTCGCCGGCCAGCGCACCTTTGGCACCTTCACGGCGCTGATCCTCTCCGAGTCGATCTTCCGCACCTCGTTCGCGGTGCTGGTAGCCGTCGGACTGCTGAGCGGCCAGTCGGCGGTCGCGATTGGGATCGTCGCGGCGCCGAGCCTCTCGCTGCTGGTGGTGCCACTGGCGTTCGCGCGGCGGGCGAAACGCGAGGCCGCCGCGCCGGCGCCCGAGGAGGCCCCGGCCGAGGACTTCTCGATGCGGCATGGCAGCGGCTTCGCGGCGGCGGTGATGGTGATCATGTTCAGCGAACAGGCCTTCCTCAACGCCGGGCCGCTGATCACGCGCGGCCTGCAGGGCGCGGCGGCGGCCGGGTTCATCTTCAACGTGCTGATGATCGCGCGGGCGCCGCTGCAGCTGTTCCAGGCGGTCTCGACCAGCATCCTCCCCCACCTCACCAGCCTCCACACCTCCGACGCCCCCGACAGCGTGCGTGAGTTCCACCGGACCGTGCGGATGGTCCTGCTGGGGATCGTCGCCTTCACCGCCCTGGCCGCGCTCGCCTTCCTGATCGCCGGCCCACAGATGATGCAGCTCGCCTTCAGCAAGAAGTTCACCTATGACCGGCCCGGGCTCCTATTGGTGACCCTGGGGATGGGCCTCTACCTCGGCTCGGTCACCCTCAACCAGGCCTGCCTGGCGCAGGGCCAGGTGCGGCGCGCCGCCGCTCGCTGGCTCGGCTGCGCCGCCTTCTTCATCGCCTGGAACTTCGTGCCGCTGGTCGAGAACGAGTTCCGCCGGGTCGAGATCGGGTTCGCGCTCACCGCCGGCGTCCTCTTCGCCCTGCTCTACCTCGTCTACCGTCGCCCGCACGAACGGGCCGAGGACGTGCCCGAGGCCGGCTCGGCGGAGGAGCTGGAGGCGCGGCTGGCCTCGATCGACGAGAACGTCTAGCCCACAGGCGATCACGGTCAATTCCGATTAGCGCATCCCGAAGTTCGCCTCTCCAGAGTCCTCTAGGGTCCGCGAATGGGTGCCCACGATGCCGAGCTGATCCTGATTGCCGGCGCGCTGCTGGCCGCGGGGATCGTCGGAGCGCTGCTTGCAGACCGGGTACGGGTGCCGGGTCTGCTGCTGTTCCTTGGACTCGGAATGCTCGCTGGCTCGCAGGGGATCGGCGGCATCGACTTCGACGATGCCGAGCTGGCGCGGACGCTGGGCACGATCGCCCTGGTCCTGATCCTGTTCGAGGGCGGGCTCACCGCCGGCTGGTCGGAGATCCGGCCGGTGCTGGGGACGGCCGCCTCGCTGGCGACGATCGGCACCGTGGTCACGGCGGCGATCGCCGGCCTCGCGGCAAAGCTGATCTTCGGCTTCAGCACGCTGGAAGGGATGATCGTCGGGGCGGCGATCGCGGCGACCGACTCGGCGGCGATCTTCGCCGTGCTGCGCCGCTCGACCCTGGAGAAGCGGCTCGCTCGCTCGCTCGAGGGCGAGTCGGGAATGAACGACCCGGTGGCGCTGCTGCTGGTGATCGGGTTCATCGAATGGATCCAGGAGCCTGGCTTCGGGCTCGCCGACATGGCCGGCCTGCTGGCGCTGAAACTGGCCGTCGGCATCGCCGTCGGCTACCTCGTCGGCCGCCTCGCAGTGGCTGCCCTGAACGCGACGCGACTGCCGACTGACGGCATCTACCCGGTGGCGACGATCGCGATCGCCGCCCTCTCCTACGGCCTCGCCGAGGTCGCCCACGGCTCCGGCCTGCTCGCCGTCTACCTGACGGCGCTGGCGCTCGGCGGCGCCAGCATCCCCGCCCGCCGCACCGTCGTCTCCTTCCACGAGGGCCTCGGGTGGGTCGCCCAGATGGCCCTCTTCATCCTTCTCGGCCTGCTCGTCTTCCCCAGCCAGCTCGACGACGTGGCGTTGAAGGGGCTGGCGCTCTCGGCGGCACTGATCCTCGTCGCCCGCCCGCTCGCCACCTTCGCCGCCACCGCGCTGGCGTCGCTGAACGCGCGCGAGCGGCTGATGCTGGGCTGGGCCGGGCTGCGCGGGGCGACGCCGATCTGGCTTGCGACCTTCCCGGTAGTCGCCGGGATCGCCGGCGGCGAGGAAGAGTTCGCGATCGTCTTCTTCGTCGTCGTCACCTCGACCCTGGTCCAGGGCGCCTCCTTCGAGCCGCTGGCACGCCGCCTCGGCCTCACCACCGACGAGCCGGCGCTGCCACGGCGGCTGTTCGAGTCCGGGCGGATCCGCCGCATGGGCGGCGACGTGATCGCCTACCGGCTGCCCCCCGGCGCCGCCGCGGCCGGCCACCGCGTGCGCGAGCTGGAGCTGCCGCGCGAGGCGCTGGTCAACGTGATCGTCCGCGACGGCCACGCGATCCCGCCGCGCGGCTCAACCGAACTGCAGGAGGGCGACGAGCTGCACATCCTCGTGCGCAGCGCGTTGCGCGAGGAGGTTGAGGACCAGACCAAGACCTGGACCAAGGGGCCGGTCGGTCGCCCCCCGCCGCCGCCGCTCCCGCACCGCGCCGCCTCGCAGATCTTCTCGGTGCGGCCGGCCCGCGAGGGCGACGACCCGATGGCGCTGGTCGAGGTCGACGGGATCCCGGTCCTGGCAGTGCTGCGCAGCCGCCGCGACGGGGCCGGCGCCATGGTTGCCCTGGCCGACGGGCGCTACGCCGTGACCGGGGACGACCTGGTCGCGGTCGGCGGTCGGCGGTCGCTGGCCGAGTGGTGCGAGCGGCGCGCGTCGCGTCCGGAGGTCGACCAGGCGGAGCGAGCTTGGTGGCAGGAGGTGACGGGGGCGCTGATTGCGCGCGGGCGGAGGCTCTGAGGCTCGGAAGCCGGTCCCGATAGGGGTTCCGCTTAACTTTTTCGAGGGTCGCCGGCGGCCGTCCGAGGGCCGAAGCGCCGAAAAAGTACAAGACGCTCCACCCCTATCGGGACCGGCTCACACGGCACCGGCTGCGGCGGCGATCGCGCTGTAAGCAGCTGCGGGATCCTCGGTGCCGAAGATCGCGGAGCCCGCTACGAAGAGGCTGGCTCCGGCGCTCGCGACGGAGCCGGCGGTGGTGGTGTCGATGCCACCGTCGACCTCGATCCGAGCCTCGCCGGCGAGCGTGTGCAGGCGTTCGAGCTTGGCCGGCGAGGACTCGATGAAGGCCTGGCCGCCCCAGCCCGGGTTGACGGTCATGCAGAGGACGATGTCGGCGCAGCCACGCAGCTCGGAGATCGCCTCGGCGGGGGTGCCGGGGTTGAGCGCGATCCCAGCCAGGCAACCGAGCTCGCGGATCGCGTGCAGCGTGCGGTTCGCGTGTGGAGTCGCCTCCTGATGGAAGGTGATCGAGTCGGCACCGGCCTTGGCGAACTCCTCGATCTGGCGCTCGGGGGCCTCGATCATCAGGTGCACGTCGACGATGCCGCCGGCATCGTGCACCTGGTCGGCGATCCCGCTCAGGACCAGCGGCCCGATCGTGATCGGCGGGACGAAGTGCCCGTCCATCACGTCGAAGTGGATCACCCGCGCGCCGGCGCCCATCACCTCCTCCACCTGTGCCCCCAGCTTCGAGAAGTTGGCGGAGAGGATCGACGGGGCGACCCGCGAGGACCCGATCAGCTCGCGCATCCGCTCGCTCATGGGCGCAACCTAGTCGATGGGCGCGACGCTCATGCCGCTCTCAGCATTGAAGAACCGCAGGACTGGCACTGCAGGTCCTCGGTCTGGCTCATGCGCGCGATCGTGCCGTGTTCGCCGCAGTTGGGGCATTGCGAGACGAGCTCGAAGCGACTGAGGCAGTTGACGCAGCGCAGCCGGCCCGGCAGCTGGGTCGGGCGCAGCCAGGGCTCGCCGCAGTTGGGACAGGGGGCGCGGTTGAGGACACTGCCGCCGCCACCCCCTGCAGTGCCTTCCGACTCACTCATCGCCTAATCATGCCGCTTCAGCCGGGCGATGAAGAAACCGGTGGTGCGATCGCGGTCCGGGCGCAGTTGCAGACAGCGCGGCTCGGTGGGCGACACCAGCTCCGGCGCGCGGGCCCCGAGCGTCCTCGAGCTCGAGCGCCGGCACGTCCCCCGCCGCTGCTGCGGCCAGGAGCGCCTCGATCCGCTCCTCGTTCTCGCGGCGGGAGATCGTGCAGGTCGAGTAGACGAGAACGCCGCCCGGGCGCAGCGCCGTGGCGGCGGCGAGCAGGGCCTGCTCCTGAATCTCGACCAGCCGCTCGATCGCCCGCGGCGATTTGCGCCAGCGGGCGTCGGGGCGCGAGGCAAGGGCGCCGAGGTCCGAGCAGGGCGGGTCGAGCAGGACCCGATCGAAGACGGGCGCCATCCCGGCGCCGGCGCCGGTGGCGTCGGCCTCGACCACCGTCACGCAGCGCAGCCCCAGCCGTTGCGCCTGGGCCGCGACTTCGGCCGCCCGGTCCGGGTCGAGCTCGACCGAGATCAGCTCGCCGCGGTCGCCGATCCGCTCGGCGATCTGTCCGGTCTTGATCCCCGGGCCGGCGCAGAGGTCGAGCACGTTCTCGCCCTCGCGCGGGTCGAGCACCTCCACCACCGCGGCCGAGCCGAGGCTCTGCGGCGTCAGCTCGCCGCCCGCGACCATGGTGGGGACGGCCTCGCCGGTCCGGCCCGCGATCGCGATCGCCGCCGCGCTCGCCAGCGGCCACCCAGCGCCGGCCGGCGCCGCCTCCACCCCCGCCTCGCGCAGCCTCTCCAGGGCCGCGCCACGCTCGCCGCGAAGCAGGTTCACCCGCATCGCAACCGCGGGCGGGTCGTTGCCGGCGGCGAGCAGCGAGCGGGCGGTGTCGGGCCCGAGCTCCTGCCACCACATGCGCGCCAGCCACTCGGGGGCCGAGTGGGCGGTGGCGGCGGCCTCGGGGCTGGAGTCGTCCTCCAGCAGGGCCGCGCTCAGCTCCGCCCGCTCGCGGGTGGCGCGGCGCAGGATCGCGTTGACGAAGCCCGCCGCGTGGGCGGCGCCGGCGCCCTTGACCAGCTCGACCGCCTGGTCGACGGCGGCGTGGTCGGGGGTGCCGTCGGCGAAGAGCAGCTCGTAGAGCCCGAGGCGCAGGCCGGCGAGGACCGGCGGGTCGAGCAGGCGGGTGGAGCGCCCGGCGAGGCGTTCGATCGCGGCGTCGAGGGTGCCGCGGCGCTGGACGGTGCCGTAGGCGAGCCGCTGCGCCTGGGCCCGCTCCCGCCCCCCGATCCCCCGCTGCTCGGCGCCGGCACGGAAGGCGCGCTCGGTGAAGGCGTCCTGCTCGAAGGTCGTCCGGATCGTCGCGAAAGCGAGCGAGCGCGCCGGCGCGACCTCGCGGCTCACAGCCGCGGCAACGGGTGGCCGCGCAGGTAGGCGTCGACCGGCATCGGCTTGCCGCCGGGCGGCTGCACCACCTCCAGCCGCAGGGCGCCGCGGCAGCAGCCGACGAGCAGCGCCCCCCACTCCGACTTGACCGCGCCGGTCCTGACGCTGACGTCGACGGCGCGGGCGCGGCGGACTCCGAGCCGCTCGCCGTCGGCCGTCTCCAGGTAGGCACCGATGTGGGGGGTGAGGGCGCGCACCGTCGCGGCCAGCTCCACGGCGGGTCGGCCCGGGTCGAGCCGGCGGTCGGCCGCCTCGACCTTCTCCGCGTAGGTCACCTCCCCCTCGTCCTGCTCGGTGAACGCCAGCTTGTCGGCGGCCTCGAGCTCGAGCGCGCGGACCAGCAGCTCGCCGCCGAGGCCGGCCAGGGTCGAGGAAAGCGCCTCGAACTCTGTGTCGGCGCCGATCGGCACCTCGGCGCTGAGCGCGACCGGCCCGGCGTCGAGCCCCGCGGTGAGCTTCATCACGCAGACGCCCGTGCGCTTGTCGCCGGCCATGATCGCCCGCTCGATCGGCGCCGCCCCGCGCCAGCGCGGCAGCAGCGAGGGGTGCACGTTCAGCATCAGGTGCTCGGAGAGCAGCGGCTCCCGGATCAGCTGGCCGAAGGCACAGACGACGACCGCGCGCGGGCTGGCGGCGGCGATCCGCTCGCGGGCCGCCTCATCGTTGACGTCCTCCGCCTGCAGCAGCTCGACCCCCAGCTCCCGCGCCGCCTCGGCGGTCGGCGGTGCCGCCAGCTTGCGGCCGCGGCCCTTGGGCCGGTCCGGGGGGGCGATCACGAGCGACGGCCGGTGCTCGGAGCCGGCCAGCCGTCGCAGGACGGTGGCGGCGAACTCGGAGGTGCCGAGGTAGACGGTGCTCACGCGTCGGTGCGCGGCTCGCGCAGCTCGCCCTCGTCGCCGGGCTCGTGCTCCTCCGGCGGGGGGCTGTAGCTGCCGCCTTCGCGCAGCGCCCGCAGGGCACCCTTGCGCTGATCGCGGCTGGTGCGATCGAGGATCAGGACCCCGTCGAGGTGGTCGATCTCGTGCTGCAGGACCCGCGCCTCCAGGCCCGAGGCCTCGATCTCGATCGCCTCGCCCTCGGCGTCGCGACCGCTGACCCGCACGTGCAGCGGGCGCTCGACGTCCATCGAGACCCTGGGCAGGCTGAGGCAGCCCTCCTCGGCGATCGAGGCCTCCTCCGAGGTCCACTCGATCGCGGGGTTGATCAGCGCCGTCGGTTCCCCGTCCGTCCCCGCCTGGAAGACCAGCAGCCGCCGCAGCACGCCGAGCTGGGTGGCGGCGAGGCCGACGCCCATCCCGTCGCGCATGATCGAGATCATCCGCTCGACCTCGGCCCGCAGCTCCGGGCCGAAGTTCGAGACCGGCGAGGCCACGCTTTTCAGCACCGGGTCGCCGAACTTGACCACGTGCGCCAGCGCCGCCTCGCGGCGCTCCAGCAGCTCCGCCTCGAACTCCTCGCGTTCGCCGCGGTCGGTATCGACTCGGTCGCTCATCGGACCTGAGTCTAAGGCTCGGACCAGGCGTGCGACAGGCATAGGGGCATCCTTATTGCGGGTCGACGTCGACGCCGATCGCGACCTCGCGCAGGGTGCGGTCGGCGGCGCGGCGCTCGACCACCTCGCGGACCGCGGCCACGGTCGCCTCGCGATCGGCGGCCTTGATCAGGATGCGGCGGCGATGGCGGTTGCGGACACGGAACATCGGCGCGGGCCCGAGTGGCTCCGAGCCGGCCGGGAGCTGCTCACGCAGGTCCGCCGCGACCCCGCCGGCGGCGGCATCCAGCTTCGACTCCTGCTCGCTTGCGAAGTTGATCCGGACCAGGTGCGAGAAGGGCGGGTAGTGCAGCAGCCGGCGTCGCTCCAGCTCGCCGGCGAGGAAACCGGCGGAGTCGTGGCGGGCGGCGTGGGCGATGCTCGCCGCCTCCGGCGCCAGGGTCTGGACGATCACCTCGCCACCGGCCTCGCCGCGGCCGCTGCGGCCGGCGAGCTGGGCGACCATCGCGAAGGTCCGCTCGGCGGCGCGAAAGTCGGGGAAGCGCAGGGTGGCGTCGGCGTCGAGGATCGTCGCCAGCGTCACCTCGGGGAAGTCGTGGCCCTTGGCGACCATCTGGGTGCCGACGAGGACACCGTTGGGCGCCTCGCCGAAGCGCGCGAGGATGCGGGCGTGGGCGCCACGGCCGGCGGCGGTGTCGGAGTCGAGCCGGAAGACCGGCATCGGCGCCAGCCGCTCGGCCAGCAATGACTCGATCCGCTCGGTGCCGGCACCGGCCTGCGAGAGAGTCGTCGAGGCGCAGTCGGGACAGGCGCGGGGCTGCGATTCGGCGTGGGCGCAGTGGTGGCAGACGAGGCGGCCGCTGTGACGGTGCACGATCAGCGAGACGTCGCAGTTGGGGCAGTCCCAGTGGTGACCGCAGGAGCGGCAGGTGAGCCAGGGTGCGAAGCCGCGGCGGTTGATCATCACGATCGCCTTGGCTCCGGCGGCGCGGACCGCCTCCAGCGCGACCCAGGTGTCGGGGTGCAACGGACCGGAGCGGGGATCCGCCTCGCGCATGTCGACCAGCTCGACCGGCGGCATCCGCAGGCCGTCGACCCGTCGCGGCAGCTCCAGCCGTGGCAGCTCCAGCCACGACTCCGGCCGCGGCGTCGCGGTGCCGGCGACGAGCACGGCGCCGCATTCCTCGGCGCGGCGACGGGCCACGGTGCGGGCGTCGTAACAGGGGTCACCCTCCTGCTTGTAGGAGGGGTCGTGCTCCTCGTCGATCACGATCAGGCCGAGGTCGCGGACTGGGGCGAAGATCGCCGAGCGCGGACCGACGCAGACGCTGGCCTCGCCGGTGCGCAGGCGCCGCCACTCGTCGTAGCGCTCGCCGGCCGAGAGGGCCGAGTGGAGGACGGCGAAGCGGTCGCCGAGTCGAGCGCGGAAGCGTGCCACGGCCTGCGGCGCAAGGCCGATCTCGGGGACGAGGACGATCGCTCCCTCGCCCCGCTCCAGGGCCGCCTCGACAGCGGCCAGGTAGACCTCCGTCTTGCCCGATCCGGTGACGCCGTGCAGGAGCAGGCTGCGCTCGGCGCCGGCCGCGCCGTCGAGCGCGGCGACGATCGACTCCACCGCCCCCTGCTGTTCGGGCAGGAGCTGCGGTCGCTCCGCCGGGGCGGCGAGGCTCGAGCCCGCGGGGGCGCGACGCAGGCGTGAGCTGCGGGTGGCGATCAGGTCGCGGCCCTCGAGGCGGCGCAGCGTCTGGCGGTCGGAGCCGACCGCTGCTGACAACTCCGCCGCCGACATCTCCCCCGCCCGCAGGGCCTCCAGCACCGCCCGCTGCTTGACACCGAGCCGGCCGGCGCCGCCGCTCAGCGCCTCCTCCCCGGCCGGCAGGATCTCCGCCCGCAGCTCGACCTTGGAGCGGACCGCACGACCGCCCGCCCCGGTCCCCGGCGGCAGCACCAACTGCAAGCCGCGCGAGGGGGTCGAGCAATACTCGCGGGCGACCCAGAGGCCGAGCCGGACCAGCTCCGCCGGGGCACCCGACTCGAGCGCCTCGATCGGCTCCGCCAGTCGCTCGGGCGGCAGCTCCGAGGCCTCGGCAAGCTCGACGACGACCCCGAGTAGCCGCCGTGGCCCGAAGGGGACGCGGACGACGCTGCCTACCTCCAAATTCTCCATCGTGGCGGGCCGGCGGTAGTCGAACGGGCCGCGCAGGGCGCGGGCGGTGGTCAGCGGCTCGACCTTGAGGATGGCCATGCGGCGAGGGTATGGGCGGCGGGGGACGACCCGCCTCGGACCGCTGGCGGCGGCCGCGGCGAGGACGTATGCTGCCCGCCGTGGGCCTCAACCTCAGCGCCGACGAGCAGGTGATCTTCGAGGGTCACCCGTCCTGGCGCGCGATCCTCGGCTTCTACCTGAAGGGCGTCGTGGTCGCGGTCGTGCTCGGCGTGCTCGCCAAGCTGATCGACGGCAACAGCACCGCCTTTCTCGTGATCCTGGTCATCCTCGCCGTGACGGTCCTAATCGGCTTCGTCAAGCGGGTCGCGACTACCTACACGATCACCAATCGCCGCCTCAACATCAAGCGCGGAATCGTCTCGCGCGAGATCCAGGAGACCCGCCTCGAGCGCGTCCAGAACGTCAACTACCGGCAGTCGGTCTACCAGCGGCTGATGCAGATCGGCGACGTCGACTTCGACACCGCCGCCACCGACGACTACAACTTCGTCTTCGCCGGCGTCGCCGACCCCGGCGACGTCGTGCACGCGGTGGACCAAGCGACCGGCCGAGGCGCGGCCGGGACGCACGGATTGGGCGAGGCGCAGCCGCCCAGCGCCTGAGAGTCAGGGTCCGGCCCGGCTGATCTGCACCCCCCAATCGGGTGTGGGTGCAGATCAACCGGGCCTGAGGTTGGCGGTGGTTTCGGCCAGGATTCGGCAGACGTACTGAGGTTCGTAGGCGACTTGGTAGTGGGAAAAACGCAACGGGGTCAAGCCCGCGGCCGCGTGAGCTTGATCGCGGCGGGCGTCGCGGGTCTGGGCTGACGCGGTGCGGTGGTAGCGCCAGCCATCGGTCTCAACCACCAGACCGAGGTCCGGCCAATGGAAGTCGACCTCGAAGCCGTTGACCATCACTTTCGTGAGGGGCGTGGGAAGCCCGGCCCGCGCGGCGATCGGTCGAAATAGGACTTCCAGCTCGGTGTCGGAGAGGCGGAAGGTGTGGCGGTCGAGGATCCGCCGAAGCACGCGAACGCCGCGCTCACCGGAATGGTCGTCGAGAGCGCGACGAAGGGACTCAGGGTCGACCACACCTCGCTTGTCCGCCTCGTTTATCGCGCGCTCGAGGCGCTTCGGGCCAAAGACACTCGTCAGGTCGAGGAAGACGCGAACGGGCTGGGTAAGGGGAATGCTTAGGCGAGTGGTGATCTCCGAAGCGGGCAAGGAGGGGCGACGATGGCAGCGGACTCCGGACAGGCGAGCTTCGGAGGCGCGCGCGACGCTGACGTCTATGTAGTCCTCGTGCTCTTCGGCGAATCCCCAGAGCGCGGCGGCGCTGCGATGGCTCAATGCCGCCCCGGGGCCGAAGCGAGAACGGCTGCCATCCAGCGCCCCTCGCGGCTCAGGTCGGGGCGCCCTACTGCGTAGACACCCCGCGCGACCCGGTGCAGGCGCCCACTCCGGACCCGGTGCCTGATCCCAGCAGGGCTGAACCCCAAGGCGAGCAGATCACGACGCGTCAACACCGAGTGCTGGCGTCGCGCCAGGGCCCAGGCCGCACGACTTCGCCTCTCCGAGATTTGGGTTGTCATAGGCACCCAAAGTTCGGAGCAGGCGAAATCTCTCCCCTGAGGCGCGCACTCCAAGCAGATCAAGGACGCAGGAAGCGAAGTGTGCTCCGCACACGAGCGACCGAGGACGCCGAGATGCGCCGGAGTGCGCGCCTCAGGCGGCGGCGGCTTGGAGGCCGGCGGCAGTGCGGAGGGCGTCGGCGCGGTCGGTCCGCTCCCAGGTGAAGTCGGCGTCCTCGCGGCCGAAGTGGCCGTAGGCGGCGGTCTTCTGGAAGATCGGCCGGTGCAGGTCGAGGTAGCGGCGGAAGGCGCCGGGGCGCATGTCGAACTCGGCTTCGACCAGCTGCGAGATGCGGGAGTCGGGCAATTTCCCGGTACCGAAGGTCTCGACCATCAGGGAGACCGGGTGGGCGACGCCGATCGCGTAGGCGACCTGGACCTCGCAGCGCTCGGCGAGGCCGGCGGCGACGACGTTCTTGGCCACGTAGCGGGCCGCGTAGGCCGCGGAGCGGTCGACCTTGGACGGGTCCTTGCCGGAGAAGGCGCCGCCGCCGTGCCGGGCCATGCCGCCGTAGGTGTCGACGATGATCTTGCGGCCGGTGAGGCCGGCGTCGCCGACCGGGCCGCCGATCACGAACTTGCCGGTCGGGTTGACCAGGAAGCCCTCGCGCAGTTCGCCCTCGTCGAACATCCCCGGAACCTCGGCCTCGAGCACCGGCAGCACCACGTGCTGCCAGAGGTCGGGCTTGATCGTCGCCTCGGAATCGATCCCCTCGGCATGCTGGGTGGAGATCAGCAGCTTGTCGATCCCGACCGGGCGTCCTTCGCGGTAGCGGACGCTGACCTGGGTCTTGCCGTCCGGCCCGAGATAGGCCAGGGTCTCGTCCTTGCGGACGGCGGCGAGGCGCTCAGCCAGCCGGTGGGCGATGTGGATGGGCATCGGCATCAGCGCCGCGGTCTCGTCGCTGGCGTAGCCGAACATCATCCCCTGGTCGCCCGCGCCGGCGAGCAGCAGCTCGTCGTCGGCGTCGCCGACCCGGGTCTCGTAGGCGACGTCGACACCCTGGGCGATGTCGGGCGACTGCTTGTCGAGCGAGACGAGGATGGAGATGTGGTCGCAGTTGTAGCCGTAGTCGCCGTGGTCGTAGCCGATCTCGCGGATCGTCTCGCGGACGATTTCGGGAATGTCGAGGTGGACCTCGGTCGAGATCTCGCCGGAGACGACCGCCATGCCGGTGTTGACGAGGGTCTCGCAGGCGACCCGGCCCTCGGGATCCTCGGCCATGATCGCGTCCAGAACCCCGTCGGAGATCTGGTCGCTGACCTTGTCCGGATGACCCTCGGTGACGGACTCGGAGGTGAAGAGGTGCTCGTTCTCGGCGAGAGGCTTACTCGGCATGGTCGGAAAGCCTAGACGAATTTCCGCGGGCGTCGGACTGACGCTGTGGCCAAGCAGATCAAGGACGCAGGGAGCGCCGTGTGCTCTGCACACAAGCGACCGAGGACGCCGATATGCGCCGTGCCACAGCGTCAGTCCGGGCGGCCGCGGCGGCCGGTGTGGGGGACGAAGTCGATCACCAGTGGCACGCCTTCCAACCCGTAGGTCTCGCGCATGCGGTTCTCCAGGTAGTAGGCCCAATCGCGGGTGATCAGCTTGCGGTCGTTGACCTGGATCGCGACCCGCGGCGGCCGCTCGCCCACCTGTGCCGCGTAGTAGAGCCGCAGCCGGCGCCCGCGCCGCGACGGCGGCGGGTTCTTGGCGACGACGTCGTTGACGAACCGGTTCAGCTCCGGCGTCGGGACCCGCTCGCCGGCCTTGTCGGCCAGCTGCAGCGCCCGCGGCAGCAGGGCCGGGACGTTGCGGCCGCGGGTCGCCGAGCAGGTGATGACGGCCGGTCGCAGCCGCGACTTGCGCTCGACCCGGGCGCGGGCGTCGTCGATGTCGGTCGTCGTCACGTCCCACTTGTTGAGGACCAGCAGGGTCGCGCAGCCGGCCTTCATCGACAGCTCCGCCACTCGCAGGTCCTCTGAGGTCACCCCCTCGGAGGCGTCGCAGACGACGATCGCGGCGTCGGCGCGCTCGACCGCGCGCTCGGAGCGCAGTTGCGCGTAGTAGTCGACGGTGCCGGCGACCTTGGTGCGGCGCCTCAGGCCGGCGGTGTCGACCAGGATCGTGCGCCGCCCCTCGACCTCGAGCTCGGTGTCGATCGCGTCGCGGGTGGTGCCGGCGAGGTCGGAGACGATCACCCGGTCGGAGCCGAGGAAGGCGTTGACCAGCGAAGACTTGCCGACGTTGGGGCGGCCGATCACGGCGACGCGGACGGCGTCGTCGTCGTCCTCGCGCGCCGGGTGCTCGCCGAGCGCCACGGCGATCGCGTCGAGCAGGTCACCGGTGCCGAGGCCGTGGGTGGCGGAGACGGCCAGCGGCTCGCCCAGCCCGAGCCGGTGGAACTCGGCGGCGATGCCGAAGTCGTCGGGGCGGTCGGCCTTGTTGACGACGACGAGGACGGGGACGTCGCCCCCCCGCAGCGTCTTCGCCAGCTCTGCATCGCCCGCCCGCAGCCCGGCGCGACCGTCGACCACCATCAGGACCGCGTCGGCCTCGGCGATCGCCAGCCGCGCCTGGCTCTGCACGTCGCGTGCCAGCTCCGCCTCGTCCTCGAGGTCGATGCCGCCGGTGTCGACGAGCTCGAAGGCGATCCCGTTCCACTCGGTGCCCAGCCGCTTGCGGTCGCGGGTGACGCCCGGCTCCGGCGAGGTGACGGCCTCGGTGCCCCCGACCAGCCGGTTGACCAAGGTGCTCTTGCCGACGTTGGGGAAGCCGACGACGGCGACCAGGGGCGGGCGGCTCACGCGACCAAGCCCCGCTCCCGCACGAGTCCGACCACGCGGCCGACCACCTCTTCCAGGCTGAACCCGGTGGTGTCGAGCTCGACGGCGTCCCTGGCGGCCAGCAGGGCGCCGTGCTCGCGCTCGGTATCGCGGGCGTCGCGGCGGCGCTGGGCGTCGAGCACGGACTCGAAGTCCTCGCCGGTCTCGGCGGCGCGACGCCGCGCGCGCTCCTCGTCGGAGGCGGTGAGGAAGATCTTCAGCGGCGAGTCGGGGCTGACGACACTGCCGATGTCGCGGCCCTCGGCGACGTAGCGCCCGGCGGCGATCAAGCTGCGCTGGCGCGCCACCATCGCCTCGCGCACCTGCGGGTGGATGGAGACGCGAGAGGCGGCAGCGGTGATCGCCGGCTCGCGGATCGCAGCGCTGACGTCTCGCTCGCCGAGCGAGACCCGGCGCCCCTCGAGCCCGATCTCGAGCCCGGCGGCCAGGCGGCCCAGAGCGTCAGCGTGGTCGAGCTCCACGCCCTGCTCGAGCGCGGCCAGCGCCACGCAGCGGTACATCGCCCCGGAGTCGAGGTAGGTGAAGCCGAGCTCCTCCGCCACGGCCCGGGCCACGGAGGACTTGCCGGCCCCGGCGGGCCCGTCGATTGCGATCACCATCGCGCCGCAGCGTAGAGACGCGCGGTCGCGAGCGGTTTCCGCGTCGGCGCTCCGGTCAGGTGCCGGCGCCGAGCAACGAAGCGAGATCGGCCTCGAAGCCCGGGTAACTGACCGCGGCGGCGTCCATGCCCTGCACCTCGACGCCCTGCTCGGAGGCGAGGCCGGCGACGGCGCCGAGCATCGCGATCCGGTGGTCGCCGTGGGAGTCGACCGCGCCGCCGCGCAGGCCGCCGGTTCCGGTGATGACCATCCCGTCCTCGGTGGGCTCGAGACGAGCGCCGAGCGCGGTAAGCGCCGCGCTGACCGTGGCGATGCGGTCGGACTCCTTGCGGCGCAGCTCGGCGGCGTCGCGGATCGTCGTCGTGCCCTCGGCGAAGCAGGCCGCGAGGGCGACCAGCGGCAGCTCGTCGATCGCCAGCGGGATCTCGCCGCCGCCGACCTCGGTCCCACGCAGCTCCGCCGTGCGGACGAGTAGGCGGGCGGTTGGCTCGCCCCCGCGCTCGCCCAGCGACTCGACCTCGATCGTCGCGCCCATCCGCCCCAGGATCGTCAGCAGGCCGGTGCGCGTCGGGTTGACGCCGACCCCCTCGAGGGCGACCTCGCTGCCGGGGACGAGCAGCGCCGCCACGATGAAGAAGGCGGCGGAGGAGATATCGGCGGGGACGACGATCTCACCGGGTTCGAGCCGCTGCGCGGGGTGGATCGTGACCGTGCCCTCGCCGCACTCGATCCGGGCGCCGGCCGCCGCGAGCATCCGCTCGCTGTGGTCGCGGGTCGGAAGCGGCTCGACGATCGTGGTCGGGCCGTCGGCGAGCAGGCCGGCGAAGAGCAGGCAGGACTTGACCTGGGCGCTGGCGACCGGCAGTACGTACTCGATGCCCCGCAGCGTCGTGCCCTGGATCTCCAGGGGCGGCAGCCGCTCCTCGCGACAGTGGAGAGCGGCCCCCATCTGGCGCAGGGGAATGGCGACGCGGTCGACCGGACGGCGGCGGATCGAGTCATCGCCGTCGAGCGTCCACTCCCCCCCATCCTGACCGGCAAGCCAGCCGGGCAGTAGTCGCAGCAGGGTGCCGGCATTGCCGACGTCGACCTCAGCCGATCGGGCGCCGCGCAGGCCGACGCCGGCGATCTGAAGGCGCTCGCCGACCGAGCCGCGGTCCGCTCCTCCGCTGTCCCTACCCAGCCCGCCTTTCATCCCGACCTCCCCGGTCTCGACCCTGGCCCCCAGGGCACGCACGGCGGCCAGCGTCGAGCGCGTGTCCGCCGCGTCCAGATAGCCCTCGATCGCCGTCTCGCCCTCCCCCATCGCCGCGATCAGCGCGGCGCGATGGGAGATCGACTTGTCGGCCGGCGGGCGCAGGGAGCCGCGCAGGGGTCCGGCCGGATCGAAACGGGTCATCGGCGCGACCCTAGATCATCTACGCGGCGCCGCTGCCGAGCACCGTGACCGTGTGCCCCAGCTCCCGCACCAGCGCCGCCGCGCGCTCGGCCTGCTCGGCGCCGGCGACCCAGAGGGTGACCGCGCCCGAGGTCATGTCCGGCGCCGGGTGCAGGGCCATGTCCTCGATGTTGACCCCGGCCTCGCCCAGCGCCAGCGCCAGCGCCGCGATCGTCCCCGGCTTGTTGGCGACGACGATCCGCAGCTCCCGCAGCGGCCCCGCCTCGAGGTCGGTCTCCAGCAGCCGCTGCCGGTCCTCCCCCGCGGCCGCGTGCCAGGCGGCGACGGCCTCGCGGTCGGCGCCGCGGATCAGCGCCGCCGCCTGCTCGAGTCGACGGGCGACGGCCGCGACCGAGTCGGCGACCGCCTCGCGGTTGCTGGCGAAGATGTCGGCCCAGATCACCGGGTTCGAGCCGGCGACCCGGGTCATGTCGCGGAAGCTGGGACCGGCCTCCGGCATCCGCTCGGAGTCGCGGCTCAGCTCCGCCGCCGCCTCGGCGGCGAGCGCGTTGGCGACCACGTGCGGCACGTGGCTGATCGTCGCCATCAGGCGGTCGTGGGCGGCGGGGTCGATCGCCTGGGGACGGGCGCCGAGCCCGGCGACGGCGCGCTGCAGGCGGTCGTAGAGGATGCCGCTGGAGCGGTCTGTCGGGGTCAGGTACCAGCGCGCCCCCTCGAAGAGGTCGGCGCGGGCGTTGCCGACGCCCGCCGTCTCCGCCCCCGCCAGCGGGTGGCCGCCGATGAAGCGCTCGTCCTCCCCGAGTGCGCCGACCAGCTCGCCCTTGGTCGAGCCGACGTCGGTGACGACCGTGTCCGGGCCGCTGGCGCCCAGGGCCTCGCGCGCCTGGTCGGGCAGCGCCGCCACCGGCCCAGCGCAGAAGACGAGCTCGGCGCCCTCGCAGGCCTCGGCGACGGAGCTGGCGCCGCGATCGAGCGCCCCCAGCTCGAGCGCCCGCTCGACGGTCGCCGGGCTGCGGCTGTGGCCGACCACCTCGGCGCCGAGCCGCCGCCGCGCGGCGAGCCCGATCGAGCCTCCGATCAGACCCACCCCGAGGACGGCGACTCTGGTCGCCGGGCGGTCGCTCAACTGCGGCGGGCCTCGATGGCCGAGGCGAAGCGTTCGAGCACGTTGACGGTGTCCTCCCAGTCCAGGCAGGGGTCGGTGATCGACTGCCCGTAGGTGAGCTCCTCGCCCGGGACCAGGTCCTGGCGCCCCTCGACCAGGAACGACTCCAGCATCACCCCGACGATCGCCTTGTTGCCGTCGGCGATTTGGTCGGCGATTTCGCCCGCGGCGAAGAACTGTTTTTCCGGGTCCTTGGCGCTGTTGTCGTGGGAGGCGTCGATCACCAGCCGCTCCGGCAGGCCGGAGATCCCCAGCGTGACCAGAGCGTCCTCGATGTCGGGCACGTGGTAGTTCGGCATCCCGTGACCGCCGCGGAGGATGATGTGGCAGTCGGGGTTGCCGGTCGTGTGCAGGATCGCCGGCATGCCGGCGTCGTCGATGCCGGCGAAGGCGTGGGGGACGGCCGCGGCGCGGACCGCGTCCACCGCCACCTGGATGTTGCCGTCGGTGCGGTTCTTGAACCCGATCGGCATCGAGAGCCCGGAGCCGAGCTGGCGGTGCGTCTGGCTCTCCGAGGTGCGGGCGCCGATCGCGCCCCAGGCGACCGTGTCGGAGATGTACTGCGGCGTGATCGGATCGAGGAACTCGCAACCGACCGGGAGGCCGAGGTCGACGACCTCGAGCAGCAGTTTGCGGGCCATCCGCAGGCCGGCGTTGACGTCGCCGGAGCCGTCGAGATGGGGGTCGTTGATCAACCCCTTCCAGCCCGTCGTCGTCCGCGGCTTCTCGAAGTAGACCCGCATCACGACCAGCAGTCGGTCGTTCAGATCGGCCGCGGTGGCGGCCAGCCGGCGCGCGTAGTCCAGCGCCGCTTTCGGGTCGTGAACGCTGCACGGCCCGACCACGACCAGCAGCCGCGAGTCCTTGCCGTGCAGCACGCCAACCACCTCTTCCCGTGCCTTCACGACCGCTTTCGCCCGCTCCTTGCCCAGCGCGAGCTCCTCCAACAGCTTCTCCGGCGGGGCCAGCTCGACCACTTTGGCGATCCGCTGGTCCCTCACCCCATCCCGTTTGGCGCCCTCCTGCATCCCGATGATCATTTTGTCGTTGCCTTTCTCCAAACCGCTGAAATCGTACTTTCTGGTCGCTCGCTGCCAAAGCGGACCGGGCAGCGACCTACAAATACGTGGGTCGGCGCCCGGCCGAGTGAAGATCTCGAAGCGGCATGTGCCGCCGGGCCGAACGCCTAGCTAAATCGCCAGAAATAGGAGAAGCAGCCGAAGGCGAGGACGGCCCCGGGGGCATCGATGCCGCTGGTGGGTGTGACCGTCGACCTCACGTTGGAAACCGTTCTACCACGCGGAGTGCGATTAGTCGAGGATTTCCGACAGGACACGTAGAAATCGGTCGTTCTCGGCCGCGGTGCCGTAGCTGACGCGGATGTGGCCAGGGTCGCCGAGGGTCCCGGGGCGCACCGCGATCTCCCGTGCGGCCAGCCCGGAGACCACCTCGGCCTCGTCGGCCTCGCCGAGGTCGATCCAGGAGAAGTTGGCCTGCGTCTCCGCCGTCTCCAGCCCGATCTCGCGCAGGGCCTCCTCGACCCGCAACCGTTCGGCGATCGTGTCCTCGACCCGGCGCAGGACGTCGTCCTGGTGCAGGATCGCCTCCGCTCCGGCCGCCTGCGCGAGGGCGTTGACGCTGAAGGGCTGGCGCACGGCGTCGACGGCGGCACGGAAGGTCGCGGAGCCGATCGCGTACCCGACCCGCAGCCCGGCCAGGCCGTAGCACTTGCTGAAGGTGCGGAGGACGACCAGGTTCGGGAAGTCGGCGAGCAGGTCGAGTGAGGCGTCGGGATCGTCGTCGGTCTGGAACTCGACGTAGGCCTCGTCGAGCACGATCGTCACGTGCGCGGGGACGCGCTCGCAGAAGGCGCCGATCCGCGCGGCCGGGATGTGGGTCCCGGTCGGGTTGTTGGGATTGCAGACGAGCAGCAACTGGGTCGCCGCGGTCACCTCGGCCGCCATCGCGTCGAGGTCGTGGACGTCGCCCGCGGCCAGCGGCACGCGGATCTCGCGGGCACCCGTCAGCGCCGGCAGGTACGGGTACATCGAGAAGGCCGGCCAGGCGAAGAGGATCTCGTCGCCTGGCTCGCAGAGCGCCTCGGCGGCGGCGAGCAGGATCTCGCAGGAGCCGTTGCCGACCGCGATGCGGGCGGGGTCGGCATCGAAGCGCTCGGCGAGGCGCCGGCGCAGCAGGGTCGCGTCGGGGTCGGGGTAGCGGTTCATCGCCACCGCCGTGGCGGCGATCGCCTCGACCACCTGTGGGTGCGGCGGAAACGGCGACTCGTTGGAGGCGAGCTGGGCGATCCCGCCGGAGGCGATCGCCTCGGGGGCCTGCCCGGTCGGGACACCGGCCTGGTAGCCCGGCATCCGGGCCAGCTTCTCCGCGAAAGTGACGGTCATGGCCCCGATTGTGACGGAGGCCCGGCTACTGGGCCGACTGGAGATCGGCGCGCAGGTTTTGCGCCCCGCCGAGATAGGCGTGCGAAGGGACATGGCTCTCAGGGGCGTAGTAATGCGCCATCACCCGGATCACCCGCGGCATCGAGTTCGGGACCGGGATCTCGCGACAGCAGAGCAGCGGCACCGAGTCGAGCCCGAGGTTGCGCGCGGCGACGGCGGGGAACTCGGCGTCGAGGTCGTCGGTGGTGGTGAAGAGGCAGCTGACCATCGCCTCCGGCTCGAGACTGTTGCGCTCGATCAGCTCGCGCATCAGGCCCTCGGTCGCCTCGATGATCGCCGCGGCCTCGTTGGCCTCGACCTGTGTCGCCCCGCGCACGGCGAAGAGGCGCTGCCGCGGAGCTTCGTAAGCGCCGTTCACAGCCCTGCATCTTTCCAGAGCCGGGAGATCTCCTCATCGGAAAGGCGCCGCGAGGCCCCCTCGGGCAGGTTGCCGAGGCCCAGCGAACCGAAGCGGATGCGACGCAGCTCCTGCACCCGGTTGCCGATCGCCTCGGCCATGCGGCGGACCTGGCGGTTGCGCCCCTCGCGCAGGACGAGCTCGATCTCGCGCTCGCCGAGGCGGGTCACCTCGGCCGGCGCCGTCGGCCCGTCCTCCAGCTCGACCCCCCGCCGCAGCCGCTCCAGGTCGCGGTCGGCAGGCGGCCGCAGCAACCGCGCCCGGTAGGCCTTGGCGACTTCGTAGCGGGGATGCGTGAGCCGGTTCGCCAGCTCGCCGTCGTTGGTCAGCAGCAGCAGCCCGGTCGAGTCCGCATCGAGCCGCCCCACCGGATAGAGCCTGGCCGGCGAATCGACCAGCTCCACCACCGCCGGCCTGTCGCCGGGCTCCCGCGCCGTCGAGACGACCCCCGCCGGCTTATGCACCACCCAGACCTCCCGCACCTCAGCCGCGACGGGGGAGCCATTGATACGCACCTCGTCTCCCTCTCGAACGTCCCGCGCCGGATCGGTCACAACCTCCCCGTCCACGGTCACCACCCCCTTGGAGATGATCTCCTCAGCTCGGCGCCGCGATGCGACTCCCCCGTGCGCGAGGAACTTGGCGAGCCTCACCCCGACCCCGTCCCGGCAGGGGTGGAGCGTCTTGTACTTTTTCCGCGGCGAGGCCGGCAGACAACCACCAGCGAGCTTCGGAAAAAGTTAAGCGGAACCCCTGCCGGGACGGGGTCGGGCTCGAGGTTCACTCAGCCCGCTGTTCCCCGGCCTTGAGCAACCGCTCCCGCAGTTCGCGCTCATCGTCTGGACTCGGGTCAAAGCGCGACGGATCCGGCAGCTGCTCCAACCCGGCCAGCCCGAAGAGCCGCTCGAACAGCTCCGAGGTCTTGAAGATCGCCGCCCCGAAGCGCGAGCGCCCCGACTCTTCGATCAGGCCGCGCTCGGCCAGCGTCTGCACCGCCGACTCCGAGCTGACGCCACGGATGCGGGCGATCTCCGGTCGCGAGACCGGCTGCAGGTAGGCGACGATCGCCAGCGTCTCCGCCTGCGCCTGGGTCAGCGGTGGCGTCCGCGGCTTCGCCAGCAGGCGCCGGGCGGCGCCCTCGCTGGCCGGATCGGAGGCAAGCGCGAAGCCGCCCGCCACCTCACGCAGGACGACGCCCCGCTTGCCCTCGGCGAGATCTTCGCGCAGCAGCTCGATCGCCTCGGCCACCTGGCCCTCGGTCGCCTCGGTCGCCTCCGCCAGGTCGGCGGCGGCGACCGGCTGTGGCGAGAGAAAGAGCAGGGCCTCGACGGTGCGCGCGAGGTCGCTCATGTCCGCCGCACCTCGATCGGGCCGCAGACGCTCTTCTGCTCCCAGGTGATCTCGCCCTTGCGGTAGAGCTCCAGCAGGCCGAAGATCGTCACCGCCTGGGTGAGCCGGTCCTCGCCGCCGAATTCCTCGTCGAAGTCGAAGCTGGTGCGGCGGCGCAGCAAGTCACGCAGGGCACGCAGGCGGCGCTCGAGGGAGACGGTCGGGCGGATATGGCTGACGTCGACGCTGGGCGGCTCGGTCAGCAGGTCGCCGAGCGCGGCCCCGAGCTGGTCGGGGTCGTAGACGGCGCTCGCGGCCTCGACGGCGACGCGCCGCAGCTGCGTCGGCAGCGGCGCCGAGCGGTAGAGGTAGCCGCGCTGGCTCTCGAAACGGTCGGCGAGGGCAGCTTCGAGGCGTCGCTGTAGCGGCGGTACTCGAGCATCCGCGCCAGCAGCTCCTCGATCGCCTCCTCCGGGGTGAGCTCGTCGAGCCCCTCCTCGGGGCCCGGCAGCATCAGCCGCGACTTCAGCTCCAGCAGCGCCGCGATCAGGACCAGGAACTCGGTCGCGACCTCCAGCTCCAGCTCGCCCTCGCGCTCGAGGTGCTCGATATAGGCGACGACGACCTCACCCAGCTGCAGGTCGAGCAGGCTCACCTCCTCGCGCAGCACGACCGCCATCAGCAGGTCGAACGGTCCGGCAAAGATGTCGAGGTCGAGATCGAGCTCGGCGACGCTCACGGGGTCACGTTAACGGGGCGCGCCGATGCCCATGCGGTCGCGCACCTCGGCGAGAGTGGGCGCCGCGATCGCGATCGCCTTCTCCGCCCCCGCGGCCAGCGCCGCCTCCAGTGCCGCCTCGTCGGGGCGCAGCTCGGCGTAGCGCTCGCGCACAGGGGCCAGCAGCTCGATCACGGCCTCGGCCACCGCCTTCTTGAAGTCGCCGTAGCCCGCGTCCGCGAACTCGGCCTCGACGGCGGCCTGGTCGATCCCGCGGGCGACCGCGTAGACGTCGATCAGGTTCGCGACCCCGGCCTTGTCCTCGCCGCGGCGCACCTCGCGATCGGAGTCGGTGACGGCGCTGCCGAACTTCTTCGCGATCGCCCCCGGCTCGTCGAGCACATAGACGGTGCCGGCCTCGCTGCCGCTGGTGGTCGACATCTTCCGCTCCGGCTCCTGCAGGTCCATGATCCGGGCGCCGAGCTCGGGGATGCGGAACTCGGGCACGACCAGGGTCTCGCCGAAGCGCTCGTTGAAGCGGCGGGCGATCTCCCGCATCAGCTCGACGTGCTGGCGCTGGTCGTCGCCGACCGGGACCTCGGTGGCGCGGTAGGCGAGCACGTCGGCAGCCATCAACACCGGGTAGTAGAAGAGCGCCGCCGCGACCAGCTCGCGCTGTTTCTCCGACTTCTCCTTGAACTGGTGCATGCGGTTGAGGTCGCCGTGGGAGGTGACGGCGGAGAGCAGCCAGGTCAGCTCGGTGTGCTCGCGCACGTCGGACTGGCGGAAGAGGATGCAGCGGGACGGGTCGAGCCCGGCGGCGAGCAGGATCGCGGTCGTGTCGTAGACCCGCTCGCGCAGCTCGGCCGGGTCGTAGGCGACCGAGAGCGCGTGCAGATCGACGATGCAGAAGATCGCCGGCTCGCCCCGCTCCTGGCTCTCGACGAACTGGCGGATCGCGCCGATGTAGTTGCCGAGGTGCTTGCGGCCGGTCGGCTGGATCCCCGAGAAGATGATCGGCTTCGGCATGGAGGCGGAGCCTATGTGAGGGGCCCGGGGCGGGGTGCCTCCCGCCCGGACAAACGGCGGTCTAATCAGACCGCCGTTTTGAGTATCCGCCCGTTCGGGAGGCACCCCGCCCCGGGCCTAAACGAGCTCCTCCTCATGGCCGCCCTCTCCAGCTGGTGCGGGGCCACGGCTTGGGGTGGGCTCCAGCTGGCGGTCCGGGTCCTGGATGCCGATCGCGGCGACGATGCCGCCGGCGATCATCAGCAGGCCGGCGATGAGGACGCCGAGGTGGAAGGCGGAGGTCGAGGCCTCCGGAGCCGCCGCGGTGAGCGGCCCGCCGCTGACCGCGGAGCCGGCGCCGGCGTCGAACTGGGCCGAGATCACGGCGCCGAGGACGGCGATCGCCAGCAGCCCGGCGACGCGGGAGACGCCGTTGTTGACGCCGGAGGCGATCCCGACCCGGCGCTCGGAGACCGAGTCGAGCACGGTCGCGGTCAGCGGCGCCACCGTCGCCGAGAGGCCGAGGCCGAAGACGATCACCGCCGGCAGCACGTCGGCGACGTAGTCGGCGTCGAAGCCGACCCGCAGCATCAGCAGCAGGCCGGCGCCGCCGACGATCGGGCCGGCCGTCATCGGCAGCCGCGGCCCGGTGCCGGAGGCGAGGCGCCCGAAGCGGGGCGAGAGGACGAAGAGCAGGACCGAGACCGGGGTCGTCGCCAGCCCCGCCTCGAAGGCCGAGTAGCCGGCGACCTGCTGGAGGAAGAGGGCGACGAAGAAGAGGCCGCCGATCAGCCCGGCGTAGGCGGCGAACGTGGTCAGGTTGGCGACCGCGAAGTTGCGGATGCGGAAGAGGGCGAGGTCGAGCATCGGGTGGCGGGCCCGCGCCTCGTAGAGGAGGAAGAGGGCGAAGCAGAGGACGCCGACCAGCAGCGGCAGCCACACCACCGGATCGCCCCAGCCGCGGGTCGGCTGCTCGATCAGGGCGAAGACGGGGCCGCCGAGCCCGATCGCCGAGAGTGCGATCCCGACCCAGTCGATGCCACGGAAGGCGTCGGGGTCACGGCTCTCCTCGACCGCACGCAGGGTCAGGTAGACGGTGACCGCGATCAGCGGCAGGTTGACCCAGAAGATCGCCCGCCACGAGAGCAGGCCGATGAGGGCGCCGCCGCCGGCCGGCCCGAACACGGTCGCGATCCCGGTCCAGGCGGTCCAGGTCCCGACCGCCCTGCCGCGCGCCTCGCCCTCGAAGGTGGCGGCGACGATCGCCAGCGAGCCCGGCACCAGCAGCGCCCCGGCAACGCCCTGCAGGGCCCGCGCCGCGACAAGGAACTCGTCCGACGGCGCCACCGCGCAGAGCGCCGAGGTGGCACCGAAGGCGACGAGCCCGGCGACGTACATCCGCCGCCGGCCGAACTGGTCGCCGAGCGAGCCGCCGACCAGGAGCAGCGAGACCATCGTCAACAGGTAGGCCTCGACCACCCACTGCTGGCCGGCGAGGCCGGCGTCGAGGCCCTCGCCAATCGCCGGCAGCGCCACGTTGACGACGGTGCCGTCGAGGAAGACGACGGTCGAGCCGAGGATCGTCGCGATCAGGGTCAGGCGCTGCTGACGGGACACCCGGGCGAGTGTAGGCGGCGGCCGCGCCGGCCCGCGGGCGCAAGATGGCTCCCGCCCCATCACCCGGGCTTCCGCCGGGAAGGACCGACTGGAACAATCCTGAGAGGTGATCTGCTGATGGCAAGAGCAATCTGGAGCGGTTCGATCAGCTTTGGGCTCCTCAACGTGCCCGTGAAGCTCTACAGCGCGGTCGCACGGCGCAACATCGCGCTGCGCGAGATCCGCGAGTCCGACAGCGCCCGGATCAAACACCGGCGGGTCGCCGAGGGGACCGACGAGGAGGTCCCCTACGAGAGCATCGTCAAGGCCTACGAGGTCACGCCGGGCCAGTACGTCCCGATCAGCAAAGACGAGATGTCGGCGCTGGCGCCGGAGAAGACCCGCGCCGTCGACGTCCAGGACTTCGTCGACCTCGAGGAGATCGACCCGATCTACTTCGACAGCCCCTACTACCTCGGCCCGGCCGAGGGCGCCGAGAAGGCCTACTCGCTGCTGGCGAAGGCGATGGAGGCCTCCGGCAAGGTGGCGATCGCCCGTTTCGTCTTCCGCAACAAGGAGCACCTGGCGGCGATCCGCGCCACCGGGGGGGTGCTGACGCTGACCACGATGCGCTTCGCCGACGAGGTCGTCGCCGCCGCCGAGCTCGACGAGGTGCTGCCGGAGCAGGCGCCCAAGGTCGCGAAGAAAGAGCAGGAGATGGCCGAGCAGCTGATCGCCTCGCTCAGCACCGAGTTCGACCCGAGCGCCTACCGCGACGAGTACCGCGAGCAGCTGATGTCGCTGATCGAACGCAAGGCGGAAGGCAAGGAGATCGTCGCCTCCGAGGCCGAGGCGCCGCAGGCGACCAAGGCGCCCGACCTGATGGCGGCGCTGGAGGAGAGCATCGCCGCGGTCAAGGGCGACGGCGCCAAGAAGGCACCGGCGAAAAAGAAGAAAACGGCGAAGCCGAAGAAAAGCTCCTCGTCGCGGGCGAAGAAAAGCTCGCGTGCGAAAGCCAAATCGGCCAAATAACCCGTGGCCGGCGACCGCCAGGTCGAGGTCGACGGGCGTGAGCTGAAGCTCACCAACCTCGACAAGGTCCTCTATCCCAAGGCCGGCTTCACCAAGGGCGAGGTGGTCGACTACTACGCCAAGGTGGCGGCGGCGATGGTTCCCCACCTGAGCGGGCGGGCGGTGACGCTGCGGCGCTTCCCGGAAGGCGTGGATGACCTCGACTCCGCCTTCTTCGAGAAGCGTTGCCCCAAGCACCGGCCGAAATGGGTGAAGACGACGACCGTCACCGCGGGACCGCGCTCGGGAAAGATCGACTTCTGCGTCTGCGACGGCCGCCCGACCCTGGTCTGGATGGCGCAGCTGGCGGCGATCGAGCTGCATCCCTCGCTCTCGCTCGGGCGAGCGCCGAAACGCCCGACCGTGCTCGCCTTCGACCTCGACCCGGGCCCGCCGGCCGACGTCGTCGACTGCTGCCGAGTGGCGCTGCGCCTGCGCGAGATGTTCGGCCACTTCGGGGTCGAGAGCTTCCCCAAGACCTCGGGCTCGAAGGGGCTGCAGGTCTACGTTCCGCTGAACAGGAAGGACGTCAGCTACGACGTCACCAAACCGTTCGCGAAAGCGATCGCGCAGCTGCTCGAAAAGCAGACCCCGGACCTGGTCGTCTCGAAGATGAAAAAGGTCGAACGCGAGGGCAAGGTCTTCGTCGACTGGTCCCAGAACCACCAGAGCAAAACGACGATCGCCGTCTACTCCCTACGCGCCCGCGAACGACCGACCGCCTCGACCCCACTGAGCTGGGACGAGGTGACCGCCGCCGCCGAGAACGAAGACGCCGACTCGCTCGTCTTCGAGGCCGCCGAGGTGCTGCAGCGGATCGATACCCACGGCGATCTCTTCGCCCCCGTCCTCGAGCTGAAGCAGGAGCTACCGGAGCTCTAAGGGCCCGTCCCGGCAGGGGTGGAACGTCTTGTACTTTTTCCGCGGCGAGGCGCGCGGACAATCACCAGCGAGCTTCGGAAAAAGTTAAGTGGAACCCCTGCCGGGACGGGCCCTTAGTCACCGAGCGCCTGGCGCACGACCGGGCGCCGGGTCGCGCGCACCTCGTCCAAGCGCCGCACCGGGGTCGTGTAAGGAGCGTTCCTGGCCAGCTCGGGGTCGGACTCGGCCTCGGTGAGGATCCGCTCGACGGCGTCGGCGAAGGCATCGAGGCTCTCCTTCGTCTCGGTCTCGGTCGGCTCGACCATCAGCGCCTCCTCGACCAGGAGCGGGAAGTAGACGGTCGGCGGGTGGAAGCCGAAGTCGAGCAGGCGCTTGGCGAGGTCGAGGGTGGCGAGGCCGAGCTCTTTTTTCATCGGCTTGCCGGAGAGGACGAACTCGTGCATGCAGTGGCGGTCGAAGGCGACCGGGAGCCGCGCGCCGGCCCGGCCGTCCGCCAACCGCGCCTTCAGGTAGTTGGCGTTCAGCACTGCGGTCTCCGAGGCCTCGGCGAGGCCGTCGGCGCCGAGGCTGAGGATGTAGGCGTAGGAGCGGACGAAGACGCCGAAGTTGCCCTGGAAGCCGCGCAGGCGGCCGATCGACTGCGGCCGCTCGTGGTCGAGGTCGAAGAAGGGGCCGTGGCCGTTCTCGCCCTCGCGCCGCACCACCTGCGGGCGCGGCAGGAACGGCTCGATGCGGTCGGAGACGGCGATCGGGCCGGCGCCGGGGCCGCCGCCGCCGTGGGGCTGGCTGAAGGACTTGTGCAGGTTGACGTGGACGATGTCGAAACCCATGTCGCCCGGCCGCGAGTGGCCCATCACCGCGTTGAGGTTGGCGCCGTCGTAGTAGAGCGTCCCCCCCGCCGCGTGGATCAGGGCGGCGATCTCGGCGATGTTCTCGTCGAAGAGCCCGAGCGTGTTCGGGTTGGTCAGCATCAGGCAGGCGACCTGGTCGGGGTCCGCGTCGATCTTGGCCCGCAGGTCGTCCATCTCGACCCCACCGCGCTCGTTGGTCGCCACCTTGACGACCTCGTACCCGGCCATCGTCACCGAGGCCGGGTTGGTCCCGTGCGAGGTGTCGGGCGCGAGGACCTTGGTCCGCTGTTCGCCGCGGTCGGCGTGGTAGGCACGGGTCAGGAGCAGGCCGGCGAGCTCGCCGTGGGAGCCGGCCGAGGGCTGCAGGCTGACGTGCGGGAGGCCGCAGATCTCGCCCAGGGACTGCTGCAGCAGCCACATCAGCTCCAGGGCGCCCTGGGCCTGCTTGGGATCCTGGGCCGGGTGCAGGCGGGCGTGCCCCGGCAGCGCCGCCACCCGCTCGTTCAGCCGCGGGTTGTGCTTCATCGTGCAGGAGCCGAGCGGGTAGAAGCCGCTGTCGAGGTCGAAGTTGCGGCGCGAGAGCCGGTTGTAGTGGCGGACGATCTCCGGCTCGGCGATCTCCGGCAGCCGCGGCGCCTCCTCGCGCAGCAGCTGCGCCGGGATCAGCTCCTCCAGGGGCCTCTCGGGCACTTCGGCGTCCGGCAGCACCGCGGCGCGACGCCCGGGCTTCGACTTCTCGTAGATCGTCCGGGCGCGTTCGGCCTGCATCGGAGTCTCGGTCAGCGCCATCAGAGATCTCCCTCTGGCGAGTTTGTTGCCCCTGAGGCAACAAACTCGCCACGCTCGGCGGCGACCGCCGCGCCCAGGGCCTCGGCGAGCTCGTCGATCTGGGCACGGGTGCGGCGCTCGGTGATCGCGACCAGGAGGCCGTCCTCGTACTCGGGGTACTCGCGGCCGAGCGGGTAGCCGGCGGCGATGCCGCGCTCGGCGCAGCGCGCGAGCGCGGCGGCGACCGGGGCGTCGAGCCGGACCGCGAACTCGCGTGCGACCGGCGCCTCGTGCAGGAGCTCGACCCCCGCGACCGCGGCGAGCCGTTCGCGCGCGTAGGCGGTGCGGCGCACCAGCAGCTCCCCCAGCTCGCGGAAGCCGTGACGGCCGAGCCAGGTGAGGTGGACCATCGCCCCGAGCGCGTTCAACGCCTGCGCCGTGCAGATGTTGTTGGTCGCTTTCTCGCGGCGGATGTGCTGCTCGCGCGTCTGCAGCGCGAGGACGAAACCACGGCGGCCGTCGACGTCCTCCGTCTCGCCGGCGATCCGGCCCGGCATGCGGCGGATCTGCTCCTCGCTCGCGCAGAAGAAGCCGAAGGAGGGGCCGCCGAAGTCGAGGCGGTTGCCGAGCGGCTGCCCCTCGCCGAGAGCGATGTCGGCCCCGCACTCGCCGGGCGGCTTGAGGATCCCCAGGGTGATCGGGTCACAGGCGACCACCAACAGCGCTCCGTGCGCCTTTGCCGCCGCCCCGAGCGCCTCGACGTCCTCGACCGCGCCGAGGAAGTTGGGGCACTGGAGGAAGACCGCGGCCGTCTCGCTATCGACTGCCGCTGCCAGCGCCGCAGCATCGGTCAGCCCGCCCTCGAGCCCGACCTCGACAACCTCGGCGCCGTAGCCCTCGCAGTAGGTGGCGAGCGTCTCGCGGCTGTGCGGGTGGACGCCGCGGGAGATGACGAAGCGGTGGCGCTTGGTCGCGCCGATCGCGAGGTAGCCGGCGGAGGCGAGCGCGGACGGCCCCTCGTAAAGCCCGGCGTTGGAGACCGGCAGCCCGGTCAGCTCCGACATCGCCGTCTGGAACTCGAACATCACCTGCAGCCCGCCCTGCGAGATCTCCGGCTGGTAGGGCGTGTACGGCGTGAGGAACTCCGAGCGCGAGGTGATCGCGTCGACGATCGCCGGCACGTAGTGGTCGTACATCCCGGCGCCGACGAAGCAGACCTGCCGCTCGGCGTCGGCGTTGCGCGCCGCCAGCGCCGCCAGGCGCTCGTAGACCTCCGCCTCGCTGATCCCCTCCGGCAGCGCCAGCGGCCGGTCCAGCCGCAGCGGCTCGGGGATCTGCTCGAACAGCTCGGCCGTCGAGCCGACGCCGATCGCGTCGAGCATCTCTGCCCGGTCGGCGGGCGTCGCTGAGGTGTAGCGGCTCACCCTCCCAAGGCTACGGGAGCGGCTGGCGGGGCCGGGCCCTAGCTTTCCAGCAGCTTGCGGTATTCGGCGGCGCCGAGCAGCGCCTCTGACTCCTGCGGCGCCGTCAGGCGGACCTTGACCAACCAACCCTCGCCGTAGGGGTCCTCGTTGATCTTCTCGGGGGTGTCCTGGAGGGCGTCGTTGACCTCGACGACCTCGCCCGTCATCGGCGCGATCACGTCGGAGACCGCCTTCACCGACTCGACCTCGGCGTAGGAGGCGTCTTTGTCGATCGTCGCGCCGACCTCCGGCGGGTCGAAGAAGACGACCTCGCCGAGCGAGTCCTGGGCGTACCAGGTGATGCCGAAGACGGCGTGCTCGTCGCCCTCGAGCCGCACCCAGTCGTGCTGGTCGTGGTAGCGCAGGTCGTCGGGGTAGTCGGCATCGGACACGGCTCAGCTCCTTCGGTAGAGAGGTTTGGAACCTACCCGGGCGGCGCGGCGCTTGCCGCGCACGTCGATCTCCAGCTCGGCCCCGGGCTCGGCCAGCTCGGCGCGGACGTAGGCCATCCCGGCGCCCACCTCCAGCGAGGGCGAGTAGGTGCCGCTGCTGACGGTCCCGACCCGCTCCTCGGCGCTGATCACGGGGTTGCCGTCGCGGGGGATGCCGGGGCCCTCGATCAGGAACGGGGCGAGGCGCTCCGGCGTGCCCTCGGCGCGGGCGCGGGCGACGGCCTCGGAGCCGACGAACCCGGTCGTCTCGACACAGCACCAGCCGAGCCCGGCCTCGATCGGGTTGCGCTCCGGCGTCAGCTCATTGCCGTGGAGGGGAAAGCAGACCTCGAGCCGCAGGGTGTCGCGGGCGCCGAGGCCGCAGGGGACGATGCCGGCGTCGCGCAGCTCGGCCCAGATCGGCGGCGCCACCTCGGGATCGAGCAGCAGCTCGACCCCGTCCTCGCCGGTGTAGCCGGTGCCGCAGACCAGCGCCGGGCGCTTGCCGACGCGGGCGTGGGCGACCCGCATCCGCGGCGGCAGCTCGATCCCGAGGGCGCGGCCGAGGACGGCGCGTGCGTGCGGGCCCTGGACCGCGAGCATCGCGTAGCGCTCGGCGACGTCGCGGACGATCACGTCGAACCCGCGGCCCCAGCGCCCGAGCCAGGCGAGGTCGGCAGCGTGGTTGGCCGCATTGGTGACGATCAGGTAGCGATCGCCCCCCAGCCGGTAGACAAAGAGATCGTCGAGCACCCCCCCGTCCTCAGCGCACAAACACGAGTACTGCGCCCCCCCAACCTCAATCTTCGCCACGTCATTCGAGAGCACCCGCTGCAAAAACCCAAGCGCTCCCGGCCCCTCCACCTCGACCTCCCCCATATGCGACACGTCGAACATCCCCACATGCCGCCGCACCGCCGAATGCTCCTCCTTGATGCCCTCGTACTGCACCGGCATCTCCCAGCCGGCGAATGGCATTACCTTCGCCCCAAGGTCGACGTGCTGCTCATAGAGAGGAGTCCGCCGGAGCGCCGAGCCATTCACGCCGCCAGCGTATTGAAGCCAGCTGCGGTGGCGAGCGGGGGCCGGTGGTGCCTCCGAGCGTTTTGCGGAGGAGGAGAACAGCGCTCGGGGCGTCAGCACTTCATGGCCGCAGCGACGAGGTACCGAGCGAGGAGGCCCACCGGCCCCCGCTCGCCACCACCACCTACTAGTCCTTCAAAAACCCCGGCACGTCGATGTCATCGTCACTGACCCGCAGTTTGCGAATGTCAGTGTCATCGGCCGCAATCCGCGGCTTGGACTCATACCGCCGCCGCACCCGCTGCGGGGAGCGAGCCAGCAGCTCGAAGCCCTCGAACCCGGTCGCGATCACGGTGACGCGGACCTCGTCTTTCATCGACTGGTCGACGACCGAACCGAAGATGATGTTGGCGTTGTCGTCAGCCTCGGCCTGGACCAGTTGCGCCGCCTCGTTGACCTCGAACAGGCCGAGGTCCTCGGGGCCGGTGATGTTCAGCAGCATCCCGGTCGCGCCTTTGATCGACTCCTCGATCAGCGGCGAGGTGATCGCCGCCTTGGCGGCGTCGAGCGCCCGCGCCTCGCCAGAGGCGGAGCCGACGCCCATCAGGGCCGAGCCGGCGTCGCGCATGATCGTGCGCACGTCGGCGAAGTCGAGGTTGATCAGGCCGGGGATCGTGATCAGGTCGGTGATGCCCTGGACGCCCTGGCGCAGGATGTCGTCGGCCTGGCGGAACGCCTCCAGCACGCTGGTGCGCCGCTCGACCGCCTGCAGCAGCTTCTCGTTGGGGACGATGATCAGGGTGTCGACGTTGTTGCGCAGTTTCTCGATCCCCTCGAGCGCCTGCTGCATCCGTCGTTTGCCCTCGAACTCGAACGGCTTGGTGACCGCGCCGACCGTGAGCGCACCGATCTCTTCCTTGGCGATCTCGGCGATCACCGGCGCCGAGCCGGTGCCGGTGCCGCCGCCCTCGCCGGCGGTGACGAAGACCATGTCGGCGCCCTTCAGCGCCTCCTTGATCTCGTCGCGGCTCTCCGCCGCCGCGCCCGCCCCGACCTCGGGGTTGCCGCCGGCGCCGAGACCGCGGGTCAGCTCCTGTCCGATCGAAAGCTTGATGTCGGCGTCGCAGGCCTGCAGCGCCTGCGCGTCGGTGTTGACCGCGACGAACTCGACGCCGCGAATGCCGGCGTCGATCATGCGGCTGACCGCGTTAGTACCGCCGCCGCCCGCTCCGACGACCTTTATGACCGCGAGGTAAGTGGATTCCATCTCCCGATTTCTCCTACGCCGACCTTGAAGGACTGGCGAGACAGCTGTTGGTTGAGTTGAGCCTTGTTCTGTCCGAGCCTTCAGCAACGCTCTAGGGTTCGAGTCGCCGCATCAACCACGGAAATTGCGCTGAACGTAGGGCATTGTGGCGCCTCTGTCAAACGGCCGGGAGGCATCGTGCAGGGTAGAACTCTCAAGTCCGACTTGAGAGTTCGGCTACTCTCACCCTGTGGTCGAGGGTTCAGGGAGGCGGCGGAAGCGTATGTCCAGAGCCGCCGAACGCAGGGTGCGCCGGCGCGTGCAGGTCTACATAATCGAGCGCTTCGATCGAGGGATCGGCGAGTACCGCCGCGGCGGCCTTCCACTTCCGAGTCGCCTGCGAGTCGTCGCCGAAGCGCAGTTCGATCCCGGTCGTCGTTTCCACGTCGACCCCACTCTCGCCGTAGTAGCTGCGGGCCAGGTAGGGGCGCAAGGCGCCCGGGGCGGCGGCGAGGACACGGACCTGTTCCAGCATCGAACCGGCCAGGCGGCCGCCTTGCGGCGGCTCCAGCGGCGGCAACTCGGGCAGCTCGGCTTCCTCGGACAGCGGCAGCCAGGGCACGATCGCCCCGTCGGCGCTGACGGGGACCGTTTCCTCGCCGCTGCCGAGGGTCGCGACCGCTTCCGGGATCCGCACTTCCCCGCTGATCGATCGATCGCCGAGGACGAACTGGTAGAGCGCCCCCGCGGCGATCACGACGAGGACGACCGCGATCGTTTTCCAGAGCCGGCTCACAGCTCCCAGCCGGCGGGCCAGTCCACCTCGCCCAGCAGCTGGACCTCCGGCTCGAGCTCGACGCCGAAGCGCTCGTATACCCGCTGCCTGCCAGCCGCCATCAGCCCCAGCACGTCGGCGGTGGTCGCCGTGCCGGTGTTCTCGACGAAGTTGGCGTGCTTCTCGGAGAAACGAGCGCCGCCACTGGCGAGGCCGCGACAGCCGGCGGCATCGAGCAGCTGGCCGGCCGAGCGGCCCTCGGCGCGCTCGTCGTCGGGGTTCTTGAAGGTCGAGCCGAAGGTCTTGATCCCAGAGGGCTGGGCCTCGCGGCGACGCTCGCGCATCGTCGCCAGGGTGGCGCGGATCTCGTCGGGGTCGCCGGGGCCCAGCCGGAAGCCGGCGCGGGAGACGACTTCCCCGGGGCGCAGGTTCGAACGCCGGTAGGAGAACCCGAGCCGGTCCGGAGAGCGGCGCTCGCTGCCGGCGGCGGTGCAGACCTCGACCCAGTCGAGCACGCGCGCGAGCTGGCCGCCGTAGGCGTTGGCGTTCATCCGCACGGCACCGCCGGCGGTGCCGGGGATGTTGATCCCGAACTCGAGCCCGGAGAGGCCCCAGCGGGCCGCTTTGGCCGCGGCCGACGGCAGGCGGGCACCGCCGCCGCAGAGGACGCGCTCGCCCTCGCGCTCGATCGTCGCCAGCTCTCCGTGGAGCTTGATTGCGAGGCCGTGAAATCCATCGTCGGCTACGAGCAGGTTCGATCCGGACCCGACCAGTCCTACCGCCAGGCCCTCCTCCGCAGCCCAACGCAAGGCGGCGACCAACTCCCTCTCTGACGCGGGTCGCGCGAACCAGTCGGCGGCGCCGCCGGTGCGCACCGTGGTCAGCCGCGCCAGCGGGCGGTCGGACTCGATGCCCGGCGGCGGCGCGCTCACCCTCCCGCCTCCACCAGCGACTCGCCGAGCTTGAAGATATCGCCGGCGCCGAGCGTGACCAGGATGGCGTCCCGGTGGCGCCCCTGGTTGTCATCGAGGCGATCGGCTAGGGCGCGGGTGGCGGTGGCGGCGTCGGGCAGCCACCAGACCGGCCTCCCCCCCATCCGCTCCGCCGCCGCCTGCGCGACCTGCAGCCCGCTGACTCCCTCCAGATCGCCGACCGGCTGCTCCCGAGCCGGGTAGACGTCGAGCACAGCGACCTCGTCGGCGAGGGAGAGAGCCGAGCCGAACTCCTGGCCGAGTGCCTTGGTGCGCGAGTAGAGGTGGGGCTGGAAGACGGCGATCAGGCGCCCCGGGCGCAGCTCGCGCAGGGCCGAGAGAGCGGCACGGACCTCGGTCGGGTGGTGCGCGTAGTCGTCGTATATGCGGGCCTCACCGCGCGAGCCCTTGAGCTCGAGCCGGCGTCGCACCCCGGGGAAGTCAACGAGAGCAGCCGCGGCGGCGCCGACGTCGAGGCCGGCCAGCTCGATCGCGGCCAGGGCGGCGCGGGCGTTTTCGCGGTTATGACGTCCGGGAACGGCAAGCGGCAGGTTGGCCATGCCGGGGACTTCGGAGTCGAAGCCGATCCTGCGACTGGTGGCAACGAGATCGTCGAGGTCGCCGTCGGCGGGCACGGCGACGCCCGCGGCCGGCTCGAGGAAATTGCGGAACGCCCGGCGCAGGTCGGCGAGGGAGGCCCAGCGCGTGTGATGGTCCATCTCGACGTTGGTGACCGCGGCGACCTCGGGCCGCAGCTCGAGGAAGCTGCCGTCGCTCTCGTCGGCCTCGGCCACCACCCACTCGCCCTCGCCCCAGCCGGCGTTGACGGCCTCGGCGCCCGCGCCGAGCCCGGGAACCTCGCCGCCGACGAAGAAAGCGGGATCGGCCCCGATCGCCCGCAGCGCCCAGACCGCCATCGCGGTCGTCGTCGTCTTGCCGTGGGTGCCGGCGATCGCGATCAGCCGCTTCTCGGCGCAGATCTCGGCCAGGAGGGCGCCGCGGTGGATCGGCTCGGTGCCACGCTCGCGGGCCAGCGCCAGCTCCGGGTTGTCGGCGGCGATCGCGGTCGAGACCACGACCTCGGCTCCATCTGGCAGGTTGGCGGGGTCGTGCCCGACGACCGGCTCGAGGCCGGCGGCGCGCAGACGCTCCATATAAGAGGAGTCGGAGCGGTCGCTGCCGGTCACGCTCGCCCCGAGCCGGGCGCAGACGAGCGCCAGTCCGCTCATCCCGGCCCCGCCGATGCCGATGAAGTGGAGCTGGCGCGAGGACCACCCGCGGGTCTCGGTCGGCTCGCTCACCGGGCGGCCGCCAGGACCTCGTCGGCGATGCGGCGGGCGGCGTCGGGCCGGGCCAGCGCCCGCGCGGCCACCGCCATCCGCTGCAGCCGCTCGTCCTCGGCGAAGAGCGCCGAGACCTCGGCGGCGACCCGGTCCGCGCTCAGCTCCTCGTCGCGGACCACCGTCGCCGCGCCCCCGTGCTCCATCCAGGCGGCGTTGGCGCTCTGGTGGTCGCCGGTCGCGTGCGGGTAGGGGACGAGGATCGCCGGCCGTCCCACCGCCGCCACCTCGAAGATCGAGCCGCCCGAGCGGCCGAGGACCAGATCGGAGGCAGCGAGCACGTCGCCGAGGTTCGGCTCGTAGGCGAGCAGCGTGTAGCGGTCGCCGTGCGGCGCCGCGACGAGCCGCTGCTCCAGCTCCGCGAAGTCGCGCTGGCCGGCCAGGTGAAGCAGGTGGAAGTCGCGGCCCGCGCGCTCGGTGAAGGCCTCGATCGCGGCGAAGTTGATCGAACGGGCGCCCTGGCTGCCGCCGACCACCAGCAGGCAGCGATCGCCGCCGGCGATCCCGAAGCGGGCGCGGGCGGCAGCGCGGTCGGCGCGCAGGACCGCGTCCGGGACCGGCCGGCCGGTGACCAGGTACGGCTCGCCCTCTCTCCCCGCGATCGGGAAGGCGAGGCAGACGCGCCGCGCCCGCCCGGCGAGCAGGCGGTTGGCGAGGCCCATGTGGCTGTCGGCCTCGGTCAGGACCAGCGGCGTCCGGGTCACGAGCGCTCCCAGGCCGGCGGGGCCGGCGACATAGCCGCCACCGCCCATCACCACGTCGGCGCCGCGGCGGCGCAGGGCCGCGCGGACGGCACCGACGGCGGCGAGCGCCTCGAAGCCGGCGCCAGCGGCGCGCAGGGGGTTGCGGCGGTCGATGCCGCGCACCTTGACGAAATCGATCTCGTAGCCGGCGGCGGGCACCAGCTCGGCCTCGATCCGCTCGCGGGTGCCGAGGAAGGAGACCTCGGCGCCGCTAGCCCGAAGCTCGGCGGCGACCGCCATGGCGGGCACCACGTGACCCGCGGTTCCCCCCGCCGCGACCACGACCTTTGGCTTTGCTGGCACTTTTCTTTCCGCTCCTTGCTCGGGTGGGCGCGCGCCCACCTTCGACGACGCGCAGTTTGCCAGCGCGGGAACCCGGCGCGGAACGCGCCGCCTTGGCGGTGCCGCCGCGGGCGACGTTGAGGATCAGCCCGACCGCGAACAGGCTCGCCATCAGGCTGCTGTTGCCGTAGGAGACGAAGGGCAGCGGCACGCCGGTCAGCGGCGCCAGGCCCATCACCGCGAAGAGGTTGATCGTCGCCTGCACGAGGATCAGCGAGGTCAGTCCGGAGACGAGCAGCTTGCCGTAGGTGTCCTTCGCGTTCTGGGCGACTTTGAGGCCGGCGTACCCGAACATCGCGAAGAGGCCGACGACGCCGACGATCCCGACCAGGCCGAGCTCCTCGCCGATCACGGCGGAGATCATGTCGGTGTGGGCCTCCGGCAGGTAGAAGGCCTTCTGGACCCCGTTGCCGATCCCGACCCCGAACAGGCCGCCGGAGCCGAGGGCGATCTTCGCCTGCGCCGCCTGGAAGCCCGCCCCGGCGGCGTCGGCGCCGGGGTTGAGGAAGCCGGTCAGGCGTGCCATCCGGTAGGGCTCGATGATCGTCGCAAGCAGGGCGAGGAAGCCGATGCCGAGGGCGATCAGGCCGAGGTCGCGGGGGCGGGCGCCGGCGGCGATCAGGGTGGCGCCGACGGCGAAGGTGAGGACCATCGTCGTCCCCATGTCGGGCTCGAGCATGATCAGGCCGGCGGCCGCGCCGACTACGACCAGGAACGGCATGAAGCCTTCGATCGAGCGCGCCCGCTTCGGTTTGCGGGCGAGCAGATCGGCGCCGTAGAGGACCAGCGCGACCTTGGCGATCTCCGAGGGCTGGATCTGCAGGAAGCCGGAGCCGATCCAGCGGCTGGCCCCGTTGACGCTGGTGCCGGCGACCAGGACCGCGAAGAGGAGGAAGAAGGAGACGGCGAGGACCGCCGGCGTCAGCCTGCGGACCGCGGCGAGGCCGTGGCGCGCGGTCAGGTGCATGATCACAAGACCGAGCAGCCCGAACATCAGCGTCCGCTTCAGGTAGAAGGCGCTGTCGGAGAGGCCGCCGTCCTGCAGCACGCGGGTGGTCGAGCTGGCCGAGAAGACCATCACCGCGCCCAGCGCCAGCAGGCAGAGGGTCGCGGTCAGCAGCATGTTGTACTCGGCCGGGACCGCAGCCGCGCGCGAGCGCTTCCTGGTCTTCTTCGCGGCCTTGCCCTTGGCGGGCCTGCCGAGGCGGCCGAGAGCGATCGGGAAGGCGCTCACCGCAGCCCCTCGACGATCTGGCGGAAGCGCTCGCCGCGGCGCTCGAAGTCCTCGAAGGCGTCGAAGCTGGCGCAGGCCGGCGAGAGCAGGACGACCTCGCCGGGCGCGGCCGCGGCGGCCGCCTGGCGCACGGCGTCGTCGAGATCGGCGCAACGGTGCAGCGGCACGCCGGCCGCGAGCGCCGGCGCCAGCTCCTCGGCGAGGCGGTCGGCGGTGGCGCCGGTCAGGTAGCAGGCGGCGCAGCGCTCGCGGACCGGGTCGAGCAGCGGCGCGAACGGCTCGCCCTTCTCGCTGCCGCCGAGGATCGCGTGGACGCCGCCCTCGAACGCGCGCAGGCCGACGGCGGCGGAGGCGACGTTGGTCGCCTTCGAGTCGTTGACGAAGCGGACGCCGCCGATCTCCGCCACCAGCTCGAGCCGGTGCGGCACCCCGGCAAAGCTGCGCAGACCCTCGCGCACGGCCTCGCGGTCGAGGCCCATCGAGAGCGCCGCGGCGGCGGCGGCCATCGCGTTGGCGACGTTGTGCTCGCCGAACAGGCCCAGCTCCGCGACCGCCAGCAGCGGCTCGCCGCCGTAGAAGATCGTCCCCTCCGCCAGCGCCACCTCGCAGTCGGGGCCGGCGCCGGTGCAGAAGGCGACGCGGCGGGCGCAGCCGCCAAGGTCGACCCCGGCCAGCTCCGGCTCGTCGGCGTTGTAGACGGCGAGGTCGTCGTTGCCCTGGTTGGCGAAGATCCGCAGCTTCGCCGCCAGGTAGGACTGGAGATCGTGGTGGCGGTCGAGGTGGTCGGGGGCGAGGTTGAGGAAGACCGCGCACTCGGGGGCAAAGTGGCTCGTATCCTCGAGCTGGAAGCTGGAGCACTCACAGACCACGGTCGCGTCGGCCTCGACCTCGCCGACCAGCTCCGAGAGCGGCGTGCCGACGTTGCCGGCGACCGCGACCGGCTCGCCGGCGCTGCGGTAGACGTGCCCGAGCAGCTCGACCGTCGTCGTCTTCCCGTTGGTGCCGGTGACCCCGACGAAGCGGTTCGGCAGCGCCCGCCAGGCCAGCTCCAGCTCCCCCACGACCTCGATCCCGCGCTCCAGAGCGGCGGCGATCACAGGCGCCTCCCGGGGAACACCCGGGCTCTTGACGACGGTCCGCGTCCCCTCGAGCAATGCCAAGCCATCCGTATCCAAAAACACTTCGACGCCGGCCTCCCGAAGCCTTCCCGCCCCTTCCGGGCTGCCGGAATCGACCCCTTTGACCGCCCCGCTGCGTGCCGCAAGCAGGCGCGCGGCCGCCTGTCCCGAGCGGGCCAGGCCGACGACCAGGCAGGGCCCCCCGGGCAGCTCGGGACGTGGCTTCCTGGGCGGCGCCGTGCTCATCCAGGGGTCTTCGCCCTTCCCCCTGCGGAACCTGTGCCGGACTTCAATCGGCGCGGAAGCTGAGGCGGTAGAGGACATGGGGGCGCAACGGGTTCCCCGGCGGGATCGTCGGGAAGTCGAAGTCGTCGCGGGGGTCGCGGCTCATCCCCAGGCGCTCCATCACCGCCCGCGAGCGGGCGTTCGCGACCGTCGCCATCGAGACGATCTCCTCCAGACCGGCCCGCTCGAAGCCGTAGTCGAGCGCCGCCCGCCCCGCCTCGGTCGCGTAGCCCCTGCCCCAGGCCGAACGCGCGAGCCGCCAGCCGACCTCGACCGCGGGCGTGAAGTGGGCCTCGAAGGGTGGCACCGAGAGACCCGTAAAGCCGATGAACTCACCGCTCTCACGCACCTGCAGCGCCCAGAGCCCGAAGCCGTGCCGATCGAAGCCGGCCTCGATCCGCGCCGCCAGGACATCGCTCTCCTCGCGGGTGAGCGGGGCCGGAAAGTGCTCCATCACCGCCGGGTCGGCGTTGAGCGCGGCGAAGGGCTCGCGGTCGGCGGCCAGCCAGCGCCGCATCAGCAGCCGCTCGGTGCTGAGCTCGGCCTCCACGCCGGATCGCCCTACGGCCCGATCGACTGCTGGTACAGCGTGAACCCGATCCCCGAGCAGACGGCGGCGATGATCCAGAAGCGGAGCATGATCTTCGTCTCCGACCAGGCCATCATCTCGAAGTGATGGTGCAGCGGCGCCATCAGCAGGACGCGGCGGCGGAAGGTCTTGAAGGCGAAGACCTGAAGCAGGACCGAGAGCGCCTCGATCACGAAGATGCCGCCGATGATGATCAGCAGCACCTCGGTCTGGGTCATCACCGCGAGGGCCCCGATGGCCCCGCCTAAGCCGAGCGAGCCGGTGTCCCCCATGAAGATCGAGGCCGGGAAGGCGTTGTACCAGAGGAAACCGATGCAGGCGCCGACCAGACAGGCCGAGAGCAGGGCCAGGTTCTGCTGCTCGTTGGCGACGAAGGCGATCGCCGTGTAGGCGAGGAGGACGATCGCGCAGGAGCCGGCGGCGAGACCGTCGAGGCCGTCGGTGAGGTTGACCCCGTTGCTGGTGCCGGCGATCACGAGGAAGACGAGCACGAAGTAGAGGACCGGGCCGAGGTCGATGCTGGCGTCGCCGATCCGGAAGTAGAGGATCGGCTCCAGGCCGACCTCGTGGCGGGCGACCCACCACAGCCCCAGCGCCAGGATCAGCTGGCCGAGCAGCTTCCAGCGTCCGGCCAGGCCGAGCGAGCGCCGTTTGATGATCTTGATGTAGTCGTCGGCGAACCCGAGCGCCGCGCAGCCCATGGCGACGCCGAAGACCGCGAGGCTCTGCGGGTCGCGGTCGGAGAGGACGAGGAAGGGGACGCAGATCGAGGCGAAGACGATCAGCCCACCCATCGTCGGCGTGCCCGCCTTGGCGTGGTGCTCCTGCGGGCCGTCCTCGCGGATGTGCTGCCCGAACTCGCGCACCCGCAGGTACTCGATGAACTTGGGGCCGAGGAAGATGCAGATCAGCATCGCCGCCATCCCCGCGATCAGGACTTCGCCCATCAGGCCAGCTCCGCCAGCTCTTCGGCGACGCGCCTCGAGGCCGGCCGAGCGCGAGCCCTTGATCAGGACCGCGTCGCCCGGCGCCAGCAGCTCCGCCAGCAGCTCCGCCGCCTCGCCGGGGTCGGCGACCAGCTCGTCGGGGTCGTAGTCGCGGGCCGGCAGGCCGACCCCGAGCACGAGGTCGACTCCCGCGGCGCGCGCGTGGGCGCCAACCTCACGGTGGAAGCCGGGGCCGCCGGGGCCGAGCTCGGCCATCTCGCCGAGCACGGCGACCGTGCGCGGCGCGCCGAGGGTCGCGAGGTGGTCGAGAGCCGCTCGCACCGACACCGGGTTGGCGTTGTAGCAGTCGTTCACGAGGACGATCCCGTCGCCGAGCTCGATGCGCTCGCCACGGAAGCGGGAGAATCCTATGTCCGCCGCCCGGTCGGCCATCTCGGCGAGCGGCGCTCCCAGCGCCACGCCGGCCGCGATCGCCGCCAGCGCGTTGGTCAGGTTGTGCGCCTCGGCAAAGGGGAAGTGGAAGGTCTGCTCGCCGGCTGGCGTCGCGCACCAGCGCCTCGGTCACCCCCTCCGCGACCTTCGTGTCGACCGCCTCGACGTCCCCCCCGGGGCCGAAGCGCAGCAGCCGCGGCGCCCGTTCCAGGTGCGGCTCCAGCTCGCCGGCCGCGCTCGGCGCGACCGCGACGCCGTCGGGCGGGAGAAAGTCCAGCACCTCGGCCTTGGCGGCGGCGATCGCCTCGACCGAGCCCAGCAGCTCGACGTGGACCGGGCCGACGTTGGTGATCACAGCGATATCGGGCTCGGCGATCGCGCCCAGTTCGGCGATCTGGCCGGCACCCCGCATCGCCATCTCCAGCACCAGCAGGTCGGTCCCCTGCGGCGCTTCGAGGACGGTCAGCGGCAGCCCGATCTCGGTATTGAGGTTCTCGCGGTTGGCGTGAACGCTGCCGGGCAACAGGGCCCGGGCGATGTCCTTGACCGAGGTCTTGCCGACCGAGCCGGTGACGCCGACCACACCAGCGCCAAGAGCGCGGCGCCAGGCACGGGCGAGCGAGTGCAGGGCCGCCAGCGGGTCCTCGACCGTGAAGACCCAGGCGCCGGGAGCGTCGTCCCTCTGGCTGGGACCAACCAGCCCCGGTCCGAATGCCGGGCCGACTACGACCCCCCAAGCGCCGGCCTCGATTGCGGCTCCGGCGAACGCGGCGCCGTCGCGGTTCGCGCCGCGCAGTCCGAAGAAGAGGTCGCCCGGCTCGGTCGCGCCGGACGCGATCGTCGCCCGGCGCGGCGAGACGGCCTCGCCCTCGGCTACGACCTCGGCGCCGAGCGCCGCCGCGATCTCCCGCGCCTCCAGCTTCACGCCGGGCTGCCCAGCTTCCGCAGCTCCTCGCGGGCCACCTCGCGGTCGTCGAAGGGGACCTTGCGCCCGCCCTCGAACTCCTGGCCCTGCTCGTGCCCCTTGCCGGCGATGACGACGGTGTCGCCGGGCTCGGCCCGCCCCAGCGCCAGCGCGATCGCGGCGCGGCGGTCGACCTCGACCTCGGCGCCGCCGCCGGCCCCGGCGAGGACTTCGTCGACGATCGCCTCGGGCCGCTCGGAGCGCGGGTTGTCGGAGGTGACCACCGCCAGGTCGGAGAGCTCCGCGCCGGCCCGGCCCATCTTCGGCCGCTTGTCGCGGTCGCGGTCGCCGCCGGCACCGAAGACGGAGATCAGCCGCCCCGTGGTCAGCCGCCGTGCCGCCCGCAGTACGTTCTCCAGCGAGTCGGGCGTGTGCGCGTAGTCGACCAGGACCGTGAACCCCTGCCCCTCGTCGATCGGCTCGAAGCGCCCGGGTACCCGCGCCGCCCGCGCCAGGCCCACCGCCGCGATCTCGCGGTCGACCCCCATCGCCTCCGCCGCCGCCAGCGCCCCCAGCGCATTCGCCACGTTGAAATGCCCCGGCAGCCCCGTCCGCACCCGCGTCGCGCCGACGCCGTGAACCCGGCGCCGCCGGCGTCGAAGGAGACGTCGCGGGCGCTGTAGTCGGCCTCGGCGCCTTCGGCGGAGAAGGTGATGCACTCGAATTCGCCAGCCAGACGGGCGCCGTAGGGGTCGTCGACGTTGACGATCGCCGTCCCCGGCGCGGCCTCGAACAGCCGGCGCTTGGCGAGGAAGTAGTCCTCCATGTCGGCGTGGAAGTCGAGGTGGTCCTGGGTCAGGTTGGTGAACAGCGCCACCTCGAAGTGGATCGCGTCGGCCCGCCGCAACGACAACGCGTGCGAGGAGACCTCCATCGCGCAGGCTCGGTCGCCGGCGTCGAGCATGCGCCGGAAGGTCGCCTGCAGGTCGATCGCCTCCGGCGTCGTCCGCTCGACCCCCTCCTCGACCCCGCCGACCACCTGCTTCACGGTCCCCAGCAGGCCGCAGGAGATGCCCGCCCCCTCGAGGATCTCCCGCACCAGGAACGCCGTCGTCGTCTTCCCGTTCGTCCCCGTCACCCCCACAACCCGCAGCTCCGCCGTCGGATCCCCATAGAACCGCGCCGCCACCGGCGCCATCGCCCCCCGCGCGTCCGCCACCACCACCTGCGGCACCCCCACCGCCAGCTCCCGCTCCACCACCAGCGCCACCGCCCCAGCATCCACCACCTGCGCCGCAAACTCGTGCCCATCCCGCTTCTCCCCCGACCACGCAGAAGAAAAGCGCCCCGGGCCCGGCTTTTCGGCTGTCGTAAACCAGCTCAGCCACCTCAACCGAGGGGTCCCCGACGATCCGGGATCCCGGAACCTCCGCCGCCAGCGTCTCGAGCCTCATCGCCCCCCGATTCTAGGAAGGAGGTCGGGTGCCCCTCCCGCAAGCGGCGCTACGTTTTCGCCCACCCCAACCTCGGACGGCCACCCCCTCCCCAAGCGAAAACGACAGCGCAGCGGGAGGGGCACCCGACCTCCCCCCACTATTCGGGCGCAACCCCGAGGTACGGCAACGCAAACCCCGCGATCGACCCAAATGCCGGCGCCGCCACCGACCCCCCGTAGTAATCCCCCTGTGGCTGATCCACAATCACCGCCGCCAGCAGCTGCGGATCGTCAGCCGGGGCGAAGCCGATGAACGAAGCGACGAATTTGGTCTCCGAGTAGGTCCCGTTTTCGGCCACCTCGGCGGTTCCGGTCTTGCCGGCCAGCGTGTAGCCGGGGACGCTCACCTCAGAAGCCGTACCGCCGGGCGCCAGTACCCCCTCGAGCATTTCCCGCACCTGCGCTGCCACCTCGGGCCGGAGCACGCGCCGGCCCTCCGGCTCGGGGACGTCTTCTTCGCCGACCCGCTTGATCAAGCGCGGCCGCTCCAGCACGCCGCCGTTGGCGATCGCCGCGTAGCCGGCCATCATCTGCATCGGGGTGACCGCCAGGCCCTGACCGATGGGGAGGTTGCCCATCGAGGAGCCGGAGTACTCGTCGAGCTCGGGCACGATCCCCTGCTCCTCGGCCGGGAACTGGACGCCGGTCGGGCGGCCGAAGCCGAAACGGTCGATCCAGCGGTCGAAATGTTCGGCCCCGAGCTCGAGGCCGATCGTCACCGCACCCACGTTCGAGGAGTGGGCGAGAATCGTCGAGACGCTCATCGTTTCGGTCCCGCGCGGGTGCGACTCCTCGATCGTCCGGTCGGCGACCTGGATCGAGGGCGCCAGGGTGAATTCGGAGGCCGGCGTCACCAGTTTCTCCTGCAGCGCCGCGGCAACCGTGAACGCCTTGAAGGTCGAGCCCGGCTCGTAGGTGAAGCCGGTCGCCTTGTTGACCAGGTCCTCGTTGCTGATGCTGGAGAGGTCGCTGGGGTCGACCGGGGGCCAGTTGGCCATCGCCAGGACTTCGGAGCTCTGCGGGTCCATCACGATCGCCGTCGCCCCTTTCGGCGCGTAGGTTTCGCCGACTTCAGCCAGCACCTGCTCGGCCTTCTCCTGGATCAGCGGGTCGAGCGTCAGCTGGATGTCTTCGCCGTCGCTGCCGTCGCTCACGGTTTCGAGCCGGATCGGGTCGCCGAGCGCGTCCTTGACGATGCTGCGCTCGCCGTCCTCGCCGCCGAGGATCCCTTCCTCCCCCGCCTCGAGCCCGGTCAGGCCCTCATTTTCGGAGCCGACCACGCCCACCACCTGGCCCGCCATCTCGCCCTGCGGGTAGACGCGGCGGCTGTCCGGCAGCTCGCCGATGCCTTCGAGCTTCAGCCGCTCGATCCGCCCCGCCGCTTCAAGGCTGACTTTGTGGGCGACGTAGGAGAAGCCCGACTCGGCGGTCAGGCTTTCCAGCACCTCGCCCTTCTCGAGGTCGAGGATCGGTGCCAGTTTCTCCGCCGCCCGGGGCGGGTTCTTCACCTGGTACGGGGTCGCGTAGATCGTCACCGCGTCCTCGGAGGTCGCGAGCTCGTTGCCGCGGCGGTCGAGCAGGCTGCCCCGCAGGCCCGGCACGGTCACGGTTTCGGTCTGTTGGGAGATCGCTTCGGAGGCAAGCTGGGCCCCCTGCACCCCCTGCAGCCAGAAGGCACGGCCGACGATGACGAGGAAACAGAGAAGGAAACCGGCGAAGAGAAGCCCGATCCGGCGCTCGATCAACCGCATCGGCGCCCGGTCCTACCCTCCGGCGGCAGCGAGGCGCTGCACCGCCACGGCGACGTCGTCGGGGCCGGCATCGGTGAAGTGGATCTCGTCGCTGGACGGCATCGCCAGGCCCAGCGCGCCGGCGGCGTTGCGCATCGCGCCGGTCCCGTAGAGCCGCGCGTCGTGGCTGCGCAGGATCGAGTTCTCCTGCTCGAGGACGGTGCTGTTGGCGTCGACGTTCCCCGAAGAGGCGGCGAAGCTGAGCGTGATCACGTTGAGGGTGACGATCCCGGCCAGGAGCACCCCGAGGACCGCGATCCAGGCGCGGCCACGGGTCATCCGCACGACCAGGCCGGAGTCGGGAAGCTGGCCGACGGCGACCGCGGTGCGGCCGGCGAGCGGGATCAGCTGGCCGCCGAGATGGCGCGGCGCGCGGGACGGCGCCTTGCGTACAGGGGCTTTGCGGGCGGGTGCCCTACGAGCCGGAGCGGCAGCCTTGCCGCGCGGTTTCGGCCGGGTGCGCGGGGCGCGGGCAGGCGCAGCGCGTTTCTGCGGGGCGGGACGCGCGGGCGCCGTTTTCTTCCGCGGCGGCGTCGTGCGCGAGGGAGCAGGCGCGGGTGCGGTGCGACGGGCGGGAGCGGCGACGGCCATCAGCCGGCTTCCCCTACGGGCGTCGCCGCGGCGATCTTCAGCGCCGCGCGCAGGTGGGCGGAGCGCGAGCGCGGGTTCGCCTCGACCTCGGCCGGCCCAGGCGAGACGGCGCGGCGGGTCAACAGCTCCGCCTCAGGCTCGTGCTCGCAGACGCAAACCGGGAGCTCGGGCGGGCAGATGCAGCCGCGCGCCTTCGCGGCCAGGAACTGCTTGACCGGCCGGTCCTCGAGCGAGTGGAAGGAGATGGCGCCGAAGCGGCCGCCGACCGGGAGCATCGCCCAGGCCAGGGGCAGCGCCTGCTCGAGCGAGTCGAGCTCGCCGTTGACGGCGATCCGGATCGCCTGGAAGGTGCGCTTGGCGGGGTGACCGCCGCCGAACTGGGCGGCGGTCGGCATCCCGGCCCGGATCGCCGCGACCAGCTCCGAGGTCGTGCGCAGCGGTCGGCGGCGGACGATCTCCCGCGCGATCCCACCGGCGTAACGCTCCTCGCCGTAGCGGCGCAGGACCTGCGAGATCCGCGACTCCGGCCACTCGTTGACGAGGTCGGCGGCGTCGAACTGCTGGCGCGTGTCCATCCGCATGTCGAGCGGCGCATCGTAGGAATAGGAGAAGCCCCGCTCCCAGGCATCGACCTGCATCGACGACATTCCAAGGTCTACATAAACCATGTCTGGGCGTATGCCTTCGCCGTGCAGGGCCCGCAGACCTTCCGCGAACTCGGTGCCGAGGAAGCGGGTGCGGCAGGGCGCCTCGGCCGCGAACTCGGCAAATCGCGCCGCGGCGGCGGGGTCGCGGTCGATCGCGATCAGGGTCCCGGTCTCGCCCAACAGCTCGGAGACGCGGCGTGCGTGACCGCCCGCCCCGAAGGTGCAGTCGATCGCCGTCTGCCCCGCCTCGGGCGCCAGCAGCGAGACCAGCTCCGGGGCGAGGACGGGCTCGTGGGTCATCGCTTCGATCGTGCCGGGCCGGGGCTCGCGGCTGTAGGAGATGGGGATTCGCTCGGCATGGAGTCTCATGATCACGCGGCGCCGGCGGCGGCGAGGCCCTCGGCGATCTCGGGGGCGGCGGCGTCGAGCTCCTGCTCCTGCTTCGCCCAGGCGTCTGCGTTCCAGATCTCCAGGTACTCCCCCGCCCCGATCACGACGCAGTTGCCGTCGAGCCCGGCGTGCTCGATCAGCGGCTTGGGGACGCGGATGCGACCGGCGGAGTCGAGCTTCTCGTCGAAGGAGCCGCCGTGGAAGCGGCGGCGCAGCTGGCGGGCATCGCGCCCGAAGGGACTGTGCGGCGAGAGGAAGCGGTCGGAGAGCTGCTCGAACTCCGCGGTGGTGTGCACCCAGACGCAGGGGTCGAAGCCCTTGGAGAGAACGATGCCGTCAGAGAGCGAGGCGCGGAACCGCGAGGGAACCGTGAGTCGATCCTTGGAATCGAGACTGTGCTCGTAGAGACCCCGAAAAGCCACCTCGGCGAGTCCTTTCTGAGCGGGGGGCGGGCCGGAAAAGAAGAGTTGGGACCGGAGTGATGAGGTGGGAGGAGCCTCACCACCCCGGTCCTGGGCTTCAACTCGAGCGCCACAATAACCCACTCTCCCCCACTTTGCAACACAACCTTCTCTTGCAACCCCATTTGCATCCGGTCGCGCTCGCTAGGTTGCGCCGATGAGCTCCCCCGAGGAACCCGGCACCGCCCCGACTCCGCCCGCCGAGGCCGCGGCGCCACCGCCCCCCGACGACGCCGACGACCTGCGCGGCTTCCACTTCCGCCGCCTGCTGCGCAGCACCGTGGTGCTGGTCCTGATCGCGATCGTCACGGTCGCGGCCGGGATCGCCGCGGCCGTCTTCGTCGGACCGGCGGTCGGCGGCGCCGCCGCGCTCGCCACCTTCCTGCTGGCGCTGCTGGTCGTCTTCGCGATCGCCGACTCGCACGCCGAGGACGCCTTCTTCCAGGTCTACGCCCAGCAGCACGGGCTCGAACTCGGCGGCCGGGCGCCACTGCCACCGACCACGCCGCTGCTGCGCAAGGGCGACGACCGCTACGCCGAGCGCACCCTCTCGGGCCCCTTCGCCGACGGCGTCGAAGGCATCCTCGCCCTCTATACCTACGAGGAGGAAACGACCGACAGCAAGGGCAACCGCCAGACCAACTACTACCGCTACACGGTCGGCCTCGTTCCCATCCCCGAGTGCGTCGAGCTCGTGCCCGAGCTCTACTGCCAGCGCAAGTTCGGCCTGCGGGCGCTGGAGGGCCTCGAGGACGTCTTCCGCACGAAGAAGGAGCGGGTCGAGTTCGAGAGCGAGGAGCTCGACGAGAAGTACGAGATCTTCGCCGGCAAGGGTCAGGACGCCGTTTGGCTGCGCCGGCTCTTCGCCCCCACCTTCATCGTCTGGCTCAACGAGTCCGCCCCGAAGAAGTTCGCCTTCGAGCTCGTCGACGGCACCCTCTGCTGCTACGTCAGCGGCCACAAGAAGAAGGCCGAGGAGCTGGACGAGGTCAGCGCCGCCGCGGCCGTCGTCGCCCGGCGCCTGCGCGACGAGTCGCTGGAGTAGCGCAGGCCGGCGGGCCTGTCGTGGTGTCGGGGACCTGCGGGCGAGGTTTTCGTTCCCGGTCCCCGACACCACGCCACCCGCCGGTCAGACGCTCTCCTAATAGCTGGATAACAGCGTGCCGGCGTTGGCGATCAGGCCGGCGGCGATCATCAGCAGCACGGAGGGGACGAGGACCAGGGCGACGACGAGCTGGATCTTGGGAGCGGCGCGGGCGGCGCGCTCCTCGACGGCACGGCGGCCGTCGCGGCGCAGGGCGCTGGCCTGGCGGCGCAGCTGATCGGCAAGCGGCGAGCCGAAGCGGCGCGAGCGCTCGATCGCGGCGACCAGCGTCGCCAGCTCGCCGCCCGGGACGCGGGCGCGCAGCGAGCGCAGGGCCGCCGAGAGCGGCACCCCGCAGGAGAGCTCGGCGATCGTCAGCCGCAGCTCCTCGGCCAGTGGCCCCTCCCCTGCCCGGGCCAGCTGCTCCAGCCCCGCGGCCGGCCCGCGACCAGAGCCGGCGCTGACCGCGAGCAGGTCGAGCGCGTCGGGCAGAGCCGCCAGCAGCCGCCGGCGCCGGCGCCGCGCCTCCCGCTCCAACAGCGCGTCGGGTGCGAGGAAGCCGGCGGCGGGCATCCCGATTGCCACCAGCAGCGCGGTACGTCCGGGGGCCGCCAGCGCCGCGGCCAAGGCGAGCAGGCCGCCGACGGCGCTCCCGGCGAGCTTGGCCACCAGCACCGCAGCCAGCGGCAGCCGCTGCTCCAGCCCTGAGCGACGCAGGCGCTCCGGCAGCCCGAGACGCAGTGCCGCCCTGGCCGAGCGCCCGCTGAGGCCGAGGGGCAGCGGCGACAGCGAACGGCCGGGCCGGCCGCCGAGCAGCTCCCGGACCGCGGCGAAGCCAAGCAGGACCGCCAGGGCGGCGAGCAGGCCGGCGGCACTCACTCGACCACCCGCGAAAGCCGCTTGATCGCGACGAAGCCGGCCACCTGCAGCGCAGCGGCGAGGGCCAGCAAGACCGCGGCAGTAGGTGTGCCGAGCAGCTTGGTGAGGAAGCCGGGCTGGATCAGCTCCGCGAAGAGGGCGCCGCCACTCGGCATCGCCACCACCAGCAGCCCGGTGAAGCGGGCCTGGGCCGTGGCCGAGCGCGCGTCCTCGGCGACCCGGTCGCGCTCGGCGGCGCCGGCGGCGAAGCGCCGCAGCAGGCCAGCGAGGTCGCCGCCGGCGAGCCGCTGGCTGAGCAGGGCGGCAGCGAAGGCGTCGACCCGGTGCGAGCGCATCCGCCGCCGCCAAGCCCCGATTGCTCCCGCAGTGGCGGCTCCGAGGTCGAGCTCGGCCCCGAGCCGGGTCAGCTCCGCTGCCGGGGGGCCATCGAGCGACGCAGCCGCCGCCGGGAGCGACGCCCGCAGCGAGCGGCCGGCGCTGAGCGAGTCGGCGATCGCGGTCGCCACTTCCGGCAGCGAGCGCTCGACCGCCACCCGGTAGCGGCGCCGACGGCTGGAGATCGCCCAACCCGCCGCGGCCGGGCCGGCGACCGCGAGCGGCAGCGCCAAGACCGGGCCGGCGACGAACCAGCCACCGACCACGGCGCCAGCGGTCGCGAGCGCCGCCAGCCGGCGACGCTCGGCACTCGAAGGCGTATACCCCTCCCGCCCCGCGCGCCGCAGCGGCTCCAGGGCCAGCCGCAGCCAGCGCGCCACAGCGGGGCTGGCCAGCAGCGCCTCCCGCAGGGCCAGGGCCAGCAGGCCCCCGGCGAGCGCACCGGCCAGAGCCGGCAGCAGTCCCATGCCGCCGCTCACGCCACCGGGTCGAGCGTGCGTGCCGCGGTCGCCCCCGCCACCCGCACCACCTCGGCGATCTCGGTGACGACACGGGTGCCATCCGCCCTGCGCTCGAGCTGGACGACCAGGTCGATCCCCCTCTGCACCTGCTCGGCGATCGCGGCGTGCGGCAGGCCCAAGCCCGCCATCAGGGCCAGCGTCTCCAGCCGGTTCAGGGCGTCGGCAGGTGAGTTGGCGTGCACGGTCGAGAGGGCGCCGTCGTGGCCGGTATTGAGCGCGGTCAGCAGATCGAGCGCCTCCGGCCCCCGCACCTCGCCGATCACGATCCGGTCCGGCCGCATCCGCAGCGCGTTGCGGAGAAGGTCCCGAATCGTCACCTCGCCGCGCCCCTCGACGCCGGCGGGGCGGCTCTCCAGCCTCGCCACGTGCGGCTGCTGCAGCCGCAGCTCGGCCGCGTCCTCGATCGTCACCACTCGCTCGCCCGGGGCGATGAAGCTGGAGAGGGCGTTGAGCAAAGTCGTCTTGCCGGAGCCGGTGCCGCCGCTGATGAGGACGCTGCGGCGCTCGGCGACCGCCGCCGCCAACAGGTGGCGCTGCGCCACGGTCAGCGTGCCGAGCTCGACCAGCTCCTCCGGGCCGGGGCGGCGGGCGCCGAAGCGGCGGATCGAGACCAGCGGCCCGTCGATCGCCAGCGGGGGGATCACGACGTTGACCCGCGAGCCGTCGGCGAGGCGGGCATCGACCATCGGACTGAGCTCGTCGACGCGTCGCCCCAGCGGCGCCAGGATCCGCTCGATTGCGTTGCGCAGCTCCTCCTCGCCGGCGAAGACGACGTCGGTGGCCTCGAGTCGGCCGCCCCGCTCGACGTATACGACCCCGGGCCCGCTGACCATCACCTCCTCCACCGCGGGATCGGCGAGCAGGACCTCGAGCGGCCCGAGACCGACGCTGTCACGGACGATGCGGGCCGCGATCTCCTCCCGGTCGGCCGCCCCGAGCAGGGCGGCCCGCTCGTCGACCAGCTCCAGCACCGCCGCCTCGAGGCCCCCACCACCATCACCCGACCCGTGCGCGGCCTCGGCCCGGCGGCGCTCGACCAGCTCGGAGCGCAGCTGCGCCGCCAGCTCGGCGACGTTCCTCTCCCGCGCGCCCACCGCTCAGCCCCGCGGCAACAACGTCACCCGGCGGGCGAAGCTCTCGGCGGCGATCAGGCGCAGCGCCTGCCGGCGGGTCAGGCCGAGCGTGGCGGCGGCGAGGCCTTCCGACGCCACCCCGTCCGCCCCCGGCCCCAATGCCAGCAACGGCACCGCGGCGGCGGCGACATAGGTCCGGCCCGGCCCCGATCCACTCGGTTCCGCCGTCACCACCACGTCGACGCGGTCGCCGACCGGCTGCGCCCCGGCAACCATCAACGCCTGGGCGCCGCTGACCGCGATCTCGACCGGGCGCCGCCCCTGTCCGAGGCCCAGCGGCCCGGTCGCATCGTCGCGGGGCGGGCGCAGTTGCGAGGCCAGCAGGTAGGAGCCGGCGGGGACCGTCCCAGCCGGCATCAGGCCGATCGCGTCGGCGGGGTTCACCAATGCCCCCGGCGGCACGAACCGCGCCGGCACCCGGCGCAGCTCGAGCGCCGCGGCCTGGCGCGGATCTATTTCGCGCCCCGCCTCCAGGGTCTCTGCGGCGACGAGGACCGGGCGCAGCTCCCCGTAGCCGCGGGCGACGCTGGCGCCGTAGCCGTCGGCGATCGCCGCCGCCGTCGCGGCGGCCAGCAGCGCCGCGAGCACGAAGGCGAGCGCGCGGCCGCGTCGGCCCATCAGCCGCCCCTACCCGCGGGCGGCAGCTCGATCACCGCCTCGGTCCCACGCTCGCAATGGCGCAACCGGAAATTGCCCTCGTGGGCGGCGACCGTGCGCCGCACCACCCGCAGCCCGTGGCCACGACGGCTGCGACCGAGCAGGCGGGCGATCAGCTCAGCCGGACTCTCCCGCCGCGAGGGTGAGCGCGATGCCCGGCCCGAATCGGCGACGACGATGTGGAGCCGGTCGCGACGCTCGCGCGCGTAGACCCGGATCTCAGGACCGCCGTGCTCGATCGCGTTGACGATCAGGTTGTCGATCGCCTGCGCGAGCTCGCAGCGATCGCCTTCCACCATCGCCTCGTCGACTTTCCCGCCGAGACTCAGCGAGCCGCCGGCCAAGGCGGCGCGCGCCCGCCAGCGACCGACCGCGGCGGCAAGCAACGGCCGCACCGGTATCGGCACTCGCGCCGCCGCCCGCGCATCGCCGTTGATCTCGCGCTCGAGCCGCTCCAGGGCGGTGGCCGCCATCTGCACCGAGCCCGTGATCGCGGCACGGCTGTCCGCGCCCGCCACCGGAGCCAGCGCCAGCGCCTGCAGCGGCCGCCGCAGCTCGTGCAGCGCCTCGTTCAGGGCGCTGCGCCGGCGCCCGGCCTGGAGGCCCTGCGCCGCGATGGCCGCGGCGAGGGAGACGCCGAGCGGCCAGCCCGAGACGACCTGCGCCAGGTCCAGGGTCACGTCGTATCTCCCGCAGCCTCGACTCCCATGGGCGCCTAAGAACGGAGAACGACGGAACTCTCCCCCAGCCGCAGGGAGACAGGCGGAAATTGCGCACCCGCCATCCCAAAGCGGTCTCGGCCAGGCGCCTCGAGGCAGCGGGTGCGCATGGGTTAAGACCACTCGAACCTTGAAACAGGTTCAGATGTTCCGTAAATCGGTGTCGAGTATCGATTCGGACAGACTGATCAGAACAGTTTTTTCGCATTGGAAAAGGCTCTTGACCGCGGAAACGACAGAGCGTTTTGTGATACTTGCTTTACAAACCGGGATGGAAACCATCTCGGCGCCACCCCAAAACCCCCGGCCCCCCGGCCGCCGACGAACGGAGCGAATTCCCCATGGCTCAGAGTCGCACTTCCCCCGAGGGCATCACGCAGCAGCTGGCGAAGGCCCTCGCCCATCCGCTGCGGGTGAAGATCCTCACCTCGCTGCACGACGGCATCTCCAGCCCAAACCAGCTCTCCCAACAGCTGGGCGAGCCGCTCGGCAACGTCAGCTACCACGTGAAAACGCTGCTCGAGTACGACTGCGTCGAGCTGGTCAAAACGGAGCCGCGCCGCGGCGCCGTCGAGCACTTCTACCGCGCCACCGAGCGCACCTTCTTCAGCGACAGCGACTGGAAGAAGATCCCGGCCTCGGCCCGCAAAGGCATCACCGGCAGTGTGCTGGAGACGGTCGGGCAGGACGCCACGGAAGCCCTGACCGCGGGAACCATCGACGCCCGCCCGGACTCCCACGTCAGCCGTACCCCGCTGACCCTCGATGACCAGGGCTGGTCCGACATCACCTCGCTGCTCGCGGAAACGGTCGAGAAGGCGCTGGAGATCCAGGACGAAGCGACATCCCGCCTCGGCGACGACAAGGCGGACGCGATCAGCACCAAGCTGGCGATGCTCCACTTCGAGACGCCGCCGGCGAAGGGCAAGTCAAAGTAACGCTGTCCGGCAACCCGGGGCTCAGCCGTCGAGCAGGCGGTAGCCGATGCCCCAGCAGTTGACGATGTAGCGGCTGTGCTCCGGGTCTAGTTTTCGCCGTAGGCGCGAGGCGTGTGAGTCGAGCGTCCTCGTCTTGCCGGGGCTGGAGTATCCCCAGACGTCGCGCAGCAGCTCCGCCTTTGAGAAGACCCTAGTGGGGTCCGTTGCGAGCACCCGCAGCAGCGCAAACTCCTTCTTCGCCAGCGGCACCTCCCGCTCGCCGACCGTGACCCGCCGGCGCAATGGGTCGACCGCCAGCTCGCCGACCCGAATCGGCCCCTCGCGGTGGTTCCCACGCCGCCTCAGCACGGCGCCGATCCGCGCTCGCAGCTCTTCCAGGTTGAAGGGCTTCGTCAGGTAGTCGTCAGCGCCGGCGCTGAGGCCGCGGACGCGATCGGTCTGGGCGCCGCGCCCGGTCAACACGATCACCGGCAGCCGTGGGTCGAAGCGCGACTCGACACCGTCGGCCTCGCGGATCTCCCGCAGCACGTCCAGCCCGGAGGCGTCCGGGAGCGAGAGATCGAGCAGGAGCAGGTCGGGCTGGTTGTAGCGACAGAGCCGCAGCGCGTCCGAGGCGCTCGGCGCCGGCAGCACGCCGTAGCGGTCCGCCGCCAGGTGATCGCAGAGCAGGTCCAGCGTCACCGCGTCGTCCTCACAGACGACGATGCTGGCGATCTCCCGGCGCTGCGGCAACATGGCCTCTCAAGTCGCCGGCGCCGCAAACTCTCCCCCTTGGCCGCGGGAACCTCGAGCACGGCGGCCGCGCCCCGGCACCAGAGGAGCCGGCACGGCGGCACGCCGCGGTGGACGGCGAGCGGCTCGGCCTCCCGGTCGAGGAAGACGAGGTCGAGCTCGAAGCGCATCCCGAAGGTGTGGACGCTGGCGCAGGCCGGGATCAGCAGCCCCGGACCGGCCTCGGCCAGGTCGAGCCAGGCGAGGCCGAGGAGGCGGCTGCGGAAGCCGCGCGCGACGGGGACGGTGCGGCCGCAGACGCGGCGGTGGGGAAGCTCGTGCAGGCGCTTGGAGCCCATTCCCCGCCAAGCACCTGAACCCGGTCCACTCTCCCCCGCGGTGCAAATGGCCGTTCAGGCACCTCCGCGAGCAGGCACCGGCGTACGATGATCGGCAAGATCAGGAACCTGTTCCCGCTGGGCTTGCGGGGGCAGTTGGGCTTCAACTCATGGATAAGAAGACGACCCGCAGAGGGAATTACGAGTCTGGTTCGGATTACGTGCTCGAGTACGGCGAGCTCCGCTTCGCTTTCAACGAGGACGACTTCGGGCAGCGGGTCGAGCAGGCCGCGGTCAAGCTCGGCTTCGTCGCCCAGGGCCTCAGCCAAGAGGAGCTCGACGACCTCCTCGACCTCGCCGTCAGCGGCGAGATCGCCGAGCCCAGCTCCCGCCTCGGCGAGCACATCAACGAGAACTGGGAGGACCTGGTCGGACCGGCCAACCGCAGCCTCGTCCACTGGATCCGCCGCCTCGTCTTCCGCGGCGCCTGGCTCGACCAGCGAGTCAAGGAGGGCGAGCTCGACGTCGTCTTCGACGAGCGCACCCAGACCTTCGGCTACGTGCAGCCGGACCGCAGCTCGGAGCTCATAGAGCTCAGCAAAGAGCCCTCGTGGCGCCGCATCGCCTACAGGCGGTAGCGGGCCGGGTTCCGGGCAGGGCCTTCACTTAACTTTTTCGACGGCGTTCTCGGCTGGCCGAGATGCATCGCCGCGAAAAAGTACAAGACGTTTCGGCCCTGCCCGGAACCCGGCTCACGAGCATGGGCGACGATGCGACCCCCGCCTCCTCAGCTGAGATCGAGACTGTTTAGCTGGAGGTGGGGCGCTCGAGGGCTGCGACTACGGTGAGGGTGCCGCCGGCGGCGTCGAAGAAGGCCTTGGCGGCTTCGGGATCGTCGTAGGCCTCGCCGAGGCGGGTGAGAGAGTCGACCAGGAGGATCACGGCGTCGCCGGCGGCGGCGCGGGACTTCGCCTGGGCGAGGGCGTCGTCGGCGTGGCGGGGCTGGCCGGCGGCGACGATCTCCGCCCGTGGGGCGTCGCGGCGCCAGTCGGCGAGCTCCTCGGGGCTGGGATCGATCAGCAGCACGACCGGGTCCGGGCCCTTGGAATCGGCTGCGAGGTCGGCGGCGACGCCGCGCAAGAGCGCCGTGCAGCCCTCGCGGCTCTCGGCGCAGAGCAGCGCCTGGCGACCGGCGGGCGGTAGCAGCAGGCCCTGCAGGGTCACGCCCTTGCTGCGGCGGCCGAAGCGGCGGCGACGGCGGCGCGGGCGCCCCTCACCGGCAGCTGGGGCGGGAGACGAAGACGGGGTGGGCTCGGGGCGGTCGGGCTCTGGCTCGGGCTGGCGCTCGGGCGCGCGCTCCGGAGCCGAACGCGGTGCGCGGCCGGATCCCTCGGAGCGGCCCTCGGAGCCGCTTTTCGCGCCGGAGCGGCGACGCCGCCGGCGCGGCGGCCGGTCGCGCTGCTCGCCATCGCCGCCACCGCTGCGGCCACCGCCACCACGTGAGGCGCCGCCGCCGCCGCGGGAAGACTCGCGGGCCGGGCGGGCGCTGCCGCCGCCATCGCCGTCGGCGAGCTTCGCGACCAGCTCCGGGCGCGGCAGCATCCGGTAGCGCTCGACGCCGGCCGCGGCGGCCAGCGAGTGCAGCTCGGACAGGGACTTTTTCTCCAGCTCGGACTTGTTCATCGCAGCGGCAGGTTATTCAACCGAGGGCCTGGACCGTAGCCCGCGTGCGTGGCTGGCGAGCGCCGGGCCAAGCGGGGCAAGGACGCAGAGAGGCCGAATAGCAACGCTATTCGGCCTCTCGAGGACGCCGCACCGCGCCGGACCGCCGCCGCCAGGCGCGTGCGAGGGCTACGGTCCAGGCCCCCCGGCTGCGCCGGGGTCGATGCCCTCCAGTGCCGCCGCCTCGGGCCAGGCCTCAGCCTCCTTCTTGATCTGGCGGCGCGACCAGCCGAGCTCGGCCCCGAGTATCTCGGCGACCGGGCGCGCCGAGGCGGCGCCGCGCAGCTGTGGGGCGGCGAGGATCCCGAGCCGGGTGCGGCGCAGCAGCACGTCGGCGACGCAGCGGGCCTGCTCGCGGCGGGCGGCGATCGCGACCTCGGCCAACAGGTCGGGGCGGCCGGGGACGATCGGCCGCGCCAGCTTCGGGTCCTTCCAGGCGAGGTCGAGGACGGCGCGGGCGGCGTGGCCATAGCGGAAGGCGAGCTGGGCGATCGCGTCGGCCCCGACCCCCTCGGGCGCCTCCAGGTCCTCGGTGCGGGCGTCCATCCCGAGCGGGATCTCGGCCGTGTGACAGGGGGCTTCGCGGCCCTCGCGCTCGACGATGCGGTCGACCGTCTGCTTCGCCATCCGCCTCCAGGTGGTGAGCTTGCCGCCGGTGATCGTCAGCATCCCCGAGGACGTCTCATACAGCTCCGCCTTGCGCGAGATGTCGACCGACTTCTTCGGGTCGCCGGTGGAGATCAGCGGCCGCACGCCCGCGTAGGCGCCGACCAGGTCCGACTGGGTGAGCGAGGTGGCGAAGAACTCGTTGACCGCGTCGAGCAGGTACTCGACGTCGGCGCTGCCGGGTTTCGGGTGGGCGGTGTCGCCCTCGTAGTCGGCGTCGGTGGTGCCGACCAGGGTGCGCCCGTACCAGGGCAGCGAGAAGATCATCCGCCCCTCCCCCGCCGGCACCACGCAGGCGGCGCTGCCCATCGGCAGATCGGCCTGGTCGAGCAGCAGGTGGGTACCGCGGCTGGGGGCGATCCGCGGCACGTCCTCCTCGCCGAGGATCTCGGCGGGGCGGATTCCGTCGGCGAAGACCCCGGTCGCATTGACGACGTGGTCGGCCCCGACCTCGATCCGCTCGTCAGACTCCGACTCGGTGAAGGCGATGCCGGTGGCGCGGCCGTTCTCGGTCAGCACCTCGGTCACCTCGGCGCCGTTCAGCATCACCGCGCCGAAGCGCTCGGCCTCGCCGAGCACGGTCAGGACCAGGCGCACGTCGTCGGTCTGGCAGTCGTAGAACATGTAGGCGTCGTTCGGTTCGCGCGCGGCGAGGGCCGGGACCAGCTCCAGCACCTCCTCGCGGCCGATCGTGCGGTGCCGGTCGGGCGACCAGTAGAAGTCCTCGTCCTCGTCCTTGGAGGCGCGCATCTCGCGGCGGCTGCGACCGACCCGGGTGGTCGCCATCACGTCGTACATGTTCAGCCCGAGCCCGAGTTTGCGGTCGCGCCGCTCCTCACCCAGGGCCGGGACCAGGAACGGGGTCGGGTAGACGAGGTGCGGCGCCAGCTGGACCATCAGCTGGCGCTCCAGCAGCGCCTCGCGGACGAGGCCGAGGTCGAAGTTCTGCAGGTAGCGGAGGCCGCCGTGGACCATCTTCGAGGAGCGGCTGGAGGTGCCGACGGCGTAGTCGCCGCGCTCCAGCAGCGCCACCGAGTAGCCGCGCGAGGCGGCGTCGAGGGCGACGCCGGCGCCGGTGACGCCGCCGCCGATCACGACGACCTCGAAACGGCTGCCGGCGATCGCCTCGATCGATGCCGCGCGGGTCAGCATGGGCGGCGGCTCGGCATCAGTCGAGGAAGACGGTGGTCGCGGTGGCGGCCTCGCGGGCCGGCGCCGGCCTCTCCTGGCGCGGGTGGCCGAGGTGCAGCAGGCCGACGAAGCGCTCCCCCGCCGGCAGGCCGACCACGGCGCGGCCCTCCTCGCTGCGCAGGAGGCCGGGGGTGCGCCAGTAGCCTGCGAGGCCACGGGCGTGGGCGGCGAGCAGGACGATGTAGGAGGCGACCGCCGTCGCGTGCAGGTCCTCCTCACTCTGGACCGGGTCCTCGCCAAGGGCGGCGGAGACGACGACCAGGGTGGGACAGCGGTCGAGCTTGGCGGCGCCCTCGGGGCCGGCGATCTGCTGCAGCCGCGCCAGCGTGCGCGGGCCGACGACGCGGAAGCGCCAGGGCACCGTGAGGTGGTGGTTGGGTGCCCAGTTCGCCAGCTCCAGCAGCGCCTCGAGCTGCTCGCGCGGGAGCGGCTCTGGCCCGAAGGCCTTGTGGGTGCGACGGGTGCGTATCGCCGTCTCGACGTCCATGCGTCGAGGGTATAGACCGCCCTCGGCTAGATCCTCCTAGAGGCCGTAGCGCCAGCGCATCCAGGCGCGGCGGCCGCCGAGGGCGGCGGCGAAAAGCAGGGTGCCGGCGGCCAGGCCGAGCAGGATCGCGCCGGTCGTGCTCGATTCCGAGGCGTCTTCGTTCGACGCCGACGTTTCAGAGGCGGGAGTCCCGGTATCCCCCCTCTCTCGCCCCGCGGGAGGGATGCCTGGAGCTGGCGCGACGGGGGCGGCCTGGCCCGGGGGGCGCAAAACGTTCGGGGGGACACCGGGACTCCCGCTCCCGGAAGCGGCCGGCGAGGCGGGTGAGACGCTTTGGGATGGGGGCACGGTGGTGGCGGGGGTGTCCGAGCTGGAGGTACCCGAGCTGCCGGAGGTGGAGGTGATGCCGCCGGTCTTGGCGCTGCTCGTAGCTGGTTTGGGTTCGCGGGCTGGTGGGGGGATCGGGAGGGACTCGTTGGCGGCAGCGACGAGGACCTGGGAGGTAGCCCAGACCGGGGTTTGGTCGCTGGACTTGGAGTAGCGGTAGTGGCCGTCGGCGCTCTGGCGGGCGCGGAGGTAGTCGGGGGCGCTGGCGCCGCCGCGGCGGAAGGAGTCGGGGGCGCCGCCGGCGGCGAGGATGCCCTGGATCGCCCAGGCGGTCGACTGGCTGTTGACCGTGCCGCTGCCCCCGAGTGGGAAGCCGCCACCGGGGCTCTGCGCCTGGCGCAGGTAGGAGAGACCGCGCCGGACCGCTTTCGAGTCGGGCGAGAGCGCCTGCATCACGGCGCCGGTGCCGTCGGAGGTGCTGGGCGAGCCGGGGACGTCTCCCCAGCCGCCGTCCTCGTTCTGCACCTTGCGCAACCAGTCGAGCGAGGGACCGAGGCTGCCGGTCGCCCCGGCGCTGCGCAGCGCGATCGCCGCGAACGCGGTCGAGTTGGGCCAGCCGATCTTCTTCGGCCCGTAGGAGCCGTTGCCACGGCGCTGGTCGAGCAGCATCGCGACGAGGTCGGCGCCTTTGAAGTTGCGCGGGTCGAGACCGGCGGCCTGGAGCGCGAGGATCGTGCGGGCGAGGTCGCCGGAGGTGGTCAACTCGTCGATGGAGGCGCGCAGGAAGTCGACCGGCGAGCGGCCACCGCGGGAGACATCGAGCGGATTGCGGTCGGCAGCGGCGAGGCCGAGCATCGCCCAGGCCGTCATTTCTACCCCGGACTCCTCGCCGGGGGAGGCGCCGAAGCCGCCGTCCTCGTTCTGCTTCGAGACCAGCCAGGCGCTGGCGCGGCTGACGTCGGAGGCCTCGGCCCGGGTCGGAGTCAGCCCGCCGAACAGGAAGGCGAGGAGCAGCAGCGCCGCCAGTCCGCCCGCGGGCAGTCCTCGTCCTCCCCGCTCCGCCCTGCCCCACTCGAAACGCTCGCGGAAGCGGGTCAGCATGCGCACCATCGCCGGCCCGGCGATCAGGGCGAAGGCGATGTTGCCGGCCGCGTGGGCCACGTCGAACGGCACCGCGCGCGCCTCCAGCACGCCGAACCGCTCCAGCGAGAGGTCCCCTCCGTAGGTCGCCATCAGGGAGAAGTTGAGCAGAGCGCCGTAGAGAATGCCAGCCAGGCCGCAGGTGGCGGCCAGGCTCAGCCGGCCCGCATTGCGGACGCCCAGTGCCAGCCCGGCGCCGAGGATGCCGCACAGCCCCCAGCCCGCCATCTGCCACGGCGTCCACGGTCCCTGCCCGAACCAGAAGTTGGAGACGAGCGCGGTGAGGGCGCCGACGGCGAAACCCGGTGCCGGCCCGAGCGCGTAGCCGGCGAAGATGACGATGTCGGTGGTCGGCTTCACGTTGGGGAAGGCGGCGAAGGCGATCCGGCCGGCGATCGCCAGCGCCGCCAGCGCCGCGACCAGGGCGACGACCTGCGACGGCGGCCGCGAGCGCTCGTACCAGGCGAAGCCGCCGAGCAGGACGGCGCCGAGGATCAGGAAGCTGGCGACCTGCCAGCTCATCCCTCCTCCCCCCCGGCGGCGCGCAGCGCCGCGGCACCCTGCTCCGGCGTGATCACCCCGGGCAGGTCGAGCACGCGGGCGACCTCGGTGGCGAAGTACCAGCCACCCGACAGCACCGCGGCGGCGGGTCCGTCGGCGATCACGACGCCGTCGCCGAGCAGGACGACGCGCTCGGCGAACTGGGAAGCGAACTCGACGTCGTGGGTGGCGACGACGATGCCGGCTCCCCGACCTGCGAGCCTCCCGATCAGTTCGCCCAACTCGTCTTTGCAAGCGCGGTCCATCCCCCGGGTCGGCTCGTCGAGCGCGACCAGGCCCGGCAGCTCGTCGCCCTCCATCCGACCCGCCAGCGCGATCGCCAGCGCCAGCCGCTGCCGCTCGCCGCCCGAGAGATCGCGGGGGTCGGCGTCGTTGGCGTGCTCGAGCCCGACGACGCCCAGGGCCGCCGCCCCAGCTTCACCCGGGAGTTCGTCCCCGACCCGCTCCCGCACCAGGTAGTCGCTCGGGTTCTGCGTCAACAGCGCGATCCCGTTTGGCACTTCGACCTTGCCGCGCACGGCCTCGATCAGCCCGGCCGCGGCCTTCAGCAGCGTGCTCTTACCGGCACCGTTCCTTCCCATCAGCGCCACCCGTTCGCCGCGCTGGATCTCGAGGTCGATGCCGCGCAGCACGTCGTGCCGCTGCTCATCCCGTTCGAGCTCGATCCAGAGCGCTCTCACCGACAGAGCTATCGACGGCGGGGGGAGACTCCTCCCTCCCCCAACCTTCCCCGGGTGGGGGACAGCGGTGGTTGACGCGGGAGACCCAACCACCTCTACTTGCGGGGTGGAGGTGGTTGGGTCTCCCGCGTCAAGGGAAGAACCCGATTCGAGGGAGGCCCTGGCAACGCGAACACCCACTGGCAGCGGCTCGATGCCAGCAAGCGAGAAGAGGCGCGCGGCGGGAGTCTCGAGGGCAGGGTCGTTGCGCTGTGCCCAGCAGAGGAAATCAGCGGGCGAGCTGTCGAAGGCAACGGCGCCGGATGCCATGGCGACGACGCGGTCGGCGGCGGCGAGGCAGCGCTCGAGCCGGTGTTCGGCGAGAAGGACGGCGACGCCCCACTCCTCGTTGAGGCGACGCAGCAGCCAAATCAGCTCGTCGCCGGCCACAGGGTCCAGCTGGGACGTGGGCTCGTCGAGGACGATCAGGCGCGGACGGGTGACGAGGGCCGCGGCAAGGGCGACGCGCTGGAGCTCGCCGCCGGAAAGGGTGTCGACCGTCCTACCCAGCAAATGCGGGATCGCGAGAGCGAGGGCAACCTCCTCGACGGCGCGTGCTCGAGAGGCGGCGGGGTCTCCACGCATCTCGAGCGGCAGCTCGATCTCGGCGGCAACCGTGGTCGAGACGACCTGGGTCTCCGGATCCTGAGCTACATAACCGACGACCGCAGCTAACTCTCCCGGACCGGTCTCGATTCCGTCGATGCCGCTGACCGTGACGCTGCCCGAGATCTCGCCACCGTGGAAGTGCGGGACGAGGCCACAGGCGGCTTTGAGCAGGGTCGACTTGCCGGAGGCGGAGCGGCCGGCGAGGAGGACGAACTCGCCGGGGGCGATCGCGAGCGAGACGTCGCCCAGGGCCGGATGGTCGGCGCGGGGGTAGGAGTAGGTCAGCGCCTCGATCGCGAGGGTGGGCGCGGCACCGCGGCGGATCGCCAGCTCAGACACCGCGGCTCCTCGGGGTCAGACCGCTGAGCAGGACGACTGCGGCAACGGCGAACGTGGCGGGCTCGAGGCCCACCTCGATCGTCGGGTAGGCGTCGAAGGCATCGGCGCCGAGCAGCTCGCCGGCGATCGCGGCAGCAAGCACCGAGGCGGCGGCGAGATAGAAGCGGCGGTCGTAGCGCGACCCGAACGGCGTCGATTCCTGTTGTCCCAGCAACAGCAATCGACGCCGTTCGCGGTCCAGAGGGCGAGGCGCCTCGAGGCTGTAGCCGCGCAGCTCCAGGGTGGCGGCGACGTCGACGGCGCGATCGAGCGAGCCGGCGAGGAGGCGGCGGGCAAGCGGAGCGCGGCCGGCCGCGGCGGCACCGGGGCCGCGCAGGCGGGCGGCATCGCGCAGGCGGGCGGCATCGGCGGCGGCGACCGGGACCAGGCGCGAGACCAGGGTCGCGGTCAGCGCCGAGCGACCGGCGAGCGGGCGCAGGGCGCGCAGCACCCGGTCGGGGTCGACGCAGGCCGAGTAGACGGCGAAGGCGACCATCACGACCACGGCGCGGAGGCCGAAGACGGCTCCTTCGGCGAGCGCCTCGGCGGTGACGTCGACCTGGCCGAACAGCGGCCAGTCGCCGAGCCGCGCCAGCACCGTCTCCCCCCGATTGACGACGAGCGCGTTGACGGCGGCGATCAGGAGCGCCAGGGCGAGCCCCATCCGCAGCGCCGCCCGCACGGCGCGGCGGGCGCCAGCGAGCACTCCCGCCGTCACCACCGCTGCCCCGGCGGCGACCAGCACCAGCGGGCTCGAGTAGAGGAAGGCGACCGTGGCCAGGGCGCCGAGGTAGGCGACGGCGGCGGCCGGCGAGGCCGCCTGCAGGGGACCGGCGCGCGGCACGTAGGCGAAGGGCGACCTCATCGCGCGCCTCCCAGCGGCAGCGGCGTCTCGGTGCCGTCCTCGCTCGCCACGGCGTAATGGTCGCGCAGCCGCTCCGCCTCGAGCAGGTTGGCGGCGGCGCGCACGGCGGCGCCCGTGCCGCCCGTAACCACCCAGACCGGCGGCGCGTCGTAGCGCCGGGTCGCGGCAACCAGCCCGGCGTCGGGGCCGAGTTCGCGGCTCGCCCCGCCCGACCGGTCCAGGCCGACCAGCGCGTAGCCGCCCCGGCGCCGCTCGAAGTCCGCGAAGACGCCGCTTTCCTCCGGCCCCGCCTCGATCAGCGCCGCGGCGGGGTCGGAACGCAGCCGCGCCCAGGGACCGACGAGGACACGGATCGCGCCGGGCGGGGAGCCGCGCGCGACCTCGACGCCGACGCTCCCCAGCGCCTCGCGGACCTGCGCGCAGGCTCCTCCCCCGCCCTCGCACTCGACCGCGACCTGGTGCCGCTCGCCTCCGTAGCCGTCGCTGAAGGGCGCCGGCCAGGAGCCGACCACGGCCGGGACGTGGTTGGTCGCCAGCCAGTCGCGGTAGTCCCACCAGATCCGCTCGCCCCCCTCGAGCGCGTAGTCGGCGGCGCCGACCGGCGACTCGACCCCGTCGACGTAGAAGAACCAGTCGTAAGGGTGGCCGCCGCGCTGCGTTTCCTCGACCCCGTCGATCGCCTTCACGTAGCCGCCGCCGTAGCGGGTGGAGATATCGGCGCTGCCTTCCAGCACCCGCATCACCGTGTCGGACTCGTTCGCCTGCAGCGAGCGCTGGAGCACCGGCGCCGCGCCGAAATCGCGCGTCACCAACAGCTCGACCTCGCCGACGCCGGCGCCTGCACCGAGGCCGCAGCCGGCGGTCGCGAGCGCTGCGCAGAGCAGCGCCGTCGCGACCGCCGTGCCGCGGCGTCGGCTCACTGCGTGGGCGGGGCGGAGCAGTTGCCGCCGACGCACACGAACACCGGCGCCGCCGGTGCGGGAATGTCCTTGCCGTAGGTGGCCCCGAGGATCGCGTACTGGGGGCTCGCCGCGGCCACGGTGACCATCGCGCGGCCGTCGCTCCCGGTCACGACCGCGGCGCCGGCGCCGCTGACCTTCGCTCCGGCGACGGGCTTGCGCTTGCCTTTTTCGTCGTAGGAGACGACCTGCACCTGGAATGGGACCCCGCTCTCGACGCGTTCCGGCACCACCAGGTCGAGCTCGTTCGGGTACGGGAACGAGGTCGCGTAGCTCCAGAGCACCTCGTCGCCCGGCTTCAGCTTGACCGAGTCGCCACCGACCGTCGCACCCTTGTGGTTGACCTTCAGGTACCAGGAGGCCTTGCCGGAGACGACGCTGCCGCCGATGCCGCAGATGCCGAGGCCGAAGTCGAAGGCGTCGGTGACCAGCAGCGGGCGCAGCGAAGAGGTCGTCTTGGCGGCCTGGGCGAGCAGGCCCATCGCGGTCGCGCCTTTGACCGTGACCGATTTGCCGCTGCCGGCGTTTTCAGGGCCGAAGCACTTGGCCCTCTTGCTGGTCTTGATCGTCGTCGTGCCGGTTTTCAGCGTTTCTTCGGTCAGGACCTTGCCGCCCTTGCCGACCACCCGCAGGTCGGCGGAGACGCCTTTGGCGACCGCGCCCGCGGCAAGCGAGAGGGACAGGACGAGAGCCAGCGCACACGCGGCGGCCAGCCGGAACGGGATCAGTCTTGGCATTTACGCCACCCTTTCCTCGAGGGTTGTCATGGCTTGGCCGGGGACAGGTCTCCTGGCTTCCGGGGTAGGTCGGTCGCGCCTTCCCGGAGACTCGGTGTCGTCCCCAGTGGCCGGCGCACGTGGCGCCCGCGACCCCCTTGACCCGGTCACAGTGGCGGGACCGCGCCGGTTTCGCACCGGACTTCCCTTGACCACCGACCGTATTTACGGGGTCGAGTCTATCCGTCTCCCAGGGCCCCGGACTTTCGTCCAGAGGCCGCTCGGGCGGGGCTAGGCTGCCGCCCACTCGAGGAGCCCTGGCCACTGCCGGGGCCTCGTTCAGTCAACCGAAAAAGAAGGATGGGAAACATGGGCAGGGGACTCCGCCGGCAGGCGCCGGCGCTGGTGGTTGCGTGCGTGGCGCTGGTCGCGGCGCTGGGTGGGACCGTGTACGCGGCGGCGAAGATCAACGGCAAGGCGATCAAGGTGAAGTCGCTGCCGGGCAACCGGCTGGCGATGAAATCGGTGCCGGGCAACAGGCTGAAGCCGGGGACGATCCCGGGCGACCGGCTGGCGCCGGGGACGATCAGCGGCGCCCAGATCGACGCCGGCACGCTCGGCCAGGTCCCGAGCGCGGTCCACGCCGAATCGGCCGACAGCGCCCGCGACGCCCAGACCGCCCTGCACGCGGTCAGCGCCCTCGACGCGGTCCGGGTCAACGGCCGCAGCGCCGGCTGTAAAGCAGAAACGCGCTTCTTCGCCGGCGCCTGCTGGCAGGAGGAGATGAGCGCGGCGGCGGTGACGGCGCCGGCCGCGGCAGTCTCATGTGCAAACCAGGGCGGCGAGCTTCCCGATGCGTTGACGCTGGTGGCGTTCTCGCAGCAGCCGGGGATCGGGCTGGCCTTCGGGGACGAGTGGTCGGGGGACGTTCCCTCGATCTCGGGTCCAGACGTCTACGCGGTTATCACGGTCTCTTCGGCGGCCCAACTCAATTCAGTGGCATCAACCGCCACCAAGAAATACCGCTGCGTGATCCCGCTCGTCAGCTGACGCAACGCGGCGATTAGCCGGCTCGTCAGTTGCCACCACCCGCGTCGCCACAAAGACACAAGCCGGCGAAGCAGCGCGAGCGCCGCCACTATCCTCCGCGGATGCGGCGGCGCTCGCACCACCCACGCGTCGCGGGCCTGCTCGCGGCCCTCCTCGCCCTCGTGGCGACCCTCCTCGCCTGCGCGGGCCCGAGCGCGGCGCGCACCCATGTCCCAGGCGCCTCGGCAGCCGCCTCCGAAGCAGCCGCGGCGGCGCGGGTCGCCCGCTACTGGACCCCGGAGCGGATGCGCGAAGCGCGCCCGCTCGATCTCGTCGTCGGCGCCCGTGGCGAGCCCCATCTCCGGCTCGGCGCCGCCGCAACGGCCGGCGCCGCCGCCAGCTTCCTCGCCGTCTCCACCCCCGACCTCGCGCCCTACTCGTTCAACGGCCGCATCTTCATCCGCCGCGGCAAGCTCTCGGGCTACTGCTCGGGCACCGCGATCAACAGCCCCACCCGCCAGTTGGTGCTGACCGCCGGGCACTGCCTCAACAGCGGCCGCGAAGGGGGCAAAGCGAGCGTCTGGTCGGACTTCCTCCAGTTCGTCCCCGCCTACGGCCGCGGCGTCACCCCGTTCGGCTCCTTCGTCGCCCGCCGCAGCAAGCTGTTCGCGCCGAAGCAGTGGACCAACCACGGCAACCCGGACTTCGACCTCGGCGCCTTCCTCACCCTGCCCAACGCCCAGGGCCTGAACGTCGCCGACGCGGTCGGGGGCGGCGCCACGATCGTCACCGACCTCACTCGCCACCAGACCTTCCGCACCTACGGCTACCCGGGCAAGGCGACGCGGATGCAGGGCTGCACCTCGCCCTACGTCGGCGACGACGTCCTCTCCAACCCCTTCCCCGGCCCGCCCACGCTCGGCATCCGCTGCCGGTGGGCGCCCGGCGCCAGCGGCGGCGGCTGGCTGATCGGCGACGGCACCCAGATCAACGGCCTCAGCGCCTACGTCCACCTCAACAAGAGGTCGCACACCTACGGCCCCTACTTCGCGACCGAGACCGTCGGCAAGCTGGTCAAGGATCTCTGAGGTCACCGGACCAAGCGGGGGCAAGGACGCAGGAAGCCCGAATAGCAGCGCTATTCGGGCGACCGAGGACACCGCCCCGCGCCGGTCCGGTGACCTCAGGCGTCGAGCAGGCGGCGGTAGAAGCGGTAGTCGCCCCGGTCCGGGCGCAGGTTCGAGGCCAGCGCCAGGTGGTGGCGGGCGCGGTCGAGCTGACCGGTTCTTGCTGAGCGCGCGGCCGAGGCAGAAGTGGGCGTAGTCGTCGACGTGGTGGGACTCGACCACCGCCTCGAACTCGACCGCGGCCTGCGCGAAGCGGCCGGCCCGGTAGTAGGCGCGACCGAGCGCCTCGCGCACCGAGGACTTCTCCGGCGCCCGCCGCGCCGCCTCGGCGAGCGGCTCGGTTGCGTCGACGAAGTCGCCGTCTTCGAGCAGCTCGATCCCGCGCCTGTAGAGCGTGTAGGTCGCCACGGTGTCCGCTTGCGAAGGCATCGGACAAGTGTAGGAGGGCAGTGGCGCCGGACTCAGGTGTTGTGCGGCCGCTCTGGCTCGCGCGCCTCGGCACCGCGCATGTCAAGCGCGAAAACGAGACAGCGGCCCTCGGCGTCCTCGGCGTCGCGCTCCGGCGCCCGCCGGTAGCCGAGCGACTCGTACAGCCGATGCGCCTCGACCTGGTAGGGACGGCTCCAGAGCACGAGCGCGGCCGCAGCCGCCGCCCGCGCTTCGGCGCCGCAGAGCTCGGCCAGCGCCCTGCCGACCCCCTGCCGCCGCGCCGCCGCCGCGACGGCCAGCCGCGAGAGCTCTGCCTCGCCGCTGCCGGCGACCACCTTCCGCGCTGCCCCGGGCGGAGCGAAGCCGACGACCCCCACCACCTCGCCCTCCAGCTCGGCGACGAAGAGGCGGCAGCGCCCGGCCGCGTCGAGGAACTCCCACTCCTCATATGGAGCACGTCTGCCTTCGCCGCCGCCGCGGCCGCTGTAACCCTCGGTCCAGAGCTCGGTCACCGCCGCCGCGTCGCCCTCGCCTGCCGGCCGAATTCGCATCGCGCGACCCTAGAGAAATCGGTGGGCGTCCCGAAAAAGTGGCTAAAAGCAGGCCAAAAAGGCTGGCCTGCTACGGTTGTCGAGTCGGGTTTGGCCTCAACGCCACCCGAGAGGTTCCGTTTCCTCTGTGCCTTCTTGGCGTTTGGGGCTGCTGGATCTCCCTGAATCGCCATACATATAAGGAGCACATACCTTTGAAGTCGTTTGCCGATCTCGGCATCTCGAACCCTGTCGTCGACGCGCTCAGCGCCCGCGGCATCACCAACCCCTTCCCCGTTCAGCAGCTCGTCGTCAGCGACGCGCTGGACGGCCACGACCTACTGGTCCAGTCCCCGACCGGCTCGGGCAAGACCCTGGCCTTCGGGATCCCGATGGTCGACTCGATCGAGCCCGGCAGCGGCGACCTCGCCGGCCTGATCCTGGCGCCGACCCGCGAGCTGGCGAGCCAGATCGTCGACGAGCTCGACTCGATCGCCCGCGCCCGCAAGCTCAGCGTCGCCGCCGTCTACGGCGGCGTCGGCTTCGGCCCCCAGAGCAACGCCGCCCGTCGCGCCGACATCGTCGTCGCCACCCCCGGCCGCCTCGAGGACCTGCTCGGGCGCGGCGTCATCTCGCTCGACCGCGTGGAGGTCCTCGTCCTCGACGAGGCCGACCGCATGCTCGACATGGGCTTCAAGCCGGCGGTCAGCCGGATCGTCGCCCAGACTCCGGAGGATCGCCAGACCCTCTTCTTCTCCGCCACCCTGGAGGGCGCAACCGGCAAGCTCGCCGCCGCCTACACCCACGAGGCCCGGCGCCACACCCAGGAGCCGACCCAGCACAAGGAGCGGGACATCGAGCACAGCTTCGTCCACGTCGAGTCCCAGAGCGCCAAGCTCGACCACCTGACCATGCAGCTTGAGGACGCCGAGCGCGGCCGTACTCTGGTCTTCGTGCGTACCAAGCGCGGCGCCGACCGGCTGGTGAAACGACTCCGCAGTCGCAAGGTGGAGGCGGTCGCGATGCACGGCGACAAGAGCCAGGGGCAGCGCGAACGCGCCCTGGCCCGCTTCGAGAAGGGCGAGGTCGACACCCTGATCGCCACCGACGTCGCCGCCCGCGGCATCGACGTCGCCGACGTCACCCACGTGATCAACTTCGACGCCCCCGGCGACCAGGACGCCTACACGCACCGGATCGGGCGCACCGGCCGCGCCGGCAACCGCGGCGCCGGCGTCAGCTTCGTGCTCGAGGACCAGGTCGCCGATATGCGGCGCATCGCCCGCGACCTCGGCCTGATCCGCGAGTTCGACCTCAACCGGCCCGACGGCGAAACCGCGACGGCCTCGACGCCGTCCCAGAAAGCGGCCGCAAACGGGAACGGCAATGGGTCCGCTGCGCAGAGGCGGCGCCGGCGCCGGCGCCGCAGCCGGGCAAAGGCGGCGGCATGACCACCGCGACGAAACCGGCGAAGACCGCGAAGTCGGCGAAGAAGTGGACCTGCGACCGCTGCGGCGTCTCGGTCGGCCGTATGGACGGCACCCCGGTGCCGTTCCCCGAGGTCTGGGCGCATGAGCACGGCGGCACCTTCTGTCTCGGCTGCCGCCGTGACCTTGCGGCTGAGGCGGCGCTGGAGGCGGCGCCCGAGGACAGCCCGATCGAAGTCCGGGCCAAACTCCGCCGCGCCGCCCTGATCGAGTTCGAGGTCAGCCGCCGGCCCGACCACAACGACGGCGCGATCGCCAAAGCCTGCCGTTCCTCTGTCTCTGCCGTCGCCGCCGCGCGCCAGCGCCTGAAGCTGCCGGCGCCGGCCCAGACCGGCAAGTAGCGGCCGCCGGCGCTACTCGGCGCTGTCGAGCCCGGCGGCCGAGGCAAGCCAGCGCCGCTCCTTCGAGAGCATCACCGGCGTCGCCACGAGGCTGCCGAGGCGTCGCTGCAGGCCGCGCGCCCGGGAATCGTGTCCGGCGGGGAGCAGCTTCGCGAGCTGGCGGTACTCGCGTGAGACCTGGCTGGTGCGGAAGGCGGTGGCGATCGCGGTGAGCAGGTCCGCCGGCTCGGCGACCGTGGTCCTTGCCAACTCCTCCCCCTCCGCAGCGATCCGCAGCTCCGCCGGGTAGCTGCGGGCCGGAGGCGGCTGCAGCGGTCCCGCCAGCGCCGCGCCGATCGCCGCGGCCAGCTCGGACCGCATCGTGGCGGGGTCGTGGGAGCGGGCCCGCGCCCGTCCCTGACCCTCCTTGGTCGCGACCAGGCCGGCGCCGCCGAGCTCGCCCGCGCCGAGCTCCTCGAGCATCCAACGGTCGCCGCTCGCCGCCAACACTGGAATCCCCTCGGCGGCCAGGCCCTGCGCGTACACCTGGACCTCGTTCAGCGACACGCCGTCGAGCTGCACCTCCATGTCCCAGATGAAGGTGTGCGAGCAGAAGGCGCGCGGGTTGGGAGTGCTGGCGTGGTGGCCGATGAACACGACCGCATCCAGCGGCCCGCCGTTGGCCTTGGTCATCGACGGTTCCGACTCGGCCAGCGCCAGGTCGGCGATCGGCCGCACCTCGACCCCCGCCGGCATCCGCTCCCGTTCGACGTTGGTCCCGACCATGTGCCAGTCCCCGACCGAGATCCGCTCGGCCCCGCCGGCCCGCAGCGCCTCGATCGCAACCAGCACTTCCTCGCTCATCAACGCCCGCCCCTCCGCGTACAGGGCCGGGTGCGAGGGCAGGCAAGCGCCGTAGTCCTCGATTCCCGCCACTCCCTCCATGTCGGCTGCGATCAGGACGTTCACGCGGGTCGCTTCATCGGGAGCCGGGCCTGCGGCCCACGGTTACGCCTTCACGGTGAGACGAACCTCGGGTAGGCGTCCGCGTAGCCGAGCTCCCGCGCCCCCGCCGCTCGCGCCGCGGCGTCGTCATCGGTGGCGAACGAACCTGAGAAGACGACCCAGTAACCGGGTCGGAGCGAGCTGAAGTCGCTGCTGTAGAGGACGCCGGCGTCGAGCCCGCGCCCGGCGGCCTCCGCCTGGGTCGCCCTCGCTTCGGGCTCGGAGGTGAGGGAGGCGAGGATCGCGGTGTACCCGGAGTCGCCGGGCCAGTCGCCTGCGCTTGCCGAGCCTTGTGGCGGCGCCGCAACCGTGGTGGTCGCCTCCGGCTCCGACGCGGTCTGTTTCTGCACTCCCTTCAGCTTGCGTTCGAGCTGTTTGATGTGGGCGCTCTGGCGAGCGTCCTGCGCGGCCTCCTTGCGGGCTTCCGCCAGCTCCTGCTGTCTCGCGAGCTCCGCGGCTCCCGAGTCGTCGGAACCGCCGCAGGCGGCCAGCACGATGACGCACCCGACCAGAAGGACCAAGCCCGCGAGCAGACGAACCGCTCGCCGAACAGTGAACTTGGCCGCGCCCCCCATGGCGCGGAACTCTAAACGCAACCGCCGCCTACAACGGTTCGGCAGTACGATTTCCACGTGGCGGCCCGAGCAGCCACCATCGCCGTCGTACTCATTTTGGCGCTGGCCGGTGGGGTCGCCCTAGCCTCGTTGACGGGAAGCGACCCGGGCGCCGCCGCCGGCCGCGAGCGGGTGACCAGCACCGTCCAGTACCTGCCGCTCGGGCAGGCGCGTCTCACCATCGTCTCCCGTCACCCGCCCCAGCTGCACTGGGGTGGGCGTACCGTTCACTGGTACCGCAGCCTCCGCGCCCGCGGCCGCCTGCAGCGGGTGGCGGTGGGGCGCACGCGGGAAGGCAGGCCCGGCGTGACCCGCATGACCGTGACCGTCAGGCTCCCCGAGCCAGGTTCGTTCCGTTTCGCGGCCTGCTTCAGCGCGCCGAAGCAGAACTCGCTCGGCCTCGGCCGGTCGCACGGGCCGTGCGGGCGCCACCACTTCCGCGGGTCCCCCGCTTCGCCTTATGTGAGTGCGGGTGTGGCGCCCAGGGGCTACCCCGGCCCCGCGTCCGTTGCCGCCGCGAGGCGGTACTTGAAGGGGCGCAGCGGCTACACGGCGTTCGCGACGATCGACAGCGATGGCAGGATGCACGGGGTCCACCTGCACCGGACCTTCGTCAGCGCCAGTGTCGTCAAGGCGATGCTGCTGGTCGCCTACCTGCGCATGCTGGCGGCCGGGGGTGGGCAGCTCGACTCCGGCGCCCGCGCGCTGCTGACCCCGATGATCGAGGTCTCCGATAACGGCGCGGCGACCGCGGTCTGGTACCGGGTCGGAGAAAGTCGTGTGCGCGCCCTCGCCGGCCGTGCCGAGATGACCGACTTCTCGGTCAGCGGCTACTGGGCCAACGCACAGATCAGCGCCGCCGACCAGGCCCGCTTCTTCTTCTCGATGGAACGCTCGGTGCCGCGCCGGTTCCGCCACTTCGCCCGCCACCTGCTCTCCCACATCGTCGATTACGAGAGCTGGGGCATCGCCGCCGTCGCCCGCCCTCGCGGCTGGCGCGTCTACTTCAAGGGCGGCTGGCGTGGGACGGAACGCGGACAGCTGGTCCACCAGGTCGCCCGCCTGCAGAGGCCGCATGCGCGAGTGGCGCTCGCCGTTCTCACCGACGGCGACCCGTCGATGACCTACGGAATCGAAACGATCGAGGGCGTCACCGCACGTCTGCTGCGCGGCGACCCGAAGCAGGGGTCCCCGTGACGGGCGCCGCCAAGGTGAGCCGGTGAGCAAGCGCGGCTTGCAACCGCCCGCATCCGCACCAACCTCCGCGCTTGCGTCCCGCCCGCGCGAACGTCTGCCTGAGATCAAGACTGCTGTCGCGACTCGCGCCTACGCGATCTCCGATCTCCACGACGTCACCGACCCCGCATACCTCCAAGGCCTCGATGCCGCGCTCGCCGCCGCCATCGATTACCGGCTCGTCGTGCTCGAAGTCGGCGAGCGCCGCGCCCCGGCCGTTCCACCGGTGCTGCTCGCGCAGGCCCGGCTGGACGCGCGCGACGGCGTTCCCTTCGACACCGTCCTGCGTCGCTACCGTCAAGTGCTCGGTACCGCGCACGCCAACCGTACTGCGCAGTTACCCTCCCCGACATGAAACTGATCGCGCTAGTCGCAGCGGTTCAGGGGCAGACGTTTTGGTCGCTTACTGTCGAACTCAACGACTATGGCGCCGAGACCGACACTACGCGACGCTGCGAGACGTGATGCCGAAGCCGATCGTCGCCATCGGTGTCGACGGTGCACGCGCGGGTTGGGTTGGCGCTTGCCTGCGCTCTTCACCGTCGCTGAAATCCTCAACGTGGGAGACGACCATTCGGCTGTTCCCGGATTTTCAGGCCGTTACGACTCACGCCGCCGAATACGGTTCGGTTGCCTTGGCCATCGACATCCCGATTGGCCTTCCGGATCACGTTGAACCTCGTGCTTGCGACATCGCCGCGAGGAAGCTGCTGCCTGGACGAGCGAGTTGCGTCTTCAATCCTCCCTCCCGAGACCTGCTGGCGAGCACGGGCAACTACGCCACCGTCCAGCAGATCGTCGCCAAGAAACAAAAGATCGATCCGGACGCGCGCAGCTTGACTCGTCAGAGCGCCGCCCTCATCCCGAAGATCGCAGAAGTAGATGCCTGGATTCGGGAGCACCCGATGAGTGAGGACTGGCTGTTCGAGTGCCATCCGGAGCTCGCGTTTGCAAGTTTGCGCGGCGGTGACCCCGCGCCACCGAAGCGCTCGCCGGCTGGCGCAGTCGAACGCATACGACTCCTGCGACACCTCTTCCCCGACCTCGAGGACCAAATAGAGGCCATCGCGGCCCCGACGGTCGACCTCGCTGACAGCCTCGATGCATACGCCGCCCTGAGCGTTGCGTTGCGCTGTCTGCGCGGGGAGCACAAAGAACTCGGCGATGGGCAAAGGGACAACGCAGGGGTACCAATGAGGATCGTGTTCTGAGCTGACGCTCAGCACCGGACTCGACCCGCCGAATGCATCCGAGTCGCGCCCGATACTCGTGTACGTGAGGCCAGATCAGACCAAGCTCCTCGTTCGCCTGATGCTGCTGAATGACGGAGCAGCGCCCGCCATCGTGCTGGCCCTACTCGGGCTCTGGCTCGGACAGCAAGGAGGGGCGGTGCACATGCAGGCAGAGCCGCTATCGCCCGACTACAGCGCTGCTAGCCGGTTTCAATTCGTCAGCGCGAGCGTGACGATCCCGCGCCCGGTGGATGGGCAGGTTCCGATCGTCGCCTCCGGCGCCCCCGGACGCCGATATCGCTAGCGCTGCGATTCCCAGGTGCGGATCGAACCGCCGGATGTAAACGGCTCTTCGGGACACGTTTGAAGATATCGCTTGGAAGCACAGCGGCTCCTGGAAGGAAAAACGCATTGCCGTGCTTTTCCGAAGTACCGCTACGGGGATTCGAACCCCGGTTTCTGGCATGAGAAGCCAGCGTCCTAGTCCCCTAGACGATAGCGGCGAGGGACGGCGATTCTAGCGATTCCGAGTTTGGGGATGCCTCTTGGGGGCGGGGCGGCAATTGGGGCACAACCGGTAAATTGCCTCGTCCCGCGGCTGTGGCGGAACTGGTAGACGCGCACGGTTCAGGTCCGTGTGGGCGAGAGCCCGTGAAGGTTCGACTCCTTTCAGCCGCATCGGGGCGGGGCTCAGTGCGGTTGGGGCGCGAGCTTGAAGACCACCGATTTGGTCGCCGTGGCCGCGGCAGCCCGGGCCGGCTTGAAGGTCACCGCCACCCTGGCTCGCAGCTTGTGCTTCTGGCGCAGAATCTCGAGGGCGGGTGCGGTCGGTTTGAGGCGGATCTTCACGATGCCCGCCGCCCTGGCGTTGACCTTCGCCGGCTTGATCAGCTTGCGCGGCCCCTTCTTCGCCTTGCTGGCGCCGGCCTTGCCTGCGGTGGCGCTCTGTGCCGTCAGCAGACCCGGTCCGGGCACCTCCACCGACAACGTCACGGTCCCGTTCTTGTTCGCCTTGGCCTTGCCGAGACGGAACCGGTTGGCGCCCCCACCGCCGCCGCCTCTAAATGGCGGTGGCGGGACCGGGGTGATCGCGACCGAGTCGACGCCCGCAGCCAGCACCTCCTCACTGGCGGCAACGGCCACTCGCACCCGCACCGTCTGGCCCGCGAAGGCGCTGAGATCCGCGGTCGCCTGGAACGGCGAGCGCCGATCGGGGGCCCCGGCCGGGGTCCGGAAGACGGTCGCGAGGGTGTCAGCGGGGTTGACCGAGTCGATCGGCGCCTCCGGCTTCATCACGTCGATCCGGAACTGCTGGTTCACCTGGGCGCCGAGCCCGGATTCGTCGACCGAGAGCGTGTCGGGCGTCGGTACGGCGATCGGGGCGTAGGAATCGTAATACGCGAGCAGGCTGAGGAAGTGGGTGGTGCCGGGCTCGAGGGCGACGTCCTGGCTGAGGATCAGGGTGTCGCGATTGAGCTGATCGGCGATCGCCGCGTAGGTGCCCTCTGGCGGGGGCTGGATCGGCTGGGTGCCCCGTTTGTTTGCGATCGGCTCGCCGGTGCCTTTGTAGGCGAACCAGTCGCCAAAGCCCGTCAGCCCGTAGACGTCCCACCCTTTCAGCGTCCCCGTCTCGAAGTTGCCGTTGACGACGGTCGCCGCAGCTGCACCGACCGGCAGGCAGAGACCCACCGAGATCAGCACAGCGGCCACAGCCGCGATCGCACCTCGCCTGCCCCTCGCTCCCATAACAAAACGCTCCTTAGTAATCGAACCCTGAAGGAGCGAAGGCTATCGCGCTTCAGGCAAGCTGCTTGACCATTGAGCGCGTGCGCGCGGCGTTAGCGGCAATCGCCTCGACGAAGTCCGGCCAGAGCTGACGCGGCAGGTCGTGGCCCATGCCGTCGACCATCTTCAGGCGGGCACCAGGGATGGCGCGGGCGGTGGCGCGGCCGCCGGCCGGCCGGACGAGTGGGTCCCGGTTCCCGTGGATCACGGTCGTGGGCGCGGCGACCCCGCGCAGGGCCTGGGTGCGGTCGCCGGAGGCGGTGATCGCGTGCAGCTGGCGCAGGACGCCGGCGCTGTTGTGACCGCGGTCGTAGGAGCGGCCGGCGATCTGGCGCACCCGCTCTTCCTCGAACGGGTAGCCGGGCGAGCCGATCACCTTGAAGGTCTTAACCGTGCGCTCGATCGCGGCGTCGCGACCCCGCGGTGGCTTCGCCATCAGGACCGCCATCGCGCGGCGGCTCGGCATCCCGGTCCAGCGGCTGCCGGTGTTCGACATCACCGAGACCAGGGAGCAGACCCTCTCGGGGTGCTCGATCGCAGTCGTCTGAGCGATCATCCCGCCCATCGAGGCGCCGACCAGGTGGGCGGAGTCGATGCCGAGGTGATCCATCAGCCCGACCGTGTCGGCGGCCATGTCACGCAGCAGGTAGGCGGCGCGACCGGGGCGGCCGAGCAGCATGTCGGCCCGGCGCGGCACGCCCGCGGCCTCGATCCTGGTCGAGCGGCCGATGTCGCGGTTGTCGAAGCGGACGACGCGGAAGCCCCGCTCGGCCAGCATCCCGCAGAAGGTCTCATCCCAGGCGATCATCTGCGTCGCCAGGCCCATCACCAGCAGCAGCGGCTCGCCGTCGGGGTCGCCCAGCTCCTGGTAACAGAGCTCGATCCCGTTGGCGGGCGCGAGCTGTTCGTCGCCGAAAGAGTGCATCCGGGAAGTGTATTGCCCGACTGGCCAGGCGGCCAAACGGTAAAAGGGTGCGATGCGGACGGCGATCCTCTCCGACCTCCACCTCGGCGTGGCCAGCGGCGAGGACGTGCTGCGCGAAGCTGAGGTGCGACGGATCCTGCTGGAAGAGATCGCCGGCGCCGACCGCGTCGTCCTGCTCGGCGACATCGTCGAGCTGCGCGACCTGGCGCTGGGCGCCGCCCTCGATTCCGCCCGTCCCTTCTTCGAAGAGCTGGGGCAGGCGCTGGGCGAGCGCGAGGTGACGATCGTGCCCGGCAACCACGACCACCGGCTGGCCGAGCCGCTGCTCGACAGCCTCTCGCTGGCCGGCGCCACCGAGCTCGGGCTCGAGCACCACGACGACCCCGGGCCGACCGGGGCCGGCGCCGCGATCGCGGAGTGGCTCGCCCCGGCGCGGCTGCGGATCGCCTACCCCGGGATCTGGCTGCGCGAGGACGTCTACGCCACCCACGGCCACTACATGGACGCGCACCTGACCCTGCCGCGCCCGGAGTGCCTGGCGGTGGCGACCCTGATCCGGATCCGCGGTCCCCTCCCCCAGCCTGCCGCCCCCAGCGACTACGAGCGCATCCTGCGCCCGATCTACGGCTTCAGCTTCGGCATCGCCCAGGCCCGGGCCAGCATCCCCGATCCCCGCCGCCCCCCCGGCGAAGCCGCCTGGCGGGCCGCTCGCCGGCGGCCGCAAGAGCGGCGGCCTCGGGAGGCGGATGCGTTCAGCGGGCGCGCGGGCCGCGTTTCCAGCCGGCGTCTGGGCGGCCAACCGCTTGCTTCGCGCCGAGTTCGACACCGACATCTCCGCCGACGCGATCTTCGCCGCCGGGGTCAAGGCAGCGACCGAGCTGGCAGCGCGCCTGCAGGTCGACGGCAGCCACGTGATCACCGGCCACTCCCACCGCGCCGGCCCCGACGAGGACGAAGCCGCCTGGCCGCTGCCGGGCGGCGGCACCCTGCACAACACCGGCAGCTGGGTCTTCGCCTCCGCCTTCCACCGCCCCGGCGTCCCCCCCAACGCCTACTGGCCCGGAACCGTCACCTGGCTGGAGGACAACGACCCACCTCGCCGAGTGAGACTCCTGCTGGACCACTCGCACGAGCAGATGGTCGGGCTGATCAAGCTAGCGACCGGGGGCAGGAGTCAGGGATAGGGGTCGCCGGACACTCCCCGCTTTTGTCCGCCGACCCCTATCCCTGACTCCTGTTCACCCCGCTGTTGCTCCGGCGAGTCACCCCCGACTCTCCTGCATGCTCTCTGCTCAGCCCAGCCACTCCGCCACAATTGCCCCGATCTCCGCCCCCGCGTCCTCCTGCAGGAAATGCGAGGCGTTCTCGATAGCCCGCGGCGCCGGGAAGTTGAGCTGGCTGGAGACGCGCTCCCCGACCGAGAAGGGCAGGACGGGGTCGGAGTCGGCCCAGAGGACCAGCGCCGGCCGCTCGTCCTCGCGCAGCGCGTCGGCGACCCGTTTGCCCTCGACGGCGCCGGGCGCGTCGGGCTCGGTCGGCAGGATCAACGGGAAGGCGCGGGCCCCGGCCTTCGACGGCCCGTCTATATAAGGAGCTTCGTAGGCGGCGATCACGTCGTCGCCCGGGTCGTCCTTGCAGCCGCCGCGGACCAGCATCCCGATCGGCACCTCGTCGCTGCCGCGCACGAACTCGCGGAAGGCGAGCCAGGCGTCGCTCATCTTCTGATGGCCGGTGAAGGGACCGGTCTCCATGATCACCAACCGCGAGAAGCGGTCCGGATGCTCGACCGCGAGCCGCAGGCCGATCGGCCCGCCCCAGTCGTGGACGACGGCGGTGGCGTCGCGCAGGTCGAGTTCCTCGATCAGCGCCGACATCAGCTCGACGTGGCGGTCGTAGGTGTACCAGCTGAGGTCGGTGGGCTTGTCGGAACGGCCGAAGCCGGCGTAGTCGGGCGCGATGCAGCGGTAGCCGGCGTCGCGTACGGGCGGGATCACCTTGCGCCAGAGGTACGACCAGGTCGGCTCGCCGTGGAAGAAGACGACCGGCTTGCCCTCCCCCTCGTCGAGGTGGGCGAGGCGGAGCCCGTCGACCTCGCGGTAGGTCGACTCGAACGGGTAGTCCGGCAACCCCTCCAGCAACTCGTCCGGCGTGCGCACAGCTGTCGACGCTCATTCTGCCTCCTCGATTCCGCTCTCCAGTGCGGCGCGAGTCTAATCCCGCGAATCCGGATCGAGATTCCCTACTTTGTTTATCGACTTTGTGCTAGCCTGCCGGACTGCTATTTCGCAGTAAGTCAGTCAAAAAAGGAAGGAACCTTAGATGCGGAACGCTCGCAATTCCCGGCGGCGCAGCGTGAACGTCGGCCTCCCGGCCGCGCTTCTCGCCCTGCTCATCGCCCTCTTTGCCGTCGGATGCGGCAGTAGTGACGACAGCGCCAGCTCGACCTCCGACTCTGGCTCGGGAGACGGCGGCAGCCTCAGCGTGGTCGGCTACTCCACCCCGGAAGCCGTCTACCAGGAAGCCCTCGAGCCCGGGTTCGAAGCGACCCCGGAGGGATCGGGCGTCAGCTTCAGCAACTCCTTCGGCGCCTCCGGCGACCAGAGCCGCGCGGTCGTCGCCGGCCAGCCCGCCTCGGTCGTCCACTTCGCCCAGGCCGGCGACATGGAACGGCTGGTCGAAGAAGGCGGCCTCGTCGCCAAAGACTGGACCGACAACAAGTACAAGGGCATCGCCCAGGACTCGGTCGTCGTCATCACCGTCCGCAAGGGGAACCCCGAGGGAATCGAGAGCTTCGACGACGTGCTGAGCAAGGACGTCGACGTGGTCACCCCGAACCCGTTCAGCTCCGGCGCGGCGCGCTGGAACATCATGGCCGTCTACGGCAACGCGATCAACCAGGGTAAGTCCCCGGACGAGGCGCTTGGCGACGTCAAGACCCTGCTCGAGAAGGCGGTCGTGCAGCCGGGCAGCGCCCGCGACGCGCTCGCTGCCTTCACCCAGGGCGAGGGCGACGTGCTGCTCGGCTACGAGAACGAGGCGATCAAGGCAATCGACGAGGGCGAAGACGTCGAATACGTGATTCCGCCCAGCACGATCCTGATCGAAACGCCGATCGCGGTCACCACCGACGCTCCCGAGCCGGCGGCCCAGGACTTCCTCGACTACGTCTGGTCCGATGCCGGCCAGGAAATCTGGGCTGAGAACGGTTACCGCCCGGTCAACCCAAAGCTGGTCGACCCAAAGCAGTTCCCGACCCCCGAGGACCTGTTCAAGATCAGCCAGTTCGGCGGCTGGAGCAAGGTCAACGATGAGTTCTTCGACGACGAAACCGGTTCCGTCGCGAAGATCGAGGGCGAACTGGGCGTGTCCACCACCGGCTGACGATGGAGGCACACGCAGCACACCCGGCAGCAGCACCAGGGCCCCGGGCAGGCATCCGCCTGCCCGGGGCCGGCGTCGGTCTCGGCCGCGGGACGGTCCTGCTCTACCTGAGCGTGATCGTCCTCCTGCCGTTGGCCGCCGTCGCCTCGAAAGCCTTCGAGAACGGCCTGGGCGCATTCTGGACCGCCGTTACCGCCCCGCAGGGGGTCGCGGCCCTGGAGCTGACCTTCATCGCCTCGCTGATCGTCGTCGTCATCAACGCGGTCTTCGGCACGATCATCGCATGGATCCTCGTCCGCGACGAATTCCCGGGCAAGCCGATCGTCAACGCGGTGATCGATCTCCCCTTCGCGCTGCCGACGATCGTCGCCGGCCTCACCCTGCTCGCGCTCTACGGCAATGACAGCCCGATCGGGGTCGACGTCTTCGTCTCCCGTGTCGGCGTCGTGATGGCGCTGCTCTTCGTCACCCTGCCCTTCGTCGTCCGCGCGGTGCAGCCGCTGCTGCTGGAGATGGACCGCGAGATGGAGGCCGCGGCCGCCTCGCTTGGTGCCAGCGGCTTCACCATCTTCCGCCGCATCATCTTCCCCAACCTGCTGCCCGGGCTCGCCGCCGGTGTCGCACTCGCCTTCGCCAGGGCGCTGGGCGAGTTCGGGTCGCTGGCGCTGATCGGGATCGCCTTCAAAACCGAAGTCGCCTCGGTCTACATCCGCTCGCTGGTGGAGAGCGGCAACGAATCCGGCGCCGCGGCCGTCTCGGTGGTGCTGCTGGCGGCCTCACTGTTGCTGCTGACCCTGATCACCCTGGTCCAGCGCTGGGGCAGCCGCCACGAACGCGGTGGCGAGACCGGCCTGCTGGTGATGCCGCCGAGCGGAGAGGACTTCACCAAAGAGAGGGAGCGCGACGATGAGTAGCTCCCGCCCCAGCCGCTGGGGCCTGCGCGTCCTCGGGATCGGCTACCTGACCCTGCTGCTGCTGGCGCCGCTGGTGATGATCTTCTTCAAAACCTTCGAGGACGGGATCGGGCCCCCGCTCGACGCGATCACCTCGCCCGACGGCCTCCACGCCCTGAAACTGACCCTGCTGATGGTCGCCGTCGCGGTGCCACTGAACACGATCTTCGGCATCGGCTGCGCGCTGCTCCTGGTCCGCCATCGCTGGAAGGGCAACGCCATCATCGACGGCATCATCAACCTGCCCTTTGCGATCTCGCCGATCGTGATCGGCCTCTCCCTCTTCCTTCTCTACGGAACCAACGGCTGGTTCGGCCCCGCCCTGGCCGAAGCGGGGATCAAGGTCCTCTTTTCGGTCCCGGGAATGCTCCTCGCCAGCATCTTCGTCTCGCTGCCGTTCGTCGTCCGCGAGGTGGTGCCGGTGCTGCAGGAGATCGGCACCGATCAGGAGCAGGCCGCCTCGACCCTCGGCGCCAACTCCTGGCAGATCTTCTGGCGGATCACCCTGCCGGCGGTCCGCTGGGGCGTCGCCTACGGAATGGTGCTGACGACCGCCCGGGTGCTCGGCGAGTTCGGCGCCGTGACGATCGTCTCCGGCCAGATCTCCGGCCAGACCCAGACCCTCCCGATCTTCGTCGCCAAGCAGTTCGAGGGCTTCAACTACGCCGGCGCCTACGGCGCTTCGCTGCTGCTTGCCGTGCTGGCGCTTTCGACCCTGCTCGCCATGAACCTACTCAAACGAAAGGAGGCCTGATGGGAATCACAGTCGAGGGAGCAAATAAGCGCTTCGGTGACTTTCAGGCTCTCAACGATGTATCGATCAACGTTCCCGACGGCTCGCTGACCGCCCTGCTCGGGCCCAGCGGCAGCGGCAAGTCGACGCTGCTGCGGGCCATTGCCGGCCTCGAGGATCTCGATTCCGGCCGGGTCATGATCAACGGCGAAGACGCGACGGCCAAACCGGCGCAGAAACGCGGCGTCGGCTTCGTCTTCCAGCACTACGCCGCCTTCAAGCACATGACGGTCTACGAGAACGTCGCCTTCGGGCTGAAGATCCGCAAGTGGGAGAAGGCGAAGATCTCCGACCGCGTGCATGAGCTGCTACGGCTGGTCCAGCTCGACGGGCTCGCGGGCCGCTTCCCCTCGCAGCTCTCCGGCGGCCAGCGCCAGCGCATGGCGCTGGCCCGGGCACTGGCAGTGCAGCCGCAGGTGCTGCTGCTCGACGAGCCGTTCGGCGCCCTCGACGCCAAGGTCCGCAAAGACCTGCGCACCTGGCTGCGTCGCCTGCACGAGGAGATGCACGTGACGACGATCTTCGTCACCCACGACCAGGAGGAGGCGATGGACGTCGCCGAGCAGCTGGTGGTGATGAACGAAGGCCGGGTCGAGCAGTCGGGCAGCGCCGACGAGCTCTACGAGCACCCCGCCAACGAGTTCGTGATGAGCTTCGTCGGTGAGGTCAACCGGCTCGGCGAGAGCTTCGTGAGGCCGCACGACATGGAGGTCGTGCTCGAGGCCGACGAGCGCACCGAGGAGGCGATGGTGCAGCGGATCGTCGCCCTCGGTTTCGAGATCCGGGTCGAGCTCGTGCTCGCCGACGGGACCGAGGTCTGGGCGCAGCTGACCCGCAACGAGCTGCAGCGACTGGAGCTGCGGGAGGGCCAGATCGCCTACCTGCGCCCGGTCCAGGCCAAGAGCTTCAACGGTTCGTCCCCGTCCCACTCCCCTGGGGCCTCGACTCCCCAGGGGCCCCGGGACGAGGGCGACGCAGATATATCTGCAGCCGTCTGAAGGGCGACGGGGCGGGGCGCGCTTTTTGCCGGGTGGCGCCCCGCCCCTCCTCGCCACCCAACCTTAGGCGGCTGGACTCCCGCAGACCACCGATTTCCTTTCTTGCTATTCTTGAGTTAGATACTCAACAAAGTACGGAAAGGAGCCGAAGATGAGCAAGCGAGTCCAGAACACCACCTTCACCTCTCGAGGCCGTCTCACCGGCCTGGTCAGAGACGAGGCTCCGGCCGGCGCCGGCCAGAACCGCACCAGCCGCACCGCCAACCGCAACGCGGTGCCCTCCGCCGCCGACGAGGCGCTCTTCTACCGGGCCCGCCTCATCCTCGGCGACGCCCTCCCCCGCCCCAGCCGCTGAGCCTCGAGCGGGGTGGTCGAGTTTGTGTCCGTATGGGACACAAACTCGACCACGCACCTATTTGCCTTTCGAGTCGCCGGTCGTGGTGACCAGCTCTTCGTCGGGCTGCGGGTAGGCCTCGACCGCGAGGTTCCAACCTTTCAGGTTGAAGGTCACGTCTTTCGCGCCGGCGTACTGGACCGCCACCGTGTGGCCACCTTTGCCGAGCACGGTGGTCGACGTGACCGACGTGGCCAGGAGAGCTGGGGTCGGCGAGGCGGCTACCGCAGGGGCGATGTTGACTTTCCCCTGGGACTGGCCGTCGACGAGGATCTGCACCGGGCAGGCCAAGGCCGCGGTCGGTTTCGCCGCCGTGCAGCTGACGTTCCCCGAGAACGTGATCACCGTCGAGCTGGCGTCGGCCGGGGTCGCGAACGAGGTGAACGCGGACGGGATGTAGCCGGCGGTCGTCGCCGAGACCGGACCGAACTGGGCGTTGCCGGCGGCGATCCCGACCACGGGGGGCTTCGGCGCCGTCGACTTGGCGACGAACAGGTTCGAGGCCGCCTTTTTCTTCAGGTAGAGCGTCGACGCCTTCTTGTTGCTCACGTAGGTCGCCTCGGCCCGCTTCGTCGTCAGGAACGACTGGGTCTTTTTCGCCAGCGTCGGCGTCACCGCGACCGCAGCCGCAACAACGGCGGCAAGCGCGATCGCGGTAATCGCGCGAGGGCTGGAAATCCTTCTCTTCAGCAATTGAACCTCCATATTCGTGGCCTGCCGGAGGCCCAACGATCTCCTGCCGGGGCGGCCTTCTTTACTAAGTGAGTCAATAAACTACAGAAACTGGTAGCGTAAGAACAGCAAGTTGGTCAACAAACTCGATTTAACCCCGGCAGGAAAGGACTTCCAGATGAGAATCAAGACCCTCGCCATCGCGGTAATCGCCCTTGCGGGGCTCGCCGCGCCGGCGTCGGCAGGAGCCGTGACCCTGATCGGGTCAGGTTCCGTGGCCGCGCAGCCCGTGCTGCAGGCCCTCTTCGCCACCTACACGAAGCAGGTCAACAAGAAGGTCAAGTTCGTCTACACCGCCAACGGCGGCAACGCGGGTGTGAAAGACGTCCAGAACGGGACCAGCCAGTTCGCCGGCAACGCCCGCACCCCCCTCCCCTCGGACGCCGGCACGACCTACATCAAGATGTTCATGGACGGGCTCTGCCTCGACGTCAACAAGAAGAACCCGCTCAACAACATCACGATCCAGCAGACCCACGACATCTACCGGGGGCTGCTCACCAACTGGAGCCAGATCCCGGGGTCCGGGCTGGACACGACGATCGACCCGGTCGGCCGCGACACCAACGGAGGGACCTACAACTTCTTCCTCCAGGCCGTCCTCAACAACGAACCGCCGGCGTCCAACGTCAATGCGCTGACCGCCGACGGCCTCGTCCAAAACGCGGTCAAGCAGGACCCGAACGCGATCGGCTACGCCGGCCTCGCCTGGCAGAAAGGCGTGAAGCCGCTGAAGGTCAACGGCGTTCCCTGCGCCCCGAGCAAGATCAGCGTCGAGCCGCTCAGGTACCCGCTCTCGCGCTACCTGTTCATCGTCCTCCCGGGCGACGGCAGCCAGAGTCCGCCGGCGCTGCTCAAGTTCATCGACTGGATGCGGCTGAGCCCGCTGGCCGGTGAAGTGATCAGCAAAGCCGGTGGCGTCCCCGCGTTCAACAAGAAGCCCAAGAAGAAGTAGTTGAACGAGGAGCTCCCCCCGGAGTACGGCCCACGGTGGTCGGACCAGCGCGTCGAGCGGATGCTCGGCGCGCTGGTCTGCACCGTCGTCGGGCTGCTGCTGGCGATGATCGTCACTGTGCTCGTGCGGGCCTGGCCGTCGTTCGCCCACAACGGCCTCGCCTGGTTCGGCCCCGGCGGCAGCGTCGACGACCAGCTCAACGCGATCTTCCTCTCCGGCCAGGGCGGGGCCGAATACATCTACACCTTCCACGCCTGGCCGCTGATCTGGAGCACGTTGCTGATCACCGGCGGCGCCGTCCTCATCGCCCTCTTCTCGGCCCTCTTCGTCGCCGTCTTCATCGTCGAGTTCGCGCCCGAGTGGATGAGCAACATCCTGCAGCCGGTGGTCCGCTTCCTGGCCAGCGTGCCGTCGGTCATCTACGGCCTGCTCGGGGTGCTGGTGCTGGTCCCCTTCATCGGCAACCACCTCGTCACCGAGGGGCAGAAGGCCTCGGTCGCCGGCGTCATCTCGCTCTCCGGCTACAGCCTGCTGGCCGCGGTCGTCGTGCTGACGACGATGATCGCGCCGCTGATGGTCTCGATCTTCACCGACGGCCTGCGCTCGGTGAAACCGGGCTGGCTCGAGGGCTCGCTGGCGCTCGGGGTCAACCGCTGGCGCACGACCTGGAAGATCGGCGTCCGCACGGCGCGGCCGGCGATCGTCGCCGGGACCGTGCTGGCGACCGCGCGGGCGATCGGCGAGGCGGTGATGCTGGCGATGATCTCCGGCTCGGTCGGCTTCGCCCCGAACCCGGCCGACGGCCTGATCTTCATCTTCGAGCCCTCGCGGCCGCTGGCACCAACGATCGTCAAGAACATCGACCAGCTGAGCTCGCCGCCGGCCAACGCAACCCTGTTCGCGATCGCCGCCGTCCTCCTCTTCTCCGCTGCCTTCTTCTCGCTCGCCGGCTACGTGGCGCGGCGCTCGATGCGCAAATACGGGACGGCCTGATGGAGCCCTCGCTGACCACGCCGCAGCCGCCGGCGCCGCCCTCGCCACCGGCCCGCAAGCCTCCACAAGCCTCGGCCTCGGCCCAGGCGGCCGTCGAGGGCAGCGCCACCTGGGCGCTCAGCGACCGCGTCGGGCTGGCGATCTGCTGGGCGCTCGGCCTGCTCTTCTGCGCGATCGCGGTCGCGATCGTCGTCTACCTCTTCGTCAAGGGGGTCACCTACCTCGAACCCTCGATGCTCGTCACCCCCGCCTCCGCCGGCTTCAGCCAGGCCGAAAGCGGCGGCTTCTCCGACGCCCTCTTCGGGACCATGATCGTCGCGGTGATGGCGATCGGGATCGCGCTGCCGACCGGCGTCGCCACCGCGATCTGGCTGGTCGAGTACGGCCGCCCGGCGGCACTCGCCCGCATCACCGAGTCGACGATCGAGGCGATCGCCGGCATCCCCTCGATCGTCCTGGCGCTGTTCGGCACCGTGATCTTCTCCAGCACCGCGCTCGGCTTCCTCAGCCGCAGCTCCGAAGGGGTCGTCTTCGGCCGCTCCTTCTTCGCCGCCTCGGCGATGCTCTCCCTGGTCGCCCTGCCGCTCGTCGTCGCCAGCACCCGCGAGGGGCTGAACTCGATCCCCCGCCATGTGCGTGAGGCCTCCTACGCGGTCGGCAAGACCAAGGCGGCGACCGTGCGCCGGATCCTGCTGCCGAGCAGCCGGCCCCAGGTGGCTACCGGTGCGATGCTCGGCCTCGGGCGGATCATCGGCGACACCGCGATCATCATCGTCCTCCTCGGCGCGACCCAGAACTTCGCCCCGGTCGACGGCGCCTCGTTCCCCTTCAACTACCTGCGCGGCGCCGGCACGACCCTGACCAACTTCGTCTACGAGGCCTCCCCGACCGGGAACCTCAACCAGCCGGAGAAAGCCTATGCGGCGGCTTTCGTCCTCTTGCTGATGGTGCTGGCCCTGAACGCGGCCGTCGACCTCGTCCACCGCCGCGCCAGAAAGGTAGGCACGTGGAGTTCCTGACCTCCCCCCCACCCCCGATCAAGCGGCTGGAGCTGGAGGATCCCCCCGCGGCCCAGCAGGTCGCACCTCCGGCGCGATCCGGCGACGGCAGTGCCCCGGCGCCCGGCGGCTTCACCGGCGCCCGCCGCTCGATCGGCGCGCCCCAGTTCTCGATCCGCCGCATGGAGATCGACGACGTCTCCGTCGCCTACTCTGACCGGCTTGCGGTCAAAGGCGTCTCGCTGCCGGTGCGCCAGGGCGAGGTGCTCTCGCTGATCGGGCCCTCCGGCTGCGGCAAGACGACCCTGCTGCGCTCCCTCAACCGGCTCACCGAGCTGACCAGCTCAGCGACGCTGAGCGGCCGCATCCTGCTCGACGACGTCGACATCAAGCTGATCGAGCCGACGCTGTTGCGGCGGCGGGTGACGATGGTCTTCCAGCAGCCGAACCCGTTCCCGATGAGCGTCTTCGACAACATCGCCTACGTGCTGCGCGAGCAGGGCTCGCGGCGGCAGCGCAAAAAGGCGCTGGAACCGGCCGTCCACAGCGCCCTCGCCCGCGCCGGCCTCTTCGAGGAGGTCAAGGACAACCTCGACCACCCGGCGCTGAAGCTCTCCGGTGGCCAGCAGCAGCGGCTCTGCATCGCCCGCGCCCTGGCGGCGGAGCCCGAGGTGCTGCTGCTCGACGAGCCCTGCTCGGCGCTCGACCCGCAGTCGACGCAGGTGATCGAGGACCTGATCGTGAAGCTGCGCGACGACGTCGCCGTCGTCATCGTCACCCACAACCTGCAGCAGGCCTACCGGATCGCCGACCACGTCGCCTTCATGTACCTCGGCGACATGGTCGAGTACAACAGCGCCACCGCGCTGTTCGGCTCCCCCCGCGAGCAGCGAACTCAGGAGTACGTGAGCGGTGCGTTCGGCTAGCCCCCGCCCCGCCCGCCTCGCCGTCCTGGCGATCGGCGCCGCGCTCCTCGCCGGAGCCGCTGCCGGCTGCTCGACCACGCAGGAAAAGGCGGAACGGCAGCAGGCGGAATCGAAACGCATCCTCGAGCAGCGAGAGAAGCGACAGGCCCGCAAGAAGCACGGCAAGCCGGACGAGAAGGGAGGCGAGAAGCGATGAGCGAGGAGAAGGCGACGATCTCGGTCGTGCAGGGGCACCTACGAGCCCTGTGAGGAGTGCGGGGCACCGCTCGACCCGCAGCAGCGCTACTGCGTCAACTGCGCCGCGCGCCGCGGCAACGGCGCCAACCCCGCCTCCCGCTACTTCGCGGCGATGAGCAAAAAGGCGCGGCGGCCGCTGAGCCAGCCGCTGGCCAAGGCCGGGGGCGGAAGTCGCGCCGCCGCGGTCGGGTTCTTCGCGCTGCTGCCGATCGCGGTCGCGCTCGGCGTCGTCGTCGGCCGCAGCGGCTCCGGCGAAGGCGATAACGAGGCGCTGCTGGAGGCGCTGCGCCAGCAGGAAGCCGCCGTGGCCAGCACCGGTGCCGGCACCACTGCCACCGCCGCGAGCGCCCGCGGAGCGAAGGGCGGCAAGAAGGCGAAAGCCGACAAAGCCGCCTCGAAAGGCGGCGGCAAGGTGATCGCCACCACCGAAAACGGCCCGGTGCACCAGGTGACCGGCTTCGAAGCGAGCAAGCAGAAGGAAGAAGAGGACACCCAGATCGTCGAAGAAAACCCCGAACAGAAGGGCGAGGACTACATCAGAGCGCAGCAGAACCTCCCGGACGTGATCGTCGTCGGCGGCGACCCCGGCGCGGCACCCGCGCCGGGCAGCGGGGTGGAACCGTGAGCCGGCTCTCCGAGCTCGCCCGCCGCCCGGCCGAGCTGCTGCGACGGCCGGCCGCCAAGCCGGCCGTCGCCGGGAATGCCGCCGGCGCCAAGCCGGACGCACCGAAAGAGCCACCCAAGCCCGAGGAGAGCGCCGAGCTGGTCGCCCAGCGCGACCGCCTGCTGGAGAAGTTCACGGTGATGCAGGCCGACCTCGGCGGTGCCTTCTACGAGATGGCGATCCGCGATCACGTCCGCCTCGACGTGCTGACCCGCAAGGCGGCGGAACTGCAGCGGGTCGACGCCGAGCTGCTCGCGGTGGAGCGGGTGCTGGAGCTGGAGCGCGCCGATGCCGCCGGGCTCTGCCCCGGCTGCGGCGCCCCCTTCGGGCACGCGGTGCGCTTCTGCGCCCAGTGCGGCCACGCGCTGGTGCCGACGGAGCCGGGCAAATGAAGACGTTCGCGGCCGGCTACTACCGTCGTGCCGTCGAGGCAGCGGCGACCCTGACCGGCAAACGCTTCGGACTGCTCGTCGCCTCCTCCCTGGTTGCCACCTCGGCGATCGTGGCCGCGGCGATGACCAACACCAATGGCAACGGCCCCCTCTCGGCCCTGATCGGCCGCAGCCTCGCGGCGAACACGGCTCCGGCCGCGCCCGAACCGTCGCTCGCTCCGGAACCGGCCCTGGAACCGAGCGGCGGCTCAGCCTCCCCCGCCCCCGCCGCAAGCGAACCCCTCGCCTCGCCCACCCCGATCGAAGAATCGGAACCGCCCCCGGAAGAACAGCCGGAGAAAACCCCGACCAAACCCGTCGAGCCGCCCGTGGAAGCGGGCCCGATCCAGCACGTCTTCGTGATCTCGCTCGCCAGCCCCGGCTACGACGCCGCCTTCGGCACCACTCCCCAGATGCCCTACCTGGCGACCACCCTGCGGCCCCAGGGCGTCCTGCTCAGCAACTACTCGCTGCTCGACAAGACGTCGCTGCCGAACGCGATCGCCACCGTCAGCGGACAGCCACCGAACGACCAGACCAAGGCGGACTGCCCGGTCTACTCCGAGTTTCCGCCCAGCGGGAACGCCAACGCCAGGGGGATCGTCAGCGGCAGCGGCTGCATCTACCCGGTCGAAACCGTCACCTTCTCCGACCAGCTGATCGGGGCGCGGCTCCGCTGGCACGCCTACATGGAGGGCATGGCCGACGAGACCGGTCAGCCCGACAGCTGCGTGCAGCCGGAACCGAATGCGGCGGACACGCCCGCCACCGGCGGCTACGCCGCCCGGCTCAACCCGTTCGTCTACTTCCACTCGCTGCTCGACCTCGGCGACTGCACCGAAAACGACGTGCCGCTGAGCGAGCTCGAGGGCGACTTGAAGAAGATCGAGACGACCTCCAACTTCAACTACATCTCGCCCAACCTCTGCAACGTCGGCCTCGGCGACCAATGCCCGGAAGGCGTCCCGGAGGGCGCCGCCGCGGCCGATGCCTTCCTCTCCACCTGGGTGCCGAAGATCCTCGCCTCGCCCGCCTACGAGAAAGACGGCCTCCTGATCGTCACCTTCGGGCAGGTCAACCCGGGCGCGCTCGCCGATCCGGCGCTCGCCGCGGCGATCGGCGATCCGCCAAAGGTCGGGACGCTGGTCCTCTCCCGTTTCGCGACTCCGGGCGGCACCGACGGCGTCGCCTACGACCCCTACTCGCTGGAGCGCACCTTCGCCGACCTCTTCCGCCTATCCCCGCTCGGCGCCGCCGCCGGCGCCAAAGTCAAGTCGCTTGCCCCGGCACTGGAAGGGGCAAACGCGGGCGACTAGCTAGGCTGGGCCCGATGAACGGATCTGAGGCGGCCGGAGAGCCGATCACCGCGGAGGGGATCGAGAAGCTGCGAGCTGAGCTGGAGGAGCTCGAAGGACCGGCCAGGCAGAACATGGCGGCGCGGATCAAGGTCGCCCGCGAGGAGGGCGACCTTAAGGAGAACGCCGAGTACCACACGGCCAAAGAGGACCAGGCCCACCTGGAGACGCGGATCAAGCGACTGCAGGAGCGACTGCGCAACGCCGTGGTGGTCGAGGTCGACGACGACGGCGATGCCTTCGCCTTCGGCCGCAGCGCCGAGGTCCTCGACGAGACGAGCGGCAAGACCAACGTCTGGACGCTGGTCGGCTCGACCGAGGCCGACCTCACCCAGGGGCGCCTTTCGGCCGAGTCGCCGATCGGCAAAGCGCTGATGGATGCTCAGGTGGGAGCCACGATCAAGGTCGAGACGCCGCGCGGCGTCAAAGCCTTCAAGGTCCTGAAGCTCGTCTCCTGACCGCTGCGCTCAGGCGGAGGGGGACTCGAAGCTGAGCAGTCCGAAGGTCGCGCTGATCCGCTCCTCTGCTTCCCGGGCCTCGCTTGTCGCCCCGATCTCGACCAGGCGGTCCAGCGTCTCGTTGAGCAGCGCCTTGGCCTCTTCCCAGCCTTCTCCGTCAAGGTTGAACGTGAGGCAGGAAAGGTGGCGGTCGACCCTGGCGTCGAAGGTGCCGGCCTCCACGGCCTGCCGCGCCGCCTCGATCAGAACCTTCAGCCCCGTGACCGAGATGCCGTTGCGGACCGCCGTCGAGAGCGTCGACCAAAACTCGTCGCCGAGGTAGGCCTGGGCGACCCCGCGGTAGTAATGCTCGGTCGCGCCCCGCCGCTGCGCCGTGTCGACCAGCTCCACGCAGCCGAGGTTCCGCAGCTCCTTGACGTGGTAGCTGACTTTCCCGACTTCCTCGCTGAGCTCGCCGGCGATTTCTTTCGGGCTCGCGACACGCTGGTTGAGGATCGTCAAAGCGTTCGCGCGCACCGGATGGCTGAGTGCCTTGATCAGCGTCTGATCGGCAGCACAGCTGGCGGCTGGGCCAAATGAACCTGGCATATCCCGTCTCTTTCCCGAGTTATTAGAGGACTACGACTGCTCAACCTTATTACGAACAAACGTTAAGTAGGGCAAATTGCCGGTTTTTTCCTTTGCTCAAACAGATTAGTAGAAAGCGCTCTACTAATGTCGCCCCGCCGACAGTGGCGGCCCTGGCGCCACTGCAAGAGATGGGAAAGGGGGTGAACCCATGGCGATTTCCGAGACCAAACAGGTCGCGCCGCTTCTGCAGACGACCAAGATCGGTTGATCTGAGAAGCAGAGCGAGCCGGCGACGTAGGGAGCGTCGCCGGCATCGCCTATGTTCAACTGGTCATGTCCTTGTCCAACGCACGAAAGGGTTACTCATGAACGCGGAATCGACGCTCAGCGGCTGGTGGGTGTTCGCCGGGATCCTGCTGCTGGTGGCGGGGATCCTCAACATCATCTGGGGAATCGCCGCGATCGGCGACTCGAAGTTCTTCACCGAGAACGCGACCTACATCCTCAGCGGGCTCAACACCTGGGGCTGGATCACCCTGATCGTCGGCGTGCTCGAGCTCGTCGCCGCCTTCTCGCTCTGGTCCGGCGGCGAATTCGGGCGCTGGTTCGGCATCTTCATCGCCTCGCTCAACGCGATCGCGGCATTGCTATCGATCGGCGCCTACCCGTTCTGGTCGCTGGCCGTCTTCGCGCTCGCGATCATCATCATCTACAAGCTCGCCGAGGGGCCCGAAGGCACCGCCGTCTGAGGCTCGGCCGGGGCGGGGCCCTCGACCGGTTCCGCCCCGGCATCTGCCGGCTCCGCCTCAGGCGGGGCCGGCTCCGGCCGTGACCACGGCGCCGGCTCCGGCCGCTGATCGTCGTAGACGACATCGGTACCGGCGAAGTGGTCGGCCCAGCCCCGCCGCCGCTCGCCGAAGACGATCCCGAGAAAGCCGAGGCCGAAGGCGATCACCGAGAGGCCGAGGCCGAGCAGTCGCTTGACCGAGCGGCGCAGGGGCAACCGGCCCCCGCTGAGCCTGATGCCGACGAAGCGCATCCCCGGCGTCTGCCCCGCCAACGACCAGAAACCAGCCAGGTAGACCGCGCCCAGCGCCAGCCAGGTGCTCGAGCCGACGGCAATGGCGATGTTCGACACATCGCCGCCCCCACCACCGAAGGCGTTGTCGATCAGCGTCGCGACGGCGACGATCGCGGTGAAGGAGAGGTTGACGAAGACGCCGTCGATCGCCATCGCCAGGGTGCGGCTGACCGCCCCCGCCCGGTCGCTGGCAACCGCCCGGCGGCGGCGGAACACAAGCCGGCGGACGATCCGCTCGAAGCTGTCGTCGAGGCGCCGCGCCAGCTTCCCGATCGTGCGCCCGATGTCCTCCAGCAGGCCGACGCCCTGGGCGCTGATCGCAGCCCGGACCTCGGGGGCCTCGGCGATCCGCTCGACCAGCTGCTGGGCCTCCTCGCTGGCCAGCAGGCGGCGCCAGACCTCGTCGACCAGCTCGCTGTCCATCGCCTCCAGGAGCGCTTTCTTGACCGCCTCGCTCTCGAGCGCCCCCTGCACGGCCTCTTCGACGATCGGCCCCTCCAGCACGCGAGCCATCGCCCGCTCGACCGCCTCGCTCTCGACCGCAGCAACGATCGCCTCCTCGGCCGCGACCTCGACCGCACGATCGATCCCCGTCGCCTTGCCGACGGCACGCGCGCCCTGAACCCCGACCCCGAGGATGCGCGCGGACAACGGCAGGTGCCCGTTCCGACTCGGGTCGTCGGTGCTTGCAGACCGCGGGGTAGAGCCGTTTTCCATGGGTCCGGCGAGTATACGTCGGGGTTGCTGGCTGGGTTAGATGTATGCGGGGGCGGGGAGGTGGGGTTTCGCTTAACTTTTTTGAGGATCCCCTCAAGCTGCCGCCCGAATCTCGCCAGCAAAAAAGTACAAGACGCTTCACCCCACCTCCCCGCCCCCGCAGCCAGAAGCAGCAAACCGACGAGTAGTGGTTCGATCCCTGACAGGGCTCACGGGACGAAAGCTGTAGGCGGCGACCCGAGCCGCTCGTCCTGCTCTAGCTGTTCGTCCTGCTCTAGCTGTTAGGGACGGGCGGCGGGGGTGGGGGTGAAGCGTCTTGTACTTTTTTGCTCGCAGGCATTGGGCGACAGCTGGTGGCAATTCTCAAAAAAGTTAAGCGAAACCCCCACCCCCGCCGCCCGTCCCCTCCACCCGCTCGAGCAACCGATCGATCAGCTCGGCTTGCGCCGGCAGAATCTTCTGCCGCGCCAACTCCGGGTCGAACCACTCGGCCCGGTCCACCTCGGGGAACTCGCGCCGCTCGCCGCTGCGCGGGGGCCACTCGATCTCGAAGCTGTTGCTGCGCAGCTCGGCCGGCTCGAACTCGCCCTCGCCGGCCCAGGCCTCGACCACCTTGCCCGATTTCTGGCGCACGCTCCCGAGCTCGACCAGCGCCTCGAGGTCGAGGTCGGGAGCCGTGCCGAGCTCCTCTCCCAGCTCACGCAGGGCGCAGTCGAGGGGCTCCTCCCCCTCTTCGCATTCCCCCTTCGGGATCGTCCAGGCGCCGAGATCGCGCCTCGCCCAGTACGGGCCACCGGGGTGGACCAGCAGCAGCTGCAGCTCGCCCGCGTCGGTGCGGTAGAGGAGGATCCCGGCGCTGTGCTTGGCCGCCACAGCCGCACGGTACCCACCGCGCGGCTGTGGCGAACACTCAACCGCCGAGGCGGTAGGCGACGATTTTCGGTTTCTGTCCTTCGCCGCTGGCGAGGCCGGCGGGCGCGATCACGGTGTCACCGGAGATCGAGACGCTGGTATTGATCCCGGCCGGCAGCGACGTGGTCCAGGCTTCGTTGCCGCTCGCCGTCTCGAAGGCGTGGACGCTGCCATCGAAGGAGGTGGCGAAGACCAGGTCGTTGACCACCGTCGGCGCCCCGTAGACGGGAGTGGAGAATTTCTGTTCCCACCGAATCGCACCGCTCGCCGCGTCGATCGCGACCAGTTCACCGGTCGATTCGCCGCCGGCTTCGCCGAGGCCTTCGGTGGCCGAGATCGACCCAGGCTGGTTGACGACCGGGACGAATATGTTGGTGCCGTCGGTCGCCATCGGCGCGATCACGCCGCCGAGGATGCCGGGGTAGAGCGTGCCGTTCTTGATCTTCGAGATTTCGTTCCGCATCGCCAGCAGACCGTCTTCGTCGTGGCCGTTGTGGGTGCCGACCGGGCGCTTCCAGATCGGTTTGCCGGTTTTTGCATCGAGCGCAACCACGATCCCGGACTTGCCGGCCCCGACCGCCAGTTCCTTACCGCCGGCGTCGATCAGCAGCGGTGGGCCCTGGAAGTCCCAGTCGTAGATGTCGTGCGGGGTCTGCTGGTAGTGCCAGTCCATCTTCCCCGTCTTCGCGTCCATCTTCACCATCGAGTTCGTGTAGAGGTTGGGACCGGGACGGCTCGACCCCCACGGCTCTTCGGCGGTGCCGGGGAACGGGGCCGGGTTACCGGTGCCGAAGTAGATGTTTCCTTTGCCGTCGAACGAGGGTGGCTGCCAGAGGCCGCCGCCGGAGTTGACTTTGGGGTCACCCCAGAGGCTCGATGGAACCGTCTTGAAACTCCATTTCTTTGCGCCTGATTTGGCATCCAGCGCGAAAAGGGTCCCGACCCCGCCGCCGGGATACAGTTCTTCCGCCGTCAGCGGCACGGTCGAGACGAAGACGAGGCCTTCGCTGTAGCCGGGCGCCATGTCGATTCCTTCGCCCGAAGGTTTGGTGACGAGTTTCGTCGACCACACCTCTTCGCCCGTTTCCTGATCGAGCGCAAACGCTTCTTTCGCGGTGGCCCCGAAGACGTGGTCGTCGGAGACCACGACGCCGTTCGGACCCTGGCTCAGTTCGTTGTATTTCTGGGTCCAGAGGACTTCACCCGAGTCGAGCGCGATCGCTTGCACGTTGGATTCCAGATCCTGCGAGTAGATGACGCCGTTGAGGATGACCGGCGAGGAGGAATGGGCGCCGAAAGAACTCTGGGCGGTAAGTGGCAGCGACCAGGCTTCCGCCAGTTCATTGACGTTGGAGCTGTCGATCGTGCCTTTCGCCTCACGGCTGTTGGCGGCGTCGACGCCGGGGTAGCCGGTGCCGCCGGATTTGACCTCCCCGCCCGCGGCCGAGGAGTCCTCGTCACCACCGCCGCATCCCGAGAACACGGCGACCAGCACGATCGCAACCAGGCTCAGTACGAGCAAAGCAGCCTTTGGATCTCTCTCCCTACTCACGTTCGACGCCCCCGATTCGGTTGGAATACCTAATGGTTACTCAAGCGATAAAGATTTATATTGCAAAGTCTCGTCTTCGCCAAATCCCTGCGTAGGAGACTTTTCCTGCAGTAAGGGCTGGAGGACCCGGTTGGAGACCAAGCCGAGCGCGCCGAGATTGGCGAAGCCGGGCCCCTGACTGAGGCCGCCCAGGCCCGGGATGTGCAGCCGTGGCTCCATCCCCTCCAGCTCGAGGGCGCGGCCGATCCGCACCTCGGTCCCGGCGGGCCGGTCCCAGAGCGCTCCGGCGTGGCTCTCGACCCGCTCCCGCACCGGCGGCGGGAAGAGGCCCGCAGCTGGGCGAGCAGGTCGAAGCCGGTGCAGTTGACGACGTAGTCGTGCTCGCCGCTGGCGATGCCTTCCGGCGACTCGTACTCGACCCGCACGCCGTCACCGCCTTGTCCCTCTCCCACGTCGGTGACCCGGCCGGTGACGAAGCGAAAGCGGTCGTCGTAGGCGATCGCGGAGAGGCTCGGGGGGTCGAAGACGCCGCGATCCGAGTGCTTGACGAAGTCGCGCCGCGTCTGCAGGTCGAGCGAGTTCCACTCGACCTCGTCGGGGTTGGAGAAGACGCGGTTCTCGAGAAAGCTCTCGCCGCGGCTCATCGGCAGCATCGGCGTGTAGATGGTGCAGCGCGCCTGCGGCCGGAAGCCGCGCAGGAACATCACACAGCTGAGCGCGCTCTCGCCGCCGCCGACGACGGCCACCGTGCACTCCTCCTCCGGCAGCCGGGCGAACTCGCTGCGCTTACTGTCGCAGTGAAAGACGCGCGCCTCGATGCCGGGCTCGTGCGGGAAGGCGCGGTGGACGCCGGGCCCGGTCAGGACCAACGCGCCGCCGGCGTGCCGGGAGGCTCCCGAGGGCTCCTCCACCTCGACCACCCAGCGGTCCTCTCCCTCCGCGAGCGAGACCGCGGTGACGCGGCCCTCGACGTGCTCGACCCCCTCGGTCGCCCGCGAGAGGACCCAGGTCAGGTACTCGCCGTAGTCGCGGTGGCGCACCGAGGGCGAGCCGGCGTCGATCCAGCGCGCGTAGCGGCGCTTGCTGATCATGTACTGCTGCCAGGAGAAGGCCTGCGCCGCGGCGTCGATCGCCTCCCCGGCCTCGCCGAACTCGTGGAAGCTCTGGTACGGGAAGCCGATGTCCTTGATCGGCGTGACCGCCAGCGGCTCCTCGCCCGAGGTCATCCCGTTGCGGCCCAGCCAGGAGGCGGCCCGCGTGGTCCCCTCGACGATCTTCAGGCTGATCGGCCCCAGGCCGAGCCTGTTGAGCACGTGGACCTTGGTCGCGATCCCCGCGGCCTTGGCCCCCGCTCCGACTATCAGCAGATCCGTCATCCCTGCCACGGCTCGGCGATCACCAGTCCGCTGCGGTCGGGGCTGAAGGAGATGGCGCTTTTTCGCATCCTCTCCGCCCGAGTCTCGACCGGCTGCAGGTCGACCTCGGAAAAGACCGTGCGCAGCACCCGTTTCATCTCCAGTTCGGCGTAGCTGGCGGCGAGGCACCGGCGGGTGCCGCCGCCGAACGGGATCCAGGTGTAGGTGCCGGGCTGGCGGCCGACGAAGCGCTCGGGGATGAAGCTCTTGGCCTGTGGGTAGTACTCCTCGCTGCGGTGGATCAGGTGGATGCAGGGGGCGACGGTGGTACCGGCCGGGAGGTCATAGCCACCCAGCCGCATCGGCTCCAGCAGCCGCCGCACCACCACCGGGACCGGCGGGCGAACCCGCAGCGTCTCCTTGATCACCGCGTCGAGGTAAGAGCCGTCGCCGCTGCGCACGTCCTCGCGGGCGAGCTCGAATTTGTCCGGATTGCGCAGCAGCCGCTCGAAGGTCCAGGCCAGAGAGGACGAGGTCGGGCCGTCGGTGAGCAGGGTCAGGAGTTCGTCGCGCAGGTCCTGCTCGCTCATCGGCGAGCCGTCCTCGTAGCGCGCCTGGACCAGCATCGAGACGACGTCCTCGCGCATGTCGTCCTCCGCGCGGCGGCGCCGCACCTCCTCCAGGACAGCGTCCTCGACCGGCGCCATCGCACCCCGGTAGCGACGGCTGCGAACGATCCAGCGCGGGCCGAGGGTCGCCAGCAAGGCGAGGTTGCGCGGCTCGTTCATCCACTCGGTCAGCCCTCGCAACAGCTCCCGCAGCCTCCCCAACCGCGTCTCGGCATCGGGGCCGAAGACCGCCCGCATCACCACCTCCTGGGTGATCGCCTGCATCCGGGGCCAGAGCGGGAACGGCTGTCCAACTGGCCATTGGGCGACTTCCTGGCGCGCCACCGCGGCCATCATCTCGCCGTCGGTTTCGATGCTCTTGCCGTGGAAGGCGGGCAGCATCAGTTTGCGCCTGGTCATGTGTTCGGGTTCTTCCAGCAGCATCACCGAGCGCGGGCCCAGGACCGGGCCCAGCATCGGGTTGGCGACGTCGACGCCGACCGCGTTGCCGGCGGTGAAGACGGTTTTGACGTCGTCGGGATCGCAGAGCAGCACCCAGTCGCCCCAGTGCAGGATCCGCAGGGTGAAGGTGTCGCCATAGCGCTGCTGGCAGCGCTCGAGCCAGGGAAGCGAGCGCTGGGTCCAGCCGACCGCCTGCAGGGCGCGCGGCATCCGCGGTCCCGGCGGCAGGTCGGGGCGGCGCGGCAACTTGGCGGCGGCGCTGCGGAAGGTCGGGCGGACGCCGTGGGAGCTCATAGGACAACCTCCCCCTTGTTCTTCTGAGATTGAGAGGCCGAGCGAAGCGAGGCCGTCGAAGATCCCGGGGGAACGCATAGAGCCGACCCCCGCCGGGAGAGCGCCACGCTCGCTAGCCGCATAGACGGCCCGCATGAGACCAGCGCCTCCCGGCGGTGCGAGGCGCCAGAAGCGCCAACAGGACGTGGTGCCCGCAAGCACCGCCCTATGAGCACGCGCAACGGCTCCTCGTGGCCGGCAGCCAGCCGACGTGAATCGACCGAGGAGGAAGCATGGCAGCAAGAACGATGACCGCGGGAATCGACTGGGCCGCCGAGGCCCATGAGGTCTGCATCAGCGAGGAGGGCAGGGTGGCCGAGCGCTTCTCCGTCACCCACGACGAGGAGGGGATCGCCGCTCTCGGCGCCAGGCTCGCGAGGGCCGGCATCGTCAGGGTGGCGATCGAGCGACCGGACGGCATCTTGGTCGAGCGCCTGCTGGCCGCCGGCATCGAGGTCCTGGCGATCCACCCCAACCAGGTCAAAGCCGCTCGCCCGCGCTTCGCGGTCGCCCACGGCAAGTCCGATCGCTTCGACGCCTACGTCTTGGCCGAGCTGGCCCGCACCGACGCCCATCGCTTCCGGGTATTGGTGCCCGACGGCGATGAGACCAAGGCGCTCAAGGCGCTGACCCGGGCACGCGAGGACCTGGTCGGGGTGCGGGTGGAGCTGGCCAACCAGCTGCGCGCACAGCTCGCGACCTTCTGGCCGGGGGCGCTGATCTTCGCCGACGTCGACAGCCCGATCTCCCTGGCCTTCTTGCGTCGCTGCCCGAGCCCGGCTGATGCCAAGGGCCTTGGCCCCAAGCGACTGGCGGGCTTCCTCGCTCGCCACCGCTACTGCGGCCGGCGCAGCCCCGAGGAGCTGCTGGAGCGGATGCGCTCCGCGCCCGCCGGTCGCGCCGGCGAGCTGGAGGCCGAGGCCCGCCGCACCGTGGTGCTGGGCTTGGTCGGCGCCCTCGCGCCGATCGTCGCCGAGATCTCCGAGCTGACCTCGCAGATCCGCGGCGCCCTTGCCGACCATCCCGACCGGGCGGTCTTCGCGCCGCTGTTCCGTGATGCCAAGACCGCGATCTCCCCGGCGACCCTGATCGCCGAGCTCGGCGATTGCCGGGAGCGCTACCCGACCGAGGCCGCGATGGCCGCTGACGCCGGCATGAGCCCGGTCGCCCTGGAGTCGGGAAAGCTGCGCGTTGCCACCTTCAGGCGCGCCTGCGACAAGCGCCTGCGGGTCGCCGTCGCCAGGCTGGCTGACTCCACCCGCCATTGGCATCCCTGGGCCGGCGAGGTCTACCGCAGAGCGCGGGCCAGGGGCCAGGACCACCCCCATGCGATCCGCACCTTGGGCCGCGCCTGGATCAGGGTGCTCTGGCGCTGCTGGCAGAACCGGGAGCCCTATGACCCTGCTCGGCACGGCAACTTCAACCGCCTTCAGACGGCGGGGGGTTGACACAGGACGTCTCATGCCGCCCCTCCCTCGGTCTCCCGCGTCCCGGCCGCCTCGGCCTCCATCAGCTCGTCCTCGGCCTTGCAGGTCGCCGCGATCAGGAGGTCGAAGAGATCGCCGCTGAACTCGGCCGGCAGATCGACCTCGGCGCCGCGGGCGAGATAGCGAGCGCGGACCTCCTCGACCCGGTTCGGCTGCATCATCGGGATCCCGTGGGCGCTCTTGTAGAGCGCGACTTCGCGGCAGATCTCGAAGCGCTCGCCGAGCAGGCGGGCGACCTCGTCGTCGATCGTGTCGAGACGGCGGCGGAACGGCTCCAGCCCATTCGTGCTCACGCGCCCTCGCCTCCCCCGAGCAGGCCGCGGGCAAAGGCCTCGCTGCACCCGGCCAGGACAGGGAGTGCGTAGCCGCCCTCCTGGATCACGCAGACGGGGACACCGGAGCGGGCGAGGAGGCGGCCGACCTCGGCGAAGATCTCGGGCTCGAAGTCCCAGCTTCCGTGCGGGTCGCCGGCGACGGTGTCGTAGCCGAGCGAGACGACGAGGACGGCGGCGCCGGCGACGAGATCCTCGATCGAGGCGGCGACCTCGGCCAGGTAGGCAGCGGGGTCGGGCGCCTCGTCGAAGGCGACGACCCGTTCGTCCGCCGCCTGTGGCAGGACCGTGTCAGCGGAGACGTTGGTCACCGGCGAGGCGTGCAGCGAGTGCAGGGCCGCGCACTCGATCCGCGCGACCAGCGCGGCGGTCCCGTTCGGGTAGTGGAGGTCGAGGTCGAGCACGCCGACCGGGCTCACCCCCGCCTCCTCCAGCGTCCGTACCGCGGCAGCGGCGTTGTTGAGGTAGCAGTAGCCGCCGAGGAAGTCGGGACCAGCGTGGTGGCCGGGCGGGCGACAGACCGCGTAGGTGTAGCGAGCGCCGTCGGCCAGTCGGGTGGCAGCGGTGATCGCCGTCCGCACGCCCTCGCGGGCGGCGGCGACGAGGGCCGAGTCGACCGGGATGTCGGGCTCGAGGCCGGGCGGGGCGAAGTCGGGCATCGTCACCGGCTCGCCGTTGACGCTGCGCAACGCGTCGAGGTAGCCCGGCTCGTGCATCGCCGCCAGGGTCCGCTCCAGCGCCTCGTCGGCGGCGTCGGCGGCGACCGCGCGCACCCGCTCGTGGCGGAGGAGGCCGGCCCGCAGCTCGTCGAGCCGGCGGTTGCTGTCCTGGCCGGGGATCGTCTCCCCGCCTTCGCGGATCCAGTGCGCCGCGTCGTCCGAGCCGCGGCGCTGCTCGACCATCACCAGCTCGCTCATGGCAGCAACCTCCGCATGCGCGGGCCGAGATGCTCGAAGCCATTGCCGAGGTAGAAGGCCTCGGTGGCCCTGATCGCGTCGAAGCTCTCTCGCGGCAGCCCGACCTCGATCCGCGCCACCCCCTGCTCCCGGCACACGGCCGCGAGCTCGTCGACCAGCGCCGCGCCGAGCTTGCGGCTGCGCCACTCGCCGTCCACCCAGAGGTCCTGGATCGTCGCGTAGCGGCCGGGCACGTGCAGGGCACGCTGCCAGCTGGCGCTGAGCACGCCGACGATCGCGCCACCGGCCTCGGCGACCAGCGTCGCGCCGATACCGGGATCCGCCAGCGCCGCCCGGATCTCCGCTTCCAGGTCTGCACGCGGCGGCCGGCGGCCGCCGAGCTCGACCAGCAGCTGCTCGATCGCGGCCGCGACGGCCGCGACGTCCGCATCGGTCGCCGGCCGGATCGTGGCCGGCAGGGTCGCGGCCGGCTCGCTCATGCCGCGCCGACGCTCCGCGCCGCGGGCTCCAGCTCCACGCACCACGCGTCCGGGTCCTTGCGGCCGGTGGCGACCCGCGCCACCGCGGCCATCGGCGCCCGCGCCTTCAGCAGGGTCTCCTCGAACTCGTCCTCGGGGTCGGACTGCATCACGATCGCGCCGCCGGCGCCGATCGTGGTCCGGCCCGGGCGCATCACGATCGTGCGGATGACGATGCTGAGGTCGGTGCTGCCGTCGAGGCCGAAGTACCCGATCGCGCCCGAGTAGACGCCGCGCGCCTCGTCCTCGAGCCCGTCGATGATCTCCATCGTCCGCAGCTTCGGCGCCCCGGTCATCGAGCCGCCGGGAAAGCAGGCGTGCACGCACTCGACCGGGGTCCGCCCCGGTTCGAGGTAGCCCTGGATCGTCGAGACCATCTGGTGCACCGTCATATAGGGCTCGATCACCATCAGCTCCGGCACGCTGACGCTGTCGATGTCGCAGACGCGGCCGACGTCGTTGCGCAGCAGGTCGACGATCATCAGGTGCTCGGCCATCGTCTTTTCGTCGTCCTTGAGCTCATCGCGGCGAGCGCTGTCGACGACGGGGTCCTCGTGGCGGGAGATCGTTCCCTTGATCGGGCGCGCCTCGACGCGGCGGTCGCGGTCGACCGAGAGGAAGCGCTCCGGTGAGGAGCTGACGATGGCGCGCTCGCCGAACTTGATGAAGGCCGCGAACGGCGCCGGGTTGCTGCGCCGCAGGTGCCGGTAGAGCAGGAACGGGTCGGGGCTGGCCGTGGTCGAGAACTGGTCGGTGAGGCAGACCTCGTACGACTCCCCGGCCGCCAGTTCGGCCTGGCTGGCGGCGATGTCGGCGAGGTAGCGCTCGCGGCCACGGCCGGACTGGAAGACGACCTGCTCCGGCGGGTTCGTCTGCTCCGGGATCGTTAGCTCCTCCCGCGGCGGGTCGGCGATCGCGTCGGCGGTCAGCGCCGCGGTCGTCTCCACCCATGCGTCGGCCTCGGCGTCGTCCTCGCGCCCGACCGCGCAGACGTAGGTGCGACGGCGAACGTGGTCGACCGCGACGACGCGGTTGGCCAGCATCAGCAGCGCGTCCGGCATCTCGGAGTGATGCACGTTGGGCGAGCCGCACTCGGCCTTGAGCTCGTACCCGAGGTAGCCGACGAAGCCGCCGATCAGCCCCCGCGCCAGCTGCGGCGGCGGCTCCACCGCGTGCTTGGAGACTTCGCGGTCGAGCAGGTCGAAGATCGACTTGTGCTCGACGGTGTCGCGACGGGCGCGCTTGATCGCCACCTCGCCGGCGTCGACGTCGTATTCGAGCAGACAGCGCTCGCGGCCGGCGCTGGTGCCGAGGTAGGAGCACTGCGCGAGTTTGGTCGGCGCGTCGGCGCTGTCCAGCCAGAACGCGTTCTCCGCGTCGGCAAAGAGCCGTTCGAACAAATACTCCGTCGGCGCCTCCCCCTCCACCTCCCGCAGCCGCAGCCGCATCGGCGACTCCCCGTTCCTCGCGGCCGATGGGCCGATTTCGGGACTATGCGTCCCGTTTTCGGCCCGTCGGCGGGTGGTTTCGGTTGGGGGCTTGCCGCGGAGGCGGCTGGCTAGCGCGTAGAAGTTTTCGGCGATCGCACGGCCGTGCTCGGTGGCGATCGACTCGGGGTGGAACTGCACTCCCCAGATCGGGCGGCTGGTGTGTTCGATGCCCATCACCACGCCGTCGTCGGCCCAGGCGGTCACCCGCCCTTCCGGGCCGGGGGGGCCGTCGATCGCCAACGAGTGGTAGCGGACGACGGAGAATTCCTGCGGGATCCCCTCGAAGATACCGGCGTCGGAGTGGCGCACGTGGCTGAGCCGGCCGTGCATCGCCATCGGGGCGCTCGTCACGTTGCCCTCCAGCAGGTTGCCGATCCCCTGGTGGCCGAGGCAGATGCCGAGCACCGGGATCTCGCTGTAGCGGAGGATGTCCCGGCAGACGCCGAAGTCGTGCCAGCGTTCCGGGCGGCCCGGTCCGGGCGAGAGCACGATCGCGTCGAAGTCCGAGCGCGAGAGCACCCGCCAGGAGACGGCGTCGTTGTTGACGACGACCGGCTCCTCGCCGGAGGCCGCCGCCAGCAGGTGGAAGACGTTGTAGGTATAGGAGTCGTGGTTGTCGACCAGCAGCGTTCTCATCACGCGCCCTCCAGCCCGAGGCCGCGGATCCCCTGGTCGAGCACGGTCCGCGCCACGCGCTCGACCTCGGGCGAGCGCTCGCCGTCTCGGTACCAGCGGGCAAAGTGGGAGATGTAGCGGGCCAGCGGGATCACGTCGAGGTCCATCGACCGAGCTGCGCAGGTGGCGCCGGTAGAGCTCGGACTGGACCACGGCAAAGCGGTAGTCGGGGTCCTCGGCGGCACGATCGGCGGCGAGCTGCCCGGTCGCCTGGTGAGCCTGCGCCTGCGCCAGGTCCCAGCCGAGGCTGCCCTTACCCTCGCGCAGCAGCTTCTCCGGCTCGAAGTCGACCCGCTTCGAGGTCGGCTGCAAGAGGAAGTAGGCGAGCGCGATCCGGGCGGGCAGCCGGTCCGGCTCGGGGTGGTTGCGCCGCACCTCGGCCCGCTCGGGGTCGGCCTCGATCTCCCGCTCGACCCAGTCGGCGAGGTCGTCGACCAGGAGCGCGCCTTCCTTGCTCGAGGTGATCGAGGTCTTGTCGCGGGCGACCATGCCGTGGAAGACGTCGTAGGTCGGTGGGCCGCCGCCCTTGGCGCTGCCATTGCCATTGCCGTTGACGACGCCGAGCTCGTCGATCAGCTTGCGCCGGCAGGTGACGTGCGCGACCCACTCGTTGCCGCAGACCTGCAGCGAGATGAAGTCGTCGAGCTCGGGGGCCGCCGACCAGTAGGCCAGCGCGCGCATGTGCTGGGTCGGGAGGCCGTCGGAGCGGACCAGCGGCATCTCCTCCAGCTCCTCGCGTTCGGTTTCGTACATCACCATGTCGTCGCCGTAGCGCTTGGTCAGCGTCCCTTCCTTGAGGCCGAGGTTGGTCAGCTCCAGCACCTCGGGGAGGAAGTCGGACTCGAAGATCACCCGGTCGAAGGCGATCCCGAGCCGGCCCAGGGTCTTGCGCTGGCCCGAGATCACCCAGGCGCGGGTTTTGGACCACAGTTCGAGCGATTCCTGGTCGCCGCTGAGCACGCGCAGCATCAGCTCGTCGGCCTTGTCGTTGTACATCGAGGACTCGCGCGCAACCGAGTCCTCGGCGCCGTCGTCGGCGTCGCGGCCGCCGACGACGCCGGCGGCGCGCCCGGCCGTGACGTAGTCGGCGTAGCAGGCGCCGACGAAGTGGTCGCTCTTCTCTTCGCCGTCGGGCCAGACCTGGGCGTCGCGGCCGCTCTGGACAACGCCGGCCATCGCCTCGCCCATGCTGCGGCCGACGTCGCAGATCAGGCTGCGGCGCTCGACCCGGGCGCCGGCCTGCTCCAGCGAGGCGCCGATCGCGTGCCCGACCGCGAGGTTGCGGAGGTGGCCGATGTGCAGCGCCTTGGTCGTGTTCGCGCCCCAGAAGTAGACGGCGTAGCGCTTGCCCTCGGCGAGATCGAGGTTGGCGCCCTCGGCACCCTCCCCCGACTCGAGCCGGGCCCCGGTCTCCTCGACCCAGCTGTTGTCGAGCCGCAGCAGGACCTCCCTGCCCTCGCTGGAGATCTCCTCCACCCAGGGCTCGGCCTCGATCCGCTCCAGCGCCCGGCGCGAAGCGTCATCCTGCTGCCAATCCGGCACCCGCGGGACCAGCATCAGGTCGTAGTCCTCACGCGGCCGGAACGGCGACCGCGGCGACCAACGAGCCTTCTCCCCCTGGACCGCCCCGTCCTCTATGTAGTCGAAGATGTTCATCCCATAGCCCATTCGCATTCCCGATTTACGAATGCACCAGCCGGGGCTCGAACCCGGATCTCCGGCTTACAACGCCGACCCTTTAACCGATTAAGGCACTGGTGCTGGCTATGTCGAACGACCTGTCGCAACCCCTGACCGGTCGATTCCGGCGCGAGCATAACAGCATTTTTGGGCTGCGCCAAATTTCTTGATCAAAGGTCCGCGCAAACCCGCGGACGGGCCAGTTCAGGCGATTCTCAGGCGATCCGGCACTCGAAAACGCACTCGAGACGGCGCTGGTCCTCGGCCCCACCGATCGTCTTGTCCAGCTGCATCCGGGCCGTACGGCCGTCGAGCCTGAGCGTCGCCACCTGATTGTCGAAGTACGGGCCCTCGGCCAGGCGCCAGCGCATTCCGGGGTCGGAAATGCCGGCTGCTTTGCCCAACCTGCGCATCGCGGCGATGAAGGGGCGCGAGAAGCTGACTTTGATCACCCGCCGCTCGCGCAGGTCGAGCGGGTTGCGGTAGGGCGAGCAGACCGCCTGGTAGACGGCGCTCTCGACCTCAGCCTCGGGAGCGAAGGCGGTCTCCGCCAGGTAGGCGTGGTGGACGTCGCCGGAGAGGACGACGATCGAGGCCGGCGCCCTCCCCCGCTTGCCCGAGCCAACCTCTTCGAGCAGCCGGCGCAGCGCCTGGAAGGACTTGTCGAAGGAGGCCCAGTGATCGAAGTCGACGGCGCGTCGCAGCTTCTCGACGAGCTTCGAAGCCGGCCCGCCCCAGGCGCCATCGGCGACGCGCTCGCTCCAGGCCTCGAGGTGGTGGAAGCCGGGCGAGAGCAGCCAAGGCACCGTGGTCGCGAGCAGCAGGTGGTCGAAGTCGCCGCTGGCGCGCTCGGCGATCCACTCCCACTCCTCGTCGTCGACGACCGAGCGTTCCCCCTTCTCCAGCACCCGGCCGGCGCGCGAGTCGACGAAGATCGCGCGGGTGTTGCCGAGGTCGCGATAGAAGCTCCAGCGCACGCCGTTGCCGGTGGTCTGCAGGTCGGCCGCGAACTTGCGCAGGACTTTGGTCGCGTGGACGTTGCCGCGCACCCGTGGGTAGAGGTCGTCTTCGTCGAGCTCCCGTGGCGAGAGGTTGCCGAGATGCTGGTAGATCCAGTAGCTCATGACCCCGGCCACCGCGCGGTGGTGCCACCAGGACTTGCGCCGCATCTCCGCCAGCCAGGAGCGGGAGATGTTCCAGTCGTCGCTCATGTCGTGGTCGTCCCACTGCATCGAGGTCGAGACCGTGGAGAAGAGCCAGCGGATCAACGGGTCGCTCCACGACTCCTCGTAGAGCCAGGAGTACTCCTCGTAGTCGGTCACCTCCTCCCCGGGCGGGGTCTCGGTACCACGGCGCCGGCGGATCTTTTCGCGGGTGCGGGGCGAGCCCTCGTCGACGTAGACCTGGTCGCCGAGCAGAAAGAGCAGCTCCGGCCACCTGTCGCGCTCGGTTCGGGTCATTTCCCGCGCCAGCACCCGCAGCGCGTCGTACTCGCGCCCGTCTTCGTGGCGGTCCTTGCTGTGCGTGTAGGGCTCCTCGTGCGGGAGCGCGACGCGGCAGGAGCCGAAGCAGACGTCGAGCGGCTTGTCGCGGCCGAGCGTGCGGATCGCACTCGGCGGCAGGTCGGAGCCGGGCGGCGGCCAGTGGGGCTCGCCGTCGAGCCGGACCTCGTACTCGTTGAAGCTCCCCGGCTCCAGGTCCTCGATCCGGACCAGCGCGTAGTGATGCTCTTCGACCGTGAAGGTCGGCTCGCGGCGGCCGAGGATCTCGACCTCGCAGGGGGTGTCGGTCTCGACCCAGACCGTCGCCTCGGTCTCGCCGAGATAGCGCAGCAGCGGGCCGAGGACGAGCTCGGGCGTGTGCTCTCCTCCGGGCACAAAGGCATTCCTGCCCGGAAAGGGGCTTCGCTAATCCGCCGGTGCGAGCTCGAAGGACGGGCGCGAACGACTCAGGTCGAGGGGTGCTCGGCGGCGCGCTGTCGCGCCTCGGCCTTCTCCTCGAGCGTCATCGCGCCGGGATGGCCGTCGCCCGGCCACGGGGAGAGGACCAGCAGCAGACGGGCATCGGACTTCGCGGAGACCGTGCGGCGCTCGCCGGGGGCGAACTCGAAGAGGTGGCCGGGGCCCGCCGCGACGGTCTCGCCGGCGGCGGTAGTCACATCGACATCGCCCTCGACGATGACGATTCGCGCCCGCTCGTGCACCTCGTGCTCCTGCATCTCCTCGCCGGCGGAGAGCTGCAGCAGAATCGTCCGCGCGTCCTCGCCCGAGGCGAGGATCGTCGGCTGCTGCGATTCCGCCTCGACGGCCTTCAGATCCCAGTTCCGCATTCCCACGTTTGTACCAGGGCAGACCCGATCTGGCCAGCCCGGAGGTCGCGAGGAGGCGGGGCGGACCCGACGGCGGCGACCGCGTACCTTCCCGGGATGGACCGCGACGAGCTGCGAGCCATTCAGACGCCCCTGAAGGAGCGCTACGAGAGCGCGCCCGATGCCGCCGTCGTGACCCTCTCGGCCCACGGCACCCTCGGCGATGGGATCTCCTGCTCGATCGACACCGGCCGCGCCCTGGCCGAGGCCGGGCTCCACCCCGCTTCCGGCGGCGACGGCTCCCTGCTCTGCTCCGGCGACATGCTGCTCGAGGCGCTCGCCGCCTGCGCCGGCGTCACCCTCCGTGCCGTCGCCACTTCCCTCGGGATCGAGGTCGCCGCCGGCTCCGTCCACGCCGAGGGCGACCTCGATTTCCGCGGGACGCTCGCCGTCGCCCGCGAGGCCCCGGTCGGCTTCCGCGCGATCCGCCTCCGCTTCGAGCTCGAGACCGAGGCAGGCGAAGAGGAGCTGGCGACGCTCCTGAAGCTGACCGAGCGCTACTGCGTGGTCCTGCAGACGATCGCCGGCTCGCCGGAGCTCTCGGCGAGCGTCAGCGCGGGGTGAGCTGGACGATCGGGATCGCCCGGTTCGCCCTTGCCGCTTCCCGGCGGTAGTCGGCGTAGGGCGCGAAGACGCGGTCGGCCAGCGCCCAGAGCCGCCGCCGCTCGGCCTCGTCCTCGATCGCCTGCGCCCGCATCGGGACGCCGCCGAAGCTGACCTCGGGGTGGGCCTGGAGGTTGTGGAACCAGGCCGGGTGCTCGGGGAGGCCGAGCTTCGAGGCGACGATCGTGACCCGTTCCCCGTCGTGGAAGTAGATGACCACGTTGCGCCGCGGCTGGCCGCTTTTGGCGCCACGGGTCTCGAGCAGCGCCGTCGGCATCACCAGGCCCATCCCCAACCGGCCCCGGGTCAACCGCATCAGGTACGGATCGACCCTCCAGACCACGTGCATCGACATGAACCGGCCCAGGCGGGTGTTGGCGAGCGCGGCGTAGACGCGGCTGAACCGCCCGCGCGGGAGATTGGGGTCGACGTACTTGAGCTGGGCGGGCATGGGGGTAGGCTCGCTATGTCAGCAACGGACCACTGGAGGTCGAGATGTTCGCACGAGTAGCTCGCTGGGAAGGGGCCGACGCCAAATCGCTGGAGGAGAGCGCCGCCGAGATCAAAGCGCAGGCCGAGGCCGGCGGCGGACCCCCGCCCGGCGTGCCCGCCAAAGAGTTCCTGCTCCTGCAGGCCCCGCCGCCGGCAAGGCGATCGCGATCATGCTGTTCGAGAGCGAGGACGACTACCGCCAGGGCAACGAGACGCTGGACTCGATGAGCCCCCCCGGAGACGGGATGGGCGAGCGGGTATCGGTCGAGAAGTTCGAGGTCGCGGTGCACGTAGAAGCCTGAACCAAGAGACTCCCGGTGATGAACGCGTCTCCCAGCGCCTCGCACGCGCGGGCCAAGTGGGCTGTCCTGATCGCACTCTGCTCGGGGCAGTTCGTGATGGTCCTCGACTCGACCGTGATGAACGTCTCGATCCAGCGCGTGATCGAAGACCTCGACACGACCGTGAGCAAGATGCAGCTCGCGATCGCCACCTACACCCTGACCACGGCGGCGCTGATGCTGATCGGGGGCAAGATCGGGGACATCATCGGCCGCCGGCTCGCCTTTCGCATCGGGCTGATCACCTTCGGGGTCGGGGCCGGGATCACCTCGATCTCACCGAGCATGGGGATCCTCATCCTCGGCTGGTCGGTCCTCGAGGCGATGGGCGCGGCGCTGATGATCCCCGCGATCATCGCCCTGATCGCGGGCAACTACGAGGGCCGCGACAGGGTGATCGGCTACGGCGCGATCGGCGGCATCGCCGGCGCCGCGGCGGCGGCCGGGCCGATCATCGGCGGCTGGGTCGCGACGGTCGGCAGCTGGCGGGACATCTTCGCCGCGGAGGCGGTGATCATGGTCGGTCTGCTGCTGGTCTCGGCGATCGTCCGCGACGCCCCCCTCGGGCGCGCGCGGCCGCGCCTCGACGTGGTCGGCGGTCTGCTCTCCGCCTCCGGCCTGGCCCTCGCCGTGCTCGGCATCGTCCAGAGCTCGACCTGGGGCTGGGTCCACCCGAAGGAACCGGTGGTCATCGGCGGCACCGAAATCGCCCCGCTCGGGCTCTCCGTGGTCCCGTTCCTGATCCTCGCCGGCTGCCTCCTGGTCGCGGCGTTCGCCCTCTGGGAGCGGCGGGTCGCAACCGCGGGCCGCGACACGTTGGTGGAACTCTCGATGCTTCGCATGCCGCAGCTGCGCGCCGGCCTCAGCACGACGACGGCGATGTTCCTCTGCCTCGGCGGCCTCTTCTTCATCCTGCCGCTCTACCTGCAGATCGTGCTCGGCAAGGATCCGCTGCAGACGGGGGTCGCGATCCTGCCACTGTCCCTGGCCGTCTTCTTCGTGGCGATGGGAGCCTCGCGCCTCTCGACCCGGGTTGCCCCGCGGCTGCTGATCCAGCTCGGCTTCGTCTGCGTCGCGATCGGGGCGGGGCTGCTGGTGGCGACGATCGACGACAGCTTCGACGCACTTCCCTTCGCCGGCTCGATCTTCGTGGTCGGCGTCGGCCTCGGCCTGATCGCCTCGCAGGTGACGAACGTGAACCTGGCCTCCGCCGGGCCGGCGAAAACCAGCGAGACCGGTGCCCTGCAGGGCACCTCCCAGAACCTGGGCAGCGCGCTGGGAACGGCCGTGATCGGCTCGCTCCTGCTCGGCATCCTCACGGTCACCTTCGACCACCGGGTCGAAAACGACACCTCGCTGCCGGCCGGGCCGCGGCACGAAGTCTCGGCGAAAACGAAGGATGGGCTCGCCTTCATCCCCGCCGAAGCGGCCGGGGCCTCGCTGCGGAAGAACGGCGTCCCACCGCAGATCGTCACCGAGCTCGAAGCCGATTACAGCCAGTCCCAGATCGACGGCCTGAAGATCGCCGGCGGGGGCATCGCCCTGATCGCCCTGCTCGGGCTCGGCGTCACCCGCCGACTGCCGTCGAGCCCGCTGCGGGCGCCGCCCGAGGAGGCGATCGCCGCCTGAGGATCAGACCCGGTCGCGCAGATGGCGTTGCTCAGTCGCAAAGAGCTCGTGGACGAGCCTGATCGCGATCGAGCCCTCGCCCACGGCGGCAGCCACGCGATTCATCGACCCATGGCGGACATCCCCGGCGGCGAAGACGCCAGGCATGCTGGTCTCGAGCGAGAAAGGGCTGCGGGTCTCGAGCGGCCAATCCCCGGCGTTCTCCAGCTCCGTCCCGGTGCGAATGAACCCACCGTCCCCCAGCGCGAGCTCCTCCGGCAGCCAGTCCGTGTTCGGGTCGGCCCCGATCATCAGGAAGAGCTCATCGGCTGCCACCTCCCTAGTCACCCCCTCGGCGCGGGAGCGTAGGGTCAGTCGCCCCAGCCAACCGTCCCCGTCTCCACCTCCGCCGACGACCTCGGTCCCGAGGCGCACGTCGATGTTGGGCGCGCCTTCGACCTGCCTCACCAGGTAGTGCGACATCCCCTTGTCGAGCGACTCGGCCCGCACCACGAGCGTCACCCGGCGGGCGTATTCGGCCAGGTGCAGCGCCGCCTGACCGGCGGAGTTCGCGCCGCCGACGACGTACACCTCCTCGTCGACCGTCGTCGGCGCCTCGGAGACCGGGCCGCCGTAGAAGGCCCCTGCCCCGACCAGAGCCTCGATCTCGGGGACGCCGAGCCGACGATAGGTGGCGCCAGTGGCGAGGATGACCGCCCGGGCGCTGACCTCGCCGCCGTCGGAGAGCGCGACCCGAAGACGGTCTCCCTTGCGCCGGATCGAGGTCGCGTCGTGCATGAAGGCGAACTTGGCGCCGAAGACCCAAGCCTGCTCGTAGGCGCTCTCCGCCAGCCGACGACCGCTGACTCCGCGCGGAAAGCCGAGGTAGTTGCGGATCAGCGAGCTCGAGGTCGCCTGACCGCCGATGCCGCCGTTGTCGACGACCAGCGTCTGGAAACCCTCTGAGGCGCCATAGACCGCCGCCGAGAGCCCGGCCGGGCCGCCGCCGACGATGACGACATCGTACTCGCGCCGATCGGGATCGATGGTGGCGCCGGCGGCGCTCGCCAGCTCCAGGTTGGTCGGGTTAGCGAGGACGGTGCCGTTCGGGAAGATGACGAGCGGAAGCGGCTCCCCGCCCTCCGCTTCCGCCAGCAGCGCGCGGCCTTCGGACGAATCGGCGAGGAGGAAGGCATGCGGCACCGCACAGCGGCCGAGCACCTCTTTCAGCTCGTGGGCCCTGCCGGTCCACGACTCGCTGACGATATGGACGGTGTGCGGCGAGACCCGCCGCGCGTGGGCCCACTCGAGCAGAAAGGTCGAGACCGACTGGTGGAAGAGCTCGTCGGGCGACCTCGACGGCCTGATCACGTAGTACTCGATCTGCCGCCGCGCCATCGCCTGGAAGATCTCCTCCGCGGTCCGGCCGTCGCCCCAGCTGCCCCACTCGATCAGCAGCCCCCGCTGTGCGTGCGCATGGAGGTCGCGCACCTTGCCGAGCAGCTCGCTGCCCGTCGTTCCCTCGAACGACTGAGCGGCGAGCACGAGCGCCACGTCCCCTCCCCCTTCCTTGCGAGCCAGGAGCTCCGCCATCGCGTCCTCCGCCGAGGCCAGGCAGACGACCTGGTAGCCACGCGAATAGCGGTCGACCAGCTCGCGCTCGACCGCGCTCAGCGAACGCGCGTCTTCATCGACGGCGAGGAGGACGGGGACGGACACGGCTAGGAAAAGTAGCGCGCGGCGGTCGCGATCTTCATCGCCCTCGCCGTGGCCGACAGCGGTGGCGATTTCCACTCCTGCCGCTCCTCGGGCGACCAGGCGTAGGCCGGCGTGCCGTCGACGACGAGCTCTGCGATCTCCGGCCGCTCGAGCTCGCGGGCGGACCAGTCGTAGAGGTGGCGCAGGCGCGGCTGGATCACCGCGTAGTCGAGGATCCGGCCAAAGGTGTGCTCGGCCCGCAGGTAGACCTCCAGATCGTCGTCGAGCGGGTACCGGTCCGGGAAGAGCCCGGCCCAGCGAGAGGAAGATGCCGGCCATTCCCAGGCGCGGGTCTCCGAGGGGCCGGCCGCAGGGGGCCAGGCGGCCGAGCGCGAGGCGAGGGGCGGCGACGAGGGCGTGCGCGTAGAGCACGCGGAGGAGGACGACGTTGAGGAAGAACCGCTCCGTCCGGCTCTCTTCCTCGGCAAGATCGCGATGGTCGAGGTAGGCGGCGACGATGCTCGCGTTGTGCGCCCGGTACCAGGTCCTGGCCGTCGGCCTCGCGACGAACGCGTCCCAGAACCGGATCGTCGGGGTCGATGCGCGACCGCCGCGGCCCCCGGCGCGCTCGACCGCCTCGCACCCGTCCCGCAGCAGCCGCTCGTTCAGCGCCCGCCACCACCTGCTCCCCGGCGGCTCGGCGTCGAGCGCGTTGAGCACTCCCCGCCGGGCCTCCCAGCGCATGAATGACATCGCCGCCCGGCGGAACGGAAGGTGGCGAGGTGCGTCGCCCGTCGGTCCGCCGTAGGTGGAGCTTGCGAGCGCCAGGCGGCGCATGGGGTCGTCACAGACCGCAGCTACCTTGGAGGCCGCAACCGCGGCGGCGCCCCCGTGGGTCGTGCTGCTTGCATTTCCCTCAGTGATCGCGTGATTCTTACGGAGGGGCGTTAGTCGGGGAGACAGGATTTGAACCTGCGACCGCTCGGCCCCCAGCCGAGTGCGCTACCAGACTGCGCCACTCCCCGTGGGTGCCTGCATTCTGACGAATTGGCGGCGCGGTGGCTACGCTCCCATCAGCGTGCGGCGGTAGCTCAATGGTAGAGCCTCAGCCTTCCAAGCTGATGACGCGGGTTCAACTCCCGTCCGCCGCTCTCTCAACCAGCGCCTGTCGACTTTGTCGCCTATATGGCAACAAAGTCGACACGACGGCTATTGAGGTGGCGCTACGTCTGCCGATACAGCTCCTCGATGTCTCGCCATGGAAAACCGAGGTGGGTCTGCGCTCTCCTCGCACCGCTCCTCGCCGGGCTGGCGCTTGCCGGCTGCGGCTCGGAGGGCGGCGAAGGCGAGGGCCAGACCGCGACCAAGAACGACGCCGGTTACGTCGACTGGCCGTTCTTCGGCCGGGTGCCGGAGCGGACGCATTACCTGCCGGCCGAAGAGGGGGCGCTGGAACCGCCGCTGCAGCAGGCCTGGTCGGTCAACACGCACGCGCTGATCGAGTTCCCGCCGGCGGTCCACGAAGGGGTCGCCTACGTGATCAACAAGTACGGCAACGGGAAAGCGGTGCGGCTCAGCGACCGCAAGGTCCTCTGGGAACTGAAGGTGCGGCCGAGCGACAAGGGGAAGCCGAACTTCGTCACCGCGCCGGTCTACCACCGGGGGATCGTCTACGGCGCCTTCCTCGACGGCAACCTCGCCGCCGGCGACGCCAAGACCGGGAAGCGGCTCTGGGTGCGCAAGCTCGGCGCCCACCTCGAATCCTCCCCCCTCGCGGTCGGCGACAGGCTCTACCTCGGCACCGACTCGACCGACCTGCTGGCGCTGCGCGCCTCCGACGGCAAGGTCGAGTGGCGGTTCAACGCGCCCGGCGCGATCAAAGCCAGCCCCAGCCACCACGACGGCCGCGTCTACTTCGCCGACTACCAGAGCTCGATGTTCGCGCTCGACGCCGAGAGCGGCAAGCCGGTCTGGCGGACCAACACCAGCAAGGTCCCGCCCTTCGGCCGTGGCGGCTTCTTCTCCTCCCCCGCGATCGCCTTCGGCAAGGTCTACGCGGCCCGCGACGACGGCACCGTCTACGCCTTCGACGAAAAAACCGGCAGGGTCGAGTGGTCCTTCGACAGCGGCGACTACGTCTACGGCTCCCCCGCCGTCGCCCAGGTGCCCCGGGACCAAGCCGACCGTCTACATCGGCGCCGAAAACGGCCGCTTCTTCGCGCTCGACGCCGCCACCGGCAAGGTCGAGTGGCGCCGCGACGTCGGCGGCCCGATCCCCGGCACCGCCGTCGTCGTCGGCCACACCGTCTACACCTCCAGCTTCGAGACGCAGAAAACGATCGGCTACGACGTCCTCACCCACAAGAAGGTGTTCGAGATCGAGCAGGCCGGCTACACCCCGGTCGTCTCAGATGGCAAGCGCCTCTACGTGGTCGGCTACTACGTGCTGGTCGGGCTCGACCCGAAGAAAGGCTGAGCCGGCCGAGCTGATCGCTCATCTAGTCTGCCCCGCCATGGGCGCGTTTCGCTACGAGGGCCACCGAATCGAGTACGACAGCTACGGCGAGGGCGATCGCGTCGTCATCCTCGTCCACGGCCTGCTGATGAACCGCCGCATGTACGAGCGGCTGGGGCCGGCGCTGGCCGAGCGCGGCAACCGCGCGATCTGCGTCGACCTGCTGGGCCACGGGCGCTCCGACCGGCCCGAGGACCTGCGCCTCTACTCGATGCCGCTGTTCGCGCGTCAGGTCGTCGCCCTGATCGACCACCTCGGGCTCGACTCGGCGGTCGTCGGCGGCACCTCGCTCGGCGCCAACGTCGCCCTGCAGCTGGCGACCCGCGACCCCGACCGCGCCCGCGGCCTGTTCCTGGAGATGCCGGTGCTCGACAACGCCCTCTCAGCGGTCGCCGCGACCTTCACCCCGGTAATGCTGGGCCTGCGCTTCGGCCGCCCCGCCTTCGAGCTGGTCTCCCGCCTCACCTCCGCCCTCCCCCGCACCAATTACCTGGTCGACATCGGCCTCGACTGGGTGCGCCAGCGCCCCGGCCCCTCGCTCGCCGTGCTCGAGGGGCTGCTGCTGGGCGAAACCGCGCCGCACCGCCAGGAGCGCCGCAAGATCGAGCAGCGGACGCTGATCGTCGGCCATCCGCGCGATCCCCTCCATCCCTTCAGCGACTCCGGGATGCTGGCCGAGGAGCTGCCCAACGCGCGCCTGGTCGAGGCCAACTCGCTGTTGGAGTGGCGCACCTCGCCCGCGCGCCTTGACGCGGAGCTGGCCGCGTTCGTGGAGGAAGCGTGGCCGTAGGCCGGGTCCTCTCGCGCTCGCAGTTGGAGACGCTGGCGCGTCACGGCGAGGAGCGCACCGCCGAGCCCGGCGAGAAGCTGTACGAGATCGGGGACGAGACCTACCCCTTCATCGCGATCCTCGAGGGCGAGGCGGCGGTCACCGACGGCGCCGGCCACGAGATCGTCCGCCACGGCGCCTCCGGCTTCCTCGGCGAGATGAACCTGCTCTCCGGGCAGACCGTCTTCCTCACCGCGGTCGTCACCGAGCCGATCCGCTACATCGCCGTCGAGCGCGAAGTCCTGCGCGAGCTGCTCTTCGAGGACGGGGCTCTGTCCGACCTGCTGCTCTCTGCCTTCGTGGAGCGCCGCGAGCTGCTGCAGCAGCGCCAAGGCATCGGGGTCGAGATCGTCGGCCCGCGCGAGTCGGAGGAGACGCGGCGCCTGCTCGACTTCGCCCGCCACATCCGCACCCCCTACTTCTGGCTCGACCCCGAGGAGGACCGCGAGGCGGCGGCGCTGCTGGAGGGGCTGGCGCCGGAGCAGATCCCGCTGGTGCGGCTGCCGGGTGGGGTCGACCTGCACCGGCCCAGCAACGGCGAGCTCTCGCGCGCGCTCGGGATCGGGCTCGAGCTCGGTCCCCGCGAGGAGGTCGACCTGCTGATCGTCGGCGGCGGCCCGGCCGGCCTCGGCGCCGCCGTCTACGGCGCCTCGGAGGGACTCGACACGCTCGTCGTCGAGGGCACCGTGCTCGGCGGCCAGGCCGGCAGCTCGCGGCGGATCGAGAACTACCTCGGGTTCCCGGCCGGGGTCAGCGGCACCGAACTGACCAGCCGCGCGGTGACCCAGGCACGCAAGTTCCGGGCGCGGACGGCGACGCCCTACCGGGCCGAGGCGCTGGAGCCCGGGCCCGAGCGCCACCTGGTGCGGCTCGAGGGTGGCAACGAGGTCGCGGCGCACGCCGTACTGCTGGCCACGGGCGCCGAATACCGTCGCCTGCCGGTCGACGGGCTCGAGGAGTACGAGGGGCTGAGCGTCTTCTACGCCGCCGGTCCGCCCGAGGCGCACCTCTGCGGCGGCCAGCGCGTCGGCGTCGTCGGCGGCGGCAACTCGGCCGCCCAGGCAGCCGTCTGGCTGGCGCGGGGCGGTGCCCTGGCCACGCTCCTGCACCGCCGCGCCGACCTGCACGAGACGATGTCCCACTACCTGATCGAGGAGCTCGATCGCTACGGCGTCGCGGTCCGCAACCGCAGCGAAATCGCGGCACTGCACGGCGCCGAGGGCGAGCTGGAAGCGGTCACGCTCACCGACGGCGAGCGGCTGCCGCTCGCCTTCCTCTTCCTCTTCCTCGGCGCCGCGCCCTGCACCGAGTGGCTCGGGGACGTCGTCGCCCGCGACGAGAAGGGCTTCGTCCTCACCGGCGCCGAAGCCGGCGCCGAGGGCCTGCTGGAGACCAGCGTGCCCGGCGTCTACGCGGCCGGCGACGTGCGCGCCGGCTCGATCAAGCGCTGCGCGACCGCGATCGGCGAGGGCGCAACCGTGGTCCGCTTCGTCCACGAGCGCCTCGCGCCGACCGGGCCGGGGGGCTAGGTCAGACCGTCGCCTGGGCTTTCCGCACCTTGGCGGCAGCGGTCACGCAGCGGGAAAACTCGGTCCCCTTCTCGCCTTTGACGTGTTTCTTGCTCAGCCCCTTGCAGGCCTTGCCAGGGGCGATCTTCTCGTTCTTGGCCGCCTTGGCCATCGCGGTCACGCAGCGGCTGAAGGCCGTGCCCTTCTCGCCTTTGACGTGTTTCTTGCTCTCACCGCGGCAGTAGACGCCGTAGGCCTTCGCCTTCTCCGGCAGGCTCGCGCCCGGCCCCGGGGTCTCCGGTTTTTCCGGCGCGTACTTCGGGCCCTTACCGTTGGCGCCGGGGTCTGCCGGCTGCACCGCGAACGCGGCGGGCGCCATCGCGAGGGCGAGCGCGCCGACCACCAGAGCGAACTTGAGGTGGATCTTCATCGTTCCTCCTTCGTTTCCTGGCGCCCCTGCCGGGGCTCCATGGGCGTTTCCTCCCCCTAGAACGCCGATCTCCGGGGTTTGTCAGGTCGAAGGTGCGGCCGGCTACGTCATCCGGCCAGGAGCCCGGCGCAGGCTCTTCCCGCCAGCTAGGGATGCTGGCCGACCCTGGGCGGAGTCGACGGCGCCTTCGCTTCACCCGCCTGAGCGGACGGGCTCGGCCCCGGCGGGGCTGCCGCCCCCGGATCGGCTGGGGCTTTTGGGGGCGTGACCACCTTCCCTCCGCCGTTCGCGGCCGACTGGCTGGACTTCGGTGGCTTTACCGGCTTGGCGGGCTTGGTTGGCTTCGAGGGGTGGCTCTTGTCGGCGCCACCGCCACGACCGCCGCCGACGCCTTTGCCGGTGGCTTTGTGGCTCGTCGCCGTCTCCTGCCCGTGAGCGGCAGCGTCGGGGTGCCGCTTTTCGTGCCCGCGACCGTGCGGGTGCGATCCGCCGGCGCCGGGTTCCGTCAGGGCGGGCGACCCCTCCCCGCTCCCCGCCGAAGCCGGGGCGCCGGTCGTGGCGGCAGCGCCACCGTCGCCGAGCCCGCTCCCGGCCTCCTGACTGCCAGAGCGCACGCCGGCGCCAAGAGCAGCGGCCGACTCCACGGCCGCGGATCCATCGCCGGCGGCGACGCCAGGTTCGCCTGGTTGCGACTGCGCCGGAACGGCGCCTCCAACTCCGGCCGGCTCGCTCTGCTGCTGGGAGCTACCAGCGCCCCAAGGGGTGACGTCGACGACGCCGCTGCGGTCCGCCGCCCCGACCCCGACCGCGGCGACGACCGCCACCGCGGCGGCCGATTTGATCGCAGCAGCGGTGCCGAGGGATTTGGCCGCGCCGCCGGTCGCCGCCCCCGCGAGGCCGGCGCCGGCACTACCCGAGGCGCTGCCGCCAAGCAGGCCCTGCAGCAGCCCCGCGGCGGCAACTGCCGGCAGTGGCGCCAGCGCCCCGAGGTCCGCGCGGCGTCCGGCGATTTCCTCGCGGAAGCAGCGGCACTCGGGGCAGGCACGGAGGTGGGCGCGAATGTCGCGCCGGCGGGCAACCCGGCCGTCGGCGTCGGACAGCGCCCTGGTGACGGCATCGCAGCTCATCTCACGCCCCTCGTCCATCTTGCGCAGGCTCAGCCGCGCCTCGTAGAGGGTCTGGCGGGCGACCGCCGGCGAGGTGCCGAGAGCGGTACCGATCTCGGCGAAGTCGAGTCCCGCGAGCTCGCGCATCACCAGGGCGCCACGCTGGCGCTCCGGCAGCTGCTCCAGGTCGGCGATCAGCTGCCGCAGCCGCGCCCTCGTCTCGGCGTTCTCGGCCAGACCGCCCCGGGCGGCGGTCAACTCCGGATCGAGCTCCTCGGCCGGCCGCCGGCGCCGCAGCAGTTCGACCGACTCGTTGTGGGCGATCCGGTAGAGCCACGGCTTCAGCTCGATTCGCCGCTCCTCCCCTGGCAGCGCCCGCAGCACCTTCACCATCGTGTTCTGCAGCGCGTCCTGGGCGTCCTCGGAATTCCCCACGATCGCCAGGCAGAAGCGGTGGAGGTCCTGGTGGTAGCGGTCGAAGATCGCCGCAAACGCGCGCTCGTCGCCCTTGACCGCACGACGCGCCAAGCGGTCGTCCGAGAGCAGGGTCACGGCGCCGATCCGGCCCCGCATCCCCCCTGGGACCGCCGCTTCGCTCATCTGCGCACTTCGCTCGCACCGGGTGCCACCGTCCAAGAGTAGGGCTGTTTCCGTCTCTTCCCCAACGGGGCAACCGCCTTTCTGTCAGCGCGGATTCGCAGGGGGGCGACCCAGTCGTCTCGCCTTGGCTCGGGCTCCCGGGTCGATATATACCCCCTGGGGGTACCTGATATGCTCGTCCGAGCTGGCCACCCGAGAAAGGAACCAGATGGCTGAACGGGCGCAGCACCCTGGCTACATCGACGATAAGGACAAGATCAGGAACCGCCTGCGCCGAATCACGGGGCAGGTCGGCGGCTTGGAGCGCATGGTCGACGAGGAGCGCTACTGCATCGACATCCTCACCCAGATCTCCGCCGCCCAGGCAGCGCTCGACAAGGTTGCTCTCGCCCTCCTCAGCGAGCACACGCGGCACTGCGTGGTCGGGGCGGAGAAGCTCGAGGACCGGGAGGGGCTGACCGACGAGATGATGGGCGCGGTCGGGCGCCTCCTGCAAAGCCGCTGATGGACGCCGCTTCTCCCCATCACGACCACGCGCTGCCGACCGAGGGCTCGGCCCTGACCACGGTCGCGCTCAGCGCGACGCTCCACTGCCTGACCGGGTGCGCGATCGGCGAGGTCGCCGGGATGGCGATCGGCACGGCACTCGGCTTCTCGAACCTCGGCACGATCGTCCTCGCCGTCGCCCTGGCGTTCCTCTTCGGATACACCCTGACCAGCGTCCCGCTGCTGCGGGCCGGGCTCGGGCTCTCAGCGGTGATCCCGATCGCCCTCGCCTCGGACACCTTCAGCATCGCCACCATGGAGGTGGTCGACAACGTGGTAATGCTGGCCGTCCCCGGAGCGATGGAGGCCGGCATCGACAGCCTCCTCTTCTGGGGCAGCCTCTGCTTCGCCCTCGTCGTCGCCGGCGCCTTCGCGCTCCCGGTCAACCGCTGGCTGATCGCCCGCGGCAAAGGCCACGTCGCGGTTCACGAGACCGGGATCCACGGAGGGCCCCCGGTTCGCCTCGTCGGCGCCGTTGCCGTGGTCGCCTTCGTCTTCGGCACGGCTGTGCTGATCGGCGAGGCGGTCTCCGGGGACGGCGGCGACCACGACGGCGGCGTGCACCAGGAAGCAGCGCCGTCGACGCACAGCGAGTAGACCCTTGCCAGGGCCGGCGAAGCACAGTCACTCCCACGGGCTGATTGACGCGAGCATCAAACGTTCGCGCGCCGGCCTTGAGGCGGTCGGCCTCTCGCTGCTGGTGCTCGCCTTCACCGCGGCGATCCAGATTGCGATCTTCGTCCTCAGCGGCAGCGTCGCCCTGCTCGCCGACACGATCCACAACGCCGGCGACGCCGCGACCGCGCTCCCGCTCGGGATCGCCTTCCTGCTGCGCTCGGCGCGAGCGGAGCGGGTCGCCGGCCTCTTCGTCGTCACCGCGATCTTCGCCTCCGCCTGCGTCGCCGGCTACGAGGCGGTCCTGCGGCTCGCCGATCCGCAGACCCCGACCCACCTGCTCGCGCTGGCCGTCGCCGGCCTCGTCGGATTCGCCGGCAACTGGATCGCCGCGACCGTCCGCACCCGCGCCGGCCGCCGCCTCGACAGCCCGGCCCTGATCGCCGACGGCAACCACGCCCGCGCCGACTCCTACGTCAGCCTCGCCGTCGTCGCCGGCGCCGCGGCCGTCGCCCTCGGCGCCCCGGTCGCCGACCCCCTGATCGGCCTCGGCATCACCGCCGTCATCCTCCGTATTACCTGGAGCTCCTGGCGCACCGTGCGTGGCCACGAGCACGCGCACTGAACGAGCGGGGCAGCCAGGACTCGAACCTGGAATCGCCGGTTTTGGAGACCGGTGCCTTAGCCAGTTGGGCCACTGCCCCGAGGGACTCGGATCGTAACGGGCCGCGGCGGGTCGGCGGCGGTGATGCGGGCGGAGGGATTTGAACCCCCACGGGCCGAAGCCCACCAGGACCTAAACCTGGCGCGTCTGCCAAATTCCGCCACGCCCGCGTGGCTGCCCCGGAGGGCTTAACGCGCGACCAATGCCGCTTCGTCGCTGACAGATTCTATGATCGACGGCATGGCGGTTGGAGAGCTGAGGCCTGGCTACGAACTGTGGCGGCCGAATCGGGAGAAAGCCGGGTCGGTCACGACCAAGTTCGTGATCGTGCTTTTGCTGCTGGCGACGGCTGCGATCGCGGCGGTGATCACGATTGGCGGCTGGTCGCTGCTGAAGGGCGGCGGCGGCATGGGCCTCGTCTGCGCGATCTACGCGATCCTCTACGCCTTCTTCGGCTTCCTCGTCGCCCGCTGGAGCCGCGGCATCCTCCCGGTCGCCGCCGCACTCTCGATGATCCTCGCGATCTTCTGCGCGGTCGGTGCCGACAGCTGGTTCGCCCGCGACAAGGCCGGCTTCGACGAGGCGCTGCTGCCCTCGACGCTGATCGGCACCCTGGTGATCGTCCTCGGGCTGCTGCAGATCGTCCTCATCGCCTTCGCCCTCTACGGCTTCAACCAGGAGTGGCACGTCGAGGAGGAGCGCCCGATCGGCTCCGGCGAGGACTATGGCGCCGGCGCCACCCCCCAGCCCGCCTGACGCGTCTGCTCCAGTACACCCATAGGGTGCGTCAGGGCAGACGCGTGGATGCCGGAGGAGGGACTCGAACCCTCAAGCCCGCAAGGGCAATCGATTTTGAGTCGATCGCGTATGCCAATTCCGCCACTCCGGCCCCTCGGAAACGATAGACGGAACCCGACGGGCGCCGAATCGTCGACCGCACCGAACTAGACTGCGCGCCGGGCCATGAGGATCCATCACCTCAACTGCGGGTCGCTGTGTCCCCACGGGGGACGCCTGATCGGGGGCGAGGGACGCCTGCGCGACCGCTCCCTGATCGTCTGTCATTGCCTCGCGATCGAGAGTGACGACGGCCTCGTGCTCGTCGACACCGGCTTCGGGATGGAGGACGCACGCAACCCGCGCCAGCTCGGCCCCGTCTTCGGGTTGATGAACGCGGAGCCGAAGCCGGAGACGACGGCGCTGCAGCAGCTCGAGGCGCGCGGCTTCGGCGCCGAGGACGTCCGCCACATCGTCACCACCCACCTCGACCCAGACCACAGCGGCGGCCTGCCGGACTTCCCGCGGGCCGAGGTGCACCTCCTCGCGACCGAGCTCGACGCCGCCCTGGAGCCGCGGCTGCGCGACCGCCCGCGCTACGTCGGCGCCCACTGGAAGCACTCGCCACGCTGGGTCCGGCACGAAGCCGGCGGCGACGAGTGGTTCGGCTTCGCCAGCGTGCGCGTCCTCCCCACCAGCGGGGCCGAGATCGCGCTGGTGCCGCTGCACGGCCACTCGCTCGGCCACACCGGCGTCGCGATCAGGACCGGCGAGGGCTGGCTGCTGCACTGCGGCGACGCCTACTTCAATCACGGCGAGGTCTCGACGCCGCCGACCTGCCCGCCGGGACTGCGCTTCTTCCAGAACCTCAACGCCGCCGACAACAAGGCCCGCAAGGCCAACCAGGAGCGGCTGCGGGAGCTGGCCGCGCGACACGGCGGCGAGATCGCCTTCCTCTGCTCCCACGACCCGCACGAGCTGGAGCGCGAGCAGGCGAAGACGAACGTCGCGCTCACCGCCGCGAGCGAGTGACCGCTGGCGCCCCGGAGAAGCTCTGGGAGCCCTCGGCGGAGCTGGTCGAGAACGCCCGCCTGACCGAGTTCATGCGCTGGCTCGAGGCCGAGCGCGGGCTCCGCTTCGAGGACTACGAGGCGCTCTGGCGCTGGTCGGTCGACGACCTGGAGGCGTTCTGGGACGCGATCTGGGACTTCTTCGAGGTCCAGGCCGACGGCGAGCGGGGCGCGGTCCTGGCCTCGCGCGAGATGCCGGGAGCGGAGTGGTTCCCCGGCACCCGGCTCAACTACGCCGAGCACGTCTTCACCGGTAAGGAGGGCAGCGAGACCGCGATCCTGCACGCCTCGGAGCTGCGCGAGCTCAGCGAGCTCAGCTGGGGCGAGCTGCGGGCGCAGGTGGCGGCGGTCGCGGCCGGGCTGCGCGCGCTCGGGGTCGAGCGTGGCGATCGCGTCGTCGCCTACCTGCCGAACATCCCCGAGGCGATCGTCGCCTTCCTCGCCAGCGCCTCGATTGGCGCCGTCTGGTCCAGCTGCTCCCCCGACTTCGGCCCCGCCAGCGTCATCGACCGCTTCGCCCAGATCGAGCCCAAGGTCCTCTTCGCCGTCGACGGCTACCGCTACGGCGGCAAGGACTTCGACCGCCGCGAGACGGTCGCGACGCTGCAGGAGCAGATGCCGAGTCTGGAGCACACTGTCGTCCTCCCCTACCTCGACCCCGAGCCCGACCTCTCGCCGCTGCGCGATGCGATGACCTGGGAGGAGCTGTTGGCGAGCGGCGAGGGCGCCGAGCTCGGCTTCGAGCGCGTCCCCTTCGACCACCCGCTCTGGGTCCTCTACTCCTCCGGCACGACTGGACTTCCAAAGGCCATCGTCCAGGGGCAGGGTGGGATCCTGCTCGAGCACCTGAAGAAGCTGCACCTCCACGTCGACGCCCACCCTGGCGATCGCCTCTTCTGGTTCACCACGACCGGCTGGATGATGTGGAACTTCCTCGTCTCCGGCCTGCTGACGAAGGCGGCGATCGTCCTCTACGACGGCAACCCCGGACACCCCGACATGGGCGTGCTCTGGGACCTGGCCGAGCGCGCTCAGGTGACGATGTTCGGCACCAGCGCCGCCTACATCGCCGCCTGCATGAAGGCCGGGGTCGAGCCGGGGGCGGGGCGCGACCTGAGCCGGCTCGGCGCCCTCGGCTCGACCGGCTCCCCCCTTTCCCCCGAGGGCTTCGACTGGATCTACGAGCACCTCGGCACCGACACCTGGCTGTTCTCGACCAGCGGCGGCACCGACCTCTGCACCGCCTTCGTCGGCGGCGTCTCGCTGCTCCCGGTCTACCGCGGCGAGCTGCAGGGCCGGGCGCTCGGCGCCGCCGTCGAGGCCTGGGACGAAGCGGGCAACTCGGTCGTCGGCGAGGTCGGCGAGCTGATCGTGACCGCGCCGATGCCCTCGATGCCGGTCGGCTTCTGGGGCGACGCCGACGGCAGCCGCTATCGCGAGGCCTACTTCGAGATGTTCCCCGGCGTCTGGCGCCACGGCGACTGGATCGAGATCACCGAGCGCGGCACCGCCGTCATCTACGGTCGCTCCGACTCGACCATCAACCGCGGCGGCATCCGCATGGGGACGAGCGAGATCTACCGCGCCGTGCTCGGCATCGATGCGATCGTCGACGCGCTCGTGGTCGACGTGCCGAAGTCTGGGACCGACGGCTGGATGCCGCTCTTCGTCGTCCTCCGCGAGGGCTCGGAGCTCGACGAGGAGCTGCCGCGGGAGATCGCCCGCCGCGTGCGCGAGCAGTGCTCGCCGCGCCACGTCCCCGACCGGGTCTTCCAGATCGCCGAGGTGCCGCGCACGCTCAGCGGCAAGGTGCTGGAGGTGCCAGTGAAGCGGATCTTGATGGGAACGCCGGTGGAGAAGGCGGCCAGCCGCGACTCGCTCGCCAACCCGGCGGCGCTCGATTACTTCGTAGAGATGGCGACGGGCTGAACGACCCGGCGTAGCGCCGGCGCCGCGTCAGGCGGGCGTGACCGGGTTGCGCCGCGCGGCGAAGTCGCGGTCCTTGCTCGCCGCGTAGGCGAAGCGCCGAATCAGCTCGGCGCGCAGGTTCTCAGGCGGGATCACGGTGTCGACGACCAGCTCCGAGGCGAGGTGGAGGATGTCGATGTCCTCGGCGTACTCCTCGCGCTTGGCGGCGACGAAGGCCTCGCGCTCGGCCTCGTCCTCGATCGCCTGGATCTGGTTGTAGAAGACGGCGTTGATGGCCGCCTGCGGGCCCATCACGGCGATCGATGCGCTCGGCAGGGCGATACAGCAGTCCGGCTCGAAGGCGGGACCCGCCATCGCGTAGAGCCCGGCGCCGTAAGCCTTGCGGACGATCACCGAGAGCTTCGGCACCGTCGCTTCGGAGACGGCGCTGATCATCTTCGCGCCGTGGCGGATGATCCCCTGGCGCTCGACCGCGGTCCCGATCATGAACCCGGGCACGTCGGCGAGGAAGAGCAGCGGCACGTTGAAGGCGTTGCAGGTCTGGATGAAGCGCGCCGCCTTGTCGGCCGAGTCGACGAAGAGGACGCCGCCCTTCTGCTTCGGCTGGTTGGCGACGACGCCGACCACGCGGCCGTCGAGGCGCCCGTAGCCGACGATCAGCTCTTTCGCCCAGCGCTTGTGGACCTCGAGGAAGCTGTCGGCGTCGAGCAGGGCGTCGAGCACCCCGCGCATGTCGAAGGGCTGGTTCTCGTCGGCTGGGATCAGGTCGGCGATCGCCGCCTCCGAGGCGGGCGCGGCCGGCTCCGCGGCCGGCGGCTCCGCCTGCCAGCTCTCGGGCATGAAGGAGAGGTACCGGCGCGCCAGGTCGATCGCCTCCTCGTCGCTCTTGACCAGGAAGTGGCCGCAGCCGGAGACGCCGGTGTGCATCTTCGCCCCGCCCATCTCCTCCAGCGTCACCTTCTCGCCGATCACCATCTCCGCCATTCGCGGCGAGCCCAGGTACATCGAGGCGTTGCCCTCGCGCATGATCACGACGTCGCAGAAGGCGGGGATATAGGCGCCACCGGCGGCGCTGGGGCCGAACAGCAGGCAGACCTGCGGCACCTGGCCGGAGAGCCGCACCTCGTTGTGGAAGATCCGCCCGGCGCCGCGGCGGCCGGGGAACATCTGCACCTGGTCGGTGATCCGGGCGCCGGCCGAGTCGACGAGGTAGACCAGCGGCACCCCCAGGCTCAACGCCCGCTCCTGGATGCGAAGGATCTTCTCGACCGTCTTCGGACCCCAGGAGCCGGCCTTGACCGTCGGATCGTTGGCCATCAGGGCGACGCGGCGGCCGTCGATCGTGGCCAGGCCGGTGACGACGCCGTCGGCGCCCAGCCCCTCCTCCTGCCAGTTGGCGAGCAGCCCCTCCTCGGAGAAGGAGCCTCCGTCGACCAAGCGCTCAACCCGCTCGCGCACCGGCAGCTTCCCCTGTTCCTCGGTCTTCTCGTGGTGGCGCTGCGGCCCGCCGGCGAGGGCGGCCTCCAGGGCCTTGGCGAAATCGGACACGGCGGCAGCCTATTCGGACCGGCTGGGGCGCCAGCCGGTGGACCCGGTTAGCGCTCGGTGCCGGGCTCCCACTCGACCGGTCCGGCGCGCAGCACGTGCGATCCCAGCGGCCGGCCGAGCACCTCCTGCGCGGCGCGCGAGGCGGCGATCAGCTTCGACAGGTCGATCCCGGTCTCGACCCCCATCTCGTGCAGCATCGAGACCACGTCCTCGCTGCCGACGTTGCCGGTCGAGCCGGGCGGAACCGGGCAGCCGCCGAGCTCGCCGAAGCTCGACTCGAAGGACTGGATGCCCTCTTCCAGCGCAGCCAGCACGTTGGCGAGCCCCTGGCCACGGGTGTTGTGGAAGTGCGCGGTCAGCTCGACCCCACCCAAGCGCTCGCGGGCGGCGGCGAAGAACTCGTGTACCTGACGCGGGTTGGCCATCCCGGTGGTGTCGCCGAAGCCGACCTCCTCGCAGCCGGCCGCGGCCAGCCGCTCAGCGATCTCGAAGACGCACTCGGGCGGCACGTGACCCTCGTAGGGGCAGCCGAAGGAGGTAGCGATCACGCCCTCGCGGCGCAATCCGGCCGCGCCGGCGCTCGCCAGCGTCGCCTCCAGCCCCGCCAGCGACTCCTCGACCGAGCGGTTGACGTTGCGCTGGTTGTGGGTCTCCGAGGCGGAGAGGAAGACACTGACCTCGTCGAAGCGGTCGCGCATCTGCAATGCCCGCTCCAACCCGCGCTCGTTCGGGATCAGGACCGAGAAGGCGACGCCCTCGCGGCGCCGCACCGCCATCAGCACCTCGGCCGCGTCGGCGAGCTGCGGGATCACGTCCGGGCGCACGAACGAGGTCACCTCCAGCCGCTTCAGCCCGCTCGCCGAGAGCAGGTCGATCAGCCGCACCTTCTCGGCGGTGTCGATCGTCTCCGGCTCGTTCTGAAACCCGTCGCGGGGCCCGACCTCGCGGATGCGGACGCTGCTGGGTAGCTCCGTCATGGCGCGGAGCTTACGACGCGGCCCGCCAGTGCCAACGCCGTGGGGTCGGGCGGGGGTTCGCGCCGAGGCGCCGAGCGGTTCCCACCAGCATCTCGACGACATGATCGGGCTCGAACCGCACCTGTGCATGGGTAAACCTCAGATGACTCAGGCCGGCCGCCGTGTGTGCCTGGTCCCGAACCCGGTCGCGCTCCTGCTGGGCCGGCGTCCGGTGGTAGGTGAGGCCGTCCGTCTCGACGACGAGACCGAGTTCCGGCCAGAAGAAGTCGACCTTGAACCCATTCAGCCAGCGACCGGTCGACGGCAGGGGAAGGCCAGTCGATTCGACCAGCGACAGGAACCGCCTCTCCAGCTCGGAGTCGGTCAGCCGAAAGGTGCGGCGATCTATGACATCGCGCAATTTCCCGACGCCCCACTGACCGGGACGGCTCTCCAGCTCGGCGCGCAGTGAATCAAGGCGGATCTTGCGGCGTGCATCGGCTTCATTGACCATCTGCTCGATCCCGGTCGCGTCGAGCCGGGTGGAGCAGTCGATCATCGTCCTCACGATCCCGGTCACCGGGATGTTCGAGAACGAGGTGACGTCGCGGTCCTCCAGGCGGGGTCGCCTGTAGGCCTTGACCCCAGGGCGCTCGCGGGCGGAGCACACGCGCACCGAGATTTCGATCAAGCCCTCGGGCTCGCTCCCGATCCCCCAGAGCTCCGCGGCACTCTCGTGGCTGAGGACAGCCGTGGGTCCACACGCCAAGACAGCCGCCATCCACCGTCCCCTTCGGGTTAGTTCGGGCCTTCCGACCACGTATATGCCTCGGCCTATGCGATGCAGGCGCCCGTTGGCGACCCGCCCCTGGATAGCCTTGCTGTACAGCCCCGCATCAATCAGCTGCCGTCTCGTCACCACGCCATGCTGCCGAGCCGACAGATCCCAGACAGAAAGTTGACGAGTTGAACCCCTCACAGGGGTACCAAGTCGTCAACTCTTCGGATTCTCCCCCTAGCCGAGCTGGTCGAAGGTGACAACGCGGCGCTCGTGGGTGCCGACGCCGATCATCCTCTCGCCTTCGGTGACCTCGACGTCGAAGCGGAGCTTGCGGTCTTCGACGACCTCGCGCAGGACTGCGTGAACCTGGCAGGCCGCCCCCTCGGGCGCCGCCGAGACGTGCTTGACGCAGACTTCGAAGCCGACGGTCGCCTGGCCCTCGGGCAGGTGCTCGTAGGCGAGCATCGAGGAGGTGCCCTCCATCATCCCGATCATCCCCGGGGTCGAGAGGACGCTGGCGCCGATCGTGCCGCCGACGTCGGTGGTCAGTGGCGCCTGCACCGTGAACGCGTCGCGGCGATCGAGCCCGGGCACCAAGGTGGGCTCCGCGCCGGCCATCAGACCATCCCCAGGCCGCCGGAGACGCCGAGGGTCTCGCCGGTGACGTAGGTGGCGTCGTCGGAGGCGAGGAAGGCGACCGCGGCCGCTACCTCCTCGGGCTGGCCGAGGCGTCCCATCTGGGTCGAGCTCTTCATCGTCTCGATCACCTTCTCGCCGATCTCGCCGAACTCCTTGGCGCCCATCAGCAGCGGCGTCTCGATCGGGCCGGGGGCGATCGAGTTGGCGGTGATGCCGTAGCGGGCGTCCTCGCGCGCGATCGCCTTCATGAAGGCGACGACCCCACCCTTGGTGGCCGAGTAGACCGCCGAGCCCTTGGAGCCGACCCGGCCGGCCTCGGAGGAGATGCTGACGATGCGGCCGTACTTCGCCCCCTGCATCCCCGGCAGCGCCGCATGGGTGCAGTTGAAGACGCCGCCGAGGTTGATCGCCAGCAGCCGCTGCCATTGCTCGGGGCTGGTGTAGGTGAAGAAGCCGAACTCGTCGGTGCCGGCGTTGTTGACGAGGATGTCGAGCGTGCCCCCGGCCGCCTCGACCGCGGCGCGGGCCGACTCGATCTCGGTCACGTCGAGCTCGAGCGCGTGGCCGTTGACCTCGCCGGCGACGCGCTCGGCGCCCTCGGTGTCGATGTCGCCGACCCAGACCTCGGCGCCCTCGGCGGCAAGCCGGGCGGCGATCGCGGCGCCGATGCCGCTGGCACCGCCGGTGACCAGCGCTTTGCGTCCCTCCAGCCTCATGCGGGGGCAGCATAGACTGGCCCGCCCGTGCCTGACCTCGAACCGATCCCGATCATCGGCGGCACCGGCGCCCTCGGCGCCGGGCTGGCGACGCGCTGGGCACAGGCCGGCGCTCCGGTGGTGCTGGGCTCGCGGGCGGCCGATCGCGCCGAGGAGGCCGCGGCCAAGGTGCGTGCCGCCGTCCCGGACGCCGACGTGACCGGCCTCGAGAACGGTGAGGCAGCGCAGCAGGGAGAGATCGTCTTCCTCACCGTCCCCTTTCGCGCCCAGTCGGAGAACCTCAACAACCTGCGCGAGGCGCTGCGCCCGGGCCAGATCCTGGTCGACTGCACGGTCCCGCTCGCGGCCGCGGTCAGCGGCAAGGCGACGCGCTCGCTCGGGGTCTGGCAGGGCTCGGCCGCCCAGCAGGCCCAGGAGATGGTCCCCGAGGGCGTCACCGTCGTCGCCGCCCTGCACACGGTCGGCGCCCCCACCCTGGCCGACACCGCGGCCGAGCTGGACGAGGACGTGCCGCTCTGCGGCGACAAGAAGGCCGACAAGGCGCGGGTGGCGCGGCTGATCGAGCTGATCCCGGGGCTGCGCCCCGTCAACGCCGGCGCCCTCGAGATGGCGCGGATCGTCGAGCAGCTGACGCCGATGCTGATCTCGGTCAACAGCCGCTACAGGGCGCACGCCGGCATCCGCCTCACCGGCCTGCCCGACGGCGACCACTGGGCCTAGGCACGCCATGAGGGTCGTGCTCCTTGCCGGCGGCACCGGCGGCGCCAAACTCGGCGCGGGGATGCAGGAGGAGGTCGGGGCCGAGCTGAGCGTCGTCGCCAACACGGGTGACGACATCGAGGCGCTCGGCGTCCACGTCTCCCCCGATCCGGACCTCGTCACCTACTGGCTCAGCGGCGAGATCGACGAGGAGCGCGGCTGGGGGATCCGTGACGACGGCTTCACGGTCTTCGAGCGGCTGCAGCAGCTCGGCGCGCCGAGCTGGTTCGGGCTCTCCGACCGCGACCTCGCCGCCTGCCTCTACAGGCGCCAGTTCGTCGAGGAGGGCGGGCGGCCGACCGACGCGCAGGCGCAGATCGCCCGCGGCCTCGGGGTCGAGGCGAGGGTGCTGCCGATGTCCGACTCGCCGGTCCGCACCAAGGTGCTGACCGCGGCCGGCCGGCGCGACCTGCAGGAGTACCTGATCGTCGACCGCGGCGAGCCGGACGTGCTCGGGGTCGAGCTAGAGGGGATCGAGAGCGCCGAGCCGAGCCGCGAGGTGCTCGACGCCCTGCGCGCCGCCGAGGCGATCGTGATCGGCCCCTCGAACCCGGTCATCAGCATCGGCCCGATCCTCGCCGTGCCCGGGATGCGCGACGCGATCGCCGCCTCCCCCGCCCCTGTGGTCGCGGTCAGCCCCTACGTGGCGGGCGAGGTCGTCAAGGGGCCGACCGATCGCTTCATGCAGGCACTGGGGCGGCCAACCACCGCGGTGGGAGTCGCCTCCCTCTACGCGGGCCTGATCGACGGCATGGTCGTCGACGAGGGAGATCCGGACCCGCCCCCGGCCGAGATCGCGACCCTTGTCGCGCCCACCTTGATGGAGGGCGCCAGCGGTCGTGCTCGGCTGGCCCGCATCGTCCTCGACTACGCCGAGGGCCTGCGCCCGTGAGAAGGTCCCGACGCGGCGCCGCTACCCTCGCTGCGAGTTGAAGGCCACCGCAGTCCTCCCCGTCAAGCGGCTCTATGCCGCCAAGCAGCGCCTCGCCTCCGGGCTGGGCGGCGAGCAGCGGCGCACGCTGGCCGAGGCGATGGTGGCCGACGTGCTGGAAGCGATCGGCGAGGCACGGACGATCGAGCGCACGATCGTGGTCAGCGGCGACCCGGTCGCCCAGGAGCTCGCGGCTGCGATCGCTGCCGAGGTGGTGCCGGACCCCGAGGACGCCGGGCACAACGAGGCGGCGCTGGCCGGAATCGCGCGCGCCGAAGTCGAGGGGGCGGAGTGCGTCGTCCTCCTCCCCGGCGATTGCCCGCTGCTCGACCCACGTGAGCTCGACCGCCTGCTGACCGGCGTCCCCGAGCGCTATGCGGGCATCGTCCCCGACCGTCACGGGACCGGCACCAACGCCCTCGTCCTCAGCCCTCCCGACGTGATCGTGCCTGCCTTCGGCGAGGGCAGCCGCGAGCGCCACGTCGCTGCCGCCCGCGAGGCCGGGGTGCCTTTCGAGGTCGAGGAGGTCGCGTCGCTGGGACTCGACCTGGACACCCCAGCCGACGTGATCGCCCTCACCCGCGAGCTCGAGGCACGTCCGGGTCGCGCCAAGCGCACCGCCAAGGCGCTGGGGATATGAGCGGGGCGCCGGCGGGCGAGCTGCGGGTGTTGCCGGTCACCGGGCTACCGGAGTTCACCGAGGGGACGCGGGTCGGGGAGGGGATCGTGGCCCGTGCCGCCCTGGAGGACGGCGACGTCGTCGTTATCTCCCAGAAGATCGTCTCCAAGGCCGAGGGCCGCATACGCAGGCTCTCCGCGGCCCTCCCGAGCGCGGAGGCGCGCAAGCTCGCGGCCGCACTCGGCAAGGAGCCGAACCTGATCCAGCTGATCCTCGAAGAGAGCAGCGAGGTACTGCGCGCCGAGCGCGGCGTCCTCATCACCGAGACGCGGCACGGGTTCGTCTGCGCCAACGCCGGCATCGACACCTCCAACCTGCCCGACCCCGACACGGTCTGCCTGCTGCCGGCAGACCCCGACGCCTCGGCCCGTCTCATCAGAGACGAACTCACCACCGCGATCGCTGGGGAGTCGGGGGTGGGGGTCGCCGGACACTCCCCGCTGTTGTCCGCCGACCCCCACCCCCGACTCTCCCCCAACGTCGCAGTAGTGATCTCCGACAGCTTCGGACGAGCGTGGCGGCTCGGGCAAGCTGAGGTGGCGATCGGCTGCGCGGGGCTGATCCCACTGGACGACTGGCGGGCGCGGCACGACAGCTCTGGCCGTGAGCTTGAAGCGACCCAGATCGCGGTCGCCGACGAGGCCGCCGCCACCGCCGACCTCGTCCGCGACAAGACCAGCAGGACGCCGGTAGCAATCATCCGCGGCCTTGGCCACTACGTCACCTCTGACGACGGACCGGGTGCCGCCGCCCTACGCCGCTCGCGCGCGGACGACCTGTTCCGCTAGCGCTCGTCCCGGTAGGGGTGGAGCGTCTTGTACTTTTTCGCGACTGTGCCCCCGGCGACAGCCAGTGGCGATCCTCGAAAAAGTTAAGCGGAACCCCTACCGGGACGAGCGCTTACCCGACCTGGAGCACCGCCGCCCCGCGCAGGCTGCCGTCGCGGATCGAGGCGAGCCCCTCGTTGGCCGCGACCAGCGGCCGCACCTCGACCTCGGTCCGCACCGGCACCTGCGGCGCCAGGGCCAGGAACTCCTCGCCGTCGCGCCGGGTCAGGTTGGCGACCGAGCCCAGGGCACGCTCCTCCCAGAGCAGCTCATAGGGGAAGGCGGGGATCTCGCTCATGTGGATGCCGGCGCTGATCACCCGCGCACCCTTGGCGGAGGCGCGCAGCGCCGCCGGCATCAGGGCGCCGACCGGGGCGAAGACGATTGCCCCGTCGAGCCTTTCCGGCGGCGCCTCGTCCGAGGGCCCGGCCCAGGCGGCGCCGAGGCCACGGGCGAACTCCTGCGTCTCCGCATCGCCCTCGCGGGTGAAGGCGAAGACCCGCCGGCCCTGATGGACCGCGACCTGGCAGAGGATGTGGGCGGAGGCGCCGAAGCCGTAGAAGCCGACCCGCTCGGCATCGCCGACCAGGCGCAAGGCCCGGTAGCCGATCAGCCCCGCACACAGAAGCGGCGCCGCCTGCACGTCGCCGTAGCCGTCGGGGATCGGGAAGCAGTAGCGCTCGTCGGCGACCGCCAGCTCGGCGTAGCCGCCGTCGAGGTCGTAGCCGGTGAACCTGGCACGGTCGCAGAGGTTCTCGCGACCGCTGCGGCAGTAACGGCACTCGCCGCAAGTCCAGCCGAGCCAGGGCACACCGACCCGGTCGCCGAGCCCGAACCGCTCCGACCCCTCCCCCAGGCCGGCCACGGTGCCGACGATCTGGTGGCCAGGGACGAGCGGCGACTTCGGTCGCTCGAGCTCGCCGTCGACGATGTGCAGGTCGGTGCGGCAGACGCCGCAGGCGCGGACCGCGATCAGCACCTGGCCGGCGCCGGGCTCGGGGTCCGGCAGCTCGACCTCCCGCAGCGGCTCGCGCTGCTGCTCCAGCACCATCGCGCGCATGAGCGCATGATTGCGCTTCGGCGCTAGTAGGTCTCGACGATCTCGTAGAGGGTGGTGCGCTGGGCGGGCTCGCGGCCGGCGGCGCGGGCCGCCGCGACCAGCTGCTCGGGCTCCAGCCGCACCCCGTGCTGGGAGCCGGCCATGCGGGAGATGTTCTCCTCCATCAGGGTGCCGCCGAGGTCGTTGACGCCCCAGCGCAGCGCCTCGGTCGCCCCCTCCAATCCCATCTTCACCCAGCTCGCCTGCAGGTTGGGGATCGTCCGCCCCAGGGCCAGGCGGAAGGCGGCGGTGTGCTTGAGGTTGTCCGCCATCGCGATCTCCTCGATCCCGTGGGTGCGGCCGAGCATCGTGTTGAAGGGGATGAAGCTGAGCGGGACGAACTCGGTGATGCCGCCGGTGCGCTCCTGCAGCGCCCGCACGACCCGCATGTGGCGGGCGAGCTCGCGCGGCTCCTCGATGTGGCCGAACATCACCGTCGAGGTCGAGCGCAGCCCGGACCGGTGCGAGGCTTCGATGATCTCGACCCAGCGATCGGCGGGGAGCTTGTTCGGCGAGATCCGCTGCCGCACCCCGTCGTCGAGCACCTCGGCCGCGGTCCCCGGCGTCGAGCCGAGGCCGCACTCGAGCAGGTACTCGAAGACATCTGCCGGCGCCTTCCCCGAGCGCTCGCACATGTAGTGGACCTCCATCGGCGAGTAGGCGTGCAGATGCAGCTGCGGCGCCACGTCCTTGGCCAGCCGCAACCACTTCCCGTACTCCTCCAGCGTCAGGTCCGGATGGATCCCCCCCTGCATGCAGAGCTCCGTCGCCCCGAACTCAACCGCCTCCTCGATCCGCGCCGCGAAGTCCTCCTCGGACACCTCGTAGGCATCGGGCGACCGCTTCCCCTGCCCGAACCCGCAGAACGCGCACCCGACCACGCAGATGTTCGTGAAGTTGATGTTCCGGTTGACCACGAAGGTGGCTTGATCCCCATGCAGCTCGGCGCGAAGTTCATCAGCGGCGACCCGCATCTCCTCCACGACCTCCGGCCGCGTCTCGGAGAACAGCGCCGTCAGCTCGTCCTCGCTGAGCTCAACGCCCTCGCGCCCTTTGACGATCGCTTCCCGCGAAAGCTCCGGCGCCAGCTTCTCTTCGCTCCTGCGCCCCGACCCCTTGCGAGGGATGAAGCTCCAGTACTTCAGCTTGATCACATCCAGGACGCCCTGCTCCATCCACTCGGCGTCCATGTACTGCGGGTAGACGCACAGCCGCTCAGTCAGGGCATACCCCCTGGGAGCCAGCTCCTTCCGCACCTGATGCGGACTCGGAAACGGCTCCTCGGGAGAGATGTGATCGCCATTGGCGGACAAGCCTCCGAGGTCGGTAGCGCCCGCGTCAACCAGCTCGGGCCACCAGTCCGACAGGTTCGGCGGCACCTGTACCCCCACGTCCGGCATCAACCTCTGGCACTCCTGAATCAGGCGCTTGATCTCGTCGATCCCGACAGGACTCGCCCAGTCCGGCAGCTGAAGCTCGCCGGCGGTCGAGGGCGAGGGGGACTCGCCCGGGGGAGCCTCCCCATCTGTTGCTCCACCGAGTGAGTCCCCCTCGCCCCCCCACCGCGCGCGTGATGCCTCGTCGGCAATGTCGGCTACCTCGGCGCCGTAGTAGCGCGGGTGCGGGACGAAGTTCTGCAGAATTACCTCCTGCAGGTGACCGTGGCGGGCATGAGACGCCGCCAGCGCTTCGAGGGTCTCGACACGCTCATTCTCAGACTCACCGATCCCGACCAGGATTCCGCTGGTGAAGGGAATCTTCAGCTCCCCGGCAGCTTCGATGGTCGCGAGGCGCGCGGCGGGGTGCTTGGTGGGAGAACCGGCGTGAACCGTCTCCATGAGGCGCTCGGACGTGGACTCCAGCATCAAACCCTGTGAGGCCGTCACCTCACGCAGCCTGACCAGATCGGCGTGATCCAGCACCCCGATGTTGGTGTGCGGGAGCATTCCGCGCTCCAGGGCGCGCTCGCAGGCCCAGACGACGTAGGAGGTGAAGTCCTCGTGGCCCCAGCTGGCCAGCTGCTCGGCCACGAGCGGGTGCACCTCGGGCCGCTCGCCCGTGAGGACCAGAAGCTCCTTGGCGTTCCGTTTGACCGCCTCGTCCAGAAGCTCTTCGACCTTCTCAGGCGGATGGATATGCGCCTGATGGGTCGCGAAGGCGCAGTACTTGCAGAAGCACTGGCAGGTACGGGAGAGGGAAAGCGTGTAGTTGCGGGAGAAGGTGACCCGGCGCACGCCGCTCAAGCTACTGCAACCGCCGGGCCGGGCAGGCCCGGCGGTTCACCACCGTTTACGGAGCGGGCTCGGTGGGGTTGTCCGGCTCGGCGCGTTTTTTCACCGGCGGCCGCACGTGCTCCGGCGGTTCGGTCGGCGGCGGGCCGCCCGGCTCCAGCACGAAGCGGTAGACGGCGGCGGCGAGCAGGGCGCCGACGATCGGCCCGGCCAGGTAGGGCCAGACGTCGCCGAAGGTGTTGCCGACCAGCGCCGGGCCGAACCAGCGGGCCGGGTTGAAGGAGCCACCGGTCAGCGGGCCGCCGACCATGACGATGAAGCCGAGGGTGGTGCCGATCGCCAGCGGCGCCCACTCCTTGAAGCTCTTCTCGGAGTAGACAGCGGCGAGAATGACGAGGACAAGGCAGAAGGTGCCCGATCATCTCGACGATTGAGCCTGCGAAGTTGTTAGCCAACAGAGGGCTCACTTGGGCGGCGCCGTAGTGAGTGGCGCGACCCTCGTCGAGCAGCAGGCCCTTGGCGAGCAGCGCCCCGAGCACACCGCCGGAGAACTGGGCGAGCATGTAGATGACCCCGTCGAGCGGACGGATCCGCCGGATCGCCATCGCCGCGAGCGTCACCGCGGGGTTGAAATGACCGCCGCTGACGACGCCGAACATGACGATCAGCCCAAACAGCAGGAAGGCATGGACGAGCCCGATGACAGCGAAGTCGGAGCCGAACTGAGGCTGGCTTCCGGTCGACACGAACAGAATGACAACGCTGCAGATGAAGAAGACCAGCAAAAGGGTGCCGATCAACTCAGCAAGATATGCGGCTAGACCTCGTTCCTGCACTCTCTCCTCCTCGATCCCGTGATCAGGTAAGCGGCGGCAGTGTACTCATGTTTGGGCGATGAAATAGGTTCCCCCGCCAGATGAGAGGGGCTGTCGCGCTGCTGGCGGCCGTCTTCGCGCTCGCCGGCACTGCCGGCTGCGGCGGAAACGGCGCGGAACCGGGCGTGCCGAGAGGCGCGGTCCTGGTGCTCGATTTCACCCCGAACGCGGTCCATTCCGGGATCTACGCCGCCCGCGAGCAGGGCTTCTATCCACAGGCCGACGTCGACCTGCAGATCCAGCAGCCAGGCGAATCGACCGACGCGCCGAAGCTGCTCGCTGCCGGCCGCGCCGAGTTCGCGGTCCTCGACATCCACGACCTCGGGATCGCCCGCGAGCGCGGCCTCGACCTGGTCGGCCTGCTGCCGATCGTGCAGCGCCCACTGGCCGCAGTGATCGCCCGTGGCGACGGCCCCCTCCGCCGCCCCCGCGACCTCGCGGGCCACACGGTCGGCGTCACCGGCCTGCCCTCCGATGAAGCGGTGGTCGAATCCGAGGTCAGCGCCGACGGCGGCGACCCGGCGGCGGTCGAGGAGGTGACGATCGGCTTCAACGCCGTCTCCTCGTTGGCGGCCGGCAAGGTCGATGCCGCAACCGGCTTCTGGAACGCCGAGGGCGTGGCCCTGCGCCGCGAGGGCGTCCCAATCCGCATCTTCAAGGTCGACGACTACGGCGCCCCCGCCTACCCGGAGCTGATCGTGACGACCTCGCGCGAGACCCTCGACCAGGATCCCGAGCTCGTCGACGCGGTCGTCGGCGCGACCCGCCGCGGCTACGCCTTCGCCGTCGAGAACCCGGACGCTGCCCTCGACGACCTGCTCGCCGCCGACCCCGCCCTCGACCGCGCCGAACAGGAGGCCCAGCTCCGCGCCCTGCTCCCCGACCTCCGCCCACAGCCCTTCGACCCAAGCGTGCTCCGCGAATGGTCGACCTGGGACGTCCAGCACGGTCTACTCGAAGAGCCGCTCGATGTGGAAGCAGCTTTCCGATTGAGCGGGACCGGCTGACCTCTGCCGGACACTCAGCCGAAGGCGTCCGGCAGAGGTCAGCCGGTCCCGCTCCCGAATCGGCCGCTCCAGCGGGGGGACATCAGTCCCTCCCACTCAGCAGCCGCTCGGCCAGCACCGGCAGTTCCCTGGCCATCCGCGAGCGCGGCACGACCAGGTCGACCCCCGCCGCCTCAGCCGCCTCCCGCGTCTCCACGTCCACGTGCGAGTAGTAACCAAGCACCGGGAAGCCGAGTCCGACCAGAGCCTCGGCGCTGCCGGCGTCGAGGTCGGCAACGGCCAGCTCGACGCCGTCGAGGTCTGCCCCCTGGATCGCAGGAGCCATCGCGACCTCGTGCCCGGCGGCGCTCAGCATCGCCTCGACCCTGCTGCCGAGCAGGAGATCGGCCGAGATTGCGAGGACGCGCGCCATCCGCTCAGATCGAGCGGCGCTGGCGAAACTCCTCGCGCACGCTCTCGGGGCGGCCCCACATCTGCACCACCTCGGAGCGACCCTCGCGCACCTCGGCGACCAGCATTTCGCCGCTGACGCCGGCCTCGTCGAGCCGCGCCAGCACCCCCTTCACGGTCTCCGCCGCAGCGGCGTGGCCGAAGCTGTGGGCGACCAGCAGCCGCCAGTGCCACTCGGCGTGGGAGTAGGGCTGGGCGTTGACCTCGCTCAGCGCCACCGCGGTGTCGACGTACTGGCTCTCGTCGTCGATCCGCAGGTCGACCTCGAGGTCGGTCCAGTCGGGCGGCAGCGCCTCGAGCAAGCGCTGGAAGTCGTCGGCCAGGGGCACGGCGCAAGCCTAGCGCTGCGGTAGCGGGGTGCCACCGAAGTGTCGCTGCAGCTGCCGGTGGCGGTGGCGGAAGAAGGCGGCGATCAGCGGTCGCAGCAGCCGCCCCGGCAGCGGCACGCGCGGCTCCCAGGCGAGGCGGTCTTCGATCACCGTGCCCTCACCATCTTTCTCGAAAGTCCGTTCGTGCTCCCAGAGCCGCTGCGAGAGCATCCTCGAGCGCTCGAGGAAGCCGCGCTCGGGCTCGATCCGGACCAGGCTGATGTCGTCGTAGTCGAACGGGATCAGGCCGAAGAGCAGAACCCAGCTCCGGCCCAGCCGCCCCGGCTCCAGCGTGCGCAGGTCGAGGCTCTCGACGCCGCGAGGCACGGTCATCCGCAGCACCGGCCCCAACTCGGCGTTGATCCCCTCCGGGCTGGTCGCCCGCTCCCAGACCGCCGCCGGCTCGGCCCGCAGGCTCGAGGCGATGCGGAATTCCGCCCGGCGCGCCATCAGCTCCGCCTCGCTTCGCCGGTTGGCGGCAGCAGGTCCGGCCCCGGGATCGGCGTCCCGTGCGGATCGTGGCTCGGTTCGCCGAGCTTGGCGGCCATCAGCTGCTCCAGGTCCTCGGAGATGTAGTGCTCGAGCACCTCGGCCTCCTCGTGGACGCGGTCGGCCGGCATCCCCAGCGCCTCCGAGAGGTAGGCCTCGATCAGCCGGTGGTGGCGGATCACCTCCAGCGCCACCTTCTCGCCGGCCGGGGTCAGCGTCACGCCCTTGTAGGGCATGTAGTCGACCAGGCCCAGCCCGGCCAGGCGCTTCAGCATCGAGGTCGCGGTCGCCGGCGTCACCCCCAGCCGCTGCGCCACCTCGCCGTTGAGGACGAGGCCGTCGCGTTCCTGGGCGATCGCGTAGATCGCCTTCGCGTAGTCCTCGATCGCCTCGGTGCTGGGCGTGCGCTTGGCCGCCGCCATCAGACGGCCACCAGGAGCCCGGTCAGGTACATGACGGCGATCCCGATCAGAAGACCGGCGACCGCGGTCGGGTTGAGCAGGCGGCCTTCCTCGTCGCGCATCGTCGGCGCGATCTGGACGATCACGCGGACGATCGCGCCGACGCCGACGCCGAACAGCAGTGCCGCCAGGCTCGGGTTGAAGGCGGAGGCGCCGATCCAGGCGCCGAGGATCGCCGGTGCGCCGGCGATCAGGCCGAGCGCGACCAGGCGCGATAGAGCCGGCCGCTCGCCGCTGCCGTCGGCACCGCCGCGCAGCGGCGCCACGATCGCCAGCCCCTCGGTGGTGTTGTGGATCGCGAAGCCGACGACCAGGAAGGCGCCCAGCGCCAGCGCCCCGGTCGCGTATGAGGAGCCGATCGCCAGGCCCTCGCCGAGGTTGTGCAGGCCGATCCCGATCGCGACCAGGAGCGCCAGATAGGCGCCGCCGCCCGCGGCCGAGCCCCCCGCACGTTTTCGCCCGGAAAGCCAGGAGTCGACCCCGGCCAGCGCCAGGTAGGCGGCGAGGGCGCCGAGGAAGACGAGGCTGGAGCCTCCGAAGGCGGCCGGCGCCGCGGCGGCGATGTCCAGCCCCTCGAGGCCGGCGTCGACCGCGAGGAAAGCAAGCAGGCCGACGGTGAAGGCGATCACGGCGCCGATCCAGCGCCGCCCGAGGCGGCCGAGGAAGGGCAGCCAGAGCATCCCCAGGCTGACCGGGATCACCCCGACGTAGATGCCGAGCAGCGCCATCAGCCCGTAGAAGCTCGCGTCGGCCTCCGGCGTTTCGGCCGCGACCGGGATCTCGGCGGCGATCGTCCCGCCCGAGGAGGTGAGGACAAAGAGCTCATAGGCCTCGCCTTCGATCCAGGGATAGGTGACCTTCAGAGTCGTCGAATCGAGCCGCCCGATCTCGTTGCCGCCGTCGGCGGTAAAAGGCGCGTAGGCGTCGTTGACCGCGACCTGGGCGATCTGGACAGCGTCGGGGCCGTCGTTGCGCAGGGTCAGCTCGATCTCGCCCGGGCGCAGCACCGTGCGCTCGACCGTGACCTCCTCCAGCGGCGGCCCGGTCCGCTCGCCGAGGCCAGGGCCTCCGAGCAGGGCGAAACCGCCGATCGCGACCACGATCAGGGCCAGCGGGATCGCGCCCAGCGCCCAGGCCGGCAGCCCGCTGGCGCCGCGCTCGGCCCGCGCCCCGGCCTCCATCAGGACGGGTCCCCCGCCCCAGGGCAGCTTGCAGTAAGCCGCCGCGGCGGCGGCCGCGGTCAGCCGCGAGGGATCGCCGACGCGGAAGAACCCGGTCCAGCCGAGCTCGGCGAACTCGCTGACGTGGGCGTGGAACATGTAGTCGCCGTCGAAGGGGAACTCGAGCTCGAGGATGCTCCGCTGCCCCTGTCCCTGCACGATCGTGTCGGTGAACTCGCTCGGCTGCAGCGAGGTCCCGGTTGGGTAGTGCTGGAAGAAGTTGGCGTGGACGTGGAAGGAGTTGAGCGGGTCGTACTCGAGCACGTTGACGAGGTAGATGCGAACGAGCTCCTTGCGCTCGATCCGGATCGGCTCGTTGATGTAGTGGAAGCCGACCGTGTTGACCGCGTAAACCTCGTTGGCGAGGTCGAAGTTGGTATCGAAGCCGTTCATCACCATCACCATCTCGTCGGCTTCCGGCCGCTCATCCTTGGGGTCGATGATGAAGGCGCCGTAGAGGCCGCGGGCGATGTGGGCGGCGAGCGGGGCGACGTGGCAGTGGTAGAGGTGGAGGCCGAAGGGCGAGGCGTCGAACTCGTAGACGAAGTCTTCGCCGGGGTCGACCTGGCCGCCGCCCTGCTGCTCGCCGATCCCCGGCATCCCGTCCACCGCCGCCCGGTGGACACCGTGGAAATGCATCGTGTGCGGGTGTTCGGAGGCGTTGACGAAGCGGATCCGCAGGCTCTCCCCCTCGCGCGCCCGCAGGGTCGGCCCCGGCACCCGGCCGTTGTAGGTCCAGGCCTCGAACTTGACCCCCGGCGCCACTTCGATCTCCTTGTCCTGGGCGACGATCTCCCATTCGCGCAGGACGCGGCCGCTGGCCAGACGGCGGGTCTTGCCGTAGTCGAAGTCGCGCAGGACCTCGGTCGGGTTGAAGCCGTTGGCGCGGTGGTCGACGGTGCCACCGGCGGCGAAGGTCGCGTGGATGAAGTCGCCGTGGCCGGCGTGGGCGCCGGCAGCGGGCATCCCCGCCGCGCGGGCCGTCTCGGGGCCCGAGCCCTTGAGCAGGCTGCCGAGCCCGACCACGGCCGGAGCGGCCGCCGCGGCGCCGCCGAGCAGGCGGCGGCGGCTGAAGCCCTTCTTCTCGGAGGTCGAGTCCATCGGTCGCTGATTTTGACACATCTAAAAGACGGTTTCGATGCATCTAAAAAACTGCCGGCATTAGGGCGATGGGGATGACCCCTCTCTCGCAACAGCGGGGAGGCTCGTTCGGGGTCATCCCCATCGCCCACGACGGCCGGTTTCTAGACTGCGAGAGATGAGTGGCCCAGAGACCATCGAGCTGGATGCGCAGTACCGGCAGCTCCGCGAGGAGTGCGGGGTGCTCGATCGCTCGGGGCGGGGCAAGCTCTTGGTCACGGGTCCGGACGCCGCCGAGTACTTGCAGGGACAGCTAACCAACGACGTCGAAGCGCTGGAGCCGGGGGACGGGCAGTACGCGGCGCTGCTCGATCGCAAGGGGCACATGCAGGGCGACATGCGGGTGCTGCGCGAGGGCGCGGACGCGATCCTGCTCGACACCGAGCCCGAGGCGCGGGCGGCCGTGCTGCGCCACCTGACCATGTACTCGGTCGGCCGCGACGTGGAGGTCGCCGACGTCAGCGAGGAGCGGGCAATCCTCTCGCTGATCGGCCCGCGCAGCGTCGAGATCGCCGGCACCGCGGCGCTGCCCCCGAATGCTTGCGAAGCGACCGCCGTGGCCGGGGTCGAGTGCCTGATCGCCGGCACCAGCGAGGGGCTCGACCTGATCTGCTCGGCGAACGAGGCGGAACGTTTGCGCGAGGCGCTGCTCGCCGCTGGCGCGGTCGAGGTCTCGCCCGACGCTGCCGAGATCCTCCGCATCGAGACGGGGATCCCCCGCTTCGGCGCCGAGATGGGGACCGAGACGATGCCGGCCGAGGCCGGGATCGTCGAGGACGCGGTCAGCTTCACCAAGGGCTGCTACATCGGCCAGGAGACGGTCGCCCGCCTCCACTACAAGGGCAAGCCGAACCGCCACCTGCGCGGCCTGCGCCTGAGCGCCCCGGCAGAGCCGGGCGCGGCCCTGCGGCTTGGCGAGAAGGAGGTCGGCCATCTCGGTGGCGCCGCCGTCTCCCCCGCCCTCGGCCCGATCGGATTGGCGATTGTGCGGCGCGAGGCAGAGCCCGGCACCGAGTTGGCCGTAGGTGAAGATGGCGTTACGGCTCGCGTGGTCGACTTGCCCTTCGGTTAGATTCCGGCCCGATGGGTCGTGGGAGAGCCAGAATCGCTGCTGTCGGTGCGATCGTCGCCTTGGCGTTCGCAGCGGCCGGCTGCGGGGCCCAGAGCCACACCAACGACCCGCGGCCGCAGGTGGCGCTCCAGGTCAGCGTCACGATCAACCCGAACCAGGTCCTCGTGCAGCCGCGCGCGATCGGGGTCAACGGAGCCCGCACCCAGCAGATCCCGCAGAACCAGAACCACGCGCAGCCGCCGATCCGGACCAAAGCCCCGGCGACCGTGCGGATCGTCGCCTCCAACCAGACCACGACCGACACCCGCCTGGAGATCCGCGGGCCGCGCAGCGCCAGCTCCGGCCCGATCCCCGCCAACAGCCCGGGAACGCTGCAGACCGACCTTCCCACCGGCACCTACGTGATCGCCGCCGCCGGCATTCCCGGCGCCCGCATCGGCAAACTCGTCGTCGGCCCCTACCGGGCCTCGTCCGAGAACGACGTCCTGCTTCCCTGAGAAAAAGGGCGCGAGCGTTTCGCCCGCGCCCTCTCCTTCAAGTCCGAACGAACGTCAGCGCTAGCCGACGTCGAGCGGCTGCTGAGCTCCCTCGACTCCGCCGAAGTCGTGAAAGCCCCTCAGTGTGTAGTTGCCTGTGAGCGTGATCGGCAGGTGCTGGGTGAGCGGATCGCCACCGCAAGGCGCGAAACCGGCGCCGAGTGTGCTCCGCGCTGTGAACTTGGCGTTGATTGTCGCGTCCACGTCGGGGATCCCGGCGAATGTGTTGTGGTAGATCCCAGCCGGGACCGGGCCCTGCGGCCCGATGTCGTATGTGCATGTCGACACGTTGCCCGCGTGTTGGAACTGATCCAGGTAGACGTGGATTTCGATCTGCTGCCCGGCGGGGCAGTTGACCCAGGCATGCATCGTCCCTGTCGTGATCGGTGTCCCTGTCGTGCCGGGTTTGGTGAACCCGACTGTGTAATCGCAGCCGTTCATTGTGATTGTCACCGGTGTCTGCGCCGGGTCGGAGACGCAGTTGTTGTATGTCGGTTGGAATGTGACCGGATCGGTCGGCCCGAACAGTGTCGCGTCGAGTTTCGAGCCGCATGTGACTTGCTGCAGGGGCCCTTCGCCGATGTCGAATACCTGGCCGAACGGCTGTTCGCCTGTAACGATCGCCGGGAACTGCGGAGCTGTCAGCGCTCCTGTTTCCGCCTGAGCCGCGGATGCGAGCACCGCGCTCATCGAGAAAACCGCAACCGCGGTCACCCCAAGCAGCTTGAGTTTGCGAATCATGATCGTTTCCTTTCTATAGTTGTGCCCCTCCTGGGACGACCCATCCCTAGCGGCGCTCCGGCAATCGATCAAGGTTCTCTGATCGGCGCGTGCGCCAGTCTGCGAGCACCGTGGAGCCGCTGCAAGCGACATTTCAGAACGGCGGTCGCGTCTGGAGCGGTTGCCACCATCGCTGGCGATGACCGCCGTGCTCGCAATCGCCGTCGTCCTGCTCGCCGCGGGGATCGTCTACCTGCTCGTCTCGCGCCGCGAGGAGCCGGTGGAGCAGCCCGACTTCGCGGCTGCCGTGCAGGAGGCCGCCTCGCGGGCGGTCGCCGACTCGCTGCCGGGTCTGATCCAGGCCAACGACGAGGCGCGCAAGCTCGACGCCAAGACCGCCGAGGCGGCGCTTGACAAGCGCCAGGCGGAGATCAAGGCGCTGACCGAGCGGATCGCCAAGGGCCAGGAGAAGATCGAGGCCGAGGTGCGCCGTCGCGGCGAGACCGACCTGCAGACCCGCACCCTGCTCGAGCAGATGGGCCAGACCGTCGGCAACCTCAACTCCGAGACCGCAGGCTTGAAGAAGGCGCTGCGCCAGCCGCAGACGCGCGGCCAGTGGGGCGAGCTGCAGCTGCGCCGCTGCGTCGAGATCGCCGGCATGACCGAGCACGTCGACTTCGAGCTGCAGGAAACGCTGCGGACCGAAGACGGGCGCCTGCGCCCCGACGCGATCTTCCTCCTGCCGGAAGGGCGCAGCTTCGTCGCCGACTCCAAGGTGCCGCTCGACGCCTTTCTCGACGCCCAGGAGTCCGAGGTCGAAAACGAGCGGCTGGTCCACCTCCAGCGCCACTCCCGCCAGGCGCGCGAGCACGTGCGAGCGCTCAGCTCGAAGGACTACCAGGGCCAGTTCAAGACCGGCGAGATGCCTGACCTGGTGATCTGCTTCATCCCCAACGAGCCCGCCCTGCACGCCGCCCTCGCGGCCGACCCCGGCCTGTTCGAATACGCGCTCGAGCACAAGGTGCTTCTGGTCAGCCCGACCTCGCTGATCGGGCTGCTGCGGACGATGGAGCTGGGCTGGCGCCAGGAGCGGATGGTGGCCGAGGCGGCGGAGATCGCCGAGGCGGCCGGCACCCTGCACGCGCGCTTCTCGAAGTTCCTCGGCGACTTCGAGAAGGTCGGCAAGGGTCTGACCACGGCCGCCAACGCCTACGACTCGGCCGTCGGCTCGATGGACCGCCGGCTGCTGCCGCAGCTGCGCAAAGTCGAGGGCCTCGGCGTCGCGCCCGGCAAGGAGATCGAGCCACCCGAGCCGGTCGAGATCACGGTTCGGGAGATCACCGCCCCCGAGCTCCACGAGACCTCCGAAGCCGCGTAGCGCCGAGAGCCGAGACTGTTAACTAGAGTTCCTCGCCCGTCACCGAACGACTCGCGGAGGACTCCCTTGGCAGTGGATAGCAGCACGATTTCGAACTTGGACGTGGAGCCCGGCACGCTGCCGGAGACGATGGCCGCCTGGGTGATCCGCGAGGAGCGCCAGGGCGAGCCCAAGGACGCCTTCCAGCTCGAGCAGATCGAGGTCCCCGAGCCCGGCGCCTTCGAGGTGATCGTCCGCGTGATGGCGGCCGGCGTCAACTTCAACAACGTCTGGGCGGCGCTGGGCAAGCCGGTCTCGGTCTTCCCCTACGGCGACCACCCCGAGTACGGCCACCACATCGGCGGCTCCGACGCCTCCGGGATCGTCTGGAAGGTCGGCGAGGGCGTCACCCGCTGGAAGCCCGGCGACGAGGTCGTCGTCCACTGCAACCAGGCTTCCTACGAGGACGTCGAGGTCCACGGGCTCGACCCGCTGGCGGCGCCGAGCCAGAGGATCTGGGGCTACGAGACCACCTGGGGCTCCTTCGCCCAGTTCACCAAGGTGCAGGCGCAGCAGCTGCTGCCCCGCCCCCAGAACATGAGCTGGGCCGAGGCCTCCTCCTACGGCCTCACCTACTTCACGGCCTACCGGATGCTGATCGACCAGTGCAAGCTGCAGCCCGGCCACAACGTGCTGATCTGGGGCGCCGCCGGCGGCCTCGGCGTCTTCGCCGTCCAGCTCTGCAAAGCGGCAGGGGCCAACGCGGTAGGCGTCGTCTCCTCCGACGAGAAGGGCGAGCTGGTCAAGCAGCTCGGCGCCGTCGACTACATCAACCGCAGCGAGTTCGGCGAGATGATGCGGACGCCGGAGAACCTCGTCGACAAGGCTGCGGACAAGGAGCGTTTCAAGGCCTCGCGCGGCTTCGCCAAGCGGGTCAAAGAGATCCTCGGCGACGCCCCCGACATCGTCTTCGAGCACGTCGGCCAGGCGACCTTCCCGACCTCGGTCTTCGTCGTCAAGCCGTTCGGCAAAGTCGTCATCTGCGGCGCCACCTCGGGCTTCCAGCTCGACTTCGACGTGCGCTACCTGTGGATGCGCCAGAAGCAGATCATCGGCTCCCACTTCGCCAACGCGTACGAGTGCATGCGGGCGAACCAGCTGATGGCGGAGGGCAAGGTCCGGCCCGTCCTCTGGCAGACGATGGACTTCGACGGCGTCCCCGGCGCCCACCAGCTGCTGCACGAAAACAAGCACCTCGGCAAGATCTCGATCCTGGTCGGGGCGGAGTCCGAGGACGAGGGCAAGACCGAGGAGGGCCCGGGCGCGATCCGGGCCGAGGTCGGAGCATGAACCGAGCGCGACGCGAAAGGGGCATCTGATGGAGGTCTGCAGGCTCGACTGGCACATCGCCCCGCTGCGCGCCGACCGCTGGCTCGACCTCTGGGAGCCGGCCGCGGCGAAGATGCCGGCCTACGGCGCCAAGAGCTGGTCGCTGACCCGCTCGATCGACGACCCGCTCGCCTTCCAGCAGACCTCGACCTGGGAGAGCCGCTCGGACTTCGAGCGCTACTGGTTCTCGGACGAGATCGAGAGCGCCCGCGCGGCGGTCATCGACCTCTACGACCTGCCGCTGCTGCCCGCCTGGCACACGCTCGTCGCGGCGGAGTAACGCGGCCGCTCGCTAGCTGCGCGGCGCGAGCACGGTCCACCTGAACAGCGCCGGCGTCGGATCGGTCCCTTCGACATTCTCCGCGACGACCCTGAGGCCGTGGCCACCCGGCCGCAGGTGCCGGTAGACGCGCGGCGATCGGCAGGACCCGAAGGGACCCCGGTCCAGCTTGCAGCGGAAGCGCGCGCCGGGCTGGTTGGAGGCGAAGGCGAACACGGCAGTGGTGGCGAAGGTCCGCCTGCGCGGGCGCTTGACGATCCGCGCCTGTGGCGGCCCCATCCGGGGCCCGGGGATCGCCGCGTCGCGGTAGGACGCGGCGTAGGTCGCCGACTCCTCGGCGAGGACCGAGTGCACGCGCGCACCGCCATCCGACCAGCGTCGCCAGGCGTGCTGCCCACCCTCGAAGTCGGCACTTGGTGGGGCCGAGAGGACGATGCTCGAGCCCTCGATCGCCCGCAGCCCGAAGGGGGTCGTTTGCGCGAGCGGGCCGGCGCTGAGCTCGAGGCCGGGCGGATCGGAGGCGATCGTCAGGTCCACCGTACGGGGGTAGATAGAGACCGCGTCGGTGGCGGCGAGCCCGCGGGAGTCGGTAGCGGTGAGGCTGATCTCGATGTGAGCGGGATAGTCGTGGTCGGGCATGACCAGGCTGCCGCCGTCGACCCCGGGGAAGACCTGCAGCGGGTGCGCGTGACAGGCGGAGGGGCAGTGATAGAGCCGGGCCTTCCAGTAGAGGCTCTCATCGTCCAGCTCGCCGCCGGACTCCTCCGCATCGGCGGCGAAGCCCGTGAAGTCGACCTCCTGGCCGACCCGCCACTGCAGCGAGGGCAGCGGCTCCTCGATCTGAGGCTGCGGCGGCGTGTCGCCCGGATAGAGCTTGAGGCGAGCGACGCTGGCTTTGCTCCCGTCGGCGACCCTGACGGCAACCGTGACGTTGCTCGCGCCGGAGAAGGTCTGGGTCCGTTCTTCGCCACCGTCGGTCTCGAAGCTGCCGTTGCCGTCGAGGTCCCGACTCAAAGCTGAGCGGATCGCCGTCGGGGTCGTAGGAGTCGCCCGCGTCGAGTACGACGTCTTTGAGCGGAGCCGGCCCCCAGCGCTTGCTGGCGATGAGGCGGGCGAGGGGCGCGTGGGGGTCGTAGGAGACGCGGTGGATCGTGCCTTCCTCGGTGTCGCCGAAGAGCTTCGCGTAATAAAGCGCGCCATCCGGCCCAACCTCCAAGTCGATGCCGGGGTACAGCCCGCCTTCGGCCATGAAGGTCGTCGTGGTCAGAGGGTCGGGGCGGCCATCGTCGCCCGGGAACATCACGTACACGCAGCCACGCACCGGGTCGGCGAAGAACAGCGCCCCGTCATAGGCAGGCGGGAAGGCTCCTCCCGGGTAAAAGGCGAGCCCGGAGACGGCGGAGCCCGTGTTCGTCGGGCAGCCGTCTTCGGGGACGACTTCGATCCCGTGCCGGTAGAAGAAGAACGGCAGGCTGGCGGAGCTGGAACCGTCCTCGTCGTAGAGGTTCTCGCAGAGGGTGAGGCCGAGGCTCAGGTAGCTCGGGTTCGGCCCCGGCCCCTCGAAACAGGGCCAGCCGGAGTTGAAGGCCGGGTTCGGCGTGGCCGGGAAGCGGTCTATCTCCTCGTAGGCGTTCCAACCGACGTTGGCGGCGTAGACATCACCGCGCAGCGGGTCGACGGCGAGCCGAAAGGGGTTGCGAAAGCCGTAGGCGACGATGCGGCGGGCGTTCGCGTCGAGGTTGCCGAACAGCGGGTTGCCAGGCAGGCCCTGCCCGGTGTCGGGGTCGACGCGGATCACCGAGCCATCGAGACCGGTCGGGTCGCTGAGCGTGCGGAGATCCTGCGAGCGCAGGGCGCCGCCCTCGGCGCCGGGCGGAGAAAGCGCGGTGCCGGCCGGGGCGTTGGGGTCGCCGCAGAGGTTTTTCTGCGGCCAGCCGAACTGGCCGTAGTCGGGGTCGTTGAAGTCGGCGCCGTCGCCCCCGCTCGCGTAGAGCGCGCCGTCGGGGCCGAACTGCAGGTCGCCAACCGAGTGCGAGGAGAACTGCTGGCACCAGTCCTCGACCAGCACCTGCTGCGCGGGTTCGCCCGAGCTGTTCTCGACCGCTTGGTCGCCGGCGCCGTCTTCGTCGACGGCCAGTCGCACGAGGCGACCGCTGACCGGGCACTCGTCGACGTCGGTTTCGGACGGCGGCTTCGGACAGACGTCACCACTGTGGTCGGGCACGCCCCATCTCGGCGCCGCGCCCGCCGCGCCGAGGACGTGGTCGTAGGTGTAGAGCAGGTAGACGTAGGGGCGCTGGGGGAACCCGGGGTCGAGCGCGAGGCCGAGCAGCCCGCGGTCAGCGCCGTCGTAGACCTGGGTGCGGAGGTCTGCGAAGAGCGCCGGAGTCGTGTCTTCGAGATCGTCGAAGACGACCACGCGGCCGGTTTTCTCGGCGACGAAGACGCGGCCGTCGGGCGCGAAGCGCAAGGCCGTCGGTTCCGGCACTTCCGCCAGGACGACCTCGTCGCGGAAACCGGTCGGCAGGCTGGAGCCCTGAGCCGCGCCAGGGCCCGCGATCGCGACGCAGCAGGCAACGACGGCCAGCAGGCCGGCGACCGTCCTCGCACCCATCCCGGCTAGGCCCGCTCCAGCGGCGCCATCGTCAGGCCGGCGGCGTCGAGCTCGGCCCAGTAATGCTCGGCGGGCTCGCGGGGGCCGCTCCAGACGATCGCCTGGCCGCCGTTGTGGATCTCCTCGGCGATCCGGTGGCCCTGGTCGAGGCTCACCCCTGGCAGCACCTTGGCGAGCGTCGCGGCAACGTGCTCGAAGGTGTTGTGATCGTCGTTGCAGACGATCACCCTCCACTCTCCCCCCAGGCCGGAGCCAGGGCCGGCGCTGCGCGGCCGCTCGATGGTCGACGTCGACATCGCCCCGATTATGCAGCCCGCTCACCATGAGAGGAGATTTGAGATGCAGCGGCTCAAGCGCGAAGGCCACCGACCCGATGCCATAGCGAGCCAGATGGGAACCTTTCGCAAACAGACCCGAGGCGGGGCGACCCGGCGGGCAACTACCATCCCGGGCCGATGAACGGCGACTTCGCCGACGCGTACGACGAGCAGGTCTGGAACGTCTTCGGCTTCTTCGCCTACCGGGTCGCGAACAGGAGCGACGCGGAGGACTTGACGCAGCAGACGTTCGAGCGGGCACTGCGGGCCTGGTCGCGCTTCGACCCGGAGCGGGCGCCCCTGGGCGTCTGGCTGCTCTCGATCGCCCGCAACCTCCTGGTCGACCACTACCGGCGTAACGGCGCTGCCCGCCAGCAGCCGCTCGACTCCGTGCCCGAGGAGCAGCTGGGCAGCGAGACCCCGGAGCCGGATCTCGGCATCGACCCGGACCTCGCCGAGGCCCTCGCGGGTCTATCCCCCCGCGACCGCGAGATCGTCGCCCTCCGCTTCGGCGCCGACCTCAGCGGCCCCGAGATCGCTGCCACCACCGACCTCAGCCTCGGCAACGTCCAGCAGATCCTCTCCCGCTCCCTGCGGAAGCTGAGGGGTCATCTGGAGAGCCCTGCCGGTAACTGAGGTAAGCAGCGACAGTGTTTTGTTCTGGTACGGTGCCGGTCGCTCAATCGCAACGGACAGGGGAGGACCGGAAGCGTGAAGGGATTTCAGGGGAGTGTCATCGTGCTTGCCATCGGGGCGCTGGCGCTAGGCGTAGGTGCTGCAGGCTGCACCGAAGAGGTCGAAAAAGAACTCGACAAGCTCGAACGCTCCACGACCAACAACCGAGCACTCAACCGTAAGGTCGCAGAGATCCCTCTCGGCGCATCCGTCGACTCGGTCCGGGCAAAGCTCGGCAAGCCCGACAGCTACCAGGTCTCAAAGACCGCTGGCTTGGGGAAGTCGGAGTATCTCTACTACGGCCAGTGGCAGCTGGCCTTCTCGGACGGCAAGCTCGAATCCAAGAGTAAGTACTAGGGACGGTCATGCCAGAGGGTGAGCTCCAGCTAGAAGAAGCCGCGGCGGAGTTCGTCGGCGAGGATCCCGGCTGGTATCGGGATCCCGACAACCCAGAAGGCAAGCGCTACTGGGATGGGGAGAAATGGGGCCAGCGCTGGGAGGCGAAACCCGAGCGGCAGCGCCCCAAAGGAAAGGCAAACCGTCTCGCGGTAACGGCCCTCATCCTCGCAGGCATCGGACCTCTTCTCGTCGGCGGGATCCTGGCAACGGTTTTTGGCTACGTCGCTCTGGACGAGATCGAGGAATCTCAAGGGCAAGAACGCGGCAAGGCGATCGCCCAGTGGGCGATTGGCCTCGGCTTCCTGAATATCGCACTCTGGTGTGCCCTCATCGTCCTGCTTGTTGCAGTTCTGACGTAGTCACCGTTCCAACGGGAGGAGGGGTCATGAGTGGGAGCACTGGGAATATGGATAGCGAGACCGCCAGCGAGACGCCCGCTGGCTGGTACGAGGACGGCGGCAGCTTGCGTTATTGGGATGGCTCCAAATGGACCGAACAGCGCGCTCCGAAACCACCACTTTCACTCGGTCAACGACAGATCGCTCAGGCAGTCTTGGTTGGCGTACTCTGTGCCTGGTTCGTGATCTGGCTGCTTGCGCAGATCCAGCCCGACACCTTCTATCTACCCGTGAAGTTCGTGGTTGAGGGCCTACCGGAATTTTAGGAAGGCCAACGCCTGTAACGACAGGGGCCGTGCGGAGAGGGTGCCGATACCCCTCCGCGGGAATGTGGCCGAAGGCCGCGATATGCAATCTGATTCCTGCGCGCCATAGGCGCGCAGCATCTCTTGGAGCTGCACCCGAAGGGTGCGCGACTCAATTCCCGCGGAGGGGTATCGGCACCCTCTCCCTGGGATCGCCCTAACCGAAGGGCGGCTGTTTGAAGTCCCTGGTCGGCTTCATCGCGAACGGCATCGCGCTTTCGCCGTTGAAGAGGGCGCGCGCGGCGCCTTTCTTGTTCTGGCCATAGCGCCCGGGAACGATGCCGGTGAAGATGCCGCGCGGGTTGGCGCTGACGGTCAGCGCGTTGCGCCAGTGGCCTTTGCGCAGCAGCTGGATCGTCACCTTGCCGCCGCTGCTGCTGGGCGTGCGCCCCCAGATCGAGACGCCTTTGCCGGTCGGGTAGGCGACGAAGGGGAAACGAAAGGCGTACATCAGTTCCTTCGGCTGGTCGTGGCCGATTTCGTGCCCGCGGAAGTAGAGGCCCGACTGCAGCGTGGACGCGTAGGTGCTGTCTGGATTGAGGTGCTGGTCGCGGAGGCTGTACCAGGAGAAGTGGCTGATGCCCTCTCGCCAGGCGACGAAGAGCGCTTCCGCGACCCAGCGCGTGGCGATCTTCATCTGCAGGCCGCCGGGATCGGGCGGGTTCGAGTCCCAGGAAAACTCGTTGATCCAGAGCGGCGTTCGTTTGTAGATGCCGTTGATGCGGCCGGCGCGGTCCGCGGCGCGCAGCAGCGTCGTCAGCTTGGCCAGGTCGCCCAGCTGGACGTCGTCTTTGCCGCCTTCGTGGATCGGGGCGCCGGTCGTGTATGGGTGGATGTCGAAGATGTCGAAGCTGACGCCACCGCCGCAATCGCCTTTGAGCGGACGCGGTTTCTCACGCCCTTTCATGCAGAGCAGCTGGCGGGCGAACGCCATCGGGCCGATCGTGTACTGGGGCACCGCGATCGGCCCGAGGCCGCCGGCGATCACGATGTTCGCGGGGTCGACCGACTTCACCGCCGCGTAGAAGGAGTTGATCAGGGCCCGATAGAGCTCGGGCGAGGTCGGCTTGCCGTCGACGTACTGGGGATAGAAGAAGAGGCTGAGGTTCGGCTCATTCAGGGCCTGCCAGAAGATCACCTTCGGCAGACCGGCGAACTGGCCGCTGTAGCGGCGAGCGGCGGCTTTGGCGAAGACGGCGAGCGCGGCGGGGTCGGGGTTGCAGAGATCGCCCGCGGCGCCCTCGGCCGGCGCTTTGCAGCGCTGCGCCCACTGCGGCGCCCCGTCGACCTGCAGCACCGGGGTCAATCCGGCCGCGACCGCATTGGTCACGCCCTTGTCCAGATAGGACCAGTCGTAGTGAGGATCGGCGGGATCCTCTGGCTGCCAGCTCGCCGGCTGCTGGGGAGGTGCGATGTCCACCCAGGGGATCCTCAGCTCGACCTGGCTGGCGCCGGTGGCTCGCGCCTCGCGGAAGGCAGCGGGATCGTAGTCATCGAAACCCGTGATCCCGGTGACCAACGCCGGCGCCGCCGCGGAGGCGGGCGCCGCGCCCGCCGCAACCAGGAGGCATGCCAGCAGAATCGCCCCAAAGGATCGGCGGACCCTTGCCCGATCCAGGTCTGCGCGATTGCGCCTCATGAACAAAGCAAACACGAGCGTTCGCCTTTCTACGCGGTCCGTCGTCTGCGCCGCAAGAAAAAGGCCGCCGCCCAGATGACGCTGGCGAGGACGACCAGCGGCAGCAGCCAGCCGGTCCCGCCGGAGGAGCTCGAGCCGGTTGCCTGTCCCAGCACCTCGCCGAAGCCGGAGGAGCCGCTGCTGTCGTCGCTGACGGCGGCGCCTGAACCGGCGCCCGAGCCGCCGCCGTTGGCAGCAGCGATTCCGCCACCGCCTCCGGTCTGGCCGGAGCCGTTGCTCGCACCGCCGTCGTCGTCGGTCCCTTCGCCGGCGCCGGCCGAACCTGCGCCTCCCCCGCCGCCACCCGAAGCAACGGTTGCCGGCGGGGCGGTCGCGGCGACCACCGCGGCGACTTCGCGGCCCTGCTTCCCCTTCGAGTCGAGCTTCTCCGCGTTGCCGGCCCCGAGCACGTCGCCCGGCGTGGCCTTTTTGCCCTTCGCCTCAGCGTTGCCGCCGGTGGTGGGGAAGGTCTCCGTGTACTGGTTCGCCGCCGAGTTGCCGGGCGGGACCAGCGCCGCCGCACTCGCCCCCGCGGGGAGGGCGGCAAGCACGATCACGGCCATCGAGGCGAGCAGGATCCGCAACGCGTTCACGACCCTCCATACGGATCTCGGGAACGAAAGCTGACAGCCGCCGCGGATCCAGCGTCAGGATTCCTGGAGGCGGCGCGTACCTAGGAGCGATGGAGGCCGCACAGCCACTGACGCGCTCGGCGCCGCTCGAGTACGCCCGCCGGGCCGACTGGAGCGCCGTGCCCGCCTGGCTGCTCGGGTTTGGCCTGATCGTCTACCTCGGGCTCAAGGGCGGCGGCTACGACCCACTGGTCCACGACCAGGTCGGGATCGCGGTCTGGTGGATCGTCCTGGCCGGCGTCCTCGTCGGGGCCCTGCCGCGGCAGGGCCTCAGCCCGCTCGCCTGGTCGGCGCTCGGCCTGTTGACGGCATTCGCGATCTGGACCGCGCTCAGCCTCGGCTGGACCGAGAGCGCCGAGCAGACCTTCGCCGACCTCGCCCGCGTCGCCACTTACGTCGGCGTCCTTCTCCTCGCCCTGCTGGCGCGCGGCCCCGGGGCTCTGCGCCGCACGGTGGCCGCGATGGGCGCCGGCATCGCCGTCGTCGCGATCGTCGGCTTGCTCTCCCGCCTGCACCCCGCCTGGTTCCCCGAGGCTGTCGACACCGCGCGCATCCTCGACGCGCATGACCGCCTCGCCTACCCCCTCAACTACTGGAACGGCCTGGCGGCGCTGGTCGCAATCGGGCTGCCGCTGCTGCTCCAGCTCGCCTCCGACCTGCGCTCCGTCGCCCTCCGTGCCCTCGCCGCCGCCGCCGTTCCGGCGCTGCTGCTGACCGTCTACTTCACGATCTCCCGCGGCGGCATCGGCGCCTCTTTCATCGCCGTCGCCGTCTACCTCGCCTTCGCCTCCGACCGGCTGCCGAAGCTGCTGACCACGCTCCTGGCCGGTGCCGGCGGCGCGATCCTGATCGCCGCCGCGAGCCAGCGCGACGCCCTCCAGGAAGGGCTGCTGAACGCGACCGCCCACAGCCAGGGCGACGAGATGCTGTGGATGACGATCGTCGTCTGCGTCGGCATCGGCCTGGTCCAGGCGGGGATCTCGCTCGCCCTGGTCCACGATCTGCGGCCGCGCTGGACCCAGGTCGCCGCGACAGAGCGCGCTCGCCGTCACCGCGGTGGGCGCGGTCGCGCTGCTGCTCGCGCTGGTCGCGGTCGACGCCCCGGGGCGGGTCTCGAACGCTTGGGACGACTTCAAGCAGCCCAACTCAGGCCCGGGCGAAGGCCACGAGCGGCTCGGCAGCGTCGCCGGCGAGAGCCGCTACCAGTTCTGGAGTGCGACGGTGCGCCAGGAGGAGACCAGGCCCCTCGCCGGCACCGGCTCGGGCACCTTCGAGTACTGGTGGTCGCGCGACGGCACCAGCGGCGAAACCGTGCAGGACGCCCACTCGCTCTACATGCAGACGCTGGGCGAGCTGGGGGTCGTCGGCGTGGCGCTGCTCGGCGCCTTCCTGCTCTCGATCCTGATCGGCGGCGGCGCCGTCGTGGTCCGGGCGGGGCCGGCCGCGCGACCCTGGCTGGCCGCGGCGCTGGCCGGCTGCGTCGCCTTCTGCGTCACCGCCAGCTTCGACTGGATGTGGCAGATCCCGGTCCTGCCGGTGGCGCTGCTGCTGCTCGCCTCGCTCTTGGTGACGGCGCGTGACCGCGAGCCGGCGAGCGCGACGGGTGGCTTCGCCTGGCCGCTGCGGATCGCCACCGCCGGTGTCGCGCTGGCGGCGATCGTCGCGATCGCGATCCCGCTCTCCTCCTCCTCGCTGCTGCGCCAGAGCCAGGCGGACGCCCGTGACGGCGACCTCGCGGCGGCGCTGACGGCGGCCCGCGGCGCCCAGAACGCCCAGCCCGACGCCGCCTCGCCGCGGATCCAGGAGGCGCTGCTGCTGGAATCGGCAGGTGACCTGACCGCAGCCACCGCGGCGGCCCGAGCCGCGACCGAGCGCGAGGAGACCAACTGGCGCAACTGGCTGGTGCTGTCGCGGTTGGAGGCCAAGCAGGGCCACGCCGACGCCGCCGTCGAGGCCTATCTGAAGGCAAAATCGCTCAACCCTCGCTCCCCCCTCTTCAGCCAGTGACCGCACCCGACCCAGACAGGGTCCGCCGCGACCTCTCGCCCGACCTCGAACCGGCCGAGGCCGAGCGGGCGGTCGAGCTCGGCCTGCAGCTGAGCGCCGCCCGGCCGCTGCCGGATCCGAACTTCCGGGGTGAGCTGCGGCGACGGCTGGCCGGCGCCCAGGCGTCCGGCGCCGTGGCGCCGCGCCGGGTGCGAGCGCTCGCCGCCTCCTACGCGCTCGCCGGCCTGCTGCTGCTGACGGTCGCGGGTATCGGGGTTGCCGGCAGCGGTCCCTTCGCCGCATGAGCCAACCGCCGCGGGAGTGCGACATCGCGATCGTCGGCGGCGGCATCCTCGGCCTGGCCGTGGCCCGTGAGCTGCTCGCCCGTCGCCCCGGCGCCCGCCTCTGCGTGCTCGAGGGGGAGGACCGGATTGGGCGCCACCAGACCGGCCGCTCCAGCGGCGTCATCCACGCCGGCATCTACTACGAACCGGGCTCGCTCAAGGCCCGCCTCTGCGTCGAAGGCGCCGCGGCGCTCTACGCCTACTGCGACAAGCGGGGGATTCCCTACGAGAAATCCGGGAAGCTGGTGCTCGCGGTCGACGAGGGCGAGCTGGCCCGCCTCGATGACCTCGAGCGGCGCGGCCGCGCCAACGGAGTGCCCAGGCTGCGCCGCCTCGATGCCGGCGAGATCGCCGCGGTTGAGCCGCACGCGCGTGGCGTCGCCGCCCTGCACTCGCCCGAGACCGGCGTGGTCGACTTCGTCGCCGTCGCCGAGGCCTATGCCGAAGACGCGCGCGGGGCGGGCGGCACGACCCACCTCGGGGTGCGCGTCGGCGGCGCCACGCCCACCTCCGGCCGGGTCGAGCTCCGCCACAACCTCGGCACCACGACGGCCGCCAGCGCCGTCTTCTGCGCCGGCCTCTGGTCCGACCGCCTCGCCGTGGCCTGCGGCGCCCCCGCCGACCCGCGCATCGTTCCCTTCCGCGGCGGCTACCTGCGGCTGCCGCGTGGCGCCGCCGACCTGGTCAGGGCCAACGTCTATCCCGTGCCGGAGCCCGACCTGCCCTTCCTCGGCGCCCACTTGACCCGAACCCTGGCCGGGGACGTCCTGATCGGCCCCAGCGCCCTGATGGCCCCCGCCCGCGACGCCTACAGGCTGCGCAAGGTACGCGCCCGCGACCTCGGCCAGACCCTCGCCTGGCCCGGCACTTGGCGCCTGATGGGCCGCCACTGGCGCGCGGGAGCGCAGGAGCTTCGGCACGCCGCCAGCAGCCGCTCCTTCGTCGCCGCCGCGGCAAAACTCGTGCCGGACCTACGCGGCGTCAAGGCCGAGCCCGGCCCGGCCGGAATCAGGGCGCAGGCGCTGGGCCGCGACGGCAAGCTGGTCGACGACTTCGTAGTCCACCGCACCGAGCAGGCGATCCACGTCCGCAACGCCCCCTCCCCCGCTGCCACCTCTTCGCTGGCGCTGGCGCGGCTGATCGCCGACGAGCTCGAGGCCGCCGATGGCGGCGGCTGAGCCCGCCTACTTGAAGAGGACGCGGGCGCGGACGACGACGTCGTCGACGCTGCCGATCACGCCGTTGCCGCCTTTGGCGGCGCCGATCGCAACCGCCGAGGCGCGACCGCTCACTTCGCCGGCCACTTCGTCTTTGGCTTCTGCCACGAGCGTGCCGCCGACGTAGGCGGAGAGGCGCGCCTTGCCCGGTTCGGAGTTGACCGCCCGCAGCCGCAGCGCGTTGGCTTTGTTGACGCCCATCAAGCCTTTGACGTCTTTCTCGATCGCCAGGTACTCGCTGCCTTCGGCGCTGACCTTGACCAGCTGCACCTTGCGCTGCAGCGGGAAGGCCAGCAGCTGATACTTGGCCCCACCCCCGGCCCGTAGCTCGAGCCCGAGGTAAGCCTTCTTCTGCAGCGCCGGCGGGGTTCCGCTCAAGAGCCGCTCGGTCGCGGCGATCTCGAGGTCGCGCCCGATCACCGGCGTCCGCAGCGAGCAGGCGTCGGTCCCTTTCCCGACTGCGATCCGCAGCGCCCCAGCGGTACCGGCCCGGCTGCAGCTGGCGCCCGCGAGCAGGACCATCTGCGAACGCTGCGCTTTCGTGTCCAGCACGTTGCGGTACAGGCCCACCATCGCCGCCCCGGTCGAGGCAACGGCAACCAGGCCCACAAGCAGGGCAACGCCAAATACGGCTGCAAATCGAGTCCTCATGGTCGGCAACCTAAACACACGCTCGGGGGAAAGATGCGGAGCTGGGTGGGCTGAACGGGGGATTTCGGGGCTGGGGGCGGGGTGTGGGGGTCCCTGCCGCTGCGCTGTCGTTTTCGCCCGGATCGCCTGCCGCCATCCGAGGATCAGACGGGCGAAAACGTAGCGCCGCTTGCGGCAGGGCCCCCCACACCCCGCCTCGAGGGCTCGAACTCCGTTCAACGAAAAGGCTTGAAGCTCGAAGCTCCGCCAGCGAACCGGAGGAGAAGCTCCGAGGGACGAATCTCGGAGATGGGAAGAGCCCGAACCTCGTAGCTGAGAGGAGAGGTGGGGCGTCCCTGCCGCAAGCGGCGCTACGTTTTCGCCCGGCGGGTCCGTCGGATGGCCGGCGACGATTCCGCGCGAAAACGACAGCGCAGCGGCAGGGATGCCCCACCTCTCCCCCCACCCCACAAGGTTCACCCGGCCAAATACCATGTGCCACATGCCCGACCACCGACTGCCGGAGCGCGACCGCCCTTGGGTGATGCGCACCTACGCCGGCCACTCCGACGCCAGGCGCTCCAACGAGCTCTACCGCGGCAACCTGACCAAGGGCCAGACCGGCCTCTCCGTCGCCTTCGACCTCCCGACCCAGACCGGCTACGACCCGGACCACGTGCTGGCCCGCGGCGAGGTCGGCAAGGTCGGTGTCTCGATCGCCCACAAGGGCGACATGCACCAGCTCTTCGACGGGATCCCGCTCGACGAGATGAACACCTCGATGACGATCAACGCCACCGCCGCCTGGCTGCTCGGCCTCTACGTCACGGTCGCCGAGGAGAACGGGGTGAATCGCGACCAGCTGAAGGGCACGACCCAGAACGACATCATCAAGGAGTACCTCTCGCGCGGCACCTACGCCTTCCCGCCCGAGCCCTCGATGCGACTGATCGCCGACATGGTCGCCTTCACCGTCAACGAGGTACCGAGCTGGAACCCGACCAACATCTGCAGCTACCACCTGCAGGAGGCCGGGGCGACGCCGGTGCAGGAGATCGCCTACGCGCTCTCGACCGGGATCGCCGTGCTCGACGAGGTGAAAGCCCGCGGCCAGGTCGCCGAGGCCGACTTCCCCAAGGTCTTCGGCCGCATCTCCTTCTTCGTCAACGCCGGCATCCGCCTGGTCGAGGAGATTGCGAAGCTGCGAACGATGAGCGCGCTCTGGCAGCAGATCGGGCGCGAGCGCTACGGGGTCAGCGACGAGAAGATGCTGCGCTTCCGCTACGGCGTCCAGGTCAACAGCCTCGGCCTGACCGAGGCGCAGCCGGAGAACAACATCCAGCGGATCGTGCTGGAGGCGCTCGCCGTCACCCTCAGCCGCGACGCCCGCGCCCGCGCGATCCAGCTGCCGGCGTGGAACGAGGCGATGGGTCTGCCGCGCCCCTGGGACCAGCAGTGGAGCTTGCGGATCCAGCAGGTGCTGGCGAACGAGACCGACCTGCTCGAGTACCCCGACATCTTCGCCGGCTCCCACGTCATGGACGGGCTGGTCGCCGAGCTGACCGAGGGCGCCCGGGCCGAGATGGCGGTGGTCGAGGAGCACGGCGGCGCCGTCAACGCCGTCCCCTATATGAAGGCACGCCTGGTCGAGTCCCACCGCGAGCGCGTCGCCCGGATCGAGAGTGGCGAGCAGAAGGTGATCGGCCAGAACAGCTTCACCGAGACCGAGGACTCCCCCCTGACCGCCGGCGCCGACGGCGGCATCCTCACCCCCGACCCCGAGGTCGAGCGCGAACGGGTCGAGGCGCTGGAGCAGTGGAAGGCCGAGCGCGACGAGGGCGCGGTCAAGGCCGCGCTTGACGAGCTCGCCGCGGTCGCCGCCGACGACAGCCAGAACATCATGCCGGCGACGATCGCCGCCGCCAAGGCCGGGGCCACGACCGGCGAGTGGGCCGAGGTGCTGCGCGAGTCCTTCGGGGCCTACCGCGGGCCGACCGGCGTCAGCGGTGCGGCGCCACCCGCCGATCGCGACCAGCTCGAGGCGATCCGGGCCAAGGTCGACGAGGTCTCTGAGCAAATCGGGCACCGGATCAAGATCCTGGTCGGCAAGCCCGGCCTCGACGGCCACTCCAACGGCTCCGAGCAGATCGCCCTGCGTGCCCGCGACGCCGGCATGGAGGTGATCTACCAGGGCATCCGCCTCACCCCGGCCGAGATCGCCGAGTCCGCCCTGCAGGAGGACGTCGACGTGGTTGGCCTCTCGATCCTTTCCGGCTCGCATCTGGAGCTGATCCCGGAGGTGGTCCGCCTGCTCCGGGGCGAGAACGTCGACGTCCCGGTCGTCGTCGGCGGCATCATTCCCGTCGCCGACGCGAAGCGCCTGCGCGAGGCCGGCGTCGACGGCGTCTACACGCCCAAGGACTTCGACATCAACAAGATCATGGGCGAGATCGTCGAGCTGGTCGGTCAGCGCGCCGGCACCGCCGCCCCTGCCTGACCGCGCCGAGGTCGGCGCCGCGCGACAATGAGGGCATGACCGAGCTGAACGGGGACCGGGCGGCCTGGCTGCGCTGCTATCGCTGCTGGTCGCAGAGCCTCGAGATCCAGATCCACTACGACGCGATCCGCCGCGTCGACCCCGACACCGGCGTCCTCGCCGAAGGGGTCGACGAGGTGCAGGAATCGGTCGTGCAGTGCCTCGACTGCATGCACGACCAGCCGCACCTGACCTTCCAGGACGACCGCGTGGTGCCGATCGAGGACCGCTGGCAAAGGATGGTCGCGGGCACCCCCTGGGTCGCCTCCTGCACCGTCACCGTCGACCAGGACCGGGTCGAGACCTGCTCCGGCCCCGAGGCAATCGAGTTCCTCACCTACGGCGCCTTCGGCGATGCCGGCGTGCGCGAGTTCTTCACCCACGTCCGCTTCCACAAGCACGACGACGAGCAGATCGTCGTCCATCTCCTGGTTGAGCTCTACGCCCGCTCGGCCCAGGAGGCGACCGAGGTGCTCGAAGACGCGGCCCATGGCCAGCTCGAGATCACCTCGCTCGCGGAGGAGTCGCGGCCCCCAGCGCACGCCTCCGACGAGGCACACTGAGAGTGATCCCGCCGCTGTTTGCCGCCGTATCGGCTTAGCACGGCCGCCTTATTTCGACAACCCGGTATCGAACATATGTCCGCTAAGCTCGCGCAGATCGGCTGCGCAGGCGGCATTCCCGAACTCAACGACGGGGTTTTTTTACCGATGTGGGTGCGGGTATAGAGATTTGGGCTCAACCGGACTATTTTTTCAAGGAGCGTGCGCAGAAACTTTCAGTTTGCGCGGACGCCTAAAGGAACGTGCCGAGTGCACGATAAGAGACAAGCGCGGACAGCCCGAGTCCCCAAGATGTGCCGAGTCGAGTTTTGAGCCCATCCTTCCTGCCAAAAGCCAGAAACGCCCAGCCTGACCGCCAGCCACCAGCCTCGATGGAAAACCCAACCGCCACCCACTCGGAGACCGACCCGCTCGCCCTCGATCAGGATCGGGACGAGTCGCGCTCGGAGGCGACGAGCCGGGCCCGGCGCCGCGGCGCGGTACTGGCGAGGATGCTCTACTCGGGCGACGCGCTGGCGGCGCTGCTCGCCGCCGCCGTCGCGGTGGCCCTGCTCGCCAGCTTCTCCACCGCCGGTCTCACCTTCATCCTCTGCGCCGGTCTGCTCTGGCCCTTTGCCGCCTTCAGCATCGGGCTGTACCGCAGCGACCAGCTCGCGACCTGGGCCTCGGCGGTCTCCGAGATCCCCCGCGGTTTCGTCGCCGTGATGCTGATTACCTGGCCCCTCTTCGGGGTCGCCTCGCTGGTCGGGCTCAACGAGGCCGTCGCCCTCACCTTCCTCACGGTCGCCGCCACCGCCACCTTCGCCGGCTGCGCCCGCGCGATCGTCCGCGCCGGCCTGCACCGGGCGCCGGACCTGCGCCAGCGCACCCTGATCCTCGGCTCCGGCATCGTCGCCGGTCAGGTCGTCAAGAAGCTGCACAACAACGTCCAGTTCGGGCTGGTCCCGGTCGGCATCGTCGACGACGACGTGCACGACATCGGCACCCCCGACCTGCCCTGGCTCGGTCGCTTCAAAGACCTCGACGCGATCATCGAGGCGCAGAACATCGACCGCGTGATCATCGCCTTCTCGCGGGCCAGCCACGAGGAGCTGCTGGAGTCGATTCGCGCCTGCCGCGACGCCGGCGTCGCGATCGACGTCGTCCCCCGCCTCTTCGAGTTCCTCGACGGGGTCCGCGCGCTCGACCAGGTCGGCGGCCTGCCGCTGCTCTCGATCGGCGCCCCGATGCTGACCTCGGCATCGATGGCCGCCAAGCGCTGCCTCGACATTCTCGGCAGCGCCACCTTGCTGACGCTGCTCTCGCCGCTGATGCTGGCGACCGCGATCGCGATCAAACTCGAGTCGCGCGGCCCGGTCTTCTTCCGCCAGCCCCGCGCCGGCCGCGGCAACACCAGCTTCCAGCTGATCAAGTTCCGCTCGATGTACGTCGACGCCGAGCAGCGCAAGAAGGAATTCGAGGACATGAACGAGGCCGGCGACGGCGTCATGTTCAAGATCCGCGAGGACCCGCGGGTGACCCGCATCGGCCGCAACCTGCGCCGCTTCTCCCTCGACGAGCTGCCACAGCTGTTCAACGTGCTCAAAGGCGAGATGAGCCTGGTCGGGCCGCGGCCGCTGATCTTCCCGGAGACGGCGGCGCTGGACGAGAACTGGCACTTGCGCCGGCTCGAGCTGCGGCCTGGTCTGACCGGCCCCTGGCAGGTCTACGGCCGCTCCCAGAGCCCCTTCCAGGAGATGGTCCGCTTCGACTACCAGTACGTCGCCGGCTGGTCGCTCGCGCGCGACATCGAGATTCTGCTTGCGACTGTCCCCGCCGTCATGTCGGGGCGTGGCGCCTACTAACGGCCACTCGCTCGCGCTCGCCCACGACTACCTGCTGACGATGCGGGGGGCCGAGCGGACCTTCGCCGAGATGGCGGCGTGTTGGCCGGCGGCGCCAGTCTACACGCTGCTCTACGACGAGGAGGCGGTCGCCGACGGCTTCGCCGGGCGCGACGTCCACACCTCCGGGCTTCAACGCCTCGGCGCCAACCAGCGCAGCTTCCGCTACCTGCTCCCCCTGTTCCCCGGCGCGGTGGAACGACTGCCGGTCGGCGACTACGACGTGCTCGTCTCCAGCAGCAGCGCCTTCGCCCACGGCCTACGGCCCGGGCCCGGCGCACTCCACGTCTGCTACTGCCACAGCCCCTTCCGCTATGCCTGGTTCGAGCAGGAGCGAGCGCTCGAAGAGACCCCGAGCCTGGGCCGGCCGCTGATGCGCCGGACTCTGAAGCGGATCCGCGACTGGGACCTCGAGGCGGCCGGGCGGGTCACCCGTTATGTCGCCAACGCCCGCATCACCCAGGAGCGGATCGAGCAGCTTTATGGCGTCGAGGCGGAGATCGTCCACCCCCCGGTCGAAGTCGAGCGGTTCTCGGTCGGGCGGCCCGAGAACTTCCTCCTCTTCGTCGGCCAGATCGTCCCCCACAAGCGGGTCGAGGTCGCACTGAAGGCGGCCGAGCTGGCAGGCCGGCCGATCAAGATCGTCGGCGAGGGGCCCGACCTGGCGCGGCTGCGGGAGCTCTACGACCGGCCCGACGTCGAGTTCCTCGGCAACGTCTCCGACACCCGCCTTACCGATCTTTATTCTCGCTGCATCGCGCTGGTCGTCCCCAACATCGAGGAGTTTGGAATCGCCGCCGTCGAGGCGCAGGCCGCCGGGCGGCCGGTTGTAGCGGTCAACCGCGGCGGCGTCCGCGAGACCGTCGTCGACGGCGTCACCGGCGCCCTGGTCGACGGCGAGGACGCGGCGGCACTGGCGGCGCCGCTCTACGACCTCGACTTCGAGAGCTTCGACCCGCGGGCGATCCGGGCCAACGCCGAGCGCTTCAGCGCCGCCTCGTTCCGGCAGAACTTCAAGGCGCTGGTCGACCACTACGCCGACCAGCGCAACGCGACTCCAATGGAGGCAACGAATTGAGCGACCTGACCCTGATCACCGGTGGCGCCGGATACGTCGGGACGGAAGTGGCCACCGCGCTGCTCGACGCCGGCCGCGAGGTGCGTGTGCTCGACTCGCTGCTCTTCGGCCAGGACGAGATCGCGAAGATGCTCGAGGAGCGTGGCGCCGACGTCCGCATCGGCGACGTCCGCGACGACGAGACCCGGCGCAGCGCCGTCGAGGGCGCCGGCGCGATCGTCCACCTGGCGGCGATCGTCGGCGACCCGGCCTGCGCCCGCGACCCCGAGCTTGCCCGCGCGACCAACATCGAGGCAACCCGGGCGCTGATCGCCGACGCCGCCGAGGCCGGGGTCGCACACCTGATCTTCGCCTCGACCTGCTCCAACTACGGGCGCATGGCCGACCCGGAGACGCCGGTCGACGAGGAGGCGCCGCTGGCGCCGGTCTCGCTCTACGCGGAACAGAAGGTCGAGATCGAGAAAATGCTGCTCGAGAACGGCAGCGGCCCGACGGCGCCCACCTGCCTGCGTTTCGCCACCGTCTACGGCGCGGCGCCGCGGATGCGGTTCGACCTGACCGTGAACGAGTTCACGCGCGAACTCTGGGCCGACCGCGACCTCGAAGTCTTCGGCGAGCAGTTCTGGCGCCCCTACGTGCACGTTCGCGACGCCGCCCGCGGCATCCTCACCGTGCTCGAGGCAGGCCCCGGCGAGGTCGGCGGCGACGTCTTCAACGTCGGCCACAGCGACGAGAACTACCGCAAGCTCGACCTGGTCGAGGTGATCACGACTGAGATCTCACGCGGCAACGTCAGCTACGTGCACAAGGACGAGGATCCCCGCGACTACAAGGTCTCCTTCGCCAAGATCCACGAGCGGCTCGGCTTCGAACCGCAGATGCGGGTGCCGGACGGCGTCCGCGAGATCGCCAAAGGGCTGGACGCCGAGACCTTCGGCGACCCGTTCGACGCGCGGCACCGCAACACGCCGGCGCCTTAGCGTCCGGCGACATCCTCGCTCAGCGGTGGCAAACGCCGCCTGAGCGCGCTCGCATGCCTGTTTGCAGGTCTCAACGGCCGTCTAGTACATCCGTCCAGACAGGCTTGAAAGGCCCACGGGGGTCACCCCGCCGCCCGATGACGGGACGGCATGCGGTTTCCGAGCCACACCCTCCGAGTCCTCCTTCTCGCGCTCGCCGTCGCCTCGCTCCTCGGCGCCGTCAACGCCGGCGCCGCGAGCGCCGCCCCGCGTACCGACCTCTCCGCCTCGGTCTCCGTGACGGGCCCCAAGGGGAAGGCGGCCTGCACCAGGCGGATCTCCCGTCTGGTCTCCTCCCGGGGCCGCAAGAACCCCAGCGCCCGCCGCGCCGCCGCGAGGCTGCGCCGCCGCTGCGCCGCCCAGCGCAAGCGTGCCACTGCCGCGGTTGCGGTCACCCAGGCGCCCGGCAAGCTCCTGGTCGGGATCGACGGCGGTCACGGCGGCTGGAGCGACAGCGAGATCGAGCAGCGCGAGGAACTCGGCGCCTCCGTCACCCGCCACGAGTGGGACCCCTCCGAGCCCGTCAACGAGCAGGAGGACGTGGTCGAAGTCGCCGCCGGCGAGATCCACACCCGCATCCACGCTCTGCTCGGCGGCAACGACCTCGGCGACCCGGACCACTACCGCGGGTTCGTCGTCGGCTTCATCCAGCGTTACGGCGTCGGCGGCAGTTTTTGGGCCGAGCACCCCGAGCTGGATCAGGCGAGCTATGCGATCACGACCGTCGAGCTTGGCAACGAGCCCTACTTCGGCGAGATGTCGCCGCAGGAGTACGCAGCGGCCGTGCGGCCGGCCCTGGAAGAGATCCAGCGCCTGCAGCTGCCGGTACGGGTGGTCCTGCCCAGCCGCGTCTACGGCAAAGACACGACCTGGATCGACCGGCTCTACGAGCTGATCCCGAACCTCAACTCGCTCTTCTACGCCTTCGCCGACCACCCCTACTGGTATGGGCACGACCCGGCCGAGGTCGACGCGGCGGGCCCGTTCGGGCGCATCGAAAGACTGCGCACGCGGATGAACGAACTGGGCGCCAGCACGAAGCCGATCTTCATCACCGAGTACGGGGAGTCGACCGCCAGCTGCGGCGAGGAGTGCATCAGCGAGGGGGTCCAGGCCCAGCACCTGAAACAGATGCTCGACGCGATCGTCACCCGTCCCGACTGGGGGGTGAAGATGCTGTCGGTCTTCCAGCTCCGCGACCGCGGCACCAACAGCAGCGACCGCGAGCTCCAGTTCGGGCTGCTGCGCGAGGACGGCTCCGAGAAGCCGTCCTACCCGCTGATCTCCGACGCGGTCCAGCAGTACCGCGGTTAGTCCCTCCGTGGGAGGGTCCAGCGCAGGGCGTCCAGCCCCGCGCTGGACATGCGTCCAATTGCAGGGGAATTTCGAACGGGTCGGGACGGAGCCTCCGATCAACGGGCAATGAAGATCACCCGCCCCGCCGTCCTCGCCATCGCCCTCACCGCCTTCGTCCCGGTCGCCGCCCCGTCTGCTGCCACCGCAAAGGAGCCCACGGCCTCCGCCCAGCGCGCCGCCAGCGTCTGCACCAAGCGCGCACCGCGCAGCACCGCATCGTGGCGGCGCTGCGTCGCGACCCTCAAGCGCTCGGCCACCCGCACCCGCGACACCACCGCCCCCAGCGTCAGCTGGAAGACCCCGACCGCCGGCGCCACCGTCAGCGGCAAGGTCCAGGGCTCTGCCTGCGAGGCGCTCGCCACTGACGGTGGCGGCATCGACCGCGTCGTGATGAAGGTCGACGGCACCACGCTCAACACCGAGAGCGACGCACCCTGGAACTGCAGCTTCGACTCGACCAAGGTCAGCGACGGGGCCCACACCTTGAGCGCGACCGCTTACGACGTGGCGGGCAACTCACGCTCGGCGTCGGTCGCCGTCACCGTCGCCAATAAAGCGGCGGCGGCACCCGCCCCCGCCCCTTCTCCCGCTCCAGCACCGGCCCCCGCGCCGAGCCCAGCTCCGGCCGGCGACACCACCGCCCCCAGCGTCAGCTGGAAGACCCCGACCGCCGGCGCCACCGTCAGCGGCAAGGTCCAGGGCTCTGCCTGCGAGGCGCTCGCCACTGACGGTGGCGGCATCGACCGCGTCGTGATGAAGGTCGACGGCACCACGCTCAACACCGAGAGCGACGCACCCTGGAACTGCAGCTTCGACTCGACCAAGGTCAGCGACGGGGCCCCACACCCTCAGCGCCACCGCATATGACGCGGCCGGAAACTCGCGCGCGGTCTCGGTTGCGGTGAACATCTCCAACGCCCCGGCACCGGCTCCCGCCCCGGCGCCGGCGCCCGAACCGAGCCCCGCTCCCTCCCCTGCGCCCGCGCCGAGCCCGGAAAGCGGCTCGCTGGTGGTCGCCCTCGACGGCGGCCACGGCTCCTGGACCAGCACCGAAACCACCTACCGCTCCCAGATCAACGCCGCGGTCACCCGCCACGAGTGGGACCCGAGCGAGCCCGTCAACTGGCAGGACTCCCTCGTGCTCAAAGCAGCCGCTCAGGCCCACACCCGCATCCACGCCCTGCTCGGCGGCAACGAACTCGGCAGCGGCGGCGCCTACCGCGACTTCGTCGTCGCCTTCATCGGCCGCTACGGCCTCGGCGGCACGTTCTGGGCCTGCACCCCGAGCTCGACGAAGCCGCTTACGCGATCACCACCGTCGAGCTCGGCAACGAGCCCTACTTCGACGTCTCCGCCACCTCTTACGCCGACAGCGTGCGCCCTGCACTGGAAGCGATCAAGGCCCAGAACCTGCCGGTGAAGGTGATTCTGGCCCAGCGCGTCTACGGCAGCGACACCAGCTGGATGGACACCCTCTACAGCCGCATCCCCAACCTCAACTCGCTCTTCTACGGCTTCGCCGAACACCCCTACTGGTACGCGCATGACCCCGCGCAGGTCAACGCCGCCGGTCCCTTCGGGCGGATCGACAAGGTGCGCCAGCGGATGAACGAAAAAGGCGCCGCCGACAAGCCGATCTACCTGACCGAGTACGGGGAGTCCACGGCCAACTGCGCCACCGAGTGCGTCTCCGAGGCCCTCCAGTCCGAACATCTGCAGAAGATGCTGAACGCCGCCATCACCCGCAGCTACTGGGACATCGAGATGATCTCGGTCTTCCAGCTCGTCGACCGCGGCACCAACAGCAGCGACCGCGAGATGGGATTTGGGCTGCTGCGCCAAAACGGGACGCAGAAGCCGTCTTACTCGTTCGTGCGCGGGCTGATGCAGACCTACCGCGGCTAAGCGCCGACCCTCGCCTCAGCTGCTTGAAGTGGGCCAGCCCGGGTAGGGTGGTGGACGAACGTATGAGCTTTCCCAGCCCCTCACTGAGGATGAGCCTGATCGCGCTCGTCGCGCTCGCGGCGGCGATGACCGGCCTTTCGCTGGCCTCCTCGGGCCGGGACAGGAGCGTGGGGACGAGCCAGGTCGAGGGGCGGGTGGCCCTGGGCGAGGCAGAAGCCGCGAAGAGCAGCCGCCGCGTCCCTGGCGTCATCGGCCGCGCCCGCGCGAAGCGCACGCCCGGCGCGGGCGCGCAAGCGCCGGTCGGCGAGGCGCCGGGCCAGATCACCGACGCCCTCGCGCCGAGCGGGCAAGAGGCGGTGCCCGCAGACCCGATCCCCGCTCCGCCCCCCGTCCCTGCGGCTCCCTCGGAACCGCCGGTCTCGCCGCCGCCCCCCGCGACGCCGGAAACGCCGGTCCCCAGCGAAACGCCCGCGCCGGAAGAAGCACCGGCCCCGGAACCGCCACCGGTCACGCCGGAAACGCCGGCCCCTGTGCCCGAAACCAAACCGCCGCCGCCCAAAACCTCGACCCCGGACATCGACCCGAGCGTCCCGGTCGAACCAGCGCCGCCTGCCCCCTCGCCCGCTGGCAGCCTGGTGCTCGGCATCGACGGCGGCTACGCCGGCTGGACGCCGAGCGAAGTCAAACACCGTGCCGCGCTCGGCGCCGCGGTCACCCGCCATGAGTGGGACATCTCGAATCCGGTCGAGAGCGAGGAAGAGCAGGTGCTCGCCGCCGCCACCGAAATCGACAGCCGCATCCTTGCCCTGCTCGGGGGCAACGACATCGGCGAAGCGACCCACTACCGCGACTGGGTCGTCGCCTTCGTCCGCCACTACGGTCCCGGCGGGGCCTTCTGGACCGAGCACCCAGGGCTCGACGCCTCGCGTTACGCGATCGACACGATCGAGCTCGGCAACGAGCCCTACTTCGGCGCGATGTCGGCCGAGGACTACGCCGACGCCGTGCGCCCGGCCCTGGAACGGATCGACGAACTCGACCTGCCGGTAAAAGTCCTGCTGCCGGTCTACCTCCACGGCGAGAACCTCTCCTGGCTGGACACGCTCTACGACCGCATCCCCAACCTCAACTCGCTCTACCACGCGCTTGCCTTCCATCCCTACTGGTACGGCCACGATCCCGCTGCCGCGGGCGACAGCGGCCCGCTCGAGCGGCTCGCCACCCTGCGCGAGCGGATGAATGAACTGGGGGCGGACGCGAAGCCGATCTACCTGACCGAGTACGGGGAGTCGACCGCCAACTGCGGCTCGGAGTGCGTCAGCGAGGCCGACCAGGCCGCGCACCTGGCGACGATGATCGAAGCGATCGTCTCGCACCCCGCCTGGAAGGTCGGGATGCTCTCCGTCTTCCAGCTGATCGACCGCGGCACCAACAGCAGCGACCGCGAGCTCCAGTTCGGCCTCCTGCGCGAGGACGGGACGCCGAAGCCGGCCTACGCGATCGTGCGGGCGGCGATGCAGCTCTACCGCTGAGACCGGTTCTAAAGGGACGCCCCATGGGCGTCGATCCAGGTCCGGCACCCGTCTTATACTCGCCGCGCCGCCCTTCCCACCGGCCGGCCCCGCCCGATGCGGACCGCCATCGCCACCTCATTCACGCCAACTCTTGACTCGGGCCGCGCGCGGCGCACCTACGGGATCGTGCGGGCGCTGGCGGCCGGCGGCCCGGTCGACCTGGTCTACGGAGCTTTCGGCGCCGACCGCCCGGACCCGGCCTACGAAGCGATCCCCGGCCTGCAGCTGCACCGGATCGAGCGGCCGGGCACCTGCAGCCCGCCTGCCCGCGTACCTGCGCGCGCGCCTGCGCGGGGTGCCGGACGACTTCGCCCGCGGGATCTGGCCCGCGGTCGCGGCTCGCACCGCCGCGCTGGCGGCGGAGGACTCGACCCGGGTGATCGCCGAGGGGCCCGTCGCCGCCGCCGCGCTGCTCTCGCTGGCGGCCCGGCGCCCGGCGATCTACGACTCCCACAACCTCGAGTCGGCCTTCCGCCACCGCCTCGACGAAGCCGGCATGTCCCTGCCCGCCCTGGAGCGGTTCGAGCGGCTGCTGCTGGAACGGTTCGTGGAGAGCTGGATGGTCTCCCCGGCCGACATGGAGGGGGCGGCGGCGCTCGCTCCCGGCGCCTGCTTACGTCTCGTCCCCAATGTCGTCGACGTCGCCGCGATCGAGCCGGTCCCGGCCCGCGCCGGCGAGCGGGTCGTGCTCTTCGTCGCCGACCTCTCCTACGAGCCCAACCGCGGCGCCCTGAGCTTCCTGCTCGAGGAGGCGATGCCGGCCCTCTGGGAGCGGGCGGGCGACGTCCGCCTGGTGGTCGCCGGCAAGGGCAGCGAGGAGATCCGGCCCAGCGACGCCCGGGTCGAGCCCAGTGGCTTCGTGCCGGACCTGCGCGATCTCTACCTGGCCGCCGGCTGCGTCGCGGTGCCGCTGCTGGAGGGCGGCGGCTCGCCGCTGAAGTTCGTCGAGGCACTCGCTTACGGCGTGCCGGTGGCCGCGACGCCGCTGGCCGCGGCCGGGCTGGAGGTCCGGGCCGGCGAGCACTACGCCGAGGGCGCCGCCAACGGCGAACCGTTCGCGCGCGCGATCGCAGCGGCGCTCGACCCGGCGCAGGGCAATCCGCTCGCCGCGGCGGGCCGCAGGCTGGCCGAGCGCGAGTACTCGATCGAGGCGCTGGAGCGGCGCCTGGCGGCATGAAGATCGTCTCGGTGATGACCGGCGCCGCCCCCGGCGGCGCCGAGTTCGCGGCCGTCGAGCTGCTCGACGCGCTGATCGAACGCGGGCACGAGGCGGTGATGCTGAGCGACTCGGCGGAGATCGGCCGCGAGACGCGGGTCGAGGTCCACCCGCTGGAGCTGGGACCGAAGCTGTCCGGGCGCACCTGGCCGCGGCTGGCGCTGCGCTGGAGCGCGCTCGGGCGCCATTTCCGCCAGGCGCTCGAGACCGAGGCGCCCTACGACCTGCTGCTCCTCCACTACAAGAAGGAGCAGCTGCTGGCGCCCGGGTTGCCCGCCTCCCTGCGCCCCCAGATCGCCTGGTGCGAGTGGGGGCCGGTGCCACGTCAGATGCGCCGTGGGCCCGGCCGCTGGGCCTACGCCCGCGCTTCCCGCGAGGTTGGGCCGGTGCTGGCGATCTCCGCAGGCACCCGCCGCTCGGCGATCGACGCCGGCGTCGAGGAGGCGAAGGTGGCGGTGCTGCCGAACGCGATGCGGACCGAGGAGATCCGCTTCAGCGCCGAGGGTCGCGCCCGCGTGCGGACCGAGCTCGGCATCCCCGCCGAGGCCTTCACCGTCGGCTGCATCTCCCGCTTCCACCCGAAGAAGCGAAACGACGTCCTCATCGACGCGGTCGGCATGCTCGGCGCCGAGACCCACCTGATCCTGGCCGGCTCGGGCGAGACCGAGGCCGAGCTGCTCCAGCGGGCGGCCCCGCTCGGCCCGCGGGCCCACATCCTTCCCACCCCCGGCGCCGAGGTCGGCGACGTCCTCTCCGCTTTCGACGTCTCCGTCTTCTGCCCCTCGCCGGCCGAGGGGCAGCCGCGGGCGGTGATCCTCGGCATGCTCGCCGGGCGCCCCTGCGTCTCGACCGGAGCCGAGGGTGTGGTCGGCTTGATCGAGGAGGAGTTCGGGACGATCGTCTCCCCCGAGAACGACCCCGACGCGGTTGCGGCGGCGCTGCACCCCTACGAGGACGACCCCGAGCGGGTGCGCCGCGAGGGGGAGCTCGCCGCCAAACGGGCGGTCGAGCGCTTCGACCGGGGCGTGGTCGCGGCCCAGGCCGAGCGCCTGATCGAGGACGCGCGGGGGGCGCGGCCTTGAGCGCCGGGGAGACGCGCACAGAGCCGCTGCGCCTGCTCGTCGTCGACGAGGGGGTGCTCGGACACCGCACGATGAAACGCCAGCTCGAGGCCTCCCTGGCAGCACTGCCGGGAGTCGAGGCGCGGATGGTCACGGTGCCGCCGCCGGGCCGGCTCGGGCGATTGTTCCTGCGCCGCGCGTCGCGGCTCGGGGACGCCGACCTGCACGGCCTGCGCTGGCGCCTGCGCTGGTCCTGGGAGGCGCGCCGCCTGTTGAAGCGGAACGCCCGCTGGGCCGACGTCGCCCTCGTCGTCACCCAGGCCTCGGCCCTGCTCAGCAAGGGAACGATGCGCCGCCTCCCTTGCGTGCTTTCGGTCGACGCCACGATCGGCCAGTTCACCGCCCTCGAGTACGTGGGCCCACGCGACCGCCACTCGGCGCGCCAGCAACGGCTGATCGCGAAGCTGGAGCGGCGCGCGATCGCCAACGCCGCCGCGGTCGTCGCCTGGACCGAGTGGAACGCGACGGCGCTGCGCGAGGAGTACGGGAAGAGCGCGACGCGGGTGGAGACGATCCACCCCGGGCTCGACGCGGTCTGGTGGGGCGCGGCGGCGGCGCGGCGACCGACCCGCCCTGACGGTCCTTTGCGCGTCCTCTTCGTCGGCAACGACGTCGGCCGCAAGGGCCTCGGGACGCTGGTCGAGGCCGTTGCCCAGCTCGGCGGCGCCGCCGTCCTCGACGTCGTCAGCGGCGACGAGATCCCCGAGCGCGACTTCATCCACGTCCACCGCGACATCTCCACCGGCACCGAGGAGCTGCGCGCGATCTACGCCGCGGCCGACGTCGTCGCCCTGCCGACGCGTGCCGACGCGGTCCCCTGGGCGGTGCTGGAGGCAATCGCCGCCGGCCTCCCGGTCGTCGCCTCCGACGTCGGCGCCGTCGGCGAGCTGCTCGGCGGCCACGGCGAGCTGGTCGAGCCAGGGGATACCGATGGCCTGGCGGCTGCGCTGCGACGCCTCTCCGACCCCGAGCGGCGCCGCGAGCTCGGCGCGGCCGGGCGGGAGCGCGTGCGTGAGCGCTACGACAGCGCGGTCCAGACCCCGCGCCTGGTCGAGCTGCTGGCCGAGGTGGCGAGCAAGCCCGACGCCGTCGGCGGACTGCGGATGCGGCGGCGGACCCTGGTGGCGCTGGGCGCCGGTGCCGCCGGCGTCGCGGTCGCGGCGCCCTACGCGGTGCTGGCCGTCGGCGAGGAGTTCGAGCAGTTGGTGGCCTCGCGGCTCGGGATCGAGCCCGAGCTGGCGGCGCAGCTGCTGGAACGGGCGCGGCAGGAGTACGGCGACGCCGAGTACGACGCCCGCGCCGCCGCCTTCGCCCTCGCCGTCCGCGACCCGGTCGCGGCGGTGATGCCCGACGATGTCCGCCGGCGGGCGATCGACAGCATGCTCGAGCCGATGCTCTCGGAACCGGCCGCCAACCTCGCCTACGCCGTCACCGGCTCCGACCCCGGCAACCCGGCCTGCGCCGGCCTGCTGCGAGAGAGTTGAAGACGATCGAGACCGACATCGCCGTGGTCGGTTCGGGCATCTCCGGCCTGCTCGCCTGCTGGCGGCCGCTGCTGAACGGCAAGAGGGTGACGATGCTGGAGCGCGGGGCGCTGAAGACGCACGCGCAGCAGCTGGCCGATGGTGAGTGGGCCGCGGACGTGCCCGGGGCGCAGCCGAACGACGAAACCGCACCCGGCACCCCTCCCTATCCATGGAGCTACGTCTACGGGGTGGGCGGCTCCTCGCTGCACTGGTCGGGGGCGACGCCGCGCTTCAGCGCCGCCGACTTCAAGATGCGCAGCAGCTTCGGGGTGATGGTCGACTGGCCGCTATCGCTGCAGCAGCTGTTGCCCTTCTACCGCGGCGCCGAGGCGGCCCTCGGGGTCGCCGGCGCTCCCGGCGGGTCCGGGGTCGCCGCCGGCGCCGCGGTGCCGGGGACGCGCGCGCAGCCGGCCCACCCGCTGAGCCCGATCGACCGCGCCATCGCCCCCCACCTGCAGCCTTTCGGTCCGCTGCCGCAGGCGCGGCCCTCCGAGGCGGTCGGCAACCGCCCCCCCTGCTGCGGCTCCGCGACCTGCCAGCTCTGCCCGGTCGACGCCCGCTTCTCCGCGCTCAACAGCCTCGCGCCGATCCTCGAGCACCCGGGCCTGGACCTGCAGCCGCAGACGGTCGCGGCGGAGCTGCGCCGCGGTCCGGACGGCCGGATCGAGGCGCTCGAGGCGATCGACGGCAACCGCGAGCGGGTGCTGATCCGGGCCGGGCATTTCGTGCTGGCGGCGAACGGGATCGAAAACCCGGGAATCCTGCTGCGCTCCGGCCTCGACGGCGCGGCGGTCGGCCGCTACCTCTTCGACCACGGCCACACCACGCTGACCGTGCGGGTGCGGCGCGAGCTCGAACCCGGCTACGGCAACACGCTCTCGACCGGGATCTCGGAAGCGTTCCGGGAAGGCGGTTTCCGCAGCCGCCGCTCGGCGGCGATCCTCAGCCCGTTCAATCCCGGCACCCCGATCAGCCCCCTGCTCGGATCCGCGCTCGCCGCCCGCAAGAGCGGCGAGCAGGCGCGGTCGGAAGCGGTCGGAGACTGGCGGCGGACGCTGCCGCTCGACATGCTGACCGAAGACGCTCCACGGCCCGAGCGGCGCGTCACCCTCTCGCCCAACCGCGACTCCTTCGGCCTGCCGCTCAACCGCACCGCCTACCCGCCACCGAGCCGCTACGAGCGGGGCGGCATCGACCACGTCGCCCGCGAGCTGCGCCGCCGCCTGGCGCCGCTCGGCGTCGAGTCGGTCGCGGCCGCGCCCGGCCCCCGCGGCGGCCACCTGATGGGGACCTGCCGGATCGGCGCCTCCGGCGAGGGGGTCGTCGACGCCGACCTGCGTCACCTCGAGATCGAGAACCTCTTCGTCGCCGGCTCCTCCGCCTTCCCCACCTACGGGCCGGTCCACCCGACGCTGACGATCGCCGCGCTCGCGCTCAGGCTCGGCGAGCTGCTCGCGGCCGAGGCCGGATCTTGAGCGCGACGATCAGCGCCTGCGTGATCGCCCGCGACGAGGAACAGCGCCTCCCCGCCTGCCTCGCCAGCCTCGACTTCTGCGACGAGGTCGTGGTCGTCGACAGCGGCTCCCGCGACCGCACCCGCGAGATCGCCGCTGCGGCGGGCGCCCGGGTGATCGAGAACCCCTGGCCCGGCTTCGCCACGCAGCGCAACGTGGCCCTCGACCATGCCGGCGGCGACTGGGTGCTGGAGATCGACGCCGACGAGCGGGTCAGCCCGGAGCTGGCAGCGGAGATCCGCGCCTTCCTCGCCGACCCCCCGGCCGCGGTGCGGATGACCGCGATCCCGATGCGCGATCTCTTCCTCGGGGCTGAGATGGGGCCGGCCAGCCGCTACCCGCGCTACCGCCACCGTCTCTTTCGCCGCGGCGCCTTCCGCCACGACGAGTCGCGCAGCGTCCACGAGGGGCTCTGGCCCGACGACCCCACCCACCCGTTCGGCGCCGATCTGACGCACCTGCTGGCCTCCTCCTGGCGCGAGGCGCTGCGCGACGCCCTCGCCTACGCTCGCCTCGAAGGCGCCCAGCGCGCCCGCCCCGGCGCCGGCGAGGCGCTGACCGGGATCGTCCTCCGCCCCGCCACCAAGCTCGCCTACCGGGTCCTGCTCTACGGCGCCTGGCGCGACGGCGCCCGCGGCCTCGCCAAGGTTTGGCTGGAGTGCGCCGCCGACTCGCTGGCCACCGTCTACCGGCTGCGCGGCGGCGCCGAAGGGGCGCCCGGGGGCTTCGGCCAGGAGCCGCCGCGCCTGGGGCCGGTGCGGATCGTCGGCGTCGCTCTCAGTGGCGCCGGCGCCGCACGCATCGCCCCCTGGCTGGAGGAGGCGTCCGCGGCGGGTGCCGACGTCGCCCTGGTTGCACCGCAGGCCCCGCCGCGCGCGTCCGTCCGCTGTCGCCGACTCGCCCGCGGGAGCACCGGCGAGCTCGTTCGCGCCCTCGACGCCGAGGACCAGCTGCGCCCGGTGGACGCCCTGCTGCCGGCCGGCCGGCGCGAGCGGCGGCGCCTGCGTCTGGCCCCGGGCGCGCTGCGCGGTGCCGTCGAGCCCCTCGACGCCTCGACCCCCGCCGCGGCGGCCGTGAGCGCCGTGCAGGAGGGCACCCGGCCACCGAGAACCATCTAGGTCGATGGCTATCCTGATTCAAGTAGCTCCACGACTCGCCCGATAGGTCATACGACTGTGGAACTGACCGGTTATCTACGTCTGATCTGGGCCAGCAAACGCTGGCTGCTGCTCTTCGCCGTGGTTGCGGCGGTGGTCGTCTATCTCTTCTCGTCCTCGAAAGAAGAACCAGTACGAAAGCACCGCCCTGGGTCAGATCGTCTCGACCAGCCAGGCGGGCGGCGAAATCCCCAGCGAGGAAGAACTGCTCAGCCTCACCAACGTCTACCTCGAGCTGGCCAAGACCAGCACCGTCCTCGACCTCGCCCAGAAAGACCCCGCGATCCAGGGCCGCGAGGGCGAATTCAACGACAGCGTCGAAGTCGCCCCGGAGTCGCGGATCGCCGTGCTCAGCTTCAACGCGCTCACCGGCGACCCCGAGGTCGCGGCCGAATTCGCCAACGCCTACGCGCAGGCGTTCTCCGAGTACCTCGGCGGCCTCCAGGTCGGCCAGCTGAAAGATTCCCTGGCGCCGATCCAGCAGCGGATCACCGAAATCGAAACCGAACTGAACGAGCTGCCCGCCGGCGAACTGCAGCGGGCAAGCCTCCAGGTCGAGCTGCAGGCGCTGCAGGAGCAGATCGCCAACCAGACCTCCAATCCCGGCGACTCGCTGCGGATCATCGAGAGCGCCGCCCCCAACGCCACCCCGGTCTCGCCGAAGCCCAAACGCGACGCCGTCCTCGCCTTCATCGCGGCGCTGATCCTCGGCGCCTGCGCGATCTACTTGCGCGACCTCCTCTTCGATCGCTACGGCTCCGCCCAGGACGCCGCCCGCGACCTCGGCTTGCAGCTGCTGGGCGAGATCCCGAAGGGGCGCGGCAGCGAGCCGGCGGTGGAGGCCTTCCGCAGCCTGCGCACGGCGATGGTCTTCGCGCTCGAGCGCTCCGGCAACTACCAGAGCAACGGCGGCGGCAACGGTGCCGGCGCGGTCCTGATCACCGGCGCCGAGTCCGGCTGCGGCAAGAGCTACGTCTCCGCCAACCTCTCCCGCACCCTCGCCACCGAGGGCCGCCGGGTGACCGCCGTCGACGGCGACCTGCGGCGCCCGACCCTGCACGAAGTCTTCAGGGCCTCACTCTCCCCCGGCCTCAGCGACCTGCTGGTCGAGGACGAGGCGCCGGAGCCCGGCGCCGTCGCCGTCAGCGTCCGCCTTTCGCAGAGCGCCGGCGCCCCGAGCGGGGAGCTGCAGATGATGCCCGCCGGCGCCCACGCCGAGGACGCGGTCGAGTCGCTCTCCTCCGAACGGATGAAGGAGATCGTCAAGTTCCTCCGCTCCGACAACGACATGGTCGTCTTCGACAGCCCGCCGACGCTGGTCGTCGTCGACCCGGTCGTGCTCGCCCGCTACGCGGACGGCGTCGTCTTCGTTATCGACTCGCGCCACACCCGCCGCCGCGACGCCCGCCGCGCGATCGAGGCGCTGCGCGCGACCGGGGCGCCGCTGCTCGGCTTTGCCTTCAACCGCTCCAACGCCAAACAGACCCGCTACGACGCCTACCGGCCGGCCACCCCGCAGCGTCAGGCCGCCGGGCGACCGAAGGAGACGCGGGTCTGAACCGCCCGACCCTCGCTATGCCGAACTTCGGCGTGGCGGTTGGGGTCGCGGCCGCCGGCCTGGCGACCGGTCTCCTGCTCGCCGCGGGCCTGCAGTACGCGGGGCCCAAAGGCGCGCTGGCGCCGGTGCTGGCGCTGCTCTGCGTGGTGCTGCTGCGGTTCCCCGGCTTCACCTTCGGGCTGATGGTGACCCTCGCCGTCCTCGGCGAAGCGGAAGCGACCGGGGTCATACCCTCCGGCGCGCCCTACTACGACACCACGATCTCGAGCTTGACGCCGCCCGACATGCTGCTCCTGCTCGGCCTCGGCGGCGTGCTGCTGCGCTTCGTCACCGACGACGAGCGGCCGCGCCTGCCGGACCCGCTGACGCTGCCGCTGATCCTCCTCGCCTTCGCCCTGGTAGCCGGAATGGTGACGGGGTACAGCGCCAACGCCGGCGTCAGCAAAGGGGAACTCTTCCACCGCGGCATGCACGTCGCCTACGTCTTCCTGGTGCCGGTGCTGGCGGTCAACGTGATCCGCGACACCCGCTCGCTCAAGGTCTTCGCCTTCGTCGTCGCGGCGCTCGGGGCGATCAAGGGCGTGACCGGGCTCTACGTCTCCCTCGGCGGCTTCGGCAACACGGTGGAAGACGAGGTGATCACCTTCCTCAACCCCGTCCCCAACCTGCTGATGCTGATCCTCGTGCTCGGGGTCGTCGCGGCGCTGATCCGCAAGGTGAAGGTCCCGGCCTGGATGCTCGCCGCGGCGCCGATCGGCCTGCTCTCGCTGGTGCTCTCGTTCCGGCGCTCGTTCTGGATCGCCGCCGCCTTCACGCTGATCGTCGTCGTCATCATCGCCAGCCGCCGCCGCGGCCGCGCCGTGCTGGCGGTCGGCGCCGTCGCCCTCGCCCTGACCCTGGCCGCGACCCTGACGATCGGCTCTTCCGACAACCCCTCGGCCAGCCCGATTCAGGAACGGGCCCAGACCCTCAGCCCCGGCGGCATCGGCAGCAACCGCGGCGACCGCTACCGGGTGGACGAGCGCCACAACGTGATCGAAAACATCGAGCGGGCGCCGCTGACCGGCGTCGGCCTCGGGGTCAACTGGAAAGTGCACCAGCCGCTGGCCGAGGCGCATGACCGCCGCTACGCCCACGTGGCGACCCTCTGGTATTGGCTGGCGTTGGGACCGCTCGGCCTGATCGCCTACCTGGCCGTGTTCGGGACCGGGCTGGCGACCGCGCGCAGGATCTGGCGCCGCCACCCCGACGAGATCGTCCAGGTCTGCGCGATCGCCACCTTCGGCGCCGTCCTCGGGCTGGCGATCGTCGAGCTGACCGCCACCTTCACCGGCATCGAGCCGCGCGTCTCACTGATCCTCGGCGCCGCGCTGGGCTGGCTGGCGGCCGCCTGGGCTGACCTGCCGGCGAAAGACGAGGCCAAGCAGGCGTATCCCTGATGGAGGGCACACAGCACCGCGCGACGCGGGTCGGGTCGCGTCGCGTCGTCACCGACGTCGTCGCCCAGCTCGGCGGCCAGGTCGTCAACATCGCGCTCGGGATCGTCACCACGGTCGTGATCGTGCGGGCGCTCGGGGCCGACCGCTACGGCGAGTGGGCGACGATCCTGGCGACGATCGAGCTGATCGCGATGGTCGGCAACCTCGGGCTGGAAACCGTCGCCGTGCGCCTCGCCGCCCAGGAACCCGAGCGCGAGGGCGCCTGGGTCGGCGCGACGACCAGCCTGCGGCTGCTGATCGCGATCCCGATGCTGGTCGCCTTCGTCGCCGTCCTCGCGGTCCTGGCCAGCGACGAGGAGATGCTGGTCACGGGCCTGGTCCTCTCGCTGCTCTTCCTCACCGCCGCGCTCTCGACCCTGCGCATCGTCTTCCGGCTCCACGTCCGCAACCACATCACGGTCGCCTTCACGACCCTGAACAGCGTCCTCTGGGCCGGCTCGGTGATCGCGATCGCGGTCCTCGACGGCAGCATGGTCGCCTTCGCGATCGCCTTCCTCGCGATCACGATCGTGGTCCAGGGGGCGCTCGCGATCGTCGCCCTGCGGACGATCAAGGTCCACTGGCGCGGCGCCCGCAAGCTCTGGCCGCAGCTGCTCGGGATCGGGATCTCGGTCGGGATCGCCAGCACCCTCACCTTCACCTACGGCCGCATCGACCAGATCCTCGTCTACGAGCTGGCGTCCAACCCCGCCGACGTCGGCATCTACGCGGCGATGTACAAAATCCTCGACAACGCCGGCTTCGTGCCGATGGCGGTGATGGTGACGCTGTTCCCGATCATGGCCGGGCTCTTCCCCGCCGACCCCCCGCGCCTGCGGCGGATCATGCAGATGGCGATCGACTACCTGACGATCGTCGCCCTCGGCGGCCTGGCGCTGACCCTGGTCGCCGCCGAGCCGATCGTCGAGCTGCTCTACGGTCCCGACTACGTCTCCGGCGCCGGCGTGCTGACGATCCTGGTCGCCGCTTTCGTCCCGATCTGCATCGGCAACGTCGCCGGCAACATGGTCGTCGCGATGGACCTGCAGCGCCGCTACATCTGGTTCGCCGCCCTCGGCCTCGCGCTCAACGTGCCGCTGAACCTGGTCCTGATCCCCGAGTACGGGATCGAGGCGGCGGCCTGGGTGACGCTACTGACCGAGATCCTCGTCGTCTCCCTCAGCTTGGCGATGGTCCTGCGCAAAATCCAGCTGCGGCTCTCACTGCGCCGGATCGCCCTCGGACTGCTGGCCGCCACCCTCTCCGCGCTCGCCGTCTGGGGCCTGCGCGAGGCCGGCGCCGGCGCCATCGTGCTGGTCCTGGCGATGACCGCGATCTACCCGCCCTTGCTGATCCTCCTGCGGGCGGTCGACCTGAACGAGCTGCGGCGCCTGCTGCGCGACCGCAAAGCGGTCGAGGAGGCGGAGGCGACGGCATGAGACGTCCTGTGTCAACCCCCCGCTGCCTGAAGGCGGCCGAAGTTGCCGTGCAGTGCTGGGTCGTAGGGCGTCCGATCCTGCCAACAGCGCCAGAGAACCCGAATCCAGGCGCGCCCCAGGGTGCGGATCGCGTGTGGGTGGTCTTGGCCCCTGGATCGAGCCCTCAGATAGACCTCGCGAGCCCACGGATGCCAGTGACGCGTCGAGTCCGCGAGCGTGGCAACGGCGACCCGCAGCCGCTTGTCGCATGCTCGCCTGAAGGTGGCCACCCGCAGCTTGCCGGACTCCAGGGCGACCGGGCTCATGCCGGCGTCGGCGGCCATCGCCGCCTCGGTCGGGTAGCGCTCCCGGCAGTCGCCCAGCTCAGCGATCAGGGTCGCCGGAGAGATCGCGGTCTTGCGGTCACGAAACAGCGGCGCGAACAAGGCCGCGTCGGGATGGGCGGCGAGGGCACCGCGGATCTGCGAGGTGAGCTCGGAGATCTCGGCCACGATCGGCCCCAGAGCACCGACCAGGCCCAGCACCACGGCGCGGCGGGCCTCGGTCTCCATCTCCTCGGCGCGGCCGGCCGGTGCCGAGCGCATCCGCTCCAGCAGCTCCTCGGGGGTGCGCCGGCCGCAGTAGCGGTGGCGGGCGAGGAAGCCTGCCAGCCGCTTGGGGCCCAGGCCCTTGGCATCGGCCGGGCTCGGGCAGCGCTTCAAGAAAGCCAGGGAGATCGGGCTATCGACGTCGGCGAAGATCAGCGCCCCCGGCCAGAAGGCCGCGAGCTGGGCACGCAGCTGGTTGGCCAGCTCCACCCGCACCCCGACCAGGTCCTCGCGCGCCCGGGTCAATGCCTTCAGCGCCTTGGTCTCATCGCCGTCGGGCACCAATACCCGGAAGCGATGGGCGTCGGTGCGGGCCAGCTCGGCCAAGACGTAGGCGTCGAAGCGATCGGACTTGCCGTGGGCGACCGCGAAGCGCGGGCGGGCGGCTTTGACCTGGTTGGGGTGGATTGCCAGCACCTCGAGACCGGCGGCGAGCAGGCGCTCGACCAGGATCCCGTCGGGCCGCTCGATCGCCACCCTGGCGATCTCGAGCTTGGCGAGACGGCTTGCAAGGGCGGCGATCCCACGCTCGTCATGGCTCACCGAGAAGCGCTGGGTCACCTCCCCCTCATCGCTGACGCAGACCTCATGGGCCTCGACAGCCCAGTCGATTCCCGCGGTCCTCGTTCTTCCTGCCATGCTTCCTCCTCGGTCGATTCACGTCGGCTGGCTGCCGGCCACGAGGAGCCGTTGCGCATGCTCATAGGGCGGTGCTTGCGGGCACCACGTCCTGTTGGCGCTTCTGGCGCCTCGCACCGCCGGGGGGCGCTGGTCTCATGCGGGCCGTCTATGCGGCTAGCGCGACAGGCGCTCCCCCGGCGGGGGTCGGCTCTATGCGTTCCCCCGGGATCTTCGACGGCCTCCCTTCGGTCGGCCTCTCAATCTCAGAAGAACAAGGGGGAGGTTGTCCTATGAGCGAGGGCGGGATGCGGATCGCGATCGACGCCAACGTGCTCGAGGGAGCGTGGGGCGGGATACCGAAGTACCTGAGCCGGATCGCCGCGGAGCTGATCGCGGGAGGCGACGAAATCGACCTGCTCGCCAACACGCGCCGGCTCGAGCGCCCGCCTCCCGGCGCGCACGAGGTCGGCGTCCGGGTCAAGGGAACGCCAATCTGGCGCAACGCCTTCGTGCCGCTGTGGCTGGCGAGGGCGCGCCCCGACGTGCTCTGGGCGCCGGAGAGCGTGCTGCCGCGCCGGAGCCCGGTGCCGACCGTGGCCACGATCCACGACCTCGCCTCGCTGCGCTATCCGGAGATCAAGCCAGAGCATCATGTGAAGCTGTTCGAGACGACGGTGAGGCGCTCGGTGCAGCGGGCAACGCGGACGATCGCCGTCTCGCAGACCACCGCCGACGACGTCGAGCGCTTCTACGGCGTCGGCGCCGACCGCGTCCGCATCGTCCCCAACGGGGTCGACGACCGCTTCGTGCCGGGCGACCGCGAGGTGGCCCGAGCGGCGGTGCGCGAGCGCTGGGGCATCGAGGCGCCCTTCGCCCTCCACGTCGGCTCCACCGAGCCGCGCAAGGGGATCGAGGCGCTGGTCGAAGCGGCGGCGCTGGCGCGACACGAGGGGGCTCGCTGGCGTGTCGTCCTCGCCGGCGCCTCCGGCTTCCAGAGCGAGCGGATCGAGGCCGCGGCGCGGGCCAGCGGCGCCTGCGACCTGCTCGGCCCGGTCAGCGACGAGGAGCTGCTCGACCTCCTGCGCGCCGCCGGCACCTTCGCCGCCCCCGCCCTCTACGAGGGCTTCGGGATCGCCCCTCTGGAGGCGATGGCCTGCGGCACCCCGGCCGTGATCGCCGCCGACTCCGGCGGCCTCGAGGAGGTCAGCGGCCCCGCCGCGATCGTCGTCGCCGAGCGCACGGCGGAAGCCTGGCGCGCTGGGATCGAGCAGGCGCTGGAGCGCCCTCCCGAGCTGATCGAGCGCGGCCTCGTCCACGCCGCCAGGTTCCGCTGGCCCGTCGTCGCCGCCCAGACCCGCGAGGTGCTGGCCGAGGCGGCGTCCGCTCGCTAGCCGAGCGCCCGCTCGATCTCCTCGATCCGAGCCTCCCAGGAGTGGGCGGCCGCGTCTAGGGAGCGTTGGCGGCGGCGCTCGGGGGTGTCGACGGCGAACTCGCGCTCGGCGGCTGCCACCAGCTCCGCGGCGTCGGCAACCGTGTCGATCGCCTCGACGCCCTCCAGAGCCGGCAGCGGCGTCGCCAGCACGGGCAGGCCGGCGGCCAGGTACTCGTAGACCTTCATCGGGAAGACGCTGCGGGTGAGGTCGTTGATCGCATAGGGGATCAGACCGGCGTCGCCGCCGCGCAGGACCTGTGGCAGATCGCCGGCCGGGCGCGGGCCGATCAGGTGGATGCTCGGGGCGCCCTCCAGGGCCGAGAGGTCGCCGCCGGGATCCCCCGCCCCCACCGGCCCGACCAGGACGATGCTCCACCCGGGGCGCAGGCGCGCCAGCTCGGCGAGCAGGCCGACGTCGAGCTTGGTGGCGACGATCGCGCCCTGGAAGACGAGCCGCGGCCGCGGCAGCGCCTCCAGCGCGGCATCCACCGGGCCCGGCCCGAGCGCCGTGGCGAAGGTCGGCGTGTCGGCGACGTTGGGCGCGTAGAGGACGTTCCGGGAGAGCGTCCGCATCCGCTCCGCCAGCGCCGGCGCGCTGGCCAGCACCAGGTCGGCGCGGCCGGCGAAGCGCTGCTCGGCGGCGCGGAAGCTCTCGGCGTCGACCCCTTTCTGGGCGGCGACGTCGTCGACGCAGTGGTAGACGACCAGCGTGGGTTGGAGCGCGTCGAGCAGGGCCTCGGCCTGCGGCACGTAGGCCCAGAGGACCGGGTTCCGCATCCCCAACCTGCGCGCCGCCCGCCCGGCCTGGAATCGCAGCAGCCGGCGGTTGAGGGCGCGCACGGCGGCGATCTGGTGCAGGGGCAGGACCAACGGCGAGAGGACGTGCAGGCCGTCGGCCGGCTGGGCGCCGCGCAGCCCCCGCTGCAACCGCCGCCAGAGGCGGCTGAGGTCGCGCCCGGCGAGCTGGGGGCGGCGCAGCCCCAGCGACTCGACGAAGAGGACGTTGTTCTTGGCCGCGAGGCGGCCCATCAGCTGGTGCTGGTTGATCGGCAGCTCGGTCGCCCAGTCGGCGGAGCCGACGCAGACGATGTCGCGGCCCTCGAGCTTCACCCCGAGGGGGAGTCGGGCAGGAAGCGGTCCCGCATCCGCTCGAACTCGTCCATCGCCGTCTCGTAGTCGTCGTGGCGGCCGATGTCGAGCCAGTAGTCGTTCTCGCTGCGCCGCGCCCGCACCGTCTCGCCGGCCTCGAGCAGGCGCAGGACAAGGTCGGGGAAGTCGAGGCGCTGGTTCGGCTCGATCTGCTCGATCGCCCGCGGCGAGAAGGCGTAGACGCCCATGCTGACCTCGTAGTGGTAGGTCGGCTTCTCGATGTAGCCGGTGAGGCGGTCCGCGTCGTCGCCGTCCTCGAACTGGAGGACGCCGAGGGAGACCTGCACCTCGCGCTTGTGGGCGGCGACGCTGGCGGCGGCGCCGGAGGCGCGGTGCTGGTCGAGGAACTCGCCGTAGGCGAGGTCGGTGAGGACGTCGCCGTTCATGACCAGGAAGTCGTCGTCGAGGCCGTCGAGCAGGGCGAGGGCGCCGACCGTCCCCAGCGGCTCGTCCTCGCGGTAGTAGTCGATCGCGATCCCGTAGCGCTCGCCGTCGCCGAAGAAGGCCTCGATCAGCTCCGCCAGGTGGCCGGTCACGATCGTCAGCCGCTCGAAGCCGGCGTGGCGCAGCTGGCGCACGATGATGTCGAGGATCGGCCGGTCGCCGACCGGCATCAGCGGCTTCGGCAGCACGGTCGTGTACGGCCGCAGCCGCATGCCCAGCCCGCCCGCAAGTACGACTGCACGCTTCATCGGGGCGGGAGCCTACCCACGGCTCCGGCTGAAACGGCGTCGATCGCTGTTGTTGCAACAACAGCGATCGACGCCGTTCGGCAACTGGGGCGCCGCGTCCTGCGCGATCATGCCCGCCGTGAACATGGACGAGCGACGAACGGCGGCGCTGCAGCTGTGGCCGGAGCGGATGAAGGGCGACCTTGCGAAAGCGCGGCGTGAGCTGGGCGTCAAGCGCCTCCCCACCCCGCAGCCCCTGCGCTTCGTCCAGGCGCTCGCTCAACGACAGGGACGGCTCGGCTGGGAGGGTGACGTGGTCGAGCAGCTACTGGGCTTCCGCCGCACCGTTCTCGGCGACGCCGCACCCGGCCCGCCACGGCCACTGGTCCGGGTCGACGAGTTCCCCCACGCGCGCGCTCACGACTCCGGCGGTCCGTTCGGCACCGACGCCTTCCGCCGCTTCCACGCGGTGCTCGCCGAAGCCGGCATTCCCTACCTGCTGGCGATCACCCCGCACGTCTCCCGCGACTACCTCGACCCGGAGGTCGCCGAGCGCCGCGACCTCGACCGGGGCGAGATCGCGGCGCTCAAGACGCTGCGCGAGGACGGCGTCGTCTTCGGCCTCCACGGCGCCGACCACCGCACCCGCGACGCCTCGCCCCGCCACCACTCCGAGTTCTGCGGGCTCGGGCTCGGGGAGACCGCGGAGCGGATCGACGGCGCTCGCGCCGTCTTCGACCGGATCGGCCTCCCCACTCCCGTCTTCGTCCCTCCCTTCAACCGCTTCGACGCCGCCCAGTACCCGCTGCTGGCGGAGCGCTTCGAGGTCGTCTGCGGCGGCCCGGAGAGCGTCCGCCTGCTCGGCTTCCACCGCACCCCGGTCTGGCAGGGCGAGGCCGTCTACCTCCCCTCCTACGCGCCGCTCTACGGGACCGCGGCGCAGGCGGCGGCAGAGATCGAGCGACTGAACGAGCTGAAGGCGGCGCTTTGGGCGCCGATCACCCTGCACTGGGGCTGGGAGCTGAAAGACGACTTCGCCGGTCTGCGCCGCCTCTGCGAGCTGCTCCAAGGCCGTGTCGCAGCCTGGAACGACTTCCTCGCCGCGGTCGCGGCCAGCCGCACCGCGACCTAAGCTGCGGCTTCGGCCAGGCTCTGTCGCAGCGCCTCGACCACCCGCTGTAGCCGCTCCTCGCCGAGGTGCGGGTAGAGCGGCAGCGTCAGCTGCGTCCGCGCCGCCCGTTCGCAGCGCAGCAGCTCCGTCTCCCCCGCCCCATAGGCGCTGAATTCGCTGATCGAGGGATAGAGGACGCTGGTCTGGACCTTGTGGTTCTCGCTCAGCAGCTTGCGCACCGGGTCGCGCAGCCCGTCGTCCTCGAGCATCACCGGCATCGTGTAGCAGGAGCTGGCGTCGACCTGGGCGTCGGTGTAGGGCAGGACGAGGCCGTCGACCTCACGCAGCAGCTCGCGATAGCGGTGGGTGAGCCGGCGACGGGCGGCGATGTCGGCCTCGAGCCCGGTCAGGCGCGCCGAGAGCAGGGCGGCCCGCGGCTCGTCGAGGCGGTAGTTGTAGCCGACCTCGACCACGTCGTAGCCCATCGCGTGACCACGGTGGCGGTCCCAGGTGCCGGAGGTCATCGCGTGCGAGCGGCGGCTGCGGGCAAGCTCGGCGACACCCTCGTCGGCGGTCGCCAGCAGCCCCCCCTCGCCGCAGGAGAGGATCTTGTTGGAGAAGAAGCTGAAGGTCCCGGCGAGGCCGAAGGTGCCGAGCTTGCCCTCGACGCCCCCGGGCTGTACCGCCTCGGGGCTGTGGGCGGCGTCCTCGATCAGCGCCAAGCCGTGCTCGTCGCAGAGCTCCTGCAGGGGCCCGAGCGGCGCCGCGTAGCCGCCGTAGTGGACGGCGCAGACCGCCTTCGTGCGCGGCCCGATTCGGCCGGCGACGTCCTCGGGGTCGAGCCCGAGGTCCTCCTGGCCGGCGATCTCGGCCAGGACCGGGGTGCCGCCGCAGTAGCGGACGGCGGCTGCAGAGGCGACGAAGGTGACGCCGGGCACGATCACCTCGTCGCCGGGGCCGATCCCGGCCGCCAGGTAGGCGAGGTGCAGGGCCGAGGTGCAGCTGCTGACCGCGATCGCGTGCGGGGTCCCGAGGTGGGCGGCGAACTCGGCCTCGAACTCCTTGATCCTCGGGCCCATGGTCAGCCAGCCCGAGCGCAGGGTCGCGGCCACGGCCTCGACGTGGGCCTCCTCGAGGCGGACGTCGAAAACGGGGATCGGCTCAATCGCGGAATCGAGGGTCATCGCCACGACTGATTCAAGCAAGCACCCAGAAATCCCTGCAAGGTCGCGCGGCGACGATCCTGCGACATACTTTCCGCCCCCATGCAAGGCAGAGGAACGAAGCTGCTGGCGGCGCTGGCCGTCCTGATGATCGCGGTCTTCGTGGTCGGCGCGCTGGCCGCCGCCAACGTGATCAACCTGCCCGGGAACCTGCGCACGACGCTGGGCCTGCAGGAGGAAACCCCGAACCCGCCCTGCCGCGTCGGCCTCTACCGCAACAGCCCGAGCTCGCCCCCGGCGCCGGCCGGGCACTGGGACTTCGAGCCGGAAACCCCGCGCACCCAGATCGAGGCCAGCGGGATCGCGATCGGCCCGGTCATCTACGTCACCGGCGGCAGCCCGCCGGGGAACCTGCGCCGCGTCCTCGCCTACGACACCCGCACCAAGAAGTGGAGTGACCCAACCCGGCTCCCGACCGGGCTCAACCACAGCCAGGCGGCTACCCACGACGGCAAGCTCTACCTCGCGGGCGGCTACCTCGAAGGGGAAAACCCGACCGACAACTTCTGGGAGTACGACCCCGCGACCAAGCGCTGGACCCAGCTGCCGCCGCTGCTGCGGCCGACCGCCGCCGGCGCGACCGTGGTCGTCGGCGACAAGCTCTACGTCGCCAGCGGCGCCCCCCAGACCTTCGGGGTCAGCGGCCCGATCGCCCCCTACCCCCAGCTGCAGATCTACGACTTCGCGACCGGCAAATGGTCGCTGGGGGCCGACATCCCCAGCCCCCGCCATCACGTCGGTGGCGCCGCCCTCGACGGCAAGCTCTACGTGGTCGGCGGCCGCGGCGAAAAGGACCACTCGCTGGGCACCTTCGAACGCTACGACCCGGCGACCGACAGCTGGGAATCGCTGCCGGAAATCCCGCTCGGCGTCGCCTCGCCCGGCATGGTCGCGATCGACGGCAAGCTGGTCGTGGTCGGGGGCGAGGACCAGAACAACTGGGAGGACGGCGATGGCTGGGTCACCCCGAGCGCCTGGGCCTTCGACCCGGAGACGAACCGCTGGCAGCGCCTGCCCAATATGAAGTTCGAACGCCGCGGCAGCGGCGTCGCCGCCACCGCGGACCGTGTCTACGCACTCGGCGGCAGCTACTGCCCCGGTCTGAAGCCGAACGGCCCGGTCGGGACGCACACGGTCGAGTCGCTGCCCGCATCGGCGCTCGACCGCAACTGAGGGCATGAAGCCGCTGGCGGCGCTCGCGAGCCTGATGACGGCCGTCCTCGTCATCGGAGCGCTGGTTGCCAGCGACGTGGTCGACCTGCCTGGCGACTGGCGGGCAAGGCTCGGGCTGGCTCAGAAGACGCCGAACGAGCCCTGCCGGCTCGGTCTGTATCGCGACAGCCCGAGGTCACCCCCGGCGCCGGCCGGGCACTGGGACTTCGAGCCGGAAATGCCGAAAACCCAGGTCGAGGGCAGCGCCGTCGCGATCGGGCCGGTGATCTACACCGCCGGCGGCAGCCGCCCGGGAAACCTTCACACGTTCCTCGCCCTCGACACCCGCGACGGCCAGTGGAGCGAGCCGAGCAGGCTTCCGGTCGGGCTCAACCACATTGCCGCCGCGTCCTATCGCGGTGACCTCTACCTCGCCGGCGGCTACCTCGAGGGGGTCGACGCAACCAGCAACTTCTGGAAGTACGAGCCCGGCTCGAACCGGTGGACCGAGTTGTCGCCGATGGGCCGGCCGCGTGGCGCCGCGGCTGCTGCGGTGATCGGCGACAGGCTCTACGTCGTCGACGGCGCGCCGCAGACCTACGGCATCGGCAATCCCGGCGGCCCCTACCGCGACCTCGAGATCTTCGACTTCGAGGCGGGAAGCTGGTCTCATGGGCCCGAGCCGCCGATCGCCGTTCACCACCTCGGCGCGGCTTCGTTGGGAGGCAAGCTGTACATCGCCGGCGGCCGGACCGATCCCGAAGTGTCCTCGGATGAGTTCTTCGACTATGACCCGGGAACCAAGAGGTGGGAACGGCTGCCGAGCATGCCGTCCGGCCGCTACTCCTCGCTCGGCATGGTCGCGACCGCGGGCAAGGTCGTCGTCTTCGGCGGCGACGACGAGCTGGGCTGGCAGGAGGGAGGCGGATCGGTGACGCCGAGCGCCTGGGCGTTCGATCCCGGAACCGAGCGCTGGCAACGGCTGCCGGACCTGTCGATCGAACGGCACGCACTGGGAGCCGCCGCCACCGCGGACCGCGTCTACGCGCTCGGCGGCAGCTACTGCCCCGGTCTGAAGCCGAACGGCCCGGTCGGGACGCACACGGTCGAGTCGCTGCCGGTCTCGGCGCTCAACGGCGGCTGAGCTCCAGGGCCCTGGTCAAGGCAATCGCGAAACCCGTCGCGATCACGGGCACGAAGACGAGCTCCAACCGGTAGCCCTGGGGGTTGTTGGCGAGGAGCAGGAGAGCGATCGAGCCGACGATCGCCCCGTGCGCCATCAGCCAGTAGGCGTCTCGTCGTGGCCGCCGAATGGCAACCAGCGCAATCGCCACGATCGCAGCCGCAACCACCGCGTAGAGGGCGAGACCGGCGGTGCCGTGGTCGAGCGGGTAGGTGAGGTTGCCTTCGATCGTCACCCACAGCTGCCCTGGGTAGCCGGCGATCACGTCTCCCCAGCTGGTGTCGGTGGGGATCTCGTAGCCGGCATAGATGTATGCGAGATTCTCCCGCACGGGAGCGCCGCCCAGAAACAGCGCCGGTATCGCCGCAGCGGCCCCGCTGCCAAGGATCCAAGCGCTGCGCCGCAGCTCCCCCCGCCGGCCCCACTGCCCGACCGCCAGCCAGACGGCGGCGATGCCGAGGATCATCGTCGCGTCGCGGGTTATCGAGAGCAGCAGCATCGCCCCGACCCAGAGCGGCAGCCAGCGCAGTCCGCGGTCGGCGACGAGGACCAGCGCCAGCAACCCCAACGTCTCCAGCAACAGCCCCCAGGAATCGACGAACTGCCCAAAAGACCAGCGGTACAGGGGCGGCAGCAGCAGGCAGGCGAGGGCGCCAAGGATGCTGGTCGAGACCGTGAAGCGGCGCCTCAGCAACAGGAACAGCATCGCCCCGATCAGCGCATAGCCGAGCATCGAGACCGTCTTCACCGCGGTCCCGACACTCTCCCCCGTGACCTCGGCCACCGCGATCGCGAGACCGGGAACGAGCCAGCGACGCTCGTAGAACTGAGCGCTGAAGTGCTGCCAAGCCGGGTTGAGCACGCGGTAGGCCCCGGACGGCTCGTCCTCGATCGCCGCCGTTTCCCGCGCCCGCTCGCTGTCGAAGACCTCGTGCATCGCCTGGTCGTGCGACTCCCCCTGAAGCTCCTTCGCCTGCACCTCGTAGAAGAGGCCGTCGGAGTTGGGGTCGCCGTGGGCAACCAGCCCGGGAAGGGCCAGCAGCAGACCGGCAGCAACCAGCAGCACGACCGCCCAGCGGTCGTGGAGACGATCGAGGGCAGCGAAGATCCGGCCGAGGCGATCAGTCAGCGCTGCCGCCATCAGCCGGGCACCGGCCTAACCCGGTTCCCGTCGCGGCACCAGTACAAGGCGCTTGAACTCGGCGACGAGGACGCCGTCCTGGTTCAGCACCCGCGTGTGGACCTTGACGATGCCGCGGTCGGGCTTGGATTTCGAGGGCTTGACGTCGAGCACCTCGGTCTCGCAGAAGAGGGTGTCGCCGTGGAAGACCGGGTTCGGGTGGCTGAGGTCTTCGGTCGCCAGGTTGGCGATCGCCTTGCCGGAGACGTCGGAGACCGACATCCCCAACGCCAGCGAGTAGACGAGCGGCCCGACGACGACGTTGCGCCCCTGCTGGGATTTCCCCGCGTAGATGTCGTTGATGTGCAGCGGGTGGTGGTTCATCGTGATCAGGCAGAAGAGGTGGTCGTCGGCCTCGGTCACGGTCTTGGCCGGCCAGTGCTTGTAAATGGCCCCGACCTCGAACTCCTCGAGGTAGCGGCCGTAGGCGTGCGCCCCAGACGCCTCGCGCTCGGCCTGGTCGGTGGTCAGCTCGTACTCCTGCTCGCTCATCTAGTCGGTTCTCCTCTGGGTTGGACGGCGCGGGATGCTATCCGCGCGGGAAATCAGGTGGCGCGCCCTCAGTGGACTTTCTTCAGCTTCGAGCGCTGCTCCTGGCGCTCGACCACCTGGGCGATCAGCTTCAGCACGTTGGAGTCGCCGTTGGCCTTGATGTGGCCGGTCTCATAAGCCTTGCGATAGCTCCGCAGCGTGCCTTTCTCGGCCAGCTCGTTGAACTGGGGACGGTCGACCTCGACCAGCACCCGCTCGTCCTGGGCGAGGTCCTTGCTGATCTTCGGGCCCGGCAGCTCGACCCGGTAGAGCTGGATGTCGTGTTTGGCTTTGAGCTCGAGGCCAAAGACGAGTTTGAGTTTTGCCAGCGCCGGGACTTCCGCCTGGAATCGCTCGACGGCGGTGCGGATCAGGTCGGCGGTCGAGGCTGCCATCCGCCTAGATCTTGTTCCTCTGCAACAGCTTCTTGCCGATCACCATCCGCTGGATCTCGGAGGTCCCCTCGCCGATCAGCAGCAGCGGCGCGTCGCGGTAGAGGCGCTCGATCTCGTACTCCTTCGAGTAGCCATAGCCGCCGTGGATGCGGAAGCACTCCTCGACGCACTCCTTGCCGGTCTCGGAGGCGAGGAGCTTGGCCATCCCGGCCTCGAGGTCGGAGCGCGCGCCGGCGTCCTTCATCCGTGCCGCTTTACGGGTGACGAGGCGGGCAGCCTCAACCTTGGTCGCCATGTCGGCGAGCTTGAACTGGATCGCCTGGTGCTGAGCGATCGGCTTGCCGAAGGTCTTGCGCTCCTGGCTGTAGCGCAGGGCGAGCTCGAGGGCGCGCTGGGCAATGCCGACGCCGCGGGCAGCGACATTGACGCGGCCGACCTCGAGCGCATCCATCATCTGCACGAAGCCCTCGCCGACGCCCCCCTCCTCGCCACCGAGCACGCGCTCGGGCGGGCAGCGGTAGCCGTCGTAGACGAGCTCGGTCGACTCGACGCCCTTGTAGCCCATCTTCTTGATCTTGGGCGGCACTACCAAGCCCTCGAAGTCGCCTGAGTTGGTTTCCGCCCAGGGCTCCTTCTCGGTGATGAAGCAGGTCATGCCCTTGTAGGCGGGTTCCGCTTTGGGGTCGGTCTTCATCAGCACGAAGACGACGCTGGAGCCGAGGCCGTTGGTGACCCACATCTTCTGGCCGTTCAGCTCCCACTTGCCGTCCTCGCCCTTCTTGGCGGTGGACTTGATGCCCTGGACGTCAGAGCCGACCTCCGGCTCGGAGAGCGAGAAGGCGGCGCGGATCTCGCCCGTCGCCATCTTCGGCAGGAAGTACTCCTTCTGCTCGTCGGTGCCGAACTTCATCAGCAGGTAGGAGCCGATGAAGTGGGTGTTGACGACGCCCGAGATCGAGATCCAGCCGCGCGAGAGCTCTTCGACGATCATCGCGTAGGTCGTCAGGTCGAGCCCCATGCCGCCGTACTCCTCGGGGATCGTGACCCCGAACAGGCCCAGCTCCTTCATCTGCTCGACGATCGGCTCCGGGAAGGAGTCCTCGTGGTCGTAGTGCTCGGCGTTGGGGATTATCTGCTCGTCGGCGAACTGCCGCACCATCTCGGTGATCGCCTGCTGCTCGTCGGTCTGTTCGCGGTATGCGGCGGTATCTACGGCCATTTCTCCTGCTTCGAGGTCGGTTGAGGGCGGGGCGCGAAGGATATCGACGCGGCCCTTCCGGGCGCGTCGCTCATACATACGTCCAGGGTAGTTCGGGCGCCTCGCCGGGGCTCGTGCGGGTGACGACAACGGAGCGATGGCCTCGAAGCTCGCCACCGCTCTCGCCACCGCCGCGATCGCCTGCCTGGCGGTGGCCCCGAACGCGCTCGCCGCCGGCATCGGCGAGCAGCGAGCCATTGCCCAGCCCGACCGCTCGACGGCGGCGCGGAGCGCGGCGAGCAGCCCGCTGCTCGCGCCCGCGACCGCGTGCCCGGGCCAGGACGACCTCGCGGCGCCGGCAGCCGCGCAGGAGCAGACGATGATCTGCATGACCAACTTCGCCCGCGCCGCCTCCGGCCTGGGCGAGCTGGCCGAGGTCGAAGAGCTCGATCGCTCGGCACTGGGCAAGGCCGGCGACGTGCTGCGCTGTGACAGCTTCAGCCACTTCGCCTGCGGTCGCGAATTCACCTACTGGATCCGCGAGGCCGGCTACATCGGCGAAAGCTGCTGGCATGCGGGCGAGAACCTCGCCTGGGGGACCGAGGAGTACGGCTCGGTCGGCGCCATCTTCCGCGCCTGGATGAACTCCCCCACGCACCGCCAGAACATCTTCGGCGACTACGAGCAGATCGGGATCGGGCTGCTCACCGGCAGTCTCGAAGGCCGTCGCGGCGCCCACGTCTGGGCGACGCATTTCGGCTCACGCTGCGAAGGCTGAGCCGGGGGGCGAAAAGCCGCCGGGCGCTCTGATTGGCTTCGCGCATGAACGAACCGAAAGCCGAGAAGCCCAGCACCGACTCCAACAAGGTCCGCAACTACGTCGCCCTCGCCCTGGTCGCAGTGGCGGCGATCCTGCTGGTGATCTGGCTGGTCTCCGGTGACGACGACTCATCCAGCGGCGGTTCCGGCGAGGCCGAGATCGTCAGCGCGGAAGAGCTCGAGGATGCGGTAGCCGACCAAACGGAGCCCGTCTACTGGGCCGGCGAGCAGGAGGGAACCGAGCTGGAGCTGAGCCGGCCCGGCGAGGGCCGCACCTACGTGCGCTACCTGACCGACGGGGCCGACGCCGGCGACCCAAGCGCCGACTTCCTCACGGTCGCGACCTACCCCACCTCCGACCCGGTCGCGGCGCTGCGGCGTCAGGCGCAAGAAGCGGACGGCGTGCTCGGCACCGCGCCCGGCAAAGCGGTCGTCTACTTCGACCGCAACCAGCCGAGCAGCGTCTACCTCGCCTATCAGGGGGTCGACGTCCAGATCGAGGTCTACGACCCGAACTTCACCCGCGCCCTGCAGCTGGTCAACTCGGGCCAGATCGTCCCGGCCGGTTAACGACAACCGCCGCCGCCCAGCCCCCGGAGGGACGGACGGCGGCGACTGAATCCCTGGCTACCTAATACCTAGGGCTGCGCGTCGAGGCGGAAGAACACCGACGCGTTGTTGGGGCTGCTGCCCTCGGTCGCGAGGAGCGCGATCGCATCCCCGGCGGCGAATTCCTGCGAATGGGTGGTGTCTTCGCAGGTGTCGTTGCTGTCCGAGACCGTGCAGGTGATCGTCGTGTTGCCCGGTCCGGTCGCGCCGGCGGGGCCCTGCGGACCATGAACGTGTAGCTGTCACCGCTGCCCGGCGAGCTGGTCAGCGCGATCCGTAGTTTGCTGACTTTTGCCGCCGTGAGCAGCACTTCCTGGATCACGGTCTCCGAGCTGGTGGTGATGTCAACGGACGGGCCGAGGTAGCGGCTACCCATGCCGTTGCTCAGCTGAGAGCTGCTACCGCCGCCGCGGATCTCGCGGGCGACAGCGCTTCCGGTCACACCGGTAGCACCAGTGGCACCAGTCAGACCCGTGGCACCGGTCGCACCGGTGGAGCCGGTGGAGCCGGTGGAGCCGGTGGAGCCGGTGGAGCCGGTGGTACCCGTAGCGCCAGTAGCGCCCGTGGAACCGGTAGCACCTTTGAGGCCGGTGGCACCCGTCAGGCCCGTCGCGCCGGTCGGGCCGGCGGGACCGGCGGGACCTTCAGGGCCGGTGGCACCGGTGGCGCCATTTTTACCGTCGGCACCGTCTTTACCGGCGGGGCCTTCGGGGCCGGTCGGGCCAGTGGCGCCGATCGGGCCCTCGGGGCCGGCGGCGCCTTCCACGCCAGTAGCGCCGGTAGCGCCAACTGCACCGTCTTTGCCGTCGATGCCGTCTTTACCGTCAGCACCGGTCGGTCCAGCCGGACCTTCCGGGCCGGTGGCACCCGTGGCGCCGTCTTTGCCGTCGATGCCGTCTTTTCCGTCTTTACCGTCGGCACCGTCTTTGCCGGCGAGGCCTTCGGGGCCGGTGGCACCATCTTTGCCGTCAGCGCCATCTTTGCCGTCGGCACCAGCCGGGCCTTCCGGGCCAGTCGCGCCATCGGCGCCATCTTTGCCGTCGATGCCGTCTTTCCCGTCGGCACCGTCTTTACCAGCCGGACCTTCGGGGCCGGTGGCACCCGTGGCGCCGTCTTTGCCGTCGATGCCATCTTTTCCGTCTTTACCGGCGGCGCCGTCTTTGCCGGCCGGACCTTCGGGGCCGGTGACGCCATCTTTGCCATCGGCGCCGTCTTTTCCGTCTTTGCCGTCGGCGCCGTCTTTACCGGCGGGGCCTTCGGGGCCGGTGGCGCCGTCGGCGCCGTCTTTGCCGTCGATGCCGTCTTTACCAGCCGCACCGTCTTTGCCGGCGGGGCCTTCCGGACCGGTGACGCCATCTTTGCCGTCGGCGCCGTCTTTGCCGTCGGCACCGTCTTTGCCGGCGGGGCCTTCCGGACCGGTGACGCCATCTTTGCCGTCGGCGCCGTCTTTGCCGTCGGCACCGTCTTTGCCGGCGGGGCCTTCGGGGCCGGTGGCACCAGTGGTGCCGTCTACACCGTCTTTACCGTCGGCGCCGTCTTTGCCGGCGGGGCCTTCGGGGCCGGTGGCACCTTCGGGGCCGGTCGGGCCCGCGGGGCCAGCCGGACCTTCGGGGCCGGTGGCACCGTCAGCTCCATCCTGGCCGTCAGCACCGGCGGGGCCTTCCGGACCCGTCGCACCGTCAGCGCCGTCCTGGCCATCAGCGCCGTCGGCACCCGTTGCGCCCGTGGCACCGGTCGCGCCTTTGGGACCAACGGGGCCAGCCGGACCGGCCGGACCGGCGGAACCAGCCGGGCCCGCGGGCCCTTCCGGGCCAGTCGGACCGGTGGCGCCGTCTTTGCCTTTGTCGCCGTCTTTGCCTTTTTCACCATTTTTGCCGGCGGTGCCTTCTTTACCAGGGGCACCTTCTTTGCCGGCCGCACCCGCCGCACCAGCCGGACCGCTGCCGGCTTCGATGCCGAGCACACCCTGCTGGCTCTTGGTGGTCAGGATCAGAACGCGTTTCTCGCCTTTGAGGCATTTCAGTTTCGGCTTGACGAAACGAATCGCGCCTTTTTCCGGCCCACCCTGCTGGATGCAGAGGTTGACGGTTTCGAGCGAGCGTTTCTGCGCCGCGGAGCTGGTGGCGGCGAGAACGCCGAAAGCGGCGACACATGCCGCGAGCGCCAACACTAGCCAGCGAAGTTTGAACTGTGGGTGCGAACGAACGGTCATCCGGGATCTCTCTCCCTTTAGCGGTTGGGGAACTGGTGACTGGTGCCCTGCGGGCGCCCTTTGAGGGAGGGCAAAGTACAGACGCCCTGGACGACTGCTCAATTCTTGAGGTCCAACATCTGGCCAAACTCAATGTTTTCGCTCAAGGCACCTCGCGAAAACTGGGTCTCACAGGCACCTACAGCGCGGTTTGTTGCGACGAGTCGATCGCTCGCATCGGAGCTTGGGCCTTCAAAAGCGCCTCTCGGAGCTCGTTTTGGGCGTCAGATTGCAGGACAATCGCGCCTCCGGCCCCGATCGAGGCCTCCCCCCCGGCGAGCACGATGGTCCTGATCGTGACGCTGAGATCGCAGCCACCGCCGAGCCCGAAGTAACCGATCGCGCCGGAGTAGATCCCCCGCGCCCGCCCCTCCAGCCGCTCGAGTATCTCCATCGTCCGCAGCTTCGGCGCCCCGGTCATCGAACCCGGCGGGAAGCAGGAGCGGACGCACTCGAGGGCGGTGGAGCCCGGCCGCAACCGGCCGCGAACCGTGGAGACGAGCTGGTGCACGGTCTCGTAGGTCTCGACCTCCATCAGCGCCGGCACCTCGACGCTCCCCACCTCGCAGACGGCGCCGAGGTCGTTGCGCATCAGGTCGACGATCATCAGGTTCTCGGCCCGGTTCTTCTCACTCGTGCGCAGTTCCTCTGCCAGGCGCGCGTCCTCGGCCGGCGTCTCACCGCGCCGCACCGTCCCCTTGATCGGCTTCGTCTCGACCCGACCCCCGCGGTCGACCCGGAGGAACCGCTCCGGCGAGGAGCTGAGCACGGCGAGGTCGCCGAAGCGCAGGAAGGAGGCGAACGGCGCCGGGTTGACCCGCCGCAGCTCTATATATAGAGAGAGCGGGTCGACGCCGACCTCAGCCGTGAGCGCATTGGTCAGGCAGATCTCGTAGCTGTCCCCCTCCAGCAGGTGCTCCTTGCAGGTGGCGATGTCGGCCAGGTAGCGACTTCGGGAGCGGGCTAGGTGGGGGACCACGGGGGAAGGGTCGGCGGAGCAACGGCGGGGAGGCTCCGGCGACCCTTCCCCCGTGGTCCCTGACTCAGCCGCAACCCGCAGAGCGGTTAGCCGCGCGGCCGTTGCGGAGATCCAGGCGTTGGCCGCGTCCTCCGTCGTCGGGTCGCAGAGGCAGAGGAGATATGTGTGCTGCAGCTCGTGGTCGAAGGCGAGCATGCGGGCGGCGAAGATGAACGCCGCGTCCGGCAGGTCCGATCGCTGTCCGCGGGCGGCACCGCAATCCGCCTTCAGCTCGTACCCGAGATAACCCGCAAAGCCGCACCCGAAGTCGAAGGGGAGCTCGACCTCGGGCGGCTCGGCGCGGCCCGACTCGCGCTCCACGTAGTCGAGGATCGACTCCTGCAGCCGTTCGGTTCCTCCACCCCGGGCGACGCTCACCTCCCCGGCCTCGACGTCATAGGTGATCGTGGCGCCGAGCGGTCCGGAGGCATCGCCCATGAAGGAGAAGCGGGCGCCGTCCCCGGTCCTGCTGCTGTCGAGCCAGAAGGCGTTCGGGCTATCGCGGTAGAGCGCCGCGAACGCCTGCTCGGGATCGACCAGATGCTCGATGCGGCGGACCAGCGTCATCGCCGGGCGGTGAGATCGCGGAAGTTGGCGAGCAGGCGGCGCCCATGCTCGGTGGCGACCGACTCCGGGTGGAACTGGACGCCCCACTGCGGGCGCGTCCGGTGCGCGACCGCCATCACCACCCCGTCGTCGGCCCAGGCGATCGCCTCCAGCTCCGCTGGCAGCGGCCGCTGCAGACAGAGCGAGTGGTAGCGGGCCGCTTCGAAGCGCCGGGGGATGCCGGCGAACAATGGTGTGCCGGTGTGCTCGACCGCCCGCACGCGCCCGTGCAGGGGCTCCGGCGCGCGGCCGACACGGCCGCCGTAGACCCAGCCGAGGCCCTGGTGGCCGAGGCAGACGCCCAGCAGCGGCGCCTCACAGTGCCGGATCGCCTCGGCGCAGACCCCGAAGTCCCGCCGCCGCTCGGGGCGACCCGGCCCCGGGGAGATGACGACGTTGTCGAACTCGAGCCGCGCCAGCTCCGTCCAGCTCGCCTCGTCGTTGCGGACGACGACCGGCTCCGCCCCGTTCTCCTCCGCCAGCAACTGGAAGAGGTTGTAGGTGAAGGAGTCGTAGTTGTCGATCAGCAGCGAGCGCATCGCCCCGAGATACTTACGCGATGGCGCTTCTCCCTGCCCCCGACCCAGCCCAGGGACTGTTCGAGACGCTGCTGATCGTCGACGGCGAACCGGTCGAACTCGACGCTCATCTCGACCGTCTCGCCACGAGCCTGGCGGCGCTGTTCGGGGCAGAGTTGCCGCCCGGCGTCGCCGGGGAGGCCCGGGGGCGTGCCCGTGGCACCGCTCTCGGGCGCATGCGCATCAAGGTCGACCCCGACGGCGCCGCCGCGACGCTGGAGGGCGAAGACGTCGACCCGGCCGATTTCTTCCCAAGCCGGGAGCGCGGCGCAGCCCTGCGCTCACTGTCCTGCGAGGGCGGCCTCGGCCGACACAAGTGGGCCGACCGGCGCCGGTTGGGCGAAGTCTCGGGTGGCCCGGTCGTGCTGCTGGTCGACCGCGGGGAGGTGCTCGAGGCCGGGCGGGCCAATGTCTTCGTGGCGATCGGAAGCGCCCTCTTCACACCGGCGGACGACGGGCGCATCCTTTCCGGCATAGCCCGACGTGGTGCAATCGCGGCCGCCCGCGAAGCCGGAATCGAGGTGACGGAGAGAGCCGTGACCCAGGGTCAGCTGCTGGCGGCTGAGGAGGTCTTCCTGACCGGCTCCGTACGCGGGGTCGAGCCAGCCCGCGATCTCGACGGTACCCCCCTGGCGGGGGTAGGGCCTCTCAGCCGCCAGGTCGCCGAGGGGCTGCGCCGGCGCTGGCTGCACGACCCCAGCGTGGCCGCCGCTCCAGTGCCCGCAACCGCGCCACCACCCGGTCCGCTCGTTCGCTGAAGCTGCGCAGGGCCACGTCCTCGGCTGGGCTTCCAGGGGCGGCCCGGCCGTCGCCTGACGCCGGCCCGACGCTCCCGGCGAGCGCAGCAGCGGTCGCCTGCACGGCGATGTCGGCGGCGCGCCGGGCCTGCTGGGCGGCGTCCAGCGCCGCGGCGCCGACCTCCACCACCGCCCTTTCGGAGGCCTTGGCGATCACCAGCGCCTCGTCGATCCGCTGCTCCAGCTCGCTCATCAGCGGCGGCACCGAGCCCTCAGGGAGCAGCCAGTCCTCGGTGCTGTCGCGCTCGGCGGCCTCCATTTGCGGGGAATTTACGGGCGCGGTAGGCGGCAAAGGCGGCGGCCGACTAAATTCCCGCCCGCCCCAGACAGAACGAACGACCCGAGGAGCGCCTTGAGAAACCCCAGAGACTTCTTCCAGCCGCAGGCGATCGGAGCGCCGGAGCCGCTGCGCGAGATCCCGGTCAAGCCCTCGCGGATGATCCACTTCCTCGACTTCTCGAACGAGAAAATGGTCGCCAAGGCGGCCGGCATCGCCGCAGAAGACCGACATCCTGCTCGGCAACCTCGAGGACGCGATCCCGGTCGACCGCAAGGAGGCCGCGCGCCAGGGCCTGATCAAAGCGGCACAGGAGTCCGACTTCGGCCAGACCGCCCTCTGGACCCGGGTCAACTCGCTGGAGAGCCCCTGGGTCCTCGACGACCTGACGACCCTCGTGACCGAGATCGGCGACAAGCTCGAGGTCGTGATGGTGCCCAAGGTCGAGGGCGCCTGGGACATCCACTACGTCGACCGTCTGCTGGCCCAGCTCGAGGCGAAGGCCAAGCTCGACCGCCCGATCTTGATCCACGCGATCCTCGAGACCGCACAGGGGGTCGTCAACGTCGAGGAGATCGCCGCCGCCAGCCCGCGCATGCAGGGGATGAGCTTCGGCCCCGCCGACCTTGCCGCCTCGCGACGGATGAAGACGACCCGGGTCGGCGGCGGCCACCCGGGCTACCGCTCGATGGAGGACCCGGCCGACCCCGAGAACCCCGAGGCCGACCGCGTCACCGCCCAGCAGGACCCCGTGGCACTACTCGATCGCCCGCATGGTCGATGCCTGCGCCTCGACCGGGGCCCTGCCCTTCTACGGCCCCTTCGGCGACATCAAGGACACGGCCGGTTGTGAGACCCAGTTCCGCTCCGCCTTCCTGCTCGGCTGCGTCGGCGCCTGGTCCCTGCACCCGGTGCAGATCGACATCGCGAAGAAGGTCTTCAGCCCGCCCGTCGACGAGGTCAAGTTCGCGAAGAAAGTCCTGGAGGCGATCCCCGACGGCCGCGGCGTCCACATGATCGACGGCAAGATGCAGGACGACGCGACCTGGAAGCAGTGCAAGGTGATGGTCGAGCTGGCCGAAATGCTGGCCGAGAAGGACCCGGAGCTGGCCGAGGCCTACGGGCTGTAGGCCTCGGCGCGAGCGACTCGGCGCTCAGCCGAGGCGCTCTTCGAGCGCTTCCAGCTGCCTGGAGATCTGCGCCGGCAGCTTGTCGCCGAACTTGGCCAGGTGCTCCTTGACCTGCGGCAGCTGCGCCTTGACCAGCTCGGTGTCGACGCTGAGCAGCTCCTTCATCGCCTCCTCGGAGACGTTGAGCCCCTCGGTGTTGATCGCGCCCTCGGTCGGCAGCAGCCCGATCGGCGTCTCGACCGCGTCGGCGGCGTCCTCGCAGCGGCGGAAGACCCACTCCAGCACGCGGCTGTTCTCGCCGAAGCCGGGCCAGAGGAACTTGCCGTCGGCGTCTTTGCGGAACCAGTTGACGTAGAAGACACGCGGCAGCTCGCGCCCCCTCGCGCTCGCCGACCTTCAGCCAGTGGGCGAAGTAGTCGGCCATGTTGTAGCCGCAGAAGGGCAGCATCGCCATCGGGTCGAAGCGCAGCTGGCCGACGGCGCCGGCCGCGGCGGCGGTCGTCTCCGAGGACATCGTCGCCCCCATGAAGACGGCGTGCTCCCAGTCGAAGGCCTCCTGGACCAGCGGCACCACGGTGGCGCGGCGGCCGCCGAAGAGGAAGGCGTCGATCGGCACCCCGGCGGGGTCCTCCCACTCGGGCGCGATCGAGGGGCACTGCGAGGCCGGCGTCGTGAAGCGGGCGTTCGGGTGCGCGGCCGGCGTCTCGGAGTCCGGCGTCCAGTCGTTGCCGTGCCAGTCGATCACGTGGTCCGGCGGCGCCCCGGTCATCCCCTCCCACCAGATGTCGCCATCGTCGGTCTTGGCGCAGTTGGTGAAGATCGAGTTGCGCTCGATCGTGTCCATCGCGTTCGGGTTGGTCTTGTGGCTGGTGTTCGGGGCGACGCCGAAGAAGCCGGCCTCGGGGTTGACCGCGTAGAGGCGGCCGTCCTCGCCGAACTTCATCCAGGCGATGTCGTCGCCGACCGTCTCGACCTTCCAGTCGGGCAGGGTCGGGACCAGCATCGCCAGGTTGGTCTTGCCGCAGGCCGAGGGGAAGGCGCCGGTGATGTACTTGACGCCGCCCTCGGGCGAGGTCAGTTTGAGGATCAGCATGTGCTCGGCCAGCCAGCCCTCGTCGCGGGCCATCGCCGAGGCGATCCGCAGCGCGAAGCACTTCTTGCCGAGCAGGGCGTTGCCGCCGTAGCCGGAGCCGAAGGACCAGATTTCGCGGCGTCTCCGGGTAGTGGACGATGTACTTGTTGTCCTCGTTGCAGGGCCAGGAGACGTCTTCGACGCCCGCGGTCAGCGGCATCCCGACCGAGTGCACGCAGGGGACGAACTCGCCGTCGGCGCCGAGCACGTCGAGCGCGGCCTTGCCCATCCGGGTCATGATCCGCATGTTGGTCGCGACGTAGGCGGAGTCGGTCAGCTGGACGCCGATTTCGGAGATCTCCGAGCCGAGCGGGCCCATCGAGAAGGGCACCACGTACATCGTGCGGCCCGACCATGCAGCCCTTGAAGAGGCCGTTCAGCGTCTCCCGCATCTCGGCCGGGTCGCGCCAGTTGTTGGTCGGGCCGGCGTCGTCCTCCTGCTCGGAGCAGATGAAGGTGCGGTCTTCGACCCGGGCGACGTCGGCGGGGTCGGAGAGGGCGAGGTAGGAGTTCGGGCCGCTTGGCGTCGGAGAGGCGCTCGAAGGTGCCGGCGTCGATCAGGGTCTGGGCCAGGGAGTCGTACTCCTCGGCGGAGCCGTCGCACCAGTGGACGGAGTCGGGCTGGGTCAGCGCCGCGATCTCGCCGACCCAGGTGCGCAGCTTGGCGTGGGTGGTCAGCTCGGCGGGGGCCGTGGTCAAGTCGCTCATTCGCCTCTCTCTATTTCGTTCGAGTTTGAGGCCGACGAGCATCGACGTCGGCATCCTCGTTGCGGATCTTCAGGGTCGCAAGTGGCCTGCTTGCCATCTGGAGTAATACACCGCGCAGTGAAGGTCTTGCCGGGTCCACCTTCTGGTCGGGGGCAGTCGACCGACTTGATCTTTTCATGAAGCGATTTTTCGAGGTCGGCCTTGATCGTTTCCTCGGCCTTGGCGTCGTCGATCACGGTTTCCCCGCAGCCGGCCGCGACAAACGCCAGGACGGCCAGCAGCGGCGACCACGGCGCAGCGCATGGAGAAGCGCATCTTCCTCCCTGGGGGACAGGGCTCACCGCCGGGAGTATTCCAGGCCAGGGCGACACCTCGGACGAAAGTGCCGTCGGATAGGGTTCCGCGCCGCTGATGCGCTTCTACGAGTTCGAGGCACGCAAGATCGTCGAGCTGGCGGGGATTCCCGTCACCAAGTACGGCTTCTGCAAGACCGCCGAGGAGGCCCGCGCGGCCGCCGAGGAGATCGGCGGCCCGGTCGTGATCAAGTCCCAGGTGCTGTCGCGGCGGCCGGATGAAGGCCGGCGGCGTCAAGTTCGCCGACACGCCCGAGGAGGCCGCCGCCCACGCCGAGGACATCCTCGAGCTCGAAATCAACGGCCACATGCCGCGCGGCGTCCTCGTCGACCCCAAAGCCGAGGTCAAGCAGGAGTACTACGCGAGCGTCGTCTGGGACGGGACCGCGAAGAAACCGCTGATGCTGTTCAGCGACATGGGCGGGATCGACATCGAGGAGGTCGCCGAGAACCATCCCGACCACGTCGGCAAAGGCCACGTCTCCAACCTCTTCCCGATCCCCGACTTCGAGGCCAAGCAGGTCGTCGCCGCGACCGGCGTCACCGGCTCGCAGCTGAACCGCGCGACCCCGATCCTCGCCCGCCTCGCCCGCCTCTTCCGCGACTACGACATGACCCTGGCCGAGATCAACCCGCTGGCCGAGCTGACCGACGGCTCCTTCGTCGCCCTCGACGCCCACATGGAGATGGAGAACGAGGCGGTCGGCCGCCAGAAGGTCCTGCTGCGCAAGCAGCTGGAGATCGCCGAGGACGACACCCGCGAGACCTACGAGCCCTCCGACTTCGAGCGCAACGTCGCCGCGATCGACGCCGCCGACCACCGCGGCGTGATCCAGGGCAAGGACCACGGCTTCGACCGGCAACCTCGGCCTCGTGATCGGCGCCGGCGGCGGCTCGCTGACCCTGACCGACGCGGTCCGCAGCCAGGGCGGCAAGCCCGCCAACTACTCCGAGATCGGCGGCAACCCCTCGGTCGCCAAGGCCTGCGGCCTGGCCAAGGAGGTGCTGGAAAAGGACGGCGTCGAGAAGATCGCGGTGATGATGTCGATCGTCTCCAACACCCGCGTCGACATCGTCGCCCGCGGCGTCATCAAGGCCTGCCTCGAGCTCGAGCAAGGACCCGGGCGAGACGATCGCGATCTTCCGCATCCCCGGCGCCTGGGAGGACGAGGGCTTCAAGATCCTCGAGCGCTACGGGGTCGAGTACTGCGACCGCTCGGTCTCGATGTGGGAGGCCGCCGGCCGCGCCGTCGCCAAGATCCAGGGAGCGCCCGCATGAGGTGGCTGGGCGACTTTGTGTCCCCACGGGACACTAAATCGACCCCGGAGGTCCGATGAGCATCCTGCTGAACCGCGACACCACCTTCATCGTCCAGGGGATCACCGGCCGCGAGGCGGTCAACCTGACCCGCGAGTGCCTCGACTACGGCTCCAAGGTCGTCGGCGGCGTCACCCCCGGCCGCAAGGGCCGCGAGGTCCACGGCGTGCCGGTCTTCGACACCGTCGCCCAGGCGGTCGAGAACCACGGCGGCCCGATCGACGGCTCGGTCGTCACCGTCCCCCCCGCCTTCACCAAGGACGCGGTCTTCGAGGCGATCCTCAACGGGATCAAGCTGATCGTGATCGTCACCGAGCGGATCCCGCGCGGCGACGTCGCCCAGATGGTCGAGCTGGCGAACATGGAGGGGGCCCGGATCATCGGCCCCAACTGCCTCGGCCTGATCGTCCCCGACGTCTGCAAGATGGGCGGCATCGGCGGCCCCGCCAAAGACGCGGCCAAGGCCTACGCGCCCGGCCCGGTCGGCGTGATGAGCCGCTCCGGCGGGATGACCACCGAGATCTCCTCCTCGCTGACCCAGGCCGGGCTCGGCGTCTCCACCGCCGTCTCGATCGGCGGCGACGCGATCATCGGCTCCGCCTACGCCGAGCTGATGCCCTACTTCGAGGCCGACGAGGAGACCAAGGCGATCGTCATCTACACCGAGCCCGGCGGCCGCATGGAGGCCCAGCTCTCCGAGTGGGTGAAGGAGCAACGACTCGCGCCTTCCGATCGTCGCCTTCATGGCCGGCAAGTTCATGGACGACGAGGAGATGAAGGGGATGAGCTTCGGCCACGCAGGAACGATCGTGGAGGGTAAAGAGGACACGGCGACGGAGAAGATCGCCCGGCTCGAAGCGGCCGGGATCCGCGTCGTCGAGCGGATCGACGAGATCCCCGACGCGGTCAAGCAGAAGCTGGGGGTGGCTGCCTGATGGCCGAGAAGCTGAACAAGGTCTTCATCGACGTCGAGGTCGACGCCTCCGTTGCCGGCGACGCGGCGATCGCCGCCAAGCTCGAGGAAGTCTGCCCCGTCGACATCTTCAAGGACGTCGGCGGCAGGGTCGAAGTCGTCGAGGAGAACCTCGACGAGTGCGTCCTCTGCAAGCTCTGCATCGAAGCCGCCCCTGCCGGCACCGTGCACGTCAAGAAGCTCTACGACGGCACCGAGCTCAGCTAGCTCCGGCACTTCGATCCTGAATCACGAAGACCCGCCGAAGCGGGTCTTTTTCGTGCGAGGGAGCTACCCCCGGAGCGATTGATACCCGTCCGGCGAGGGTAACCCGCCGCACCCCCTCCGTCAACCGGGGGAGAGCTTTGCCGGCCCCCAGGCTTAGGGAAACGGAGGATGAAGCGGCGAGGCGCCGCGAGCGATTGATACTCGCGAGTCCGGAGTAGCTCTTCGGATGGGGTTCGAGTCCCCCGTCCTCCTCACAATTTGCTGTCGGGCACAAGCGAGACTGGCGAAGCCGCCAAAGATCATGCGGCCGGTGGTAGCTCCACCAAATCGACCACGCCTGGCCCGGCAGCTTCGACTTCGGCCCGCAGGCGCTCGGGAAGCTCGACCCACTCCCGCAGGCGGAGCAGGATGTCGTGGTCTCCCTCGATCTCGACCCGCTCCTCGGCCTCGCCGCCGAGCACGATCGCCCCGATCGCGTCCGGTGCGGAGCCGCTGAGGACGAGATCGGCGCGCTCGGCCTCGCCGCGGCCGGCGCTGCTCTCGCCGCCGCCGATCCGCAGCCAGGTCGAGTGGCCTTCGCTGTGCAACTGCAGGACGATCGTCTCGGCGCCCTCCGGCGGCTCGAGGATCACCCGCAACGGGTTGGCAAGCGAGGTCGTGACCAAGCCCGGCAGATCCTCGAGACGGTAGAAGTGGAGGCCCCAGCGGCCGAGGTCGAGGATCACGCTTTCGAGCTCGAGCCCGACCTCGGTCAGCTCGTAGACGGTCCCGGAGGCGGGCGGCTCCAGATCGCGACGGTGCACCACCCCGTCCTCCTCGAGATCGCGCAGGCGGCGGGTCAGCACGTCGGTCGGCGCACCACCGACGGTCCGGGCCAGTTCGGAGAAGCGCAGCGGGCCGAGTAGCAGCTCGCGCACAATCAGCATCGACCAGCGCTCGCCGACCCGGTCCAGAGCCGAGGCAACGCTGCAGGCCTGGTCGTAACTTCTCCGCGACATTCTCTGAGTGTAGCTTAACTTTGCTTTTCAAACTGGATACTTTGAATTCTGGTACTGTCGCCCTCGATGGGACGAATTGCCGATCTCACCTGGAAGCACCCGAAGCTCGTTCTCACCGCCGTCGCGGTCTTCACCCTGCTCGCCCTCGTCGTCGGTCGCGACGTCGAGAGCCATCTGAAGGCAGCGGGCTTCACCGACAGCGCCTCCGAGAGCGAGCGGGCGGGACAACTGCTTCGCGATTCGCTCGGCTACGACCCGAACCCAGGGCTCGTCGTCGTCGTGCGTGCGCCGGACGGCGGCCGCCTCGACCTTTCCTCCCCGGCCGTGCGCCGCGAGGTCGATCGTCTCGCCAAAGGAATGGCGCAGGTCGAATACGTAGGCCGGGTCGCCAACCCGCTGCGCGACCGCCGGGCGGCCGCGACCCTGATCGCCCGCGACGGCGAGTCGCTGACGATCCCCGCCTACCTCTCCACCGACGACATCCAGGACGCCGGTGGCATCGCCGCCGAAAAAATGCAGCCGGTGCTCGCCTCGAGCTCGCTCGACGTCGGCCTTGGCGGCTACGCAGCAGGCTTCAACGAGACCAACGACCAGACCCGCGAGGACCTGACCAAGGCCGAGCTGATCGCCTTCCCGATCCTGGCACTGCTGCTCTTGTTCGTCTTCCGCGGCGTCGTCGCCGCCGCGATCCCGCTGCTGCTCGGGGTGATCTCGATCGTCGGCACGCTGCTGGTGCTGCGGGTGATGGCGAACTTTGCCGACACCTCGCTGTTCGCGCTCAACATCGCGACCGGGCTCAGCCTCGGTCTCGCGGTCGACTACGCGCTGCTGATGGTCTCGCGATACCGCGAGGAGATCGGCCGCGGGGGTGCCTTGCAGGAGGCGCATCGCCGCACCGTGCAGACGGCGGGCCGGACCGCGGTCTTCTCCGGTCTCACCGTCGCCGCGGCAATGGCGGCGCTGATCGTGATGCCGCAGCGCTTCCTCTACTCGATGGCCGTCGCCGGTGCCTCGGTGGCGCTGCTCTCCGCGCTGATGGCGATCCTCGTCGTCCCCTCGCTGCTGGCGCTGCTCGGCCCCCGCATCGACGCGCTCTCGATCCGGCGCGGCCCAGCGGTCTCTGACGGCTCCGATGGTTGGTACCGGCTGGCGCGCGGGGTGATGAGGCGCCCGGTCGCGGTCGCCCTCGCCAGCTCCGCCCTGCTGCTTGCCGCGGCGGCCCCGCTGCTGTGGACCACGCTGACCGGGCCCAGTGCCGAAGCCGTGCCGCCCGGCCAGCCCTCCTACGACGCCTACCGCTACCTCGAGGCCCACTACCCCCGCGACGTCACCGAGGCGGTCACGGTCACGGTCGACGGAGGCGGCCCCGGCGGGCTCGCGGCCTTCCAGCGCCAGATCGAAGCGGTGCCGGGGGTCGTCCGCGGCACCCCCTTCGCCGCCGCCTCCGAGGACGTCGCCTACGCCAACTTCGCCCTCTCGGACCCGGCTCTGAGCGGCGACTCCCAGGACTCCGTGCATGCGATCCGCGACCTGAGCCCACCCGACGGCACCACCACCCTCGTCTCCGGCAACACCGCCGGCTTCATCGACCAGAAGCAGAGCCTGATCGAGCACGCGCCGCTGGTGGTGGCGATCGTCGCCCTCACCACGCTCCTCCTGCTCTTCTTGCTGACCGGCTCGGTCCTGCTGCCGCTGAAGACGCTGCTGATGAACTCCCTCACCCTCGGCGCGACGCTCGGCATCCTCGTCCTCGCCTTTCAGGAGGGCTGGCTGAACATGCCGCTCGACTACACCGGCCCCGCCGCGATCGAGGTGACCAGCCTCGTCTTCCTCTTCGCCATCCTCTTCGGCCTCGCCACCGACTACGCGGTGCTGGTCATGGCTCGGATCAAAGAGCGCTACGACGCCGGCGACGACAACGAGGAGGCGGTCGCGGTCGGCATCGGTCGCACCGGCCGCGTGATCACCGCCGCGGCGCTGGCGATCGCCGTCGTCTTCCTCGCCTTCGGCGTCAGCAGCGTCTTCTTCGTCAAGCAGATCGCGATCGGGATGGCGGTCGGGGTGATGATCGACGCGACGATCGTCCGCGCCCTGCTCGTCCCCTCCCTGATGCGTTTGCTCGGCGACTGGAACTGGTGGGCACCCGCACCCCTGCGCCGCCTCCAGATCCGCTTCGGCTTCTCCGAGGCCTGACTTCTCCCAAAGCATGGCCTAGCCGGCCGGGGCGCGCCGCAAGGCGCGTTTCCCGGCCTGCCCCGAGTCACGAGGCGGCGGTCCCCCCTGCCGACCGGTCTCGAACCGAGCTTTTTCACCCGGTGGAGGTAAAACGCTCAGCTCGACCAGATTTGCGCGACTACAGAGAAAGGCGTATACGTGACGTCGGTCACATTACTGGTATATAAATTTATATCGGGGTAACGTATACACCGATGGCTGCAACCGAGCCACGGACACGCCTCGCCCGCGAGGACCGGATGGAGCAGACGCTCAGCGCTGCGCATGAGCTTTTCGCCGAGCGCGGCTACGCGGCGGTGAAGATGGATGAGATCGCGGCCGCGATCGGGGTCACCAAGCCGCTCCTCTACAACTATTTCGGCAACAAGGAGCGGCTCTACATCGCCTGCATGGAGCGGGCGGGCGACTCGCTGACGGCGACGATCGCCAGAGAGGTGAGCGCCAGTGCCAGCCCGGGCGACGCGCTCGGCGCCGGGGTCCGCGCCTTCTTCTCCTTTCTCGACAGCGACCGCGCCGCCTGGGCGGTGCTCTTCGACGAGACGCTGCCGCGGGGTGGCGAGGTCGCCGAGCGCGTCGCCGACTACAGGGGCGCGATCGTCGACCTGGTCTCCGGCTCGATGCTGATGCAACTGCCGCAGGAGCGTCGCGACGCCGCCCGGATCGAGGTCGAGGCGCTCTCCGCCGCACTGCTGGGCGCCGCCGAGGCGCTGGCCCGCTGGTGGCTGCGCGGCGAGGAGATCGGCGCCGACGAGGCGGCCGAGCTGCTGATCTCGACGATCGAGCCCGGACTCCGCGCCCGCTCGGCTCCCACGACTTTCAACACCCCCGAAAAAGGAACCACCACCCCATGAACAGCAACACCCGCCGGGTTGCCGTCGTCGGCGGCAACCGGATCCCGTTCGCGCGCTCCGACAGCGTCTACGCGCACGCCTCCAACCAGGACATGCTCACCGCCGCCCTCGACGGTCTCGTCGACCGCTTCGGGCTGCAGGGAGAGACGCTCGGCGAGGTCGCCGGCGGCGCGGTCCTCAAGCACTCCCACGACCGCGACCTGGCGCGCGAGAGCGTGCTCAGCACCCGCCTCGCCCCGGAGACCCCCGCCTACGACGTCCAGCAGGCCTGCGGCACCGGCCTGGAGACGACGATCCTGGTCGCCAACAAGATCGCGCTCGGACAGATCGAGTCCGGCATCGCCTGCGGCGCCGACACCACCTCCGACGCGCCGATCGGCCTCAACGAACAGCTGCGCGAGACGTTGCTGGAGGCCAACCGCCGGCACTCGACGGTGGGCAAGCTGAAAGCCCTCACCGGCGTCCGCCCCGGCCACGTCGTGCCCTCGATCCCCCGCAACGAGGAGCCCCGCACCGGCCTCTCGATGGGCGAGCACTGCGCGATCATGGCCACCGAATGGGAGATCGGCCGCGGCGAGCAGGACGAGCTGGCGCTGGCCAGTCACAAGAACCTCGCCGCTGCCTACGAGCGCGGCTTCCTCGACGACCTGATCACCCCCTACCTCGGCCTCGAGCGCGACCAGAACCTGCGCCCCGACTCCAGCATCGAGAAGCTCGGCAAGCTGAAGCCGGTCTTCGGCGGGCCCGAGGGGACGATGACGGCGGCCAACTCGACCCCGCTCAGCGACGGCGCCTCGGCGGTGCTGCTCGCCTCCGAGGAGTGGGCGAAGGAGCGCGACCTGCCGATCCTCGCCTACATCAGCGAGGCCCAGACCGCGGCGGTCGACCACGTCCACAAGCGCGAAGGGCTGCTGATGGCGCCCGCCTACGCGATGCCGAGGATGCTCGACCGCGCCGGCCTGACCCTGCAGGACTTCGACTACTACGAGATCCACGAGGCCTTCGCCGCGCAGGTGCTGTGCACGCTGAAAGCATGGGAGGACGAGGGCTTCTGCAAGGAGAAGCTGGGGCGCGCGAAGCCACTCGGCTCGATCGACCGCGCGAAGCTCAACGTCAACGGCGGCTCGCTGGCCGCCGCCCACCCGTTCGCGGCGACCGGCGGCCGCATCGTCGCCGGCCTCGCCAAGCAGCTGCACGAAGACGGCAAGGGCCGCGGCGTGATCAGCATCTGCGCCGCCGGCGGCCAGGGCGTCGTCGCCATCCTCGAAAGCGCTGGGGGCGGCAAATGAGCGACCGCTACTCGCAGATCGTCAACGCGCCCGTCGTCTCGACGGTCGCCAAGCAGCTGGGGCTGCCGCAGCCGGTCAGCCTCGACCGCTACAAGCCCGGCGCCCCGGTCCTCACCGGGCCGGTGCTGAGCGGCGGCGCCGCCGGCCGCCGCCTCGACAAGGCGCTGCCCGCCTTCCTCGACTCGATCAAGGCCGAACGCGCCGGGGCCGAGGGCAGGGCGAAGGCGCTGCTCTTCGACGCCACCGGCATCGCCGACTCGACCGAGCTGGTCGAGCTGCAGCGCTTCTTCTACCCGGCCGTGGGCCGGCTGCAGCCCAATGGCCGCATCGTCGTGATCGGCACGCCCCCGGCCGAGGCCGGCTCGGCCCGCGCCCACACCGCACAGCGAGCGCTGGAGGGCTTCACCCGCTCGCTGGCCAAGGAGATCGGCGGCCGCGGCGCCACCGCCCAGCTCGTCTACGTCGCCGCCGGCGCCGAGGGGCAGCTCGACTCGACCCTGCGCTTCCTGCTCTCGCCGCGCTCGGCCTACGTCTCCGGCCAGGTGGTGCGGGTCGGCGCCGGCGTCGCCCCGACGCCGGCGATCGACTGGGAGCGACCGCTCGACGGCAAGGTGGCGCTGGTCACCGGCGCCTCTCGCGGGATCGGGGCGGCGATCGCCGACGTCCTCGCCCGCGACGGCGCCAAGGTGGTCGGCCTCGACGTCCCGCAGGCCGCCGACGACCTGCGCGCCGTGACCGGCGCGATCGACGGTGAGGCGATCGGGATCGACATCACCGCCGAGGACGCGCCGAAGCGAATCGCCGAGCGCCTCTCGGGCGGCGTCGACATCGTCGTCCACAACGCCGGCGTGACCAAAGACCGGACGATCGCGAAGATGCCGGAAGAGCGCTGGGCGCAGCTGATGGAAATCAACCTCTCCAGCGAGGAGCGGATCAACGACGCCCTGCTCGATGCGAAGCTGCTGCGGCCGAACGGCCGCATCGTCGGCGTCTCCTCGATGGCCGGGATCGCCGGCAACAACGGCCAGACCAACTACGCGGCCTCGAAGGCGGGCGTGATCGGGATGGTCGAATCGATGGCGCCGCAGCTGGCAAAACAGAAAGCGACGATCAACGCCGTCGCCCCCGGCTTCATCGAGACGAAGATGACGGCGGCGATGCCGATCGGCCCGCGCGAAGCCGGCCGCCGGCTCAGCAGCCTCTCCCAGGGCGGCCTCCCGGTCGACGTCGCCGAGACGATCGCCTGGCTTGCCAGCCCCGCCTCGACCGGGGTCAACGGCAACACCGTCCGCGTCTGCGGCCAGAGCCTGCTGGGGGCCTGACGTGCCGACCCGCACCCTCGACAGCTCGCCCCGCATCCTGCCGCTCTACGCGCGGGCGGCGGCGCCGATGGTCCCGGGCGCCTCTTTGCTGCCCTTCGTCCCCGGGGGCGGCGGCGAGATCCCCGACCTCGACCTGACGCTGGAGGGCGTCGGTGCCGACCCGGCCAAGGTCTCCGCCTACGCCAAGGTCTGCGGCTTCGCCCTGCGCGACCACCTCCCCCCCACCTACCCGCATGTGCTCGCCTTCCCGCTGCAGATGGCGGTGATGGCCGACGGCAGCTTCCCGTTCGGAGCGGTCGGCCTGGTCCACGTCGAGAACCGGATCGAGCAGCACCGCCATATCGGCCTCGACGAGGAGCTGACGATCCGGGTCCGCCCGACCAAGCTGCAGCCACACCCCAAGGGCCGGACCTTCTCGCTGCTGACCGAGGCGACGGTCGGCGAGGAGCTCGTCTGGTCGAGCGAGAGCACGATGCTGCGCCGCGGCAAGGGCGGGGAGCAGGCGGGCGACGGCGAGTCGTTCCCGGCGCTCCCGGCCGACGCACCCGCCGGCGCCGAGTGGAAGCTCGGCGGCGATCTCGGGCGCCGCTACGCCGGCCTCTCCGGCGACCGCAACCCGATCCACATGCACTCGCTGACCGCGAAGCCGCTCGGGTTCCCGGGGGCGATCGCGCACGGGATGTGGACCAAGGCCCGCTGCCTGGCGACGCTCGACAGCCGCCTCCCCGACGCCTTCGCCGTCGACGTCCGCTTCCGCCGGCCGATCCTGCTGCCCGGGCGCGTCGAGTTCGCGAGCACCGAGGACGGCGAACAGATCCTCTTCGCTGTCCGCGACGCCAAGCGGCAGACCCCTCATCTCGACGGCCGCATAGGACCGCTCGAGTCCAAACCGAAAGCCAAAACCGGAAGGAACAAGGCCAAATGAGCACCGCAACCGACGACAAGAACGCCAGCGTGGCCGAACGCGGCATGGGCTTCGGCCTGCGGCAGCTGAACCGCCTCGCCGGCTCCGACCTGTTGGACCGGATCCGGATCCGAAAACAGGTCGAGCGCGCCCTCTTCCAGGGCACCAAGAACGGCTTCCGCTCGGCGACCGCGGCCGGTCGCACCTTCAAGGCCGCCCAGCAGCTGGGCAAACCGGCGCGCCAAAGGAAGAGCAAGTCGACGGGCCTGTTCGACCTCGGCCCCGACGACGAGCAGCAGATGTTCCAGGAGGGCGGCCGCGCCTTCGCCGCGGACAAGGTCCGGCCCGCCGCCCACGACGCCGACGCCGCCTGCGAGACCCCGGTGGAGCTGCTGACCGAAGCCACCGAGCTCGGGGTCAACATGCTCGGCATCCCCGAGGAGCTCGGCGGCGTCATGCACGAGCAGTCGGCGGTGACCAGCGTCCTGATCGGCGAGGCCCTCGCCCAGGGCGACATGGGCATCGCCTACGCCGCCCTCGCCCCCGGCGCCGTCGCCACCGCGATCGGCCTCTGGGGCAGCGCCGAGCAGGAGGCCACCTACCTGCCGGCCTTCACCGGCGAGGACGTCCCCGCCGCCGCCCTGGCGATCCTCGAGCCACGGCCGCTGTTCGATCCGCTGCAGCTCGAGACCACCGCCAAGCGCAAGGGCGATGAGTGGGTGCTGAAGGGCGCCAAGTCGCTGTTGGCCCGGGCCACGGACTGCGAGCTGTTCGTGATCGCGGCCGCAGTCGAAGGCAAAGACCCAGCCCTGTTTGTGGTCGAGTCCGGCACCAAAGGCCTCTCGGTCGAAGCCGAGCCGGCGATGGGGCTGCGCCCCGCCGCCACCGGTCGCCTGCTGATCGACAACGTGAAACTCCCGGCGAGCGCTCTGCTCGGCGAGGACGCGACTGCGAAGAGCTACGTCGAGTGCATCAACCGCTCGCGGATCGCCTGGTGCGGCCTCGCGACCGGCACCGCCCAGGCGGTCCTCGACTACGTGATCCCCTACGTCAACGACCGCCAGGCCTTCGGCGAACCGATCTCCAACCGCCAGGGCGTCGCCTTCGTCGTCTCCGATATCGGGATCGAGAGCGACGGCATGCGGCTGGCCACCTACCGGGCCGCCAGCCGGGCCGACCGCGGCGAGAAGTTCGCCCGCGAGGCGGCGATCGCGCGCCGGCTCTGCGCCGTCAAGGGCATGGAGATCGGTTCCCAGGGAGTGCAGCTGCTCGGCGGCCACGGCTTCGTCAAGGAGCACCCGGTCGAGCGCTGGTACCGAGACCTGCGAGCTGCGGGCGTGATGGAGGGCGCCCTGCTCGTCTGATCGGCGGCCGCAGAGCCAGTCCGACCAGACCGAGCGAAAGGCAACGATGATCAACCTCGAGATACCGAAGAAGTTCAAGCCCCTGGCCACCCAGGCCAACCAGGTCGCGACCGAGGTCTTCCGGCCGATCTCGCGCAAGTACGACGAGGCCGAGCACTCCTACCCGAAAGAGCTCGACATGCTGGCGTCGCTGATCGACGGCATGAACGAGGGCTCCGACATCGGCGGCGCCGGTGCCGCCGGCGTCCGCCGCGAGAAGAGCGACGACGGCGAGAACCGCAACGGCTCCAACCTCTCCACCGTGCTCGGCATCATCGAGCTCTGCTGGGGCGACGTCGGCCTGCTGCTCTCGATGCCGCGCCAGGGCCTCGGCAACTCGGCGATCGCCTCGGTGGCGACCGAGCAGCAGCTCGAGCAGTACGGCGGCAAGTGGGCGGCGATGGCGATCACCGAGCCGGAAGCCGGCTCGGACTCGGCCGCGATCCGCACTACCGCCGAGCTCGACGGCGACGAATACGTGCTCAACGGCGAGAAGATCTTCGTCACCTCAGGCGACCGCGCCGACCTGATCGTGGTCTGGGCGACGCTCGACCGCGCCAAGGGACGGGCGGCGATCAAGTCGTTCATCGTCGAGCGCGACAACCCGGGCCTGAAGCTGGACCGGCTCGAGCACAAGCTCGGGATCCGCGCCTCCGACACCGCCAACTTCACCCTGCAGGACTGCCGGGTGCCGAAAGAGGCTCTGCTCGGCGACCCGGAGGTGAAGGAGAAGGGCTTTGCCGGCGTGATGGAAACGTTCGACAACACGCGGCCCCTGGTCGCGGCGATGGCGGTCGGCGTCGCCCGGGCGGCGCTGGAGGAGACCCGCAAGCAGCTGAAGAAGGGCGGCGTCGAGGTCGACTACTCGGTTCCCGCCCTCTCGCAACACGCCGCCGCGGCGCGCTTCCTCGAAATGGAGGCCGACTACGAGGCCGCCTGGCTGCTGACCCTGCAGGCCGCCTGGATGGCCGACAACAGCAAGCCGAACTCGTTGCAGGCCTCGATGGCCAAGGCGAAGGCCGGCCGGGCCTGCGTCGACATCACGCTCGGCTGCGTCGAGCTCTGCGGCGCCGTCGGCTACGCCGAGAACGAGCTGCTCGAGAAGTGGGCGCGCGACGCGAAGATCCTCGACCTCTTCGAGGGGACGCAGCAGATCCAGCTGCTGATCGTGGCACGGCAGCTGCTCGGCAAGAGCTCGAGCGAACTTCGGTAGCTGGTTGAGAGGAGGAGTCGGGGTCCCTCCCCACGAGGCCGTCGCGCAGCTGGGTCGCCTGCCTGGGTACGAGGCGCAGACGCTTGAGCCTCGTGGGGAGGGGCACCCGACTCCTCCTTCTCACGAGCTTCCGTGTCGCGCAGCTTCTGAACCCCGGGAGTCGCCGGTGGGGACGGGCCGTATGCCCCTCCCCGGAAAGCTCATGCGCCAGGGCTCCGCACCCTTACAAGCGACCCAGCTGCGCGACGGCTTTCAGGGGAGGGGCATACGGCCCGTCCCGTCGGGCAGACTTCCGTCCCACATGAACCTGATCGAGGACTTGCTGGAGCAGTCCCCCGCCTCGCGCCTGGGGATCGTGGCCGTTGACGCCGAGGCGAATCGGAGGGACTGGTATTTCGGGGAACTGATCGCCTGTTCGGCGGGGCTCTCGGGAGCGTTTGCCGCGCGCGGGGTCAAGCGCGGGGATGTGGTTATGACCTTGGTTGGGAACCGGATCGAGTGGGTGTTGGCGCTGCTCGCCTGCTGGCGGATGGGGGCGGTGGCGCTGCCATGCAGTCCGCAGTTGCGCCGGCACGATCTCGAGCTGCGGGTCGCGGCCGCCAACCCGGCGCTCTGCGTCGGCGAGGAGGAGCTGTTGGCCGAGCTTCCGGACGGGGTGCCCGCGATGACCCTGACCGAGGTCGCCGACGTGCTCGACGAGGACCGGGCGCAGGAGACGCCGGCGAGCATCGAGGCGATGGACGCCGAGGACCCGGCGCTGATCGTCTTCACCTCCGGTACCACCGGCAAGCCGCGCGGCGTCCTCCACGCCTACCGCTACCTATTCGGCCAGCGGATCCAGGCTGAGCACTGGTTCGGCTCGCGCCCGGGCGAGCTGGCCTGGTGCACGACCGCGCCGGGCTGGTCGAAGTCGGCTCGCAACGTCTTCCTCGCCCCCTGGCTGACCGGCGCCGCCGCGGTCATCCACGACGGCCGCTTCGACCCGGCCGAGCGGCTCGACTTCGCCGCGGCACTCGGCGTCAACGTCCTCTGCCAGGCCCCGACCGAGTACCGGATGCTGGCCAAGCGCGCCGCCCTGCGCCCCCTCCCGACGCTGCGACGGATGGTCTCCGCCGGCGAGCCGCTGGACCCGGAGACGATCGCCGCCTTCCGCGAGGCGACCGGCCTCGAGCCGGCCGACGGCTATGGCCAGACCGAGACCGGCCACGTCACCGCCAACCTCGCCGGCGAGCCGGTGCGCCAGGGCTCGATGGGGAAACCCCTCCCCGGCCTCGAGGTTCGGATAGCCGCCCCCGGACGCGAAGCGGAGAAGGCGGCGACTGACCTGGGCGAACTGCAGCTGCGGGCCGCCTCTTCCCCCACCTTCTTCAGCCGCTACCTCGACGAAGAGCGCTTCGAGGGCGAGTGGTGGGAGACCGGAGACCTGGTCCGCGCCGACGAGGACGGCTACCTCTTCTTCGAGGGGCGCGACGACGACATCATCCTCTCCGCCGGTTACCGGATCGGGCCCTTCGAGGTGGAGTCGGTGCTGCAGTCCCACCCCGCCGTCGCCGAGGCCGCCGCCGTCGCCGCCCCCGACCCCGAGCGCGGCTCGATCGTGCGCGCCGTCGTCGTCCCCCGCGACCGCGAGCCGAGCGAGGAGCTGGCCCGCGAGCTGCAGGAGCACTGCAAGCGCGAGACCGCTCCCTACAAGTTCCCCCGCCTGGTCGAGTTCGTCGAGGAGCTGCCGAAGACGAGCAGCGGCAAGATCAAGCGCGCTCAGCTGCGAAATCGCAGCTGAGCGCGCGAGACCGAAACCTCAACTGGCACAGAGAACCTCCGCTTTGAAGGTGGTGGAGAAGACGCTTTCGTTGGCTGCACCCACGAACCAGCCCCCCGGCACCGATGCGCTGATGAAGGCGCGAATCCCCGCTCCGGCATAGCCTCCACCAACCACGGTCGTTCCCGGCGGGCAGGTCGCAGTCGCAGAGCCGACGGAGCACGCCCCTGATTCCCAGCCACAGAGAGAGACCGATGGACTCAGCACGGAGGTGACGGAACCGAAGGTTCCTTTGGGCCCCGCCGGACCGGCCGGTCCGCGCGGACCCTTTGGTCCACGTTTGCCCCGCGGCCCTCGCCGGGCAAGAGCCCCTGCCGCGGCGGCGGCATCGCGATCCTTGAACACCTTCTGGATCGCCCGTTCCCTCGCTTCAGCATTGCTGCCTCCCGAACCGTCGAAGACGCCCGCCCCCTGAGCGATGCCGGTCAACGCAAGTAGGGCAGCCGCAGCCGCCACGCCGATCTTCCACTTCATCGATGCCTCCCCAAATTGATCTTCGCGGACCCACCCGACCGCGCCTTTAACTCCGTCGCACTCATCTATACCTCCAAACGAAAACCGTGGTGTACAGAGCGACACAGCTAGTCTGGATGGGTGGCCCCTGCCGAGGTGACCGAAACCGAGCACGTCGCCCGCGCCTACTTCGACGCGGTGGTGCGGCGCGACATCGAGGCGATGGTCGCCTGCTGGGAGCCCGGCACCCGCGACGTCATCCATGGCGTAGCCGACATGCGCGTGCCGGAGGACCTGCGTTCCTGGTTCGGCAACCTCTTCGCCTCCTTCCCCGACTTCAGCTTCGAGGTCCTCGACGTGCTCGCCGACGGCGAGAAGGCAGCGGTGCACTGGCACGCCACCGGCACCTTCGACGGCGGCGCCCGCTTTGAAGGACTGCTCCCCAACGGCGGGCGGGTCGACGTCCGGGGCTGCGACGTGCTCACCGTCCGCGACGGCAAGGTCGTCCACAACGACGCCTACATGAACGGCGCCGAGATGGCCCGCCAGCTCGGCGCTCTGCCGCCGCAGGGCTCGCCACCGGAAAAGGCGATGACCGCCGCGCTCAACCTCAAAACGCGGTTGGCGAAACGACTCGGCCGCTAGCCTGAGCCGAGTGGAGTCGATCGACCGCAAGCGGATCGCGGCGCTGACCGAGGCCCAGCAGGAGCAGTTCCGCAACCGCACCGGCGCCTCCGCCAAGACCTTCGAGCGCGCGGTGCAGGTGATGCCGGGCGGCGTCCCCTCCTCCTTCCAGGAAAACGACCCCTGGCCGGTCTACCTCGAGCGCGGCGAGGGCAGCCGGGTCTGGGACGTCGACGGCAACGAGTACGTCGACTTCCACAACGGCTTCGGCGTCATGTGCATCGGCCACGCGAACCCGACCGTGGGAGCGGCCGTGAAGGCGCGCGTCGACGAAGGCACCCACTTCGCCGCCCCCACCGACGGCTCGATCGCCGTCGCCACCGAGCTGAAACGGCGCTTCGGCCTGCCGCAGTGGCGCTTCAACAACTCCGGCACCGAGGCGACGATGGACGCCGTCCACCTCGCCCGCGGCGCCACCGGCCGCGACACGCTGCTCAAGATCGAGGGCTCCTACCACGGCCACCACGACGCGGTGATGGTCTCCGTCTACCCGCCGCTGGAGGCGCTCGGCGCCCGCGACGACCCGGTCAGCGTCCCCTACGGCGGCGGCGTGCCCAGGGCCCTGACCGAGCTGACCCGCGCCGTCCCCTTCAACGACGCCGACGCCCTCGAGAGCGTGCTGGAGAAGATCGGCGAGCAGGTCGCCGGGCTGATCATGGAGCCGGCGATGATGAACATCAACATCATCCCGCCCAAACCCGGCTATCTGGAGCGGGTCCGGGAGCTGACGGCGCAGTACGGGATCAAGCTGATCTTCGACGAGGTCAAGACCGGCGCCACGATCTCTCCCGGCGGCGCCACCGCTCGGTTCGGCGTGACGCCCGACATGGTCACCCTGGCCAAGGCCAGTTGCGGCGGCTACCCCGGCGGCGCGATCGGGATGAGCGAGGGGTTGGCGGCGATCGTCAGCGACGGCACCGTTAAGCAGTACGGGCACCTTCAACGGCAACCCGCTGGTCATGGCCGCCGCCGAGGCGACCCTGACCGAGGTTCTCACCGACGACGTCTACGAGCGCCTCGAGGCGACCAACCGGCGCCTGCTCGACGGCTGCCAGCAGATCGTCGACGCCCACGGCCTGCCCGCCTACACCGAGGGCCTCGGCGCCAAGGGCTGCGTGATCTTCTCGCCGCAGCGGATGTACGAGTACCGCGACTACCTGACCCAGGTCGACGACGAGCTCTCGACCCTCGCCTGGCTCTACCACATGAACCACGGCGTCTTCATGACCCCAGGCACCGAGGAGGAGTGGACGCTCTCGATCGCCCACTCTGACGAGGACCTGCAGCGCTACCTCGACGCCTTCGAAGCCTTCGCCGCCGATCTGACCCGCGACTAGCTCGCTATACGGTCGCGACGAAGAGACTGTCGGCGGCCTCGACCGGGCGCCCGAGGTGAAAGCCCTGCGCCATGTCGACGCCGTACTCGCGCAGCATCCGCTCGGTCGCGTCGTCCTCGACGAACTCGGCGATCGTCGTCTTGCCAAGGCCGCGGGCGATCTCGACGATCGCCTTCACGGTCAGCTGGTCGGCGTCGTTACGGGTCATCTCGCGCACGAACGAGCCGTCGATCTTGATCACGTCGAAGGGCAGCTGTTTGAGGTGGTGAAAGGGGCTGAAGCCGGCGCCGTAGTCGTCGATCGCGACTTCGCAGCCGAACTCGGTCAGCCGATCGGCGAACCCGATCGCCGTTTCGTAGTCATCGACGCGGGCCGACTTGGTGATCTCGAAGGTGCAGCGGCTGGGGTCGCCGTCGCCTTCGTCGAGACGGCGCTCGATGAACTCGAGCACGGAGACGTCGGTCAACGAGGCACCGGAGAGGTTGACGTGCAGGGAAACGGGCTCGCCGGCGCGCTCGCGCTCGCCCAACAGCTCCAGCGCCCGCGCCACCACCCAGCGATCGAGCTCCTGGACCATGCCCGAGCGCTCGGCGATCTCGATGAAAGAGGCAGCGGGCAGCAACTCGCCGTTGTCGCCGGTCATCCGCAGCAGCAGCTCGTAGCGCTCGATGCCGCCGGAGGCAAGGCTGCGGATCGGCTGCGAAGCGAGACTCAGACGGTCGTGAGTGAGGGCGTCGCGAATCCGGGCGCTGGTCGTCTGGCCGCGCCGGGGAGCCCGCTGGGTCTCCTCGGGGCCGTGGAAGAGCGCGATCCGGTTGCGCCCCTCTTCCTTGGCCCGGTACATCGCCTGGTCGGCGGCGACCAGCACCGCCTCGGAGTTGACGTCGCGCTTGCCGCCGAACATGGTGATCCCGACGCTGATCGTCGCCTCCCCCAGCTCGGAGTCGGCGGGGAAGCCCTCGGCGACCTGCGCGCGCAGGCTGCCTCGCCAAGCTGCAGCGCTCCGCTCGTGTCGGTCTGCGGCATCAGCACGGCGAACTCGTCGCCGGAGAGACGGGCGACGATGTCGGTGGTCCGCACCCGCTCGCGCAGGATCTCGGCGACCCGGCGGATCAGGTTGTCGCCGGGCTGGTGGCCGAGCCTGTCGTTGACCTCCTTGAGGCCGTCGATGTCGATGATCATCACCGCGCCCTGGCCGCCGTAGCGGGCGGAGAAGGAGACGTAGCGGTCGAGTTTGGAGCGGAAGCAGCGCCGGTTCAGCAGCCCGGTGAGGGAGTCGTGGTCGGCGAGGTAGCGCAGCTCGGCCTCGGTCTTCTCGGCCTTCTCCAGCGCCCCCTCGACGATCTCGCGATCTTCCTGGGCGAGCTTCTCGAGCACTGCCTCGACCTCCGGATCGCGCTTCTGAGAGGTACGTATGTTCGCCACCGGTGAAAGGTATTTGCTGGCAGCGCATCTGGGTTGGGGAACCTGTCTGTTTCCGCTCGGGGACTCGAATTTTCGGGGATCGAGGCACCCCAATAGTTGGCTTCGAGGGGTCGAGGGTACCCTGGGATCGATGCCCAACCGGCTCGCCCAGGAGACCAGCCCCTACCTGCTGCAGCACCGCGACAACCCAGTCGACTGGTATCCCTGGGGGGCTGAGGCGCTGGCGCTGGCGCGCGAGGGGGACCGGCCGATCCTGCTCTCGGTCGGCTACTCAGCCTGCCACTGGTGCCACGTGATGGAGCGCGAGTCCTTCGAGGACCCCGAGACCGCCGCCTACATGAACGAGCATTTCGTCAGCGTCAAGGTCGACCGCGAGGAGCGTCCCGACATCGACGCGATCTACATGGAGGCGGTGCAGGCGATGAGCGGGCAGGGCGGCTGGCCGATGACCGTCTTCCTCGACCCCGACGGCGTGCCCTTCTACGGTGGCACCTACTTCCCGCCCGACGAGGGCCGCGGCATGCCGAGCTTCCGGATGGTGATGGAAGCGGTCGTCGACGCCTTCGAGCGCAAACGCGAGCAGATCCGCGAGCGCGCCGCCGGCACGCGGGAGCAGCTGGGCGCGGTCGGGCTGGTGGAGCCGAGCTCCGAGGCGCCCGAGGCGGAACAGCTGGAGGAGGCCGTGGGGCGACTGCGCGCCGGCGCCGACCGCGAGCGCGGCGGTTTCGGCGACGCCCCCAAGTTTCCGCCCGCCTCGGCGCTGGAGCTGCTGCTGGCGCGCGGCGAGCGCGAGATCGTCGAGCGGACGCTCGACGCGATGCTGGCCGGCGGCATCTACGACCAGCTCGGCGGCGGCTTCGCCCGCTACTCGGTCGACGCCGAGTGGCTCGTCCCCCACTTCGAGAAGATGCTCTACGACAACGCCCTGCTCGCCCGTGCCTACCTGCACGGCTGGCAGGCGCTGGGGCACGAGCGCTACCGCCGTGCCTGCGAGGAGACCCTCGACTGGATGCTGCGGGAGATGCGCGGGCCCGAGGGCGGCTTCTACTCGGCCCTCGACGCCGACTCCGAGGGCGAGGAGGGGCGCTTTTACATCTGGACGCCGGCGCAGATCCGCGAGGTCGTCGGCGCGGACGCCGACCCGGTCATCGAGTACTACGGCGTCAGCGAGCGAGGCAACTTCGAGGGTGCCAACATCCTCCACCTGCCGGGGGGGCCTGGGCGATTTTCTGTCCCAGGAGGACACAAAAGCGCCCCGCCCGGGCTGGACGAGGCGCGCCGCGCGCTCTACGAGGCCCGCGCCGAGCGCGTCTGGCCCGGCCTCGACGACAAGCGCCTCGCCTCCTGGAACGCGCTCGCGATCTCCGCCCTGGCCGAGGCCGGCGCGGTGCTCGGCCGCGAGGACTACCTGGACGCCGCTTTGGCCTGCGGCGAGTTCGTGCTCGGCGAGATGCGCGACTCCGAGGGCCGCCTGCTGCGCACCTACAAGGACGGCGACGCCCGCCTCAACGCCTACCTCGAGGACCACGCCTTCCTGCTGGAGGCACTGCTGACGCTCTACGAAGCGACCTTCGAGCCGGTCTGGTTCGGTGAGGCGGAACGGGTCGCGGGAGCGATGCTGGCCCGCTTCCACGATCCCGAGCGCGGCGGCTTCTTCTCGACCTCCAGCGACCACGAGGAACTGATCGCCCGCCGCAAGGAGATCGGCGACCACCCGATCCCCTCCGGCAACAGCGCCGCCGCCTTCGGCCTGCAGCGACTCGCCGCCCTCACCGGCGACCAGGAGTACCGCCGTCGCGCCGAGGAGGTCTTCGCCCTCTTCGCCAGGACCGCGACCCGACACCCCCAATCCTTCGCCCACCTGCTGCGCGCGCTCGACTTCCACCTCTCCGCGGTCAAGGAGGTGGCGCTGATCGGCGCCGACGTGGGTGAGCTGGCGGCGACGGTCCGCTCCTCGTTCCGTCCTCACCTCGTCCTCGCCGGCGGACCCGACGGGAGCGAGGAGCCGCCACTGCTGCGTCAGCGGCCCCTGGTCGACAGCACCGCCACGGCCTACGTTTGCGAGAACTTCGCTTGCCAGGCGCCGGTTACCGATCCAAAAGAACTGGCCGGGCTTCTCTGATACGAATGCCGCCAGTGCGCGGCTCTCTCTTTACCTTCCCCGCCGGCCGCCGAGCCAAGTGGATCGTCTTCGCCGTCTGGTTCCTGGCGATCTTCGGTGCAGTCGGCATGGCCGAACTGCCGACCAAGTTCGAAGAAGCCGAAAACAACGAGGCGACCTCCTACCTGCCCGGCGACGCCGAGTCGACCGCGGCCCTCGACGCGACCGAGCAGCTCCAGAACGGCGAAATCGCCTCCGCGGTGATCGTCTACCGCAACGACTCGGGCCTGACCGCGGCGAACTTCGCGACGATCGAAGAGAACGTCGCCGCGATGACCGAGGAGAAGTTCGAAGGCGTGATCGGCGACGGCGCCACGGCGGCGTCGGGCGGCAAGGCCCCGGCCGCAGCGGAGGAGAAGGCGGCGAACCTGCCGGCCGGCGAGCCTGGCTGCGGCACGCCGACCTCGATAATCCCCGGCCAGCCCGCCGACTACGCCCCCTTCGTCGGCCCGGTCTGCTCACAGGACGGCAAGTCGGCGATCGTCACCTCCTACATCAACGCCGAAGGCGAGGGCGACCGGATCGTCGACCCGGTCAAGGCATGGCGCGATGTGATCGAGGACCCGGGCGGCGGGCTCGAGGTGAAGATCACCGGCGGCGCCGGCTTCTCGGCCGACGCGATCGAAGTCTTCGAAGGGATCAACGGCACCCTGCTGCTGGCCGCGGTCAGCCTGGTGATCTTCCTCCTGATCGTGATCTACCGCTCGCCGATCTTCCTCTTCATCCCGCTGATCGCGGTGATCTTCGCGGAGTTGCTCTCGCGCTCGATCGGCTACGGGGTCTCCGAGCTCGGGGTGACGATCAACGGCCAGTCGAGCTCGATCATGTCGGTCCTTGTCCTCGGTGCGGGCACCGACTACGCCCTGCTCCTGGTCGCCCGCTACCGCGAGGAGCTGCACAAAACCGCAGACAAACACGTGGCGATGCGCACCGCGCTGGAATCGGCCGGGCCGGCGATCTTCGCCTCGGCGCTGACCGTGATCGCCGCCCTGCTCTGCCTCCTGATCGCCAAGGTCAACGGCACCTCCGGACTGGGCCCGATCGCCGCGATCGGGATCGCCTGTGCGGCGCTCTCGATGCTGACCCTGCTGCCGGCGCTGCTGACGGTCTTCGGCCGCCGCGCCTTCTGGCCCTTCGTCCCCCACACGCCGGAGACGGCGCCGCGGGCGGAAGCGGTTTCCGACGGTGCCCGCCGGCGGATCGTCGAGGGCTCCGGTGCCGCCGCCCTGCTCCAGGTCGTCCTCGCCTGTCTGGTCGTCCTGATCCTGCTGCCGCTGGTGCTGCTCAACTGGGTGCTGCGAATCCTCAGCGGCAGGCGCATCCCCTCGCTGATCGTCGGCCCGCTCGACCGCGCCGTGTTCACGCCGTACGAGATGCGCCGCCACCGGCTCGAGCACACCGCCGACGCCACCCACGGCTTCTGGGCCCGGGTCGGCAACCGGGTCGCGGTCTCGCCGCGCCGGATCATGGGCGGCACCGTCGCGGTGCTGCTGATCCTCTGCGCCGGCTTCGCCTTCTTCTCGACCGAACTGACCAGCGAAGACAGCTACCGGACCGAAGTCGAATCGGTCGAAGGCCAGCACCTGCTGGACGAAAGCTTCCCGTCGGGCAAGACCGCGCCGACCGACATCGTCGTCGCGGAAAGCGGCGAGCTGGGCGCGGTCAAGGGAGCGGTAGAAGGCGTCGAAGGCGTCGAGGCCGTCTCCGGCCCGGTCGCCACCGGGCCCCCGGGCACGCTGATCCAGGCGACGCTCGAACCGAATCCCTACTCGACCGAGGCCTTCGAGCTGATCGACCCGATCCGCGACGCGGCACAGGAAGTCGCCCCGGACACCCTGGTCGGCGGGCCGAGCGCGATCGAAGCCGACGTCCGCGACGCGGCCGGATGGGATTCGATCGTGATCCCGCCGATCATCCTGCTCGTCGTCTTCCTGATCCTGATCGGGCTGCTGCGGGCGGTCACCGCGCCGCTGGTCCTGATCGGCACCGTGATCATCAGCTTCCTCGCCGCCCTCGGCGTCGGCTACTTCGTCTTCGACGTGATCTTCGGGTTCCCGGGCTCAGACCCCTCGTTACCGCTCTTCGCCTTCGTCTTCCTGGTCGCGCTGGGCGTCGACTACAACATCTTCCTCGTCGCCCGCGCCCGCGAGGAGACCGAAAAGCACGGCTCCGAAGAGGGGATGCTGCGCGCCCTCGCCGTCACCGGCGGCGTCATCACCAGCGCCGGCATCGTCCTCGCCGGCACCTTCTCGGTCCTCGCCGTCCTCCCCCTCACCTTCCTCACCGAGCTCGGCTTCGTCGTCGCCTTCGGCGTCCTCCTCGACACCTTCCTCGTCCGCAGCATCCTCGTGCCCTCAGCCGCCCTCACCCTCGGTGACAAGTTCTGGTGGCCGTCGGCGCTCGCGCACCCGCGCGAGCGTTCAGACGACGCCCCGGTCGCCTAGGGCGCGACTCCGAAGTTTGGGGGTCGATAGCCCCCTCAACTACGTAACGGCGAACTCCCGCACCTCGTTGAGCACGACGCGGCCACCGACCTCGGCGCGGCCACCGCCGAGCGGACGCGCGTCGAGCACGGAGCCGCGGCCCTGGTGGATCCTCAGCGGCCGGTCGAGCTCGGTCGCGAGCATCAGCGCAGCCGAGCCGGTCGCCTCGTCCTCGCCGACCCCGTCCGCGAGCGCGAAGCAGCGCGAGCGCACCAAGCCGGCCGCTTCGTCGGCCCAGGCCCAGATGTAGATCTCGTCCTCGCGGCCGCCAGGCGGTCCAGCGAGAGCATCCACGTCAGCCGCGGAGCCGAACTCGATCATCTCCCAGGGCGGCGACCACTCGGCGCGGGCAGAGATGAAGGTCAGCTCGCCCTCGAACCGCACCGCGACCTCGCTGGCGGGCGGGCGCAGCGCGTCGATCCGCTCGCCTTCGCGGGCGAGCAGCCAAGCGGTCCCGACGCTCGGGTGACCGGCGAAGCCGAGCTCCGACCCCGGCGTGAAGATCCGGCACTCGCCGCGCTCGCGGTCGTCGACGAAGACGGTCTCCGAGTAACCGAGCTCGGCGGCGACCGCCTGGCGCCGCTCCGCCGGGACCTCGGCGCCGTCGAGGAAGACGCCGAGCGGGTTGCCCCACTCGCCGGCCGCATCGGTGAAGACGCGAAGGACGTGGAGCATGGCCATCTGCTGCTCCGTACCCACTCCTTCGCTGCCGCTCAGAGGATCGGCAGGAAGTTTTCGATCTCGTAGGGGGTGACCTGGACCCGGTAGTCGTCCCATTCCTGCCGCTTGATCTCGACGAAGCGGCGGAAGGTGTGCTCGCCCAGCGTCCGCAGCACCAGCTCCGAATCGGCCGCGACCTCAATCGCCTCGCCCAGCGTCGCCGGCAGCTGCTCGATCCCCTGGTGGGAGAGCTCCTCCTGCGAGAGGTGGTAGAGGTTCTGCTCCATCGGCTCCGGCAGCTCGTAGCCCTTCTCGATCCCTTCCAGGCCCGCCTGCAGCATGCCGGCGAAGCAGAGGTAGGGGTTGCAGGACGGGTCCGGGCAGCGCAGCTCGGCCCGGGTCGCGCCCTCCTTGCCGGGGTGGTAGAGCGGCACCCGGATCAGGGCCGAGCGGTTGCGCCGGGACCAGGCCAGGTAGACCGGCGCCTCGTAGCCGGGGACGAGGCGCTTGTAGGAGTTGACCCACTGGGCGAACAGCGGCGAGATCTCGCGCGCATGCTTGAGCTGGCCGGCGATGAACGACTTCGCCGTCGCCGAGAGGTAGTACGGGTCGTCCTCGTCGTAGAAGGCGTTCTTGCCGTCCTTGGCGAGCGACTGGTGGACGTGCATGCCCGAGCCGTTCTCGCCGAACAGCGGCTTCGGCATGAAGGTCGCGTGCCAGCCGTATTTCATCGCGTACTCCTTGACGACGATGCGGTACGTCATGCAGTCGTCGGCCATCTCGAGCGCGTTCTTGTAGCGCATGTCGACCTCGTGCTGGGAGGGGCCGACCTCGTGGTGGGTGTACTCGACGTGGATCCCCATCTTCTCCAGCGCCAGCACCGTGTCGCGGCGCACGTCGGAGCCGGCGTCGAGCGTGGTCAGGTCGAAGTAGCCGCCCTCGTCGAGCACCTCCGGGACCCCGCCCTCGGGCTTGGCCGAGCGGAAGTAGAAGAACTCCAGCTCGGGGCCGATGTTGTAGGCGTCGAAGCCCATCTCCTCGGCCCGCTTCATTGCCCGCTGCAGGATCCAGCGCGGGTCGCCCTCGTAAGGGCCGCCGCCGGGGACGCGGATGTCGCAGAACATGCGCGCGACCGCGTTCTCGTCCTCGGGCCGCCAGGGAATCAGGGCGAAGGTGGAGGGATCGGGCATCGCGATCATGTCCGACTCCTCGATCGGGTTGAAGCCGGTGATCGAGGAACCGTCGAACCCCATGCCGCCGTCGAAAGCGTCCTCGAGCTCGGCGGCGTTGATCGAGAAGCTCTTCAGCTGGCCCAGCACGTCGGTGAACCAGAGGCGGACGAACCGCACGTCGTTCTCCTTGACGATCGCGACGACGTCAGCGGCACTTCGGGGTTGCTCTGCCATTCCGTCCTCCTTGGCTTGTCCGCGAGAAGGCCGCAACGATAGGCGAATGAACCGAACAGGTGCAGAACGGCGTACTACGGGTAGAGGAACAAGATTCTCAACCGCTCCCGGGACCGCACCCCAGGAGCTTGCGAGGAGGACGTAAAAGCGCTATAACTTACTTCCTGTAAGTTATCGGCTCAAAGTAAAGTAAAGGCCACGTAAAGGCTCTGTAAGGCGAAATCGCTCGAGCAGGGCAGAGACGAGACGCGACGTGACTGTAAAAACGGCAGTAAGCAGGTTCCAGATCCACGATGAGCTGACCGCTCCCGACGAGAGCGCTCCGCTGATCAAGACCATCCAGGCCGCGGGCGGCGCCGTGACCAAGTTCGTCGGCGTCCTCGCCGGCTCCCCGGCCGTGCTGCGGGCGTACACGCGGATGCGCTCAGAGCTGCGCGGCGGCGTCCTGCCGCAGGCGACTCGCGAGCGGATCGCCCTGGCGGTTGCCGAGCACCGCGAGGACAACTACAGCATCGCCCAGCACGCGAAGTCGGCGCGGCGAGCCGGACTCGGCCTCGACGAGGTCTCCCGGGCGCGCAGCTTCACCTCCGCCGACGAGAAGGAGGCGGCGCTGCTCGCCTTCCTCAAAGACACCCTCGACGCCGACGGCCCTCCCCCGCTCCACCTGCACGAGGAGGCACGGGAGATCGGCTGGACCGACGAGGAGATCCTCGAGGCGGTCGGGCACCTGGCGCTGAATGAGTTCCAGAGCCTGATCGCGAGCGCGGCGGCGCTGCCGAAAGACCAGGCCACTCCGAGGGTTCTTCCCTCGGCTGCTGCGTAGCGCTTGGTGACTACTCCGCTTGCCTCGTAGCGCTTGGGAGGGGTTCGGTGCCCCTCCCATTGCGCTGGGATTTTCGCCGCGAACCCTCATCTCGCTAGAAACTGAAGGGGCGAAAATCAGGACGCCGCTTATGGAAGGGGCACCGAACCCCTCTTCACAGCTTCGAGGAGCGGGGGAACTCACTCTCAGCTTCGAGAGGCGGGGAGAACTCGCACTCAGCTTCGTGGAGCGAGAGAGCTCACTTACGACGTCGCGGAGCGAGCTGACCAATCACCGCGATCGCGGAAGGTCGGGGGAAGGGTCGCCGGAGCCTCCCCGCTGTTGCTCCGCCGACCCTTCCCCCGACCTTCCCTAACCGGAGGGGTTTGTCAACCCTCAACCAGGGTGGCCGTGTAGAGCAGTCTCGCCGTCGCGTACTTGCAGCCGAAATCAGCCCGCCGATTGAGTTTTTCCAATGGTTCGCCCTGGCGAATGGCGGTGGAGTTGGTGCATTTGCCGGCTTCGCGGCTGGCTCGCCAGACGTTGTTGGCGGGCAGTTCCTGGGCGAAGGCCGGGGCCCAGGTGGGGACGGTGACGGCGACGATGTCGTTCTTCTCGACTTTCAACGAGGAGCCGAATTTGACCGTCTGCCCCAGGTAGGGGGTCAGCACCTTGATCGAGCCCTGGCTACGCAGTTCGTAGCGGGGTGGGTTGGTACCCGGGATGCGGCGCAGGATCGAGAGCCGCGCCTGCGGCGGCGTGCCGAAGAAGCCGTTGAAGAAGCTGCGCTGCTTGTTAGTCGGCTGCGCCAGGGTCAGGGTCCAGGACTTGATCGTGCCGGCGTCCTGAACCAGGAAAGGCGAGCGGGTCTGGCCGTTGCTGACCTGGAAGCCGGTGACGCTGCCGATCGCCTGGCAGGGCAGCCTCGGGCAGGACGGGTCGGGCACGGTCGAGGTCTGACCGAGGATGACGGTCGTGCTCGGCACCTTGGCGGCACCCGCACCGACCGTTACGGCGCTCGAGGCCGCGAGAGAGGCCGTCGCCAGGGCCAGGACCAGCCAGCGACTCTTGCGCCGCGCGTCCGTGGCGAATGCTCCGTGCGAAGACCTTGTCATACAGATGCTCCTCTCATGGAAGGTGGCGCTGAGCAGGGCAGATTAGCCGCCCTGCCGGAGGAAACGGGTGGCGAGTCTCAGGGATTTGAGCCGGCGCGGGCGTACTCGACGGCGACCGCGTAACGAACCATGCCGGCGCCTTCGAAGCCGAGGGCTTCGCTGACAGCGGCGGTCAGGTCCCAAGCGCGTCCTTTTACGTAGGGCCCGCGGTCGATTACCTGGGTGACCACGGCGCGCCCGCGGTAGACGAACTTGACCGCGGTTCCGCACGGCAGGTTGCGGTGGGCGACACCAAGCGTGTTCGGGCGCAGGGTCTGCCCACAGGCCGTTTTGTTGCCCCAGAGGCCGGGCCCGTACCAGCTGGCGCCGGCGCTGCGAAAGGGACCGAAGGCGATGTCCTGATCGACCGGGGAGGCGGCGCCGCCATAGGCCGTCGAGGCGCCGCCGGTCGCGGCCTGCGCGGAACCGATCCCGCTCACGAGGATCGCGAGAACGGCGAAGGCAGCGCTCCAGCGCAGGCGCAGCGAGGCATGGGGGTTTCTCGGTTTGTGCATTCTCTTTCCATGCGCTTGCGGGGTTAGCTGTCGGGCTCGCGCTGAAAGAGCTGCGCTACGCGGCAGAAGCCGGCGATTCGCCCCAACTAATTGGGTCCCCCGCTCCCCGCGGTATGTCGGCGGAGATTCAGCGGAAGTTGGCGGCAGGTTAGCAAAGGCTAAGACAGAAAAACGTGCATAGGTTCAAACCGCTTGAGAATGGGAAAAGCCCCCTCGCGGGGGCTTTTCCGGTAGCGGGCCTGTAAGCCGGATCCTGTCGTGAGCGGCCATCTATCTATGCGGCCCACCTGGACCTCGCCGAGCCGGGTCGACGGTCCTGCTTGGCCTTGCACCGGGCGGGGTTTGCCTGGCCGCCGCGTCACCGCGACGCCGGTGCGCTCTTACCGCACCATTTCACCTTTGCCTGTACGCGACTCACGTGTGGCCGCGCCATCGGCCGTGTGTTTCTGTGGCACTGTCCCGCGGGTTTCCCCGGGTGGGCGTTACCCACCGCCCTGCCCTTTGGTGTCCGGACTTTCCTCGGAGGGTTTTCTCTCCCCCCGCGGTCCGCTCGGCCCGCCCATCGATGGTACGCCTCCAGGCCCCCGAGGCCAAACCCACGCCGGATATGGTGGCGAGCATGCCGACGGCGGTCGTCACCGGAGCCGGAAGTGGCCTCGGCCGCGCGATCGCGGCCGAGCTCGCCGGCCGCGGCTACCGGGTCCACGCCACCGACCTCGATGCCGAGGCGGCCGCGGAGACGGCGGCGCAGATCGGTGGCGAGGCGACATCCGCGGCCCTCGACGTCCGGGACGAGGCCGCCTGCCGGACCCTCGCCGACTCGGTCGCGCGCGAAGGCGGCTTGGACCTTTGGGTCAACAACGCCGGTGTCTTCTTCAGCGGCCCGCCCTGGGAACAGGGGTCCGAGCTGCGGCAGCTGATGCTCGAAGTCAACGCCACCGGCCTGATCAACGGCACCCTCGCCGCGCTGGCGCCGATGATGGCTGCCGGCCGCGGCCACGTCATCAACGTCGTCTCCCTGGCCGGAATCGTCGCTGCTCCCGGCGAGGTCACCTACTCCGCGACCAAGCACGCGGCGATGGCGTTCACGCTCGGCACCCTGTACGACCTGCGCCGCGCGGGAGTGCGCGGGATCGACGTCTCGGCCGTCTGCCCCGACGGGATCTGGACGCCGATGCTCGAGGACAAGCTCGACGACCCCGACGCGGCAGCGTCCTTCTCCGGCCAGCTGCTCACGGCCGAGCAGGTCGCGAGCGAGGTCGGCAAGCTGACGGCCCGCCCGCGCCCGATCGCAATCGTCCCCCGCTGGCGCGGACCCTTCCTGCGCGTCGCCGACCTCTTCCCCCGTCTAGCGATCCGACTCCTGCCCGCCCTGATGTGGGACGCGCGGCGAAGGCAGCAGCGCTACAAGAAGCTGATCCAGGCCGGCAAGTGGCCCAAGTAGACGGCTCCTAGGGTCAGACGGCTCGAAACACGCCGACGACGCGCCCGAGGACCCTGGCATCGGTGGTGATGATCGGGTCCATTTCGTCGTTCTCGGGCTGCAGGCGGATGTGGTCCTTTTCGCGGAAGATCCGCTTCACCGTCGCCTCCTCGCCGATCAGGGCGACGACGATTTCGCCGTTGGCGGCGTCGTCGCTGGGGCGGACGACCACGTAGTCGCCTTCGAGGATCCCGGCGTTCTTCATGCTCTCGCCGCGGATCTGGAGGATGTAGTCGCCGTCCTCGCCACCGATCACATCCGGGATCTCGAGGTACTCGTCGATGTTCTCCTCGGCCAGAATCGGCTCGCCGGCGGCGACCTGGCCGACCAGCGGCAGCCCGCTTTCGGAGCGGATCGTCCGCTTCGCCTTGTCGAAGAGCAGCTCGATCGCCCGCGGCTTAGACGGGTCGCGCCTCAGCAGCCCGATCTTCTCCAGGTTGGCCAGGTGCGCGTGCACCGTCGAGGACGAGTGCAGGCCCACCGCTTTGCCGATCTCCCGCACGGTCGGCGGGTACCCCGTCTTCGCCGCGTACTTGCGGATGAAGTCGAAGATCTCCTTCTGCCTTTTCGTCAGGTCAAGATCAACCATGGCTAGTCCTATTCTCTCCCAAATCGCCGGCGCGAACGCGTTCGAACACCTGTTCGCAGGCTACCGCCCAACGCGGATGCTTTCAACCCACCGGCGCCCCGGCGCCCCGAACATCTAGAATCGGCCGCCCTCGAGCGGCTGTGGCGGAACTGGTAGACGCGCAAGGTTGAGGGCCTTGTGGGTGGAAACACCCGTGATGGTTCGACTCCATTCAGCCGCACTAGGAATCCCCTGCAAAGCAGGAATGACCATTAGCTTGACCTCGGAGGCGCCCTCGCCCTCCGAGGTCTGCAGCGGTCCATCTAAGGACCATTTCCTCAACGGCGAGTGCGTCGGCCATCGCCGACGCTCCGGTGAAGGTTTCGCGGCAGGGCGCGCAAGTCCGCCGGATTTGCGCCCAGCCGCAGCCCTTGTCGGTTCTCGATCACGTGCCTAGATTCGACCCATGGAGCCCTCGCTGGCACCTCCGGAAAAGGCCTTGGCGCAGCGGCGGCGCAGCAATGGCACCGGAACCTTGCACGTCCAGACCTGCGCGAACGGACGCCAGTGCTGGTATGGGCGCTGGTACGCCGGGCCCCAGCGGCGCAACCGCCGCATCGGCCTGAAGCGCAAACGCGGAACCGGCCGTGGCATGACCAAGGTCGAAGCCGAGGCTGAGCTGCGACGGATGATGCTCGCCGACCGACCGCCCCAGCTCGGAGACGAGATCACCTTCGCGATGGCCGCCGAGTTGATGCTGCGCGAGCTCGAGGAGATCGGCCGCAAGCAGAGCACCCTGGCCAACTACCGCCAGATCCTCAAATGCCGTCTGCTGCCACGGCTCGGCGAGCTCCCGGTCGGTCGCATCAAGCGCGGCCAAGTCGAGGCGCTGGCGGCCCAGATGCTGCGGGAAGAGCTGCGGGCGCAGACCCGCCTGCACGTCTTGAAGCTGCTCTCTCAGATCTTCAACTACGCGCGGAGGCAACGCTGGTGCGTGGAGAATCCGTGCTGGGGCGTGCGGCGCCCGAGGGTCCACCCCAGCTCCGAGATCCGCTTCTTGGACCGGGCCGAACTCGAGGCGGTCCTTGGCGCAATCGATGTCGGAACGAAGCCATTCGGCGCGATCGACAAGGCGATCGTCCTGACCGCGGCGATGACCGGGATGCGGCAAGGAGAGTTACTGGCGCTGCGCTGGATGGACGTCGACTGGGAGGCGAAGCGGATCCGCGTGCGCCGCAACTACGTGCGTGGACATATGGACTCACCGAAGTCGCGCAGCGGGGAACGCTCGGTGCCGCTGGCGACGCGGGTCGCCAGCGAGCTGCGAGAGCTCCGAAGCCGCTCGAAGTTCCCGGCGAACGGCGACCTCGTCTTCGCAAGCCCGCTCAGCGGCGAACCCCTCGACCACGCCTCCCTGCTGCGGCGCTTCAAGAAGGTCGCTGAAAGTGGCGGGAGTTCGCGAGCTCCGCTTCCACGATCTCCGCCACACCTTCGGGACGAGAATGGCTGCCTCCCCGGATGTGGCGATGCGCCAGATCCAGGAGTGGATGGGGCACCGCGATTACCGGACGACCCTGATCTACGCCGACTACGAACCGGGCGACGACGAGAGCGCGATGGTCGACGCCGCCTTCGGCTAATCAACTACTCAAAGCCAGCGACCCCGAGGCCAACGCGCTCGGCCGCCCTGGCCAAATCCCGATCCCAGGTCACGAGCACGATTTCCTCGTCGCCGAGCTCGAGCGCCGTGGCGAGATGGACAGCGTCGTAGCCACGCAATCCCAGCTCTTCAGCATGGGCGCCCGCGCGCGCGGCGAGCTCGTGGTCGACGCCCACTGTGACCAACTCCTTACTGAGCTCCTCGAAAGCCGCAAGCGCTTTCCGGTGCTCCGCCTCCCCTAGCCGGTTAAGGCGCCGGGCGGCCGCGAGTGCCGCCCGGCCCTCGGGGTAGGCAAGGATGCTCGACGCCGCGGGATAGGCGTTGCCCCAAAGCTCGGAGGCCAACTCTGAGCCGTCCTCGACCACGACGAGCTTGACCAGTGCCGAGGTGTCGAAGTAGAAGATCAGGCCCGCTGCTCGGAGACGAGATCGGAGACCGAACCGGTGCCCTCGACTCGCGCCGACCGAGGCGACCGCTCGCCCTGCGGCATCCTCACCAGACCACGACGCACGAGACCGTCGAGTGGCCGCTCGCCGAGCCCGCTGAGGCGCGCCACCGGCCGACCGCGCCGGGTGACAACGACCTCACCGCCCCCCTCCACTCGCTCCAGGTACTCGCTGAGGCGATCGTGGAGCTCGCGGACCCCGACTTCGCTCTCGGAATGGTGTAGCGTCATGCACCGAGATTAGCAGCTACATACCAGGATCTTTCTTAGCTGCAAGCACTGAGAAGCGACAAATCTAGGCGCCCACAGCGATAAATGGAGCCCAGAAGTCGGGGTGGGAGTATGGGCGCCCGGGAACGTGTGCCGCCTTGGCCATGGTCCGCCTGGAACTCACTTCGCCTTTGCGAAGCGCAGCTCGCAAAGGCGGATGGGAGTCAAGAAATGCTCCAAGTCCCTCGTCGGTGAGGTCGCGGAGCCAGAGCTGCCCGCGACGGAGGGCCTCTGGCGGGCTGACACCCTTACCGAATAACTCTTCGTACACGCGAGTCATCAGAAGAGCCGCAGCACGATCGCTTACCTGCCAAAGGCTCGCGATCACACAGGCGCTGCCCGCAGCGAGCATCGCGGTGCTGGTGGAAAAGGCTTCGCCGGCAAGGTCAGATATGCGAGGGACCGCACTCTCACAGGCCGAAATAACCGCCAGACGTGCAGTCAGATCCTCGACGGTCGTCAGGTCACGCGCAGCAAGTTGGCCGCTTGGAAGATCAATCCCCGCAACCCCCGCGCCTAACAGCTCCCCCTGCCCGTGGCAGGCCATATGTATGTGGGTGGCACCAGCGACGTGCTCCCGGAAGAACTCGGCGCTCGCATGCTCGTCAGCCCCGACCTGGAGGCGTCCTTCAAAGTGACCCGAGACTTCCTCAACCTCCGCCTCGGCCATGCCTAGCGAGGTGTCCACCAAGGCCATAAGTCGTGGCGGCGGAGAATCCTCATCTGCATGCGAGCAAGCCCTAGCTGCGAGGAATCCTGACGGCGCATAGGACACGGACAACGAATCGAGCATGCACTGTTCTCGTCCGCCCGAATGCCAAGGGGCGGCGCCTAGCGGAACAGTCGCGACTGGACCACAGGGGATCAGCGTGACGCCAGATGCCGTCTCCCTAAGCCACTCCGTAGCGGGTTTCGAAATCGACGACCCGATCCACGGAAGACACCGCTCGAGTGCCCGCTGCAGCTTGTTTCCGTCGGCAGAGATGACGGCTGCAAAGAAGGATGCCGGCTCCCGAGTGAGCAGCGACTCCGTGAGGCGATCCTGACCGACCGCGAGCTGGTTGTGGACGGCGATACTGGTTGGCTCCTCCAAGAGCAAGGCATCAATTCGCATCTCGCCATCCGCCGTCTCCAACCGGACGAGGGAAGTCCCCCATGGAGTCGGATTGACGTAGACCATCGGTCGTCCACTCGCCACGCCTCCGGTTAGGTCGTCCCATCGGGGCCCTGCAGCGAAGTTCTCTTGACCCGCCAACATCCGGATCTTCTGGACGATCTCTTGGAAATTTCTCCCAGGATCAGTGCCATCGAAGTCCAGCGAACTGCTGGATAGGAGCGAGGCAGCAGACAGAAACTCATTACGCAGATCCGCGGGCAAAGCCTCCAGCGCAGAGTCCTCCGCCTCCCCCAGCCGCAAACGACGCCGTAACTCACGCGTGCGTCCGCCCTCAAGGGCTAACACTGCGTCTTTGAATCGTCCAATCCGCGCGAAGGCCATCGCCGACCACCTCGCCAGCTCACCGGCTTGTCGACTCTGCTCATCGCGGTCTGCCGTATCGATGCGAGCGTGGAACGCGAGCTCTGCCGCTGCAAGCGCGTCGCCCAATGCTTGTGATGCCCCCTCCCAATCTCCTCGACTTGCGAGCTGAGAGCCGAGGCGCCACCCGACCGCGCGACACTCATGCGGAGCCGTGGTTGGTCGGAGAATCCGGAGAGCTTCTTGCCCAACGACGATCGCCTCGTCCAACCGATCTAGGCGGGTAAGCACCTCCGCCATGTCATCAAGCGCCTTCCCCCGCCGCTTCGGAAACCAATCGTCGGCAGTAAGAGGAATTCCGCTCTCGAAATGAATGAGTGCCTCTTCCAGCAGGGCAAGGCTCCCGCGGTACTGACGCTCCACCTCATCCGGATCCTCGAGCGCTGAGAGAGCTTCCTCGACAGACCGTTGCGTGATGATCTTGAGCAGGCGCCCAATCGCACAGTGGCACTGCCCGACAATCCACCCGGGCATCAAATCGGCATGGGCAAGAATGCTTTCGAAGCAGTGCTTGGCCTCCTCGGGATCCCCCTTCCCCAGTCGGGCGAGATCTTGAATGGCCAAGCCTTGGTTGAAGCGCGCGAGGGCCCATCGTTCCGGGTTTGATGCAGGAGAAATCTGCGTCGACGCAGATTGGCATAGGGCAACCGCCTCGCTCAATCGCTCGACCGTCTGCTTGCCTTCAACATCGAGGAGGGTCCCTGCCAGGTTGATCTCCAGCAGTGCGAGGTCATCGGATGCCTCATCGCCGGCGCCTTCCAGAAAGGTTCGAGCCTGCCGAAAAAGCTCGACGGACTGCTCGAGGTTGCGACGACGATCGAACTTCACCCGCTCCCGAAACGCAATCGCAGCGTGCATTAGGACGTCCCCGTGCTGCCGGTCACTCGTGCGGAACTCGGCCGCAAATCGCAGATCCTCGATCGCCGCCTCAATATTCTCCGCGTGATCCCCGGTGGGGAGGATGAGGTAAGCCTTACCCCGGAGTTCGCGAAGGGACACGGCGAAGAGGGGGAGCCCCGCCTGCAGCGCGCTGGAAAGTAGTTCGGTAGCCCGCTCCACCGCTTTCTCAGCTTCAGTTGCCTCAAGGGCGGCGGCGACTTCGTCTATTCCCTCCACGACCTCTGCCCCAATCGCTTCCGATGCCTCAATTGCGCTCCGATAATCAGCCCAAGCGCTCGCGAGCTTGTTTTCAACAGCCCCACTCAGCAGATCGCACGCCAGAGCAAATCCCCTTCCGAACAGAGGATGCACCCTAAGCTGATCGAGTTCGGTGAGCACCGCCTCCTGAACCAACCATTCCTCCGCTGCAACGAGTTCCTCAAAATCGTCAAGGGTCTCCAGGCCGGAGACCCTCTCCAGCACGTCAAACGCTTTCCCCTCCATCTGATCTCCCGGTCTCGCCCTGTCGGGCTGCAAGCTATTCCCTCCGCCTCGAGCGAGGCTACCGTCCGCCCGTGCCCAACATCGTCGAGAGACTCGAAACGCGGATACGCCGCCACATAACCGAGGCGATGCCCGCAAAGCCGGGCTACCTAGAGGAACAGACCCTCTCATCGCTCTTGATCGACTATCGCGTTTGGAGGGGTCGCTTCGTCGAGCCGCGGCCACGAAAACTTCACCTCTCCCCCGAGCACAAGAAGAGCTCGAGCTCGAAAAGGCACGCGGCAGCGCTCGCCGCGATCGAATCGAAGATCATCAGTGGCGGGGACCTGAACCCTCACCTCAGCACCAGAACCACTCGACCCGTCGGAAACACCTCAGCGGACCCACTTCCCAAACGCAACGACCGCGATCTGCTCTTGGCGGCCTGGGGAGTCCATCACCTACACCTGTCGACGAAGCCGTGGAAGAACGGCTTTAACGAGCGGACCGGCGACGTGCTCTTCGCGGTCTTCCGCGACTCCGATGCCTACGTTCTCGGCGTCTTCAAGCACCCCCAGCATGAGAACTGGGCGGCCGAGGAGATCTTCGCGGTGATGGCCAGGAACTGGCCCGAGGCCGGACTCGTTCTGGCGTCCGAGTACGCCACCGGGCTTTCGCAGGAGTATTCCGACAGCGCTCGGCTCGAGCTGCGCGAGGCGGGGATGAACAGCAGTCTGCTGATAGACGGCAAGGTCTACTCCCCGGGCGGGATCGGCATGACCCTCGACGGATCACCCCTGCAGGCGGTTCAAGAGTCGAACGCTCTGGCCTGGGAGATCAAACGATGGCGTGAGGACCCCGACAGGCGCCTGAGCGAAATGGAGGGCGTGCCGAGCTCGGCCTATTGGCTGCCGGCGATCAGCGCGCCCGTGCCCGGCTTCCAGGAGTACTGCGGCTTTTCCACCGGAGCGACCTTCCGTCGGGTCGGCCGTCTCTGCTGAGGCCCGTGGAGTGACTAGCTCTAGCATCGCCAACGTGACCCAATTCTCAGACCTGATCTCCGAAAGCCGACGACTAGAACAGCGGGCGTCCGAAATCCAGGGCTCAAAGCAACTCGGCCTCGACGATGACGCGATCGACCAGATCGTCTCCGACTACCACGCCTGGTTCGCGCGGGCCATCGATGCGCTTCCCGAAGAGTTCCATGAGCGCTTCAGAGACGAGTTCGAGGGCGGCGACCTTCACCAGCAAGATCAAGGACTTCCTGCGCGCGCCCGGTGACAAGAGCCCTTTCTACGACGAGGAGAAACCAAACCCGCTGCTCCCAAGCATCTGGTCCAATCCGTTTGAGACCGCCTTCCGAGGTCCGTTCCTAAGCCAGCGCCAGATCCTCGTCGAGGCCCAACAGCAGATCGAGGGGGCCGGACAATCGAGCCGACACCTGGAGCTGCTTGAGCGAATCTCCCGGCGTCTTCCCGATTTCCTAGCACCGCTTGCGAACAGGCAGCGAGATCGCCAGCCCTTCGTAGTCGAGGACGAGTACGACCTCCAGGCGGTCGTCCACGCCCTCCTGTCGGCGCTGTTCGATGACGTACGCGCAGAGGACTACGTGCCGGAGCGGGCCGGCAGCCGCTCGCGGGTCGACTTCCTGCTCAAGGGTGAGCGAATCGTGGTTGAGACCAAGATGACGCGAAAGGGGCTCGGTAGGAAAGAGATCGGCGAAGAGCTGATCGTCGACGTCGAGCGCTACAAGGCACATCCCTCCTGCGATGCCTTGGTCGGCCTCGTCTATGACCCGGACAAGCTGATTCAGAACCGCCGTGCGTTGGAGGCCGACCTGACCCGGAAGACCGATGGTTTGGTCGTCAGGGTCTACATCGTGCAGTAGGGGCTTGGATCTAGCCGAGACACCGATACGGTCCGCCGCGGGATTCGAGGACTTGTCGTGAGGTCGAGGCGATCCGCCGGCGCGAGTCCTCGATGCCCGACGTGGAGGCGGCTCCGCCTACTGGCTGACGAGGCGGATGGCCCGACCCCATCCCGACGAAGCCACGACGCCGACATACCGTTCTAGCTGTCGTGCCCCAGGACGTCCCGAACGCGAGCCATAGGCGGGCGATTGCCGAGAGCTGAGTGACGACGGCTCTCGTTGTAGTGGTCGAGCCAGTGTGGCAACGCCGCCCGACGATCGGCGCTCGATCGATAGCTGAGGCCCCGAGCCCACTCCCGATCCATCGTCTGCTGCAAGCGCTCCACCTTCCCGTTGGTCTGCGGCGAGTAGGGCCTAGTGCGCCAGTGCTCGATGCCGCGCTCGCCGAGCAGCTGGGCCAGGCCTTTGTTCTTGACGTAGACCCAGGCGTTGTCTGAGAGCAGCCGCTCGGTGACGATCCCCCGCGCCAAGAACCAGTCCAGGCCCCGGCGGGTGAACTCGGTGACGGTTGCCGCCCGCTCGTCGTCGTGGATCTCCGAGTAGGCGAGCCGGGAGCAGTCGTCGACGAGGGTGTGGACGAACTCCCAGCCCGCCCCGCGCGAGCGCTCGGTGCGCTTGCCGGTGACCGCGTGGCCGGGCTCTATGAAGCGCGCATGGCGCTTGGTGTCCATGTGGAGGAGGTTGCCGGGGCAGGGCCACTCGTAGCGGAGCACCTTCGCCCGTGGCTCCTCGGGGCGCCGCGAGCAGCCGCGACGGCGCAGTGCCCGGTGCACCGTCGCGTGGGGGATGCCCACCTCTGAGGCGACCAATCGCGGTCCCCAGCCGGTGCGCTTTCGCACCTCGCAGCAGCGCTCGTGATCTTTGTCGCTGAGCATCCTCGGGCTGCGGTGAGGGCGTGAGGAGCGGTCCCGCAGGCAGCAGAGGTCGCGCCGCTCGGCCTCGCCGGCCCGCCGCCATCGCGTGACCCAGGCGTGGGCTGTGGACTTCGCCACGTTCGAGGCGGCCGCGGCCGCCTCGAACGTGAGGCCCTCCTCTTCGACCAGCGCCACCAAGCGGCGCCTGCCGTTCGGGGTGAGCGGGGCATTACGGTGCTGCATCCGGGTCCTCCTTGAGGTCTTGGGCGTCGAACACCCACAGCCTCTCGGCGGGCCCGGATCTACTTCACGGCGTTCGGAACGTGGTGAGGCACGTCATCTAGCTCCTGAGTTCCCATGTTTACTCTGCCGGCGATCCGTCCGGCCCCTCAGATTTCGGCTGAGCTGGCGCCGGAGCCGGCTCCCCTGCTTCTGCTGCCTCAATGGCCTCAACCATCTTCTGATGGGCTCGGGCCCAGATACGGTCCTGAAGCGTAAGGCGCAGAAGGTCATCGCCAGATCGCTCCGCGGCAAAGGCTCGCAGCGCCAACAGGAGCTTGTCGTGGACCTGGTTGAGCTGATGATGACCGTCGTGCGTCCAAAGCTCTTTGGCCACTTCGGCCCCGTGCATGATCGCGTTGCGGAGTTCACATAGGCGAGTCAGCCACCATTCATTGTCCGTGAGCTGGACTGGCCCGTTAGCTGTCCCGCCCACACACCTTGTGAACAGCTGAAAGGCATCCGGGCCCTCCAAGACGCTTGTGGTTGACGCCCCAAGCAAAGGACGAACCCGGATGGAGATCCACGGTAACGCTGCTCTCGGACCAGCGGGACGGCTGGCGCTGGTGCAGGCAATCGAGTCGGGGATGACGTTGAGGGCGGCAGCTGCCGCCCTCAACGTGGCGCCCGCCACAGCCCATCGCTGGTGGCACCGCTGGCTCGGCGCCGAGGAGGAGCAGCGGCGCTCGGGAAGCTGGCTGGCAGATCGACCGTGCACACCTCAGCGCCAACCCAGGCGACTGTCGGCGGCCGAGGAGGAGCCGATCCTGCGGGCCCGCAGGCAGACCGGCCTCGGGCCCGGGCGCCTAGTGGGAATCTGCCGGCATCCGCGCTCGACGATCTGGAAGTGCCCTGCATCGCCACGGGCTCTCCAGGAACCCACGGGGGGAGCGGCAGACCTATCGTCGCTATGAGTGGTCTCGCCCCGGTGCCCTGCTGCACATGGACGTCAAGCGCCTGGCCCGTTTCTCTGAGCCTGGCCATGCGGCCACCGGCGAGCGCCATGACCGCAGCCGCGGCGCCGGCTGGGAATACCTGCACGTCGTCATCGACGACCACTCCCGGCTGGCCTACGTCGAGCGCCATCCCCAAGAGAATGCCGCGACCAACGCCGGGGCCCTGGAGCGGGCAATCGCCTGGTTTGCCTCCCTGGGCCTGGACCGGCCCGAGGCGGTGATGACCGACAACGCGATGGTCTACCGCCACTCCCGTGCCTTCGCCGCGGTGCTGGCTGCCCACGGTGCCCGCCACATCCTCACCCCGCCCTATACGCCGCGCTGGAACGGCAAGGCGGAGAGATTCATCCAGACCCTGCAGCGCGAGTGGGCATACGCCCATCAGTGGCAGAGCTCAACCGAGCGGTTGCGCTCCCTGCCATCCTTCCTGCGCTACTACAACCGGCGTCGCCCGCACAGCTCTTTGGGAGACCGGCCGCCGATCAGCCGTGTTCACAACGTCTGTGGGTAGGACAGTTAGCCCAGAAGATTCCCTCATAGGTCCGCTCCTCAGAGTCGGCAGTTCGGACGAGACTCCCGAATGCCCTGACGATCTGCTTCGTCTTGTCGCCGGCTCCCAACAGAACCTCCAGTGCAGAGCGCGCCGCTCCCATGCGGACGTCGATCGAAACCGCCTCCGCGTTGCTCAACACGACCCGATACCACTCGAGGGCGCGTTCCAGCTGACGGGCCTCGTCGTCTCCTACGCCGAGAGCAAAATAGACGGCGGCGGCAAGCTCATCGTCCATCGAACCGAACATGGGCACGGGCAGCTCAACAGGGGCGTCGATTGGCGGAAGTGGCTCATCGTCGTCTGCCCCTCGGCCGCTAAGGACGCGTGCCAAGACGCCGATCTGAATCGCGTAGGAGTTCCCGTCTCCTATTGGATGCCCGACGACCATGGCATTCTCCGAAGTCGCGATTGACCAGCCTCGATTTCCATCGTCGCTGGCACTCGCAAGGTCTGGATTTCCGCCTACTACCCCTGCCAGTAACGCAAACCCGATGCGCCTGAAATCGTCCATTGCGAACTCGGCACCAACCTCCTGACCGTCGAGGTGAACAACTGCACCCATGCCGTCATCTCGGCGGTAAGCCGAAATCAGTCGTTCCACGGGCCGCCTTACGCGCTCTGGGAACGCAGCGTCGTCGGGTACATCCTTGAAGGGCACGAGCCTCCAATCCACAATCAACTGCGGTTTGGTGAGCGGCAGGTACGGCGCGAGCAGCAGACTGGACACAGCTCGATCATGCCCGACCCCTCGGCGGGTTGCCGGATCTTGGTGACGCTCCGCTCCCAGCCATCAGGCCGTAGGGCTTGAAAGTTCGGACCGACCCTGACGATCGAGGGGTCCACCGAGTTCGATCCTCGGCCCACCACGCCCGATAACACCCGCTTATGGAGAGTCCGGCACGGCGCCTCTAGTTGGTGCCGAGCATCTGGAAAACCCAGGAGTTGTCGCGGGCGAGTTCGAAGCCTCCCGCCGCACCGCTGACGGCGCCGAGGAATATAGAGCAGGGCGAGCATCACTAACGGGACGACCGCGTAGACCAAATCCCTCGCGGTCCCCGCTTCTTCGCGGTCGATCCTGGCCTGGAGCTCCTGCTCTTCGAGCGGCTGGCGGCGTAGCCGCCCTTCGGCCTCGAGAACTTCGATGTCGGCTCGCCTGGCATCAGCCTCGGCTTTTCGCGTATCCGCCAGGCGCCGGCGATAGGCGAGTGATGGCTGCCGCCCTTTAACCTCGCGAGCGAACAGATCCGGCTCATCGTCAACCGGTCCCGGTGGCGGGTTCTCGAAAGAACTTCTATGGGAACTTCTTGCCGGCACCTGGTCTCCGTCGCGCACCGCTGCTCCCCCCGCCTGGAGCTGCTGCGTGCGTCTGGAAGACGGCCTGCAATCAGTTGAATAGATAACTCGGTGGCTTCGGAGCGGGCCGAAAGCCGCCATGTGCGCCACGTCCTGCGTTGGACGCTGCGAAGTCTCAGCCATGCACTGCGAGGCTGAAATCGGCGCTATTTCTTCTATGCGTAAGTTGGTAGTTGGTTCTTTCAGTCGTCGGGGGACCGCCAACATCCAGTCGGCAAATCCCATTCGGACCCTGGTCGAAACCAGTCGAATGAACGTGAATCGATTGTAGCGAGCGTGTCGCTCCCCGCTAGCAGGCTTGAGCGCTCGGCCAAAGTCCCTGCAAAACGCCGTACTCTGACTGCATGGCCCCCCGCCTAGAGGCTTGATGCGGGTTATCCCCGCGAGCAGGAGCCCGACCCGCCAATAAGAAAGGGCCCCCAGCCCTGCAACCTCGTGATTGGAGCACGAGATGACAGCATCGCTGGAGACCCTCGTTATCGCAGCCTACGTGTTCGCGGAGGAACTCTCGATCCCTCGCTCCGGCCCAGCCGGCAAGGCCACAGACCAAGAGCTGATCGCCCTGGCGGTGGCTCAGGCGATCGTCGGCATTCCTTCCGATCGTCAGTTCCTGGGAGTTATCGGTCGGCTCTTGCCTGGCTTCTTCCCTGAGTTGCCCGGCCAGTCGCAGTTCAACCGCCGCCTGCGCCGCTTGACACCTCAGATCACGACCGTGCAGATGATGGTCGCCGAGCTCGTGGCGGAAGGTCGCGTCCGCTTGGTCGATGGCACGCTGATCAGCTGCGCCAACTATCCCGGTTGCGCCTCCCACAGTGCTTTCGCCGGGCATGCGAGCTTCGGCTATTGCCCCTCCAAGAGCCAGTTCGTGTGGGGAATGCGCCTGGTCTTGTTCAGCGACGCCAAGGGCGTCCCGGTCGGCTATGACCTCGTTGGTCCCAAGACCGGCCAGGAGCGAGAGTGCGCCCTCGAACTCGCCGCTGGGCAGGCCGGCGCTCTGCTGTTCGCCGACGGTGGCTTCTGGGGACGGGAGTACCGCGCCTCGATGGAGTTAGTTGAAGTCGAGTTGGTCACGCCCGACAAACACCGCCTTGCTCAGCGCCCACCCTCCGAGGTCGCCAAAGCCCGAATCCGCTTGGTGATCGAGTCGGTGTTCTCCAACCTAAAGCGCCAGATGCGGCTGGAGAGCCACCTCGCCAAGACGCTCGGTGGACTCCTCCAACGCATCGCCCAGCGACTGCTGGCGCTCACCCTCGGCGTATACGTCAACACTCTGCTCGGTCGCCCGCCACGGGCGCTCGCCGCCTATGACGGACGATGAACCCGCATCAAGCCTCTAGTGGTCTTGGACGAGAGCAAGCAGAGCCGCCACCGAATCCTTTCGGTCGGCGGAGTCGTCCTCGACCTCGGCGACCTGGCGGCCATCGAGGCCGACTGGGCTGCGGCTCGCTACGCAGCGGGGATCGAGGCCGGGTCGGCGCTCAAGTATTCGATGCGTTGGCCGGAAGGGCCGGAACAGCGGGCGCATCTCTTAGCGACCATTAGCGAGCTGCCGGTGAGCGCGGTGATCTCGCTGCTAGAGGACTTCCGCCCGCTGAGCATGAAAGCCCCAGGGCGGGCGACCCGCAAGGACGCCTATATCCAGCGCAAGGCGTTCGAGTACACCCTGCAGCGCTTGGCAGGGGAGCTCTACGTCCCCGCCGGCGAGGTCGGCCCGCACCTCGTGATGATCGACGGGCGCGATGACTTCAAACAATTCCAAGAGGTTTACGAAAGCGGCTATGTCAACGGCTGGCCGCATCTCCCCCACCACCCGATGCCCGCCTTGCGCGAGCGCGGCTTTTCGGCCTCGCTCGGCGAGTGCTCCAACGGCCCGATGCACGAGATCGCCGACCTCTTGGTCTCCTGCGTCACCCGCTGGGCCGATGAGCGCTGTATGGCCCACAAGGAGGGCAAGGCGCCAGACCTCGAGGAGCTGGACCAATGCGTGGCCGAGCTCATCAACCTCTTCCCCGTCGGCCAGCAGAGCATCCCACCACGGCGCAGCGGCCACAGCATGATTGTCCATGCCGGCAACCGCACTGGCAAGGAGCTCTTGAGGGACAACCTGGATCACTGGGCGCACAACCTCACGCGACCCCAAGCCTTCGACCTTGGATCGACAGCCGACGACATCCAGTTCTAAGAGAAAGTGCGTCGAATCTTCGGGTTCCTGGGCTACATGTTCATTGAATCCTGCGGACCGATCTGCGGACCTCCAGATCGCTAACCTGCGTAACTTCAGAGCACCTCAGAAGACCTGAGAGCACTGAATAGAACGGAAATCGCCCCAACCCCGAGGTTGAGGGCCTTGTGGGTGGAAACACCCGTGATGGTTCGACTCCATTCAGCCGCATCGAAGTCCGGTTTTAGCGCCTCCGTCAGGAGGCGCTTTTTCGTGCCTCGAACGCTGCGAAGCCGGGCTCAGTCCCGACCACAGGTTCGGCTAAGCCGGCGCCGGCGAGCCAGCTCAGGAGATCCTTGCGGCTCGGCGGCAGCGGGTGGCCGCTGCGGGCGCCAAGGCCGAAGAGGCGGTCGGCTCGCTTGCTCTCGCCGGCGAGGAAGGTGGTTCCGATCAGGCGGCCGCCGGGCTTGAGGCAGCGGGCGATCTCCCGCACGGCCCGCACGGGGTCGCCGACCATGTGCAGGCCGCTGTAGGAGAGGAAGAGGTCGGCCCCGCCGTCGGCGAAGGGCAGCGCGGTCATGTCCGCGGTGACGAACTCGACTTGGCGCAGCGAGCGCTTGCAGGCCCGGCGTTCGGCGCGGCGCAGCATCTTCGGGTCGAGGTCGGCGGCGACGTAGCGCGCCTCCTGGCCCGGGTCGAGGGCGCGGAAGGCGACTCCTCCCCCGCAGGGAACGTCGAGGATCGTCGCGCCCGGCTCCGCCCGACGGATCGGCTCCATGCTCGCGTAGAGGACGGAGGCATCGATGCCCCAGACCGCACGGCCGATTAGGCGCATCAGCCAGGGGCGCTCGATGTAGAAGTCGTAGAAGGAGCCGAACGGGCCCGCGCATACATTCGGTACCGAAGCGGCCATGGGCCGGATCATGATCGATCCGTCTGGCAAGCTGCCGCGATGGCCGACTGGAGCATCAGCATCGGGAACGAGGGCGACACCGTCGCCGTGCTGAACCTCTGGCGAGATGCGGAAGGGCCACCGTCACCGACCGACGGCGAAGAGGGACTGCGACGGCTGCTACGCCACGACCCGGACTCGCTCGTCCTGGCGAAGGCTGACGGCGAGGTCATCGGCTCGCTGGTCGCGGCCTGGGACGGCTGGCGCGGCAGCTTCTACCGGCTCGCGGTCGGCTACGAATGCCGGGTCGACCGCAGCCGCTTCGTCCGCATGCTCGACTGAAACCATGCCGCGCCTCACTCAGGGTGCCAGCAGCGTCAGCTTCCAGCCCTCGCCCTCGCGCTCGAATAACCGTCGCTCGTGGATGCGGTCGGGAGATTCGCTCCAGAGCTCGACCGTTGCCGGGTGCACGCGCAGGGCGCCCCAGTCCTCGGGACACACCGGCGCCGTCTCCTGAACCCGCACCAGGTGGGCGAGGCGGTCGCGGAGATGGTCGAGGTCGTCGACCGGCTCGCCCTGGCGCGAGACGACGGTCTGCAGCTGGTGGACGAGGTCGCGCTCGTCGAAGAGCTCCTCGGCCAGGGCGCGCTCGGCGAACGCCGCCTTACCGGTGACGTGAACCTGACGGCCCAGGGCCGGCCAGTGGAAGAGCAGGGCGACGTGCGGGTTGGCCTCGATCTCCTGCGCCTTGCGCGTCCACAGGGCCGAGGTGAAGACGAGCGCCTCGTCCTCGATGCGCTTCAGCGTCACCGTCCGCGCCGAGGGCCGGCCACCGGCACCGACGGTGACGAAGGCGACCGAGGCCGGGTGCGGGACCCCGTCCTCGCGTGCCTCCTCGATCCAGCGGCCAAGCTCGCGAAGCGGGTGGTCATCGGGCACGCGGCCGAGAATAGTTCGGCATGCCGGCCGACGCGGGGTACGCTCTTCCCGAGCGAGCCGAGTGGGATCGGCCCAACCGAGGAGGAGATCGATGTACGACTACGTGATCGTCGGAGCGGGCTCCGCCGGATGCGTGCTGGCCGCGCGCCTCTCCGAGGACCCGGACGTCAGCGTGCTGCTGCTCGAGGCGGGGCCGCCGGACACGGCCGAGAACCTCCACGTCCCGCTCGGCTACCTGAAGCTGGCCCGCACCGAGGTCGACTGGGACTACTCGACGGCGCCGGAGCCCAACTGCAACGACCGCCGCATCTCCCTCCCCCGCGGCAAGCTGCCCTCGGCGGCTCCTCCTCGATCAACGCGATGGTCTACATCCGCGGCAACCGCCGCGACTACGACGACTGGGATGTCCCCGGCTGGAGCTGGGATGATCTCTTCCCCTACTTCCTCAAGGCCGAGGACAATGAGCGCGGCGCCTCCGAGTGGCACGCGACCGGCGGACCGCTGCCGGTCTCCGACCAGCGCTCGGGCAACGTCATCACCCCCGCCTTCGTCGAGGCCGGGGTCGAGGCCGGGCTGGCCCGCAACGAGGACTTCAACGGCGCCGAGCAGGACGGGGTCGGCATGTACCAGGTGACGCAGCGGGGCGGGATGCGCGCCAGCGCCGCCGTCGCCTACCTGCACCCGGCGATGGAGCGGCCGAACCTGATCGTGATGCCCTACATGCACGTGAACCGGGTCCTGTTCGAGGGCACCCGCGCGGTCGGGGTCGAGGCGACCCAGCTCGGCCAGACCCAGGAGCTGCGAGCCGAGCGCGAGGTGATCCTCTGCGGCGGCGCCTTCAACTCGCCGCAGCTGCTGATGCTCTCCGGCGTCGGCCCGGCCGAGCACCTGGCGATGAGGGAGATCGAGGTGCTGCTCGACCAGCAGGCCGTCGGCGCCAACCTCAGCGACCACGCCGCCACCTACAACGTCTGGACCACGCCGGAGCCGCAGAGCCTGCTGCTGGCGCTGGAGCCGGCGGCTCTGGAGGAGTTCACCGCCTCCCAGACCGGCCCCTTCGCCTCCAACCTGGCCGAGTCGGGCGGCTTCGCCCGGGTCGGGGACGGAGCCGAGGCGCCCGACGTCCAGTTCCACGTCGCCCCGGTGCAGATCGTCGACGAGGGCATGGGCGACCCGACCGCGCACGGCGTCTGGGTCTCCCCCTGCCTGCTCACGCCCGGCAGCCGCGGCTCGGTCCGGCTCGCCTCCAACGACCCGACCGCGAAGCCGATCGTCCGCAACGACTTCTACACGGCCGCCGATGAGCCTGCCGCGGATGGTCGCGGCGGTGCGGCTGATCGAGGAGATCTGCGCCCAGCCAGCGCTGGCGCCCTACTGTGCCGAGCGCTTCACCGCGCCGACCGGCGAGACGGACGACGACCTGCGCGCGCACATCGCCCGCACCACCTTCCCGATCTACCACCCGGTCGGCACCTGCGCGATCGGCTCCGTCGTCGATGACGAGTTGCAGGTCCAGGGTCTCGAGGGAATCCGCGTCGTCGACGCCTCGGTGATGCCGGCCGTGCCCCGCGGCAACACCAATGCCCCGACGATCGCGATCGCCGAGCGCGCCGCCGACCTGGTCAAGGGCGAGGTGCCGCTCGGTGCCGGCGCGGCGGAAGCGATCGGCTAGGAGGGACTGGCGAGCATCTTCGCCTCGACCCCGCAGGCTGCGTAGGTGCGCTCGGCACGGCGGTTGAGGCTGACCAGAGTCGAGCCGGCGTCGCGCGCGGCGAGCGCGATCAGCGCATCGAAGACCGCTGCGCCGGGCAGGCTGCGCTCCTCGAGCAGGCCAAGCGCCTCGCGGTAGACCCCGGGCTCGTGCTGGATCGGGCCTCCGTCTTCGAGGAACTGGTCGAGATAAGCGACCACCGCGGCTGGCTCAAACCGGAAGGGGCCGCGAGCTGAGCTCAGCACGGCGTACGCCTCCGCCATCGTGTGGGCGACCAACCTTCCCCCCGCCTTGACTTCGACAAGGACCGCAACCGCCGCGGAGTGGCTGGGATGCTCGGGATGAAACCCGGCAACCAGGACCGAGGTATCCGGGGTGATCATCGCCGGATTCGGACTCGTTCCAGCTCTTCGCGCACCTGATCCGGCCCGATCTCAATGTCTAGTTCGGCGTCGGAGACGAGCAGGCCGCCTGGACCCTCGCGCAGGCTGACCTTTCGCGGTGCGGGGACGAGCTCGATCCGGTCCTCCTCGAGGGTGATCTCCACCTCGTCACCGCCCCGCAGGCCCAAGGCGGCCCGCAGGCTTTTCGGCACGACGATTCTTCCGGCATGATCGATGGTGGTTCTCATGCCATCAAATATACCGGGAAAGGTGGAAGGAACGGCCAGCGCAGGCATACGCGTGCCCAAGGGCGCAAGCCAGCGAAACTCTCCCCCTTGGGCGGCGAAGAATCGTCGAGCGTTAGCCGGTCGAGCCGAGCGCCCGGTCGATGAACGGGCCGAGCAGGTCGGCGACTGCCGCGGCGGTCGTGTCGGGCGACTCGGCCGGCGCGGTGATGTAGCTGATCGCGAGGCGGACCAGCGATTCGGAGAGCAGCAGGACGTCGGTCTGGGGGGCCTGGGGCCAGCCCTCTTCGATCGTCGCCGCGAGCCGGGCAGTGGCCCACTGGACCACCGGCATCCCCTGGGTGGTGACGAAGGGCAGCATGCCGCCGGTGCCGTCGTCGCTGAGCAGGATCCGGATCAGCGGGTCCTCGCCGGCGGTGCGCAGGAACAGCTCCAGGGCGGCGCCGATCGCGGCGCGGGGATCGTCGCGGTGCTCCAGGACCGCCGCGTCGACGTCGTCGAGGAAGCGCTCGCCCTCGTGGATCACGAAGGCGAGCCCGAACTCGTTGCGGTTGCCGAACTCTTTGTAGAGGGTCTGCCGGCTGACGCCGGCGGCGGCGGCGATGTCGGACATCGTGATCTCCGACCAGGCGCGCCGCTCCAGCTCGTCGCGGGCGGCGCCGAACAGGGTCTGGCGCAGCAGCTCGCGTGCCGCCTGCGGATAGGGGGTTCTGGCGCCTGCCATGCTCCCCCTCATCGTCGCAGCGGAGGCGGTCACGCCGTCTCGTCGCCGGGCTCGAAATCGACCTTGTCGCGGACGCCGCAGTCGGGGCAGGCCCAGTCGTCGGGCACCTCGGTCCACGGCGTCCCGGGCGGGAAGCCCTCGCGCGGGTGTCCCGCCTCCTCGTCGTAGACGTAGCCGCAGGAGGGGCAGCGCCAGCGGCTCACGAGGCGGCCTCGGACGCGGCGCCATAACGGGTGAGGATCTTGCGGCGCTTGCGGGGCTGGATGTTGGCCCGGGTCACGTCGCCTTCGAAATGGTCGAGCAGCCGCGGGTCCATCACCCGCCGCCAGAGCGGCGGGAACCAGGCGAGCACGATCATCCCCGCGTACCCGGTCGGCAGCTGCGGCGCCTCTTCGACGTGGCGCAGCGCCTGGTAGCGCCGGGTCGGGTTCGCGTGGTGGTCGCTGTGGCGCTGCAGGTGGTAGAGGAGGACGTTGGAGGCGACGTTGTTGCTGTTCCAGCTGTGCTCGGGCAGGCAGCGCTGGTAACGCCCGTCCTCGCGCTTCTGGCGCAGCAGGCCGTAGTGCTCGAGATAGTTGACGACCTCCAGCAGCGAGAACCCGATCACCGCCTGTGCCAGTAGGTAGGGCAGGACGACCGGGCCGAAGGCGATCGCCAGCACCGCGAAGAGGCCGACGGTCATCGCCCAGGCACTGAGAACGTCGTTGTGGATGCTCCAGTGCGACTTGCCGAGGCGGTCGAGGCGCGCGGCCTCGATCCCCCAGGCGGAGGTGAGGCTGCCCTTGACCGTGCGCGGCAGGAAGGCCCAGAAGCTCTCCCCCAGTCGCGAGCTGGCGGGGGCCTCGGGGGTGGCGACGCGGACGTGGTGGCCGCGGTTGTGCTCGATGAAGAAGTGGCCGTAGCCGGTCTGGGCCAGAGCGACCCGGCTCAGCCAGCGCTCTGAGCTGGCCCGCTTGTGGCCGAGCTCGTGGGCAGTGTTGATCGCGATCCCGCCGACCACGCCCATGGTCAGTGCCAGCCCGATGCTTTCGAAGGCCGAGAGGTCGCCGCTCGACCACAGGTAACAGGCGAGCACGAGGCCTCCGTACTGGATCGGGATGAAGATGTAGGTGCACCAGCGGTAGTAGCGGTCCTGCTCGAGGTACTTGAGGACGCTGTCGGGCGGGTTCGTGTCGTCGAGCCCGATCGCGACGTCGAGCAGCGGGAAGATGACGAAGACGAGGACGGGCCCGAGGAAGTAGAAGGCGCCGATCCCGGTGAGGGAGACCCAGCCCCAGGCGAGAAAGGGCGCCAGCGGCACGAAGATGCCCAGCAGCCAGGCGTAGCGCTTGCCGTCGCTCCAGGAAGCCGGGTTGACCTCGACGTCGTCGTGATGGTGGTGGTGACCGTGGTCGTGATGCGAGTCAGCGGTGGTGGCCTCCATCGGCCTCCTCCTTGTCAAATTGGCATTGAACGTCCCTGTGATTTACACGGTAGCGCATTTTGTCAATGACGCATACATAAGTGGATATTTTGATCTGGACTTATGCGTCGATATATCCTGTCCACTCGGTGAGCAACGAGGTCGACTTCCAGGAGCTGCCGCTGGCGATGTTCCCGGCCGGACACGGCTGGACCGGCAACGGCAAAGGCAGCTTCTCCGACGCCGGCGCGCCGCTGGTCGTCAACACCGACCGCTCGTTCAAGATCGAAACCAACGGCGCAGGCGAAGCCTCAATCGCCAGCTCGCCGGAACTCGACCCGGTCGACCTGACCGACCGCCACGTCGCCTTCCACTCCCAGGTCAGCTTCAGCAACCGGCTCGACGCGGTCAGGCTGCGCCTCTCCTCGGGCAACATCGCAAACGACTTCGCCGAGGCGGTGGTCTGGGAAGACGGCCACGACCCGATCATCCTCGGCAGCAGCTTCGAGCTGCAGACGATCCCGACCGAGGGCTTCGCGGTAACCGGCGAAGTCGACTGGTCGGCGATCAATCGCGCGCAGATCCTCCTCAGCGACGACGCCGAAGGCAAAGTCACGCTCTACGTGGCCGGCATCTACGCCGTCCCCACGCCCAAACAGGCGATCGTCACCTTCGCCTTCGACGACGGGCAGGGAAGCGTCTTCACCCGGGCGCTGCCGAAACTCTCGGCCTACCGCTACCCCGCCTCGGCCTACGTGATCGCCGACAGCGTCGGCGACGAAGGAATCCTCAGCCTCGAACAGCTCTACACGCTGCGCAACCAGCACAACTGGGAGATCGGCGGCCACGCCTTCACCCTGGCGGCGCACAACCTGCCCGACGGCTACGACAGCCTCGAAGGCAAAGAACTCGAAGACGAGGTCGACGGACTGCGCGGCTGGCTCGACGAACACGGCTTCCGCCGCGCCACCTTCGCCTACCCGAAGGGAGCGGCCGGCCTCGAGGTGCGGGCGCTGATCAAGCGCGACTACGGTGCCGGACGGGTGACCGCGATGGGGCCGGAAACGATCCCCGCCCGCGACGACTACACGCTGCGGGGCTCCTCGATCAACGGCGAACTGCAGACGCCGGCGGCCATCATCGAAGCGATCGACGCCGCCGTGGACGCGGGGGCCTGGATGATCCTCACCTTCCACGACATCGTCCCCGGCACCCCCGCGGCGGAGACCGAGTACAAAGAGTCCGACTTCGGCGAAATCGTCGACTACGTCCGCGGCCTGCAGGAGGAAGGCCGGGATCTCGAGGTGCTGACGATGGCCGAGGCGCTCAACGCCCTGCCCGGCAATCCGCCGGCAGGAGGCGGCGGCTCGACTTCCTGGTATGAGACCAAGGTCTACACCGTCCCCGACGAGATCAAGGTCGCGGCCGGCAGCACCGACTTTCTCCCCCCTTTCATCATCTCCCTGCGCTCCGGCCAGACGGCGAAAGTCGTCAAGGTGCTGCACGAGATCGGCTCGGGAACCTCGGCAACGCTGAAACTGCAGAAGAACGGTTCCGACCTGACCGGGTTCACCGGGATCGAAGTCGAAACGGAAAAACAGACGACCGACCCCGGCGACCAGGCGATCGCCGACGGCGACGCGCTCGCCCCGATCGTCACCGCGGTCAGCGGCGGGCCCCGGAACCTGACCCTGGCGATCGTGATCGAGCACACGGTGTCCTAGTGGCCCCTCCCAGCTTCCGCGCCCGCACGATGCTGGCCGGCGCCACGGGAACCAGCCGCACCTACACCGTTCCCGCCACCTCCGCCGCCGGCGACACGCTGCTGATCTGGTGCTACGTGGAGGCGCTGGTGACGATCTCCCTCTCGGGCTGGACCAAGGTCGCCGAAACCCAGCAGGCGAGCGAAGGCTGGACCGCTGCCTGCTTCCTGCTGGCGAACTGGAACGGCTCGACCACGACCTACGCGATCGGCTGGGGCGGCGCCAGCAAACGCAACTCCGGCGCGATCGAGTCGATCGGCGGGGCCGATCCGAGCACCCCGCTCAACGCCCAGAGCGGAGCCGGCTTCAGGGAAAACGCCGGCTCGAAAAATGCGGTCGTCGATGGCCTCACGACGAGCTTCGAAGAATGTCTGCTGCTTTCGGGGGTCTTCAACAACAATGGCTCCCCTGCCACCCCGGCGAGCGGGTGGACCGAGGACGGCGATCAGGCCGACTCACCGCAGATCTGCCACCGCAACACCCCGGCCTCGAAAGGCGCCCAGGCCGGCGTCACGCACACGCTCGGCATCACCTCGATCAACCTCACCCTGATGCTGGCGGTGCAGCCGCCACCTTCCGTCCTGCGCAGACGCTTCCTCTCGCTGGGCTAGACGGGGCGCGGCGGTTTGGCCGTCGCGCGCTTTCTAGATTTTCAGCAATATGAAGGTGTTGAGAGTCCAGGCGACGGCGACGAAAATAGTCGCACGCGTGAGGTTGCGCTCGACCATCGAACCACCGCCGACAGAGCTGCTGCCACCAACGCCGAAGGCACCGGAGAGGCCCGCGTCTTTCCCGGAATGCAGCAGGATGAGGAAGATCAGGACCCCGACATGAGGACCTGGAGGATGCCGAGAAGCGTGTACATGGTCCGTGAAGTCTAGACCTTGTCGAGGATCTCCACCGCCTCCTTGCGCAGCTCGGCGTCGAGCAGGGCGAAGTCCTCGTCGGAGAGCTTGCCGGCGGCATGGTCCAACTCGGCGTCGCGGATCTCGCGGTACTTGGCTTCCTTCAGCGCGTCGGCCTCGGTGCGAACGAGGGCACCACGGCGGCGGCCGCGGGAGGGCCAGAGCGCGGTCAGCGCCCCGGCCAGCGCGATCAGGCCACCGATCCACATCCAGGTGACGAGCGGGTCGACGATCACCCTGAAGGTCGCGGCGGAGTTGTCGCTCAGGTAGCTGCGGGCGATCCGGTCGATCGCCAGCGCCTGCAGCTCCTGGATCCGGGCCAGCGCCTCTGGGGCCAGGCTCGGGTCTGCCGCCGCGGCGCGCATCGTCGCCGCCAACGCCTCGCAGGCCGGCGGCGAGCCGGGCGCGGCGCGCATGCAGGCTTCGAAGCCTTTGTCGGCGGCCCGCACCCGTCGCTGCACGGCCGCGATGTTCGGCTGCATCGCGGTCCAGAGATCGGCACCGAAGCCCGCCTTCAGACCGACCTCGCTGGTCGCCTCGCCGTTGAAGAAGCTGCCGAGCGTCCCGCCCTCCTGCCCGGTCGGGCGGTGGTAGCGGCGACTCGGGCGCAGCGTCGCCACCCGCTCGCCGCCCTCGGAGACGCCGAGGACCGCGCCGAACTCGATGTAGGCCGGGGTGGCGTCGACCGTGGGCCGAAGGTAAGTGATCTCGCGGCCGTCGACCGTGGTCGTCTCCCCCGGCCGCAAGGTGGCGTCGCGGTTGGTCTGGAAGCTGGAGGAGGCGGCGATGCCGACCAGCAGCACGATCACGCCGATGTGGACGATGTAGCCGCCGTAGCGTCGGCGGTTGCGGGAGACGACGGCGGCCAGGGATGCGGGCAGCGAGCCGCCCGCCAGTGAGCGCCGCGCCGCCGCACCCCGCCAGAACTCCTGCGCGAGGCCGGTCAGGGCGAAGGCGGCGAAGACGAAGAGGGCGAACGCCCAGGGCTCCCCGCCGGCGTCGGTCAGCAGCAGCAGGCCGATAGCCATCAGCGCCGCCGCGACGAGGGGAAGCCGGAAGACGCGCCTGGCCGAGGCCCAACTGACGCGACGCCAGGCGAGCAGCGGCCCGATCCCGGTGAAGAGGACGAGCCCGATCGCCAACGGCGTCGTGTACTCGTCGAACCAGGGCGCCGCCAGCGAGGACTTGGTGCCGGTGAACAGTTCGGAGATCAGCGGGAAGAAGGTGCCCCAGAAGATCACCGCGGTGAGCGCGACCAGCAGCAGGTTGTTGACGAGGAAGACCGACTCGCGCGAGGCCAGCGAGTCGATCCGCTTCTCCGAGCGCAGGTCGTCGAGGCGGGAGACGATCAGCGCCGTCGAGCCGATCAGGACCACGGCGATCAGGCCGAGGACGTAGGGGCCGACGGTGTTGTCGCCGAAGGCGTGGATCGACTGCAGGACCCCGGAGCGGACCAGGAACGTGCCCAGCAATGCCAGCGTGAAGGCGGCGACGACGAGGCAGGCGTTCCAGACTTTCAGCATCCCCCGCTTCTCCTGGACCATGATCGAGTGCAGGAAGGCGGTGCCGATCAGCCACGGCATCAGCGCCGCGTTCTCGACCGGGTCCCAGGCCCAGTAGCCGCCCCAGCCGAGCTCCGTGTAGGACCAGCGGGCGCCGAGCAGGAGGCCGAGCCCGAGGAAGGCCCAGGCGACGAGCGCGAAGCGGCGGGTGGAGCGAATCCACTCGGCGTCGAGGCGGCGGCTGACGAGGGCGCCGACCGCGAAGGCGAAGGGGATCGTGAAGGCGACGTACCCCGAGTAGAGCATCGGCGGGTGGATCATCATGCTCGGGTGCTGGAGCAGAGGGTTGAGGCCGGTGCCGTCGGCGGGTGCCGGGCTGAGCGTCGCGAAGGGGTTGACGTCGGGGGCGAACAGCATCAGCCCCGTGAAGAAGCAGGCGACGCCCATCATCACCGCCGTCGCCCAGGGGACGATCTCGCGCAGCTTGCCCCTGGTCACGTAGAGGGCAGCGCTGGAGGCGATCGAGAGCACCCAGGCCCAGAGCAGCAGCGAGCCCTCCTGACTCGACCACATCGCCGCCAGCTTGTAGAAGGTCGGCGTCTCGATCGAGGAGTGCTCGGCGACGAGGTTGAAGGAGAAGTCGTCGCCGGCGAAGGCGATCTCGACGATCGCGACGCAGGCGGTGACGAGCCCGAAGAAGGCGTAGACGAGGCGGCGGGAGAAGTCTACCCGGTGGCGCTCGCCGTTGCGACCGGCGATGGCGAGCGCGGCGGCGGCGAGGGCGGTGAAGAAGGCGAGCGCCAGCAGGGCGCTGCCGAGGCTAGGCATCCTTCTCGGTCGTGAACTTCGAGGGGCACTTCGTGATCAGGGTCTCCGGCTCGCCGACGAAGGTACCGCCCTCGAGGCTGCCGGTGAGGACGATCTCGCGGCCACCGCGGAAGGGGTCGGGAACGGTGCCGGTGTAGGTGACCGGCAGGCTGCGCCCGCCGCCGTCGCGGTCGACCACGCGGAAGGCGATACCACCGCCCTCGCGCTCGATCGAGCCTTTGACGACCCGGCCGGTCATGTCGTAGCTGGTCCCGGGCGCGGCAGCGAGCAGCTGCGAGGGCTCCTTCGCCTCGGTCGAGGCCGAGAACGAGGTGTAGACGAGCGCCACCGCGAGCAGCACGGCGACACTGAGGGCTGCGACCAGCCGGATCTTCCGCTTGCGGTTCGGATCCACGAGGAAGCGGGATTATCGCAAGTGAGAGAATGGGGCCGTGGCCGACCCCGTTCTGCTGATCACCGGAGCCAGCAGTGGCATCGGCGCAGCCACCGCGCGGGCGGCCGCTCCGAGCTACCGCCTGGTGCTGGCAGCCCGCCGCCTGCAGGAGCTGGAAACGCTGGCCGAGGAGCTCGGAGGCGAGGAGCGGGCGCTGGCCGTGCGCTGCGACGTCACCGAGTGGGACCAGGTGGAGGCGATGGCCGCGGCGGCGCTGGAGCGCTTCGGCCGCATCGACGCCGTCTTCGCCAACGCCGGTTTCGGGGCGACCCGCGGGTTCCTCGAGGAGTCGGTCGAGCACTGGCGCTCGATGGTCCTCACCAACGTCTACGGGGCGGCGCTGACGATCCGCGCCACCCTCCCCCACCTGCTCGAGCGCGGCGACGGGCACTTCCTGATCACCAGCTCCATAGCCGGTCGGCGCGCCCTGCCGGGGTCGCTCTACTCGGCGACCAAGTGGGCGGCGACGGCGATGGGAGAGGCACTGCGGGCGGAGCTGCGCCAGATGCACGACAACAGCGCGATCAAGGTGACGCTGATCGAGCCTGGCATGACCGACACGGATTTCTTCGACAACCGTCCCGGCGAGTGGGCGCTTCAGGACACCGACATCGCCAAGGCGGTGATGTACGCGCTCGAACAGGGCCCGAACGTCGACGTCAACGAGATCCTGATCCGGCCGACGGGGCAGCCGATCTGAGTTTTGACGAGTTGAACCCCCTGGGAGGGGTCAAACTCGTCAACTCTTTGGTAGCAGAGCCCGAACGGCTCGCCAGTAGGCACGTAGGAGGAAGCGCGCTGGTACTGAGCGGGCCAGTGGGGAGATGAAGGGGGAGTCGAGGTCGGGGGTGAGCCAGGAGGCGAACTCGGCGGCGGAGACGGTGCGGGTCGCCTGGATCTGGCGGCGCTCGCACAGGAGGCGGGGCAGCCAGCGCAGGGCTTCGAGGTTGGCGGCGAGCTTCTGGCGACCCCAACCCCCTGCGAATGAGACGGCGAGCAGCGCCAGCTCGGTGGCAAGCAGGGCCGGCGCCAGCAGGAGCAGCAGCGGGGCCGGGTAGGCGCGAACGAGGAAGGCGAGGCGGTTGCGCTCGAGCCAGCGCCACTTGTGCTCGCGGGCGCCGAACTCGTAGTCGTGGTCGACCACGGCAGCCGGTTCGATGCCGAGAGTGCCCCCGCGCAGTCGCAGCCGCAGCGAGAGGTCGACATCCTCGTGGTAGAGGAAGAAGCGCTCGGGGAAGCCACCGACTTCGCGCCAGGTTGCCAACGGGATCGCCAGGCAGGCGCCGGACAGGACCGCGACCTCGCCGGCCGGTGGCGCCGCGGCAATCGGGCGACCGTGGCCGCCGGCCCAGACGATGCCGGTGAAGTGGATGGGGTTGCCCGCGGAGTTGATCTCGGTCGCGCCGGAGTCGGCGACGAGGGCCTGCCAGGCCGCCCACTCGCGGCCGTCGAGCCAGGGGCGGCGGATCGCCTCGCCGAACCCCGGCAGCGGCGCCGCGTCGGGGTTGAGGATGACGAGCAGCTCGCCGTCGGCCTCAGACGCGCCGGCGTTACAGCCGCCAGCGAAGCCGAGGTTGCCACCGGTGCGCACGCCCGCGCCTGGGGCGCGAGCTCTTCCACAGCCTCCGGAGTGCCGTCGGCGGAGTCGTTGTCGACGACGATCAGCTCGTCGCCCTCGCTCAGCTCGGGCAACAGCGCCGGCAGGGCCCTGCCCAGCTCCTCGCGGCTGTTCCAGGCGACGATGAGGACGGAAAGCGTCGGGCGCACCGGCGCGGAGGCTATTCGGCCGTCCGCGCCGGTGCCCGACAAACGGGCTGCTGCGGGACTACTTCTTCTTCCCCTTCCCGCAAGAAGCGGTGTTCAGCCGGTACTTGTTGTTCTTGACCTGCTTGCCGTTCTGAGCCTTGATGTTCAGCACGGCCGTCTGCTTCTTTTTGCAGATGTTGGTCGAGTTGACCAGCAGGCTCTTTTTGCCGCCCTGCATATTGAGGACGAACTTCTTCACCGGCACGTCCGGCGTTTCCGGGAACACGGTCTTCAGCCCCCCGTTCTTGGAGCTGATCACACCGCGTAGCTGGATGCTCACCTGACCGCGCAGGTCAGCAACCAGGTTCGGCAATTTGTCGTTGGAGGACACCAGGTACACGGCGCCCTTCAGCGGATCGCTGAGCAGCGGCGTGATCGCTTCCGCATGCCCGTAGACCGACGCCTCAGGACAGGTCTGCGAGGCGAGCTGCGGCCTGGTGCAAACCGTTTTGATGTGGCTCTGATCGAGGAACAGCGAGTGCGGCAGCGTCAGCGCCGTACGGGCGATATTGGCGTCGCCTTCGCGTGCTTCCAGGATCGCCCGCAGCCGCGGGTTCTTCGCCCTCGTGGTCGGACCGGTCAAGCGAGTGAACAGCTTCGGCTTGAAAGCGAGGGCGTTGCAATCGGTCGCCGCGTACGGAGCGTTGACCCCGTACGAGCTGAACGCTGCCGGATCGGCGGGATCGGCGCCGCCCCCATTGATCGCGCCGGTAGTTGCCTGACCGGAGCAATTGGTGGGGTTGCGCATGAACTCGCTGCGATCGACGTCGACGTCGATCGAGCGGATGTCCAGCTTCACGCCCCCGAACACGTTCGGGATCAGGTCGGAGACCGCGTTGACCTGGGCGGACTCCGGGTTCACGTTCAACGCGACCCTGACCACGACGGTGCCGATGTCGTACGGACCGGCGACACCCGGGGTGATCGTGACCACTGAGAGAGGCGCGCCCTTGTAGGAACCCGCCAGGAACGCCTTGCCGGCGATCTTGATCGGACCGCTGCCGCTGCCGGCGGCGGTGGTCGTGGTCCCGACCTCACTGGCCGAGGGGCAGCTGTAGCTCACCAGCTGCGCGGTGCCGCTGCTGGCTGCGGCCGCCGCGATCGCGTCCTCAGGGCAGTAGGGGATTCCGGCGAGCTTGCCGGTCAGGCCCTTCGGCAGGGTCACGTTGACCGCCTTCAGCTCCTGCTGGCCGTCCTGGCGTCCGATATGGACGCGGAACGGGCTGTAGGCGCCGGCCGCAGTGTTGTCCGACTTGCCCGTGTAGCTGGGCGCGAACGGGCGCTCGGCCAGCGTTTTCGGACAAGCCCCCCCATCCGGGAGCGTGGACAGCGTGAACTCATTCTCCGGGTTGGGTTCAGCCAATGGCGGGGACACGTTGCCCGACCACGGGGTCATCTCGGTCGTGGTCTTGTTCGGCCCGCAGGTCGGCGGGCTGGTCAGCGTCCCCTTCGGTCCACCGTTGAGACGCACCTTGAACGACTTGAACGTCGCCTGTGGGTTTTCGTCGACCACGGCAGTCAGCTGACCCGTGTTCGGGTTCGGGAACACATTCCCGACCAGGCGCACGTTGACGCCGTAGCGGGTTGACCCGACGTGGATGAAGATCCGGAACTGTTCTCCGGAGCTCGATGCACCCGGCCCGTTTTTCTGCGGCTGACCGACGTAGACGGTGCCGAACAGCGAGTCGGCCGGGAGCGAGGGCGTCTGCACCTCGACCGTGCCGATCTTCGACGCATCGGGGCAGGCGATCGGGTCGTCGGTCCCCTTTGCGAACTCCGCATCCGTACAGGCGACCAGGCCGTTGGCGGAGGCGGGGTTCAGGCCAGTACCTTCCGGCAGCGTGACTTTGGCCGTTTTCAGGTACGAGTTGGCAATCGGCTCATTGGGGTCGAACGGGATCCCAACCGTCACCGTGGTCGCCTCCGGCGAGTCCACAGCGCCACCGGCCGGGTCGACCGCGATGGTCGGTTTGAACGGGACTTCTTCACAGCCGCTCGCGCCCACGGCAGTGGTGAACGATTCTTCGTCCGTAAGGCTTTCGACCGCAAACGGAGGCCCGTGCGATTCGACGAAGAGAGTCGACGTCTGACCCGGTCCGCAGTTGCTCGGCATCGTCAGGTAGGTGCCGTCGCCGGCGATCCCGTTGAAGACGAGCCGCGAGCCGATGATCGGCGGGCTTTCCGCCCCCGGCGGGTCGATGTCGCTGATCGTGAAGGTGACGTGCTGGTCGACGGGGTCGAGTGAGCCGACGATGAAGACCTCGTGTTTGAACGTGGTCTGGAAGCCGACCATCGACGGCACTTCGTTGAAAGGCACGAGGTTGTAGACGGGCAGCGCGACCCGAGCATTGGCGCATTTGCCCGGGGGTTTCGGCAGGCATTCGGGACTCTGCGCCGCAACCGTCAGGTAGTTAACTCCCACCTGGGAGGCCGCAGGGCATTTGGTTTCTTCCAACTGTTTGATCGTGCACTGCGGGGCCGCCTCGGGGTTGACGCTCAACCCTTCGGGGGTGTCGACGACGATCTCTTTGACGAAGCCTTCTGGGAAACCGATTTTCCCTTCAGCCGGAGGGACGTTGGGAACGGTGTTCAGCGTGAAGTCGGTGATCCCGAAATTCGGGTGACCGGCGGCCTGGGTGAACCACCGTTCTTCGTGTTCGGGGTCTTCAGTTTTAGTGCACTGGCCCGGGTTTTTGGCCAGGGGTGGCAGGCCGACGATCGGTGCTTCCCCCACATTCGGGGTGTCTTTGTTTTCTTTGCACGTAAGTGCTTCCCAGTTGGCGATGCCAAAGGCACCCTGGGCCGACGGAGCCGCGAAAACGGCACCGATAACCATCGCTGCAGCTAAAACGATGAATCGCCTAGCCATCAAAACCCTCCTCTGTTGAGCGAAACGCTTCCCCTGCGTAGCGCCCTGTACTTCTCCCGCTGAAGACATTACAGACCGGTGCAGCCGAATCAAGTGCGAATTGCAACTTTTGCGCCCGAGTGGCCACTATTTCTCACTACCGCCGCCGCGCTGTCCCCGACGCTTTGCCTTGCCGGCACGCTTCCCTTTGCACGGAGTGCGCAACTGCTGGCGCTTGTTGAGCTTCTTGCCGTTCTGGGCTTTGAAGCGGACAAGGGCTTTGACGGGGCGTCTGCAGAGATCTCGCGAGGCGACCAGCAGCCCTTTTTTGCCACCGGGCAGGACCATCGTGAATTTGGAGACCGGCACGTCGGGGACACGGCCGAAGGTGGTACGGATGCCGCCGCGGAAGCTGTCGATCCGCCCGACCAAGTCGATCTCGACCTGGCCCTCGAGGTGGGCGACGAGGTCAGGCAGAGGGTTGTTGGACGAGCGCAGGTAGACCGGCCCTTCCAACGGTTTGCCGAGCAGCGGCGTGAAGGCACGGGCACGGCCGTAGATCGATCGTTTCGGACATTCATCCGCGGCGAACTGGACCCTGGTGCAGACCGTCGCCAGGCTCGACTGGTCGAGGAAGAGCGCGTTCGGCAGGGCAACCGAGGCGCGGCCGATGTTGGCGTCGCCGGGGCGCGCTTTCAGCGTCGCCCGCAGGCGCGGCTGCTGAGCGCGCTTGGTTTTGCCGAACAGGCGCAGATGCAGTTTCGGGCGGAAGCGCAGCCGTTTGCATTTGCTCGCCTGGAAGGCGTCGGAGACCGCGAACGACGAGAAGGCAGCCGGGTTGGTCGGATCGGCGCCGCCACCTCTCAGCACCCCCGCGGTGGCGAATTTGGAGCAGTTGGTCCCGTTCAGCGTGAACTCTTTGCGGTTGACGTTGACGAAGACCGAGCGCAGGCTGAGCTTGGCGCCGCCGAAGACGTCGGGAATCGGATCCGAGACGGCGTGGATCTGGGCCGTCTCGGGGTCGAGCAGCAGCGGCACCCTGACGACCACGCTGCCGAGATCGAACGGGCCCGCGACCGCCGGCGTGATCACCGAGAGCGAGACCGGCGCGCCCTTGTAGCGACCAGAGAGGAAGGCCTTGCCCTCGATGCGCAGCGGCGAGGGCCCGGTGCCGGCCGTGGCCACGACGACACCGACCTGGCTTTTGTCGGGACAGCTCGAGTTTTTCTGCTCGGCGGCACCGGAGCGGCCGGCGGCGGCCGCGAGGTCCGAGGGCGGGCAGTACGGCACGCCGGCCAGCTTCGCGGTGGCGCCCGGAGGCAGAGTGATGTCAACGCCTTTCAGCTCCTGCTGGCCGTCACTACGGACGATCCGGGTCGAGAAGGGCGTGAAGGTCAAGGATTCGTCGCTTTTCGGCTCCGCGCTGAAGCTCGGCGAGAAGGGTCGCTCCGCCATCGTTTTCGCGCAGGCGCCCCCGCCGGGAGCTTTCGTCAGGGTGAAGCCGGGGTCCTGAGGCCCGCTGTCGGGCGTGCCCGACCAAGCGGTCATCGCGTGGCCGGTGGAGTTGGGCCCGCAGGTCGGGGGGCTGCTGAGCGGCGCCTGATTGCCGCCGTCGAGTTTTACTCGGACCAGGTCGAAAGGCACCTGGGGCGCCTCGCGGACCTCGGCCGTGAGCCGGCCGGTCCGCGGGTCGGCGACGACGTTGCCGACCAGGCGCACCGAGAGGCCGCGGGCAGCCGACTCGGCGGCGAGGAAGATCCGGTACTCCTCGCCGGAGAGCGGGTCGCGGCTGAGCTGTTTGCCGAGGTAGACGTTGCCGGTCAGCGTGCCGTCGGGCAGGGGCGGCGTGTCGATCGCCACGGTGCCGATTTTCGAGTTAGCGGGACAGCCGATCGGAGCCCTGCTCCCCTTGTTGAACTCGCCGTCGCTGCACACGTGCAGGCTCGGCGCGGCCGACGGGTTGACGCCCATCCCCCGAGGCAGGGAGACGCGGGCAACACGAACGTTCGAGTTGTAGATCGGCGCGGTCGGCTCGAACGGGACCCTGACATCGACCGTCGGACCGGTGGGAGAGTCCGTCTGGTTCGTACCGGGGTCGGCGGAGGTCGACGGTGCGAACGGGACGTTCCCGCAGCCTTCCGGCTGCGCGCCCGGGGGCAATGGCGATTTGACCAGCTCAGAGCTTTTGACGAACGTGTCAGGCGGCGGCGCCGGAGCAGCGACGTCGTACTGGTTGTCGGAAGCTCCTTCCTCGACCGAATCAGCATGCAGAAAGGTCGTGTACTGCTGCTTGAACGGTTCGACTTCCGGGTTCTCGCAGGTGCTCGGGATGGTTAGGAAGGCACCGCCCGACCCGGTCTGCCCGGTCGTGCCGTCGAAGACCAGCCGGTTTTTCAGGATCCTCACGGCAGGCAGGCTGGGGACGTGGATCGTGAAGTACTCGTGGTAATCGCCTGCCCAAGCGACCCCGGCGTTGAGGAAGACTTCGCCCAAACCCAGTGGCAGGGTGAAACCGAAGCGCGCGGGTTCACCCTCGCGGGGCACCAGGTTGTAGACCGGGATCCCCGGGACCGTCACCGGCGGGAGCGTCACCGGCGGAATCCCGGTCGATGCGGTGACAGCGCTGGTGCCGACCTGGGTGTCGAGGGGGCAGCCCAGCGGCGGGAATTTGCCTCCCTGCAGCTCGCACTGCGGGGTCGCCTCCGGATTGACGCTGAGTCCCGGCGGGAGGTCGACGAGCACGGTCTTCAGGCTTCCAGCCGGTTCTTCGAACACGCCGGTGTGCCGGACGATGATCTGGGTGAAGCCTTTGGGAGGATGACCAGCCGCCTGTTTGAAGAACAGCCCCGGCGTTTGCGCAGAACAGGGGTCGGCGGTGCAGGTGCCCCGCCTGCCAACCGTCCGCCGCCGTCGCCGGGTCGTTCTGGCTTTCGATGATGTCCACGGCCTGGACCGGTGCCGCCGCCGCAAGCGCGAACGCGATCGACACAAGGACGACTGCACCTGACTTCCCTGCCCGGTTCCTCATCGGTTCTCCCTCTCGTTCCCTTGCCATGGCGCGGAGCCCACACGGACGAAGCCCCTGCCGAGGCGATACCCGGGACCGGGTCGTCTCAATCAGCCCCGAGGCTGTTTCTGCTGCTTCTTGCCGTGCCGGCAGGCGGGTACGCGCAGCGGCAGCCGTTTCTTGCGCAGCTGCTTGCCGTTCTGCGCTTTGAAGTTCAGGAACGAGAACGAGCGCTGCGCGCAGAGGTCGCGGGAGTTTTCCAGCAGGCCCCTCCTGCCGCCCTTCATCGTCAGCACGAACTTGCTGACCGGCACGTCCGGCAGCGAGGAGAAGACGTTCCTGATCCGCGCCTTGGAACTGTCGATGACGCCGCGAAGGCGCACGTTCACCTGGCCGCGCAGATCGACGAGCAGGTCCGGCAGGGGGTTGCTCGAGGACGTCAGGTAGACCGGCCCGGCGAGTTCGTCGTCGAGCAGCGGCGTCTGCGCGCGGGCGTATCCGTAGATCGCCGCCTGCGGACAGGCGTTTGCGGCCAGCTGGACGCGCGTGCAGATCGTGCGGATGTGGCTCTGGTCGAGGAACTGGGAGTGCGGCAGGGTGAGCGCAGCGCGGCTGATGTTGGCGTCGCCGCTGCGGGCGAGGAGGACGGCGCGGAATTTCGGGTGGCCGGAGCGCTTCGTCGTTTTCTTGCCACCGAAGAGACGCGTGAACAGTTTCGGCTCGAAGTCGAGCGCGCCACACTCGCTGGTCTGGAACGGGGTGCTGACCGGGAAGGCGCTGAAGGCAGCCGGGTTGGTCGGATCGGCGCCGCCGCCGTTGAGGACGCCGCTGCTGGCGAGTGGGCCGCAACTGGTCGGGTTGAGCGTGAAGTCTTTGCGATCGATCTCGACGTCAACCGAGCGGATGCTGAGCTGGGCGCCGCCGAAGACGTTCGGGATCGGGTCGGATACGGCGCGGATCCGGGCCGTTTCGGGGTCGACGAACAGCGCCACCCTCACCACGGCCGTGCCCAAGTCAAAGGGCCCGGCCGTGGCGGGGGTAAGCACTGCCAGGGAGAGAGGAGCCCCGCGATAGGGGCCTGAGAGGAAGACTTTGCCGCCGATCTGGATCGGCGCGGGGCCGGTGCCGCTGGCGATCGTGGCGCTGCCGACGAGGCTCTGCGAGGGACAGCTCGCGGCTGCCTTCTCGGAGTTGCCAGCGTTGGCGCCTGCGGCGGCGATCGCGCTCTCCGGGCAGTAGGTAATGCCGGCCAGCTTGCCGGTCATCCCCGGGGCCAGGGTGACGTCGACGCCTTTCAGCTCCTGCTGGCCATCGCTCCTGGCGATCTTGAAGGAGACGGGGCTGAAGGCGCCGGCTTTGGTGCCCTCAGGCCTGGCCTCGAAGGCGGGAGCGAAGGGGCGCTCGGCGAGCGTTTTCGCGCAGGGGCCGCCGCCGGGAGCGTTGGTGAAGACGATCGACGCGCCCGGCGTCGCCTCGGGGTTGCCCGACCACGGCGTCATCTCACCGCTCGCCAGGTTCGGCCCGCAGGTCGGCGAGCTGCTGAGGACCGCCTTCGGCCCGTCGTCGAAGTCGAGCTCGAAGGAGGTGAACGGAACCTGCGGGGTTTCGGCGAAGGTGGTGGTCAGCTGGCCGGTCACCGGGTCGGCGCGCACATTGCCGATCAGGCGCACGTCGACGCCGTAGCGCGGTGAGGTCGCGTGCACGAAGATCCTGTAGAGCTGGCCCGAGGTCGGATCCCGACTCTCCTGCGGCCCCGACATAGACGCTGCCGGTGAGCGGGCCGTCGGGGAGCGGTGGCGAGGCGATCGACACGGTGCCGATCTTCGACTCGGCGGGGCAGCTGACCGCGTCCCGCTTCCCCTTGGCGAGCTGGGGGTCGCTGCAGGCTTTGAGGCCGCTGGCGGCCGAGGGGTTGAGGCCGATTCCGGTCGGGAGCGCGACCCGCGCGGTCCTGGTCTGGGAGCTCTCCTGTTTGTCGCCCCCGAGGATGTGCGGCACTTCGACGTCGACCCTGGCGCCCATCGGCGAGTCGGTGGCGGCGGTGCCGGGGTCGACGGCGAGTTCGGGGTCGTAGGGGATCGTGTTGCAGCTCCTCGGCTCGGTTTCGGGCGGGATCGGCGACTCGAGCGGCGGCATCGCGCTCTGCGGGAAGACGTAGCCCGGTTCTTTGGCTTCCTCATAGGAGCCGGCGAGCAGGTAGGTGGAGTAGACGTGGCCGGAGGGGCCGTCGGGGAAGCCTTCGCCGAGGCAGGTGCTCGGCGTGGTGATGAAGGTCGCCGTCGCCGGAGGGGCCCTTCGAAGACCAGCCGGTTTTTCTTGATCAGGCCGCCCAGGCCCGAGGGCAGGGTCTCGGGCACGTCGATCGTGAAGCCCTCGTGGTAGTTGCCGTCCCAGGCGACGTCGCCGCGGAGGAAGACTTCTTTGCCGACCAGCTTGAGGCCGAATCGGGCCGCCTCGCCGAGAACGGGCTCGACGTTGAAGACGTCGGCTTCCAGGGCGGGCAGCTCGGTGCCGACGATCGGCAGCGCCGCGGTGACTTTGCTGACACCGACTTTCGATTTTTCCGGACAGGTGTCGTTTTCGAAGTCTTCGAGCGAGCACTGTTCGGTCGCCCCGGGGTTGACGCTGAGGCCGACCGGCAGATCGACGCGGACGGTTTTGAGTTCCCCTTTCGGCGCCGGTTCGCTCCTGATGATGAACTGGGTGAAGCCCCATTTGGGGTGCGCGGAGGCCGTTTCGAAGAACTGGTCGGACGTGTCGACCGAGCAGAAGTCAGCGCTTTCAGGCGGTTCTTCACTGCAGGTCCCCGCCTGCCAGCCCGAGTTCACTTGCGGGTTTTCGGGGTCGCTGGGGGCGATGATGTCGTCCGTGCCGGCCTGCGCCACAGGCACGCTGAGCGCCAGCGCCAAGCCTGCGAACAAGGCGATGAACCTCGCTCGGCCTCCTGCGGATCTCCCGTTCTCCCGTTTCATCCAGAAGGGATTCTACCCGATTTTGATGACATGAATCAATATTTTTTGGTATCTTTCACTCATGAAAATTCGTAATGGTCATTCCCCCAACGGCCAGAACGGGGTTCACGGCAACGGGAACGGCAAGCGCTCCTCGCTGCCGCTCGATTGGGAGCACCTGGCGCGGGCGACCGCGCACCCGCTGCGGATCTCGATCCTGGAAATCCTCGGCATGGACGGAGGGCGCACGCTCTCCCCCAGCGATCTCAGCCAGGAGCTGCAGATCCCCCTCAGCAACACCAACTACCACGTCACCGAGCTGGCAAAAGCCGGCCTGATCGAGCTCACCGGCCAGCGTCAAGTTCGCGGCGCCACCGAGCACTTCTACCGGATACCGCAGGCCACCGAGCGCGAGAAGGAGAGGGGCGAACAGCGCGTCCCGGCGAGGGCCTAGCCAGCCGCTACGAGAACCCGTCCTCGCCCTCGACCGACTCGAGAAGGTGGGCCACCAGCTCGTTTCCGGCGAGCGTCGAGACGTAGAAGTGCTCGGTGCTGCCGCCAACCCGGCGACGGTCGGTCAAGGCCACGGCGTTGCTCTCGTGCAGGACTCGGACGTGGTAGCTGACGTTGCTGACCGGAATCTGAAAAGCCCTGCCGAGCTCACCGGGACTCTTCGCCTCGCCGGCGCCGTGAAGGGCCCTCAGGATCCGGCGGCGCAGAGGGTGGTTCAGCACCGCCAGCAACCTCCGCTCACGCTCGCCTTTCATGCCCTCCCCCCTTGCGATCGCCAAGCCGAATCGTGAGGACGGGCCGGGGAATTCGAAACGCTGTCAGCCACTTCGAGGAATGCCGGCCCCTCAGCTCCCCCCGTTCCCGATCCGCTTGTTGAGTTACTCGCAACGCCGCAAGAGCCTCCACGTCATCCGCCATGCCGGAGGCATAGAGGCACTGCTCGCTTCCGAGCCCCCGGAAGCTGCCATCGATTACAAGGCCCCCGGCTTGCTCGAGGATGCGGGCGTGGTAGGCGATCTCGCTGACCGTGCCATTGCTCAGCTCAGTTGTGATCTCCCGAATGCTGCGGGAGCACTCGCATGCATTGAGGTTGCGGAGAATTTCGCGGCGGACCGGGTTGTCGAGAGCATGCTTGAGCCTCGGCTCCAACCTGGCGGCGAGCTCGACCGGCAACCCGCCCTCGCTGAGTTTGACGCCCGGGTGGCTCATTGCCTCCTCCTAGTCCAATTGCCCTAAACCCAATGAGCAATAAGCGATGGTCGCGCCAGTCTAGGGGCGTCCCCCGCGGCTTACGAAGGCAACTTGCGGCAGTAATTACGCGCTGTCGGCGAGAGCCCGACCGAGATACACAGCCTTGGTGTGGGCCTCTTCCTCCAGCGGTCGGTGGAGATCGCCATCGAGCTCGCCGAAGACACCGACGCAGCGAAGGCCCGCCGCCTCCATGGCGGCCAGCACTTCAGCTTCGGAGAAATGGCGCTGGCGATGGACGTGGGCGGAGCCGGCCTCCCCCTTGGCCTCGAAGCGCGCCTCGCTGACAGTCCCGGGCACAACCTCGTCGGGAGACATCTGCCCCTGCCAGACGAGCCGTCGTCCTTTCTCCTCGACGACGTACTCGCTGGTGAAAAAGGTGCGGTAGGTGGAGATCGTGTTGACGTCGAAGAGGACGATCCCGCCGGCGGCGAGGTTCCGGTGCATGCCGACCAGAGTGGCCTCGAGCTCCTCGGTGCTGAGCAGGTAGTTGATCGCGTCGTTGACGGCCCAGATCAGGTCGAACTCGCCCAGCGCCGGGAGCTCGCGCATGTCCGCCGTCAGCAGCGTCGCCGCATCGCCGACCTTCTGGCGAGCCAGCTCGAGCATTGCCGAGGAGATATCGCAGGCGGTGACGCGCCAGCCGCGGTCGAGCATCGGGGTGAAACTCAGCCCGGTGCCGCAGCCGATGTCGAGAAGTCGGTCCCCCTCCACCCCTGCCTCCTCCGCTTTCTCCAGAAGGCGACCCGTCCAGCGCTCGTACATGTAGCCGCGATTGAAATCGTCGTAGGCGGACGCATAGGAGTCGTACGCCTCCCGGGCCGAATCGCCGCCATGCCAGGAGGCGGTCATCGGGTGGCCCGAGGCTGGAGATGCGAGCAGACCGGACACTCGGGCTCCGGCGTCACCTCGAAGCGCTCGACATCCATCGTCCGCAGGTCGTAGACATAACCGGCGCCGAGCATTGTCGGGATCGTCAGCTTGGTCAGGAAGTGCATGACTTCGGCTCCCACCAGTCCGCCCACCAACCCGCAGGCGGGCCCGAGCGTGGCGGCAGGCGACGGTTTCGCCCGGCGCTGTTCGATCGCCACGTCGTAGAGCGGATACTCGCGCCGGTAGGAGATGTCCTGACAGTTGAAGCAGCCCGTCCGCCCCGGGACGTAAAGCGGCCCTGCCCTGGCGACGGGCGGATAGTGGCTCATCGCGATATACGGAACTCCGATCTCGAAGCAGGCCTCGTTGCACCAGTGCTCGATCTCGTGAGCGGGCCAGTCGGCGGCGTCGATCACCAGGTCGGATCCGGCGATCAGCTCGGCGAGCTGCGCTTTGCTCTCCACCCGCTGCGGGACCGCCCTGGCCTCGATCCCGGAGTTGAAGGCCTGGAGCCGTTCCGCCGTCGCCTCTGCCTTGAGCCGACCGATGTCCGCCTCTGCGTACTGGATCTGACGATTGAGGTTGCTCTCCTCCACCCGGTCGCCGTCGATCAGCCAGAGCTCGCCCACCCCGCAGCACGCGAGCTCCCACGCCGCCCGCCCACCGAGGCCGCCGACGCCGAGCACCGCCACGCGAGCGTCGCGCAGCCGGGCTTGGCATTCCGACGGGGTTGCCCCACCGTCGTGGCTGAGATCGCTGAAGTAACGAAGCTGCCGATCGAAGCGGGCCCGCTCCGCCAGCGGGACCAGCTCGTCGTCGGCGGCATCCTCGAGCAGATCGAGCTCCCTCATCTGCGCGATCACATCTTCCACCTCGGGGGCCCCGAAGCGCGCTTCCAGTTCATCCTTCGAGCTGCTCCCGTCGAGCGCCTGAAGCAGGCGCTTTCCCTCGTCGTCAGGACATTCAATCCGGATGTCGTCGGCACTCGAACGCATGAGGACAACGTCACCGTTAGGCGCGTCGATCCGCTCGATGGTCCTTTTCAGCCGGGGCAGCATTACCGCGAGATCACCTCACTAGTGATGGATTATTTCTCTATATCACCGATTCGGCGACCCCCCTCAACCCAGGGGAGACGAGGGAGGCCGCCCTCGTCGGGCTAGCCGCCCTTGGAAGTGCTGACTGCGGGCAGCGTCGCCTGCGTAGCGTCGAACTTCATCCTGCTCACCCCCTTTGCCGAATCGAGATTGGAGCAAGCCTTATTTATCGCTGACACAAGTGGTCACTAATGGCCCCCAAAAACACGGGAGTTTGGGGGAAAAAGACTTTTGAGGAGAAAGGAATTAGTGTGCGGCGGGCGCACTCAACTTTCATTGAGGAGAATGCGGTGACGCAGATTGTTGGAAGCAGCGAGCCGGCCGCGTTCGGAATCAGCGCCAAAATGGCCAGGGCGCTGGCCGATACGTGGCGGTCTCGCATCCTGATGGAGCTCAGCTCTCGGCCCTTGAGCCCCTCTCAGTTCGTGCAGGAGGTCGGGGGTGAGCTGACCCATGTCTCCCGCTGCTTCCGCCAGCTTGCAAAGTGGGGGTATGTCGAGGTGGTCGAAGAGCGACCCGGTCGACGACGAGGTGCCTCCGTCGAGCACGTCTACCGCGGTATTCAGCGCGCCCACTTCGACACGGCAACGTGGGAGGGGCTGCCTCGCTTTGACCGGGACGTGGTCTCGGGGTCGATCCTGGGCTCGTATTTCGGTCGGATAACCGAGGCAATCGAGAGCGGGCACCTTCGATGACGAGGTCGATCGCCACCTGTCCTGGGACGGAGTGGCGCTCGATCGGGTCGCCTGGGATCAGCTCGTCACCGGACTGGACCGCATTCTCGGCTGGCTGCCCGACCTGGAGACCCAGGCCGCCGAGCGGAGGGCCGAAGAGCAGCATGAGGGCATTCCTACGACGGTCGGGCTTGCCGCCTTCCGGTCTCCCCAGCCCCCCGAGATCATGTTGGCGGCACCACGCAGACACCCAGAGCCAATCGACTGGCCGAGTTCTTCGCCTTCATTCGTGATCAGTCCGAAGATGGCGAGGGCGTTGTCGAATCGATGGCGATCGCGCATCTTGATGGAGCTCAACGCCCGGCCCCTCAGTCCCTCCCAGTTCGTGGAAGAGATCGGGGGTTCGATGACGCATATATCCCGCTGCTTTCGCCAACTCGCGGAGTGGGGGTATGCCGAGGTGATCGAAGAACGAAAAGGCGGTCGCCACGGAGGGGGCGTCGAACGGGTCTACCGCAACACACAGCGGGCGTATATCGACACGGCGACCTGGGAAACGCTCCCTCGCTTCCTCCGCAATGAATTCTCGAACTCCATTCTGGGGTCATACCTCGCCCGCATCACCGAGGCAATCAAGGCGGGAACGTTCGACCTCGAGACCGACCGGCACCTTTCCTGGGCTCCCGTCAACCTCGACCGGATCGCCTGGAATCAAATCATCGAGAGTCTCGACGAGGTGCTGGATTGGCTCCCCGAGCTCGAGGCAGAAGCGGCTGAGCGAATGCAGATGACAGCCGAAGAACCGATTCCCACCACCATCGGCCTCGCCGCCTTTCGATCACCGAGCGCATCTACCGTCAAGGGCTAGGACCGAGCACCTCGCTCTTCGCCGCCTCGTACTCCTCCTCGCTCAGCATCCCATTCTCCTTCAAGATCGAGAGCCGCTCGATCTGCTCGATCTTGCTTTCTCCCGCGGGGGCGGGCGGCTCTGCCGCCGCTCGTCGTGGAACCGTCGCCCGTATGCGGTCCGCGAGCCCGTCGGCAAAGGTGGCGTCCGGGAACTCCGCTGCGGTCTGGCGCCGCAGGGCCTCGGTGCCGATGACCATCAGCACCGCGAGCAGAATCAGCCCGATCGCCTTCTGAAAGGCCGCCACCGGGGCCCAGAGAACCAGCGCCAGGTAGACGAAGGCGACCACCATATAAGCGGAGCTCGGGCGCTCCCGCAGGTACGGAGCAGCCTCGCGGCGCAGGTTCGTCGCGAGCCGGGTCGGCCCGGCAAGCCAGGCCACGATGACGACGAGGATGCCGAAGGTGATCGCCGAGACCGCGACCGTCCTCAGCAGCGAGGTGCCGATGGTCCAGACGGCGTCGACGGCGGGCCTGACCGAGTCGCCGCTCGCCAAGGCGTCGATGACCATGTTGCCGGCGAACTGCCTGAGAACCAGGGCGAGGGCACCGGCGATCAGGAAGCCGAAGCCGACCGAGCGCAGCGCCTCGCGGCGGCGCGGGCCGGCCAGGTAGACGGCGAGCCCGTAAAGCAGGAGGGCCAGCAACGTAAGGACGACCGGCAGGCGCCTGATCAGGCTGGTGACGTCCTGAGCCAAGGAGAGCTCATCGGACTTGAGGATCGTCAGCTTGCCGGCATCGGGGGGGACTTTCGAGGCGATTCCGCCGCCGAGCTGGCCGCCGATCTGCGACAGGAGCCCGCTGAGGTCGAGGGTCACTTCACCACCGCCGGTCGAGACGGCCGATCCTTCGTCGTTGAGGATTTTCAGCAGCGATTCATGGGCGGAGCGGTTGGCCTGACTCCACAGGCTTTCGAACTGCGGGGTGTCCAGCGCCCGCTGGGCCACCTGCGGCGCGAGCTGGTGCAAGGCCCCGGCGGCGGGGCCGGCGAGCGGTGCGAGCCGCGGCGGCAAAGTCTGTTCCAGTTCGGCCTGCACGTCGACGTCGGTAAAGAGCTGGTCGGCCAGGTAGTTGGAGAGCCGGGCCTGGACCGCCTCGTCCTGGAGCAGGTTGGTGCTGGTGTCGACCCAGTTGTCGGTGTTGAGCGCCTGGCGGTTGACCCAGATCGAGAAGATCGCCAGGAACGTGACCAAGGTGGCGACGACCAGCAGTGCCGCGACGATCCGCGGGTGTCCTGGAGTGCGTTCCCTAGTGGAACTTTTCGCCTCGATGGTCATACGACCCTAACCGCAACCCGGCAGTCGTGCGCGAGGAAACCTGTGAGGCCCGGACCGCGATACAGGGCCAGGAAAGCGCATGGGTACGGCGAAGCCTGTCCCTATGGTTCCTTTGGCGCTTGCGTTCCGCGGGCTCGCGCGTGCCGTCGCCGGGGTTTGGCGTGACCCCGAAACCAAGGCGCTGCCCTTCGTCGCAGCCGCCTTGGTGCTCACCGGGACGCTCTTCTATTGGCGCTTTGAGGACTGGACCATCGTCGAGTCCCTCTACTTCTCGATCGTGACCCTGACCACCGTGGGCTACGGCGACCTCTCCCCCACCACGGCCGGCACCCAGATCTTCACGATCTTCTACATCCTCACCGGCATCGGCGTGTTCGTCGCGCTGCTCGCCTCGGTCGCCCAGCAATACATCGCGCAGAAGGCCGAGGGCCCTTCGGCGCGCGAGCGTCTGAGCGCCCGTCGACACCGCGGCCAGGCCGACTGACCTGAGTCGTCAGCTGAGTTCCCGAGCGCGAACCTCTCAGGGAACGGCCCCATGGAGGGAAGGAAGCGGACGACGGGTCTCGAACCCGCGACCTCGAGCTTGGGAAGCTCGCGCTCTACCAGCTGAGCTACGTCCGCGTGGGGCTGATTCTAGGGCGGCCGGGCAGTTGCCGGAGACGAGCGGGTTCTAACCTTGGCGCCCCGTGAGCGTCCGCTCTACCTTCGCCGTGCTTGCCGTGCTGGCCCTCGTCGGCCTGCTCACGCTCGGGCTGCTCAGCAAGGGCTCCTCGCGGATCGCGGTGGGAGAGCCGGTGCCGACCTCCCCCCTCCCCCGCCTGGAAGGCGGCGGCAGCGGCTCGCTGGCCGAGTACCGCGGCCGCTGGGTGCTGGTCAACTTCTGGGCTTCGTGGTGCGTCCCCTGCCGCGAGGAGGCGCCGGCGCTGGAGCGCTTCCAGCAGCGGCACGGCGACGCCGACTTCACGGTCCTCGGCATCGACAGCCGCGACCTCAGCGACGACGGGCGCGCTTTCGTACGCCACTACGGGCTCACCTACCCGCAGCTGCGTGACGGCGACGGGGACACCGCGCACAGCTACGGCACCACCGGGGTGCCCGAGAACTTCCTCGTCGACCCCGCGGGCAAGGTGCGACTGGTGGTCGTCGGCCCGGTGAGCGAGGAGTCCTTGGAAGGTGAAGTGGCGCCGATGCTGCGGGGCGGCGAGTCGTGAGGCCGCGCGCGGCCTTCGCGCTGGGACTGGCGGCGACGCTTGCCTTGCTCGCCACGGGGGCCCTGGCGGCAACGGCCGCGACCCCCCAGACCTCGGTGAGCGAGGTCTCCTCCGAAGTCATGTGCCCCGTCTGCGGGACGCTGCTGGAGCTGGCCGAATCGCCGCAGGCCCAGCGTCAGAAAGCGTTCATCGCCCGCATGGTCGCGGCCGGGCGCACGAAGGAGGAGATCAAGGACGCGCTGGTGGCCGAGTACGGCAACGAGGTACTGGCGGTGCCGCGTGGGTCGGGCTTCGACCTCTCGGCCTACCTGGTTCCGATCGTCGCTTTCGCGATCGCAGTGGTCGCGCTGGCGATCGGGGTCCTGAGGTGGCGACGCCGCGGCGACCCGCCCGGCGGAGACCGGGCGGCACCGGTCGGTCCCAGCCCCGAGGACGACGAACGGCTCGACGCCGACCTCGCCCGCTACGACCTCTGAGCGCCGACGACGACCGCGCCGGACACCGTGACCGGCAGCCGGCGCAGTGCTGAGCGCAGGTCGCGGCCGGGGCGCCCGGAGATCGCGGCCGCGGAGACAGCGGCAAGCACCGTGTCGGCCTGTCCCGCCAGCGCCTCCAGCGAGCCGTAGGAGGAGTCGAGCGCGGGCCCGGCGAGGACGACCAGGTCGTAGGCGCTGCGCAGCTTGGCGAGCGCGTGGCGGAAGCTCGCGAGATTGACCAGGGTCGCCGGGTCGGCGGCGCGGCGACCGGCGACGATGCAGACGAGCGGGTCCGTCGCGCCCCGCGAAGCGGGGCCGGCCAGGGCCAGCGGCTGCAGGATCTCGGGAGCGGTCGCCTCCCAGCGCAGGTACTCGTGCAGACCCGGCGCCGTGGCCAAGCCGAGGTCGGACGCCAGCCGCGGCTGCACGAGATCGCACTCGAGCAGGACCGTACGGCGCCCGGCGGCACTGGCGGCGCCGGCGGTCGCGATCGAGCCGTCCAGCGCCTCGTCGCCGGTGACGAGCACGACCCCGTGTTCGCCGAGCGCCCCCTGCAGCCCGGCGAGCGCTTGCAGGTCCCCTCGGCGCAGCGACCAAGCCCGGGTCGAAGCGGGGGCCGGGCCGGCGATCTCGGCCAAGACGGGCAGCTTGCGGCGCCCGCCCAGCATCACATCCGCTCGGGGGCCGAGATCCCCAGCAGGCCGAGTGCGCCGGCGATCGTCCGCTTCGTGCAGAGGCAGAGCGCCAGGCGCGAGCGCTCGACGCCCTCGCCCTCGGCACCGAGGCACCTGGCAATCGCGATAGAAGGCGTGGAAGTCGGCGGCGACCGCGGTCGAGTAAGCGCAGATCCGGTGCGGCGCCCGGCGCGCGGCGGACTCGCGGACCTCCTGCGGGAACTCGAGCAGGCGCTTGATCAGCGCCTTCTCGCTCGCCTCCATCGCGACCGGGGGTGGCTCGGCTGCGGGTCCGCCGGCAGCCTCCTCCGCGGCCGAGCCCGCTTTGCGCAGGATGCTGGAGATCCGCGCGTGCGCGTACTGCACGTAGTAGACCGGGTTGTCGCTGGACTGGCTGCGGGCCAGCTCGAGGTCGAGGTCGACCGTGGTCTCGTGGCTGCGCCAGAGCATGAACCAGCGGGTCGCATCGACGCCGATGTCGTCGACCAGCTCGTCAAGCGAGACGAAGTCGCCGCTGCGCTTCGACATCTGCGCCCGCTCGCCGCCTTCGACGATATGGACGAGGTTCATGATCAGCGCCTCGAAGGCCTCGGGCTCGGCGCCGAGCGCCGCGATCGCCGCCTTGACCCGGCCCACGTAGCCGTGGTGGTCGGCTCCGAGCACGTTGATCAGCCGGCCGAAGCCCCGCCCCAGCTTGTCCCAGTGGTAGGCGACGTCGGCGGCAAGGTAGGTGGGGTCGCCGTTGGCCCGGATCAGGACCCGGTCCTTGTCGTCGCCGAAATCGGTCGTGCGCAGCCAGAGCGCGTCCTCGTGCCGGTAGGTGTGGCCCCGCTTGTCGAGGTCGGCCAGGGCCGACTCGACCTCCCCACGCGTGTAGAGGTCGCGCTCGTGGAACCAGGTGTCGTAACGGACGCCGAAGCGCTCGAGCGTCGTCCGCACCTGCTCCAGGACCAGCTCGACGCCGCGCCGGCCCAGCGCCTCGCGGTCGCTCGGATCAAGGCCCTCGGCGACGATCCGCTCGGCCAGCTCGATCACGTACTCGCCGTTGTAGCCGTCCTCGGGCGGCTCCTCGCCCGCCATGCGGGCGGCGATCGAGTCGGCGAAGCGGTCGATCTGCCCGCCTGCGTCGTTGACGTAGTACTCGCGCTCGACCTCGTGTCCGACCGCCTCCAGCAGCCGCACCAGCGCGTCGCCGTAGGCAGCGTGGCGACCGCCGCCGACGTGCAGCGGACCGGTTGGGTTGGCCGAGACGAACTCGACCAGGATCCGCTCCGGGCTCTCGACCGGGGCCGGGCCGAGCTCCTCGCCGGCGGCGGCGAGGGCGCCGAGGGCGCGCCGGTACCAGGCGTCGGAGAGGAAGAGGTTGACGAAGCCGGGGCCGGCCACCTCGACCCGGTCGAGGCTGTCGGAGGCGCCGAGGTCCCGCTCCAGCTCGGCCTGCAGCCTGGCGGCGACGGCGCGGGGGTTGTCGCCCAGCGGCGCCGCCAGCAGCATCGCCGCGTTGGAGCTGTAGTCGCCCAGCTCTGGCTTCGGCGGGCGGTCGAGGGACGGGGCGGGCTCGGTGCGCTCGCCGTTGCGCAGGGCCCTTGCCGCGCCCTCGACGGCGCCGCGCAGCTCGGCGATCGAATCGGTGGCGGTCACCGTTCAATCGTATGGACCGGGACTCTCGGGGGTACGCTGGCCGCTTGCGCGTAGCCGTCCTCAGCGATGTCCACTCGAACCAACCCGCCCTCGAGGCCGTCCTGGCGGCGGTCGAGGAGGCCGGCGTCGAGGAGCTCTGGTGCCTCGGCGACGTGGTCGGGTACGGAGCACAGCCCGACGCCTGCGCGGAGCTGATCCGCGAACGCTGCGACCTCTGCCTGGTCGGCAACCACGACCTCGCCGTGCTCGGCGGTCTCGACACCTCCTCCTTCTCGGAGACGGCAGCGGCGGCAGTCGAGTGGACGCTGGCGGCGGCCAGCGAGGGGACCCTGGAGTTCCTGCGCGGCCTCGAGCCGGCCGGCACCCGCGAGGGAATCGGACTCTTCCACGGCTCCCCCCGGGACCCGATCTGGGAGTACGTGCTCTCGCTCGAGCAGGCGGAAGCCGGGCTGGACGCACAGGGGGAGCGGATCGGCCTGGTCGGCCACTCCCACGTCTCCCTCTTCTTCTACCGGCCGGCCGCGGCGAAACCGGGTGAAACGCACGGTGCCCAGGCCGGCGACGGGGCGCTGCTGAGCATGGAGAGCGGCGAGTGGCTGCTCAATCCCGGCAGCGTCGGCCAGCCGCGGGACGGCGACCCGCGCGCCGCTTGGCTGGAGTTGGACACGGACGAGCTGACCGCCCACTTCCACCGCGTCCCCTACGACGTCGCCCTGGCGGCCGAGACGATCCTCTCCGCGGGCCTGCCGAGCCAGCTGGCAGAACGCCTCGAGGTCGGTCGCTGATGAACAAATGCAGGCAAAATACGGCCTCTCGACTGTTGTCTAGACTCGATTTCATGGGTCGCCTCCGCGCCTCCGCGATCGTCATCGCCCTCGCCGCCACGGCGGCGCTGGGACTGGCGGCCTGCGGCGGCGGCAGCGACGCCGAGCTGCTGCCCGGCGACACCGCCAGCGAAATCACCTCCAACCTCGATCAGGTAGAGCAGCTTGCGAACGAAGGGGACTGCCTCGGCGCCTCCGACGCGGCGCAGGCGATCAGCCTCCAGGTCGAAGAGCTGGGCGGGGTCGACGCGGAGCTGAAGCGGGCGCTGCAGGAAGGCGCCTCCCGGCTCAACGAAGTCGTGGCCGGTTGTGAAGAAGCGACCACCGAAGAGGAAGAAACGGTGCCGGCGATCGAAGAGGCGGAAGAACCGGCGCCCGAAGGGAAGAAAAAGGAGAAGCCCGAAAAGCCCGAGAAGCCGGCGCAGGAAGCCGAGGAACCGGAGGAAGAAACGGAACCGAGTTTGCCGCCGCAGGCCGAAGGCAAAGCCAAAGGGCAGGAAAAACCCGAAGGGGAAGTCCCGCCGGTGGAAAGCGGCGGGACGCCCTCGGGCGGGGTCGGCCCGGGCGCGCCGGCGGGGGGCGAATGATGGAGGCGGGCACCCTCTCCGGCCGCTACCAGACGGGCGAGCGGCTCGGCTCGGGCGGCATGTCGAACGTCTACAAGGCGACCGACCTGATCCTCGAGCGCACGGTCGCGGTCAAGGTCCTGGCCGAGCACCTCTCCGACGACGAGCGCTTCATCGCCCGCTTCCGCCGCGAGGCGCTGGCGGTGGCGAAGCTGATCCATCCCAACATCGTCCAGGTCTACGACACCGGCGTCGACGAGGGCCGCCACTACATCGTCATGGAGTACGTGGACGGCCGCTCCGGCGCCCAGATCCTGCAGCGGCACGGCCCGGTCGGGCCCGAGATCGCCGCCGAGATCGGCATCCAGTCCTGTGCCGGGCTCGACTACGCGCACCGGCGCGGAATCATCCACCGCGACGTCAAGCCGGGCAACCTGATGGTCGTCGGGGGGCCGGTCGGGGGCGGCGAGCTGACCGTGAAGCTGACCGACTTCGGCATCGCCCGGGCGCTCGAGCAGACCCGGATCACCCAGGTCGGCTCGGTGGTCGGCACCGCCGCCTACCTGGCGCCAGAGCAGGTGCGGGGCGACGAGGCGACGCCGGCGACCGACGTCTACGCGCTCGGCGTCGTCCTCTACCAGTTCCTGACCGGGCGGCTGCCGTACGAGGGATCCTCCCTCGCCGAGCTGGCGGTGCGCCAGCAGAACGAGAAGCCGCTGCCGCCGAGCACCTACAACAACGAGGTCCCGGAGACCCTGGGCGGCGCCGTGCTGCGAGCGCTGGAGGGCGATCCGAACCGGCGCTACGCCTCCGCCGACGAGCTGGCGAGCGGCCTGCACCTGGGGTTGCAGGGCGAGGACGTGACCCTGCCGCTGCAGGAGGGCACCGCCGCGACCAACGTCCTCGGTGAGGAGACCGCCGCCACCCGGCACCTCGACCCCGGCACCGCGCGGACCGAGTACCGGCCGGCGCAGTCGCAGACGCGCCGGCCCGAGCCGCGCCGCACCGCTCCTCCCCCGCCGCTCGCGCCGTCGGGGCCACCGGCGGCGCGGCAGCGCTCCGCCTTCTCCCGCTTCGTCCGCTTCGTGCTCGCACTGGTGGCTTTGGTGCTGGTAGCAGCAGTAGTAGCGGCGGCAGTCATCATCACGACGGACAAGGCGGCGGGCGTCAGGGTCTCCAAAGTCGCCGGTGACACCGTGGACAAGGTCGTAGACGAAGTCAAGGAACTGGTCCAGCGCAACACCGAATAGGCGGAGGCGTCGAAGAGGGATCCCACCCCCTCCTCACTCAACTTGCTCGGATGGGGCGGGGATGGCCGTCCGAGGGGCCGGTGACCGAGAAGTACAAGCCGTTCGGAAAGGGTGGAATCCCTCTTCGCGCGATGCGCTTGTGCTCAGCTGGTGATGTTCGCGGCGTCCCAGGGGAGAGCACCAGCGAGGACAGCGGCGCGGTAGGCGTTGAACTGGCCGGACTCGATCGCGGTGCGGGCGTGGGTCGTGAGCTCGTGCATGTAGGTGAGGTTGTGAAGGACGATGAGGCGGACGGCGGTCAGCTCCTCGGCCCGCGAGAGGTAGCTGACGTAGTCGCGGTCGTGGTGGCGGCAGGCGGGGCAGGGGCAGCCGGCGACGAGCGGGTCGCGGTCGCCGACCCAGCGGGACTTGCGCAGGTCGAGGCGGAAGCGGTTCTCGGGATCGGGCGCCAGAGCAACCCCGTGGCGAGCGAGCCGGGTGGGAACCGCGCAGTCGAAGACGTCGAGGCCGAGGGCGATGCCGCCCAACAGGTCGTCGACCTCACCGATGCCAAGCAGGTGCTTGGGCGCCTCCTCGGGAAGGAGCGGCGCGGTCATCGCGAGGACGTCGTGCATCTCCTCCTTGTCACGCCCGAGGGTGCCGCCGATCGCGAGGCCGTCGACCGCGGCGGCGGCGACCGCCTCGGCCGATTCCCGCCGCAGGTCCTCGTAGACGCCGCCCTGGACGATCCCGAACACCGCCTGGCGTTGCGGGCCCTCGCGCTCGTGCCAGACGAGGCAGCGGTCGAGCCAGCGGTGGGTGCGCTCGGTCGAGCGGGCGGTGTACTCGCGGTCGGCGTGGAAGGGCGTGCACTCGTCGAAGACGAGGGCGATGTCGGAGCCGAGCGCCGCCTGCACCTGCATCGAGACCTCGGGCGAGATGAAGAGCTCGGCGCCGTCGCGCGGGGAGCGGAAGCGGGCGCCCTCCTCCGTTATATCCACCTTCGAGCCGTGCTCGCCGCCGGAGCGGCCGCTGCCCTTGACCTCGTTGGCGACCCCGCCGTGGGCGAGCGAGAAGACCTGGAAGCCGCCCGAATCGGTAATCAAGGCCCGCTCCCAGCCCATGAAGCCGTGCAGGCCACCGGCGGCGGCGATCCGCTCCGGCCCCGGCGAGACGAACAGGTGGTAGGTGTTGCCGAGGATCAGCTCGTAGCCGAGCCCGGCCACCTCGCTCGACTCCAGTCCTCGCACCGTTCCCTTGGTCGCCAGCGGGATGAAGGCCGGCGTCTCGATCGGGCCGTGGGCGGTGTGCAGCACCCCAGCGCGCGCCGCCCCGTCCCGCGCCCCGATCTCGAACCTCAGCCGTTGCGGATCGCTTCTCATCTCGAAAAGTTGACGGGTTTTACCCCGTACAGGGGGTTCAACTCGTCAACTTTTGCCCGCGACCAGCGAGCGGCCGGTCATCGCCTCCGGCTGGGGGATGCCGAGCAGGTCGAGGGCGGTGGGGGCAACGTCGGCGAGGATGCCGCCGTCGCGCAGCTCCGGTCCCTCGGCGGTGACGATCAGCGGCACCGGGTTGAGCGAGTGGGCGGTGTTGGGCGAGCCATCGGGCTCGAGCATGTGGTCGCAGTTGCCGTGGTCGGCGGTGACGATGCAGGCGCCACCTCTCGCCGCGACCGCGGCGACGACGTCGCCGAGGCAGGCGTCGACCGTCTCCACCGCGGCGACCGCGGCCGGGATCACGCCGGTGTGCCCGACCATGTCCGGGTTGGCGAAGTTGATGATCCCGAAGCGATAGTCGGCGCCGCCCCAGTGCTCGACGAAGGTGTCGGCGGCGGCGCGGGCGCTCATCTCCGGCTTGTGGTCGTAGGTCGGCACGTCGCGAGGCGATTCGACCAGGCAGTGCTCCTCCCCCTCCAACTCCTGCTCGCGGCCGCCGTTGAAGAAGTAGGTGACGTGGGCGTACTTCTCGGTCTCGGCGACGTGCAGCTGACGGCCGCCGGCCGCGGAGATCGTTTCCGCCAGGGTCGTCTGCGGCCGCCGCTCCGGGAAGGCGACCGGGTAGGGCCAGCCCTTGCGGTAGAGCGTCATCGTCGTCAGGTCGAGCGGCGCGCCGCCGGCCCGCGGGAACTCGTCGAAGCCGGGCTCGGCCAGGGCGCGGGTCATCTGGCGGGCGCGGTCGGGGCGGAAGTTGACGAAGATCGCGACGTCGCCGGGGGCGGCGCCGTCGTAGTCGCCGATCACCGTCGGCTTGACGAACTCGTCGGTCTCCCCGCGCTCATAGGACGCCTCGATCGCCTCCCCGGCGCTCTCCGCGTGCAGGCCGCGGGCGTGGAGGATCGCGTCATAGGCGAGCTTGGTCCGCTCCCAGCGCGTGTCGCGGTCCATCCCGTAGTAGCGACCGCCGACCGTGGCGATGCGCCCGGCCTGCCGCAGCCAGCGCTCGAGCTCGGCCAGGTAGGTGCCGCCGCCGTGCGGCAGCGTGTCGCGGCCGTCGGTGAAGGCGTGGAAGACGACGTCGGGGACCCCTCCTGGGAGGCGAGCTCGATGCACGCCTCGATGTGCTCCCAGCCGGAGTGGACGCCGCCGTCGGAGACCAGGCCGAGCAGGTGCAGACGGCCGCGCGGGCTGTTGCGGGCGCGCTCGCAGGCGGCCAGCAGCGCCTCGTTCTCGAAGAAGCTGCCATCGGCGACAGCGTCGTCGATCCGGGCCAGATCCTGTTTGACGATCGCGCCGGCGCCGAGGTTGAGGTGACCGACCTCGGAGTTGCCCATCTGCCCGTCGGGGAGGCCGACGTCGCGGCCCTTGGCGGAGAGCTGGGTGTGCGGGTAGCGCTCCCAGAGGCGGTCGAAGACCGGGGTCTTGGCGAGGGAGATCGCATTGCCGGGGCCGGGCTCGGCCAGGCCCCAGCCGTCGAGGATGACCAGCGCCAGTGAGGGGACCAGCGTCACCCGGCCGCTTCCACGATCGCCGCGAAATCGGCGGCGTCGAGGCTGGCGCCTCCGACCAGCGCCCCGTCGACGTCGGGCTTGGAGAGCAGCTCGGCGGCGTTGTCCGGCTTGACCGAGCCGCCGTAGAGGATGCGGACACTGTCGGCCGCGGCTCCGCGCATGCGGACGACGTCGCGGATGAAGGCGCAGGCTTCCTGGGCCTGCTCGGGCGTCGCCGTGCGACCGGTGCCGATCGCCCAGATCGGCTCGTAGGCGATCACCACCTCGGCCAGCTGAGCGGACTCGAGGTTGGCGAGGTCGGCCTGCAGCTGGCGCTCGAGGACTTCCTCGCTCTCGCCGCCGTCGCGCGCCGCCTCGCTCTCGCCGATGCAGAGGATCGGCTCCAGGCCGGCGGCCAGGGCCGCCGGGACCTTGCGCGCCAGGGCCGCGTCGGTCTCGTCGAAGTACTGACGGCGCTCGGAGTGACCGAGCACCACCGCCTCGACGTCGAGCTCGACCAGCATCGGGGCCGAGACCTCGCCGGTGAAGGCGCCCGACTCGTCCTCGTGCATGTTCTGGGCGGCGACCCGGACCGCGGTCCCACGCCGGCGCTCCACGACCTCGGCCAGCGCCGTGAACGGCGGGCAGACGACGACGTCGCACTGGGTCGCGGCGATCCGCGGCAGCAGCGCGTCGACGAACTCGGCCGCCTCGGCGACGATCTTGTTCATCTTCCAGTTGGCGGCGATGTAAGGCGTTCGCTCAGGCATCGGTGCCTTCCTTGATCGGGGTGTCTTTGTCGAGCAGGGCCTCGACGCCGGGCAGCTTCCTGCCCTCCAGCAGCTCCAATGATGCCCCGCCTCCGGTCGAAAGCCAGTCCACCTCGCCGTCGAGCCCGAACTTGCGCAGCGCGGCGACCGAGTCGCCGCCGCCGATCACGGTCGTGCCCTTCGCCGCCGCGACCGCCTCGGCGACGGAGCGGGTACCGGCGGCGAAGGGCTCGAGCTCGAAGGCGCCCATCGGGCCGTTCCAGAGCACGGTGCCGGCGGCGGCGATCGCCTTCGCATAGCGAGCCGTCGTGCGCGGGCCGACGTCGAGGCCCATCCAGCCATCGGGGCACCTCGACGCAGTCCTGCTCGCGGTGCGCGGTTGCAGCGTCGAAGGCTTCGCCGAGGACGAGGTCGACCGGCAGCTCCAGCTCGCACTCGGAGTCCTTGGCGCGCTCCAGGGCTTCCGCAGCCAGCTCGACGCCCACCTCCTCGACGAGAGAATCTCCGGTGGCGACGCCCTGGGCGCGGAAGAAGCTGAAGCACATGGCGCCGCCGATCAGGATCTGGTCGGCGATCTCGAGGAAGCGGTCGATCACGCCGACCTTGTCGGAGACCTTGGCGCCGCCAAGGACGACGACCAGCGGTCGCTTGGGCGAGTCGACCACAGCCCCGAGCTCGGTCAGCTCGCGCTCCAGCAGCAGCCCGGCATAGCCCTGCAGGTGGCGAGCCACGCCCTCGGTGCTGGCATGGGCGCGATGGGCGGCGCCGAAGGCGTCGTTGACGTAGAGGTCGGCGAGCTCGGCCAGCGCCTCCGCCAGCCTCGGATCGTTCTCGGTCTCGCCCGGCTCGAAGCGGGTGTTCTCGAGCAGCAGCACGTCGCCGGGGCCGAGCCCGCGCGCCAGCAGCTCGACGTCGCCGCCGATCACCGCCGGCGCCTGCTGCACCTCGACTCCAAGCAGCTCGCCCAGCCGCTCGCCGACCGGCGCCAGCGAGAGCGCCGGGTCGGGCTTGCCCTCGGGCCGCCCCAGGTGCGAAGCGAGGACCAGCGCCGCCCCGCGCCCGCGCAGAAGTTCGATCGTCGGCAGCGCGGCGCGGATCCGCATGTCGTCTGCAACCTCACCGCCGTCCAGCGGCACGTTGAAGTCGACACGGACCAGGACCCGCCGGCCCGAGACCTCCGCTTCGCGGACGCTTGCCTTGCTGAACGCCGTCAAAACGGAATCACGTCCGTCGCGGCGGGGCTAGGAGCCCGCCAGGACCTTGCCGGTCAGCTCGACGCAGCGGTTCGAGTAGCCCCACTCGTTGTCGTACCAGGCGATCGTCTTCGCCATGCGGCCGTCGCCGATCACCATCGTCCCGCCCGCGTCGACGATCGAGGAGTGTGGGTCGCCGACGATGTCGGTGGAGACGATCGGGTCCTCGGTGTAGGCGAGGATTCCCTTCATCGGGCCCTCGGCGGCCGCCTTCAGGGCGGCGTTGATCTGGTCGACGTCGAGCGGGTCGGGGGTGGTGAAGACGAGGTCGACGGCCGAGCCGGTCGGGACCGGGGCCCGCATCGAGAACCCGTTCAGCTTGCCGTTCAGCTCCGGCAGCACCAGCCCGACCGCCTTGGCGGCGCCGGTCGTGGTCGGGATCAGGTTCAGCGCCGCGGCCCGCGAGCGGCGCGGGTCCTTGTGCGGCATGTCCTGCAGGCGCTGGTCGGCGGTGTAGGCGTGGATCGTCGTCATCAGCCCCTGCTCGATCCCGAACGCCTCGTGGAGGACCTTGGCCAGCGGCGCCAGGCAGTTGGTCGTGCAGGAGGCGTTGGAGATGATGTGGTGGTTCTCGGCGTCGTAGGCGTCGTCGAAGTTGACCCCGAGCGCCACGGTCACGTCCGGCTCCTTGGCCGGGGCGGAGATGATCACCTTCTTCGCACCTGCCGCCAGGTGCTTGGCGGCGTCGTCGCGGGCGGTGAAGAAGCCGGTCGACTCGATCACCACGTCTACACCGAGGTCGCCCCAGCCCAGCGCCGCCGGGTCGCGCTCGGAGAGCACCTTCAGCTCCTTGCCGTCGATCGTGAGCGAGTCGCCGGAGACCGAGACCTCGCCCGGGAAGCGGCCGAGGATCGAGTCGTACTTGAGCAGGTGGGCCATCGTGGCGGTGTCGACGAGGTCGTTGACGGCGACGAACTCGAGGTCGGCCCCCGCCGCGTGTGCGGCGCGGAAGACGTTGCGCCCGATACGTCCGAAACCGTTGATGCCGACCTTCACAGCCATGAAGTCATTGCCTCCTGAATTCGCTTGATGGAGCCGATCCCGATCCTAGGGGGTCGGCCTAGTCGGACCCGATGGTGATCTCGATCTCGTACCCGTCCGGGTCCTTGAGGAACGCGGAGTACGAGCCCGACCCGTGCGAGCGTTGCTCGCCGGGGTCGCTGACGCTGACGCCGCCGGCCCGCATCCCGCCTTCCCAGGCGGCCTTGACGGCGACGATGCCGAGGCCGGAGAAGCTGAGCAGCCCGAAGCCGGGCTGGGGATCGTGGTGCGCGGCGATGAAGAAGACGGGCTTGGCGATGCCCCAGCCGATCGTTTCGTCCTCCTCGAAGTGGCGGCGCCAGCCCAGCGGGGCGAGCAGCGAGTCGTAGAAGGCGGCGCTGCGCTCGAGGTCGGCGACCTCTAGGAGAACGTGGTGGAGCATTGCGGCGCGCAGGCTATATGGCTCAGCCGCCGCGCGGGGTCCAGCGGAAGAAGCGGATCGCGAGCAGGAGGCCGGCGACGCCCCAGATCGCGACCACGGCGAGGTTGCCCCAGTCCAGGCCGGAGTCCCCACCCGGCAGGTAGGCGGTGAAGAAGGCCTGGAAGAAGTCGCGGATCGGGAAGTGGTTGGCGAAGTCGATGACCCCGCCCGGGAGCTCGTCGTCGGGAATGAAGATCCCGGAGAGGAAGTAGAGCGGCAGCAGCAGCGCGTTGACGATCGGCGCGGCGGCGTCCTGGGAGGGGATCGCCACGGTGAGGGCGATGCCGAGGCAGCTGAAGGCGGCGGCGCCGACGACCAGCGTGACCAGGATCGCCGGCAGTTCGCCCCAGGGGATCGGGACCGAGTAGAGGACGCGGCCCAGCGCCGCGATCACGACCAGCATCAGCAGCGCCACCACGACCGAGTTGCCGACCCGGCCGGCGATGAAGACCCAGGCCGGCATCGGCGTGCCGCGGCCGCGCTTGAGACGGCCGTCCTCGCGGGCGATCACCAGCGACATCGCCAGGCTCTGCATCGTCGCCGAGATCACCGCCAGGGTGATGATCGCCGGCACGTAGTAGGCGGTGATCTCGATGCCGCCGTCGACCTCGATCGTCTGGCCGCTGAAGACGGTCGCGAAGATCAGCAGCAGCACGACCGGGAAGGCGACGGTGAAGAAGACCGAGGCCGGGTTGCGCCAGAAGGCCTTCTGGTCGTAGCGGAACTGGTGGAAGACCATGCTCATGCCTGCGGCGCCCCCTGCTCGGCCGGGGCGTCCGCCCCCTCGGTCAGCTCCAGGTAGACGTCCTCGAGCGTCGGCCGCTTGACTTCGAGGTTCTCCAGCTCGAAGTCATTGGCCAGCGCCTTGCCGGTCAGCTCGTTCAGCGTCTGCACCGGCGTCGTCGTGCTGAGCGAGACCTCGCCCTCGGGCCCGCGATAGGTGATCACGGTCGGCTGGCTGTCGCGGTCGCCGAGCTCCTCCGGCGCGCCCCGCGCGACCACCTCGCCGCCGGCGATGATCGCCACCCGGTCGGCCAGCTGCTGCGCCTCGTCCATGTAATGGGTGGTGAGGAAGACGGTCTTGCCGAGCTCGCGCAGGCCGGTGATCGTCTCCCAGGCCTGCCGCCGCGCCGCCGGGTCGAAGCCGGTGGTCGGCTCGTCGAGGAAGAGCAGCTCGGGGTCGCCGACCAGCGCCATGCCGACGTCGAGCCGGCGCTGCTGGCCGCCGGAGAGCCTGCCGGTGCGCTCGTCGGCCTTACCGTCGAGCCCGACCAGCTCCAGCACCTCGGCGACCGGGCGCGGCTGCGCGTAATAGCCCGCGTAGAGCTCGAGCGACTCGCGTGCGGTCAGGTAAGGATCGAGCCGGCAGCTCTGGAGGACGATCCCGATCCGCTCGCGCCAGCCGCGCCGCGCCCGCTCGGGGTCCTCGCCCAGCACGCTCACCTCCCCCTCGCTGCGCTTGCGATAGCCCTCGAGGATCTCGACCGTGGTCGTCTTCCCGGCCCCGTTCGGTCCGAGGAAGGCAAAGACCTCGCCGGCACTGACCTCGAGGTCGATGCCACGCACGGCTTCGTTGTCCCCGTAGCTCTTGCGCAGGCCACGGACGGAGATGACGGGTTCGGGCAAAGCGGGGCGATTGTAGGTGGCGGGGCGTGGAGGACCCCGGTTACCCCCTGGGGCGAATTTAGTCGCGCGCGCTCCGCGCGCAGCTCCGGATGGCGCTGCCCGCCTATGGCGGGCAGGAATCAGATTGCATATCGCGGCCTTCGGCCACATTCGCCCCAGGGGGTAACCGGGGTCCTTCCCCACGACGCGAGCTAAATCAGCTCAGGAGCTCAGGGACCAGCCATTGCAGCTCTACCGAGTGGCCCAGCGGTTCACAAAAGCTGAGATGCAGCGTCGGCGCTTGGAGCGGGGGGCCGGTACCCCTGCGCGGGAATGTGCGCGAAGCGCGCGGAAATGCAATCCGATTCCTGCGCCCCATAGGGGCGCACCAACATCCGGAGCTGCGCCCGTCAGGGCGCGCGACTCAATTCCCGCGCAGGGGTACCGGCCCCCCGCTCCACGGACCGTCAGTCGAGCTCCACATCGCGGTGCTTGACCCGCACGATCACGTCGTCGCGCTCGGCCAGGTCGCGGCGGATGCGGTCGGCGACGGTGACCGAGCGGTGGCGGCCGCCGGTGCAGCCGACGGCGATCGTCAGGTGGCTCTTGCCCTCGGTGACGTAGGCGGGGACGAGGAACTCGAGCAGCGGCAAGAGGCGGCCATAGAACTCGCCGGCCTGGGTCCCCGACTCGACGTAGGCGCGGACCTGCTCGTCCATCCCGGTCAGCGGCCGCAGCTCGTCGACGTAGTGGGGGTTGGGCAGGAAGCGGACGTCGAGGGTGAGGTCGGCGTCGCGGGGCGGTCCGTTCTTGAAGCCGAAGGTGAGCAGGGTCAGAGCCAGCTCTCCCCCATCCTCGCCGCCCAGCATCTCCTCGGCGATTCGCCGCCGCAGTTCGGCCCCGGTCAGGTCGGTCGTGTCCATGACCACGTCGGCGCGCTCGCGCAGCGGCGCCAGCAGCTCGCGCTCGGCCCGGATCCCGTCGACGATGCGGCCGTCCGGCGCCAGCGGGTGGCGGCGGCGGGTCTCCTTGTAGCGGTCGAGCAAGGTCTCCTCGTCGGCCTCGAGGAAGAGGACCTGCGGCCTCAGGCCGTCGCCGCCGAGGTCCTCGAGCACCTGCAGCAGCTCGTCGAAATAGTCGCCGCCGCGCACGTCGGAGACGACGGCGGCGCGCTCGACGGCGCTGCCCTCGTGGCGGAAGAGCTCGCCGAGGCTGTCGATCATCCGCGGCGGCAGGTTGTCGACGCAGAAGTAGCCACCGTCCTCGAAGGCGGCTATCGCCTCCGACTTGCCGGCCCCGGAGTGGCCGGTGATCACGACCAGCGTCACCCCGCCGTTCGTCGTTGCGCCGTCGGCGCCCATCTAGTTGGTCCTGTTCAGCTGCTCGTGGATCTCACGCCCTACTTTGCCAGGCAGGCCGGGCACCGCCTCCAGCTCCTCCCTGGTCGCCGCCAGGAAGCGCTCGGGCGAGCCGAAGTGCTGGAGCAGGGCGCGCTTGCGGGCGGGGCCGATCCCCTTCAGCTCGTCCAGCACCGAGCCCGTCATCGCCCGGTCGCGGCGGCCGCGATGGTGCTCGATCGCGAACCGGTGCGCCTCGTCACGGACCCGCTGCAGCAGCCGCGAAGCCTCCGACTCGGCGGAGAGGTCGAGCGGGGCCGAGCGAGCGGGGACGTATACCTCCTCCAGCCGCTTCGCGAGGCTGATCACGGTGACGCCGCGCTCGACGAAGGGCTGCAACGCCTTCATCCCGGCCGCCAGCTGACCCTTGCCGCCGTCGATCATCAGCAGCGAGGGCAGCGAGGCGAAGCTGGCGTCGCGCTTGCCGTCGTGGGGCGAGAGGTCGACCTGTTCGAGGTAGCGGGCGACACGCCGCGCCAGCACCTCCTCCATCGAGGCGAAGTCGTCAGGACCGCCGACGCCGCCCGCTTCTCGAAGATCGCCGCGCACTTTGAAGCGCCGGTAGTCGGCCTTCTTGGTCGCCCCGCCCTCGAAGACGACCATCGAGGCAACCGTGTGCTCGCCGCCGATGTTGGAGATGTCGAAGCCCTCGATCCGCACCGGCAGCTCCTCCATCCCCAACGCCTCGCTGAGCGAGGTCAGCGACTCGACCCGGCGCGCGCGCCGGTGCTCGCGCCGCAGCCGGTCCTGGTCGAGGGCGAGGCGGGCGTTGCGCTCGGCCAGCTCGCGCAGCCGCCGCTTATCGCCGCGCTCGGCGGCACGCACCTCGACCGGGGAGCCGCGGCGCTCACTCAGCGCCTCGGCGATCACCCCGGCCCGCTGGCGCAGGTAGGGGCCGACGACGATCGTCTTCGGCATCGCCGGCGAGGCCGAGTAGTACTGGCCGATGAACTCCTCGGTCACCTCGGCGAGATCGCGCTCGCCCTCGTTCTCGAGATAGAAGCTCTGGCGCTCGGCGAGGATACCGTCGCGCACCTGGAAGACCTGCGCGTTGGCGTCGGTCCCCTCGGCCGCGACCCCGATCAGGTCGGCGGTGCCGACCGAGCCGCCGGCAACGCGCTGGCGCTCGAACAAGGAACGAATCGCTTTCAGGCGGTCGCGGTGCAACGCCGCGCGCTCGAATTCCTCGACGCCGGCAGCCCCCTCCATCTTCGCCACCTCCTCGGCCTCGACCTGGCGGTAGCGGCCGGAGAGGAAGTCGACGATCGCGTCGATGTTGTGCCGGTACTCCTCCTGGCTGACGTGGCCGACACAGGGTGCCCCGCAGCGCTTGATGTAGTAGTCGAGGCAGGGGCTGCCGGAGCGGCGCCCCGGCTCCACCCCCTCGCAGGTGCGGAACTGGAACAGCTTGCCGAGCAGGTCGAGCGTCTCCCGCACCCGCTTGGCGCTGGAAAAGGGACCGAAGTAGGCGCGGCCGGAGCGGTGCTTCTCGCGAGTGAAGTAGACCCGCGGGTACTCCTCGTCGAGGCTGACGGCCACGTAGGGGTAGGACTTGTCGTCGCGCAGGCGGATGTTGAAGCGCGGTCGGTGGCGCTTGATGAAGCTCTGCTCGGTCAGCAGCGCCTCCGCCTCGTTGGCGGTGACGAGGGTGTCGATGCGGTCGACCCGCGAGGTGAGACGTGGTTCGCCGCCGGAGAAGTGGGAGGCGACGCGTTTGCGGATCGAGCGCGCCTTGCCGACGTAGAGCAGCTCGTCCCGCTTGTCGTAGAAGAGGTAGACGCCGGGGGTGTCGGGCAGCGAGCGGCGCTGCTGCGCGAGGCGCTCAGCCGGCGAGGGGCTGTCGTTTTGCTCAGCTGCGTTCATCGCCCTAAGGGTAGGCTGCTGGCCACCCGGCCAAACGGACGCGAGACACGGAGAGAGTGAGATGACCAGCCAGACTTTGAGCCCCCCCGAGTTGAACACCCTGCGGATCGAGATCGACGGGGACGTCGGCACGCTCACCCTCGACCGCCCCGACGCCTTCAACGCGATGAGCCCGGAGATGATCGGCGAGATGACCGTCGCCTTCGGCTGGCTTGCCGACCGGGCACCGCTGCGGGCGCTGATCGTGACCGGCGCCGGCAAGGCGTTCTGCGCCGGCGGCGACGTCACCTGGTTCCGCAAAGGCGTCGAGAGCGAGGAGATCGACCTGCCCTCGGACGTGCGGCGCGGCGCCGAGGCACTGCACGCGGCCATTGTCGACTTGCGGCGGATCCCCTACCCGGTGATCGCCGCTATCAACGGCCCGGCGGCCGGCGCCGGCTTCTCGCTGGCGCTCGCCTGCGACGTGCGGATCGCCTCCGAGGCGTCCTTCTTCGCCTGCGCCTACGGCCGCATCGGCGCCTCGCCCGACGGTGGCATGACCTACTTCCTGCCCCGCGTGGTCGGTCCCAGCCGGGCGCTCGAACTGCTGCTCGAAGACCCGAACATGGGCGCGGCGGAAGCGCTCAAGGAGGGCCTGGTGCGGCAGGTCGTGGCGCCGGACGAGCTGATGGACGCGGCGCGTGCGAAAGCGGAGGAGCTGGCCAGGAAAGCGCCGCACTACGTGCGGATGGCGAAGCACCTCTGCGGGGTCAGCATCGAGAACAGCCTCACCGAGCACCTGCAGCTGGAGCGGCACGGAATCGCCGACAGCATGGCCACCGAGGACCTCCGCAACGGCGTCGAGGCCTTCTTCGGCGGCGGCACGCCCGAGTTCCACGGGCGCTGAACCCTTGCTGCGGCGGCGCCGTATCCGAGTTACAGTCAGACGCAGTCAAGCCAGTCCCCAGCGGGAAAGGACCGCCATGAAGAAAGCTGCATTCGGATTCACCCTCCTCCTCGCGGCGTTTGCGCTCGTCGCCTGCGGTAGCTCCGACGACTCAAGCGACACCACCGGTGGCAGCGAAACCACCCAGGAAAGCGGTGCCGAAGGCGGCGGTGGCGGCAAGGAAGCAGAAGGTGGCTCGGCCGGCAGCGCCAGCACGCTCGACTTCGAAGCGGACCCCGGCGGCCAGCTCGCCTACACCGCCAAAACCGCGACCTCCGAAGCGGGCAAGGTGACGGTGAACTTCACCAACCCGCAGCCGCTCAGCCACGACGTCGCGATCGAAGACGCCAGCGGCGAAGAGATCGGCGCCACCGAAGTGATCGGCGAAGGCTCCGACTCGACCGAAGTCGAACTAAAACCAGGCAAGTACACCTTCTTCTGCACTGTGCCGGGCCACCGCGAGGCCGGCATGGAAGGCACGCTGAACGTCAAATAGGGCGGAATTGAGGGGCGCCCGCCAGCCGGCGGGCGCCAATTCGCCTCATCTTCGAGCAACTCTCCGCGGATGGACTCAGCTGAGTGGAATCGCTGGTGGGAGGTAAGCGGACGCCGCGAATGGAGACCGTACGCGTCATCTATCACCACGAGGCCGACGGCTGGTGGGCCGAGTCGCCCGCTGTCGAGGGCTGGTCCGCTGCTGGCGACTCCTACGAGGAGGTCGTCAAGCTCGCCGAAGAGGGGCATCCCTCTCGCTCTGGAACGGGACGCCAAGCTGGAGCACTTCGTTCCAGCCGGCGAGCACGTCGCGGCCTAGCCTTTCTTCACTGCGACCACGAGGGACAGCTCCAGCCACTTGAAGTGGCAATCAACCTCGGTAAAGCCAGCATTCCGAAGCCAACCCATCTGATCTGAAAGATCTGCAAGGCGGTCCGTCGGGTCATCTTGAGTCCGCCCGATCTCGCGGCGAAACCGCTCGTGCAAGCGCGCAGATGCCGAGGCCACGAGATCGAGGTTCGCGAAGACGCCGCCTGGCGCGAGAAGCGAATGAACTTCGCCGAACAACGCCCGCTTGCGCTCGTCCTCGAGATGGTGAATTGCCAAGCCGGAGACCACGACGTCAAACGGGCCCGGATCTGCAATTGGAAGCTCGAGGTTGTGCGCGCGAAGCTCGACGAGTGGATCGGCGTCGAAGCGCTCGGCCGCTCGGGCGAGCATCGGCTCGGACGCGTCGACCCCCACTGCACTCGCCTCGGGGTAACTGCGGCGTATCAGGACGAGCAGGCGGCCGTCGCCGGTACCGAGGTCGAGGAACCGCTCGATCCGCGAGGGAAGCGCTTCCAGCAACATCTCCTCGGCCATGTGCCTATGAGGTATCTCGCGAGAGAGATACTCAGCGACACGCTCCGAGTCGCCCCACTCGCTTGACACGCCTGCGACCTACTCGGCGGGCGCCATCACGCGGGTGACCGAGTCACCCACGAAGCAGGGCTTCTCGTTGCCCTCGACCTCGAGGGCGAAGCGGGTGATGACCTGCCACCAGCCGCCGCCGATCTCCTCGACCGAGACGACCTCGGCCTTGCCGCGGACCTTCGAGTCGACGGGGACCGGGGCGGGGAAACGGATCTTGTTCCAGCCGTAGTTGACGCCGAGGGCGAAGCCGGTGCTGGAGATCAGGTTCTTGCGGAAGCCGTCGACCAGGGAAAGGGTGAGGTTGCCGTGGGCGATCGTGGTCCCGAACGGGCTCTCGGCCTTTGCTCGCTCGACGTCGACGTGGATCCACTGATCGTCGCCGGAGACACGCGCGAAGGTGTCGATGTCGTCCTGGGTGACGGTGCGCCACTCGCTCGGGCCGATCTCCTGCCCGACCAGCGCCTGCATCCCCTCCACGCCCTGTACCTCGACGGTTGCCATCGGCCGCCAGTCTAAGCGAGGGCGGAGTCTAGCGCGAGGGGACGATCCGACCCGAGGGGTGGATGCGCACCGCCGTCGGGCCGAAGTCTTCGCTGGAGAGGGTCGAAACGAGCTCCGCGCCCGAGCCTTCGGGGTCCGGTACCGGCTGGCCCTCGTCGACCAGCAGCACCGAGTCGAGTCGGCCGGCGCGGAAGCTGCCGTCGGCGTCCAGGGCGACCCGGAGGATCGCCGACTGCCCGAGGGCGCCTTCCAGGGAGAAGTTCTCGTAGCCGGCGAAGTTGCCGAGGCTGTAGGCGATCAGCCGATCGCGATAGATCTCCATGCCGCGCAGCACGTGCGGGCCGGAGCCGAGGATCAGGTCGGCACCGGCCTCGATCGCCATGTGCGCAAACGCTTCCGGGTTGCCGCGATCCTCGCCGAGGTAGATCTCCTCTTCGCCGGTCACGTGCAGGGCATCGCTGCCCTCAGCCCCGGCATGGAAGGCGACGACGACGATCTCGGCCCGCCCCCTGGCGCGGACGATCAGTTCCCGCGCGGCGTCGAGGTCGGTCAGCGGGGCCGTGTTCGCATAAGAAGCGAACCCGAGGAAGGAGATCCGCTGTCCGCCGGCGCGGACGACCTCGATCTCCTCGGGCATGCCGGTGTGCGCGATTCCCGCCCGGTCCAGCGCCTCCCGAGTCTCTTCCTGGCCGGCTTCCCCGTAGTCGAAGGAGTGGTTGTTGGCGTTCGACATGACGGTGAAACCGCCGCTCCGCAGCGCCTCCGCGAACTCCGGCGGCGCCCGGAACGCAAAGCATTCGCTTGAGCCCACGCCGCACTTGGGCGATTCCGAGACGTCGGTGAGAGCCCCCTCGAGGTTGCCGAAGACGACATCGCCCCGGAGACCCTCCCGAACCTCGTCGAGGTAGTGGGCCGGCGCGGGCGGCAGGATGGGGGTCATCCCCATCATCGTGTCGCCGACCGCGGCAATGGTGACCGAGCCGCCACCAGCCGCCGAATCGCTGCCGTTGGCCCGGGCGGACGAAGATCGCTGCGAGCTGCGGGCTTCCTCCCGCCCATCGGTGTTTTCGATGAGGCCGCAGCCCGCGCAGCCGAAGGCGGCAAGGACCAAGATCGCACTTACACAACACCGCTCAACCGCCATTAAGCGATTGAGACTTACACCTCACTTAAGAGAAACAAAGTGGTTTGTGGTCAGTCGCTCCACCAGCCGGGGATGACCTCGCCGTCGCCGTCGTGGCGGGCGCCGACCGCGAGCACTTCGATGCCTCCCGGCCCAGCCTCGAAGTTGCGGACGACCTCGGGGGAGACACGGATCGCGTCGAGCCTCTCGACCTCGATGATCTCGTCGTCGAGCTTGAGCCGGCCGGACCCTCCGATCACGATGTAGACCTCCTCGGCCTTCTCGTGCTTGTGGCCGAAGGGGGTGCGCTGTCCGGGCTTGAGCCGGATGTGGCTGACCCCAGTCGCCTCCGCGTCGAGGTCTTTCTTCGCGAAGCGCGCTTCCTGCACGTCGTCCATCCCGAACTCGGGCGCGGAGTCCTTGACGTCGGTCAGCTTCTTGTGGGTGAAGGGAGATGACATGTGGCCTCCTCGGATTGCCTGCTGCCCTTACGCCTACCCCGCACCGCGAAGGTCAAGCGACCAGCCGGACTTCGAAGCTCGGCAGCGCCAGGGCGCCGGCGCCGCCGAGCAGGGCGAGGATGCGGCTGACGTAGGCACGGGTCTCGGGGTAGTCGGGAACGCAGTTACAGGGTTCGACCGCACCGGGACCGGCGTTGTAGGCGGCGAGGGCGAGTTCGGGAGAGCCGAACTGGCGCAGGAGGTCGGACATGAGGTGGGCCTGGGCCTCGATCGCCGCGACGGGGTCGAAGGGGTTGTCGAGGCCGTAGGCGGCCGCGGTGCCGGGCATGAACTGGGCGATGCCCTGCGCCCCGGCCGGTGAGCCCGCGTTGGGATCGAAGCCGCTCTCGGCCATCAGCTGCGCGGCTAGAAGCGCTGGCGAGACGTTCCAGCGAGTGCCCGACCTGAGCAGGGGCTCGCGAAACTGCCTCGGGACGAACGACGGCAGGGTCTCGGCCGTGGGCACCGCCCCTCCCCCAGGCGCGCCCATTGAGTTGCCCGCCTCCGAGCACGGGGGTGGGCCGGCGTCGAACCCGTAGTGCCAGGCCTCCCAGGAGTAGCGCTGGACGAAGCCAAAGCGGCTCGCGTTTGCCGCCAGCCAGCCGTAGGCGGCTTCGGAGCCGAGGTCGAGCTCGGTCGCACAGCGGTGCAGCGACTGCCCAGGGGGCGCTACCCAGGTCGGGTCGGGATGGGCGGCGAACAGTTCCGCCTGCTCGGCGTCGGAACGAAAGCCGGAGACGACGATGAGCTCGACGCCATCCGCGGCCGCAGTGGCGGCCATCCGGTCGAAGGCGGCGGCGACGTCGGGACGCATGCCCTCGCCGTCGCGATGGACCAGCGGGCCGCTGTAGCCGCCGCCGCTGGCCATGGTGGTTGCGCCGCCGGCTGCCCCCGCGGGCGAAGCAGCTTCGGCGACCGCCGACGCTTCGACCCGGCGCCGCGTCGCGCCGACCTCCAGGCGAGCGACCATCACCGCCTTTGCCTGAACCGGGGCGAAGGAGGCCCGGTCCGGGAAGGTGAGGTGGACGCGGTCGGGATCGACCCCGTTCGCCTCACTTACATCGACAGCCGCCACCTTGGCCCGTCCGAGATAGGCGGCCTTGTCAATGTGCGCGGGGTTCGGCGATCCATCGGGCAGCATCGGGGGCGCCAGCAGGCGCTCGAGGTCGTCGCGCATCGAGCGGGCCGCTGAGATCGCGGCGAGGTCGGCGGCGCGCTGTGCCCTCCCTTTCCCGGTCACGGCACCGGCGATCGCGACCAGTGCGAGCGCGCCCGCCAGCAAAACGAAGACGCCCCCGAGCACCAGAAGCAGCGCCTGCCCGGATTCGGACCCCCCGCGCCGACCGCCGCGCACGGTCAGGCCGCCACGAGGCTGCGGTAGACGGACGAAGGCAGGCCGCCGGCCGCCTCGGGCTGCAGCGCCCCGAAGAGCGCGCGGCGCTCCGCGACCCAGCTCAGCCGCCGCTTCAGCACGGACACCCGAAGACCGCGATCGAGCAGGTCACGGACCGCCATCGCCAACAGGGGTCGATCGACGGCGATGTCAGCCCGCAGGAGAACTCCGGATGAGATCGGGCTCGCCTCACCGCACAACCAGGCCTGCAGCTGCGCCGGCGGCAGGTGCAGGACGGCAAGCGCCCCGCGGGCGACGGTGACCGCGGCCGAGGCCCCAGCGAACCCCTCGGCATCCGCCGCGACCGCGAGGTGGCAGACCTGGCCGCGGGCGGCGACGCGAGCCTGCGGCAGGTGCGCCGCCAGCCGCTCCTCCAGGCGCCGGGCGGCAGCGGAGGCAAGCAGGGTCGGCCGCGGCGGTTTGCCACCGATCTCGATCAGGAGCGTCGCCAGATCGGCATCGGCGCCAGCGCAGGCAAGGGCTGCTGCGGCGCCGCGCGAGCCCTCGGCCCTACCGACGGCGGTGGCGAAGACGGTCGGCGCGTCGGCAAGAGGGTTCGTGCTCATGGCGCCGGCCTTGCGCTGGCCGCGCTGGTGACCGCGAGCCGGTCCGCGAGCGGGCGCAAGGGAGACGGCGCCGGCAGGCGCACGGTCACGCGACCGCCTCGAACCGAGACCGAGACGTCATCCTCCGCCCAGCCCGGCACCGCGCCGCGGGCGGCCTCGACCGCCGAGCCGCCCGAGGCGAGCGCGAGCGCCCCCGCCTCCGCGGCCCCGTCGGCGAGCGTGACCGCGTACCCAACGGCCAGCAGCTGCAAGGCGACGAGGGCCGCGAGCAGCAACGCCGGCAGTGCGGCGAGAAGCTCTACCGTCGCCTGTCCACGGACGTCAGCCACCACCGGCCTCCAGGTCCGCCCTCGCCCCCAACTCCAGGTGCGGCAGACCCGGAAGGAGGCGAGGAACCGGCACCCGGACCCGGACCTCATCCTCCGCCTCGACCTTCGCCCCCTCACGCAGCGACGGCGGCAGCGCCCGCCGCGCCGCCGCCGCCGCGTCGCTTCCGACCAGCGCCGCCCGTGCCCCGGCCCGGGCGGCCACGCCCGCCGACCACAAGGAGTGGCCGGCGAGGGCGATCTGGATGGCCGCCAGGACCGCCAGCAGCAGGAACGGGACAACCGCGACCAGCTCGACCGACGCGGTTCCCCGCTCCCGGTGGCCTGCGCTGCTGACGATCCTTGGCGGCACCCGGCCACCGTTCCAGGGAAATGCGCACGCGTGGCGCGCACGAACTCACAACTCCGCCAGAGCTCTCCTACGTCAGTAGGTGTTCGCCTCGGTCCAGACCCGCCAGATCGCAGCGACGGAGGCGCCGAGCAGGAGGATCCAGAGGAGCGTGCCGCCGCCGCTGGAGAAGAGCTTGTCGCTGCCGGCGATCAGCAGGGCGAGCATGCCGAAGGCGCCGTAGAAGAGCGCGCGGCGGCCGTCGCTCAAGGTCGCCAAGGTCAGCTGGTTCTGGCGGCTGAGCGTGTAGAGCATCCAGCTGATCCCGGCCAGGAAGCCCATGGTCAGCGCGGTGAAGACGGTGTCGACGGCATTGCCGCCACCGGGGAGAAAGGCGACGCCGAGCGCCAGGACCATGACGATCGCGATATTGCGAGCGGTGCGCACCGCTCCAGTCTACGCCCGGCTACGTGCGGGTCATCACCAGGATGCCGATCACCAGCGCCGCCCCGGTGGCGGCCAGGGCGATGGCGGCGACCGCACCCGCGGCGGTGGCCGCCAGCGGGCGCTCGCCGCGGTTGTAGTCGACGAACCGGGCCACTCCCCAGATCGCGATCGAGAAGACGAAGGTGACGCCGACGCCGGCCACCACCGAGGCGACCACCGTCTCCAGCAGCGCCTTGCCTTCGACGATCGTGGCGATCATGCGCCCTCGGCTCCGACCGGCGCGCCGCGCTCGGCCCGCCGCGCGAACAGAGCTGCGATCAGCGCCAGCGAGGCCAGGGTGACGACGACGGGCCCGACCGCGCCGGTGCCGAAGATCCGCGTCACCCCGTAGGCGAGGGCCCCGATCGCCGCCGCTGCCGGCAGCGTCAGCACCCAGGCGGTGACGATGTTGCCGGCCACCCCCCAGCGGACGGCCGAGAGCCGCTTCGCGGCGCCGGCACCCATGATGCCGCCGTTGATCACGTGGGTGGTCGAGAGCGGGAAGCCGAAGTGGGTGGAGGCGAGGATCACGGCCGAGCCCGCGCCCTGCGAGGAAAAGCCCTGGGCGGGGTCCATCTTGATGATCCGGGTACCGGTGGTCTTGATGATTCGCCAGCCGCCGCTGTAGGTGCCGAGGGCGATCGCCGTCGCCGCCGAGGCGATCACCCAGAACGGCGGGTCGGCGCCGGCGCCGAGGCTGCCGTTGGCGATCAGCGCCAGGGTGATCACGCCCATCGTCTTCTGGGCGTCGTTGGTGCCGTGGGCGAGGGCGAGCAGGCCCCCGGAGACGACCTGGCCGTACTTGAAGGCGCGGCTCACGGTCCCCGGGCGCTCCTTCCCGACGACCCGGTAGATCAACCCGATCGAGACCCCCGCGACGCCGAAGGCGAGCAGCGGCGCGACCAGCGCTGGGATCAGCACCTTGCCGACGAGGCCTTCGGCAAGCACTGCGTCGAACCCGGCTGCGGCGACGGCAGAGCCGACGACGCCGCCGATCAAGGCGTGCGAGGAGCTGGAGGGCAGGCCGAACCCCCAGGTGATCAGGTTCCAGGCGATCGCCCCGATCAGGCCGGCGAAGACGATCGTCGGCGTGATCACGTCGGCGTTGACGACGTCATTGGCGACGGTGGCGGCGACAGAGATCGAGATGAAGGCACCGGCGAAGTTGAGCAGCGCCGCCATCGCGATCGCCACCCGCGGCCGCGCCGCCCCGGTCGAGATCGAGGTGGCGACGACGTTGGCGGTGTCGTGGAACCCGTTGGTGAAATCGAACGCCAGCGCCGTGCCGACGACGATGACGAGGATGATGTCCGAGCTCACGAGGTGGGCGGCCTCACGAGTTCTTGATCACTATGCCCTCAAGGATCTGGGCGGCCGTCTCGGTCGCGTCGATCGCCTCCTCGAGCACACCGAAGATGTCCTTCCAGCGGATCACGAACATCGGGTCGATCCGGTTGGAGAACAGCGAGGCGACGGCGTCGCGGGAGATCCGGTCGCCCTCGTTCTCAAGCCGGTGGATCTCGATCCAGTACTTGTCGAGGTCCTTGAAGTCGCGCAGGTTCTCGAGGCCCATCGCCAGCTGCTCGCAGGCCGCGACCAAGACCTTGGTCAGCGCCCCGGCCTGCTCCATCGGTGCCTCGATCTGGTAGAGCCCGAGAAAGTCCGCAGCCTCCTCGGTGAAGTCGACGATGTCGTCCATCTGCGTCGCCAGGCCGTAGATGTCCTCGCGGTCGATCGGGGTCACGAACGTCGAATTCAGCCGTTTGACGATCTCGTGGGTGATCCGGTCGCCCTCGTTCTCGGCCTCGACGATCTGCCGCGAGAGGCCGCCCTCGTCGGGCCACTGCTCCATCATCTGGTCGAGCAAGCGGGCCGCGTTGACGGTGTTCCTCCCAGCCTCGATGAAGAGGTCGAAGAAGGTCCGATCGCGAGGGAGGAGCGAGAAGCGCGCCAAGAGCCGCATCCTAGTGACGCGCGGAGCGGCCCGGCGGCGTCAGCTGGTCGCCGCGGCGAGGTGCTCGGCCGCCCGCGCCGCGTGGCGGGTGCGCAGCTCCTCCTGGACGCCGCGGCGCTCGTCCGCCGGCGCCACGGTACGGGTCCAGCGGCCGTCGGAATCGAGCTCCCAGGCGTTGGCGTTGTCGGCGAAGCAGCGCTCCAGCACATCGAGCATCTCCGCCCGCAGGTTTGGGTCCTCGACCGGCGCGACCAGCTCGACCCGGCTGTCGAGGTTGCGCGGCATCAGGTCGGCGGAGCCCGTCAGCACCCGCGTCTCCTCCCCGCGCTGGAAGGCGTAGACCCGCGAGTGCTCGAGGAAGCGGCCGACGATCGAGACGACGCGGATGTTCTCCGAGACCCCGGGCACCCCGGGCCGCAGGCAACAGATGCCGCGCACGTTGAGATCGACCGGCACACCCGCCCGCGAGGCCTCGTACAGAGCCTGGATGCAGCCGGCGTCGACAAGCGAGTTCATCTTCAGCGCGATCCGCGCCTCCTCGCCGGCCTCGTGGGCGGCGACCGTACGCTCGATCTCCTCGACGATCCGGTCCCGCATCGTCGTCGGCGAGACCAGCACCTTGCGGTACTCGGCCGGGCGCCCGTACCCGGTGAGGAAGTTGAACATCTCGGCGACGTCGGCGCCGATGTCCGGGTCGGCGGTGAAGAGGCCGAAGTCGGTGTAGAGCCGGGCGGTCTTCGGGTGGTAGTTGCCGGTGCCGATATGGACGTACTCACGCACCTTCTCGCCCTCGCGACGCACGACCAGGATCGCCTTCACGTGGGTCTTGAGACCGGGGATGCCGTAGACGACGTGGACACCCGCCTCCTCCAGCGACTTCGCCCAGTGGATGTTTGCCTCCTCGTCGAAGCGCGCTTTCAGCTCGACCATGCAGACCGCCTGCTTGCCGCGTTCGGAAGCGCGAATCAGCGACGGCACCAGCGGCGAGTCGTCGCTGGTGCGGTAGACGGTGTGCTTGATCGCCAGCACGTCGGGGTCGGCCACCGCCTGCTCGACGAAGCGCTCGACCGAGGAGGCGAAGGAGTCGTAGGGATGGTGGACGAGCAGGTCGCCCTGGCGGATCGCCGCGAACATGTCGACCGGCTCCTCGTCTTCACCCTGCAGCCGCGGCGGGGTCACCGGCGACCAGGGCGCGTAGCGCAGCTCGGCGTGGCCGGGGACATCGGCGATGTCGCCGAGGTCGCCGAGGTCGATCAGGCCGTCGACGTCGTAGACCTCGCGGTCTTCCAAGCGCAGGGCGTCGACCAGCTGCCCGCGCAGCTTCGAGTTCATTCCGGCGGCAACCTCGAGGCGCACGACCTCCCCGAAGCGCCGACGCCGCAGCTCGTTCTGGACCGCCTGCAGGAGGTCGTCGGCCTCGTCGCTGACCGTGAAGTCGGCGTCGCGGGTGACCCGGAAATAGCCATGGTCGATCACCTCGGTGCCGGGGAAGAGGACGTCGAGGTTGGCGGCAATCGCCTCCTCCAGCGGCACGAACGTCTTACCGTCCTGGCCGAGCGGCAGGAAGCGGCCAAGCAGCTCCTTCGGGCCTTGACCCGGGCGATGATCTCGACCCCGCTCTCGGGGTCGCGCAGGAGGACTCCGAGGCTGAGCGAGAGGTTCGAGATGTAAGGGAAGGGACGACCGAGGCCGATCACCAGGGGCGTCAGCGCCGGGAAGACCTGCTCTTGAAAGCGCACGTCGATCTCCTTGCGCTCGGTCTCGCTGGCGCTGTCAAGCGTGACGATCCGGATCCCCTCCCCCTCCAGGGCCGGGCGCAAGACCCCGCCGAAGCAGACGTGCAGGCGGCGATCCAGCTCGAGGACGCGGGCCTGAATCGCGTCGATCTGCTCGCTCGGCGCCAGCCCGTCGGGGCCGCGGGCGTCGATCCCGGCGTCGAGCTGGTCGAAGAGACCGGCGACGCGGACCATGAAGAACTCATCGAGGTTGGAGGCGTAGATGCCGCAGAAACGCAGGCGCTCGAGCAGCGGCACCTCGGTGTCCTCGGCAAGCTCCAGGACCCGCTGGTTGAAGTCGAGCCAGGAGAGCTCGCGGTTGAAATAGAGGCCGGGATCGTCGATCGATCCATCGTACTGAGGCACCGGCAACGCGCCCGGCCGCTCAGGCCGCTTGCGAGATCGCCTGCCCGACCGCCGCCGGCGGTGCGTCCAGCGCCCGCCCGTAGCCGACCGCGAGCTGGCCGAGGGCGCGCTCCCAGGAGCGATCGCGGGCGGCCACGGCGCCGGCGTTGCCGAGCCGCCGGCGCAGCAGCGGCGAGGAGGCGAGCTGGAGCAGCGCGCCGGCGAGATGGTCCGGGTCGGGCCGGCAGAGCAGGCCGGTGCAACGGTTCTCGACCAGGGCCGCGGGGCCGCCCTCGGCGACGGCGACGACCGGCAGGCCGCTGGCCGCGGCCTCGAGGATCACCTGACCGTAGGTGTCGGTGCTGCTGCAGAAGAGGAATACGTCGGCGCTGGCGTAGGCAGAGGCCAGATCCTCGCCCCCGAGCCAGCCGAGGAAGGTCGCGGCGTCTCCCAGGCGGACCCGCAGCTCCTCCTCCTCGGGCCCGCCGCCGGCCAGCAGCAGATGCAGGCGCGGGTCCGAGCGCCGCGCCCGCAGAAAGCTCTCGGCCAGGAGGTCCGCCCCCTTCTCCCGGGTCAGGCGACCGGCGTAGAGGGCCTTGATCTCGCCCGGGAAGGCGTCGCGGTCGGCCTTCGCCGGATCGAACCGATCGACGTCCACCCCACGCTCCCAGCGCCCGATCCGGGCCGGGTCGGTGCCGAGATCGACCAGCGAGGAGTCTGCGGCGGGGCTCGGCGAGAGGACGACCGACGGAGCGCCGTAGAAGGCGCCGAGGGCGCCGCGGGCGATCGCCTCGACCCCGCCGTCGCCGCTGCGCATACCGGCGTAGGCGGCGAGCTCGGTGTGGTAGCTGGCCAGCAGCGGCACACCGGTGAGCCGGCTGAGGAGCGTCGCGGCCACTCCCGCGGGGCCGGGCGCGGTGACGTGGACCAGGTCGTAGCGACCCTCGGCGAGGGTCTCGACCATGTCGGGCAGGCCGGGCACGCCGAGCGAGAGCCCCTCGTAGAAGGGCATCTCCAGCTCGGTCGCGGCGGGCAGACGGCGGTCGACGCCGGCGTCGGTGCCGATCACCTCGACCTCGAAGCCGGGCACGCCGCGCTCGCGGATCTGCTCGATCGTGTGGGTGACGCCGTGCATCGAGCCGATCCCGTCGGCGATCACCGCGACCCGGCGTCGCTCGCCCTCGCGGCTCGCGAGCTTCGCCTTCTCGGCGCCGAGGAACACCGTCGAGGGCGCGTAGGGCACGGCCGGGACGATCGCCTCGAAAAGCCCGTTGACGGCAGCGCCGAGGTCGCCGCCGGAGACCGCGGCGGTGCCCCGCTCGACCGCGGTGCGCAGGCGCCGGTCGTGGATGCGGCGGGCGCGGCGGTAAAGATCGGCGTGGGAGAACCCGTCGGACTGCAGGTAGGCGATCAGCTCGCGGCCGCGCAGGTCGAGTCCCATCCCGGCCAGCCAGGCCTCGAGCAGGCAGCGGGCGTCGGCGGAGCCGATGTCGGCGGCGACCTTGCCCTCGCGCGCGGCTCCCTCGCGGATCAACCGTTCCGCCATCTTCATCACCGCGGCCGGGTTCGGCGCCATCGCCGCGGTGCCACCAGCGCCCTCCTCCTCGTCGAGGACCAGCGCGCGAGTGGCAAGCGCCATCGCCGCGTGCGTCCACTTGGCGGCACTGCCCTGCTCACCGCCCGCTTCGGCGTCGCCACTGCGCAAGTGGCGCAGAAACTCTTCCGGCGTCTCGGCGACCGGCACCTCGGTGTAGGTGCGACCGATGTCGACGCCGGCATGGTCGTCGGAGCCGCCGATCCCAGCGCCACCGTGGGTCTCGATATAGACGGCGGCCGGCATGTTCAGCTCCGCGGCCCGCGATCCGTTGCGCACCTCCCAAACTGGGAACAACTCGGCGAGGCGGCGACGGTGGCGCCGGGTGAGCGGCGCCGCCACGTTGAAGAAGGGATGCGCGAGGGCGCAGGCGATCCCGTTCTCATGCAGGTATGCGGCGCAGGCCTCGAGGTCGCCGGAGTTCGCCTGCAGCCACTCGTGGTCTCCGAGAGTGATCCCGTAACAGAGGACGTGAACCGCCTGGGGCTCGCCGGCGAAGCGGGCGGTCAGCTCCTCGGAGACGAAGCAGTCGGGCCGGCCCTCGAGCTCCAGGCAACCCGCGATCGTGTCGTGGTCGGTGATCGTGACGAAGTCCATCCCCCGTCGCTTGGCCAGCTCGTAGACCTCCTCGGGCGGGGTCGCGCACTCCGGCAGTCCCAGCGACCGCTGGACCCCGAGCCGAGAGAGCTGCGAGGCGGTGGAGTGGCAATGCATGTCAACTCTGGAAGTCATCGGTGTCTTCCTTTCGATATCTGTCGGTCCACTACAGAATTCGCTCTCAGCAGGGAAAACTTGTGAACCAGCAGCAAAGGGGATGTGAACTTCGCGTGACCGGCTAACTCTGGAGCGAGCGCCCCAGAGCGGCCCAGGTGCCGCGGTCCGACGCATCCAGCCAGAGCTGGCGGAAGCGCTGGAAGAGCAGCTCGCGCCGGGTCTGCAGCAGTGAGCAGAGCGAGTCGATCCCGGCGGCGCTGGGAAGCATCACGTCGCAGTCGTGGATCTCGCCGAGGACGCCCTGCAGCTCCTTCGCGGTCTTGCGCGCCGACTTCGCCTCGGCGCCGAAGCACGGGCCGACGATCTCGAGCACGTAGCGCAACCGCTTGGCGGCGATCCGCAGGTCGTGCTGCGCCTCGGCTGCGGCGGGGTCGAGCGCCGGCCCGGCCAGGGCCAGCAGCTCCGACAGCCTGGTCGCGACGATGCAGACCGCGTTCGGGCGCAGCGGTGCGCTCGGGTCGAGCCCCTCGACCTTGCGCGCTTTCACCGCTCCGCCTCCGCGACCAGCTTCTCGAGGCGGCGCCGAAGCTTGCGCAGCCGCTTCTCGGTCAGGTAGGGGGCAAGCGCCTCGTTCGTCGCCCGCTGCTCCTCGCGCAGGGTCGCGATCCGCGCCGCCAGCGCCGGGCGCTCCGCTTCCGGCGCCGCTTCCGCGAACCCGGCGAGGAACTCGACCTCGACGTCGCGGTCGCGCCGGGCGCCAAGCGCGTCCGCCAGCGCCTTCACCCGCTTCAGCGTCTTGCGGAAGCGCTTGCGAGGGAAGCACGCTTCGAACACCTCCAGCGCCGCGCGCAGCCGTCGCGTCGCCACCCGCATGTCGTGCAGATGCTCGATCTCCCCGATGTCGAGAACACCGCCGGAACGCTCGAAGACCTCGGCCGTCCGCACCCGCACGACTCGCGCCGCCGCCGCCGCGAACGGCTCGTCGCAATCGAACCCTGGCACCTCGCGCGCGCGAGCCACGCGCTCAGGCTAGCGAGCGCCGTCAGGCGGCGAGGCGTTCCGGCGAGGAGCCGTTGGCATCGCCGTTGAGGAGGTCGAGAATGACGCCCTCGCGCAGGCCGCCCTTGCCGATCTGGAGGGGTTGGCCGAGCAGCTCGGAGACCTTCTCCAGGAGCAGCACGCCGGTGGTGAGGATGCGGACCCGCTGGGGATCGAGCTCGAAACGCCGCGCCACCTCCGCCGCCGGATCCCCGCAGAGCACGCGGATCCCCCGCTCCAGGGTCTCGTACTCGAGCACGGCGCCGACCAGGCGGCGCAGCGAGGTGGCGCTGCCGCCGACGGCGACCGCCTGCGCGGGGTGCTCGATCTCAACCCCCTCGAAGATGTCCTCGACGCGGTCGCGGACGCGGCGGATCTCCGCCGCCGAGGGAGGATCGGAGGCGATCAGCTCGTCGGCCAGAGCGCCGGAGCCGACCCGCCAGGAGCGCACCTGCTCGACGCCGCCGGGCACGGTGCCGAGGATCACCTCGGTCGAGCCGCCACCGACGTCGACGACGCCGACCTTGCCCGCGACCGGGTGCCCGAGCGTCTTGGTCGCGCCGATGAAGGAGAGCCGCCCCTCCTCCTCGTCGCTGAGCACGTCGACGGGAACGCCGGCAGCCGCACCGATCTGCGCCGCCACCTGCTCGCCGTTGGCCGCCTCGCGCACCGCGGCGGTCGCCACCGCCCGAATCGTCTCCGCCCCCAGCTCCTGAGCCAACCGGACCTGGGTCGCGACCACCTCGCAGATCTCCTTGACTTTGTCGGCGCAAATCGCACCCTCGCCGTCGATCGCCTTCCCGATCCGCGTGTACGCCCGCTGCTCCATCACCTTCTTCAACTGCCCATCCACCGGCTCCGCCACGAGCACGCGGGTGGTATTGGACCCAATATCTATGGCAGCGCAGAGCATCGCGGGGTGTCCTGGATATTCCCAGACAGCTCGGATCTCACACGTCAGCTAGCGGCAAGCTGGCCGATGAACGGGGGTCGGGTAGGGGTCCGAGCGGCTTGTACTTTTTTGCCGGCGGGAATCTCGGGCGGCTGCATTCCGCCCCACAAAAAAGTTGAGCGAGGGCCCCTACCCGACCCCCGTTCACCCCGCCGGATGCGACGCGTCCTCGAACTCCCTGAACAACCCCGTGACCACGAACGCGACCTGCTCGCCGATGTCAACCGCGTTGTCGCCGATCCGCTCGATCGCCCGCGCCGCCAGCAGCATCGTCATCGCCCACTCGCGCTTGTCGGCGTCGTCGCCGATCGCCAGCGCCAGGTGAAAGCACTCGCGGTTGAGGTTGTCGACGACGTCGTCCTGGCGCACCAGGTCGCGGGCCAGCTCGACGTCGCGTTCGCTGAACGCCCGCTTGGCCTGTGCGATCAGCGTCCGCGTCTGGCGGCCCATCGTGAGGATGCGCTTGACCATCTCCTCGTCGGCGGGCGGCTCGTTGCCGGTCAGCGGAATCAGCTTGCAGACGTTGACGCACTGGTCGCCCATCCGCTCGATGTTCTTCAGCACGTGCAGAAGGGCGGAGATCAGCCGCAGGTCGGTCGCCACCGGCGACTGGGTCGCCAGCAACGTGATCAGGGCCTGGTGCACCTCCAGGTAGCGACCGTCGATGCGGTCGTCGTCGGCGACGACGATCTGGGCCAGCTCGACGTCGGTGTGCTCGACCGCTTCCAGGGTGCGTTCGAGTGCCGCGTTGACCAGATCCAACCCCCCGAGGGCACTGGCCTCCAGCTGCTCCAGTTCCTCCTGGTAGTAGACGCGCACCGGCTCGGCCATCAACCGACCTTCCCGGAGACGTAGTCCTCCGTCCGTTTGTCCCTCGGGTTGGTGAAGATCTTCTCGGTTTCGTCGTACTCGACCAGCCGGCCCCAGCGGTTGTCCTCGTCGGCGTCGAGCTCGACCATGAGGAAGGCGGTGCGGTCGGAGACCCGGGCCGCCTGCTGCATGTTGTGGGTGACGATCACGATCGAGAACCGGTCCTTGAGCTCGACCATCAGGTCCTCGATCTTGCCGGTCGAGATCGGGTCGAGCGCCGAGCAGGGCTCGTCCATCAGGATCGTGTCGGGCTCAACCGCGATGCAGCGGGCGATGCAGAGCCGTTGCTGCTGGCCGCCGGAGAGGCCGAAGGCGTTGTCCTTGAGGCGGCCCTTTACCTCGTCCCACAGGGCCGCTCCGCGCAGCGCTTTCTCAACGGTCTCGTCGAGGCCGTCCTTGCGGCCGAGGATCCGCGGACCGAAGGCGACGTTGTCGTAGATCGACTTCGGGAAGGGGTTCGGTTTCTGGAAGACCATCCCGATCAGCTTGCGCGCCTGCACGGGGTCGACGGTGGGCCCGTAGAGGTCCTCGCCGTGGTAGAGGATCTCCCCCCTCACCTCGGCGCCAGGGATCAGGTCGTTCATGCGGTTGAAGCAGCGCAGCAACGTGCTCTTGCCGCAGCCCGAGGGACCGATCAGGGCGGTCACCTCGTTGCGGTCGATCTCCATCGAGACCCCTTTGACCGCGGTCACGCCGCCGTAGAGGACATCGACGCCGTTCAACTCGAAGACCTTTTCGCGCTCGCCGCCGTAGCGCTGCTGCTGGAACTCCTCCGGGCGCACGGCGATTCCGGCCCGCGCCGCGGCCATTTCGCGCGTGTCCCTACCGGTCTGGGCCCTGTCGTCGTGCGCCATCTGCTCGCTCCTCACAGTAGATCACCTACCACCTTTGCTCGTAACGATTTCGTAGCCAGATCGCAAAGGAGTTCATTGCGAGCAGGACGACCAGCATCACGATGATTCCCGCCGCCGCCAGAGCCTGGAACTCCTCCTGGGGCCGCAGCGCGTAGTTGAAGATCTGCACCGGCATCGCCGAGTAGCCGTCGGTGCCGAACGGGGTCGGGTCGAAGGTGACGAAGACGGTCGCCCCGACCAGCAACAGCGGTGCCGTCTCCCCGAGCGCTCTCGACACCGCGAGGATGACGCCGGTCGCGATCCCCGGGATCGAGGCCGGCAGCACCTGGGTGCGGATCGTCTGCCACTGCGTCGCGCCGAGCGCCAGCGACCCCTGCCGGATCGAGTCTGGGACGGCCCGGATCGCCTCGCGGGCGGCGATGATCACCATCGGCAGCACCAGCAGCGCCAGGGTCAGCGAGCCGGCGGCGAGGATGAAGCCGAGGTCGAGCGGGCCGCGGACGATGAAGGCAAGTCCGAGGATGCCGTAGATGATCGACGGCACCGCGGCGAGGTTCTGGATGTTGACCTCGATCAGGGTGTTCCACCAGCGCGACTTGTCGGCGTACTCCTCGAGGTAGAGCGCCGCCCCGATCCCGACCGGGACGACGAAGAGGATCACGCCGGCGATCAGCTGCAGCGAGCCGACGATCGCCGGCCGGTAGCCGGCTTTGTCGGGAAAGGCGGTCGAGGGCGGGTTGGTGATCAGGTCGAGGCTGAGCGCCGAGGAGCCTTTGGCGAAGGCCTGGATCAGCAGCGCCAGCAGGCCCGCCAGCGCGATCGCCACGGCGAGCAGCAGCAGCCCGGCGAAGATCGTGTTGCGGATCACGTCGCGGCGCGGCTGGTCGCGCAGCATCGCTTGGGTCGTCGCCCGCGCCCCCGCCGTCGCGAGGCGGTTGCGCTGAGCGCCGGCGCCGCTGACCGTCACTCGTAGACCTCGCGGTACCTGCGGACCAGCCTGATGCTGATCACGTTCATGACCAGGGTCATCGCGAAGAGCAGGGCGCCGACGGCGAAGACGGATTTGTAGTCGACCGATCCGGTCGAGATGTCACCGGTCGCGGTGGTGGCGATATAGGAGGTCATTGCCTGGATCGATTCGACTGGGTTGAGGGTGAACTTGGGGGTCGAGCCGGCGGCGAGGACGACGATCATCGTCTCGCCCACCGCGCGCGAGATCGCCAGCACGATCGAGGCGACGATCCCCGAGAGCGCCGCCGGGAAGATCACCCGCAGCGCCACCTTGGCTCTAGTCGCGCCGAGGGCATAGGCGCCCTCGTGCAGGCCGCGGGGTACGGCGGACATCGCGTCCTCGGAGATCGAGGCGATGATCGGGACCACCATCAGGCCGATCCCGAGCGCGGCCGCCAGCGCCATGAACGGCTTGCCGACGGCGCCGCCGAGGAAGTCGCCGGGCCAGAGCGGCACGATGATCTCCGGCAGGATGAAACTGGCGGCGAAGAAGCCGATCGCGACGGTGGGGATCCCGGCGAGGACCTCCAGCGCCGGCTTGACGGTCTTGCGCACCCGCGGCGAGGCGTACTCGCTGAGGTAGATCGCCGACCCGAGCCCGACCGGGATCGCGAACAGCATTCCCCAGAGGGCCACGTTGAGGGTGCCGGCGACGATCGCCAGCACGCCGAAGCTCGGCGGCTCGAACTGGGGCGTCCAGTCGACCCCGAAGAAGAACTCCTCGGCCGGGACGATTTCGAAGAAGCCGATCGTCGGGCCGATCAGCGAGATCACGATCGCCGTCGTGGTGAGGACGGAGAGGATCGCGCAGAGGGCGAGCAGCCACTTGATCACCCGCTCGCCGTAGCGCCTGCTCGACGCCTGGAGCCGGCGGGGGGTCCCCCGCCGGCTCCTGCGCGATCGTGGTCTCCGGGCTCATCGAATGCGAATCAGACTGCTAGGCGCCGGCTTTTTCGGCGGCCGTTTCGGACTCTTCGAGCTGTTCTTCGGTCAGCGGCACGAAACCGAGCGATTCCGCAACCGAGTTGACGTTTTCGAGGTAGTAGGTGATGAACGCCTGCACCTCGGGCTTCTTCAGCGCCTGCTGGCTCGGGTACATGAACAGCGGCCGGCTCAGCGGTGCGTAGGAGCCGTCCTGGGCGGTTTCGACCGACGGCGGCACGCAGCCTTTGCCGTTGTCGACTTCGAGCGCTTTCAGCTTGCCTTCGTTCTCGGTGTAGAAGGAGAAGCCGGCGTAGCCCATGCCGCCAGGAGAACCCTCGACGCCTTTGACCGTGGCGTTGTCGTCCTCGCCGACGTTGTTGTAGTCCTTGCGGGTGACGCCCTCTTCGCCGTTGATCGATTCGGTGAAGTAGTCGAAGGTGCCCGAGTCGGTGCCGGGGCCGAACAGCGCCAGCTCCTCGTCGTATTTCTCTTCGACGCCGGGGATTTCGCTCCAGTTGGAGATCTTCGAGTCCGGGCCCCAGACGTCGGCCAGCTGGTCGACGGTGAGGCAGGCGACCGGGTTCTCGTTGTTGATCATCACGGTCAGCGCGTCGGTCGCGATGTGAACCTCCTCGTAGGAGACCCCGTCTTTTTTGCAGGCTTCTTCCTCTTCGGGCTCGATCGCACGGGAGGCGTCGCTGATGTCGGTCTCACCGGCGCAGAATTTTTCGAAGCCGCCGCCGGTGCCCGAGGCCCGACCGTCACGCGGACGCCCGAGTTTTCGGCCATGAACTGCTCGGCAACCGCTTCGGTCAGCGGCGCCACGGTGCTGGATCCGTCGATGCGGATCGAGCCCGAGAGGTCTTCGCCTCCGCCGCTGGCGCTGGAACTGTCGTCATCGCTCCCACATGCCGCCACCCCAAGTACGAGGATGGCTGCGGAGGCGAGGACCGCGAGCCACTTAGAGCTAGTCACTCTGTCTCCTTCTGGTTGGTTCACTCAGATTGCCGGCCGTAGGGCCGAGGTCGCGAGGACACTCGCAGCGGGCACTCGGAACCTTGTTACGCGCGTGTGTCGAGGATGTAAAAAAGATGTAAAAGCCCAGCAGGTGGCGGCTGGTCACCCATCTGGCGAGAAGCGGTAGCCAATCCCGTTGTGGGTATGGATCAGGCAGATCTCCGGCAACGCCTCGCCGAGCTTCGCACGGAGACGGCTGACGTAGACGTCGACGGAGCGGTCGTCGCGTCGAGGCGAGCCACCCCAGACCTCTGTGAACAGCTCCTCACGGGTCATGATCCGCTGCGGGTGGGAGGCGAGCGTGATCAGCAACTGCAGCTCGCGCATCGTCAGGCTCAACGGCCTGCCGTCGACCAAGGCCGCGTGCTCCTCGGGACGGATCTCCAGGCGGCCTCCGAGCTGTGGTGATGACTGCTCACTGCCGATCGCCATGGTCGCCGAGAATGGCGAGCCCCGGCGCGTTGGCGGTTACCCCGCCGTGAAGCTGCTGTGAACGACCTGTGAAGCCGGCTCCGCCGCGGGTGTGGGGTCCGGCACCATGGCCGGCTCGCGCGGCGGTGCGCCGACGTCGATTCCGGCGACAGGCTCGGGGTCGAAGCGGTACCCGACCCCGAAGTGGGTGTGGATGTAGCTCCAGTCCGGGGAGCGCTTCTCCAGCTTCTGGCGCAACTTGCGGATGAAGACGTCGACCGAGCGATCGCCGTGGGCCATCGCGTAGCCCCACACCCGCTGGTAGATGGTCTCCCGCTCCAGCACCTGCCCCTTCGCCTCCGCAACCAGATGCAGGAGCTCGAACTCACGGCGGGTGAGATCGAGGCTGCCGCCGCTGACGAAGGCCTGGAACTGATCCGGCCGGATCTCCAGCTCGCCGGCGACGAGCGGGCCCGCCTCGGGCTCGGCGCGGCCGCGGCGCCGGCGCCGGGAGACCGCTTCGACCCGGGCCATCGCCTCCTCGGGGTGACAGGGCTTGGTGATCCAGTCGTCGATGCCGAGGCGAAGCCCGCGGACCCGCTGAGCGACGGTGGAGCGACCCGTGCAGACGACGATCCCGAGATCGGGCAGCATCCCGCAGACGCGCTCGAGATAGGCCCAGCCTTCATCTCCGAGCACGGAGGGGTCGAGCAGCAGCGCGTTCAACTTCATCGCCACCAGCTCCTCCGGGGGCAGCGCGCTGGCGACCTGCCGCAGCTGCCAGCCCGCCGCCTCGGCGCGCTTGGAGAGCACCGTGACGAAGCCGCTGTCGCTGTCGATGACCGCGAGCCGGATGGTCTGCTGTGGGTTCAAGGGCTATGCAGGCCGGTTCGGATTCGGTGGCGCCTCTGCCGGCAAGACGGCACGATTGTATGCATAGGGGGTGGCGAAACCCCTGCGTTCACAGGATTTTCACACCCTTCTCACCACCAAATTGCGGCAAAGCCGCCGTCGCGCCGACGGCTTGCGCTAGATTCCCGCCCGTGAAGCGCGCCGCTGCTCTCCTGCTCTCGATGCTGGCCGCGATGCTCGTCCTCGCCCCCGCGGCGATGGCCGAGAACGGGGTCGGCCTGGCCGGGCCGACCGACGACAAGATGGTCACCTTCTTCTGCTTCGGTGTGATCGCCTTCTTCGCCCTGATCCCGATCGTGATGTCGCTGATCCAGGGCAAACTGGAGAAGCGCAAGGAACAGCGCCGCTCCGACCTCGAGCGCTACGGCTAGGAAAGCCGGAAACCGCTCAGCAGGCGTTTCTCGCTCTCACCCTCGATCCTGGCGACGACTTCGACCCGGCCCTCGAGCGGGGTGCCGCGGATCTTCGTCGCCAGCAGGTCGTCGACCTGGAAGATGCCGGCCGAGTTGTTGAGCTCGATCTCGATCCGCACCGCCCGCTCCTCACCGGCCTCGATCCGCACCTCGTCGACCGCGGCGGCGGAGATCGAGTGGATCCCCTCCTGGCCCGCCTCGAGCGGGATCCGGGTCCGGCCCTGGGCCATGTCGAGCGCGTCGGCAACGCGGACGACACCGGCCTCGACCGTGTAAGGCTCGCCCCGGCGGCGGTGGCCGATGATCGCGTGCAGGATCTCGGAAGCGACCACCGTCCGCTCGGGCTGGCGATAGCACGCCGCGAGCAGCCGATCCAGCGCACCCCCGGCGAGGAAAAGGCTGTACTCCTCGTGGTCGGCCCGGTGGATCGACATGCCGACGTCGTGCAAAAGCGCCCCGCCGGCGACAACCACCTCGGCGTCGCGCTCCCTCATCCCGTGGTCGGCCACCATCGCCGGCTCGACCCCGGCCTTGACCAGCAGCCGCAGCAGCCTCAGGGCGATGTTGAGAACGATCTGCATGTGAACCCACGAGTGGTCCGACATGCCCAGCCGTTCTGACTGGACCTGGCTCATGTACCACCAGGCCCGCACCTGCTCGTCGGAGTTGACCGCCTCCAGAAAGCCCTCGAGCTTCCGGTTCCCCCGCGTCGGCGCCCTCACTTTGGCCTCAGCTATCGCCTCTTTCGGCGGCTTGCGTTGTGGTCCCGCGGGGTCTGGGGTCGGGATGGCTTCGTTCACGGCGCCATCGTAGGGAAGGGGTCGGGTGCCCCTCCCGCTGCGCTGTCGTTTTCGCCTGGAGTCGCTGGTGGCTGCCCGAGATGGCGGTGGGCGAAAACGTAGCGCCGCTTGCGGGAGGGGCACCCGACCCCTTCCAACATTGGCCGCGGTACTTCAGCCGGCGCCTTCAGCCGCAGATGGGCCAGGGGCTGGAGCCGGACTGGGAGAGGAGCAGCGCGGCGCGGTAGTCCTGCTCCGCCTCGGGGGCCGCGGCCGGGTCGCCGGAGCCGCCAACCGATTCCCAAGTGGAGGGGTGGAACTGGTATTTGCCGCGGTAAGTGCCGTCGGAGGAGACGGCGGTGGGGTCGCCGCCGGACTCGCAGGAGGCAATGGATTCGAGCGTGGACATCGTGACGCCGCCGGGCAGGTTGGCAAAGAGTTCGCGACGCTCTCGGCGCGCTTCGGCCCGCTGTTCGGCGTGGATCTGCGTGGTAACGGCGTCGATCACGCGGTGGAAGCGGTCGACGGGGCGCTGCAGTGGCGCCAGCTGGGCGACCTCGGCGTCGGCGACGCCGACGGCGGTCTTGCTGCCGCCATCCGAGCCGGTCGCGGCAAGCGCCGCGGCGGGGAAGGCGAGGGCGAGGAACAGGGCAGGAATATATGTGCGTTTCGTGAGCAAGCGCGGGACCGTGGCGGTATTTCCGGCTTCGTTGGGTGAGCGAGCGCACACAAAGGCCCGTGATCGAGTCGATTCGCACTAACTCAGGCGTGGAGCACGGACCGGGCGAGCCGGTCCTGGAAGCGATCTTGCGCCTAGACCGCTTTGGCGATGAGCAACCGCAGGTCCGGCAGGTTGCGCAGAGACTTCACGGCGGCGCGGCCGTAGCCGCTCTCCTGCAGCCAGCGCGAGACCTCTTCGGTGGTGTAGGTGTCGGCGCCGGAAGTGAGGTGGAAGAAGAGGCCGAGGATCGAGGCCAGGCTGGCCGGCTGGCCCTCCGGTCGGTCGTAGAGATCGAGCACGCAGAGCGGCGAGCCCGGCCTCAAGACTGAGCGGATGCGGGCGAAGAGCTCCCGCGCCTGCTCCGGCGAGAGGTGGTGGACGATGTTGAAGCAGAGGGCGCCGTCGTAGTGGCCGTCGTAGTCGACCTCGAACATGTCGCCGACGAGGTGGCGCACCCGCTCTCCCATTCCGGCCGCGGCAACGATCTCGCGCCCGACCCGGGCGCTTCCCGGCAGGTCGACCACGGTCGCGTGCAGCCCTTCGTGCCGCCGGCAGAGCGCCATCGAGTACTCGCCGTGGGCGCCGGCGACGTCGAGGATCGAGTGGGCGCCGCGGGCCAGCGGGATCGCCTTCGCCACTTCGGCGCTGGAGAGGCGGGCGAGCTGATACTGGCCGCGGATGTAGGAATCCCAGTACGGGCCCTCGGGCGCTTTCGCGTGCAGCTCGACATGGCGCCCATCGCGAACCAGGTCCTCGAGCCCGGCGTACCAATCCCAGTAGTGGTAGGTGTCGGCGAGGAAGTCCCCGAGATAGGTCTCCGAGGCGGGGTCCAGCCAGGGCCGGGCACGCGCGGTCATCTCGTAGCGGCCGTCGGTCCGCAGTCTCAGGTGGCCGAGCGAGGCGACGACGTCGAGCAGGCGCGCGGTCGCAAGCGGCTGCAGCCCCAGGTGCTCGGCCAGCTCCGCCGGCTCGCGCGGGCCCTCGGCCAGCGCCGCCAGCATCCCGGTCCGCTGCGCGACCTGCAGCGAGCGGGCGACCGGCATCGAGTACATCGCCTCGCCGATCGGCGTCGGGACCTTGTTGAAGAGCAGTCCGAGCCGCTCCAACAATCCGTCCGGTATCGCCCCGATCCGCATCGGCGGGCAGCCTATCCGCGATGATCCCCCGATGGGAGAGCCGACCTCGCGCCTGCTCCTCGCCTGCCCTGACCGACCGGGCCTGATTGCGCGCGTCAGCGGCTTCCTCGCCGACGCCGGCCTCAACATCGTCGACGCCGACCAGCACTCGACCGCCGAGGGGCGCTTCTTCATGCGAATGGTCTTCGACCCGGTCCCGGCGCCGGAGCGCGAAGAGCTGCAGCGACGCTTCCGCGAGGAGCTGGCCGAGCCCTATGAGATGGACCACCGCTGGGCCGAGTCGGAGCGGCGCAAGCGGGCGGCGATCATGGTCTCGCGCGAAGACCACTGCCTTTCGGACCTGCTCTGGCGCTGGCGCAACGGCGAGCTCGAGTGCGAGCTGACCGCCGTGATCTCCAACCACCCCGACCACGCCGAGCAGGTCGCCGCGGTCGGCCTCCCCTTCCACCACGTCCCGGTCGCTGGCGACGGCAAGGCGGACGCGGAGCGGCGCATCCTCGAGCTGCTCGGCGACGGGCTCGACCTGCTGGTCCTCGCCCGCTACATGCAGATCCTCTCCGACGCCTTCCTCACCGAGCTCGGGGCGGCGGCGATCAACATCCACCACAGCTTCCTGCCCGCCTTCGTCGGCGCCGAGCCCTACCGCAAAGCGCACGAGCGCGGGGTGAAGCTGATCGGCGCCACCGCCCATTACGTGACCGCCGAGCTCGACGCCGGGCCGATCATCGACCAGGACGTGACCCGAGTCAGCCACAGCGACGAGATCGAGGACCTGGTGCGGATCGGCCGCGACATCGAGCGCCTCGTCCTCGCCCGCGCGGTGATGGCCCACCTCGACGACCGCGTCCTGCTCGACGGCGAGCGCACCGTCGTCTTCTAGCCAGAGCCGAACCTAAACTGGCTGCCCAGCCAGTCGATGCCCTATCGTGGCGGGAATGGAGCAGGCGACCCTCCCCCGCCCCGCGCTCGAGAGCCAGGGCGCCCGGCCTCCCGGGCCGCGCAGCCCCGCCCTCGTGCAGGCACTCCACTACGCCCGCAACCCGCTTGCCTTCCTGCCCAAGTACCAGCGGCGCTACGGCGACCTCTTCACCGTCCGCTTCCCCTACTTCGGCCGCGTCGTCTACGTCGCCCGCCCGGACCTGGTCAAAGCCGTTTTCACCGGGGCGCCGTCGGTCTTCCACGCGGGCGAGGCCAACGCGACCGTGCTCGAGCCGGCGCTGGGCCCCAACTCGGTCCTGACCCTTGACGACGAGCCGCATATGCGCCAGCGCAAACTGCTGCTGCCGCCGTTCCACGGCGAGCGGGTCGAGCGCTACGGTGAGCTGATCACCGCGATCACCCGCGCGGAGATGGAGAGCTGGCCGCTCGGTCAGCCCTTCTCGATGCGCCCGCATACGCAGCGGATCACGCTGGCGGTGATCCTCAAGGCCGTCTTCGGCGTCCACGACCGCGACCGCTTCGAGCGCTTCGAGCGCCTGATCGACGACTTCGCCCGCCGGGTCGGCCTGATCACCTCCTTTCCCATGCTGCGACGCAATCTCGGCCCGCTCAGCCCCTGGAACCGGTTCCTCCGCTCGCGCCGGGCGCTCGACGCCTTCCTCTACGAAGAGATCGCGCTGCGCCGCGCCGAATCGGGGCTGGAGGAGCGCGACGACGTGCTCTCACTGCTGCTCGGCGCCCGCCACGAGGACGGCTCGCCGATGAGCGACGAGGAGCTGCGCGACGAGCTGATCACCGTGCTCGGCGCCGGCCACGAGACGACCGCGACCGGACTCGCCTGGGCGATCGAGCGCCTGACCCGCAACCCCCGCGTGCTTGAGAAGCTGCGCGCGTCGATCGCCGCCGGCGAGGAGGACTACCTCGCGGCCACGGTCAAAGAGACGCTGCGCTCACGTCCGGTGATCGTCGACATCGCCCGTAAGCTGACCGCGCCGGCCAACATCGGCGGCTACGAGCTTCCAGTCGGGGCCTTCGTGCTGCCGGCGATCTCCGCGCTCCACTACCGCGAGGACCTCTTCCCCGAACCGCATCAGTTCCGCCCCGAGCGCTTCCTCGACGGCAAGACCGACAACTACGCCTGGATCCCCTTCGGCGGCGGCGTCCGCCGCTGCATCGGTGCCGCCTTCGCCGAATACGAGATGCGGACGATCCTGCGCGAGTTCGTGACCAGGGCCGACCTTCGGGCGGTCGACCCGAAACCGGAGCGGGTCAAGATCCGCAATATCACCCTCGTTCCGGCCCACGGCGCCAAGGTCGTGCTCCAGCGCCCGCTTACCTAGCCAGCAGCAGGCTCGGACTCGGCCGCTGCCTGGGCCTCCTCCCACTGCTTCAACAATTCCTCGACCGCCTGCTTCGCCGCGGCGTGGCGCTCGTTGGCGCGCTCGACGCGGCCCGGGCTCGCCCATGCGGCGGGATCCGAAAGCTCCTCCTCGATCGTGCGCAGCTCGGCTTCGGCTCGCTCGATTCGCTCCTCCAGCTTCGCTGCTTTCTTCGCCGCCTTCTGGGCCGGCTTGGTGGCGCTGTACTTACGGCCGCCGGCCGACGCGGCCGGTTTCGCCGCCGCCACGGCGGCGGCCTCGCGCTCGTCGCGCCGGCGCTGGTACTCGGCCCAGCCGCTCGGGTGGCTCTGCAGCGCGCCGTCCTCGCAGACGACGGTGCGGCTGCCGACCGCCTCCAGCAGCGCCCGGTCGTGGGAGACCAGCACGACCGCGCCCTCGTACTCGGTCAGCGCGTCCTCGAGCGCCTCGCGGCTCTCGATGTCGAGATGGTTGGTGGGCTCGTCGAGGATCAGGACGTTGGCCCCCGAGGCGACCAGGATCGCCAGCGAGAGCCGGCGCTGCTCGCCACCGGAGATATCGGAAAGCTGCTTCTCGACCTCTGAACCGGAGAAGAGGAAGCCGCCGAGCAGCGCCCGCGCCTTCGGCCCGGTCAGCCCGGTCTCACGCTGGGCGGCGTCGAGCACCGTCCCCTCCCCCGCCGCCGTGTCCGCGTGCTGGGAGAGGTAGCCGATCTTGACGTTGTGGCCGGTGCGGACGCTGCCCGACGCGAGGGCCCGCTCCCCGGTCAAAGTCGCGATCAGGCTCGTCTTGCCGGCGCCGTTGGGGCCGACGAGGACGACGTGCTCGCCGCGCTCGACTTCGAGGTCGGCGCTCTCCAGCAGCACCCGCCCCGGCACCTCGATCCTCCCTTTGACCAGGTTGACCACAACCCGGCCCGGCCGCTCGGGCGGTTTGAAGGAGAAGCGCAGCCGGCGGGTGTCGCGGCGTTCGGCCATCGGGCCGCCGCGCTTCTTCTTCTCTATCTGTTTGACCCGCGACTGCGCCTGGCGCGCCTTCGTCGCCTTGTAGCGGAAGCGCTCGACGAAGCGCTCCATCCGCTCGATCTCCGCCTGCTGGCGCTCGATCGCCTTGCCGAGAGCGATCTGGCGCGCCGCCTGCTCCTGGCGCCAGGCGTGCCAGGGCCCGGCGAAGAAGCGCGCCCGCTGCGCCTCCAACTCCAACACCGAGGTCCCGACCGCCTCCAGGAACCAACGGTCGTGGGCGACGAGGACGACCGCGGCATCGAGGTCGACCAGGTAGGACTCGAGCCACTCCAGGGAGGGGATGTCGAGGTGGTTCGTGGGCTCGTCGAGCAGCAGCAGGTCGGGGCCGCTGGCCAGCGCCCGCGCCAGCGAGACCCTGGTCAGCTCGCCGCCGGAGAAGGTCGAGAGCGGCCGCTCGGCCTGCTCGGGGCCGAAGCCGAGGCCGCGCAGGACTTCCAGCACCCGGTCGCGCCAGCGGTAGCCGCCGCCCGCTTCGAGCCGCTGCTGCACGGCGGCGTAGGCGGCCATCGTCTCCTCGCCGGCGTCGCGCGACATCTGCGCCTCCAGCCGCTCCAGGTCCGCCTCGGCCTCGAGCATGTCGGTGCGGGCGGCGAAGACGTAATCGCCGAGCTTGGCGCTCGAGTCGCGCGGCGGACGCTGGTCGTGGAGGGCGACGCGGGCGCCCCGCTGCACCGCCAGCGAGCCGGAGTCCGGCGCTAGCTCGCCGGCCAGCACCCGCAGCAAGGTCGACTTGCCGGCGCCGTTACGGCCGGACAGCGTCATCCGCTCGCGCGGCTCGAGCTTGAAGGAGACGTCCTCGAAGAGCAGCTTGCCGCCCACGTAGACGTCGAGTGAGGTCGCGGTTGCGATCGCCATGGGCGGTCCAAGTTAGATGACGCGCATCCGACATCGACCACACCCCGCCGGGGTGAATGTCGGATACGTGGCCTCCCCCTAACCTCTCATCGGTGGCCGGGCCGTTGCGACACCTGAGTGACCTGGCGAAAGCGCGGGCGACGCGGCGCTCCTCCGAGCGCGCCGACACCCAGGCCCTGGCCGAGCTGGAGCTGCGACCGCTGCAGCTGCCAGCCGGGCTCGAGGTCGAGTGGCTGGGCGTCTCCGGCTACCGGCTCACCTACGAGGGACGAACGCTGTTCATCGATCCCTACCTCTCCCGGGTCCCGTTCCGCGACCTGGTGCTGCGGCGCCGGGCGCTGCCCGACCCGGCCGCGCTCGACCGCTTCCTCACCGCACCCGGCGAAACCGTCGGCGTCCTCGTCGGCCACACCCACTTCGACCACGCGGTCGACGCGCCGGCGATCGCCGGGCGCACCGGCTGCAAGGCCTACGGCTCGCGCTCGCTGCTGAACCTGATGGCCCTGCACGGCCTCGCCGAGCAGACGGTCGAGGTCGAGCCCTACCGCACCTACGAGCTCGGCCCGTTCGAGGTCTCCTTCACCCCCAGCGTCCACTCGAAGCTGCTGCTCGGGCTCGCCGTCCCCTACGACGGCGAACTCAGCTGCGAGCACCTCGACTCCCTCTCCCCCGGCGCCTACCGCTGCGGCCAGGTCTGGGGGATCTCGATCGCGGTCGCCGGCCTGCGCTTCTACCACCAGGGCAGCGCCAACCTCGTCGACGACGCGGTCCGCGAGCGCGACGTCGACGTCTTCCTCGCCGGCGTCGCCGGTCGCAGCTTCACCGACCGCTACTGGCAGCGGATCCTCCCCCGCCTCAACCCGCGCGCGGTCGTCCCCACCCACTACGACAACTTCTTCCGCCCGCTCGGCGACCGCCTCGAGTTCGTCGCCAACGTCCAGCTCGCCGGGCTGCCCGAGGAGATCGGCGCCGTCAGCCGCGACATCGAGCTGGCGGCGCTGCCCCGTACCGACCTAGCCTGAGCAGTGCCTGGCGGCGATCTGCTCGATCGTCCCCATCGTGCGCATCGTCCCCTTGCCGAGCGCAGCGTCGATCGCGGTCAGATCGAGCTCGGATTCGCTGATCCCGCCGCTGGGCAGCCAGTAGAGCTCGCGGCCGGCGAGCGCGAGGCGGTCCGCTTCGTCAGCCAGGGCCAGCACCTTCTTGCGCTGCGCCGCGGTCGGTTTCCTCGCCAGGAAAGTGACCTGGAGCTTGCCCTTCGAAGCGGCGACGAGCTTCGCCTCGAACGGCTCCTGCGCGGCGACCTTCGCCACCTCGGCGCAGCTGCGCAGGAAGACCGGCACTTCGTAGCCGAGCGCCTCGCCCAGCCCCGCTTCGATCGTCTTCGCCAGTGCGCCCTCGCTCCCATCGTCGGCGCTGAAGATCACGTTGCCGCTGGCACGAAAGGTGGCGACGTCTGCGAACCCGAGCGCCTCGAACTCGGCCCGCAGCTCCTCGTTCTTGATCCGCCGCCCGCCGAGGTTCATCCCCCGCAGGAAGGCCGCGTAGCGCTCCATGCCCTCAGGCTACGTCAAGGAGTGCGGCAGTCCTTTGTACCGCTGTGCGACACAAAGGACTGCCGCACTCCGACGGATCAGGTCGGCGCAACGGCGCCGCTCGCCACCAGCAACAGAACCAGCCCTCCGAGCAGGATCCGGTAGCGGATGAAGATCGAGTAGTCGTGGCCGGCGATGTAGCGCAGCAGCCAGGAGACGGCGGCGAAAGCGACGACGAAGCTGACCAAGGTGGCGACGATGGTCGGGCCCCAGCCGACGCCGTTGGAGATGTTGTCGAACTCGGTGACCGTCTGCAGGACGGCGGCGGCGCTGAGGGCGGGAATCGAGAGGAAGAAGGAAAGCCGGGTCACCGCCACTCGGTCGATTCCCCGCAGGAGCCCCGCCGACATCGTCGCCCCCGACCGCGAGACCCCGGGGATCAGCGCCAGGCACTGGACCAGGCCGATGATCAGGGTGTCGCGCCAGGTGACGTCGTCCTCGTGGCGCTCCTGCGTCGCGCGGCTGTCGGCGAACCACATCACGCCGCTCCAGAGGATCAGGGCGGTACCGACGAACCACAGGCTGCGCAAGGTGGTCTCGATCTCGTCCTTGAAGGCGAGCCCGACCACGGCGATCGGCAGCGACCCGAGGATCACGGCCCAGCCGAAGCGGTAGTCGCGATCAGAGCGACGGGTGGAGGTCGCCAGGCCCCGCACCCAGGCGACGACGATGCGGACGATGTCGCGGCGCAGGAAGATCAGCGTCGCGGCGACGGCACCGACCTGGATGATCGCCGTGAAGGCGGTGACGTCAGGGTCGTCAGTGGAATACCCGAGCAGCCGCTCGAGGATCGTCAGGTGCCCCGTGCTGGAGACCGGCAGGAACTCGGTGAAGCCCTCGACCGCGCCGAGGAGAATGGCTTCCCACCATTCCATCTAGAGCGTTCGGCGCCGCTGGCGTGGCTGCGGTCCCGCTTTCACGGGTCGCAGCCTATGGGCTATGGAGGCGCCGAGATTCGAACTCGGATCCGCGGACGCGGCGCGAAGGTGTCTACAGGTTTAGCCGGCGCTTGAGTCTCGTCTCCCGGGGTCCGCGCCGGCGGGCACTGCGGGAGACAAAGCCCCTTGAATTTCCCCTGGCGGTCGAGGCGATCCACCCGGGTGAGCCCGCTTTCTGAAGCCGGCTCCCCTCCCTGCGGGCGAGGGAGGACCGACTCTCACAGCGCTTAGTTTCTAGCTAAGCGGCGAGGGCGAACTCATGGTCCGCACGTATTGGTTTTTGCCGGTGTTTAACGAGGCCTCCGGCAACCTCGACCTGCAACCGTTCGCACGAGTCGACCACGTCGAAGCCTGTCGCCCCCGTGCTATGTGCATGGAATTGTACGGTGTCGGGGATGGTGTGCCTGTGAGCGAGAAGGCCTACGACGCGATCGTGGTGGGCGCGGGGCCCGCGGGCGAGGTCTGCGCCGGCCTCCTCGCCGACGGCGGCATGAAGGTGGCGATCGTCGAGCGGCACCTGATCGGCGGCGAATGCTCCTACTACGCCTGCATGCCCTCGAAGGCGCTGCTGCGGCCCGCCGACGTGCTCGGCGAGGCGCGGCGGATCCCCGGGGTCGCCGAGGCGTTCGGCGGCGAGCTCGACCCGCAGGCGGTGCTCGAGCGCCGCGACGAGGTGATCCACGACCTCGACGACTCCGGCCAGCTGCCCTGGCTCGAAGAACGCGGCATTGACCTCTTCCGCGGCAATGCGCGCTTCGAGGGCGAGCGCCGACTGGCCGTCGACGGCGACATGCTGAGCGCCCGCACCGCGGTGGTCGTCGCCACCGGCAGCGGCGCCGCGATGCCACCGATCGAGGGGCTCGACGGGGTCGAGGCCTGGAACAACCGTCAGGGCACGACCTCCAAGCACGTCCCCGAGAGCATGATCGTGCTCGGCGGCGGCCCGGTCGGGTGCGAGCTCTCGCAGGCCTGGTCATCGCTGGGAACGAAGGTGGCCCTGGTCGAGGGCAACGGGCGGTTGCTCTCGCGCGAGGAGGCGTTCGCCGGGGAGGAAGTAGCCGCAGCGCTGAGGGATCGCTTCGGGGTCGAGGTCCACACCGGCGTCCAGGCCGAACGAATCGAGGCGGGGGGGCCCGGCGTGATCGCCGAGCTCGGCGATGGCAGCCGGGTCGAGGGCGCCGAGATCCTGATCGCGGTCGGCCGCGTGCCGAACACCCGCGAGCTCGGGCTCGAGTCCGCCGACATCGACCCCGACGAGCACGGCTTCCTCGCCACCGACGACCGGCTGCGGGTCGGCGGGCGCGACTGGCTCTACGCGATCGGTGACGTCAGCGGCCGTGCCCTCTTCACCCACATGGGCAAGTACCAGGCCTGGGTTGCGGCGGAGAACCTGCTCGGCCGCCAGGTCGAGGCAGTGGCGGAGGGAATCGGCTCTCCTCGGGTCACCTTCACCGACCCCCAGGTCGCCGCGGCCGGCAAGACGCTCGAGCAGGCTCGCGAGGCGGGGCTCGACGCGGTCGCCGTCGACGTGCCGACCGACGGCTCCGCCGGCGCCAGCTTCCAGGGCAAGGACACCGGCGGCACCTCGCGCATCGTCGTCGACCGGGCGCGCGGGACGATCGTCGGCGCCACCTTCACCGGCTTCGAGACCGCCGACTTCCTCCAGGCCGCAACCGTGGCCATCGTCGGCGAGGTGCCGCTGACGCGCCTGCGCCACGCGGTCGCGCCCTACCCCTCGCGCAGCGAGGTCTGGCTGAAGCTGCTGGAGAAGTACGAAGGCTGAGTCGCGGCTCAGAGAGTCGAGCGACTTTTCAGGTCCAGCATCAGATCCTGCGGGAAGCCGGGCACCTGATCGAGGTCGTCGAGCGACTGGAAGCCGCCGAGGCGCTCGCGGTGAGCGAGCAGCCGGGTCGCCTGAGTGACCGAGAGGTTCTGCTCGCGCAGCTGCTCGAAGGTCACGGTGTTGAGGTTGATCCCTCCGCCCGCGGCGACGGGACCGGGAGCGTTGACGGCGCTCGCGGCCGGCGGCGGCATGGGCGGCTGCGGCGGCGGCAACGGTGAGGGCGCTGGTGGCTCCGGGGCCGGAGCCGGGGGTGGCGTCGGCGCCGGTGCGGGTGGCGGCGTCGGCGGCTCGGGAGCCGGTGGTGGCGGTGGGGTGGGCGGCGTCGGGACCGGCGGTGGGGTCGGCTGCGGCGCGGGCGGCGGGACCGGCTCGGGTCCAGGCACGGGTGGCTGCGGCTGCGATCCCCCGCCCTGCATGGAGCGGACGACCGCCTGCTCGGCTTCCTCCGCCCGGCGCTCGGCCTCGCGGGCACGCTCCTCGGCTTCGGCGACGCTCTGCTGCATCTCACGCAGGCGCTGCTGGCGACCTTCCTCCTCGGAGCGCAGATCTTCCAGTCGCCTCGCCTCCGCGGCACGCTGTTCGGCCGCTTTGGTCCGCTCCTCGATCTGGCGCAGCCGCTCCTCCGCCTCGGCCATCGAGCGTTCTTGGGCGGCGCGTTCCTCCTGCAGCTTCTGCTCGGCGGTGCGCAGGTCGGGGACCGCCGCGGGCGGGGTCTGTCCCTGCAACCGTTCGGCCTCGGTGCGAATCCGCTGCTCCTCCTGGTGCACCTCCTCGACCTTGTCGCGAACCCGCTGCTGGGCCACGGCGGTGTCGTACTCGGTCGGCGCCGGCGTCACCTGGCTGCCGACCGGTGGCGGCATCTGCGGCAGCGGCGGCGGGACCGAAGCGGGCGGCTCGGCCTGAACCGGGGCTGCCTCCTCGAGCGGAGCCATCGGTGCGGCCGCGGGCGCACCCGGAGGCTGGACCGCACCCGGCGCGCCGCCTGCCTGGGCCAGTTCGCGCTCCCTGGCGGCGCGCGCGGCGGCGAGGCGCTGCTCCGCCAGCGCGGCTTCCCGCTTCTGCTTGCCGCCCCCGTACTTGATGCCGAAGAAGCTCTTCTGCTTGGGCTCGGACACGGGCGCCGGGGCGGGCGGCTGCCCCGGCAGCGGCGGTGCGGCAGGAGCAGCGGCCGGCTGCGGACCGCGGCCGCGCTTGGCGGCGCGCTCTTCCTTGCGGCGTTTGATCTGGTCGCGACGCTGCTGGCGCTGTTCGTTGCGTTTGACGCGCTGTTCCTCGCGCACCCGTCGCCGCCGGTCCTTCGTGCTCTCAGGCTGCCCGGGAGGCGGTCCCTGGGGTGGCGCTCCGGGCACCACAACCGGCGCCGCGGGCGGCGGCACCGTGGCCATTTCGGCCGTCGGCGCAGACGCCTGGGTGGGCGGAGCGAGAGGCTGCTGTGGAGGCGGAACGCTGCCCGGCGCCTGCGGAGGCATGCCGGCAGCCGCAGGGGGCGGAGGCGTTGCGGGCGGCCCGCCCGGCACGACGCCCTTCTTCTCCTTCTCCTTGCTGCGCCGCTGGTTGACGCGCGCGACGAGCAGGAGCAAGAGGATCGCGATCAGGAGGGCGCCGACGAAATACTCGGTGTGGTCGCTGACGTAGTCGCTCGCGTCGTCGGTGAACGAGGCGGCAGCGGTCGCCGGCGCGACCAGGGCCACGGCGAGGAGCCCCACGAAGCACGACGCGAGAAGCGAACGGGTCCGCATACCCCTGCATCCTTGCATGTGTCGCCGCCGATGCAAGCTCGACGGAGTCCCTGCAACGGACCTACGTTCGAGTCCGTAGGCGGGCCTCAGCGCATCCTGCCCTTGAACTCCCGTTCGACCTCACGGCGCACGTCGCGATCGGCGATCTCGCGGCGCCGGTCGCGTCCCTCCTTGCCCCGTGCCAGCGCCAGCTCCACCTTCGCCCGCGGCCCCTTGAAGTAGATCCGGGTCGGGATCAGGGTCAGCCCTTTCTGCGCCGTTTTCCCGATCAGGCGCTCGATCTCGGCCCGGTGCAGGAGCAGTTTGCGCGGCCGCTCGGGATCGTGGGCGTCGCTGCTCGCAAACTCATACGGCGGGATGTGGAGCTTGCGCAGCCAGACCTCGCCGCTGTCGACCACCGCGTAGGCGTCGGTCATCTGGGCCTTGCCGCCGCGCAGCGCCTTCACCTCGGAGCCGGTCAGTACGATCCCCGCCTCGAGCTTCTCCACCCATTCGAATTTGTGGCGGGCGCGGCGGTTGGTAACGACGTCGCCGGAGGCCGGCAGGCGCGGCTTCTTGTCCTTCTTAGCCACGGCCCAGCTCCAGGTCGACGCGCCCCCGCGGGGCGTCGACGCCGGTGACTCGCACGCGGACCGGGTCGCCCAGCCGCAGCGCCGCCTTCGAGCCGCGGTTGACCAGGGCCACCTCGGCCCGGTCGAGCTCGTAGCGGCCGCCCGGCAGCCGCCGCGCCGGCAGCATTCCCTCGTAGACGTCGCCCAGCCCGCCACCGAAGGAGACAAAGGCGCCGGCCCTGATCACGCCCGAGATCTCCCCCTCGAACTCGGCGTCGAGCCCGCGCTCGCCCAACTCACGTTCCAGCAGGTAGGCGGCACAGACGTCGTCGGCGGCGCGCTCGATCTGCGCCGACTCGCGCTCGCGGGCGGAGCAGTCGGCGGCGACCTCGCGGGCCTCGGCCAGGCTCGGCGGCTCCTCCCCCTCCCCCAGCACCGCCAGCAGCGCCCGGTGCACGAGCAGGTCGGGGTAGCGGCGGATCGGCGAGGTGAAGTGCGTGTAGGCGGAGCTGCCAAGGCCGGCGTGGCCGCTGTTGCGCTCGCTGTAGGAGGCTTGCTTGAGGGAACGGAGCACGAGGGAGGTATACGCCTCACGGCCGTGTCCGCGTCGTTTGGCCTCGCGCCGCGCCAGGCGGCTCGCCTCGGCGGCGACCTCACCCGCCTGCTGGGCGGAGAGCCCCTGCCCCAGCGGCGGCGTCGGCACCCCCAGCGCCGCCAGCTGCTCGACCAGGCGTTCGACCCGGGTCGGGTCGGGCTGGGCGTGGACCCGGTAGATCGCCGGCACCCGCTCGCGCTCGAGCCGCTCGGCGACCTGCTCGTTGGTGAGGATCATCAGCCGCTCGATCAGCCGGCGCGCCTCGGTCTGCGGGACCGCGTGGGCGGCGACGACGTTGCCGGCGGCGTCGAACTCGAACTCCGGCTCGGCCGAGTCTATGTCGAGACTGGTCGAGCCGCGCTGCTCGCCGAGCGCAGCGGCGACCGCACGAGCCGCGGCCAGCGGTTCGGCGACCTCGGCGGGTGGCTCGGCCCGGCCGGCGAAGATCGCGTCGAGCCGGTCGTAATCGAGCCGGGCATCGGAGCGGATGCGGCTGCGGTAGAAGCGGGTCCGCCGCGGCACCATGCCCTGTCCCAGCTCGATCTCCGCCGTCACCGCCAGCCGCTCGACCCCGGGCGCCAGACTGCAGGCGTCGCTGCTGAGCGCATGCGGCAGCATCGGCTCGACCGCGCCGGGGACGTAGGTGCTGTTGGCGCGGCGGCGTGCCTCGAGGTCGAGCGCCGACCCCGGCCGTACATGCGCGGCGACGTCGGCGATGTGGATCCAGACCCTGGCCCCCGGCCCCTCGCGCTGGGCGGAGACGGCGTCGTCGAAGTCGCGGGCGCTGGCGGGGTCGACGGTGAAGGTCGAGAGGGCGGTGAGGTCACGGCGGGCGCCGGGGACACGCTCCAGTGCGGCTGCCGTCTGCGCCGCCTCGCGCTCGAGTGGGGCATTGAAGCCGCGGAAGCCGAGCCGCTCGCGCAGCAGGGCCTCGACCGCGTCGCGCGCCTTCGGCGCGCTATCGCGGGGGTTGCGGTGGGCCTGGGCGCTGTCGCGGCGGGCTTGGGCGCGGCGCGCGCGGCCCGGCCGCGTTTGCCGGCGGCGGCTCACCCGCCGACCTGGCCGGCCAGCACGCCGAGTGCCCGCTCACTCCCCTCGTCGGCCGCCGTTTCCGGGTTGTCGCTGACCTCGACATCGGGGTGGATGCCACGGCTGCGCGCGAGGTTGACCCCGTCCGGGGTGAAGTACTCGCCGACCGTCAGCTTCAGGGCGCCGCCGTTGGAGAGGGGCTCCTCCTGCTGGAAGACGCCCTTGCCGAAGGAGCGGGTGCCGACCACCGGCGCCCCGGCGTTGTCGGCCAGGGCCGCGGCGAGGATCTCCGCCGCCGAGGCGGTGCCGCGGTCGATCAGGACGGCAAGCGGCAACCGGGTGACCCGGGCGTCCACGGTCTTGTGAACGCTGTCGCCCTGGGTGCGGGACTCGGTCGAGACGACGACCTCGTCCTCGGGCAGGAAGAGGCTCGCGCAGAGCACCGCCTCGTCGAGCAGGCCGCCAGGGTTGCCGCGCAGGTCGAGCACGATCCCTTTCACGCCCTGGCGCCGCACCTTGCGCACCGCCTCGGCGAGCTGTGCGTGGACCCCTTCGCTGAAGCTGAGCATGCGCACGTAGCCGAGCTTCTCGCCATCGACGACCTCGACCCGGCTGCTGATGTTGGGCAGGGTCACCTCGGCCCGCGTCAGCCGCAGCTGCCGCAGCTTGCGCGTCTTCGCATCGAGCACGCCGAGGGTTACCTCGGTCCCTTCCGGACCTTTGATCTTCGCGGTCGCCGCGGCGCTGCCGATACCTGCGATCGACTCGCCGTCGACGGAGACGACCGTGTCGCCGGGCGCGATCCCCGCCCGCTCGGCGGGTGAGTCTGCGAACACCTGGACCGCGCGCAGGCCGCGTTTGACCTCGACGATCGAGAGCCCGACCCCGGAGAAGCGGCCTTCGATCGCCTCGTTGAAGCTCGCGAGGCTTTCCGGCGAGAAGTATTCGGAGAAGCGGTCGTCGTTGCGCTGGCGCAGCTCGCGCACCATGCCCTGCAGGGAAGCGTTGCCGAGCTCGGTCTCGCCGACCGACCGGAAGTAGGTGTCCTCGATCACTTCCGCCGCTTCGGCGGTCAGCCCGGCCGGCGAGCCGACGAACGGCTCGCGGATGAATTCGGGCAGCATCGTCGGGTGGCCGCCGAGCCAGAGGCCGGCGCAGAGGAAGGCGATCAGCGCCACGGCATAGGCCACGGCCCCCCGCGCTCTCACGCCGTCGGCCTCAGACCTTGAGGAAGCGCCGCAGGGTGACGCCGGAGCCGATCGTCGAGACCAGCACCGCGGCGGCGAACAAGATCGCCACCAGAGCGGGGAACGAGAGCGTGCTGTTGTTCTGCGCCGCGAGGAAGGAGAAGGAGTCGCTGAGCGGGTCGACGACCGTGATCTTGCCGATCCACAGGACCAGTATGGCCACCAGGCCCCCTGCGAAGCCGACGACCACTCCCTCGATCATGAACGGCCAGCGGATGAACCAGCGCGTGGCGCCGACCAGGCGCATCACCTCGACCTCGCGGCGGCGGGTGTAGATCGAGAGCCGGATCGTGTTCCCGACCAACATCAGCGAGGCGAGGATCAGCAACACCGTCATCACCGTCAGCACGATCTTCAGGGCGCCGGTCACTTCCTCGATTTCCGCGAAGGCTTCCTGGCGGTCGAACGGGTTGCTGATTATGGGGGAGATCGGGTTCGTCTCCACCGTGGAGTCGGCGCCTTGACGCAGGAGCTCTTCGCAGTCACCGTCGACGGGCCGCATCACCGCCATGCAGACTCCATTCAGATTGGCGGCATCGTCGGCCTTCACTTCGAAGCTAGCCGGTAGCGGGTTGCTGCTCAGCTGCTCGACGACCGTCTTGTCCTCGAGGTCGGCGGTCAGCGTCTGCAGCGCCTCTGCCTTGGTGATGTAGGTGACCTGGGCGACGTGCGGGATCGCTTCCAGTTCCCCCCTCAGCTCGTCCTTTTCGGCTTTGGTCGCGTCTTCGAAGAGGGCGAACTGGACGTTGAGCTCGCTGCGGATTTCATCGCTCTTGCCCTGGGCGGTCTGGAAGATCGGGATCAGCATTCCCAGCAGGACGACCGTGACCACGGTCGTGATCACGGCGGCCAGCGTCGGCGCGCCGTTGCGGCGCAGCGCGCGCAGCGCCTCCTGCAGGAAGAAGATCAGGCGCGACATCAGAGCAGCGAGCCCTGTTCGTGTCCGTTGGTCAGGCCCTCACCCTCGCGGCCGACCCCCATCTCGGCCCGCATGCGCAGGCCGAACTCGGTGGTCGACTCCTCGGTGTAGCCGCCGCTGACCTCGTCGCGGACGACGCGGCCCTCGTAGAGCTCGACCACGCGGCGCTGCATGTTGTCGACCATCTCGCGGTCGTGGGTCACGACCACCACGGTGGTGCCGGTCTTGTTGATCCGGTAGAGCAGCTGCATGATCCCGATCGAGGTGACCGGGTCGAGGTTGCCGCTGGGCTCGTCGGCCAGCAGCAGCGGCGGGTGGTTGACGAAGGCACGGGCGACGGAGACGCGCTGCTGCTCGCCGCCGGAAAGCTGGTCCGGGTAGCTGTTGAGCTTGGTCGAGAGTCCGACCAGACGCAGCGTCGCCGGCACCTGCTCCCGGACTTCGGCGCGGCTGGCGCCGAGCACCTGCAACGCGTAGGCGACGTTGTCGTAGACGGTCCGGTTCGGGAGCAGCTTGAAGTCCTGGAAGACGGTGCCGATGTTGCGCCGCAGCTGCGGGATCTTCTTCTCCGGCAGGGCGCCGATGTCGCGGCCGGCGATCTTGACCGCTCCCTCGGTGGCGGCGAGCTCGCGGATCAGCATCTTGATCAGCGTCGACTTGCCGCACCCGGTCGGGCCGACGAGGAAGACGAACTCGCCGCGGCCGATCGCCAGGTTGACCCGGTCCAGCGCCATGTGGCCGCCCGGATAGACCTTGGTCACGTCACTGAGCTCGATGATCGGCGCCCGGCGCCCACCTGGGCGCCGCGGCTCCTCGTCGCGCGCATGTTTCTTCTTCGATCGGGCCATCGCTGGGGTGGAGCTTCTGCGGACACAGGGTGACTCCTGCGACCCCTCGGCCGCGCAAGACTGCGCCCAGATCGAGCCGTTCGTGCCTGCGAGGAGAGGAACTACCCGATCGCGACCATGCGCTCGATCGGCACCCGGGCCCGCTCGGCGACCTCGGCCGGGACGCTGACCTCGAACTTCATCTCGCGCAGCGAGTCGCGCAGCTTCGGCAGCGTGATCATCTTCATGTACTTGCAGAAGGCCATCCGGTTGGCCTCGATCAGGTTGGCGCGGGGCGCCGCCTGCTGCAGCGGGTAGAGCATCCCGTTCTCGGTGGCGACGATGAACTCTCCGTCGGGATGCTCTTCGACGTGCTTCTGCATCCCGGAGGTGGAGAGCATGTGGACGCCCTCGGCCTCGATGTCGCCCGCGGCCACGTACTCCATCGCCTGGGTCGAGCAGCCGCACTCGGGGTGGATCAGGAACTCGGCCTCGGGGTGCTCGGCGCGGGTGCGGGCGATGTCGTCGGGGCGGATGCCGGCGTGGACGTGGCACTCGCCGTCCCAGACGTGGAAGCGGCCGCGGCGCTCCTGGTCGTCGATCAACCCGGTCTCGCGCTCGACGAAGGCGCCCAGCCACATGTCGGGGCCGAAGAGGATCTCCGTGTCCGGCCCGTGCTCGGCCCAGATGTGCTCGACGACCTTGACCGCATTGGAAGAGGTGCAGCAGTAGTCGGTCTCGGCCTTGACCTCAGCCGAGGTGTTCACGTACATCACCACCAGGGCGCCGGGGTGCTCGGCCTTCCAGGCGCGCAGCTGCTCGGCGTCGATCGAGTCGGCAAGCGAGCAGCCGGCGTCGAGATCTGGGATCAGCACCGTCTTCTGCGGCGAGAGGATCGAGGCCGTCTCGGCCATGAAGTGGACGCCGCAGAAGGCGATCGCCTCGGCGTCGGTGGCGGCTGCCTGGCGCGAGAGCCCAAGCGAGTCGCCGAGGTAGTTGGCGACGTCCTGGACCTCGGGCAGCTGGTAGTTGTGGGCGAGGATCACCGCGTCGCGCTCGGCCGCGAGCGCGCGCACCTCATCGCTGAGCTCGGCGATCTGCTCCCGGGAGAGCTCCGGTGCAAACGTAGGTTGGATCGTCGGGAGCTCCTGCATGAGCCCTTCCTTTCCTCAATGTTCGCTGGCCCGGCGTCGCCTAGAACCAGTCGAATGACGTTAAGAAAAGTCTACTCGCTGGCAGACTTGGCGCATGCCCGAGCTGCCCGAGGTGGAGATCGTGACGCGGCGACTCGACGCCGCCCTCGCCGGCGCCACCGTCGAGTCGGCGCTGGCGCCGGGGATGAACGTGATGAAGACGTTCGATCCGCCGCTGGAAGCGCTGGCCGGGCGTGAGCTGACGGGGGTGCGGCGGATCGGAAAGATGCCGGTGGTCGAGTTTGGGGATCTGGCGCTGCTGATTCATCTGATGTCGGCGGGGCGGTTGAAGGCGTTCGACAAGAGGGCCTCGCCCAAAGACCGCGCCTCGCGGGTGCTGGTGCGGCTCGGGGACGGGCGCGAGCTGCGGCTGCGCGAGTTCGGGACCAAGCAGCGCGCCTGGGCGAAACTGCTGGCGGCGGACCAGGTCGCTGGGGACGAGATGGTGAAGACGCTCGGCCCGGAAGCCTGGCCTCCTCCCCCGCTCGAGGAGTTCGCGGCGACGATCGACAAGCCCCGCCACCTGCATCCCCTGCTGCGCCACCAGAAAGACATCGCCGGCATCGGCCGCTCCTGGGTCGACGAGATCCTCTGGGAGGCGCGCCTCTCGCCCTTCAGGAAAGGATCGGAACTGAGCGAGGAGGAGGTGGAGCGGCTGCACGCAGCTCTACACGTGCTCGGCGACGCGATCGAGCACTACGAGGAGACGATCGACGCCGAGGGCCCCGACAAGGCCCCGATGCCACTCCGTGTTCACAGGCGCGAGGGCGAGCCCTGCCCGCGCTGCGGCACGACGATCGAGGCCGTCTTTTTCTCCGAGCACCAGACCAACTACTGCCCCGAGGAGCAGACCGGCGGCCGCGTGCTCAAAGACCGACGGCTCTCACGCCTGCTCAAGTAAGAAGCTGAAGTCCAGGGTCGGAGCTGAGTGAGTTAGGGCGCCGATGGAGATGAAGTCGACGCCGGTCTCGGCAACGGCGCGAACGGTGGTCAGGTCGACGCCGCCGGAGGCCTCGAGGGTGGGGCCGTCGTTCGCCGCGTGCTGGTCGCGCAGCTTCACCGCCGCCCGCAGGGTCTCGACGTCCATGTTGTCGAGCAGCAGCCGCTCGGCACCGACGCCGAGCGCGTAGGCGACCTCTTCGAGGTCGCGGCACTCGATCTCGATCGGCAGGTCCGGCTCGGCCCGGCGCGCCGCGTGGACGGCCTTGGCGACGCCGCCGGCGAGGGCGATGTGGTTCTCCTTGATCAGGATCGCGTCGTAGAGCCCGATCCGGTGGTTGACCCCACCGCCGGCCACGACCGCAGCCTTCTCCAGTGCCCGCAGCCCCGGCGTCGTCTTGCGGGTGTCGAGAATGTGGGCGCCGGTCCCCGCCACCGCCTCGACGAAGCGCCCCGTCAGGGTGGCGATGCCAGAGAGGTGGCCGAGGAAGTTGAGCGCGGTGCGCTCGGCCGCCAGCAGCGCCGGCGCCGGACCGCTCGCCAACAGGATCTCGGCGGGCACCTGCTCCCGCCACTGACTCTCAACAACGAGCCGGTCCACGTGCTCGACCCCGCACTGGCGCAGCGCCTCCTCCACCGCCTCGAAGCCAAAGACAACTCCCGGTTGTTTCTGCACGATCCGCGCCCGCGCAGGGGCGTCTGCCGGCACCGTCGCCTCCGTGGTGACGTCGCCGTCACCGATGTCCTCAGCCAGCGCCCGGCGCACGATCTCCTCGAGGGCTTCGGTCACGGCGCCAGCCTAGTCATCTCACGTTTAGTCCCGCCACGGCGTTTAATCCCCGAGGTGAGTGAGCTGCCCCCGTTCCAGACCCTGATCGACGAGTACGCCGAAGACGTGATGGCGGTCGTGCGCGGAGCCGTCGGCCGCACCGACGCCGACGACTGCTTCCAGGAGACGTTCCTCTCCGCCCTGCGCGCCTACCCGAAACTGGATGACACCCGCAACCTGTGCGGCTGGCTGATCACGATCGCCCACCGCAAGGCGGTCGACCACCACCGCGCACGAGGGCGACGCCCGGTGCCGGTGGCCGAGGTCGCCGAGGTGTCAATCGCCGACCGGGAGCCCGGGGACGACGGCATCTGGACAGCGGTCGGCGCGCTGCCGCCGAAACAGCGGGCCGCGGTGACGCTGCGTTTCGCGAGCGACCTCCCCCACGCCGAGATTGCCGCTGCCCTGGGCTGCTCGCCGGAGGCGGCCCGGCGCAGCCTGCACGAGGGCATCAAGCGACTGAGAAAGGAGCTGGCATGAAGGCATCGCTGAACCGCCTCGCTGAGCGCGCCGCCGAGGAAGGACTGCTCGACGTCGCCTACACGACCACCGACTCGCCCTACGGACCGCTGCTGCTGGCCGCGACCCCGCGTGGGCTGGTCCGGGTCGGCCTCCCCAACCAGGACGCCGACGAGCTCCTCGACGAGCTGGCAACGCGGGTCTCGCCGCGGGTGCTCGAGGCCCCGGCCGGGCTCGACGAGGCCCAGCGTGAGCTCGACCTCTACTTCGAGGGCAAGCTGACCGAGTTCGACCTGCCGCTCGACTGGCAGCTGAGCAAAGACTTCCGCCGCCGGGTGCTGCGGGCGATCGCTCGGATCCCCTACGGCCAGACCCGCAGCTATACCGAGATGGCGAAGCTGGCCGGCAACGAGCGGGCGGTGCGAGCCGCGGGAACGGCCTGCGGATCGAACCCGATCCCGCTGGTCGTGCCCTGCCACCGGGTGCTGCGGACCAGCGGCGCCCTTGGTGGCTACGGCGGCGGCCTGCCGATGAAGGAGGGCCTGCTCCAGCTCGAGGGCATCCTCAAGAATTGATCAAGCCCTAAAGGGCAAGGCGCTCGGGGTCGATCTGAAGATCCATGCTCCGCAAGCCCCTCGTCCTCCTCTTTTCGATCGCCCTGCTCTGCCTCACCGCCTCCGCACAGGCACTCGCCCTCCCGGGTGATCCCCTGCCCTCCGTGCTGGCCGCGCCCGCCGACGAAGAGGAAGAAGGCGAAGCAGCCGCCAGCGAAGAGGAAGAGATCGAAGCCGAAGAATGCGAAGAGGAAGAAGAAGGCGAATGCGACGAAGAGGACGGCGTCGAGGCCCCCGCGGAATGCCTGCTCAGCACCGCTGAGCCGACGATCTTCGCCTCCGGCAACCGCGACAAGGTCCGACTCCAGATCCGCTACACGACCGCCTCCCCCACCGCCGTCGCGATCGACTACGGACTGCACGGCAGCAAGGGCTCGCTCTTCCTCGGCAGCGAGAAGAAGCGCTTCGGCAAGAAGGGCGTGCTGCGGCTGAACCGCAGCCTGACCGAGCCCCAGATGGAGAAAGTGATGGCCGCCAAGGACTTCTCCGTGCGACTGCGCGTGCCGGCTGCGCCGCGCTGGTGCCAGTCCTACTTCGATCGCCATCTGGACGTCAGGCGGGCAACGCCCCGCGGCCTGACCTGGCTCCCGTCCGAATAGCGCCCCTCGTCGACGGGACCGCGGGCGTTCAGTCCGCGAGCGCCTCGGCCAACCAGGCAGTCGCGTCGCGCAGGTGCGCGGGGTCGATCTGGTGGCCGATCTCGGACTCGCGGTAGGTGACGTCGAGCCCACCCGCCTCGAGCAGATCGCGCGCCCGCTGGGCGAAGCCGACCTCGATGATCGGGTCGCGGCGGCCGTGGGCGATGAAGGCGCGCGTCCCCTGCCGATCCGCGAAGGTCGGCTCCCAACCATCCACCACCGGCGCGAAGCCGCTGAAGGCGAGGACCCCCGCCACCGCCGGCCGGTCGGCGCCGAGCGCCATCGCGTAGCTCATCACCGCACCCATCGAGAAGCCGCCGAGCACGGTCCGCTCCGGGCCCACCCCGGTCTCCTCCCAGAGCCGGTCGTGCAGCTCGGCCAGCGCCGCCCGGGCGGCGTGGAAGCTGTCGTGGTCGGGGCAGCCGACGCGCGGGACCAGGTACCAGTGATAGCCGGGCGAGCCCGGCAGCCGCAGCGGCGCCCGCGGCGTCACCACCCGCAGCCGGCGCTCGGGGTCGAGCAGGTCGGCGAGGGCGAGCAGGTCGCCCTCCTCGGTGCCACGGCCGTGGTGCAGCACCAGCAGGCCCTCGGGATCGCCGTCCGCCGGGCGCTCGAGCTGGACCAGAGGCGCCATCGCCTAGTTGGCCGAGGCGGCCGCAGTCTTGTTCAGGTAGTCGCGCACGAAGTCGTCGAGGTCGCCGTCGAGGACCCGCTGCACATCGCCGACCTCGTGCTCGGTGCGGTGGTCCTTGACCATCGTGTACGGGTGCATCACGTAGCTGCGGATCTGCGATCCCCAGGCGACGTCTTTGACCTCGCCGCGGGCCTTCGCCAGCTCTTCGGCGCGTTTGCGCTCCTCCAGCTCGATCAGCTTCGAGCGCAGCAGCTGCATCGCCACCGCCTTGTTCTGAGTCTGCGAGCGCTCGTTCTGGCACTGAACGACGACGCCGGTGGGGATATGGGTGATTCGCACCGCCGAGTCGGTCTTGTTGACGTGCTGGCCGCCGGCGCCGGAGGCGCGGTAGGTGTCGATGCGCAGGTCGCCGTCGTCGATCTCGACCTCGACGCCGGCGTCGACCAGCGGACCGACGTCGACCTGGGCGAAGCTGGTGTGACGGCGCGAGGAGGAGTCGAAAGGGGAGATCCGGACCAGCCTGTGGACACCGCGCTCGGCCGCGAAGAGACCGTAGGCGTTCTCGCCGCGGGCGACGAACGTCGCCGACTTGAGGCCGGCCTCCTCCCCCGGCGAGGCCTCCTTCATCTCGACCTCGAAGCCACGCCGCTCCGCCCAACGCAGGTACATGCGGAGGAGGATCTCCGCCCAGTCCTGGGAGTCGGTGCCGCCGGCCCCGGCGTGGACGGTTACGACGGCATCGCCGGCGTCGTACTCGCCGCTGAACAGCCGCGCCTCCTCAAGCTCGGCCAGGCGCTGCTCGACCGAGGCCATCTGCGCGCCCAGCTCCGCCGCCATCTCCTCGTCCTCCGCGGCCATCTCTGCCAGATCGGCGAGGTCGGCGACGTCGGACTCGAGCCCGCGGAAGGTCTGCAGCCGGCGCTCGGCGCGCGCGTGCGCACCGGAGGTGCGGGCGGCGGCCTCCTGGTCGTCCCAGAAGCCGGGCTTCCCCATCTTCTCCTCGAGGCGCTCTACCTCGGCTTCCAGCCCGGCCGGGTCAAAGGTAGTCCGAGAGCAGGGACAGCTGCTCGCGGACGGCGGCCAAGCGCGGGGCAATCGCTTCGGTCGGGGCGGCGTCGGCCATGGCCGAAGACTACCCGTGGACGAAGCCGCCGTCGCGAAGCGCCGCGTCGCGATCCTCGTAGGGGCGCCAGGAGCGAACGAGCCGGTCGCGCAACTCGAAGAACCAGGCCATCGCTTCCTCTCCCGCCGGCTCACCGCTCTCATCCCAATGCCAACGCCGAACGATCAGGGCCACGGCCCGACCCCCACCCCCCTCAATCCCGTCCTCGTACAACTGCTCCAGCTCGATCTCCTGCTGAACCCCACCCGGCGGCCGCGTCGCCCAAACCCGCGCCGCCTCCCGCCCCTTCCGCAACCCGCGACTGGAGTGAATTTCCACCTCAGCGTCCAACACAGCTACGAAAGCATCCAGATCCCGCTCGTTGAACGCCCGGATGAACTCTCGAACAGGGTCGTGTGCGGGTTGCATAAAGCAGGATCAGCTAGCGGACGGCCCCGTCCCGGTGGGGGTGGAGCGTCTTGTACTTTTTCGCCGCTTTCTTCCTCGGCAGCCTCGGCGCCGTCGAAAAAGTTAAGCGAAACCCCCACCGGGACGGGGCCTAAGCCCCATGACACTTCTTGTACTTCTTCCCGCTCCCACACCAACACGGATCGTTGCGCCCAACTTTGTCGTGCTCATCCTTGACCACGGTCTCGACCACCTCGCCGTTGCCGCCGACTGCCTGCGAGGCGGCGGTATCGACGGCTCCCGCTGCACCACCCCCAGCTGCGACCTGTTCCAGCGCCGAGGGCTGTCCGTCGAGGGTGCCGCCGGAGTAGTCCAGCGCCGTCGGCTCGTTGGCGGCCGCGGCAGCGCCATTGGCTTGAGCAGGGTCGATTTCGATTTCGGCCCGATAGACGAGGCGGCTGAACTCATCCCAGATCGAGTGCATCAGCTCTTCGAACATCGAGAAACCCTCGTTTTTGTAGGCGACGAGAGGATCGATCTGGGCAAACCCGCGGAGGTGGATGCCTTCGCGCAGGTAGTCCATGTCGAAGAGGTGTTCGCGCCAGCGGTTGTCGATCACCTGCAGCAGGATCGAGCGCTCCAGGTAGCGCATCAGCTCCTCGCCGAGCTGCTGCTCGCGCTCGTCGTAGGCGCTCATCGCGTCGTCGTCGAGGGTGTCTTTGAGCTTTTCGCGATCGACCGTCTCCGGTGCCAGGCTCGCGACCTCGACGCTGAGCGGCCAGATCTGGCGCAGCTGCGTCTCCAGCTCACCAAGGTCCCATTCCTCCAGCAGATCGGCGGAGGTGTACTCGTCGACCAGTCGCTCGATCACGCCCTCGACCTCGTCGCGGGCGGTCTCCGACATGTCGCGCCCTTCGAGGATCTCGCGGCGGTAGCGGTAGACGATCCGGCGCTGCTCGTTCATCACGTCGTCGTACTCGAGCACCCGTTTGCGGATCAGGAAGTTCTGTTCCTCCACCTTCTTCTGGGCGTTCTCGACGGTTTTCGTCAGCATCTTCGCCTCGAGTGGGACTTCGGTGCCGTCCTCGTCGACCGGCCCCAGGCGGTCGAGGATTTTGTAGATGCGGTCGCCGGCGAAGAGGCGAATCACGTCGTCTTCGGCGGAGAGGTAGAAGCGCGACTCCCCGGGATCACCCTGGCGGCCGGAGCGACCGCGCAGCTGGTTGTCGATCCGCCGCGACTCGTGGCGCTCGGTGCCGCAGATGAAGAGCCCGCCCAGCTCGCGGACCTCCTCTGCCTCCGCCTTGCACTGGGGCTCGAGCTCGGCAGCCTTGGCGGCAAGGGCCTCGTCGTAGCCGTCGCTGTCGGGGGCGAGCCCCTGCTTCTTCAGCTCGTGAATCGCCAGGTGTTCGGCGTCGCCTCCGAGCTTGATGTCAACGCCGCGGCCGGCCATGTTGGTCGCGATCATCACCGCGCCCTTGCGGCCCGCTTGGGCGATCAGCTCACCCTCTCGTTCGGCGTGCTCGGGCTTGGCGTTGAGCACCGCGTGCTCGATCCCCTCGCGCTTCAGCGCCTCGGAGATCATCTCCGAGACCTCAACCGAGACCGTTCCGACGAGGATCGGCTGGCCCATCTCGTGGCGGGCCAGGATCTCGTCGAGGACCGCTTTCCACTTGCCGTCTTTGGTCTTGAAGATCTGGTCGTTGTGATCGGCGCGGACCATCGGCTGGTTGGTCGGCACCTCGACCACCGGAATCTTGTAGATCTTCATGAACTCGGTCGCCTCGGTCAGCGCCGTTCCGGTCATCCCCGAGAGCTTGTCGTAGAGACGGAAGTAGTTCTGCAGGGTGATCGTCGCCAGCGTCTGGTTCTCCTCGCGGATCGCCACGCCCTCCTTCGCCTCGACCGCCTGGTGCAGGCCCTCCGACCAGCGGCGTCCCTCGAGGATGCGGCCGGTGAACTCGTCGATGATCATCACCTCGCCGTCGATCACCGCGTAGTCCTTGTCTTTCTTGTATAGGGACTCGGCCTTCAGCGCCTGGCTGAGGTGGTTGACGAGGGTGCCGTTCTCGCCGAGGTAGAGGTTGTCGACGCCGATGAACTGCTCGGCGTTCTTCACCCCGCGCTCGGTCGGCGCGACGGTCTTGTGTTTCTCGTCGTACTCGTAGTCGTAGTCGACCTCGGAGGTGTCCTTGGACTCGCCCAGCGATTTCAGTTTCTGTTTGGCCGGGACCCCGGTCAGCTGCTTGGCGAGGCGGGCGAAGGTGTAGTAGGTCTGCGTCGCCTGTTCGGGCTGGCCGGAGATGATCAACGGCGTCCGCGCCTCGTCGATGAGGATGTTGTCGACCTCGTCCACGATCGCGAAGACGTGCTCGCGCTGGACGCAGTGCTCGAGCGAGGGGGACATGTTGTCGCGCAGGTAGTCGAAGCCGAACTCCGAGTTGGTCCCGTAGGTGACGTCGCCCGCGTATTTGCGCTGACGGGCCGCGTGGTCGTCGGAGTCCTGGACGGCGGAGACGCTGACCCCGAGCGCGTCGTAGACCGGTTTCATCCATTCCGAGTCGCGGCGGGCGAGGTAGTCGTTGACGGTGACCAGGTGGACGCTGTCGCCGGCGAGCGTGTTGAGGAAGACCGGCAGGGTCGCGGTCAGGGTCTTGCCCTCGCCGGTGCGCATCTCGGCGATCGCGCCCTCGTGGAGGACCATGCCGCCGATCAGCTGCACGTCGTAGTGGCGCTGGCCGATCGTCCGTCGCGCGGCCTCGCGGGTGAGGGCAAATGCTTCCGGCAGCAGGCTGTCGAGCGAGGCGCCGTTACGGGCGTGCTCACGCAGGGAGTCTGCCTCCTCGCGCAGTTCCGAGTCGGCGAGCGCTTCCATCTCCGGCTCGAGCCGGTTTATCGCCTCGGCGCGCTTCTGGTAGGCCTTGAACTTGCGCCCCTCCCCAGTCCGCAGCGCCTTGGTCACGAGGTCCATTGCGGGCATCGGTCAAGGGTAGCGGTGCAGACTCTCGCGCGAATCGCGGAATGCCCCTTGCTCCGAGCGGGTAGCAAGCGTACGATCGATGCGAAACCACGAGGAGGCGCTCATGCGGATTGAGATTCGGGGCCGGAACGTCGAGATGACGGATGACCTGCGTGAGATGGTGCGGAAACGATTCCAGCGCCTTGGCCGGCAGGTCTCGCCGCTCGCGACCCTTGAGGTGGTGCTCTCGGAGGAGCGCAACCCGCGGATCGCGGACAGCCAGGTGGCGGAGGCGACGTTCTACCTCAAGGGCGTGACGCTACGGGCGCACGAGGCCTCGCCCGAGATGACGCACTCGGTGCACGAACTGGCGGAGGACGTTCGCCGCCAGGTCAAGAAGCACCGCGAGCTGCGCCGCAAGCGCAGCCGGACGCGGCGCCTGGTCGACCAGATGCGCGGCCGGCCGGCGGAGCTGCACCCTTAGAAAGCTAGGCTCACAGTCGCCGCGCAAAAGTGACGGCGACCACGCGGGCGGCCCCGGCCGCCCGCAGAGCCTGCGCGCAGGCGGTCATCGTCGCCCCGGTCGTGAGCACGTCATCGACCAGGAGGGCGCTGCGAGGAGCCTGGCCGCTCGCCTCGATCCGTGGCGGTTGACCGAGTCGCTCCGAGCGTCGCCGCCCGACCTGCCGCCGTCGCCCCCGGCGCCTCAGACAGGTCTCGAGCGGAGTGCCGAGCCGCTCCGCCAGCGCCGCCGCCAGCTCGCCGGCGGGGTCGAACCCGCGCCGGCGCAGCCGGGCCGGGGCCGGTGGCACCGGCACCACCACGCCGCTCAGCATGTGCGCCGGCGCCAGCCACTGGATCCGGTCCGCCATCAGGTCGGCGACCGGCAGCAGCTGCCGAAACTTCAGCGCCGCGACGAGGTCACGGGCCACCCCCTCGTGGGGAGCGGAGGACCAAGCACGGTCGAGGCCCGGTGGTCCCTTGCCCAGCAACGGCTCGGCCGCTCCGAGCCGCCGCCCGCAGCGGGTGCAGAGGACCGCCTCGGGCCGGCACGAGCGCCCGCAGGCAGCGCACAGGGGTGGCGCGACAGCGGCGCTGACAGTTCGTAGGATCTCCATCCGGCAAATCCTCGGCCTCGCCGGCGCACACGTGGCGCGCACGATGCAAAGCCTTTGCGCAGAAACCCGGTCCAGATGAACACGCACAGACGATTCTCCCTCGCCCTCCTGCTCGCGGGCACCGCCAGCCTCGTCCTCGGCGCGGGTTCCGCCTCCGCCGAGCTCAGCCTCGAACAGCGCTGCATCGCGGCCGGTCTGGTGATGCCCGTCGACTGGCGCGGCTACACCTTCAACCATCACCCGGAGAAGGACCGCGAAGTCAGGGCCACCGACAACTTCCTGGCGCCGTTCGAAGTCGCCTCCGAATTCGAAGCCCTGATCGCTGACCTGCCCGCCGACTGCCGTGGCCGGTTCTCGCGCTTCGGCCAGATCGAGCTCCAGTTCAAAGCGAGCAAAGGTGGAAACGGGTGGCGTTCGATGCGCAAGGGCGGGGAAGAGATCCACTGGGGCTCGCGCTTCCTGGATCCGCCCAAACCGACCGTCGTCGAGCACTCGGTAACGGAAACCAGCGGCCGCGAACCGCCGCCCGTCCCACTCGCTCCGGAGTACGCGGTCGAAGAAGAACCAACCTCCTACGGGACCACCACCCGCACGTTCCGCGAATACTCCTCGACCGAGCCCCCGCCCAGCCCGTTCGTCTCGCTCCGGAGCCTGCAGAACACCGGCGCGCTCGGCCTCGGCTGCACGACCGCGAGCCGGGCCCGGATCAAGCTCTGGATCGCCGACGACGCGACCCGGGCGATCGCCGCGGTCCGCTTCCTGAACATCCCGATCCCGGTCGACAGCTGGGCCCGGGCCCGGTGCACCGGGAAGTTCTCGATCCAGGACTCGGGGGCGGCACCGCGCTGCGGCAGGCAGGTGATCGGGGGCGGGCCGGGCGGACCGCCGATGGTCTGGGGCGTCAAGGTGCAGCGGGTCGGGTGCGGCCGCGCCGCGGCGGTCGGCCAGGCCGCCCTGCAGGTGCCCGCCTTCTCCCAGGGCTCGATCGGCTCCCAGGGGGTCGCCGGCTGGACCTGCTACTTCGGCCATCGCGCCGCCTTCGCCTGTCTGCAGGGGCGCAAGCGCATATATGTCATCGGCCGCAAGGGCGTGCGCGAAAAGTGCGAGGGCGCCCCGCGCGGGGTCAAGCGCCTCAGCGTCGCCAAAACCTCCTGCGCGGTGGCGACCGACCTGGCCGGCCAGATACAGCAGGCGCCGGTGAAGGCGGACCTAGAGACGCTTCAGGCCGGCAGCAGCGCCTGGACCTGCTCGGCCTTCCGCTACCTCGACTCCGACGACCTCCTGATCTTCAGCTACCACTGCTTCGCGGGCGAGGCGATGGTCGCCTTCTCGGTGCCAGGCTCGCGAGACAGAGTCGTCCCGGCCGAGCCGACCGCGATCGCGCCGGAGGCGATCCTGCCCGGCGCCGGCCCGGCCGCGCTCTTCGCGCTGACGCCGGAAATCAAGTTCGGCGAGCGCGCGAAATGGACCAGGAGCAAGGCGCTCGTGCCGGTCGAAGTCGAGCCGGCCCTGGTTGGCCAGAGAGCAAAGTTGGAGCTGGTCGAGTTCAAAGCCGAGTGCACCTGGACCGCCGACCAGGGGCAGACCGAGCCGATCTGCCCCAGCAGCAAACGCGTCGGGGCGTCCAGACGGACGATCGCCCTGAAGGGCAGCCAGCTGCTCTACCTGGCCCCCCGCAAGCACCGCGGCAACTGGCTCTACCGGCTGACGATCAAAACCCCGCCCTTTACCTACAACGGCCTCGACTACCGCCGCACCAGCCACGTCCTCAACGCCAGCATCATCAACCAAGCCGACAACTGCGAGATCAACCCCTGGTGCCACCCCAACAAGAAGCGGGGCGGCAAGAAACGGATCGTCAACTAGGCGCGACGACCGACGGTGGCGCCGATCAGCACCGAGCCCGGGGGGACCTCAGCGCCGGGCAGGGCGATCACCTCGCGCAGGCGGCTGCCGGCCCCGACCCTGACCCCGTCGCCGATCACCGACGGCCCGTCGATGCGGACGTCGTCGCCGATCTCGCAGCCCGTGCCGATCAGCACCGGGCCCAGCAACGGGCCCTCCTCGCCGACCGGCTCGCCGCTGCGGAACCCCTCCACCAGCTCGCCCTCGCGCTCGACCTCGACCGCGCCGCTGAGCGCGTCGAGGGTGCTGGAGCGCAGCTCCTCGAGGTTGCCGATGTCGTTCCAGTAGGCCTCGATCTCGTGCGAGTAGAAGGGCACGTCGCCCTCCAGCAGGCGCGGGAAGACGTCCATCGCCCAGTCGGCGAAGCCGGGGGGGTCGCCGGGGGCGGCAGCCTTACTGGCGCCCGGCTCCGGGAAGAAGTCGAAGATCTCCGAGCGGAACATGTAGATGCCGCAGTTGGCGAGGTCGGAGAGCGCCTCGGCCGGGGCGGGCTTCTCCTGGAAGCCCTGGATGCGGCCATCGGCGCCGGTGATCGCGACCCCGAACTGGCTGGTGTCCTCGACCCGCTTGGTCGCCAGAGTGGCGATCCCGTCGTGGGACTCGTGGAACTCGCGCATCGCCGCCAGGTCGAGGTCGGTAAGAGCGTCGCCGGAGATGATCAGGAAGGAGTCGCCGAGGAACCCGGCGACGTTGCGGACGCCGCCGGAGGTGCCGAGCAGCTGCTCCTCGCGGCTGTAGGAGAGCTCGACCCCGAGGCGGCTGCCGTCGCCGAAATGGCTTTCGATCAGGTCCGGAAACCAGTGCAGGTTGGCGATCGTCTCGGTGAAGCCGTGGCCGGCGAGGAGGTGGAGGATGTGCTCCATCACCGGCCGGTTCAGCACCGGCACCATCGGCTTCGGCATCTCGTAGGTGAGCGGGCGCAGACGGGTACCGAGACCGGCGGCAAGGACCATCGCCCTCACGGCCGCCCCATCTCCCGCTTGAAGCTCTCGATCGCCTCCACCGGCAGCGGGTCGACGCCACGCGCCTCCGCCAGCTCGAGCGAGACGAGGTCGCCGAGCATGACGGCCCAGAGCAGGCGCGCGACCCTGGTCTCGCCGGCGGTCTCGACCCGGACCGCGGGGGCGCCGGCGGCGGCGACCGCGGCGGCGGTCAGCTCGAAGCGGCGGCGCTCGCGCGGGTGCTGGTCGCGGTCCTCGAGGAAGACGGCGCCGAGGCGCGCCTCGGGCACCGACCAGCCGCAGAGCTCGTTGTGATCGGCCTCGGGCAGCTCGGAGAAGAAGGCGGGGAGCTTGGGGTTCTCGTTGATCTGGGTCTTCCAGCGACGCGCTGCCGGAGCGGTCAGGTCGGCGCCGTAGACGATCGGGAAGGCGCCGTCGAGCTCGGCAGCGAGCTCCGCGGCGCGAGCCTGCAGAGCCTCGGACTCCGCCGCGAGGAAGGCCGCGGCGGCATCGATCTCGGTATGGACCCGGGGCGCGGCACCGGCCAGCGCGGCCACCTCGGTGGCGACCGCGAACATGTAGGCGACGGCAGCGCGGGGCTGGAAGATGCCCGGCAGGCCGACCACCGACAGACCGGCAGCGCGGGCGCCGTCGACCAGCTCGCCGCCGGTGCTGGCGACGATGCGGCGGGCGCCAAGCGCCTCCGCCGCCGCGAAGCAGGCCAGCGTCTCCTCGGTGTTGCCCGAGTAGCTGGAGCAGAGCACCGTCCACTCCGGCGTCGCCCAGCTCGGCAGCTCGTAGCCGCGGACGGTGATCAACGGTCGCGTCAGGCGATCGCCGAGAGCAGCGGCAGCGAGATCGCCGCCGATCGCCGAGCCGCCCATCCCGCAGACCATCACCCCGGCCGCGTCAGCGGGCTCGAGGCGCGCCGACTCGATCCGCCAGAGGGCGTCACGGAGCTGATCGGGGATGCCGAGGACGTCGTCGATCATGGTGCCGAGGCAGGAACTCTCTCATTCCTACCCACCATCGCGCCGACCAGCTCCGCTCCGGCCTCGACCGTGGCCCCGGCGGCGAGGACCGAGCCACTCAACTTGGCGCCGGCGCCGACGTCGCAGCCGTCGAGCAGGACCGAGTCGCGCACCACGGCGCCGCTGCCGATGCGGCAGCCCGGGGAGACGACCGCGCGCGGGCCAACCGTGGCGCCCTCGTCGATCTCGGCTCCGGCGCCGACCAGCAGGCCCGGGGCCGTCGGCCGCACCCGCGTCTCCACCCTCCCCTCGAGGATGTCCCAGCTCGCCTGCAGATAGCGCTCGGGGGTGCCGATGTCCATCCAGTAGCCATCGAGGCGCAGGGCGGTGAGACCGTCGCCGATCAGGCGCGGAAAGACCTCGCGCTCGATCGAGACCTCGCGCCCCGGCGGGATCAGGTCCAGCACCGAGCGCTCGAGGAAGTAGGCGCCGGCGTTGATCTCACCCGGCACGGGCTCCCCGGTCTTCTCGACGAACTCGGTCACGGCGCCGGCGCCGTCGACGCTGACCAGCCCGTAGGCGGCCGAGTCCTCGACCGGGTAGAGGGCAATCGTCGCCCGCGCCTCACGCTCCCCGTGCGCCCGCATCAGGGCGGTCAGGTCGAGGTCGGTGAGGACGTCGCCGTTGAGGGCGAGGAAGCGGTCGTCGAGTCGCTCGCCGAGGGCGTCGGCGGCGAACCGGATCGCCCCGGCGGTGCCGCGGCGGTCGGGCTCGGTGACGTAGGTGAGGCGGACGCCGGCGTGCTCGCCGTCGCCGAGCGCCTCGCGCAGGACGTCGGGCAGGAAGCCGCAGGCCAGGACCGCCTCGGTCACGCCGTGCGCCGCCAGCCACTCGATCATGTAGGCGAGAAAGGGGCGATCGACCAGGGTCAGCGCCGGCTTCGGCACGTCGTTGGTCAGCGGCCGCAGCCGCGTTCCCTCTCCCCCGACTAAGACGATTGCTTGCATCGTCCCCCTGCGTTTAGGACGGAGCGCCGATTTCCTGCTTCTTGCCGATGCCCTCGTACTCGAAACCGGCGCTGCGGAGGGCGTCGGGATCGAGGAAGTTGCGGCCGTCGACGAGCAGGGCGCGTGACATCCGTGCGGCTGCCTCGGCCCAGTCCAACTCGGCGAACTCGGCCCACTCGGTGACCAGCACCGCGGCGTCGGCCCCGTCGAGCGCCTCCATCGCCGAGCCTGTCAGCTCGACCCCGCTGAGCAGCTCTCCGGCACGCTCGCTCGCCACCGGGTCGTAGGCGACCACCTCGGCGCCCTCGCCCTGCAGCCGCGCCGCCAGCACCAAGCTGGAGGCCTCGCGCATGTCGTCGGTGTCGGGCTTGAAGGCCAGGCCGAGCAGCGCCACGCGCTTGCCGATCAGCGAGCCGAGATGCGCCTGCAGCTTGCCGACCACGCGCCGCTTCTGCAGCTCGTTGACCTCGATCACCGCGGTCAGGAGCTGGAAGTGGTAGCCGGTGTTGCCGGCCAGCATCTTCAGGGCGCTGACGTCCTTGGGGAAGCAGGAGCCGCCGTAGCCGATGCCGGCCCGCAGGAAGGAGGAGCCGATGCGCTCGTCGAGGCCCATCCCGCGGGCCACCTCGCCGACGTCCGCACCGACCTCCTCGCAGACGTTGGCGATCTCGTTGATGAAGGAGATCTTGGTCGCCAGGAAGGCGTTGGAGGCGAGCTTGATCATCTCGGCGCTGGCGACGTCGGTGCGCAGGATCTCGCCGCCGAGCGGCTCGTAGAGGCCGGCGACCGCGTCGGCGGCACCCTCGGCGCCGGCATCGGCGCCGATCACGACCCGGTCGGGGTTCATGAAGTCCGCGACCGCGGTCCCCTCCTTGAGGAACTCGGGACAGGAGACGTAGGGCAGCCCGGGACGGTCGCGGCGAATTGAGTCGCCGGTGCCGGCCGGGACCGTGCTCTTCATGATCAGCACGTGCTCGCTGTCGGCGGGCAGCTCCTCGACCACCGCCCGCACCCGCGAGAGGTCTGCGTCGCCGGAGTACGTCGGGGGGGTGTCGACGCAGACGAACAGCAGCTGCGCCCCCTCGAGCAGCTCGGACATCTCGGTGGTGAAGGTGAGGCGCTCGGCGTTGCGCCGCACCAGCTCGGCCAAGCCGGGCTCGTGGATCGTCAGCTCGCCCCGCGAGAGCGCCTCCACCTTCTCCGGCAGGATGTCGCGGGCGATCACCGGGTGTCCCAGCTCGGCGAAGCAGGCGGCGGTCACCAGCCCGACCCACCCGACTCCGATCACTCCGACCGGCTGACGCTGCTCGCTCATCCGCTCTTCCCGCCTTTCTTTGGTTTCTTCTTGGCGATGATCACGTCGGCGGACCTCGCCATCCCGACCATCTGGTCGTTGCTCAGGCTCTGTAACAGATCATTCGAGACCCAGTAGCTGTTCTCGCCCCGGTGCCAGGAGATCCGTTTGATCCGGCCGCTGTCGGCGAAGATTTCGTACTCGCGCCCGTTGATCGTCTTGGTTTCGCTCGGGTTGCTGAGGATCGGCGGGTCCGACCAGCCACGAATCCCCTGTACGCCGAAGTAGTGGGTGCCGTCGGTTCTTTTCCAGCACGACGACCATGCGGTACGCCTCGTGGCGGTCGCCGTCCTCGTCCTTGATCCCGTAGACGAAGGGGTCGATGACCTTTTCGGTCGGGTCGCTTTCGACGTAGTAGGCTCCGGAGGGCAGCCGCGTCGGGAAGTAGACCGGGAAGTGGCCGTTGACCCGGCGGGCGACGATCTCCGCCTCCATCTCGCCCGCTTCGCGCGCCGGCACCAGTTCGTCGGAGCCCGGCGGCTTCGGCTTCACGATCGGCTCCTTCTTCTCCTTCTTCTCCTTGTGCCTGGCCTTCTTCCTCGCCTTCCGGGCGGCCCGGTCCTGTTCGTTTTCTTCCACGCCTTCCTGGTTGGCGGTCGCCCCGCCGCTGGCTTCGATGCCGAGGAACTGGTCCACCATTTCGTTGATCGCTTCCGGCGACGCGTAGACGTAGCTCGGTCCCAGTTCGGCCGGGAAGTGGACCTCTTTGAGCGAGGCGTTGCGGGAGGCTAGGAACAGTTTCAGCACCTGCAGCATCGTCTCTTTGTCGTTGATGTCGGAGGTGGTGTATTTGGTGAAGATGTCGATCAGGCCGCTCTGGTCGAAGACCAGTGTCCTCGACCGAGATCCGCTCGCGGGCGGCGCTGACGAAGTCCTGCTGGCGAGCCGAGCGGACGATGTCGGTGTCGGTGTGGCGGTAGCGGACGTACTCCAGCGCGCGTTTGCCGCAGAGCAGCTGGTAGCCCGGCTTGACGTTGATTTCGGCGTACTGTTCGGACGCTCCAAGCCCTTCGTTGGAGTGGTAGTAGCGACGGTCGACGTCGGTGTAGACACAGCCGATCGCGTAGACGGCCTGGGCGAAGCCGAGGAAGTCGACGTTGACGACGTGGTTGATCGGCAGCCCGGTCAGCTGCTTGACCGTCTGCAGCGTCAGCTTGGGCCCGCCGTAGGCGTAGGCTTCGTTGAACTTGCCGGTGCCGTAGCCGGGGATTTCGACCTTGAGGTCACGGGGGATCGAGAAGACCGCGATCGCGTTGCGGTCGGGGTCGAGGCGGATCAGCATCGTCGTGTCCGAGCGGCCCGGGTCTTCTTCGAATTCCGCCCCAGCCCGTTTGTCGGAGCCGAGGATGAGGATGTTCTGCGCCTCGCCGCCGTCGACCGTCGCCAGGTAGCGCTGCAGGGGACGGGCCAGGGAGTCGTTGTGGGCGAGCGCGTTGGCGATGCTGTCGAGGTAGACGAGGACGCTGGTCGCCGTCGCCGCGGCCGAGACGGTGACGATCACGACCGCGGCGAGGCTGAAACGGAGCCAGAACCGCTTCGGCTTCGGCGCCGCCTCGGGGTCGCCGTCGGGTGGTGGCTTCTTCGGGGCCCAGCCCGAGTTCAGCGGCTCAGTCATCGAGCCGGTCCGGGATCGCCCGCAGGAACGAGTCGAGCGCCTGCCGGTAGGTCTCCAACGAGGAGATCGCGACCCACTCGCCGGGACCGTGGTGGCCGGCGCCGATCGGGCCGAACTCGACCGCCGGCACCCCGACCCGCAGGAAGGAGACCGCGTCGGAGGCGCCGTCGCGGCCGACGCTCATCGGCTCCCCGTCGTGATGCGCGGCAGCGGCCGCACGCAGCCCGCGCACGAAGGGCGAATTGCGGTCGACCGTCGCCGGCGGCCGGGTGAAGAGCGAGGCCGCCTCGCTGCCCGGCAGGCCGCTCACTTCCGCGAGGATCGCGGCCGGGTCCTGGTCGGGGAGGTAGCGGATGTCGACGTCGATCACGCATCGGTCGGGCACCTTGTTCAGCGCGTCGCCACCCCAGATCCGGCCCAGGTTGATCGAGGGGCGATCGAACAGCTCCGAGCTGTGCCGGGCAAACGGTAGCGACTCGATACTGCGGAAAACGTCGATTGCGTTCAGCACCGCGTTGTTCCCGAGCCACGGCGTCGCCCCGTGCGCGGCGGTCCCCTCCACCTCGAGCCGCAGCGCCAGCACCCCCTTGGCCTCGATGCCGATGTGGAGGTCGGTCGGCTCGCCGGTGATCGCGAAGTCGCCGGTGAAGCCGCTGTCGACCAGATGGTCGGAGCCGCGCTCGGCCTCCTCCTCGGACTCCTCGTCGCCGACGATCCCGAGCCGCACCCGCACCCGCTCCTGCTCGCGCATGGCGGCGAAGACGACCAGCATCGCCGCCAGCGCCCCCTTCATGTCGTAGGCCCCACGCCCGTAGAGCCGGTCCCCGTCGACCCGCGCCTCGAACTGCCCCGCATGCCCCGGGACCACGTCGAGGTGGCCGTGCAGAACGACCGTCGGGGCGTCGTCGGGACCGACCGCGGCCTTGATCACCGGCAGCCCCCGCACTTCGTCCCGCTCCGCCTCGATCCCCTGCGACTCCAGCCACCCTTTGACGAACCCCGCGCACTCCGAGATCCCTTCCGGGTCGACGGTCTCGTAGGAGATCAGGCGCTTGGCAAGCGCCACCAGCTCGTTGCTCATGGTCGGGGGGCTCCTGGGGCTGGGGGTCGGGGGTCTCCCGCGGGAATTCAGTCGCGCGCGCTCCGCGCGCAGCTCCGGATGGCGCTGCCCGCCTATGGCGGGCAGGGATCAGATTGCATATCGCGCGCTGCGCGCACATTCCCGCGGGGGACCCCCCGACCCCCAGCCTCTCGAAACTCTCGCCAGCTCCGAGTGGACGAAGCGATGCCGGGGACTTCGCAGCTTCTGGGAAGCGAAGCGATGCCTTGGTTCTCGAAGCTTCTGGGGGATGGGGCCCAGACGTCTCTCGACTGGCGCTGCGGGGCGCGGGGAGCCGGGGTGCCCTCGCGGGAATGTGCGCGAAGCGCGCGGAAATGCAATCCGATTCCTGCGGCCCATAGGGCCGCAGCATCATCCGGAGCTGCGCCCGTAGGGCGCGCGACTCAATTCCCGCGAGGGCACCCCGGCTCCCCGCGCTCATCCCTGCGCTATCGCAAGAAACGCCTCTGCCCGATCCCGATCTTTCTGAGCCCGCGCATAGTCGGCGCTGTCCTTGTCGTGCTCCGAACAGCGCTGCTCGGCATCCGCCAGCTGCTCTTTCAGCGTGCCCGCGTCGAGGTCCTCCGGCGCGATCGCCTCCTCGACCAGGAGCCGGGCGCGGTTGCCGAACATCTGCAGCCAGCCATGAGCCTGGGCATAGCGCACGGTCTCCGAACTAGAGAGATGCAGGCGCAGCTCGGTCGGCCGCAGCGCCGCCAACAGCGGCGCGTGGTTGGCGAGGATGCCGATTTCGCCGACCTCGGTGCGGGTCGAGACCTGCTGGACCTCGCCCTCGAAGACCTCCCCCTCCGGGGTCAGGACCTCGACGTCGAGCTTGTGGTCGGCGGCCATCGGGGCGTCCTAGGCGGCGGCAGCCGACTTGGCGTTCTCGGTGACCTGGTCGATCGAGCCCTGCATGTAGAAGGCACCCTCGGAGAGGTCGTCGTGCTCGCCGTCGAGGATCTCGCGGAAGCCGCGGACCGTCTCCGCCACCGGCACGTACTCGCCGTTGCGACCGGTGAACTGTTCGGCGACGAAGAACGGCTGCGAGAGGAAGCGCTCGATCTTGCGGGCGCGGGAGACGGTCTGCCGGTCCTCGTCGGAGAGCTCGTCGATGCCAAGGATGGCGATGATGTCCTGCAGCTCCTTGTAGCGCTGCAGCACCTCCTGGACGTCGGTCGCAGTGCGGTAGTGCTCTTCGCCGACGACGTCCGGCTTGAGGATCGTCGAGGTCGAGTCGAGCGGGTCGACCGCCGGGTAGATCCCTTTCTCCGAGATCGCACGCGAGAGCGCCGTGGTCGCGTTGAGGTGGGCGAACACCGAGGCCGGGGCCGGGTCGGTGTAGTCGTCGGCGGGGACGTAGACCGCCTGGATCGAGGTCACCGAGCCGCGGTCGGTCGAGGTGATCCGCTCCTGCAGCCCACCCATCTCGGTCTCCAGCGTCGGCTGGTAGCCGACCGCGGAGGGCATCCGGCCCAGCAGCGCCGAGACCTCGGAGCCCGCCTGGACGAAGCGGAAGATGTTGTCGATGAACAGGAGCACGTCCTGCCCGCCCTGCTCGCGGTAGTACTCGGCCATCGTCAGCCCGGAGAGGGCGACGCGCAGGCGCGCGCCCGGGGGCTCGTTCATCTGGCCGAAGACGAGCATCGTCTTCTCGAGCACGCCCGACTCTTTCATCTCGAGCCAGAGGTCGTTGCCCTCGCGCGAGCGCTCGCCGACGCCGACGAAGGCGGAGAGGCCGGAATGCTCCTCGGCGATGTTGCGGATCAGCTCCTGGATCAGAACGGTCTTGCCGACGCCGGCGCCGCCGAACAGCCCGACCTTGCCGCCTTTGGCGTAGGGCGCGAGCAGGTCGATCACCTTGATCCCGGTCTCGAGGATCTCCTGGGTCGGGGTCAGGTCGGAGGCCTTGGGCGCAGGGCGATGGATCGGCCAGCGCTCGACGTCGCCGATCTCCTCGCCGTTGTCGATCGGATCGCCGAGCAGGTTGAAGATGCGGCCGAGGGTCTTGTCGCCGACCGGGACCGTGATCGGCCCACCGGTGTCGGTGACGGCGGCACCGCGCTGGATGCCGTCGGTCGCGTCCATCGCGACCGCGCGCACGCGGTCGTCGCCGAGATGCTGCTGCACCTCGCAGACGAGCTGCGTCGCTTCGCCGTCCCCATCGCCGCCGGTCTCGATCGTCACCGCCGAGTAGATCTCCGGCAGCTTGTCGGGGAAGACGGCGTCGATGACCACTCCGGTCACCTGCTCTACGCGCCCTACATTCGTTCCGTTGGTTCCGTTGCTCTCAGCCATTGGTTCCTTTTCTCGTCTCCGAACTGTGTCGTCGCCTAACCGAGGGCCTCAGCCCCGGCGACGACCTCCAAGATCTGCTGCGTGATCTCCGACTGACGCACCCGGTTCATTTCGAGCGTCAGATCGTCCATGATCGTTTCCGCGTTCTCAGCGGCGTTGCGCATCGCGGTCATCCGCGCCCCCAGCTCGGAGGCGGCGGACTCGAGCAAGGCCCGGTAGACGGAGATCGTCACGTACTCCGGGATCAGGCGGGCGAGAAGATCCTCGGGCTCGGGCTCGAATTCCCACTGCGAACGGCTCTGGCCGCCCTCGGTCCCAGTCTCCTCCTCGTCGGAATCCTGCTCGGCGCCCTCGCCGGTCACCTCCGCCTGCTGCAGAGGGAGCAGGGTCTGCCGCCAGACGTGCTGGGTCAGCGGCGAGACGAAGCGGTTGTAGATCAGTTCGACCCGGTCGAGGTCCTCCTCGACGTAGCGGGCGGTCATCTCCTCGCCGATTTCACGGGCGTTGGCGAAGGCGGGGCGGTCGGTGAAGCCGATGTAGGAGCCGGTGATCTCCTGCTTGCGGAAGGTCATGGCCGAGACGCCCTTGCGGCCGACCACGGCGAAGGAGGGCTCCGCGCCCTCGCTGCGGACCCGTGCGGCCGTTCGCATCCCCTCGCGGATGATGTTCGAGTTGAAGGCGCCCGCGAGACCGCGGTCGCCGGTGACGAGGACGATCCCGACCCGCTCGACTTTCTCGCGCTCGATCATGACCGGGACCCGGGGGATGCCCCCGGCCCGCTCGGAGGCCTGGCGGGTCAGCTTGCGCATTCCCTCCGCGTAGGGCCGCAGGTGGTCGATGCGCTGTTCGGCGCGACGCAGCCGCGCCGCCGCGACCATCTCCATCGCCCGCGTGATCTTGTTGATGTTCTTGATCGACGCAATGCGATTCTTGACTTCCTTCTGGCTGGCCATGATCGGTGGGGTCTAGGGACGGTTTGCGCTTGTGAGGCCCCCGACGAGGGGCGCCTGCGGGCGGGGCAAACTGGCTCCGTTCTCGGCACCCCTCATCGGGGGCCACTCGAACGAGATCGTCAGACCGAGACCTCCTCAGCTTCGGCAGTGCGGGAGGGAGCCTGACGCTCCTCAGCTGATTTCACCCGATCGGATTCGCCCGCCTCGAGCGGGTCGCCGTGCTCGTCGAAGTCAGGGCCGAAGTCGTCGACGAAGTCGGCGATCGCCTTGCCCAACTCCTCCTCGTCGGCCTCCTCGAGCTTGCCGGTCTCTTCGATCCGCTTCAGCAGCTCCGCTTTCTCCGAGTGCAGGCGGACGCGGAGGTCGGCGAGGAACTCGCCGACGCGCTCGACTTTGATCCGGTCGAGGTAGCCGCCGGTGCCGGAGTAGATCGAGGCGACCTGATCGCCGACGCTGAGCGGTTCGCGCTCTTTCTGTTTCAGCAGCTCGACCAGCCGTTCGCCGCGGGTCAGCGCTTTCTGCGTCTCCGCGTCGAGCTCGGAGCCGAACTGGGCGAAGGCCTCGAGGTCGCGGTACTGGGAAAGGTCGAGGCGCAGTTTTCCGGCGACCTTCTTCATCGCCTTCGTCTGCGCGTTGCCGCCCACCCGCGAGACCGAGATGCCGACGTTGATCGCCGGCCGGACGCCGGAGAAGAAGAGGTCGGACTCGAGGAAGATCTGACCGTCGGTGATCGAGATCACGTTGGTCGGGATGTAGGCGGAGACATCGGAGGCCTGGGTCTCGATGATCGGCAGCGCCGTCAGCGAGCCGCCGCCGAGCTCGTCGTTGAGTTTGACCGCGCGCTCCAAGAGGCGCGAGTGCAGATAGAAGACGTCTCCTGGGTACGCCTCACGACCCGGCGGGCGCCGCAGCAGCAGCGACATCTGCCGGTACGCGGCCGCGTGTTTGGTCAGGTCGTCGTAGACGCAGAGGGCGGCTTTGCCGTTGTAGAGGAAGTGCTCGCCCATCGCACAGCCGGCGTAGGGGGCGATGTACTTGATCGGAGCGGCCTCGTCGGCCGGGGCGGCGACGATGATCGTGTTCTCCATCGCCCCGTTCTCCTCCAGCGTCTCTTTCAGCTGGACCACAGTGGACATCCGCTGCCCGATCGCGACGTAGATGCAGATCAGGTCCTTGTCCTTGTTGTTGATGATCGTGTCGATCGCGATCGCCGTCTTGCCGGTCTGGCGGTCGCCGATGATCAGCTCGCGCTGGCCGCGGCCGATCGGGATCATCCCGTCGATCGACATCAAACCGGTCTGGACCGGTTCCTCGACCGGCTGGCGCTCGACCACGCCGGGCGCTTTGAACTCGGCCGGGCGGGTCTCCGTGGTGGCGACCTCGCCGCGGTTGTCGAGCGGGCGGCCGAGCGGGTCGACCATGCGCCCGAGCAGCTCCTCGCCGACCGGGATCTCCAGCAGGTGGCCGGTCCGCTTGACCGTGTCGCCCTCGACGATCTTGTCCCACTCGCCGAACAGCACGGCACCGACGTTGTCGGCCTCGAGGTTCAGCGCCAGCCCGGTGACGCCGTGCGGCAGCTCGAGCATCTCCAGCGCCATCACGTTGTCGAGGCCGTGGATGCGGGCGATCCCGTCCGCCACCGAGAGGACGGTGCCCACCTCGGTGAGGTCGGCGGAGTCGGTCTCCAACCCCTCGATTCGCTCCCGCAGAATGCTTGCGATCTCGTCTGGCTTGATCTCCATCGTTCTTCTTGACTCCCTCTAGTGCGCCGCGCTCGCGACGGTTTTTCGAAGTTTCTCCAGGCGACTGCGGATGCTCGCGTCCAGAACCATGTTGCCGACCTGCAGGACAATGCCGCCGAGGATGCCGTCGTCGACGCGGCTCGACAGCTCGACCTGCTCGCCGGTCTGGCGTTCGACCTCTTCACCGATCCGCTTGACGACGGCTTCGTCGAGGTCGACGGCGCTGACCACGGTGACGTCGAGGCGGCGGTTCTCCTTCTTCCAGAGCTCGTCGAACTGGCGCCGGATGCGGAAGATTTCCGGCATCCGGTGCTTCTCGACCAGCAGCTCGAGGAAATTCGTCAGCTCCGGCTCGGCGCCGGAGATCGCCCGCCCCAGACCCTCCTGCTTGTCGGCGGAAGAGAGGTAGGGGCTGAACAGGAACACCTGCAGCTCCTGGTTGCCGTCGACCGCGTCGGCGAACTGGCTCAGCTGCGACTGCAGCGAGTCGAGCTTGCCTTTGTCCTTGCCGGCCTCAAACAGGGCGTCGGCGTATACGCGGGCGGCCTCGGGCATCGGCTAGTTCTCCGACCCCGAGAGCGAGGAGAAGTCGACCTCGGCGAGGGCCTCCTCGACGAGCCGCTTCTGGTCCTCGCCGGAGAGGCTCTTGCGGGTGACCTTCTCGGTCGCCAGCACGGTCAGATCGGCGACCTCGCCGCGGATCTGCTCGAGCGAGCGCCGGGTCTCGGCTTCGATGTCCCGCTTCGCCTGGGCGACTAGCTCCTCGCGTTTCTCGCGACCGGCGGTCGTCGCCTCGGCCTCGGCGGTCTCGGCCGCTTTGCGGGCGCGGGCCATGATGTCGTCGGCCTGCTCCCGCGCCTCGGCCAGCCGGCCGCGGTACTCGGCCAGCAGCTCGTCGGATTCGCGCCGCTGGCGCTCGGCGGCGTCGAGCGACTCGGCGATCGTCTTCGCCCGTTTGTCCAGCGCCTCCTGGATTTTCGGGAATGCGAACTTGCTCAGGACCCACATCGTGAACAGGAAGAGGACGAGGGTCCAGATCATCAGACCCAGACCGGGCGAGACGAGGAAGCTGCCACCGCCTTCCTCGTGCGCCGCCTCTGCTGCCAGCGGGATCGCGGCTATGTAGCCGAGCAGCTCCATCTGCCTAGAGGAAGAAAGCGATCAGGCCGAAGATGAACGTGTAGAAGGCCACGGCCTCGGTCAGGGCGAAGCCGAGCCAGCGGATGCTCTGAAGCTCGTCTTTCATCTCCGGCTGGCGGGCAACCGACTCGATCTCCTTGCCGAAGATGATGCCGATGCCGATACCGGCGCCGATCGAACCGAGGCCGGCGCCGACGCCCAGGGCGATCGCCTTACCGGCGGCTTCGATGCCTTCGTCGGAGATAGCCGCGACGACAGGGGACAGGTCCATTGGAACAGTGCTCCTTTTCTAGTGACTGGCGGAGGTTGCTCCGCCGAGGTAGATGGCAGTAAGGGTCGAGAAGATAAATGCCTGCAGGGTGGCGATAAGGCCGACCTCGAGGATGAAGAAGAAAAAGGCCAGCGGGAAGGTGAGCGCTCCGAGCGCGGCGATCCCCAGCAGCACCGCCAGCCCACCGCCCATGAACAGCAGCAACAGGTGGCCGGCGAGGATGTTGGCGAAGAGCCGGACGGAGAGCGAGATCAGGCGGGCGAAGTGCGAGACCGCCTCGATCACGAAGATGAAGGCCTTGGCGGCCGGGTTCATGTCCTCGAGGCCCGGCGGCAACCAGCTCGCGAGGTACTTGAAGAGGCCCTTGTCCCTGACGCCCTCGACGTGGTAGGAGATCCAGACGACGAGGGTGAGGACGAGTGGGATCGAGAGATTGGCGGTCGCCGCGTAGATGGCGAAGGACGGGATCTCGACCCCGAAGACGTCGACGGCGTGCTCGGTGTTGGTCGGCAGCGGCAGGAAGCCGATCATGTTCGAGAACCAGATCCAGAAGAACAGGGCTGCCAGAAAAGGGAACCATTTGCGGGCCATCTTGGTGTCGAGACTGCCACCGGCGATCGTGTTCTTGGTCATGTCGTAGGCGACCTCGATCGCGGTCTGGACCCGGTTCGGCTTCTGCTGCATCCGTTTCGAGATCCACAGCATGGTGCCGATGGTGAGCGCGCTGGCCAGCAGCAGGTAGAGGACCGCCTTGTTGATCGAGAAGTCGATGCCACCGAGTTCGAGCGTGATCCACGGTTCGAGTTTGAACTCGTTCTGGGGCTGGAACTCTTCGTTTTTGCCGTCGCTGCCGAAGATCAGCAGCAGCAGGATCGCGACCGCGAAGTAGGCGCCAAGGCCGATGAACACTTTCGCCTTGGTGCTCAGCCCACCCGACTTGGCAGCGCTCGCCGGCGCCTCGGTCACGGCCTGATCGGCGCTCATAGGACAACCTCCCCCTTGTTCTTCTGAGATTGAGAGGCCGAGCGAAGCGAGGCCGTCGAAGATCCCGGGGGAACGCATAGAGCCGACCCCCGCCGGGAGAGCGCCACGCTCGCTAGCCGCATAGACGGCCCGCATGAGACCAGCGCCTCCCGGCGGTGCGAGGCGCCAGAAGCGCCAACAGGACGTGGTGCCCGCAAGCACCGCCCTATGAGCACGCGCAACGGCTCCTCGTGGCCGGCAGCCAGCCGACGTGAATCGACCGAGGAGGAAGCATGGCAGCAAGAACGATGACCGCGGGAATCGACTGGGCCGCCGAGGCCCATGAGGTCTGCATCAGCGAGGAGGGCAGGGTGGCCGAGCGCTTCTCCGTCACCCACGACGAGGAGGGGATCGCCGCTCTCGGCGCCAGGCTCGCGAGGGCCGGCATCGTCAGGGTGGCGATCGAGCGACCGGACGGCATCTTGGTCGAGCGCCTGCTGGCCGCCGGCATCGAGTGCCCTGGCGATCCACCCCAACCAGGTCAAAGCCGCTCGCCCGCGCTTCGCGGTCGCCCACGGCAAGTCCGATCGCTTCGACGCCTACGTCTTGGCCGAGCTGGCCCGCACCGACGCCCATCGCTTCCGGGTATTGGTGCCCGACGGCGATGAGACCAAGGCGCTCAAGGCGCTGACCCGGGCACGCGAGGACCTGGTCGGGGTGCGGGTGGAGCTGGCCAACCAGCTGCGCGCACAGCTCGCGACCTTCTGGCCGGGGGCGCTGATCTTCGCCGACGTCGACAGCCCGATCTCCCTGGCCTTCTTGCGTCGCTGCCCGAGCCCGGCTGATGCCAAGGGCCTTGGCCCCAAGCGACTGGCGGGCTTCCTCGCTCGCCACCGCTACTGCGGCCGGCGCAGCCCCGAGGAGCTGCTGGAGCGGATGCGCTCCGCGCCCGCCGGTCGCGCCGGCGAGCTGGAGGCCGAGGCCCGCCGCACCGTGGTGCTGGGCTTGGTCGGCGCCCTCGCGCCGATCGTCGCCGAGATCTCCGAGCTGACCTCGCAGATCCGCGGCGCCCTTGCCGACCATCCCGACCGGGCGGTCTTCGCGCCGCTGTTCCGTGATGCCAAGACCGCGATCTCCCCGGCGACCCTGATCGCCGAGCTCGGCGATTGCCGGGAGCGCTACCCGACCGAGGCCGCGATGGCCGCTGACGCCGGCATGAGCCCGGTCGCCCTGGAGTCGGGAAAGCTGCGCGTTGCCACCTTCAGGCGCGCCTGCGACAAGCGCCTGCGGGTCGCCGTCGCCAGGCTGGCTGACTCCACCCGCCATTGGCATCCCTGGGCCGGCGAGGTCTACCGCAGAGCGCGGGCCAGGGGCCAGGACCACCCCCATGCGATCCGCACCTTGGGCCGCGCCTGGATCAGGGTGCTCTGGCGCTGCTGGCAGAACCGGGAGCCCTATGACCCTGCTCGGCACGGCAACTTCAACCGCCTTCAGACGGCGGGGGGTTGACACAGGACGTCTCATGCCGCCCCCTGTCCTTCGGGCTCGCCGAAGAGGTGGGAAAGACCCTGGGCGGCGAATGAGACCGTGAAGAGAACGGCAACCAGGACGGCGGCGGCGAGGCCGGCCTCGCGTTCGGCGAGGCCGACGAGCAGCACGGCGGTGGCCATCAGCCAGACGCGGCCGAGGGTCGTCATCGCGGCGATCCCCATCGCTTTCTGGCGCTTGCCGGCTGCGAGTTCCGCTTTCACCCGCCTGGCGGTGACCATCTGGACGGCCCGCTGGAGCAGCCAGGCGGCGGCGCCGACGGCGAATCCGAGCATCGGCAGCCCGGCCACCAGGAAGACAGCGAGAGCGGCGGCCAGCACTAGTAGGTCGACGTATTTAGGAGGGGTCATAAAGACGGAAAGACGCCCGGCTCGGGCGGAGCGGGCGGACTGGCGACTATATCCAAAAGGGCCCGGGAATGGCTTTCTGAAGCCACTTCGTGAGGGTTGACACTACCCCGGAGGGGGCGCCGGATCGACCGCCTCGAACTCGCCCGTCTCGGGATCGACGGTGGGAAAGCTGCCGGTCTCGAGCTCCCGGGCGACCGCCTCATCGACCTCCTGGGCCGCCGGGCCAGCGCGGCCGGCCCGGCGCCGAACCCCGATCAACTGCCGCAACCGCATCTGGCGCAGGGTGAGGATCTCCAACACCGTCACCAGATAGACGCTGGCGGCAAGGGCGAGCAGACCGAAAACCGCCATGACCGCGGTCCAGAGGGGGTCGAAGCTGCCGTGGTCGTCGCTGTAGGGGACGAATCTCAGAGCCAGGGCGAGCGCCGCCATCACCAGGGTCCAGCTGTAGAGGTAGAGCAGGGTGCGGCGCTGCGAGAAGCCGATGTTGGCCATCCGGTGATGGAAGTGCCAGCGGTCGGCTTTGTAGATCGGGCGCCGATACTTGAGCCGCTTAGCGACGACGAAGCCGGTATCGAGGATCGGCACCGCGAGGATGATCAGCGGCAGGAAGAGGGCGACGACGGCGTTCGTCTTCAGCGCCCCCTGCACGGCGACGGCGCCGAGCAGGTAACCGAGCAGGTTCGAGCCGGTGTCGCCCATGAAGGTCGTAGCCGGCGGAAAGCCGTGGCGCAGGAAGCCGAGTGAGGCGCCGGCGGTGAGAGCGGCGAGGATGCCGGCGGCGGTGCGGTCGAGCGAGAGGGCGACGATCGCGAGCGTGATCGCCGAGATCGCACAGACGCCGGCTGCCAGCCCGTCGACGCCGTCGATCAGGTTGATCACGTTGATCATGGCGACGATCCCGAGCACGGTGCCGACGTCGCCGAGGTGGACCACCCCGCCCCAGGGCAGGGTCAGCAGGTCGACGGAGCCGGGGTCGAGCCGGCCGAAGAAGGGGAAGGTGAAGTCGGTGACCGTGACCCCGGCGGAGACGGGGATGATCACCGCCGCGGTCTGCCCGAGCAGCTTCAGCCCCGGATTGAGGTCGAAGACGTCGTCGGCGATGCCGACCAATGCAATCGCGATCGCGCCGAGCAGGATCGCCCGGCTCTCGCCGTCCCAGGGCAGCCAGACGAACCCGGCGACAAGAACCCCAGCGAGGATCGCGAGGCCGCCGAGCTTCGGCATCGGAGCGGTGTGCAGGGAGCGCTCGTTCGGCTCGTCGATGGCGCCGACCCGGATCGCGAGGCGGATCGTCAGCGGCGTCAGCAGCAGCGCCAGCGCGCCCGCGACGAGGAAGGCGAAAAGCGCGTCCAGCGAGTTCGGCGTCTGCTCCATTCGGCTCCGGGGCCCTGCGTGACCAGCCTAGGGGACGCTAGACCGCGTAGCGGTCGAACCAGAGCGTGAAGGCCATCAGGCCCCAGAGCTGCCGGCTCAGGTCTTCGCGGCCCGAGCAGTGGCGGTCGAGCAGCGGCGTCACCGTGTCGGGGTCGAGGCAGCCCTGCCGCGCCAGCGTCGCCGCCGAGAGGGTTTCGCGCGCGAAAGGCTCCAGCGGGCCGCGCAGCCAGGCGGCGAGCGGGATCGAGAAGCCCTGCTTGCGACCGCGCACGATCTCGCGCGGCAGCAGCGGCGCCAGGGCCCGGCGCAGCAGCCGCTTCTTGGCGAACCCTCGCACCTTCAACCGGGTCGGCAGCGCCAGCGCGAACTCGGCCACGCGCTGGTCGAGGAAGGGGACCCGCAACTCCAGCGAGTGGGCCATGCTGAGGCGGTCGGTCTTGACCAGCAGGTCGTCGACCAGATAGAGGCCGAGGTCGACGTCCTGCATCCGCGCCAGCGCCTCGGCCTCACCGGTTTCCGCGTAGCGCTCGCGGTAGAGGTCGATCGGGGCCCAGCTGCCCCCTCTCCCCCCAGCAGCGCCCGCCGCCGCTCGGCCGAGAAGATCTCCTTCCATCCGAGATGACGCAACAGCGGATCCGGGTTCGAGGCGGCGCGGGCGAACCGCTTGGCTTTGTAGTCGAGCCCGACCCGGCGATCGGAGCTCGGCAGCGCCTCGATGAGCGGCGAGGCGAGCGCCGCCAGGCGACCGACCCGCGGCGCCAGCCGGTCGGCGACGTAGGTGTAGTAGCCGCCGAAGAGCTCGTCGCCGCCCTCGCCGGAGAGCGCGACCTTGACCTCGCCCGCGGCAAGCTCAGAGACCAGGTAGGTCGGCAGCGCCGAGGAGTCGCCGAAGGGCTCGTCGAAGGACTCGACCAGCTTCGGCAGCAGGTCGACGGCGTCGGGGCGCAGGATCAGCTCGTGGTGGTCGGTGCCGAAACGCTCGGCCACCAGCCGCGCCCGCGAGAGCTCGTCGAAGCCGCTCTCCTCGAAGCCGACCGAGAAGGTCTTGACCGGGTCGGCTGACTCGGCGGCGGCCAGCGCGGTGATCCCGCCGGAGTCGACGCCGCCGGAGAGCAGGACCCCGACCGGCACGTCGGCGACGAGGTGGGCGCGGATCGAGTCCCGCAGCACCTCGCGCAGCTCCTCCTCGAGCGCGGCCGCCGGCTCCCGGCGCACCTGCTCGGCGGGCACCGGGCGCGGGCGCGCGTAGCGGGTCTGAGTGATCTCCCTGCCCCGCCAAGTGAGCAGGAAGCCCGGTGGCAGCTTGCGGGCCTCGGCGAAGATCGTCAGCGGCGCAGGGATCGAGTTGAAGGCGAGGTAGGCCGACATCGCCCGCGGGTCGATCGCGCGCGAGAACCCCGGCAGCTCCAGCATCGCCTTCAGCTCCGAGGCGAAGGAGAGGTCGCCATCGGCGAGCCGGTAGTAGAGCGGCTTGATCCCGAAGCGGTCGCGGGCGAGCAGCAGGCGCTGCTCGCGCTCGTCCCAGAGGGCGATGGCGAACATCCCCCGCAGCCGCTCGACGAACGAGTCCCCGTGCTCCTCGTAGAGGTGGACGAGAACCTCGGTGTCGCAGTCGGTCGCGAAGCGGTGTCCACGGCCCTCGAGCTCCCGCTTCAGCTCCCGGTAGTTGTAGATCTCGCCGTTCTGGACGACGGTGACACTGCCGTCCTCGCTGGCGATCGGCTGGTGCCCGTGATCGAGGTCGATAATCGAGAGGCGGCGCGCCGCCAGCGCCACCGGGCCGCGGTGGAAGAGGCCCTCGTCGTCGGGGCCGCGGTGGACGAGCTTGGCGCTCATCCGCGCCACGGCTTCAAGGTCCGGCGCCTCTTTGGAGCTGACGATGCCGCATATCCCGCACATGAGCCGGGCAGTCTGGCAGGGGAGACGGCTTACTTCGGGGGGCCAGGTGTGAGGGGGCGAGGTGCCCCTCTACCTTCGCTGGGATATTCGCCTGGAGAGCTTTCGGCCATCCGACTGAGAACTCTCGGGCGAATATCTAGCGCCGCTCGTACGAGGGGCACCTCGCCCCCTCCACTCGAACCCACCGAAGATCCGCTGGAGCTGGGAACCGCACAGAGCTCGGTTCAGCTTCCCGAGCTACAGCTCCTCACCACCCGCGGCTCCCCGGCGTCCCCCGCACTCAGCTCCCAGCTGCCCCGGTCCCTCGTGGGAGGGTGGGGTGTCCCTCGTACGAGCGGCGCTAGCTTTTCGCCCGAGAGCTCCTTCTAGGACTGCTGGCGTTCTCCCCTGGCGAAAAGCCCAGCGAGGGAGAGGGACACCCCACCCTCCCTCCGCGCCCGTGGTAAGCGTCAGCGCTGGGCGTTCCCAGGCGCCGCCGGACCGCGCCCGAGCACCTTGGAGACCGTCGCCAGCAACACGCTGAGGTAGAGCCCGACCGAGCGGTCGGCGATGTACTCCATGTCGTGGGCGAGCTTGTTGGCCCACGACTCCTCGCGGGTCACCCGCGTCTGGGCGAAGCCGGTGACGCCCGGACGGACGACCAGCCGCTGCCAGTACTGCGGGATCTCCCGGCACAGCTCGGCGAAGAAGGAGGGGCGGATCGGGCGCGGGCCGACGATCGCCATGTCGCCGCGCAGCACGTTCCAGAGCTGCGGCACCTCGTCGAGGTGGGTCGCGCGCAGGGCGCCGCCCAGCCGCGTTCGCTCTTCCTCCGTGCGCTGGGTGAGCTCCTCGCCGTAGTAGGGCCCGAGGCGCTCTTCGGCGTCCGGCTTCAGGGTGCGGAACTTGTACATCCAGAACAGCTCCCCGGCGCGGCCGACGCGGGCGCCGCGGTAGAAGACCGGCCGGCCCGAGTCGAGCGCGATCGCCGTCGCGACCAGCACCAGCAGCGGCGAGAGCACCAGCAGCACCGAGGCGGAGATGAGGACGTCCAGCCCCCGCAGGACGGCGTCGACGGGGCGACGCTCGCTCTCGGCGGCGGGCGCGATCAGCTCCTCGAAGCCGGTCTCGGCCTCGAACTCTTCTAGGAGGGCGTCACTGGGTTGGGCTCGCCGCGCAATGAGGCCCCGACGGTACCGAGAATGGTCTCGACGAGAGCAGTCGGGTCGCGCTTCGTCGGCGCAGCTTCCGCGGTCCGCTTCTCCAGCTGCAGGGCGCGCGGATCGGTCAGCGGGCGCAGCCGCCCGGAGCGGATCAGCGCTTCGTCGACGCCCCCGAGCCGGCCGCCATAGGTCGTGTAGACGGGGGTGCCCAGGGCGGCCGCCTCGCGGTTCATCGTGCCGCCGGCGGAGAGCACGAGGTCGGCGAGCGCGACCAGACTCTGCGCCTCGACTGCCCCCTCGGGCACGATCAGCGAGGGCAGCTGCAGGCCGGTGATGAACTCGCGCTGGGCCTGGGTGCGCGGCAGCACGACCGCGTGCACGCCGTTGTCCTGGCCGAGGCGCTCCAACACCTTCGGGAAGAGCGGGTTCGACTTGCGGTGGTAGAGGGAGACGTCGGGCGGCGGGCGGACGATCACGACCACCCGCTCGGTCTCGACCCCGAGCCGCCCCAGCGCGTCGGGGTCCGGCTCGAAGTCGTACAGGTAGTACTCCTCCTTCAGGCCTGGGTAGGGAAAGAGCTTCTCGGGGGTGACGCCGAACCGACGCAGGCGCTCGGGCGGGACCGAGTCGGGGAACATCACTCGCCGGGCGAGCCGGCAGCCGATCCGGTGCTGGGTGACGGCGTACTCGTAGTCGTGCATGTTGGCCTCGGGGACGCCGAGAGTGCGGGCGGCGATTGCGAGGTCGTTGGAGCCGTGGGCGAGCGCGAGGTCGAAGGAGCGGCCGCGCCCGAACCGCAGCATCCCCGCCGTGCGCGAACCGAGCCGGTAGGCCTTCTGGAAGCGCGAAGCGCCGCCGTGGCGGCCGATCGGCGTGTGCGGGAGGCCGTGCAGGTCGAGCAGGGCCTGGGTCTGGGCGTAGTCGCGGGAGGTCACCTCGACGCCGTGGCCCTGCCGCTGCAGCCGCTCGATGATCGGGCGCAGCACCAGCACGTGCGCCGGCGCACTCATGTCGACCCAGATCTTCACGCCCAGACCCTATTGAGCCGGCCGGAGCGCGATCCCGCTGAGCACCGCAATGGAGTGCGCTTAGACGGTCTCGCTGCTGGCGATCCGGCACCCGGGTGCCGGGTACCTCTTCATGAGGTCGTGGACTTCGGCACGGACTCGCTCCGCGATCGCCTCGTCGCCCGGCGCGGAAACGACCTCCTCCATCCAGTCTGCCACCTGCACCATCTGATCCCGATCGAGACCGCGAGTGGTCAAGGCCGGCGTCCCGATCCTCACCCCGGACGGATCGAATGGCTTGCGCTCGTCGAAGGGGATCGAGTTCGCGTTGGTGACGATCCCCGCGCGAGAGAGGGCGCTGGCGGCTTCCTTGCCGCTCAAGCCCTTGGTGGTCATGTCCAGCAGGATCAGGTGGTTGTCGGTGCCGCCCGAAACGAGGTCGAAGCCGCGATCGATCAAAGCGTCTGCCAGCTCCTTCGCGTTAGCGACCACCCCATGCGCGTAGTCGCGGAAATCGGGCGCGAGGGCCTCGCCGAGCGCGGCGGCGATCGCCGCGGTCTGTTGCTGATGAGGGCCGCCCTGCAGGCCGGGGAAGACTGCCCGGTCGAGAGCGGTGGCATGCTCCTCACGGCAGAGCAGCAACGCCCCTCGGGGGCCCCGCAACGTCTTGTGGGTCGTCGTCATCACGACGTCCGCGTGCGGAATCGGTGAAGGGTGCGCCCCACCCGCGATCAGCCCGGCGATGTGGGAGACGTCGGCGACCATCAGCGCGTCGACTTCTCGGGCGATCTCCGCAAACCCGGCGAAGTCGATCGTCCGTGGCACCGCCGTGCCGCCACAGAAAAGGAGCTTGGGCCGATGCTCGAGCGCCAGCTCGCGGACGGCGTCGAGGTCGACCTGACCGCTATCGCGCTCGACGCCGTAATGCACGGCGTTGAACCAGATCCCGGTCGCCGAGACACCCCAGCCGTGGGTCAAATGCCCCCCTGCGGGGAGCGAAAGGCCCATCACGGTGTCGCCCGGCTCGAGGAAGGCGAGGTAGATCGCGAGGTTTGCCGGCGATCCCGAGTAGGGCTGGACGTTCACGTGCTCGGCGCCGAAGAGCTCCTTCGCGCGCGATATCGCCAGGCGCTCGACCTCGTCGATGATCTCGTTGCCCTCGTAGTAGCGACGACCGGGATAGCCCTCGGAGTACTTGTTGGCGAGGACCGACCCGCTGGCTTCCAGCACCGATGCCGAGCAGTGGTTCTCGGACGGGATCAGGCAGAGCGAATTCGCCTGCCGCTCGTCCTCGCGCTGCAGGAGCTCAGACAGCTGGGGGTCGGTGAGATCGATGGAATGGCTCACCCAAGCGATGCTACCAGCGCCGGTCGGCCCGAAATTTGGTGCCACCGGCCCACTGGGTAGCCTGCCACGATGCCTCGTTTGAGATGGATGCCGACCGTGCTCAGCGCGGTCTTGGCGCTGAGTGGGGCGGTGGCCGCGCCAGCTACGGCGGCCGCGATCGGGAGCCCCTGCGAGGGTCCGCAGGCCAGCACCCTGCTCTGCCCCAATCTGCGGATCGGGCCGGCCAGCGAGATGTACGTCCAGGGCAACGGGCCCGGCCGACAGCTATTGCGCGCGACCAGCGACGTCCGCAGCCGCGGACTGGGGCCGATGGAGCTGCGCGGCACCCGTAACGGATGGCGCCGGATGCGCACGGTCCAGCGCATCTACCGCAAGGGCGGCGGTCACCTCGATGTCCACAGCGAGGCCACGCTCCGCTTCACGGGGGTCGGCGCCTACTTCGGCGGCTTCTACTGGAAGGTCCACCAGCTGGCGCAGTTCGACCTGCGCCGCGTGCTCCTGGACGGCTCGCTCGGCGGTGTCGTCCGCACCAGCCCCAAGCTCAACTACTGCCTGCGCGACCTCGAGCTGACCCGGCCCGGCCGCCGCGCGCCCAACAGCCGCCACTACCCCGGCTGCAACCAGAACCCCTACCAGGACCGGGTAACGCTCGGGACCTCGGTCGGCTGGTCGGACATCTACCCGGCCCCCTACGACAAGCAGTGGATCAACGTCGCCGGCCTGAGCGGCTGCTTCGCCTTCGAGATGGTCGTCGACCCGAAGCAACTGCTCTTCGAGTCGAACGAGGAAGACAACACCTCGGTGCGCACCGTGCAGCTGCCGTTCACCGGCAAGACCGGCTGCTAGCTCCTAACCGAGGCCGACCGAGGCGAGGGCGCTCGCCAGGTCTCCGTCCGACAGCGCCCCCCGCCGCAGAACCTGCCAACCGCCGTCCTCCTCGATCGCGGCGATGTCGACGACGGTCGAGGGCAGGCCGGTCAGCTCCCCACCGTCGATCGCGAGGTCGGCGCCGGCGACGATCGCCGCCGGAACGTCGGCGAACCGCGCCGGGGCCGGCTCGCCGCTGACGTTGGCCGAGGTCTGGAAGACCGGGCACATGGCACCGGCAAGGGGGCCGGCGAGCAACCGCAGCCCGAGCCGCCCGCGGTCCTCGCGGCAGGCGAGCGGGTAGCGGTGTCCCGGGTTGGCGACGACGAGCGTGACCGGTCCCGGCAACAAGGCGCTGACCGCGGCGGCGGTGCGCGGCCCGAGGCCCGCCACCAGCTCCCGCAGCGCCAGCGGCGAGAAGTACATGACCGCCGAGGGCTTGCCGTCGTCGCGGCCCTTGAGCCGCTGGATCCGCGCGATCGCCCCGGCGTCGAGTGGGTCGCAGGCGAGCCCGTAAAGGCCGTCGGCCGGGAACACCGTGACCCCGCCGGCGGCGATGCACCGCTCCAGCGCCACACGGGCGGCCTCGGCGCCATCGCGCTCGATTGAGACGACCTCAGTCATCGGCCTGCCGCCGCTTGCCCGCAGCGCCGCTTCACCGCTCCCCCACCACCATCCGCTCGATTCCAGCCAGGTCCCGCCGCACCTCCGTGCGCCCGAACCCTGCCTCGCTCATCAGCTCGGCCAACGCCTCCGCCTGCCCCTCCCCCACCTCCACCGCGAGTGCGGCAGTCCTTTGTGTCGTATACCGGGACAAAAGACTGCCGCACTTAGGGACGAGGGCACGGTAGGCGTCGAGGCCATCGGGGCCGGCGAGCAGGGCCTCTGGCGGCTCCCACTGGGTTACCTCGGGCTGGAGTGAGGGCCAGTCGCGCTCAGCGACGTAGGGGAGGTTGGCAAGAATCAGATCGAAGCCCTCGCCTGCCGGCAGCGTGCCTTCGATGAAACGGACGCGGTCGGCGAAGCCCAGGCCCTCGGCATTGGCCCGAGCTACCTCCAGCGCCGCCGGCGAAGTGTCGGTCGCGGTCACGCCACACTCCGGCAGCTCATCCGCCACGGCCAGGGCGATCGCGCCGGAGCCGGTGCCGACGTCGAGCAGCGTCCGCGGCCGCCGCTCCAGCGCCAGCTCGACCAGCAGCTCGGTCTCCGGCCGCGGGATCAGCACGCGGCGGTCGACGGCGAGCTCGACGTTACGAAAGCCTCTTCGCCCCAGGATGTAGGCGACTGGCTCGCGTCGCAACCGGCGCCGCACCATCTCCCCGAACAGACGCGCCGCCGCGGGCGGAACCCCGGCTTCGGGATCGGCCACCAGTGCCGCGCGCTCGCACCCCACCGCCTCACCCAGCAGCAGTTCGGCGTCCAACCGTGGCGTTTCGACCCCCGCCGCCGCGAGCGCATCGACCGCAGCACCGAGCGCCTCGCCCACGCTTGCCTGCGTCGTCAAAGCCACCACCTAAGCGGCCGATGCCGCGGCCTCGAGCTTTTCCCGCTTCTCCTCCGCCTCGAGGGCATCCGTGAACTCGGCCAGGTCACCGGCCAGCACGCCGTCGAGGTTGTGCGAGGTCAGCTTGATGCGGTGGTCGGTGACGCGGCCCTGCGGGAAGTTGTAGGTGCGCACCTTCTCGGAGCGCTCGCCGCTGCCAACCTGAGCCTTGCGCTCAGAGGCGATCTTGGCCTGCTGTTCGGCGATCTCGCGCTCGAGCAGCCGCGCCCGCAGCACCCGCATCGCCCGCTCCTTGTTCTGCAGCTGCGACTTCTCGTCCTGCATCGAGACGACGATGCCGGTCGGCTTGTGCGTGATCCGAACCGCCGAGTCGGTGGTGTTGACCGACTGCCCCCCCGGCCCGGAAGAGCGGTAGACGTCGACCTGGAGGTCGTTCTGGTCGATCTCGACCTCGACCTCCTCCGCCTCCGGTAGCACCGCGATCGTCGCGGTCGAGGTGTGAATCCGCCCCTGCGACTCCGTCTCCGGCACGCGCTGGACCCGGTGGGTGCCGCCCTCGAACTTGAAGACCGAGTAGGCGCCCTCGCCCTTTACTGCGAAGGTCACCTCCTTGAAGCCGCCGGCCTCCGAAGCGGACTGCGAGAGGACCTCGGTCGAGAAGCCACGCTCTTCCGCATAGCGGCTCAGCATCTTGAAAAGGTCGCCTGCGAACAGCGCCGCCTCGTCGCCGCCGGTGCCGGCGCGAATCTCGACGATCACGTTCTTGGCGTCGTTGGGGTCGCGCTCGACCATCGCCAGCCGGATCTCCTCTTCCAGCCGCTCCAGCTCCGCCGGCGCCTCCTCGACGACCTTGCGCAGCTCCTCGTCCTCGCCCTCCGCCAACAGCTCCCGGGCGCCCTCGAGGTCGTCCTTCAGGGTCGCGTACTCGAGCGCCAGCTCGCGCGGCGGCTGCAGTTCGCGGTACTCACGACCGACCTCCGCATAGCGCTCGCGGTCCCCGATCACCTCGGGGTCGGACATCTGCGCCTCCAGCTCGGAGAAGCGTGTCTGGATCTGCTCGACCAGCTGCTCGATCACACCTACACCCCTAGACGCGGGCTACGCGACGATCTCGATTTGCTGCTGCTTCGCGGCCTCCTCGGGATTCTCCCGGGCCAGGACCGCCTCGAGCGAGGCGATCGCCACCGCCAGCTGCTCTTCGTCGGGCTCGCGCGTGGTCAGGTTCTGCAGCATCAGCCCGGGCCACATCACCGCCCGCACCCAGCGTTTGCGCCGGTTTTTCCCAGCCCACTTGATCACCTCGTAGGAGAGGCCGGCGATCAGCGGGATGCCGAGGATCCGCGACGCCAGCAGCCAGTACCACGCGGGCAGGCCGATCGGGGCGAAGACGAAGATCGCCAGCACCATCACGATCAAGAGGAAGCTGGTGCCGCAGCGCGGATGCAGGCGCGAGTAGAGCTTCGCCCGCGCGGGGACCAGTTCGTCTTCGGCCTCGTAGCAGGAGATCGTCTTGTGCTCGGCGCCGTGATACTCGAAGACGCGCCGCAGGTCCGGCATCCTGCTGATCGCGACGATGTAGCCGATGAAGATCGCGGTACGGAGGATTCCCTCGACCAGCCAGAACAGCAGCGCCGAGCCCAGCTCGTCCTTGATCAGGCTGGTCAGACCGACCGGAACGACGAAGAAGAGCCCGATCGAGAGCAGCAGTGAGAGGAAGATCGTCAGGCCCCAGACCCAGCCGCCGATCTCCTCCTTCTTGCCCTCCTCGTCGTCATCCAGCTGGGCGTTGGCGGAGATCGCCAGCGCCTTGAAGCCGATCTTCATCGACTCGCCGAGGGCGACGACGCCACGGATCACCGGCAGGCGCCAGATCCGGTGCCGCTGGGCCCAGGGCTTGAGCGGCTCGGACTCGATCTCGATCTGGCCTTCGGGGTTGCGGACCGCGACCGCCCAAACCGAGACGCCGCGCATCATCACTCCCTCCAGCACCGCCTGACCGCCGACTGGCGCGTCGCGCTTGGCGACCAGGGCGCCGTCGGGCATGCGGAGCGGTTCCCCACCGTTGGCGGAGGGGACGGAGGATGCCTCTGCCGAGCCCGCCGGCGGGCTCACGGACTACTTCCCGGCCCTGTGCTTGGCGGCGCGGCGCTGGAAGCGCTCGACGCGGCCACCGGTATCCACCAGCTTCTGCTTGCCGGTGTAGAACGGGTGGCACTCGGAGCAGAGCTCGACATGCAGGTCGTCCTTGGTCGACCGCGTGTAGAACTGGTTGCCGCACGAACAGTGCACGTTGGCGAGCGTGTACTCGGGATGGATCGCAGCTTTCATCTGAGACCAGTTTAGATCACGCGCGTAATTTGCTCGTTCAGGGGTTGGGAACCGGCGCCGGGCTGCCGATACGCACCTGATGGAAGCAAGCGAGACCAGCAGGCCCGAACCGGCGGCCACGCACCTCATGCGCCGCAGCCTCGCGATCCTGCTGCTCGGCGGCACGCTGCTCGTCGCCCTGCACGACTGGCTCGGCCTCGGCGCCGGCCTCCACCTGGCGATCGGCGAACCCCTCTACGACGCGGTCGTGCTCGGCGCCGGCGTCGCCTGCCTGGTGCGGGCATCGGACTACCGCCCCGAGCACACGGCCTGGATGCTGCTCGGCATCGCGATCCTCTGCTGGGGTGCGGCGGAGGTCTACTGGTCGGTGGCGATCGAAGGCAACCCCGATGCCCCCTATCCCTCTCTGGCCGATCTCGGCTACCTCGCCTTCTATCCCTTCGCCTACGCGGGCCTGGCGACCCTGGTCCGCGCGCGCGCCCACGAGATCAACTGGCGCCTCTGGATGGACGGCGCGATCGCCGCCCTGGGCACGGCGGCGCTGGGCACCGCCTTCGTCTTCGACTTCGTGGCCGACAAGGCAACCGGTTCGACGATCGAAGTGATCACGACGCTGGCCTACCCGCTCGGCGATATCGCCATGCTCTCGATCGTCGTCGGCGTCGTCGCCCTCACCGGCTGGCGACCGGGTCGCACCTGGTCGCTGTTGCTCGCCGGACTCGCCGCCCTGGTCATCGCCGACATCGCCTTCACCTTGCAGTCGACCGACGCAACCCTTCCCGGCGGTGACTGGGTCGACCCGATCTACCTGATCGCCGCCGTCTGCCTCGGCGCCGCCGTCTGGCAGCCAGCGGAGGCGGCGAGCATCACCTCGCGCAGCGACGACAGGCGCGAGATCGTCGTCCCCGCCATCTTCGCCTCGGTGATGATCGGCCTTTTCGCGATGCGCTACTACAACGCCACGGGATCGCTCTCGACCATCCTCTGGGCGGCGACGATGTCGGCCGTGATCATCCGCTTGACGATGAGCGATCGCGAGAACCGCCGGCTGCTCGAACAGGTCCGCACAGACCCGCTCACCGGCCTCGGCAACCGCGGCCGCATGCAGGTCGACCTGGAAGCGACCTGCGAGCGGGCAGAGGCCGGACAGCCGGCGATGCTCTACCTCTTCGACCTCAACGGCTTCAAGCGCTACAACGACACCTTCGGCCACCCGGCGGGTGACGAGCTGCTGAACCGCCTCGGCCTGGGGCTACGCGACGCCGTCGGAGAGGACGGGGTCGCCTACCGGATTGGCGGCGACGAGTTCGTGGTCCTCGTGACCCGCACCGAGAACGGCGCCGAGCGCGTCATGAAGCGAGCCGCCGAAGCGCTGAGTGCCAGCGGCAAGGGCTTCGACGTGAGCGCCGCCTGGGGCGCGGTCTCGATTCCGCGCGAGGCGGATACGCCGTCGGAGGCGATGCAGCTGGCCGACGTGCGGATGTACGCGCAGAAGGAGTCGCGGCGCCTGTCCCATGACGACGGGATCGAGATCGAGGGCGCCGACGTCGCTGTGCGCCTAGCCGGTGCCCACGACGGCGAAGCTCTCGAGCAGGGCCAGTAGGACCGCGGTCACCTCGGCGCGGCTGTCGGGATCGTCGGAGCGGGCGACCAGCATCGCCGCCTCATCGAGCGCCCCGAGCAGCAGGTGCGCCATCGGCTTGACCGGCAGGTCGCGGATCTCCCCCGCCTCGATTGCCGCCGCCAGGCTCGCTTCGATCAGGCCGAGGCCGTTGGCGGCGCCGATCTCACGCCAGCGATCCCAGCCGAGCACCGCCGGCGCGTCGTGCAGGGCGATCTGCCGCAGCTCGGGCTCGGCGCACTCGTCGAGAAAGGCCTCGATCCCGGCCTTCATCGCGTCGAGCGGGCTTTCCAGCTCCGAGCCGAGGACGATCCGCGCGACCCGCTCGGTCGATTCCGCCTCCAGCTGTTCGTAGGCCGCATCGAGCAGACCGGGTTTGCCGCCGAAGTGGTGGTAGAGGGCCCCCCTGGTGACGCCGGCGGCGCGCACGATCTCCTCGGTGCCGACGTTTTCGTAGCCGCGATCGGTGAAGAGTCGGCGGGCGGCGGCGATCAGGGCCGCCCTGGTCGCCTCCCGGCGGGCGGTTTGCGTACGTCGCGCTGGATTCACATTCATACAGTCTGTATGTTACTCAGGATCATCAACAGATGAACAGATCGAGTCGGGGCCCCATACGGGGCGGCCCACGACGTTAGGAGATTGCGATGACGACCAGCGAGACGAACGAGCGCAAGGAGATCGACCTCCCGGCAGGACGCATCCGCTACCGGGAAGCGGGCAGCGGCAAACCGATCGTCTTCGTCCACGGCTACCTCGTCGACGGGCGCCTCTGGAGCGGCGTCGTCGACCGGCTCCAGGACCGCTACCGCTGCATCGCCCCGGACTGGCCGATCGGATCGCAGCAGATCGCGATGAACCCGGATGCCGACCTCTCGCCCTACGGGATCGGGGCGATCATCGCCTCCTTCCTCGAGGCGCTCGACCTCGAGGACGTGACGATCGTCGGCAACGACTCGGGAGGAGCGATGTCACAGGTGCTGGTGACCCGCCACCCGGAGCGGATCGGCCGCCTCGTGCTGACCAACTGCGACACCCACTCGAACTTCCCGCCCGGTCCCTTCAAGGCGCTGGTCCCGATCGCCAAGCTGCCGGGCGGAATGGCCGTGATCGGGGCGCCGTTCCGGATCGGCGCCATCGCCCGCGCCGCCTTCAAGCCCTTCGCCAAGAACATCCCGCCGGAGCTGGTCGGCTCCTGGATGCAGCCCGGGCTGCACGACCCCGGTGTCAAACACGACCTCAAGAAGGTGACGATGGGGATGAAGAAGCGCTACACGCTGGAGGCGGCGGAGAAGCTGCGGACCTCCGACCTGCCGCTGCTGCTGACCTGGGCTCCTGGCGACCGCGTCTTCCCGCTCAAGCACGCCGAAAGGCTGGCCGCGGAAGTGCCGAACGCCCGCATCGTCCAGATTCCCGACTCGCGCACCTTCGTGCCGCTCGACCAGCCGCAGCGCCTGGCCGACGCGATCGCCGAGTTTGCGCCCAGCGCCTAGAGCGCCTAGGCGAACACACGTTCCCAAAATTCGCAAAGTGCAGGTTTTTCGTCCGACCGGGGGGCGAGTCTTCGTCAAACCCCTAGAGGACGGAGGGCCAGTGACCAAGCAGATCTTCGATCAGGAGCGGCCGCGGAGCACGATGGCCCAGCGCCTCGACGAAGCCTTCGCCGGCTGCGATCAGTGGACCGTCGTGGCGGCACCGCCGCGGCGCAGCAGCATCGACTCCAGCCCCCGCTCCTCGAGCTCGTCGAGGATGATCGGCAGCGCGGCGGCGGTGCGGACCCAGGAACCCGGCGCGCTGTAGTAGTCGGCGTCGTGCAGGAGGACGACGTCGCCGGCCCCGATGCCGGCGCTGGCGCGACGGGCGATCGCGGCGGGCGTGGCGTGGCGCGACCAGTCCCTTCCCCACCGCGACCACAGCAGCGGGCGCCAGCCCCGTCCCCGCACCGCCCGTAGGCCGGCGGTGCTGAATATCCCGTAGGGCGGCCGGTAGTCGGCGACGGCCTGGCCACCGGCCTCCTCGATCGCCGCCTTGGCGCGGTCCGCGTCCTCCAGGAGCTGACGAGGAGTCAGCCGCAGCTGGTTGCGGTGACGGTGGCAGTGCAGCTCCACCCGGTGGCCGGCGGCGACGATCTCGGCCACCAGCGCCGGGCGCCGCTCAACCTGCTCGCCGGCGAGGAAGAAGGTGGCGACGGCGCCCGCCTCGCGCAGCGCCTCGAGCACCGCCGGCGTCCCTTCCGGGTGTGGCCCGTCGTCGAAGGTGAGGGCGACGCCCTCCGCACCCCCCTGGCGCAGGACCAGCGGCAGCGAGTTGCCGATCGCCGGCACCACCGGCGCCAGTGCCGGCCCGGCGTAGGCGACCGCTCCGGCGCCGACTCCGAGCGCAGCTGCCGCCGCGATCAAGGGGCTACGGTCGCCGCGGTCCCCTGCACTTCGGCTGCCGCCGCTTCCGACGTCGTTCCGGTCTCCTCGGCCGCCGGCTTGGCCGCCGCTTTCGGCTCGTTCTCTTTGCCGATGTGGATCCTGCTGGTGACCGGCTTGGCGACGCTCCACGGACTCTCCCAGTAGACGACCGAGAGCAGCAGCACAACTGCGACAGCGACGAAGGAGACCGCAGCGGCGACGCGCTCGGAGCGCAGGCGCCAGACCGGCTGCGGACGCACCTGCGGCCGCACGCTCAGTGCCCGCGAGGCGATCGAAGGCAGCGAGGCGAAGGACGAGTCGGGCGAGCGGCGCTCGCGGGTGACGTGACGCAGGACCGACTCGAGCTCGTGCTCGGAACGCGCCACCTCGGCCAGCCCGAAGCGCTCGAAAGCGGCGTTGTTGGCCCGCAGGTGGCCGGCCGAGAAGCCGTAGGAGACGACCGGGCAGCCGCGGATGTGGGCCTCCAGCACGGTCAGGCCGGCGGTCGCGTGGATCATCGCGTCGGCGGCCGCCATCCAGTCGCTCATCTGCTCGGTGAAGCCGAGGATGCGGACCTGCTCGTTACCGTCGAAGCTGCGCTCGAGCTTCTCGCGGGCGACCTCGTTGCGGCCGGCAATGCAGACCACGAAGGTGTCGTCGCCGCCGGAGAGGGCGGAGCGGATCGCGCCCTCGAGGTCGCCGATCCCCCAGCCGCCGCCGGAGACGAGGACGACGCGGGCGTGGGCCGGAACGTCGAGTGCCTCGCGGGCGTCGCGGCGGGTGCGCGGCATCAGGAAGTCGCGGGAGATCGGCGGCCGCGCCCACTCGACGGTGCCGGGACCGACCAGCCGCTCGACTTCCTCGATCGACTCCGGGTGGGTCACGTAGTGCAGATCGACGCCCGGGTGGGCCCAGTAGCGCAGACCGGCGAGGTCGGTGATCGCGGACTGCACCGGGATCTCCAGGCGCCGGTTCTCACGCAGCATGCCGAGTATGGCGGTAACGCCGGGGTAGGTCGAGATCACCGCGTCGGGATCGCGATCGGCGATCAGCTTGATCAACCCGCGGCTGCCGATCAGGTAGCCGAGATGGTGGAAGAGCCAGCGCGTCGGGGCGAACTTGGTGATCAGCCAGTACTGGACGTCGAACAGCCACGGCATCCAGCGGAAGGTGACTTTGGAGCCGTTGCGCAAGACGGCGGCGCAGATCTTGCCCATCGCGTCGAGGCCGTTGGCGATCTCGACCTCGACTCCGGGCACCTCTTCCTCGAGGTCGGCTTTGATCATCCGTGCCGGCAGGTCGTGCCCCTCGCCGATGTCGGCGGTCAGGACCAGGACCCGCGGCGGCCGCTCCTCGGAGCGGTTGGCGCCGGCGAGCAGGGCGCCGGCGGCGTGGTCGTTGCCGTTGAGCGAGGGGCGTTTGCCGGGAATCGGGTCGGGCGGCCGGGTCGTGTTGCGGACCCACTCGACGTACTTGCGGACCCCTTCGCGGAAGTTCGTCTTCGCTTTCCAGCCGAGCTCCGCGAGCGCGCGCTCGTTGGAGATCGACTTGCCGGGGAAATCACCCGGGCGCGGCGGCGTGTGGACTATCTCGCAGCCATCGGTGTTTTCCTGCACCCGCTCGGCGATTTCGAGGATCGTCACGACCTCCTCGCCGGAGAGGTTGTAGGTACGGCCGGCGGCCTCGGGCGCGAGCGCGGCGACGATGCCGTCGGCGAGGTCCTCGACGTAGATGAAGCTGCGGGTCTGGCTGCCGTCGCCGGCGATCGTCAGCGGCTTGCCTTCGAAGGCGAGATCGGTGAACTTGGCGACGACGCCGGCGGCGCGGGCGCGCGGACCGTAGGGAATGCCGAAGCGCAGGACGGTGCTCTCGAGGCCGTAGAGCTCGGCGTAGCCGGAGCAGTAGGTCTCGCCGGCGAGCTTGGTCGCGGTGTAGAGATGGCGCGGGGCGGGGATCGCCGTTTCCTCGTCGACGTCCTGCTCGACGCAGTCGCTGTAGACCCAGGTGGTGGAGCCGTAGACGACGCGACCGACCTTCACCCGGCAGGCGGCCTCGAGCACGTTGAGGGTGCCACGGGTGTTGACCTCCTCCGCCAGCACCGGGTCGGCGAGGACGTGGCCGACGTCGGCGACTGCGGCAAGGTGGATGACGGCGTCGCAGTCGCGCATCGCGAGGTCGAGGTTGGCCGGGTCGGTGATGCTGCCGGTGAACGTCTCGACCTCGAGCGGCGAGTGGTACGGCGAGGCGCTGAGGTCGAAGATGCGTGGCGTCACCCCGCGGTCGAGCAGGCGGTCGACGACGTGGGAGCCGATGAAGCCCCCGCCCCCGGTCACCAGAACTCGCATCAGGCCTCCTCTCCCAGGGCGGCGTCACGACTCTCGGGGCGGTAGTAGAGCGGCACGCACCAGTGGTTCTCGGCCACCCAGTCGGTATTCGGCAGCTCGTCGGAGTGGCCCATGATGCGGTGACAGGGCTGCTCATAGACCCGGCCGGTGGACTTCTCGATCGGCCCGAAGACGATGTACTTGTAGAGCCCGGAGGTCATCCCATCGGGGAGCTCCAGCCGTGCCTGGTGGACCGGGTCGAGGTGCTCGCGAGCGTAGGAGTTCTTCCAGGCGACGATCTCCTCCATCCGCTCCGCCCCGACCAGCGCCAGGGCGGCGGTGAACTCGCTCATGCGGAAATTTAGGCCGTCGACCTCATGCTCGAACTTGCCGTAGTTGCGGAACTTGGCGGCAAACTCGATCAGGTCCGGGTTGGCGGAGACGAGCACGCCTCCCTCGCCGCTGGAGACGGTCTTGGTCGCGTAGAGCGAGTAGACCCCCGCGTCGCCGAAGGCGCCTGGGCGGTGCCGCTCCACTCGGCGCCGTGGGCGTGTGCGCAGTCCTCGAGCAGAAAGATCCCGTGGTCGCGGCAGTAGGAGGCGATCCGCTCGGCGTCAAAGGCGATGTGGCCGCCGATGTGGACGAGGATCGCGGCGCGCGGCCTGTGCTGCTCGGCCTTGCGCTCGAAGTCCTCGAAGGACATGCAGAGGTCCTCGCGGTTGCAGTCGACGAACGCGACCTCGGCGCCGGCGCCAATCGCCGCCAGCGGCGTCGCCATGAAGGTATTGGAGGGGCAGAGCACCGTCTCGCCCTCGACCCCGGCGAAGCGGAGCGCGGCGAGCGCGCCGCCGGCCCAGCTGGAAAGGCCGAGGCTGGGAAGCCCGTTCCACTCCGCCCAGCGCTGCTCGAAGGCGGCGAGCTTGGTGCCCTCCGACCACTGCTCGGAGTCGAGCACCTCGGTCCAGAGCTCGAAGAGGCGGGCGCGGTCGCGGTGGTCGAACCCGATCGCGAACCTGTCCGCGACCACGGCGACTGGGGAATCTGGGGGCGGCAAGGCGGCGTCAACCTACCAGCGAGGACGGATCAGTCGTCGCGGTGCGCGGCGGAAATCACCGCTCCGACCGTATGCGAGCCGGCGAGCAGCACCGTCCCGGCAACCGCGAAGGCCATGAAGGCGACCAAGGCCACGCCGTCGAGCGGGGTTCCGGCCCACGACTCGCCGAAGATCAGCGGCGCCAGGGTCACCGGCACCAGGATCTGAACCGCGAACATCACCGGCGCGACGTGCGTCGCCGGGCGGGCCTGCAGGGCGCTCATCTCGCTCAGCAGCGCCAGGCCCTCGGACGCCACCGCGGTCGCCAACCAGACGACCGCGACCAGCAGCACACCGGCGGCGAGCTCATCGGTGAGGAGCTTGCTCGCGATCGCCGTCCAGGCATAACCGCAGCCGGCGCTGAGCACGGCCAGGAACCCGACCGCAGAAGCCCGCCCCCGCAGCAGGTACGGCGCGGCGACCGGGATCGCCACCAAGGCGAGGGCGAGAGCGACCGCCGCCGTGTCGGCGTGGTCGGTGGTGCGCTCGGGCGCCGCCCAGGCGACGCCGCCGACCCCGATCACGATCGCGGCGACAGCGACGAACTCGCGACGGCCCGGCGCCTCCCCCAGCCTCGTCGCCCCCAGCCAGAGCAGCAGGATCAGGCCGCTGACCAGACACGGCTGCACCACCGTCAGCGGCGCCAGCAGCAGCGCCACGATCTCCAGCGGCCAGCCCAGCAGGCCCAGCGCCGTCGCCCCCAGCCAGCGCCGGTTCCGGACCAGCCTCCCGAGCAGCGACGGCCGCAGCGAGTGCTCCCCCGGAACCTCCCGCGCCTCCAGCGCCTGCAGCGCGATCGAGGCGTTGTAGAGCAGCGAAGCCCCGACCGCCGCAGCTATCCCCAGCGCCAGCACGATCCGGACCCTAGTCAGCTACGGCGACGCGCTCGACCGGGAGACCGGACCACCGGGAGGGCCGGGTGGCCCTCCGAACGTTTTGCGGAGGAGGAGCACCAACCTGGAGCGCCAGCCCCACCACGCCCCATCGACGAGGTACCGAGTGAGGAGGGCCACCCGGCCCTCCCACGAGCTCAGGTCTCTTGGTAAAGCGGCCCGTCGCCGCCCTCGGGCAGGGTCAGGCGGCCGCCCTTGGCGGTGATCGCGCCGCACTGGACGCAGTTGGAGGCGGTGACGTGGACGTCGACCTCGGCGCTGCCGTTCTCCAGCTGCTCGTCGGGGATCTCGTAGACCTGGGCCGGGCACATCGAGACCCAGGTCTGGGCGATCTCGCGCGGGACCCTGGTCTGGATGCGGACGTGGTTGGGGGCGTCGTCGCGGGTGGCGTTGCCGGAGAGGAAGACGGAGTCGAGCTTGTTGAAGGTGAGCTCGTTGTCGGCCTTGACGTAGGTGTCGCCGGCCTTGCCGAGGTCCATCTCGACCTCGGAGTCGTGCTCCTGCTTCCAGTGGCCGCCGGGGAAGTTGCCTTTGGTGATCGTCATCGCCGAGGCGAAGGCGCCGCCGAGGAAGAAGCCTTTGGAGAAGGGCTGGCGCATGTTGCGCGATTCGTAGAGGTCCTTCTCGATCTGCGACTTGTGGACCTTCTCGTCGTAGGCCTCGAAGTTGACCGAGTCGATGTCCCGCTTGAGCGCGTCGACGATCGTCTCCGCCGCGTACATGCCCGCGTGCATCGCGTAGTGGACCCCCTTCAGGGTCGGCACGTTGACCATGCTGGCGGCGTCGCCGGCGACGACCATGCCGGGGACGGCGAGGCGCTTCGGCATCGCGAAGTAGCCGCCGGAGGGGATCGTCTTCGCGCCCCAGGCGACCCGCTTGCCGCCGTCCAGCAGCTTCTTGACGAAGGGGTGGGTCTTCAGCAGCTGCAGAGCGTCGTGGACCGAGAAGGTGGCGTCGGTGTAGTCGAGCCCGGCCACCAGGCCGATGCAGAGCTTGTCCTCTCCCATCGGGTAGATGAAGCTGCCGCCGAACTCGTTGAAACGCGGCGATTTGCGCAGCGGCCAGCCCATCGTGTGGATCACCCGGTCGAGCGGCTCCTTCACCTCCCAGACCTCTTTCACCCCGAGCTCCCAGCGCATCGGGTCGGCGCCGTGCATGTCGAAGTAGTCGTAGGCGGCGTAGGTGAGGTGCCCGACCGTGCCCTCGGCGAGGACCGTCGCTTTGGCGGTCACGTCGGAGCCGGGCTCGAAGTTGCCGAGCTCTTCGCCCTCCTTGCCGCGCCCGCGGTCGCCCGAGCGGACGCCCCTGACGACGCGGTCCTCGACCAGCAGCTTGGTCGCGGCGGTCTCGGAGAGAATGTAGACGCCGGCTTCTTCGGCTTTGTCGGCGAGGAAGCGGCCCAGTTTCGAGACCGAGGTGACGTAGTTGCCGTGGTTGCGGAAGTTCGGCGGCATCGGCTTCAGCGGCAGCGCCGCCTTCGAGGTCAGCAGGTAGACCGCGTCCTTGTTGACCTCCTGGTAGACCGGCCATTCCGACTTGTCGAGGTCGGGGAACAGCTCTTCCATCGCCGAGGGCTTCATGTTCGCCCCGGAGAGCAGGTGCGCCCCGGCGACTTTGCCCTTCTCGATCACCGCCACCGGGACTTCGCCCAGCTGCTCGGTCAGCTCCGGCTCGTTCTCCAGGAGCTGCATGACTTTGTTGGCGCAGGCCAGGCCTGCGGGCCCGCCGCCGACGATCGCGACCCCCACCTCGATGCGGTCGTCCGGCGCGTCGGTCGGGGGACCGATCACGTCGGCCGCATCGAACGGCGGTGGGAACTCGCTCGGCGCGACGGCGGGCACTGCCTCAGCCGCCCTTCTTGGCCTTGATCGCCTCGGTCAGCTTGGGGACGATCTTGTGCAGATCGCCGACCACGCCGAGGTCCGAGAACTCGAAGATCGGCGCGTTCGGGTCCTTGTTGATCGCGAGGATGTTCTCCGAGTTCTGCATCCCGACCTTGTGCTGAATCGCCCCGGAGACGCCGGCGGCCAGGTACAGCTTCGGCGCGACCGTCTTGCCGGTCTGGCCGATCTGGGCCGCGTAGGGGTACCAGCCGGCGTCGACGACCGCGCGGGTCGCGGCGACGGCGCCGCCCATCGAATCGGCGAGTTCCTCAGCGAGCTTGAAGCCCTCTGCCGCGCCGAGACCACGGCCACCGCCGACGAGGATGTCGGCGTCCTCGATGTTGACGTCGGCGCCGCGCTGCTCGCCGCGCTGCACCATCGTTGCCTTGGTCGACCAGGCCGAGAGCTCGACGTCGACGTCGACGACCTCGGCCGTGCCGCCGCTCTCTTTGGCGTCGAAGGCGTTGAGGCGGCTGATGATGATCCCCGGCTCGCTGACGTAACCGACGTCGGCGATCTCGGAGTCCTGCAGGATCGGGCGCTCGGCGACCAGCTTGCCGTCCTGCACCTTGACCTCGGTGACCTCCATCGTGACGCCGGCGTTGAGGCGGGCGGTGAGGCCGGCACCGATCTCGAAGCCGAGCAGACCGCCGCCGAAGAGGGCGTAGGAGATGCCGTTCTCGGTGATGACCTTGGCCATCGCGTCGACGATCGGCTGGGCCAGGCCCTCGGGCACGCTCTTGGCCCGGTAGACCTTGGCGGCGCCGTAGTTGCCGAGCGAGGCGCAGGCGTCGTCGGCGATCTCGCCGACCACCAGCGCGGCGGCCTCGCCGCCGATTTCCCCGGCCAGCTTGGCCGCCTCGGAGATCGCTCCGAGCGAGTTTTTGTTGAAGTTGCCCTCGTCGTCGTGGAGGGCGTAAACCAGGATGCCTGCCATCTAGATCAGCTTCCTCTCGTCGAGCCAGGCGACGATCTTTTCGACCGTCTCGTTGGTGTCCTCGTCCTCGATGATCTCGCCGGCCTCCTTGGCGGGCGGCGGGTTCAGGGCGAGGACCTTGGTCTTGGAGCCACCCTCGCCGACCATGCCGCCTTCGATGCCGACGTCGCCGGTCGCCTTGGTGTCGAGTGGCTTTTTCTTCGCCCCCATGATCGCCTTCAGGCTCGGGTAGCGGGGCTCGTTGATCGCGTCGCCGACGCTGATCACAGCGGGCAGCTCGATCTCGACGGTGTCGTACCCGTACTCGGCCTGGCGCTCGCAGCGCAGCTTGCCGTCGCTGACGTCGATCTGGATCACCTGGGTCAGCGAGGGCATCTGCAGGTGGTCGGCGACGACGGCGCCGATCGTGTAGCACTCGCCGTCATCGGACTGCTGGCCGAGCAGGACCAGGTCCGGGCTCTCGGACTCGAGCACCTTCGCCAGCGAGTAGCCGGTGGCGCAGACGTCGGAGCCCTGCAGGGCATCGTCGGAGAGGTGCACCGAGCGATCGGCGCCGAGCGCGACCGCCTTGTGCAGGGCGCGGACGGCGGAGTCGGGGCCCATCGTCACGGCCACCACCTCCTCGACCGGGATCGCCCCACCCTCCTTGATCTGCATGGCCGCCTCGAGGGCGTGCGTATCGAAGGGATTGAGGTTTTTCTCGCCGCCGCGGTCCAGTCGCATCGTGTTGGGGTCGATGCGCTTCTGAACGGCGGCGTCCGGAACCTCCTTGACCAGGACGCAGATCTTCAAGTTGAAGCCTCCTTGGGGAAACGATTCTCAGGTGGCCGCGGGCAGCGGTTTGCGCCTCGCGGGGCCGTTGCGGCCGGGCATGTTATCGGTTGCGGGCGGCTGGTTGATTGACCAGTCAATCGGGGCGCCGATGCCCGGAACTATTCGCTCGTGTTCGTGCCGCTCGGCGGCGCCCGCGCGGATGAAGTCGATGATCTCGTCGGTCCCCGCCCCCGGGGTGAACACCTCGGCGACGCCGAGCTTCTTCAGCTCCGGGATGTCGTCGGCAGGGATCGTGCCACCGACCGTGACCAGGACGTCGTCGACACCCTGTGCGGCAAGCAGCTCGACCACCTTCGGTACCAGAGTCATGTGGGCGCCGGAGAGGATCGAGAGCCCGACCGCGTCGGCGTCCTCCTGGATCACCGTCTCGGCGATCTGCTCGGGCGTCTGGTGCAGACCGGTGTAGATCACCTCCATGCCGGCGTCGCGCAGAGCGCGGGCGATGATCTTGGCGCCGCGGTCGTGCCCGTCCAAGCCGGGCTTGGCGACGACGACGCGGATCTTGCGGGCGGTGGCGGCCTCCATCAGCGGCGGGAAGCCTAGAACACCGGTGACTCGATGTAGGTCCCGAAGACCTCCTGCATCGCCGCGATCATCTCGCCCTCGGTGGCACGGGCGCGGGCGGCGGCGAGGATCGGCGGCATCAGGTTGGCCTCTCCCGTGGCGGCCTGCTCGAGGTCGGCCAGGGCCGCCTCGACGGCAGCGCCGTCGCGGCGGGCGCGGGTCGCCTGCAGGCGGTCGACCTGCTTGCGTTCGAGCGCCGGGTCGATCTTCAGGATCGCGGTCGGCTCTTCGTCGTCCGGAGACGAAGTCGTTGACGCCGACGACGATCCGCTTGCGCTCGTTCAGCTCCTGCTGGTAGGTGAAGGAGGCGTCGGCGATCTCGCGCTGGGGGAAGTTGCGGCGGATCGCCTCGACCATCCCCCCGAGCTCGTCGATGCGGGCGAAGTAGCCGTAGGCGGCAGCCTCCATCTCGTCGGTCAGCTTCTCGACGAACCAGGAGCCGCCGAGCGGGTCGGCGGTGTTGGTGACGCCGGACTCGCTGGCGATGATCTGCTGGGTGCGCAGCGCCACCCGCACCGCCTCCTCGGTCGGCAGCGCCAGCGCCTCGTCGTAGGAGTTGGTGTGCAGCGACTGGGTGCCGCCGAGCACCGCCGCCAGTGCCTCCACCGAGGTGCGGACGATGTTGTTGAGCGGCTGCTGCGCGGTCAGCGAGACGCCGGCGGTCTGGGCGTGGAAGCGCAGCCGCATCGACTCCTCGCGCTTGGCGCCGTAGGTGTCCCGCAGCTCCCGCGCCCAGATCCGGCGCGCTGCCCTGTACTTGGCGATCTCCTCGAAGAAGTCGACGTGGGCGTTGAAGAAGAAGGAGAGGCGGGGCGCGAAGTCGTCGACGTCGAGGCCGCGCTCGAGCGCCCGCTCGACGTAGGTGAAGCCATCCTTGAGCGTGAACGCGAGCTCCTGCTGGGCGGTCGATCCGGCCTCGCGGATGTGGTAGCCGGAGATCGAGACCGGGTGCCAGCGCGGCATGTTCTCCGTGCACCACTCGATCATGTCGGTGACCAGGCGCAGCGCCGGCTCGATCGGGAAGCACCACTCTTTCTGGGCGATGTACTCCTTGAGGATGTCGGTCTGGATCGTCCCCCCCAGCTTCTCCGGCGGCACGCCCTGCTCCTCGCCGACCAGCACGTAGTAGGCGAGCAGGATCGCCGCCGGGGCGTTGATCGTCATCGAGGTGGTGACGCCGCCGAGCGGGATCCCGGCGAAGAGCTGCTCCATGTCGTCGAGCGTGTCGACGGCGACCCCCTCGCGGCCGACCTCGCCGAGGCTGCGGGCGTGGTCGGAGTCGTAGCCCATCAGGGTCGGCATGTCGAAGGCGGTCGAGAGGCCGGTCTGGCCGTGGTCGAGCAGGTACTGGAAGCGCTCGTTGGTCTCCTCGACCGTGCCGAAGCCGGCGAACTGGCGCATCGTCCAGAGCCGCCCCCGGTACATCGAGGGATAGGGCCCGCGCGTGAACGGGTACTCGCCGGGCCGCCCGACCCGCTCCTCCAGCCCGGGATCGAGGCCCTCCTCGGTGTAGAGGGGATCGATCTCCTGGCCGGAGATCGTCGAGAACTCGGCGTCGCGCTGCTTGAACTCGGGCCTAGACCCCGGCTTCGCTGCCATCGGGCCAGTCTAATGGCGACTTTGTTGCCCATACGGCAACAAAGTCGCCATCAGCGGCGGACAGGGAAGCGGCGCGGTGGTGGCTTGCGGCGCGCGGCCACCCGTCTGGCGCTGACACCGGCGATGGTGGCAAGCAGGGTCACCGCAACGGCGAGCAGGCGCCGGCCGAGGCGCTCGAAGCGCAGCGTCTGCCAGCCCTCATCCCTGGCGATCGCCGCCAGCGGCGGATCCGGATTCACCGCGACAGGGTTGCCGACCGCGCGCAGCATCGGCAGGTCCGAGATCGAGTCCGAGTAGGCGTAGGAGATGTCGAGGTCGATCTCGTGCCGCTCCGCGAAGGCCTGCATCGCCTCGACCTTGCCGGGGCCGTAGACGAAGGGCCCGTCGAAGCGGCCGGTGTAGCTGCCCTCGCCGTCGACCTCGTAGCGGGTGCCGATGCCGCCCTCCATCCCCAGCACCCGGGCCAGCGACTCGACCACGTCGTTGCCGGCAGCGCTGACGATGAAGGTCGGGCGGCCGGCGTCCTGGTGGGCGTGGATCTCGGCCAGCATCTCCGGGAAGACGCGAGGCAGGATCGCCGTCATCACCGCCGGGCCCATCCGTTCGATCCTTCGCGCCGGCACGCCGGTGATCAGCTCACGGGCGGCGCGCAGCACCTCCTCGGTGCGCGCGTCGGTCGTTCCGCGCAGCCGGTAGCGCAGGTGCTCGACGCCCCAGCTGGCGAGCTGGCGGCGGCTGACGATCCCCTGCTGGGCGGCGACGCGGGCGAACTGCATGCCCGACGACCCCGCCATCAGGGTCTTGTCGAGGTCGAAAAACGCCGCGGCGCGGCCCACGCTTAGGACCCGTTGACTTCGATCACGATCGCGTCGCCCTGGCCGCCGCCGGAGCAGATCGCGGCGCAGCCGAGGCCGCCGCCGCGGCGGCGCAGCTCATGCACGAGGGCACCGACGATGCGCGAGCCGGAAGCCCCGATCGGGTGACCGAGCGCGATCGCGCCGCCGTTGACATTGACCTTGTCCTCGTCGACGCCGAGCATCCGCACCGAGTTGAGGGCGACCGAGGCGAAAGCCTCGTTGATCTCCCAGAGGTCGATGTCCTCGGGGCTCTTGCCGATCTTCTCCAGCGCCTGCTTGGCGGCGTTGGCGGGCGTTTTTGCCAGGTAGGGGAAGTCGTCGGCGACGGTGCCGTAGGAGAGGACCTTGGCGAGCGGCGTCTTGCCCTCGCTCTGCGCCCACTCCTCGGAGGTGACGACGATGGCGCCGGCGCCATCGTTGACCCCCGGAGCGTTGCCGGCGGTGTGGGTGGCGTCATCGCCGCCGATCCCCTTCAGCTTGGCCAGGGTCTCCAGGGTGGTGTCGGGACGGATCGCCTCGTCGGCCTCCATCGTGGTCTCGCCCTTGCGCGACTTGACGGTGACGCCGACGATCTCCTCGGCGAGGCGGCCGGCGTCGGTCGCCTCGGCGGCGAGCCGGTGCGAGCGCTCGGCGAAGCGGTCCATGTCGACGCGGGTGATCTCGAGCTCGTTCGAGACCTCGCTCGCCTCGTTGATCATCTGCTTCTCGGTGAAGGGGTTGGTGAGGCCGTCGTGCGTCATCGCGTCGATCGCCTTGACGTCGCCCATGCGAAAGCCGAAGCGCGCGCCCGGCAGCAGGTAGGGGGCCTGGCTCATCGACTCCATGCCGCCGGTCACGGCGACGTCGGTGTCGCCGGCCCGGATCGCCATATCGGCGATGCCGATCGAGCGCATGCCCGAGGCGCAGACCTTGTTGATCGTCTCCGAGGGGACCTCCTTCGGGACGCCGCCCTTGATCTGGGCCTGGCGCGAGGGGATCTGCCCCTGGCCGGCCTGCAGGACCTGGCCGAAGACGACCTGCTGGACCTGCTCCGGGTCGACGTTGGAGCGCTCGAGGGCGGCCTCGATCACCTGACCGCCGAGGTCGGTGGCGTCGAGCGAGGACAGGCCCCCGCCCATCTTGCCGAAGGGGGTGCGCGCGGTTCCGAGGATGACTGAGCTGGGCATCTACTGCCTTTCTTCTCCGAGGTCGTTTGGTCCGGTCCAGAGGGCTCCAGGCCCGGCCGGTGACGATACCGACCGGCCTGCGTAGACTCGCGCCCGATGAACGTCGAGGTCCGCCAGGGCGAACTGCTGGAGGTCGAGGCCGGGCTGGCGGTTGCCGGCCTCTACGAGGGAGAGTCGCTGCCGGCGGCGCTCGCCGAACTGCCCGGCGGCGCTGCTGCCAAGGGGGGCTTCAAGAAGCGTCTGCTGCTGCACTCCGGTGAGGCCGCGGTGCTCGCGATCGGCCTCGGAAAGCGCGGGGAGCTCGACGCCGAGCGCCTGCGGGTGCTCGCGGCGCTGGCGGCACAGGAGGCGGGGCGGCTGGAGGCGCGCTCGCTCGCCTGGGATCTGCCGCAGAGCGACGTCGAGGCAGAGGCCGCGGCGGAAGCGCTCGTCACCGGCACCACTCTCGGCTCCTATCGCTTCGAACGCTTCAAGGCCGCCGATCCCGAAGACTCCCCACCCCCGCCCGCGATCGAGTCGCTGACCCTGCTGGCGCCGGAGGGCGCCGCGGCGGCGGCCGAGAAGGCGCGGGTGTATGCGACGGCGCAGAACCGGGCGCGCGACCTGCAGATGACGCCAGCCAACATCGCCACCCCGAGCTTTCTCGCCGGGCGCGCCGAGGAGATCGCCGCCACCCACGAGGCCGTCACCGTCGAGGTCCTCGGGCCCGAGCAGATCGCCGCCAAGGGGATGGGGGGTCTGGTCGCCGTCAGCCGCGGCGGCGGCGAGCCGGCGCGCCTGATCGTCCTCCGTTATTCGGGTGGTGGCTCGGGATCGACCCTCGGGCTTGTCGGCAAGGGCGTCACCTTCGACACCGGCGGCATCTCGCTCAAGGCCGGCGCCGGCATGCATGAGATGAAGTACGACATGTCGGGAGCGGCGGCGGTGCTGGAGGCGGTCGCCGCGGTCGCCGAGCTCGGGCTCGCGGTCGACCTCCTCGCGGTCGTGCCCGCGACCGAGAACATGCCCTCCGGCACCGCGGTCAAGCCCGGCGACGTGATCACCCAGTTCAACGGCAAGACCGTCGAAGTCAACAACACCGATGCCGAGGGACGGCTGATCCTCGCCGACGCCCTCGCCTACGCGATCGAGCTGGGGGCGGGGCGCGTCGTCGACCTCGCCACCCTGACCGGGGCCGTGACGATCGCCCTGGGCTCGACCTACGCGGCGGTGATCGCCAACGACGACGAGCTCGCGGCCGCGGTGGCGCAGGCCGGAGAGAAGAGCGGCGAGCTGGTCTGGCGCCTGCCGCTCCACGCCGAGTTCAAGGCGCTGATGAAGGGCAAGGTCGCCGACCTCTCCAACCTCGCCGCGAAGCGCAAGGCGGGGACGATCACCGCCGCCGCCTTCCTCGAGGAGTTCGTCGGCGAGACGCCCTGGGCGCACGTCGACATCGCCGGCACCGCCTGGGACGTGGGTCGCGAGTACACCGGCGGCGAAGCCAGCGGCTTCGGGGTTCGCCTGCTGGTCGAGCTGGCCCGCCATCAGGCTGGTTAGCCGCCGAGGATCATGCAGGTCGCGGTTCCGTGGGCGAGCAGTTTGCCGCTCTCGGCTGCGGTCAGCGTCGCCTCCGAGGTCGCCTGCTTGCGGCCGCGGTAGAGGACGCTGGCCTCGCAGAGGACCCGGCCGGTGTCGCGGCTGATCGGCCGCACGTACTTGGCCTCGATCCCAAGCGAGGTGTAGCCGACCCCGGCCGGCAGGGTCGTGTGGACGGCGCAGCCGAGCGCCGAGTCGAGCAGGGTCGCCGCGTAGCCGCCGTGGACGACCCCGATCGGGTTGTAGTGCTCCTCCCCCGGTTCGCCCTCGAAGACGACGCGGCCCTCCTCCAGCTCGACCGGGCGCAGCCGCATCGTCACCGCGATCGGCGGCGGCGGCACCTCGCCGCGCACGACCGCGCTCATGTACTCCATCCCGGTCATCGTCGCCCCGGCGGCCGCGGTCGGCACCGGGTCCTGCCAGACCAGGGTGCGGCTGCGGGAGCTCTCCGGGCTCTCCGCCGCGAAGGCTTCCGCCACCTCTTGCGCCGAGCCCTCCGGGGCGACGACGACGCCGTCGGCGCCGCTCACCGGCCGCCCCGCCGCATGGTCAGGGGCGTCGGCCGCAGCGGGCGGGCGCCAGCAGGGTAGTGCAGGTCGGCGGTGATCTCCGCCTGGCTTATCGCGATGCGCGGGGCCTTGCGGCCGGCATTTCTATGTCTCGGGATCAGCCTCATCGTGTCGCCTCCGTTCGGCTTTTCGGGGCTGGGTTTCTTCAAGCAACCAACTGGTCCGACAAGCCTACCCGAGTCAGTTGCTTGATGCAACCAAGTGTGCGAAGATCACACGGATGCTGCGTCACGACTACCCAGGCCAGGTCTGCTCGATCGCCGGTTCGCTGGAGGTGATCGGCGAGCGCTGGTCGCTGCTGATCGTCCGCGACGTCTTCAACGGCAACCGTCGCTTCGGCGAGATCCAGACCTCGCTCGGCGTCGCCCGCAACGTGCTCTCGGCGCGGCTGCAGCGGCTGGTCGACGAGGACATCCTCGAGCGCCGCCAGTACCAGGAGAGCCCGGCCCGTTACGAGTACTTCCTGACCGAGAAGGGACTCGACCTCTGGCCGACCCTGATCGCCCTGCTCAACTGGGGCGACCGCTACTCCCCCACCCCCGGCGGCCCGCCGAAAATCATCGTCCACAAGGTCTGCGGCGGCCGGGTCAGCGACCGCGGCACCTGCGAGGAGTGCGGCAGGGTCCTGCACGCCCGCGACGCGATCCAGGTCCCGGGGCCGGGTCGTGCCGCCGCGCTGGCCGACGCCGGCGCGGCCGAGCCCGCCTAGCTTTTCTCCTTCTCCTCCGCCAGCTTCTTCTGCTCGTCGGCGAGGACGATGTACTCCTCGACCATCAGTTTGTCCTTGGTCCGGTTGGCGGCCCGCTTCATCGCGATCAAATGGTCGATCGAGGCAATGCGGACCGAGATCCCGGCCACCTCGCTCTCCTTCGCAGCCGAGGCCAGATCTTCGAAGGACGCTAAGACCGGCGACGTCGGCAAGGATGTCGAAGTACCCAAATGGCGTAACGAAGGTGAAGTTTGCTCCGTTTTCGATCGTCCGCGTGTCGAGCAGGAACGGGAGATCCTCGGGGCCGCCACGCAGTCGAACGCCGATCTCCTCCAGAGCGGCGACGAGACGAGCGATGTTGGCCGGGTTGCGTGCGTAGACCACGTCAAGGTCGTAGCTGGGGTAGCTGGACCCGTGTGCGATCCCGGCCATGCCGCCGATCAAGATGAAGTCGACGCCGTGCCGCACGAGTGGCTCGAGGAGCTTGTGCAGTTCTGGCGCCTTGGGAGGAAGCGACTCGCTCACGGAATCCACCCTGCCCGCTTCGGCAGCGGGCTGTTCTCGATCACCGTGTTCGCGAAGGCGAGGCCATAGTCGAGGCGCTCGGCCTCGGTCCTGTCCAGGTTCGCCCGATTCAGAGTCCGGTCGATCCCCGAATCTCTCTCATCCGCCCCCAGCATGAGGTCCTCGCCGAGCAGGTAGAGCAGCTCGCCGAGGGTCTCGACGGTGGGCGAGACCCGGTCGCGCTCGATGCGCGAGATCGCCGACTGGGTGGTTCCGGCGCGGGTTGCCAGGCTCTTCTGGCTGACCCCATGCCTGGCTCGGGCTTCTCGGAGGATCGTTCCCGGCATCATGTCTCAAATATAGCGTATTTGTACTTATCGCGTAAATGCTATGTCACTTCTTTCCTGCCGCCTGCACCGGCATCGCGCTAGCTTTGGCTGCACGGCCAATCGGGCGAACGAGCGTTGAGGAGGAAGGACATGGCGACTGCGGCGGAGCTTCAGGTGCGGGACAGGGTCTACATCGGCGGCGAGTGGGTGGAGCCCGCGGGGACGGAGCCGATCGAGGTGGTCAACTCGACCACCGAGGAGGCGATGGGCACGGTCCCGGCCTGCTCGGCCGAGGACGCGGACCGCGCAGTGGCCGCGGCCCGCGCGGCCTTCGACAGCTGGTCGCAGACCCCACGCGAGGAGCGCGCCGGCTATCTCTCGGCGATCGCCGCCGGGCTCGGCGAGCGCAGCGAGGAGATCGCGGCGACGATCAGCCAGGAGCTGGGGATGCCGCTGAAACTGAGCCAGATGATTCAGGTCGGCCTCCCTGCCAGCCAGTTCGCGGCGATGCCGGGGCTGATGGAGGAAGTCGCCTGGGAGGAGCAGATCGGCAACTCGCGGGTGCTGCGCGAGGCGGTCGGCGTGGTCGGCGCGATCACCCCCTGGAACTACCCGCTGAACCAGATCGCCGCCAAGGTCGCCCCCGCCCTCGCCGCCGGCTGCACCGTCGTCCTCAAGCCGAGCGAGGTGACCCCGCTCAACGCCTTCCTGCTCGCCGAGGTGATCGAGGCCGCCGGCCTGCCCGCGGGGGTCTTCAACCTCGTGACCGGGACGGGCCCGGTCGTCGGCGAGGCGATCGCCGCCCACCCCGGCGTCGACATGGTCTCCTTCACCGGCTCGACCCGGGCCGGCAAACGGGTCAGCGAGCTCGCCTCGGCGACCGTAAAGCCGGTGGCGATGGAGCTCGGCGGCAAGTCGCCGAACGTGATCCTCGACGACGCCGACCTCTCGCGGGCGGTCCCCGACGGGGTCGCCAAGTGCTTCCTCAACTCGGGCCAGACCTGCAGCGCCCTGACCCGGATGCTGGTCCCGCGCGACAAGCTCGCCGAGGCTGAGCAGATCGCCGCCGCGACCGCCGAGGCGTTCACGCCGGGAGATCCGTTCGCCGATTCGACGCGGCTCGGCCCGCTCGTCTCCGACACCCAGCGCCAGCGCGTGCGCGGCTACATCGAGAAGGGCGAGGGCGAGGGCGCCAAGCTCGTCACCGGTGGTGCCGAGGCGCCCGAGGGCCTCGACCGTGGTTACTTCGTCCGCCCCACCGTCTTCTCCGAGGTGACGCCGGAGATGACGATCGCCCAGGAGGAGATCTTCGGCCCGGTGCTGGCGATCCAGCCCTACGACGGCGAGGAGCACGCGGTGCGGATCGCCAACGACAGCGCCTATGGGCTCGCCGGCGGCGTCTGGTCGGGCGACGAGGAGCGGGCGATCGGGGTCGCCAAGCGCATCCGCAGCGGCCAGATCGAGATCAACGGCGGCGCCTTCAACCCGCTGGCGCCGTTCGGCGGCTACGGGCAGTCCGGGCATGGACGCGAGAACGGGCGGTATGGGCTCGAGGAGCTGCTGCAGGTGAAGAGTTTGCAGCTGTAGGCGGATGAGGAGGGCCGGGGTGCCCCTCCCGCTTGCTGGGTTTTTCGCCTGTGGCGAGGCGCGGCCGTCCGAGACCGCGGCAGGGGCGAAAAACAGGACGCCGCTGCGCCGGAGGGGCACCCCGGCCCTCCTCGTAAGCGCAATAGGCTGACGCGCATGAACTTCGACCTGACGGATGAGCAGAGACTGCTGCGCGACACGGTGCGGGATTTCGCCCGCCAGGAGGTCAAACCGGTGGCGGAGGAGCTGGATCGTGAGAAGCGGTTCCCCTACGAGATCGTCGGGAAGCTCGGGGGGCTGGGGTTGATGGGGATTCCGTTTCCGCAGGAGTACGGGGGTGGCGGGGCCGACACGTTGTCCTACGTGCTGGCGGTGGAAGAGCTGGCGCGGATCGATTCCTCGGTCTGCATCACGATGGCGGCGCACACCTCGCTGGGGACGATGCCGATCTACCTCTGGGGCAGCGACGCCCAGAAGGACGAATGGCTGCCGCAGCTGTGCAGCGGCGAGCGCCTCGCCTCCTTCGGGCTGACCGAGCCGGAGGCGGGCTCCGACGCCGGCAACGTCCGCACCACCGCCAAGCTCGAGGACGGCGAGTGGGTCGTCAACGGCGCCAAGCAGTTCATCACCAACTCGGGGACCGAGATCTCCGGCTGCGTCTCGATCACCGCCGTGACCGGCTCGGGCAACGGGCGCAAGGAGGTCTCGAACCTGATCGTCCCCACCGGCACCCCCGGCTACGAGGTCGGCGAGCCCTACCGCAAGATGGGCTGGAACGCCTCCGACACGCGGCCGCTCGCATTCGAGGACTGCCGGGTGCCCGAGTCGAGCCTGCTCGGCCGCCGCGGCGACGGCTTCAAGAACTTCCTCCACATCCTCGACGGCGGCCGGATCGGGGTCGCCGCGATGGGCGTCGGTCTCGCCCAGGGCGCCCTCGACGAGGCGATCGCCTACGCGAAGGAGCGCCAGGCCTTCGGCCAGGCGATCTCGAAGTTCCAGTCGATCCAGGCGAAGATCGCCGACCTCTCCGCCCAGATCGAGGCGGCGCGCCTGCTGACCTGGCGGGCGGCGCTGGAGAAGGACGCCGGCCAGTCGTTCACCCTCACCGCCGCCCAGGCGAAGCTGATCACCGGTCGCCTCGCGGTCCGCGCCACCGAGGAGGCGGTGCAGATCCACGGTGGCTACGGCTACATCGAGGAGTACCCGGTCTGCCGCTTCTACCGCGACGCCAAGATCTTGACCATCGGCGAGGGGACCGACGAGGTGCAGCAGATGGTGATTGCTCGGCAGCTGGGGTGCTGACGGCGTTGCTCGGGCGAGGGATGGGGCCCTCCTCCGGCGGAATTTAGTCGCGCACGCTTCGCGTGCGGCTCCAGATGTTGCTGCCCGCCTATGGCGCGCAGGAATCGGATTGCATTTCCGCGCGCTTCGCGCACGTTCCGGCGGAGGAGGTCCCCATCCCTCGCCAGCTCTACGTAAAACAGCCCAGCTCGGGAGCAGAACACCCGCGCGGCCCTGGGCGCGGCGCCCCCGACCGCCGGTTCGCAGCTACCGCGCTGCCGGCGCCGGTGTTGGAGGGGAGCCGGTCACCCCTGTGGGCGAATGTCGCCGAAGGCGGCGGAAATGCAATCCGATTCCTGCGCGCCATAGGCGCGCTCCAACATCCGGAGCTGCGCCCGTCAGGGCGCGCGACTGAATTCGACCACAGGGGTGACCGGCTCCCCTACCGCACAGGTTCCGCAGTCACGTCACCCTCGGGTCGACCCGCGACCTCAGCCGCCCGCCCGACGCTCTCGGCGATGCCGAAGTGGGCGCAGATCGTCAGCTCGTGCTCGCGGCGCAGCGGCCGAGTGGGGTCGACTACGGGGGCCGACTTCAGCGCGTCGCCCTCCTGGGCGACCCAGACGCCGAAGGGGGCGCCGGCGCAGTCGCGCAGGGGCACCGCGACCAGCCTGGAGCTGCGGCGGCGGCCGACCTGGACGATCAGCCAGGCGGGGTCGCCGCTGCCACGATCGACGTAGAGGCCGTGGACCTGGCCGACGGCGGTGCCCTCGATGTCCGCCACCTCGGCGCCGACCCAGCCGATCGCGTCGGCGAGGGCGGGCATGGTCGCCGCCTCAGGCATCGTTCTGCCGCTCCAGCAGCTCGCCGGCGGCGCTGGCGGGGTCGAGCTCGCGCCGCACCACCCGCTCCAGCAGCTCGGCGGTGCGGGGGTCCTCGGCGGCGGTTGCCTCGAGGCGGCGGCGCATGCGCGAGGTGGCGATCCCGAGCACCTCGCTGCGCAGGTTGCGGGCGCGGCGCTCGGCCAGGGTGCCCGCCGCGTCGATGAAGGCGCGGTGCTCGTCGATCCTCGCCGCCAGCTCCTCGACCCCCTCCCCGCGAGCGGCCTCGGTGCGCAGGATCGGAACCTTCCACCCTTCCGGGTCCTGGGAGAGCGCCAGCACGCCGCGCACCTCCCGCACCATCGTGTCGGTCATCGGGTGGTCGGCCTTGTTGACGACGATCACGTCGGGGATCTCCATCACCCCGGCCTTCAGCGCCTGGATCGAGTCGCCGGAGCCGGGCATCAGGGCCAGCACGATCGTGTCGGCGTGGTCGACGATGTCGATCTCCGCCTGGCCGACGCCGACGGTCTCGATCAGGACGTCGTCCTTGCCGGCCGCGTCCATCACCAGCGCCACCTGCAGAGCCGCCTCCGAGAGGCCGCCGAGGGCGCCGCGCGAGGCCATCGAGCGAATGAAGACGCCGGGGTCGAGGAAGTGGTCGGAGAGGCGCACGCGGTCGCCGAGCAGGGCGCCCTGGGTGAAGGGGCTGGAGGGGTCGATCGAGAGCACCGCGACCTCGCGCTCGGTCTTGCGCAGCTCCGCGGTGAGCGCTCCGATCAGAGTGCTCTTGCCGACCCCCGGGGGGCCGGTGAAGCCGACGATCCTGGCCTTGCCGGTGCGCGGGTAGACCTCGCGGACCAGCTCCCAGCCGGCCGGGTCGTCGGACTCGATCAGCGTGATCGCCCGCGCCAGCGCCCGCTTGTCGCCGGCGACGAGGCGCTCGGCGAGCGGAGCTGACTTGGCGGCGTCGGGCATCGGCGGGGCAGTCTAGGGGTCCGTGGAGCGTTCCCTCGGCAGACTTTAGAGTCCCCGCCGCCGTGATCCGCTTCCTCGCCCGCAACCGGATGCTGAACCAGCGCTACGCGCGTCTGCTGTGGCGCTACCTGCGGCGACGCCTGCTGACTCGGGCCGGGTGGCGCTGGCGCACCGACGGCTTCGTCTTCTTCGGGCGGCGGCTGGAAATCCAGATCGCCCGCGGCGCGGAGGTCCGCTTCGGCCGCTTCGTCTGGATCGGCGACGGCTCGAAGATCCGCTGCCACGAGGGCGAGGTCGAGATCGGGGAGAAGACCGTGATGGGCCAGGAGTGCACGATCTCCGCCTACCGTCGGGTGCGGATCGGCGAGCAGTGCGTGATCGCCGACCGGGCGATGTTCATCGACTTCGACCACGGCGTCGTCGAGGTCGAGCGCCCGATCCGAGTCCAGGGCATCTACATGCGCGACGTCGAGGTCGGCGCCAACGTCTGGATCGGCTACGGCGCCTGCGTCCTGCGCGGCGTCCGCGTCGGCGACAACGCGATCGTCGGCACCAACTCGGTGGTGACCAAGGACGTCCCCGCCAACGCCGTCGTCGCCGGCATCCCGGCCAGGATCATCCGCATGCGGGAGGCGCCCGCAGATCTGCGCTGGACGAACCCGGTCGAGCCCGATCCCAACGCCCCCACCACCCTCCCGCCACCAACTCACTGAAGGGTTCGTGTGCCTGTAGGCCCACGAGTCTTCAGGAGAGTGCGGCGACCAGATCGGTCTTCGCGAAGTCCTCGCCGACGAAGAGAAGCGGAGCCCCGGAGAGCCGAGCGGTGGCGTAGGTCATGCAGTCCCCGTAGTTGAGCGCAGCTGGATGCCGCCCCTTGCCGTAGCGGACGAAGGCCGCGGTGGCGAGACGGCAATGGCGATCGTCGAAGGGGACCGTGGCGACCTCGTTCTCAGCCAAGAAGCGAAAGAGGCTGGAGCGGCGCTCCAGCCCACCTCTGCCGACGAGGACCATCTCGGTCTCGAACAACGTCGGCGCTCCAACCGACACGCTCGGCGCGTTGGTGAGGACGTCGTAGAGGTCGAGATGGCTCTCCTCCCTGACAACCATCGCAACGATCGCCGAGCTGTCGAGAACTAGTCCTCGGCCGGCCCGTAGCCGAGCAGCTTCGCCCGTTCGGCCTTGGTCATCCGTGGCCTGCCCAGCTGGTCCTCTGGAATCAGGGGCCAAATCTCCGTTTCCATGAAGTGGAGCAACTCCTCCTTGGACCTCGGCCTCTGCCCGTCTCCGGCCGGGGGCGTTAGGCGATCCCTTCTCTCTCGTAAGGACTGGCGCACCACTTCCTCCTCGCTCTCGCCGGTGAGCGTCGCGATTTCCGCCGCCAACTTCTCCGTCTCCCTGTCTCTGAAGTCCAAGGCCATGATGGGCTCGAACCATCGTAGGCCCCCCGTCTTCTGCAATCCAGCGTGCAACGACCTTACCAGAAATGAGGCTTATTGTCTGTCAGCCAATAAGCTGCTCGTCAGTGCGTCGGTGGGTGGCCTGCGACGGATTCTTTCGGTGCTCGTTCTGTCGAATCCGGCAAGGAGAACAATCGCCACCCGTGGACATCGCCGCCCACTTCGGAGACAACCTGGTCCGCTGCCGCAAGCGCGCTGACCTCTCCCAGGACGAGCTGAGCGTCCGCGCTTCGGTGCATCGCACGGAGATCAGCCAGCTGGAGCGAGGGCTTCGCATCGCACGCATCGACACGCTGATCAAGCTCGCTGCCTCGCTCGAAGTTTCCGCCGACGAGCTCCTGGCCGGGATGTCCTGGGATCCAGGTGGCACCCGGGTCGGCAAATTCCGCCCTGAGGGCGACAGCTGACCGCAGGTCAGGCCGGGCTCGCCTCGCCGACCAGGTCGGCGTAGACGGCGGCGGTCTGCTCGGCGACGTCGCCCCAGTCGAAGCGACGCAGGTGCTCGTAGGCTTCGGCGACCAGGCGGCGGCCGAGCTCGTCGTCGGAGAGGACGCGGATCGCGACCTCGGCCAGCGCCTCGGGGTCGTGGGCGCGGAAGCGCAGGCCGGCCTCCTCGTGCGGCACGACCTCGCGCAGGCCGCCGGTGTCGGCGACGATGCAGGGGCAGCCCGAGGCCATCGCCTCCAGCGCCACCAGGCCGAACGGCTCGTAGATCGAGGGGACCACCGTGAGGTCGGCGATCCGGTAGAGCGAGTGGAGGACGTCGTCGCCGATCCAGCCGAGGAATGTGCCGTGGTCCATCAGGCCCAGCTCCTCCGCCTGGCGGTGCAGTTCGGCCTCGTGGGTGCCGGAGCCGGCGACCAGAAAGCGCGTGTTCGGGGCCTCTTCGAGGACGCGGGGCATCGCCTCCAGCGCCAGCTGGAAGCCCTTCTCGTAGACCAAGCGGCCGATCAGCAGGACCAGCTTCTGGTCCGGCGCCGCGAACTCCGAGCGCAGCCGCGTCAGCTCGGCGGGGTCCTGCGCCGGCAAGTCGTCGGGGTCGATCCCGTTGGGGATGACGGTGATCCGCCGCTCCTCGACCCCGAAGATGTCGGCGATCTGCTCGCGCATGTAGTGCGAGCAGGCGATCACCCGCTGTGAGCGGTTGGTGATCCAGCGCTCGACCCCGTGGATGTAGGTCTGCGGGTGCTTGTCGACCCAGCCCTGGTGGCGGCCGTACTCGGTCGCGTGGATCGTCGTCACCAGCGGCGCGCCGAAGCGCTTGGCGAGGTGGTCGCAGGCGTTGGCGACCAACCAGTCGTGGCCGTGGACGAGGTCGTAGCTGTAGCGGTCGCCGAGCTCGACCCCGGCGGCCAGCATGTCGGAGTTCATGCGCTCGACCCAGGCGACGAACTCGCCGAGGTCCGTCGGGCGTTTCGGCTCGCGGATGCGGTGGACGATCACCCCGCTGGCGCTTTCCTCGGCCGGCGACTCCTCGCCGCCACGGGTCAACACGTGGACCTCGACGTCGCGCTCGACCAGCGCCTCGGAGAGCTTGCGGACGTGGCGCGCGAGCCCGCCCTCGATCAGCGGCGGGTACTCCCAGGAGAGGATCAATACACGGGGCATCGTGAGTGGCACTAGGGCTCCAGCAGGGGAGCGAGGCTCAGGTCCGGGGCGAGAGAACGCATACGCGGATCGGTGACGGAGCGGGAGTCTATGGCCTCCAGCAGCAGGCGGGCGTGTTCGGTCGCGCGCTGGAACGCGTAGTCGCCCGCCTGGCCGCGTTTGTCGAGGAAGGCCCAGTCGCTCGCCTGGACCGCGAGCAGCTCGCGAGCGGCCCGCAGGGCGGCGTCGCCGTCCAAGCCGCCCGCGAGCGCCCGCAGCAATCGCAGCTCCAGCCGCCGCGGCGCCCAGGCGAGGTCGGCGACGGCGGGTGAGTCCCAGGTGCCGAAGTCCTTCCCCTCCCCCCAGGTCGAGGCGTGGAGCTCGCGCTCGACCGGCTCGTGCTCCGCCAACGCCTGCGGCACGGTGACGGTGCGCACTCCGGCCGCCTCGGCACCCTCCAGCACCGACCGCAGCCAGAGGGGCCCTCCGACCACCAGTGGCCGAGCAGCTCGGTGTCGATCGCGAAGGTCAGCAAGCCGCGGCGGCCGCTCTTGTCCGCGTACTCGCGCAGGCGAGCCGCGGTCGCAGCAAGGAACTCACTTGCCTGCCGCCGGGCAGCGGCCTCCGCGGCGGCGGGATCGTAGGCGCCGCCGCCCACCTTCCAGAGCCGGATCCCGCGCAGGGATTTGCCTTCGAACTGGGCGTGGGCGGGGTCGGAGGGATAGCCGTCGAGCGACCAGAGCCAGCCGATCGACTCCCAGTCGATCGGCAGCGCCACCGGCCCGGCCGGCGTCCGTGCCGGTGCCAGCGCCTGCAGCGGCTGCTCGTGGGCGCTCTGGTCGACGCAGAACCAGCCCACGCCGGCCTCGGCCAAGCGCCACTCCAGACCGGGCACGTAGGCGCACTCGGGCAGCCAAAAGCCGCCGTCCCAGCCGAAGCGGCGCCGGTGCGAGCGGGTGCCGGCGTCGAGCTGCAGCCGCAGCCCGGCGCGGGTCGCCAGCAGCGGCAGCACCGCGTGGGTGGCCGAGGACGCCGCCAGAGCGATCCGGCCCTCCCCCGCCGCCCGCTGGAAGGCCAACAGCGGGTCGCCGCCAACATCGTCGAGCAGCTCGAGCGCGCGCCGGTAGCGCGCGTGCTCTCCTTCGACCGCGGGCCGGCACTCGGCCGGCACGTCCGGCAGGTCGGCCTCGGCGGCGCCGACCCGCCACTCGATCAGGAACCGCCGCAGCCGCTCCATCGCCCCGCGATCCTCCAGCTGGTCCGCCAGCACCGGCGTCACCGTCATCGTCAGCCGCTCCGCCACCTCCAGCACCGGCAGGTAGGAACGGATCACCGCGTCGAACAGCCACTCCTCACCGAACGGGTAGGTCCCGAACCCCTCCACATAAGGCATGTGACTGTGCAGCACAATCGCCAGGTCCCCGTCCGTCCCGTTCAAGACGCTCCTCCCGGGGATGGCGCGGGGAGGGGTCCGAGAACGGACACACGTGCCCGCCCGCAGGACCCCTTCCCGTGACAGGCCGCGCGGGCCGCGCGCCTAAACGCGACAGACGGCAACGAAATCGAGCGCCCTGTCGAGGTTCCCTTCCCTGAGAGCGAAGTCGGAGGCCGCGATCGCCGGCGTGAAGCGGTCGTAGAAGCGCTTGGTCAGGCCGAGGCGTTTGTGGACCGTGTCCCAGCCGAACTTGATCGCCAGCTCGTGCACGCGCAGCTTGCGGGCGTGGAAGAGGCCGTAGAGCTCGACCGCAGCGAAGTGGTCCTCGCAGAGCCGGCGGAACTCCTCGGCGCGGTACTCGTGCACGTGCCAGGGGTTGTCGGACTTCTCCGCCCCAGGGGGTGCCAGCGTCAGCAAGTTCGGGGTCGAGACGTAGGCGACGCCCCTCGAGCCGAGCATCGACTTGAAGTGCTCGAGGATCGCGCCGGCGTCCTCGACGTGCTCGATCGTCTGCAGGAAGACGACGGCGTCGCAAGGCTCGGCGAAGCTCTCGACCAGGTCGCGCTCGAAGCGCAGGTTGGGACGCGCGTAGCGCAGTCGGGCGTGCTCATGCGCCTCCGGGTTGGCGTCGACCCCGACCACCGCGGCGGCGCTGTCGGCGAGCACGTTGGAACCGTAGCCCTCGCCGCAGGCCATATCGACGACCCGCCGGCCGTCGGTCCGGGCTGCGATCCACTCGTAAACGACGAGGTGGCGCCGGTACCAGTAGTTCTCCTCGGGCACGTCGGGCAGCGTCCGCTCGCCGGTCAGAGGCAGCGGGGGGCACCGGGGGGCTGGTTCAGCTGCAGGTACTCCTCGGCCACGGGGAGACGGTATTGGGCGCCTTGCACTCCGTGCAGTGCGCCGTTCCGCGTAGAGTTCCGCGCCGGATGCCGGCCTCACCCACCGCCACGCCCGAGCACATCAAGGACGTCAACACCCGCTACCACGACGCGGCGGCCGACGAATACGACGCCAAGTGGGGCATCGACTTCGGCGACACCGGACAGGAGCAGGTGCGGCTGAAGCTGGTCAAGGCGCTCGGCGGACGCGACGGCGCCCGTTTCGGCGATGCCCTGGAGATCGGCTCCGGGACCGGCTACTTCTCGCTCAACCTGGTCCAGATCGGGGCGATCGAGCGGCTGACCGCGACCGACATCTCGCCGGGGATGCTGAGTCGCCTGAGCACTACCGCCGAGTCGCTCGGCCTCGCCGATGTCACCACCGTCGTCACCGAGGCAGAGACGCTGCCCTTCGAGGACGAGAGCTTCGACCTCGTCTTTGGCCACGCCGTCCTCCATCACATCCCCGACCTCGACCGCGCCTTCGCCGAATTCCGCCGCGTGCTGCGCCCGGGCGGTGCGATCGCCTTCGCCGGCGAGCCCTCGCGCTACGGAGATCGCCTGGCGGCGCTGCCGAAGCGAGTGGGAGTGCTGGTCGCCCCGGCCTGGCGCCGTCTCACCGGAGCCCATGAGCGCGCGGTCGCCGAGGCCGACCTCTCCAACGGCCACTCGCTCGAGGGCGAGGTCGACGTCCACGCCTTCGCCCCCGCCGACCTGCGCCGGCTGCTCCGCGACGGCGGCTTCGAGAACCGTCACGTCGGCGGCGAGGAGCTGCTCTCCAACGCCTGGGGCTGGGGGTTGCGCACGGTCGAGTCGACCGCCGAGCCCGACTCCGTCTCCTGGGGCTGGCGCAACTTCGCCTTTCGCAGCTACATCGCCCTGCAGAAGGTCGACACCCGCCTGCTCGAGCCCAACCTCCCCGCCGAGCTCTTCTACAACCTGCTCGTCTCGGCCCGCAAGCCGGCCTAACGGGCCCTCGGGCCATTAGGGAAGGTGGGGCATCCTCCTATCTTCGCTGGGCTATTCGCCTGGAATAGGAATGGCAGTCCTAGAACGAGCGCTCGGGCGAATAGCTAACGCCGCTCGTACGGAGGATGCCCCACCCTCCCTAGCGATTCGAAGTCAACGCGAAGCTAACGAGAATGAGGGCTCAGCCCCTGAGAAATAAGGCTCGGCCTCATGTCTTAGCTGAATTTCCGTGTGGCCTGAGTGGAGGGGTCGGGGTGCCTCTCGTACGAGCGGCGTTAGCTATTCGCCGCGGGTCTCGACCTCGGACGGCCGCTGGGTCTTCAGGCGAATAGCCCAGCGAGGGAGAGAGGTACCCCGACCCCTCCCCACTGACGCCCCCGAAGTTCGTCGTCTCTAGGTTTTCCGCCCGAGCCGCGCGCGGAACAGCTTCACCTTCGAGTCGATCCCCTTGAGGCGGCGCTCGCCGATGTACGTGTACTTGAAGGCGTCCTCGCCGGCCGCCTCCTTGACCGCTTCGTCGACGACGACGCTGCCGGGGCGGGCGACGCCGGTGATCCGGCTGGCCAGGTTCACAGGGCGGCCGTAGTAGTCGCCCGACTGCGGCAGCACGGAGCCGCAAGCGAGGCCCGCCCGCAGCCAGGGGAACTCCTCGCCTTCGGCCTCGGCGGCGGCGATCAGCCCGAGGCTCGCCCGCAGCATCGGCTCGGTGTCGGTGGAGACGAACATCACCGCGTCGCCAATCGTCTTCACCAACCGCACCGGCGGCTCGGCGACCGCGGTCGCCATCTCCTCCAGCCGGCCGGCGACCAGGCCCAGCTCCTCGGCCGGGATCTCCTCTCCGAGCCGAGTGAACTCGACCAGGTCGGCGAAGCAGACAGTCAGCCTGGCGGTACCGCCAATTGCACCGGAGGCCAGGTCAGTGGCGGCGATCACGTCGCGGCGGATCTGCTCCAGCATGTTCGCCTGCAGGGCGTGGACGACGGTCGGGCCGACCAACGGCATCATCGCCTCCGCCGCCGCCGCGAAGCGGAGGGCGACGTCGCGCTCGCTGTCCCCCGGCTGGGTCAGCGTGCGGATCACCAGCTCCCGGTTGGCCTCGGCTATGCGCGAGGTGCCCATTCCGATCGTGCGCGCCACCTGCAGCATTCCCTCCTCCGGCAGCCCCGCGTCGAGAAAGGCCTTCATCCGCCGCGCCGCCTCCAGATCGGCCTCGGTGCCGCGGGGTTCGTCGGGGTCGGTGTACGGGACGCCAAGAGCGGCGCTGAATCGCCGCAATCGTTCGAGGTCGATGCCAACGATCTCGGCGATCTCGCGAGCGGTGTACCGGCGTCCGTCCCCGGCCAGGGCGCGCTCCACGGGCAACAGCGCTAGTCGGCCGGCGTTAACCGCATCGCGCAGCTCTTCGAGCGGGACACCTTCTGCCGCCAGCTCTTCGAGCAGGGTCAGCCGCGCCTGGCGGGCCTCACCCTCGAGCTCGTCGAGCAGGCCCTCGGCCTCGAAGTCGATCTCGGGGGCGGCGGCCATCGGCGCATTCTTTCGCGGCGGGCGACTTTGTGTCCCCAGAGGACAGAAAGTCGCCCCGCGAATCAGGCGTAGGCGACGGCGCCGCCGCGACGCGGGTCGCCGCCGCCGCTCAGCTCGCCGCTCACCGGGTCCCGCGCCACCGCCTGGACGCCGCCGAAGAAGAGGTTGATCGCCGGCCTCCGCGCGACCACGAGGCCGCGCGCCTCCAGCCGCGCCAGCGCCACCTCGTCGATCCCCGGCTCGGCTTGCACGACCGCGTCCTCAAAATGGAGTCGGGGAGCATCCACGGCCGCAGCAACCGGCATCGCCTGCTCGACTGCGCGCACCACCGTCTGCAGGATCGCCGAGCGGATCCGGTTGGAGCCGGCGCTGCCGACACCGAGCACGATCTCGCCCTCGCGCAGGACCACGGTCGGAGCCATCATCGAGGGCACCCGCCGCCCCGGGGCTATGCGGTGGAAGCCGAGCGGGTTGAGCTGCCTCCTCGCCGAGCATGTTGTTGAGGATCACCCCGGTCTCCGGCACCAGCACACCGGAGCCAGAGCCGTTCGAGCAGGTGACGCTGGCGCACATGCCCTCGCCGTCGAGCACAGAGATGTGCGTAGTCGAGCCGAGTAGATCGGCGGCGGCCGCGTCAAGACCAGCTGGGTCGAGGAAGCCGGCCTCCATGCCCTCCTCGTAGAGCGACTCGGCGAACTCGGCGCCGCGGCGGCGGTTGGCCGCGTCCATCGCCGCGACCAGCTGCTCGGGCCCGCTCTTCTCGCCGAGGCGCTCGAGCAGGCCGAGGCAGAAGGCGATCAGGATGCCGCCGGACGACGGCGGTGGGTTGGTCAGCACCTCGGCGCCGCGGAACGGCGCCCGGATCGGCTTGCGCTCGATCGCCTCGTAGGCGGCGAAATCGCGGCGCCCGAGAGTGCCCCCCTGCGCGACGACGAAGTCGCTGAGCACGGCCGCGACCTCACCGCGGCAGAACGGCTCCGCGCCTTCGGCACCAAACCTTTCCAGTGCCTCGGCCAGCTCGGCGAAGCGAAACGTCTCCCCCTCCCGCAACGTCCTTCCCCGGGGGGCGTAGAGCTCGCGCGTCCCCGGCAGCCGCTCGTGGATCGGGGCGAGGATGTCGAGGATGTAGGCCTGCTCGGCGTTGACCGGCGCCCCCTCCCGCGCCAGCCGCACGCCGGGGCCGACGAGGTCCGCCGGCGGTACGGAGCCAAAACGCTCCAGCGCCCGCACCAGCCCGGCCGCGGTGCCGGGTACCCCGCAGGAGGCGGGGCCGACGTAGAACGTCTGCACCGTCTCGGCATCGAAATGGACGGGCACCGGCACCAGCTCGGCCCGGCGCTCGATCCCGTCGAGGCCGGGAGCGGCGACGAAGAAGTCGATCAGGGCCGTCTCCTCGCCCCGGTGCACCATCATGTAGCCGCCGGCGCCAAAGCCCGTCAACGGACTCTCGACGGCGAAGGAGGCCAGCACCGCGCAAACCGCGGCGTCGACCGCGTTGCCGCCCTCGCGCAGCACACCGGCACCGGCCTCGGCGGTGAGCGGGTGGCCGGCCGCGACGACCCCTTTCATGGGAGAGCGGCGCTCAGCCGGGGAGGAACTCTGGGACGTCGATACCGAGCTCGCCGCCACGCTCCGGGGGGCGACCGCGACCGCTCTCTTTGGTGCGCCGGATCGTCGGCTCGGCGGCACGTCGCGGCGTGCTTGGCCGGCCGTCGAAGCGGGTCGCGACGACGGTCACCCAGACCTGGTCGGAGAGCTCCTCGTCGACGTTGGCGCCGAAGATGATGTTGGCGTCGGGGTGGGCAGCCTCCCCTACTACCTTGGCCGCCTCGGAGACCTCGACCAGCGAGAGATCGGAGCCGCCGGTGATCGAGAGCAGGATCGAGCGTGCGCCCTCCATCGAGGTCTCCAGCAGCGGCGAGGAGATCGCTTTTTCGGCGGCGAGGATCGCCCTCTCGTCGCCGTAGGCCATCCCGATCCCGAGCAGCGCCCGGCCGGCGTCGGACATGATCGTCCGCACGTCGGCGAAGTCGAGATTGATCACGGCCGGCAACGTGACCAGGTCGGAGATGCCCTGCACGCCCTGGCGCAGGACGTCATCGGCAACCTGAAAGGCCTCGACCATCGAGGTCTGCTGGTCGAGCACCTCGAGCAGGCGGTCGTTGGGGACGACGATCAGCGTGTCGACCTCCGCCGCCAGTTCCTCGATGCCCTTGTTGGCCTGGGTGCTGCGACGGCTGCCCTCGAAGCTGAACGGCTTGGTGACGATGCCGACGGTCAGCGCGCCGACCTCGCGGGCGAGGCGGGCGACGACCGGAGCGGCGCCGCTGCCGGTGCCGCCGCCGGCGCCGGCGGCGACGAAGACCATGTCGGAGCCCTTGAGCAGACGCTTGATCTTGTCCTGCTCCTCGAAGGCGGAGCGGTGGCCGACCTCGGGGTCGGCGCCGGCGCCGAGGCCGCGCGTCTGCTCGTCGCCGATGTGGACGGTGACGTCGGCGACGCAGAGCTGCAGCGACTGCAAGTCGGTGTTGACGGCCATGAACTCGACACCCGGGATGCGGGCGTCAACCATGCGGTTGACCGCGTTGACGCCGGCTCCACCGACGCCGACGACTTTGATCACCGGCTGGTGCGGCTCCCCGCTCCCCGGCGGCTCATAAGCAGGCTCCTCGCGCCCGTACCGCGGGTTCGCCGTAGAAAAGTCCTCGCTCCCGCGCCGCGGCCGCGGCTCCTCGGAGAAGACCCGCTTCAGCCTTTCCGGAGCGGACTCCGCCGAGCTCTCCTCAGAAGCATGGTCGTAGGGTCCTTCAGCGTCAGCCGAAGACGCCTCTGCCGTGGGTGACCCCGATGACGGGGGGGTCGAGGACGACCCCGCCCGCAGCGCCCCCCCGTCATCGGGGGCAGGACCCGCGGCCTGAGGCTCTTCGTCCTCAGTCTTTTTCGCCTCGGCCGGATCCTCGCGGCCATAGCGCGGAGCCTCGGGCGGATCGACGGGAGCGTCGTCCGAGGTGGAGCGGAAGAGGTCGGAAAGCGGACCTTCGCGCATACTCGCGCGCTTACGGCGACTCATGGGCCAGAACCTCCTTCGCCAGCTCCCGGTAGTAGTTCGCGGCGCTCGAGCCAGAATCGTACTTGAGCACGGAGGCGCCTTTCACCGGCGCCTCGGCGAATTTGATCGCCTTTTTGATTCGGGAGCGGAAGACGAGGTCGCCGAAGTTCTCCTCGAGGATCTCCACCGCCTCCTTGGCGTGGACGGTCCGCGAGTCGAGCATCGTCGGCAGGATGCCCTCGATCTTGACGTCGGGGTTGAGGTTCTCCTGGATCATCCGCAGCGTGTTCTGGAGCTGGACCAGCCCGCGCATCGAGAGATACTCGCACTGGACCGGGACGATCACCTTGTTCGCCGCGGTCAGCGCGTTGATCGTCAGCAGCCCGAGGCTGGGTGGCGTGTCGATGCAGACGTAGTCGTAATTGCCGGCGACCTCTTTGAGGGCTTTTTCGAGCGAGCGCTCGCGGCCGATCTTGGTGCTCATCGCGATCTCGGCCCCGGCCAGATCGATCGAGGCGACCGCGATGTCGATCTCGCGCTTCTGGATGATCTCCGAGATCGGCATGTCGTTGACGAGAACGTCGTAGAGGCTCTTCTCGACCTTGTCCGGGTCGATGCCCTGGCTCATCGTCAGGTTGCCCTGTGGATCGAGATCCACGCAGAGCACGCGATATCCCGACTCAGCGAAGGCGACGGCCAGGTTCAGGGTCGTGGTGGTCTTTGCCACCCCGCCCTTCTGGTTCGCGAACGCGATCACCTCCGGCTGCTTCACCGGCACCTCCGATTCCGCGGACACCTGGATCCCGTCCAACCTGCTCGGCGCAATCAGATCCCGCGGCATCAACCTGGTCGGCTCCTCGTCTACCTCCTCAGAAGGAGATGAACTCTCGGCCTCAACCGTAGGGGCCGGCCCCGAAACCTCAGGCGCCTCTGCCGCGGGTGGCGTGGAGGATGGCTCCTCGCCCGCAGCCTGCGAGGACGAGGAGTCGTCCTCCGCGACAGGACCCGCGGGCCGGGGCTCCTCAGCCTTGGGGGGCTGTTCGTCGGGCCGGGGCTCCTCGGTCTCGAAGTCGTCATCCCCGTCCCAGGTATCGGGACCCGAACGCTCGGGCACCGCTTCCTCCATACGCTGGAGCTCCTCGACGATCGGATGATCCTCGTCGACCTGGACAGGGGCGGGCTTGGGCTTGCGGCTTAGAAATCCCATTGCGCGGATATTCGGATAGGGGCCGGCTTTTCCTGCCGACTCCCGAAATTGCTAGGAATCACCCGATCCCCGACCTCCTCGACAAGCGACTGGTAATCGTCACCGGCAAGGGTGGCGTCGGCAAGACGACGGTCGCCGTGGCGCTCGGGCTGCGTGCTGCGAGTGAAGGCAAGCGCACGATCGTCTGCGAGGTCGCCTCCCAGGAGAATGCCTCACGTATGTTCGACCACACCGAGGTCGGCTTCCACGAGGTCGAGATGGAGGAGAACCTCTGGTCGATCTCGATCGACCCCGACGAGTCGATGCGCGAGTACGTGCTGCTGCAGCTGAAGGTGCGGGCGATGCGGGACATGCTCTTCCGCAGCCGCATCTTCAACTACCTCGCCGCCGCCACCCCGGGCCTGAAGGAGTTGGTCACGATCGGCAAGATCTGGGAGCTGGCGCAGCTCGACCGCAAGGTGAAGAAGGGGCGCAAGTACGACCTGGTGATCGTCGACGCGCCGGCCACGGGCCACGGCGTCGGCTTCCTGCAGACGCCGCGCACCTTCGCCAACATCGCCCGCGTCGGCCCGATCCACTCGCAGGCCCAGACCCTGGACCGCTTCATCACCGATCACGAGCACACCGGCACCGCGATCGTCGCCCTGCCGGAGGAGATGCCGGTCAACGAGTCGGCGGCGCTGGAGCAGGACCTGCGCGACGAGGTCGGGGTCGCGGTCGACCGCGTCTACCTCAACGGGCTCTATCCCGAGCGCTTCTCCAAGGCCGAGGCAGAGCGGCTGTCCGGGCTGGCGGAGGCCGAGGAGGGAACGGTCCGGGCGGCGGCGCGGGCGGCGCTCTCCGAGCACGGCCGCGCCCGCTCCCAGCGCGCGCAGCTGGCCCGCCTGCGGCGCCGGGTCGAGGCGCCGGTCAAAACCCTGCCCTTCCTCTTCGAGCCGGAACTGGGGCCCGAGGCGGCGCGCCGGCTCTCGCGGAGGCTCCCCTGATGCCAACCCTCGGCGACGTCCTCGACGGCAAGGAGATCTGCATCTGCGCCGGCTCCGGCGGAGTCGGCAAGACGACTACCTCGGCCGCGATCGCGACCGGGATGGCGGCCCAGGGGCTGAAGGTCTGCGTGTTGACCATCGACCCCGCCAAGCGGCTCGCCGACTCGCTCGGCCTGAAGGAGCTCGGCAACGACGCACGCCAGGTCGACCCCGCCCTGTTCGAGAAACAGGGCGTCGAGATGAAGGGCGAGCTGTGGGCGATGATGCTCGACGCCAAAGCGACCTTCGACGAGCTGATCGCGCGCCAGGCGCCGGACGAGGAGTCGCGGGACCGCGTCCTCGAAAATCGCATCTACCAGCAGATCTCCAGCGCCCTCGCCGGCTCGCAGGAGTACATGGCGATGGAGAAGCTGTTCGAGCTGCACACCGAAGGCAAGTTCGACCTGCTGGTACTGGACACGCCCCCCACCCGCAACGCGCTCGACTTCCTCGAGGCGCCGAAACGGCTGACCCAGTTCATCGAGGGCAAATCGCTGCGGGTCTTCATGAAGCCGACCGGACTGGCGGCGAGGGTGACCGGCCGCGGCGTCTCCGTCGCGCTCAGCGTCTTCAAGCGGATCGTCGGCTTCGACCTGCTGGCCGATCTGGCCGAGTTCTTCAACGCCTTCAGCGGCATGGTCGACGGCTTCCAGGCACGGGCAAAGCGGGTCAACAAGTTGCTCGCCGACCCCGGCACCTGCTTCCTCGTCGTCTGCGGGCCCCAGGGCGAGCCGGTCGACGAGGCCGTCTACTTCCACCGCAAACTGGTCGAGGCCAAACTCCCCTTCGGCGGCGTCATCGTCAACAAGGTCCACTACCCGGCCGAGCAGCTGCGCGGCGAGGCCGAAGACCTGCCCGCGGCGCTGGCCGAGAAGCTCGGGGACGAGGACCTGGCGCGGCGGGTCGCCGCCAACTTCTCCGACTACCAGGCCCTGGCCGAGCGCGACGCCCGCAACATCGAGCGCCTCGCCAAGGAGCTCAGACCCGCGGGGTCATCCGCGTCCCATACCTGGACGAGGACGTGCACGACCTCGCCGGGCTGGCCCAGATCAACCGCTACCTGTTCGCGACCGGCGAGGAGCGGGTGGCGATGGCCGCCGGCCGCGCCTAACCGGCGCGGCTGCGGCTGTACTCGAACTCGAGGTGCGAGACCTCCCAGTCCGAATCCGGGACCGGGAAGAGGTGGCGCACGCGCGGGGTGTCGATCCGCTCGCGGTGCTCGATGTCGCGCTCCTCGGCGGCAGGCCATTCGAGCGAGTCGCCGCGGCGCCCGTCCGAGACCTCGTCCAGCCACGGCGTCGCCGTGATCCTGATCTCGTCCTCGGCCGGGATCGGCTCCATGATCCGGGTCTCCTGCTCCATCTGACTCTCCTCGGTTGACTCAATGGGCTCGGGGGGCGGAAGGTGTTCGATGCGAATCTCCGAAGGCGGCTCGACCACGACCTCCGGCTCGGCCGTGACCGCGATCTCGGCATCGCCGGCTTCGAGGCCGGTTGCGATCAGGGTCTCGTCGGCTGTGGCGCTGAGGTCGCTGCCGAGCTCGCCGAGCGCGGCCTGCAGCAGCAGGCGCCGCACGCCTTCCTCGGCCCAGCCGGCCAGTCGCACGGCCCCCTCCAGCGAGCGGCCGTTCATCAGCGCCCGCTCCAGCTCCAGCGTCTCCTCGACTTTTTCCCGCGCCTCGATCCGGTCCAGCGACTCGTCCTCGATCAGCGCCGCGGCGCGCATCGGCAGCGAGGCGCCGACCGGGCCGTGGCCCTCAAGCACGGCTCGCAGAGCCAAAAGGTGGTCACTGAGGCCGTCGAGCGCGTTCTCGCGCTCGCAACCCATCTCGAAGCGCCCGACCCCCCAGGTGAGGGCGCTGTCGGGGTCGGGGAGCGCCTCCAGCGTCTCCGCCAGCTTCACCAGTTCGCTCGCCTCCTCCTCGCTGAGGCGGTAGCCGCCGGGCCGGGTCGCCGCGGCGCCGGTGGCGATCCGCCGCCAGCAGTCCTCTCCGGTGGGGGCAAAGGCGAAGGGGCCGAGCCCGATACCGCCCCCTTTGAAGAGCCTCATCACGCTGATCAGCTCGCGCAGCTGGTGCAGGGCCGCCTCGGCGCCACCCTCTGGGTCCTGCTCGGCGACGGCCAGGTACTGGGGCTCCCAGGAAGCACGCCCCATGCCCTCGCTGCGCATCGCGTCGATCGGCGCCTCGATCGAGTCGGCGCGGACCACGCGCACGCCGTGCGGCAGCTGCAGGCGCGAAACCGACATCCGCAGACCGACGACGGGAACGATCACGACCTCGGCGTCGTCGGCGTCGCGGGCTTCCGCGTCGAGCATCGAGAGAGCGCTCTCGAGCCGGGTGCGGTCGAGCGAGAACTCGGTGCTCCCCTCCCAAAGGGAGGAGATGAAGACCGTCAGCATCTGCTCCGCCCGCTCGCCGGGATCGGCGGGGACGGACTCACCGCGCTCCTCCAGATAGGAGGCGGCGACGCCGGCCTCGACCGCGGCCTCGCGGGCGGGGCCGAAGCTGGGCAGCGAGCGCAGCTCGTCGGCGCGCTCCTCGACGAAGCGCGAGGTCAGCGGCACGTAGCTGTAGAAGGCGGATGCCTCGCCGTCCTCGGCGGCGACGTCGAAGGGGATCGTCTCGCCGCTGGCGACGAGGCCGCTGAAGCGGGTCGCGGCCTCGGTGGCCAGCCGCTTCAGGGCTTCGTTGAGGAGAAAATCACGCACGGCCCAGGCTTCCGCCCGGCGCCCGGCGCTCCTGCGCCTGCACGGCGCCTTGCACAGCCGCCAAAACCGATGAGGCCTATTTGGACGTTTGGCCTAAGCGGCGGCGGGCTCGCCGGCGCCCGCCAGAAGCCAGCGGGTGCCGTAGCTGCGCATGTCGTCGATCAGCGGCACCAGGGCCTCGCCCTTCTCGGTCAAGGCGTACTCGACCCGCGGCGGGCACCTCGGGATAGGTGTGGCGCTCGACGATCCCCTCCTCCTCCAGAGCCCGCAGCCGCAGCGACAGCGTGCGCGGGCTGATGCCCTCCAGAGAGCGCTCCAGCTCGCAAAAACGGCTGCTGCCGGCGGCAAGATCGCGGATCAGCAAAAGCGTCCACTTGCCGCAGACGACTTCAGCGGTGCGGCAGACGGGACAGGTTGAGTTGCTCTCGGCGCTCATCAGCAAATCGAGGCGATGATCGGACCACCTCGCTTCACCAAGTGTAGCCACATGGCTTCACTTACTGAAGCTTTGCGCAAACCCAGACCTGATCAGAAACGTCCCGTGCCCACGGGCTCGATCTTGAGAACGTTGATCTTGTAGCGAACGTCGCCGTCCCCGTAGACGAAGGTCGTCGGCAGGCCAAGCTCGACTTCGAGCAGCTGGCAGAACTCCGAGCCGGACAGGCATTTGGCTTCGCCGAAGATCGCGGTCACGTCGTCGGAGACCAGGAGGAGGGGTTTCTTGGTCTTCGGGCTGATTCCCATATAGGTGACGACCTGCGTCTTCTCGCTGGGCAAGGCCGCTGGCGGAACGACGCTTTCCTTGGTCTGAGGCTCGCTCTCCTGCTTGGCGCCGCCGGCCGTGCTCGCAGTGCGCTTGATCTTGACGTCGATCGCGAAGGTGAAGAGCTGCAGCTTCGGGTCTCCGTCGCCACCGCTGGGAACGACGTCGCTGGGTGCGCCGCCGCCGTTCGAGGAGTCGTCAGGCACGCTGGTCGTGCTCGGGGCCGTCGTCGTGGTCGAGCCTCCGGGCGCAGCTGCTTCGGTCGAGGTCGTGGATTCTCCCTGCAGCTGGTTTCCGGCCCGCACCGGGCCGGTGTAGCGCTGCTTGAACGGATCGGTCGGCTCGCGGGCGGCAAGGCGCTTGCGGTAATCGCGGAGGCCCGGATTCGCCTGGACCACGGTCAGGCGGGCGGGCTCGGAGCTCGGCGCGTTCGCAACCTCGGCGATCGGCTCGTCGGAGGCCGGCGGCGCTTCTTCCTCCGAACCGCCGCCGAGCAGAAAGGGCGCCGCGACTATCGCGACGAGAACCAGCGCCACCAGCGGCAGCAGCCGGCGGTCGACCAGGTCGTGGTACAGGTCGACGAGGAAAGCTGGGACCTTCAGCTCCGGCATCTTCAGATCAGGTCCCTTCTTCAGCCGTTTCATGGCGCTCCTCCGGTAGTCGCTGCCACCGGCACGGCCGTCCCGGGGCTGGTCGGAGTCGCACCTGCGGTCACGCCCTGTTCGGGTGGGGTCAGATAGGTCGTCACCGAGAAGGTCGCCTGCAGCGCCGGGAAGCTGGCGTTCGGCTCCGCTTCCAGCGAGAAGCCGTTGATCGTCAGAAGTCGCCCGTTGACCGAGACCTTCGCGTTTTCGGTCTCAACCAAGGAGTCGAGGCCTTTGATGAAGTCGGCGATCTTGAAGAATTCGCCGTCGAAGGTGAGCGTGTACGGCATCACGCCGAGGCCGGCGGGACCGATGGTCGCGCCCAGCGGCAGCGTTGAGGCAGAGACCTCGGTCGGCGAGACTGCGGTCACCGTACCGGCCGAGGTTTCGGGAGCCGGCGCGGCGACCGGGGCCGCTTCGCTGGTTGCCGCTTCCAGTTCGAGGTCGCGGAAAGTGACGTCTGCCCCTTCGGCGATCCGGTTCAGCTGCACCAGTAGCGACGCGGTGTCGTCGTCGCCCGGGACGGCCTTGCCGAGAACCACCAGCTGCTCGTAGTTGACGGGGAATTCCTTGCGCGCTTCCTCGGCCTGGTCCGCTTCCGCTTCGTGCGTGGCGAGTGAGCTCTGGAGCTGCTCGACTTCCGCTCCGAGCTTGTCGGCTTCCTCCCGCTTCGGGCTCAACAGCACCATCCAGAATGCGACGGCCAGCAGCACTACGCCGACCATCGCGACAATTATCCCGTTCGTGCCTGAGAGCTTCTGCTTCATCTCAGCCGTCTTCGCCTTCCGCGCCTTCCGCGCTTTCGGTCGAGCTGGATTCGGTCGCTTCGGCAGCCACCGGCACGCCCGTTGCCGCAGCAGCAACAGGCACGGGCGCGGCATCGAAAGCAACGACGAGCGAGAACTGGGCGATGAAGTCGCGGGTCTGGCAGTCGGTGTTACCCCCGGCTTCGCCGCCTCCGGCGGAAGCCGCACTCGCCTGCGCCGGAAGCTCGGAGGATTCGACGCCGACCCGGGTGACCCCGTCGATGTCGTTGAGCGCGGTGACGAAACCGGCGACCGACTCCTGACCGGCGCCGCAACCGCCGATTTCCAGGGCGGGCCCGGCGGCCGAGCCGCGCAGCGCCGAGCCTCCTCCTCCGCCTCCTTCACCGCCGGATTCGCCACCGGCCGAGGCTTCCGGAGAGGCCGTTGCATTGAGGCTTACGAGCCAGACGTCGCTGGGCAGAATCAGCGAGAGTTCGCGCATCACCCGCTCCCAGTCGAAGCGACTGTCGGCGAGGCTGGCGATCGTCGCCAGGCGCTGTTCGTGCAGGGCCTCGAACTGGGTGAAGGCGACGAGGCGTTCGGCCCGTGCCTTGGCCGCCGCTTCTTCGCGCTGCAGCTGAGCGACTTCGTCCTTGCTTTCGGCGATCTGATTGCCCGTCAGCACCAGCGCCGTCACCCCCATGAGAACGGCAACGAGAATCCCGACGAGCAGATACGGCACCGGACCCGTCCGCATCGGGGCCTGCGAACCGCGGCGCTCCTCGGCCGGGATCAGATTGACCGGACGCATCTCAGCTCTCCAGGGCCAGGCCGTAGGGAAGGGTCAAACGCCCCGCATCGGCGCCGTAGGCCGCCAGCGCCGCCGGCCGGGAGACTCCCATCGAGAGGCCGATCCCCGCTTCCATCCGCGGGAGCAGCCCAGGTATGGCGCTGCCGGGACCGCAGAGGACGATGCCTCCGACGGGGATCGCGCTCTCCTGAGCGCCGTAGTAGTCGAGCGAGAGCCGCAGCTCGTCAACCAACCTGGGGACGTCCTCCTCGAGGGCGCGCCGCGCGGCGAGGACCGTCTCGCCGTCCCCGTCGAGCTCCTCCATCGACCGTTCGAGGCCGACGTACGAAAGCCACTGCATGGCGTGCTCGGGGCTGAGGCCACGCTCTCCGGCGAGGCGCTTGGCGATCGCCTCCAAGCCGTGCATGGACACGCGCGTGAAGAGGCAGGAGCGGCCCCGCGCCACGGCGAGGTTCATGACGTCGCCCAGGTTGCAGTAGAGGACTGCCTGGTCGGGATGGGCGACCCCGCCGGGATCGGCACCGTCGCCACCGCCCTCCGGGAGTCCGCCGAGACCATCGGCACCCGCCAGAGCGCGGATCATTCCGAAAGCCGAGAGATCGACGCCGACCGGTTCGAGCCCGGCCTTGCGCAGCACCGCGACGAAGGAGCCCACCATGTCGCGACGAGCCGCGACCACCACGACGTCCACCTGAGGCGTCGAGCCCTCCTCTGCCGGCACCCCGCCGACAACCTGGTGCTCCAACACCGCCTGGTCGAGCGGCATCGGCATCTGCTCCTGAGCCTGGAAACGGACCGCGGCCTCCAGCTCCTTCGGATCCTCGATCGCCGGCAGCCGCAGCGTGCGGACAACGACGCGCTGGTTGCCGATTCCGAGGCGGACGCGCTTGGAGAGCTTGTGCTGGCCGAACAGCAACTTCAGCGCCTCGACGAGGCTGTCGGGGTCCGCCACCTCGCCTTCGCGGAACGCGCCGGGAGACAACGGCTGGATAGCCGTCGCCGTCACCTGGGCGGATCCGTCGATCTCGGCCGCGGCGATGCTGCCGGCCTCGATGTCCAGGCCGACCACCCCAGCAGTCTTCTTCTGTCGCCTCAGTTGCAGCACGCCTTCCCCCAATCGACAGAACGGCCGCAGAACTTTCGCCCTGCAAGTACTTATTTGTGGGAGAACCTGGACGGTTCTTCTAAAAGGTGCCCAGATACCAGTCGACCAGCTCGTTACCGGCCAGCAGTCCGACCACGCCGCCAAGCGCAAGAAAGGGACCAAAGGGGATCGCCTGCTTGCGTGCGGCAGCGCCATGACGGGCAATCATCGCCAGCCCCACCGCCGCGCCGGCCAGGAGGGCGACGAAGATCGCGGGAGCGACGTTGCGACCAAGGAAAAGGCCCATTACCGCTGCCAGCTTGACGTCTCCCAGGCCCATCCCCCGCGGGTAGGCGAGTGCGGCGAGAAAGAGTAGCCCGCCGGCGGCCGCAGCCGCGATCGCCCGCTCGGGCAGGCTCGCCGGATCGGTCGCGGCGGCGATCGCGACGCCCAGTGCTGCAGCGACGAGAAGGATCTTGTTGGGGATGATCCGCCGCTCGAGGTCGGTCAGCGTGATCGCCAGCAGCATCGTCACGAAGACGAGCCCGAGGGCGACCTCGCCGGGCTCGTCCCAGAGCACCAGCGTCGTCGCTACGAAGAGCAGCCCGAGCGTCAGCTCGGTCAGCGGGTAGCGGGGCGAGATCGAGGCGCCGCAACAGCGGGCCCGACCCCGCAAGATCAGCCAGGAGAACACGGGCAGGTTGTCGTAGGCGGCGATCTGAGCGCCACAGGCGGGGCAGCGCGACCGCGGTCCCACGATCGATTCCCCGTGCGGGACCCGGTGGGCCACCACGGTTACGAAGCTGCCGAGGAGGAGCCCTCCGAGGAAGGCGAGCACAGCGGCGAGGGCCACCTCTAGCCCCCGTCGATCGGGGTGTTGGTGTCGACCTCGAGCCGGGTCGGGTATTTCGGGTGGTCGTACATGAAGGCGAGCGCGGCGCCCGTCGTTTTGGTGCGCTCGACGCTGAGGGCAACGCCGAGGCGTTCGTCCTTGAGGATCGTATAGGGGCTACCGCTGAAGGTCATCGTCAGCCTCACCTTTTCCCATTTCCCCCGCCACCAACCGGTGCCCCCGGGGTTGTAGGTCCAATAGAGGCTGCCGGTCGATTTGTTCGTCAGGCGGGTGTCTAGCGATTCGCTTTTGTTTCGTTTGAAGAGGTAGACGCAGAGTTCGCCGTTGTACGATTCGTCGTTCAGCGTTCGCGTGTAGAACTCGAGGGTCACTTTTTCGACCATTTTGAAGTCGGCGCTCATCGGATCGGTAACCCAGCGATGCATGCGGGCTTCAGGGTTGGTGGTGCCGATCGGCGTGTAGTTGCAGCCGCTGGTGGTGTCGCGGAGGATCTGCACGCCTTTGTCCGTATCCGGGGTCGGCTCCAGGTAGAAGTCGTCGGAGTAGTCGAAAAGCGCCGGGTTGGAATCGTCGAGATAGTCCGGATCCGGCGGCACGCCGGTGACGAGCGCGTCCGGAGCGCCGGGAGTCGTTTCGACTTTGGGCCCACTGGCGCAGGTGCCGAGGGTGTTGTGGAGCAGGTGGTTGGCGCCGATGTCCTGGCGTACGGTAACCCCGCTCGCCGAACAAGGAGTGTCGGAGAAGTAGAACTGCTGCCCAGAGACGACGCCGTTGGCCCCGGGGATCGGGTCGTTGAGAGCGTTATCCGTGGGATCGACGAAGTCGGAGACCACTTCCACGTAACCCCGTTCGGCGGGCTGGTTTGCGATTTTGTCGAGCTTGACCGCGACCACGATCTCCTTGTAGTCTTGGGTGCCAGGGCAGGTCGCGGCGGGGCAGCTGGCGTCGTTGCGCCAGACCACATAGCGATAGACCTTGCCGGTCACGTCGCCGCTGGCGAACGGCGTCGGGCCCGGATCGACGGCGGCGCCTTCGACGAAGCCGCCGCCGTACAGGGGGCCGGTTTCGTAAACGAGGGTGGCGTAATCCGCGGGCGGCTCCCGGATCAGCGCGAAGGTGTTGTTGGTGTTGTTGACGCGGTAGTTGGGGTTGAGGGTGCTCGTCGAGTGCTGGGGAACGGAGGTCAGGGCCAGTTCGTCGTTTTCGAGACTGCGCAGGGTCTCGATCTCCAACTGGGCACGGTTCAGTGCCACCTGGCTTGCCTTTGCCCGCTGGTTGTTTTTGGTCGCGGAGCTGAGCACACCGAAGGTCGCCATCGCACCCAGGGCAAGGACCATCGCCGCGACGATCACCTCGACGATCGTCATCCCCGTCTCGGCCTCAGAGCGATCCAGCCGCGTTTTCAGTCGAGCGCCCACTTCAGTTGAGGAGGGTCGCGTTGCGGAGGCTGGCGCCGTCGGAGACCGTGAGGTTGCTGGAGCCGCTCGGGTTGGGCATCCGCAGCCGCACGCCGACGTAGGTCGTCGCCGCCACCGATGCGGCTTCGCCACAGGTCAGCGGATCGGCTTCTTTGCTGGGAACGAAACAGAAGACGCTGGAGCTGTTGATGTCGCTGAAGATCGTCCTCGCCGTGCCAGTGAAGAGACCGTCCGGGGACTCCCTGCGCGTGCAGGAGGTGGTCGTGCACTGGTAGGTCACCTCGCATTTGATCGCCGGCGTCGCCGAGCTGGTGGCGACGCCGCTCCCACAGGAGGTGCGACGCACGTAGGTGAGGAAGGAAACCGTCGATGGGGTCGCCTGGTCGACCCGGACCCCGTTGCGGATCTCCCGCGTCATCCGCTCCAGCGCGTAACGGGCGCTGGAGATGTTCTGAGCCTTTTTGCTCAGCTGCGGCTGCGTCCTCATCGTGCTGATGACCATCGAGCCGATCGCGGCAAGCAGGATGACGCTCATCGCCGAGGCGACCAGAAGCTCGACCAGAGTCAGGCCGTCCTCCCCGCGAGCGCGGTCTCCCAGCACTGCCTGCAGCCGGTTCACGAGCCCACCACCTTGAACCTGCGCTTCACCGGCGCGGGCTCAGCCGTCCCGGCCGCGTTGACGGCGCTGACCTGCAAGACGTGCTGACCGAGGTTCAGCCGCTTGACCTTGAGCGGCGACCCGCAGGCACGCCAGCCCCCACGGTCGAGCTTGCACTTGAACGTGGTGCCCTCCTGCCCGGTCGAGTCGGTGAAGCGGAAGACCGGCCGCCGAGCCCGCGTCTTGCTCGCCGGGGCGAAGGTGATGCGCGTGCGCGGGACGACGTAGACGACGCCGGGCTCGCCTTTCCTGCCGCCACCGGTCCCGGAGGTCCCACCGGCCCCGGAGCTCGACCCCCCGGAACCCCCCGAGCCGCCCTCTTCGCCCGGCGGGGGTGGAGGAGGTGGCGGTGGCGAGCTCTGGTGGGTGTAGGAGACTGCCGCCGAGCAGGGCGAGGTATCGCCGTTCCCGTCCGTGGCCGTCGCCCGGAAGGAGGTGGTGGAGCCCGAGGCGACCGAGGCGAGGATGCCGGCCCCGCCGAGTTCGAGCGAGGTCCCGGTCGCCACTGGAACCCCGGAGCAGTCAGAAGAGGTGTAGAGCTTGATCGCGGTGTTCGGATCGGACTGGCCTTTGACCCGCGGCGTCAACGAGGTAGCGGGCGAAGCCGGATCGGTGCTGAGCTGCGACGGCGTGGGTGGGCCCAGCGGCGCCGAGTTCCCGGTCGAGACCAGCAGGGTGCCACCGCCGAAGCGGTCGTAGACGTCGGTTTCGGCGTCGAGGTCTCCTTCGGTCACCCGCTCTTCGGTGGTGAAGAAGGCGTGCGAGCCGTCCGCGGCCACAGCGCCTGCAGGCAACCCGGCCGCGAGTGCCATTTTCCCCGCCAGCGGTCCGGTGGAGACCAGTGTCGTGACCGCACCCGCGTTCTCGTAGACGTCGAGAGCACCGTCGTCGTCGCCGGCGACCAGCTCCTCGGCAGTGACGATGAAGACGTGGCCACCGTCGGCGGACGCCCCGGCGAAGCTCGCATTGAGATCGCCATCGCCCCCGGCCGGCCCCTTGGAGCGCAGCGTGGTCACGCCGCCGGACCGTTGGTAGACGTCCTGGGAGCTGTCAAAGTCGTCGGCGGTCAGCGCCTCGTCGGTGCTGAACAGCACCGCGGAGCTCGAGCTGTTGGGAGAAGTCCAGCGCAGCGACGCCGAGGATGGACCGTTCCCGCCCACCGGGCCGGTCGAAATACGGGTGGTAACGCCGCCGGCGCTGGCGTAGACGTCGCTGACGCTGTCGATGTCGGTGCCGACCAGGCTCTCGCTCGTCTCGAAGAAAATGGCGCCGCCGTCAGAGGAGGCGGCGACGAAGATGGCCGGCACCTCCCCGTCGCCTCCGTCCGGTCCGACCGAGACCAGCGTCGCGCTCCCCGCAGACCAGTCGTAGACGTCCTGTGAGCTGTCGCCGTCGCCGGGGTCGAGCTGCTCGGCGGTCTCGAAGTACACGTGTGAGCCGTCGCTCGAGGCCCCGCCGTAGGAGGCACTGCAGTCGGCCCCCGCCGGGCAGGTGCCGTCAACCGAGACGAGGGTCGTGGTCCCGGCACCGAGATCGCGCAGGTAGATGTCGAGTAGGGAGTCGTCGTCCTCGCTCGCCAGCTGCTCTTCGCTGGTGATGAAGGCTTTGGTGCCGTTCGCGGGGGCGCCACGGAAGGTCGCCGGAAAGTCCTCCTCCCCGCATCCCGCCGCCACGCAGCTCGCGGCGCCGGCGGAGACGAGAGTGGTCGTGCCGGCATCCAAGTCGCGGACGTAGACGTCGACGAAGGAGTCGCCGTCGGCACTCGAGAGCCGCTCGGCGCTGCGGAAGAAGATCCGTTCGCCGCTGGGAATCACGCCCCCCTGAGCAAAGCTGGCGGGAACGTCCCCGTTGCCGCAGTCCTGAACCGCGCAGCTGGGATCGCCACCCGAGACCAGCGCGGTCAGGTTGTCGCCGAGATCGCGGACGTAGACGTCTTCGCGCAGGTCCTCGTCGCTGGCGACCAGCGACTCCTCGGTCGCGAAGAAGGCCCTGGTGCCGTCGGCCGAGACGCCGACGTAGATCGCGGGGTAGGCGTCGTTGCCCCCCGTGGGCCCGGCCGAGATCTGACGGGTCACATAGCGTTCGAGCGCGTCGTCGTAGGCACGCTCGTAGACGTCGACCCGCGTGTCGGTGTCGCCGGGGACCAGCTGGTCGGTGGTGGTGAAGAAGACGGTTTCGCCGTCCTCCGAGATGCCGGCGAAGCCGGCGGGGGCGGCAAGAGCGCCGGGCGCCGCCCAGGCGAAACCGACGCAGAGCAGGCAGAGGAGGAGGCGGGCCCGGGTTCCCATCGCGTCTGTATCGGCTGAATAGGTCATTCGTTTGAGCCGCCTCCCTGGCTGACCAAAAGCGCGAGGGGTGGGCCGGATGGCCCACCCCTCGGTGCTTCGGCTTCTAGGCCATGAGAGATCCGGTCAGTGGATCAGTCCCATTCGTCGGGGTTGGCGCCGCCGTCGGGACAACCGCCGGTTCCGCCCACGGAGCAGGGATAGGTCAGGGTGCCGTTGACGTTGGTGACCCCAAAGTTCTGGCCCGCTTTGCTCCCCTGGATGGTGATCGTGTAGCCGACCGTGGTGTTCGGGGTGACCGCAACGAACGTAGCGTTTTTCAGCGACGGCTCGATCGCCTCGAGGGCTTCCTCGTTGGCGCCTGCGTACGTGGCGTGATCGGTGAAGAACGTCTCCATCGCGACCTGGGCCGAGTGCGCGTACTCCTTGGCTTTGGCGTCGCCGGCCTTGTCTTTCTGGTTGAAGAACGCCGGCAGCGCGATCGCGGCCAGGATTCCGAGAATGAGCATGACGACGAGAAGCTCGATCAGCGTGAAGCCGCCCTCGCTGTCGCCGTTGAGCCGGGCGCCTACTTTGGCCCGGAGATTCTGGAGAAACATTAGTGACCTCCTATGGTCCTAATCGTTTGCGCCAGAGCCCCGTCGCTTGCAGCCACGTGGTGTCTGTCGACCCCGGTGGTAGCCCGGCTGACTCCCGGAAAGGAGTCCCGACGGCTTTGCGCCCCCGCCTCGCAGCGAGTTTGCCTTTTGCACCGAAGCACTGGCAGATTCATCACGAACCCGTCATCGAACGCGCAAGCGGCCACCTTTAGCTCTGCGCGCTCGATTTCCACGAAGCCCGACTTTTCTTTCAGGCGACCCAGAGAAGTCGTCCGCAGCATTCCCCAAAAATGAGGACCACACAGGTTTCTCGATCCAAGACGTCCGTATGAACGTCCAACGGCCGCGACAGGTACGTCAGCGGACCTTGTCGTAGAGGCTGAAGATCGGCAGGTACATCGCGATCACGATGAAGCCCACCACGCCGCCGACGAAGACGATCATGATCGGCTCGATCAGGGCGGTCAGCGCTTTCACCTTGGCGTCGACCTCAGCCTCGTAGAAGTCGGCGATCTTCGAGAGCATATGCTCGAGCTGACCGGTCTCCTCGCCGACCGCGACCATGTGGCCGACCATCGGCGGGAAGATCGGGTTCTGCTCGATCGGGCCGGCCAGCGAGCCGCCACGCTTGACCGAGGCGTAGACGTCCTCCATTGCCTGCTCGACGACGCTGTTGCCGGCGGTTTCCCCAGTCAATTTGATCGCCTGCAGCATCGGCACCCCGGCCGAGACCGAACCCGAGAAGGTGCGCGACCAGCGGGCCAGCGCCACTTTCTGGATCACGTCGCCGATTTTGAAGGGAACCCGCAGCAGGAAGCGGTCCCACATCTCTTTCCCCCGTTCGGTCTTCTTCCACCGGAAGAAGGCGAAGAAGGAGATGACGATGGCGGGGAAGATCACGAACCAGTAGCCGGTGATCGCGTCGGAGGCGCCAACGCAGATCTGGGTCGGCAGCGGCAGCGCGGCCTTTTCCTCCGGGTTTTCTTCACCGAGTTCTTCGAAGATGCCGACGAAGACAGGGATGATGAAGGTGACGATCGCGAGCAGGACGACGACGGCGAAGCCGAAAACGAGCGCCGGGTACATCAGCGCCGATTTGACCTGACGCCTCAGGGCATCCGTTTTCTCGACCTGGAAGGCGATCCGGTCGAGGGAGTCCTCCAGTCGGCCCGACTCCTCTCCCGAGCGCACCATCGCGCGAAAAAGGCGGTCGAAGACCTTCGGGTGCCGCCCCATCGACTGCTCCAGCGAGCTGCCCGCCTCGACATCAGCGCGCAGCCCCGCGACCGCCGCTTCGATCTGCTCGTCCTGCGTCTGTTCTTCCAGCGTGTGCAGCGTGCGCAGCATCGGCATCCCGGAGGCGACCAGGGTCGCGAACTGGCGCGAGAAGACCGCCAGCTCGCGGGTGTCAACGCCTTTGAAACGCTTGAAGAGGTCCTCGATGTTGAACGGTTTCGATTTCTCGCTGACGTCGAGAACGATCAGCCCGCGCTGGCGCAGCTGCTCGGAGACCTGGGCCTTGGACTCGGCCTCGATCTCTCCGGCCGTCGCTGCTCCTCCCAGATCCATCGCCCGAAAGGCGAAGGTGGTGCCGCCGGCCATCGCCTAGCCCCCCTGGGTGTAGGAGGGTGGTGCAGACGGCGGAGGGGCTCCCGTCGCAGCGGGAGCCGAGGCGGCAGCGCCGCCGTCGGCCAAGCTTGCCGGCACCACCGGTGCCGCGCCCAGCAGCCGTTTCAGCTCCTCCGGAACCGAAGCGCGCTGTTCCGCCAGCGAGCGGGTGATCTTGCCGGCTCGCACCAAGCGGACCAGGTCGGCGTCCATCGTCTGCATGCCCACCGCGGCCGAGGTCTGCACGGCGGCGTAGATCTGGTGCGTCTTTCCCTCGCGGATCAGATTGCGAATCGCCGGCGTCGGCACCAGCACCTCGCAGGCGACGGTGCGCCCCATCCCGTCGGCGGTCGGCAGCAGCTGCTGGGTGACGATTCCCTGCAGCGCGATCGAGAGCTGGGTACGAACCTGACCCTGCTGCTGGGGCGGGAAGACGTCGATGATCCGGTCGACCGTCTGCGCGGTCGACTGAGTGTGCAAGGTCGCAAAGACGAGGTGGCCGGTCTCGGCTGCCGTCAGCGCCGTCGCGATCGTCTCCAGGTCGCGCATCTCGCCGACGAGGATCACGTCTGGATCCTCTCGCAGGGCAGCGCGGAGGCCGAGCGCGAAGTCCTCGGCGTCGGCCCCGATCTCGCGCTGGTTGACGATCGAGCGTTTGTGCTGATGCAGGAACTCGATCGGGCCCTCGATCGTGAGGATGTGGTCCTGGCGTTCGCGGTTGATCAGGTCGAGCATCGCCGCGAGCGTGGTGCTCTTGCCCGAGCCGGTCGGGCCGGTGACGAGAACGAAGCCGCGGGGTTTGGCGGTGAGCTCGCGCAGAACCGGCGGCACGCCGAGGGAGTCGAGAGCCGGAATGTCCTGGGGCACGAGGCGGAAAGCGGCGCTGACGGCGCCACGCTGGAAGAAGCAGTTGACGCGGAAACGGGCGACGCCCGGGATCGCGTAGGCGAAGTCGAGCTGCTTGTGGTTCTCGAAGCGTTTGCGCTGGTCGTCGTTGAGGATGCCGAAGATGACCTCGCGGGTCTCCTGGCCGCCGAGGACGGGGAAGCCGTCCATCGGCACGATCTTGCCCTTGTCGCGGACCGCCGGCGGGAAGCCCGGAGTCAGGTGCACGTCGGAGGCCCGAGCCTCGACCATGCGGCGCAGCACCTCTGAGAAGTCGAAGTCCATAAATCCCTAGATCGGCAGTCGGGGCCGGTTCCTCGATACCTGAAAGCGAGCAGTCGCCGGGCTACGCGGTGACACGGAGCACCTCCTCCAGGCTGGTCTTGCCGGCGCGGACCTTGGCGATCCCGTCCTCACGGAGCGTGAGCATGCCCTCCTGCCGGGCAACGGCGGCGATCTCGGCCTCGGACGCCTGGGCGACGGCCATCTCCTTGAGCCGCTCGCTCAGCGCCATCACCGAGTAGATGCCGACGCGCCCGCGGTAGCCGCTTTGGTTGCAGCGGCCACAGCCGACCGGCTCGTAGGCCTCGATCTCGGCCCCGACCCGGATCTCGGCATCTGCCAGCGCCTGCGCCGGAACCACCGTGCGGCGCTTGCAGTGAGAGCAGAGCTGACGCGCCAAGCGCTGGGCGACCACCGCGTCGACGGCAGAGGCGATCATGAATGCCTCGATCCCCATCTTGTTCAGGCGCGCGATCGCGCCCGGAGCGTCGTTCGTGTGCAGGGTCGTGAGCATCATGTGGCCGGTCAGCGCCGCCTCGATCGCGATCCGCGCCGTCTCCCCATCCCGGATCTCGCCGACCATGACGATGTCCGGATCGGCGCGCAGCATCGAGCGCAGCCCGGCCGCGAAGTCGAGCCCGGCCTTGCGGTTGACGTTGATCTGGTTGATCCCCTGCAGCTGGTACTCCACCGGGTCCTCGATCGTGATGATGTTCTTCTCGACCTGGTTCAGCTCCTGCAGAGCCGCGTAGAGGGTCGTCGACTTGCCGGAACCGGTCGGGCCGGTGACCAGGACCGCGCCGTAGGCCTGGCGGAAAGCGGACTCGAAGCGCTCTCGCGCCGAGCCGTCCATGCCCAGGTCGTCAAGCGAGAGCTGTGCGTTGTCCTTGTCGAGGATGCGGATCGTCGCCCCCTCCCCCCGCTGGGTCGGCAGCGTCGTCACACGCAGGTCGACGCGGCGGCCCTCGATCGTGATGCTGACGCGCCCGTCCTGCGGGACCCGCTTCTCGGCGATGTTGAGCTCGCTCATGATCTTCACGCGCGAGATAACCGCGGTGACCATCCGTTTCGGTACGTGGGCGGCCTCCCTGAGCACGCCGTCCACCCGGAAGCGAACGCGCATCTCACCTTCGTCAGGCTCGAAATGGACGTCGGAGGCACCCTCGCCGGCCGCCTGGCCGAGGATGCTGTAGACCAGCTTGATCACCGGCGCGTCCTCCGCGCCCACTTCGAGGTCGCTGACCTCGGCGAGTTCGGCCTCTTCCTCCTGCTCGTCCTCCACCACCGCCTCGGTGACGGCGCTCTGCAGGGTGTTGAGCCGGACGATCAAAGCGTCGATGTCGTCCTCGGCGGCGACGGCGACGCGACAGTCGAGTGCGGTCGCGATCTGGATGTCGTCGACCGCGAGCACGTTGGTCGGGTCGGCCATCGCGACCAGCAGCGTAGCCTTGTCGACGAACCCGACCGGAAGCGCCCGGTAGCGACGGGCGGTGTTGACCGGGATCAGGTTGGCGGCGGCCATGTCGACTCGGTAAGCGGAGAGATCGATGTGCTCCAATCCGTAGCGCTCGGCGATCGCGCGCGAGAGCTGGTCCCCGGTGATCGCCCCCTGGGTGAGCAGCAGCGCCTCGGGTGGCACGCCGGCGGTACGCGCCTCCTCGATCGCCTGCTGCGCGCGCTCGCCGACCACGTAGCCGAGGTCGACCAACACATCGGTGACGAAGCCACTGGAGCGTCCCCGAGTCAGCGGGGGGGTCAGCCCCGGCGTTCCTTCCGACTCGGGCGCGAGCGCCGGCGCGGTCGAGTCGCCGGAGTCGGGAACCGGGCGCAGGTGGCTCGGAAGGTCCCGCGCATCCATGCTCACGGGTGGTAATCGAGAGTCCGACCCTTGTAGCCGGCGTCGATCACGGCCTGGACGACGCTCTGCGAGCTCTGGAAGCCGTAGAGGACAGAGGCGCTGGGGATGCCTTTGTCGAGGTGCTTGGGCCGGATCACGATCAAAGCGGGAACCCGATCGACGTCGACTCCCTGCGCGATCGCCGCGTAACGCGCAATCCGTTCGACGGGAACGACGAAGGTCGCAACATCCGGCAGGGCGCCGAGCCGCTTGACGACGGGCACGACGAGGCGATCGTCGATGCCGCCATTGCGGACGAAGAGGAGAGCCACGGTCTTGTTCGCGTTGAAGGCATCGGTGACCGCGGCCGGTGGCGGCGGGGCGGCAGCGGCGAGGGCGCCCGGCGGCGGCGGCACCGGAGCCGGGGCCGCTTCCCCTTCGGTGGTGACGGTGGCGGTGATCGTCGCCGACCCTTCGGGCCCGATCACAGTCGCCGAGCTCGTCGTCGTGCTTTCGGCTTCTTCTTCGCCCCCGCCCCCCATCGAGGACATGGCGAAGATGCCGACCGCGACGAGCAGCACGCCGACGATGCCGATCTGCGCGAGCGGGTTGTTGTTGATCTGCTCCCTCATACGTTCGCTTACCTAGCTCGACAGGATCGGCCCCGAGCTTGAGTCACGGGCGGGGGCCGCCAGAAGCGGCGCGGGAGGGCGCTCAGCAGCTGGCGTTGGGAGGCGTGGCGGTGGCACCCGCGCACTCGACATAAGACTGGCGCTCGAAGATTTTCGCGCCGCCGATCTGGGGTGGTTCGAAACCGGCATCCTGTTCGACGATCGCGTTGTTGTCGAGATGCACGGTTTTGCCGGCGATCACGCCCGTGTAGCGGGCGTTGTTTTTGATCAGGATGTCGGTGTTGGGCGCGTAGAGGACGAACTCGTTGGTGCCGCTGTTGTTGGAGAATTCGATGCTCGTCTGGATCGTCGCGGACCCCATCACGTAGAAGCCGGGCATGTTGAATTTGCCGAGCTCGGGCTGGTAGCCGGTCGAAGTCACGTCGGCGTTGTTGCTGATGTCGATCTGCTTGGCGCCGTTTTTGAGTTTGCAGTTCTCGGGCGTGTCGAAGAAGATCCTCACGCTGGCCCCGTCGGTCATCACCAGGTGGGAGTTGTTGCTGATCAGAAGCCGGCAGACGAAGTAGTCGCCGCCGCCGAGCGTGAGGGTCGTGTTGTTGGAGGACGAGATCGTGCGGCTGCTGGAGTCCCAGGGAGCGGTACTGCTCCATTTGCCGTTGTAGGTGTCGGTCTGACAGCCCGTGGGAACTTTGGTGGGGGTCGTTTGGGTGCAGGTGTAGAGGCGGTAGTTGCTGTTGTTGGTCGCGATGTCGGTCGGGATGAAGGAACTCACCGGCGGCAGCGAGACGTTGCCTTCGGTCACCTGGTAGCCGGCGCACTGCGTCCCGTTGTTCTGGAAGGTGGCTTTTTTGCCGATTCCGTGGCGGATGTTGCCGCAGACGTTGCCGTTGTTGTGGACGTAGATGTTGCCGTTGGTGCCAACCCCGACCCGGGCGTCGGCGTTGTTGTCGATCTCGACGTCATCGAGGCCGATCAGGCCCTCGTTGGCGAGGGCGCTGCCAACCGTGGTCGTTTTGTAGGTGACGGCGATGCGGCGACTCACGGCGCCCGAGGTTCCCGTCGCGACCACGCTCATCGTGCCCCCAACGACAGCCGGCGTCGAGCGGTAGACGTAGCTGGAATCGCCAACCGTGCCGGAGATCGCCGGGCACCAGCCGTCGGCGGCCGCCGCGGAGAGGACCAAGGTGGTGCCGCTGACGCCCAGGCAGGGTGCGGAGGTGCTGAGGGCGCTCGCGTAGCGGTTCAACCGCAGCAGGGCGACGCTGGCGCCGGCGTCGGCGGCGGCGATCGCACTCTTGGAGTCGCTGTCGCGATGGGTTCCCTGCTGCACGCTCACCGACGACATCACCGCCGTGCCGGCGAGCCCGAGGCTCGCGACCGTCGCAAAGATCGCAGTGGGGAGCGCCATCCCGCGCTCGTTTCTGGCGAGATCGTGCAAACGGCGTCGCAAAACGGCAGCAAATCGCATTGCGGAGGTCATCGGCCGGGCCTTCATGCCGCTTGAGTGGTGGCCGCGAGTGCCCGGGCGCCCTGGACGCCCGTCCTACTGAATCCTGGCGCCCCGGCGCGCTACTCGGGCTGCCCGGCGAGCTGCTCGATGCCGCTGGCGCGCTGGCCGCCGGCGGCCAGCATCAGTTTGAAGTCGTGCGGGTTGGAGGCGAAGTCGAGCGCGACCTCCTCGGCGATCCTGCCCTCCATCACGTAGCCGAGCAGCGACTGGTCGAAGGTCCGCATTCCGTAGTACTCCCCCTCGGCGATCACCTCGGTGATCTTGCCGGTCTCCTCCGGGTTCATGATCAGGTCCTGGACGCGGCCGGTGACGACCAGCACCTCGGAGGCGGGGACGCGGCCGTCGCCGGTGACGTCGGGGACGAGGCGCTGAGCGATCGCCCCCTTCAGGGTCGCCGCCAGCATCACCCGAGCCTGGTGCTGCAGGTGCGGCGGGAAGAAGTCGATGATGCGGTTGATCGTCTCCGTCGCGTCGAGCGTGTGCACGGTCGAGAGCACGAGGTGGCCGGTCTCGGCCGCCGAGAGCGCGGTCCGCACCGTCTCCTCGTCGCGCATCTCGCCGATCAGGATCACGTCGGGGTCCTGGCGCAGGACGCGCCGCATCGCCCGGCCGAAGCTCTCCGTGTCCGACCCGACTTCGCGCTGGTTGATGATCGAGCCTTTGTCCGGGTGCAGATACTCGATCGGGTCCTCGAGGGTGATGATGTGGTCGGTCCGGGTGCGGTTGATGTGATCGATCATGGCCGCCAGCGTGGTGCTCTTGCCGGAGCCGGTGGTGCCGGTGACGAGCACGATCCCGCGCTGTTCCTGCGCCAGCTTGGTGACCACCGGAGGCAGCCCTAGCTCCTCGACCGAACGGATTTCGAAGGGGATCGCGCGGCAGACGATGGAAACCGAGCCGCGCTGCCTGAAGGTGTTGACGCGGAAGCGAGAGAGACCGGGGATCGAGTAGGAGAAGTCCGCCTCACCGGCTTCCTCGAACTCGGTCTGGGAGCGAACCTCCGCGATGTCGTGGAAGGCCTTCTCCGTGTCCTCGGGACCGAGGGGCTGATAGCCCTCGAGCGGGGTCAGCTCGCCGTGCAAACGCGCGGTCGGCGGCACGCCGACCTTGACGTGAAGGTCGGAGCCTCCGCGCTCGACAAGCGTCCGCAGTGCCGAATCGATCTCGAACATCCCGCCCTGTATCGACCGCGCAGCCGCATCACTTAACGGTGCAAGGCGCGTGCGAGGGACGGGGCACCCTCCCCTGGAGACCGTCGCGCAGCTGGATCGCAGGGCGTGCTTCGGAAAGGCTGCGCCGCCGCTGGGCGGAGAGCTGCGGACGGGGCTCGGCAGCTACGCCGTAGAGCTGCGGCGATGGCCGGGAGTCCAGGTACCCCTCCCACAGAGGCTCCCGCACCAACGCCCAAAGCACGCAGCCCGCATCAGCTGCGCGACGGTCTCTGTGGGAGGGGTACCTGGACTCCCTCCCACCCGCCGTACCCCGTCAGGCGACCTCGCGCAGTTTCTGCGCCTCGCCGAGGCTTTGCAGCTTTTTCAAGCTCTGGTTCTCGATCTGGCGGATCCGCTCGCGGGTGACGTTGAAGGTGCGACCGACCTCGTCCAGGGTCCGCGGGTGCTCGCCGCCGAGCCCGTAACGGAGCTCGAGCACGCGGCGCTCGCGGTAGGAGAGGTTCTCCAGCGCTTCCTTCAGCGCCTCTTTGGTCAGCAGGTCCGCGGCACGATCGAACGGGGACTCGGCCTTCTCGTCGGCGATGAACTGGCCGAACTCCGACTCCTCCTCGTCGCCGACCGGCTTCTCCAGCGAGACCGGGGCCTGGGCGGAACGCTTGATCGAGTCGACCTCCTCGGGGTCGATCCCGGTCACCTCCGCGATCTCCTCCGGGGTCGGCTCGCGACCCAGCTCGGTCACCAGCTTGCGCTCGGCGCGGCCGATCTTGTTCAGCTTCTCGACTACGTGGACCGGGATGCGGATCGTCCGTGCCTTGTCGGCGAGCGCGCGGGCGATCGCCTGGCGGATCCACCAGGTCGCGTAGGTCGAGAACTTGAAGCCCTTGCGGTAGTCGAACTTCTCCGCCGCACGGACCAAGCCCAGCGTTCCCTCCTGGATCAAGTCGAGGAAGGGAAGGCCCTGATTCCGATAATTTTTCGCGATCGAGACGACCAGGCGCAGGTTGGACTCGACCATTTTCTGCTTCGCGTCGAGGTCGCCGCGCTCGATCCGTTTGGCGAGTTCGACCTCCTCCTGCGCAGTCAGCAAGCGGACTTTGCCGATGTCCTTGAGGAACAACTGCAAGGAATCGGTGGTCATGTCCGGTTTCAGGTCGAGCGCCTGTTTCTGGCGGCGCCGGCCTTTTTTGCCGGTGTCGGCGGGCATCGCGTCCGCGGCCGCTTTCTGGGCCGGGTCCATGTCCTCGACGAGCTCGATCCCCGACTTCTCGAGGTGGCCGTAGAGGTCCTCGACGTCAGACTCGTCAAGATCGACCTCGGAGACCGCCGAGGCGATGTCGCCGAAGGTGAGCACGCCGAGCTGCTGCCCGCGATTGATGAGGTTTTTGACCTCCTCCAACTCCTGAAGCTCTGCTACCAGCATCCTGTTCTACTCATTTCCCTTGCGCGTGGTGTTTAGTCCTGGCATGAAAAGACCCCGCGGGAGCGAAGATCGCGGAGTCAAACGCCTGTTCGCATCCTAGCGCTTCATTTTGTAAAGTCAATGCCCAGCTCACTACGCCATCCCCGACCCTGGCTCAGAGCCTTCTGGGAGCGCGCGTACCGCGAGAACGTAACCGGCTTATCGGCGATGGTCGCCTACAACCTGATGCTGGCGGTGTTTCCCTTCGCGCTGCTGGTCCTCTTTGTCTTTGGGCAGGTGCTGAAGATCGAAGGGGTCGAGACCAGCGTGGTCAACGACCTCGAGCGCCTCTTTCCCAGTGCCGAGCAGAATACGCTCACCGACGTCCTCGCCCGTATCGAGAGCAACTCGACGACGATCGGGATCGCCGCCTTCATCGGCTCGCTCTGGATCGGCGCCTCCTTCTGGGGTGCGATGGACACCGCCTTCTGCCGCATCTACCACGTCGAATGCCGCGGCTGGGTCGAGCAGAAGCGGTTCTCGTTCGCGATGCTCGGCGTCGTCCTGCTCTTCATCGCCGCCAGCATCTTCGTGCCGACGATCGAGAGCACCCTGCTCTCCAGCACCGACCGGCTCCCGCTCGGCCTCTCCGACACCAAGGCGATCGACACCTTCCTCCTGCTCGGGGCGGCGCTGCTGGTCACCTTCGGCATCTGCTGTGTGATCTTCTGGGCGGTGCCGAAAGGCCACATGCCCTGGCGGGCGGTATGGCCCGGGGCCACCTTCGTCACCTTCGCCGCCGGCCTGGCCAACTGGCTCTTCCCGATCTATCTCTCGAATGCCTCCAGCCTCTCGCGGTTCGGCTCAACCCTGGGCTTCATTCTCATCGCCCTGCTCTGGTTCTACGTCCTCAGCCTGGCGCTGATGGCGGGGGCGGTTATCAATTCGCTGCGCTACGAGGTCCACGACACCGGCGAGCTGCCGTACGGAGAGAAGCAGCCGTGCCAGGGCTGCGGTGAGCCCTGAGGGTTGGTTTCGGGAGGGGCCGCAGGGGTACGGGCGAGAGTTGAAACAATCCTTTTTAATGCAAAAACGGCAGAGTCCCCATAGCGTCACCAGCGTCCTCGATCCCGCCTTCCCGTCCGATCTCGGAGCGGGGTCGCAGCGACAGCGAATCGTCAACGCGATGATTTCGAGCTGCGCCGAGAAGACATACGCCGCGACGACGATCACCGACATCGTCAAGCGGGCCAGCATCTCGCGGACGACCTTCTACAAACACTTCGCCAACAAGCGCGACTGCTTCGATGAGGCGCTCAACGCCTGCATCGCCGAGCTGCAGGCTGCCGCGACCGGCGCCCACACTCCCTCTGACCCGCCAGCCGAGGCGGTGCGCAAGGCGATCGCCGCCACGCTCGAAGTGATGGCGGCAAAACCAGACCGCGCCCAGCTCGCGATGAGTGACGCGATCACCGTCGAACCGGCGATCCTCGAGCGCTACCGCTCGCTGCTGATCCCAGCCCTGGAAGCTGCCTGGGACAAGGTCGGGTCGCGCCGGGCGGAGGCGGCGGATCCGCAGCTTGCCTTCGGCCGAGCCCAGATCCTGATCTTCAACCAGATCGCGGCCGGGCGCACGACGCAGCTGCCCGACCTGTTGCCCGAAATCGTCTACATCGCGCTGCTTCCCTTCGCCGGTCACGACGAGGCGACGAGGCAAGCGCAGCTAGCTACCGCAGACTCCGGCGCCCACACGCGGTGACGGACGAGAGTCCAGACCTGCGCAAGTGGCGCCTGCCTAGGGGCCGCCATGGGCTTCCACGGGAGCTGGTCGTTCGCTCACAGAGAGAACGACTGCTTGCCGCCGTTGTACGGGTCACCGCGGCCAAGGGCTACGAGGCGATGTCCGTCGCGGACATCCTCGCCGAGGCGGGGGTCGGCCGTGAGTCCTTCTACGACCTCTTCGACGACAAACGCGACTGCGTGCTGGCCGCCCACACTCTCCTGATCGCTCATCTCGAAGCCACCGTCAGGGCTATCTACGACGAGCCCGGCCCGTGGGTGGACCGGGTCCGAAATTCCGTGGCCGCAATGCTGGACTGGTTCGCAGCCGATCCCGCTGCAGCCCGCGTCGCGGTTGTCGAGCTGGCGGCGATGGGCCCAGAGTCGCGCGAGCGCTTCCAGGAGATCTTCACCCGCTTTTCCGCGATCCTGGAAGAGGGACGGGAAGGAGCGGCGATACCGGACCCGGCGCGCCCGCATGCGTCCGAACTCGCGATCGGTGCCGGCCTCGCCCGCGTCTACGAGGAGGTGGTCCGCGGCCGGGCATCCGAGCTGCCGAACCTGCTTCCAGAACTGACTTACGAGGCTGCTCGTCCCGTTCATCGGCGAAGAGGCCGCCCGCGCGGAGGAACGACGCGCAGCGGAGATCGTGGCCGCGAGGTAAGGCCGCCGGGCCCCGCGAGGAAGGAGTTTGGAAACCTCGAGGGCCCGGCGACAGCAACCGTGGTTCCGCGCTTGCCCGAGGAACCGTCGGTAATCCACCCATGGAATAGCCCGCTCGGGCCAGGTGGTCAACCAAACTGGGTCAAAAAACGCTCCTCGTTAGGCACAGAAGTGTTTTCTCCCTGCGTTTCGCAGGAATTCTGTTTAGCGAGCTCGCGAGTACGCGTCCGTATCCAGTGGTGCAAAACGGCTCTGTGAGAACCAATAAGCGGCGACGGGTGGATGGGGCCCCGTCGCCGCTTGTCATGACAGGACGCCGTCCGTGAGAAAGTCGCCCCGCCTCTTGTGCCGTGGCACAAGTTTTTTTCTCTGGTGCCTCCCGGGCGACCAGAATCACCGGTGAATATCCGCACCGGGCAGCTCCAGTCAAGCGACTATGCCAACTCCCTTCCCAAGGGATGGCAACCGGCGCTCGCAGATCGCGGTCTTCCCTGCAAAACGCAGCAAGTCGAATGCGCGAACGCGCGGATCCGCCCGTAGTCGGGAACGGCGCGGCCTCGTTTCATGAGCCCGCTGACGCCTTCGCAAAGGCGTCGTGAAGACCCCCAACCACGTCTTCGGCAAGCCGGCCACTACCGCCGAAGCGCAGCTCCTTGACATTGCCGTCTTTCACCGCGTGGAACCACTTGAGCGCGGTCCCGGCCGCGTAAGCGCCAGGGCTAGCCTGGAGTCGCGATACGCAGGAGACGACACGGCCACTCTCGACCGTCACCTGGACGCCGGCTGGGCGCGGAACCACCCCGGGGCTGGCCTCGACCTCGAGCTGACACGACCCTGCGACGTCCGGGCGTAAACCGACCAGGGGGGTGGCGAGAAGGAACGCAGCCTCGATGTCGATCTGCGTGACGGGGGCGCTGTCCTCGCTCATGTAGGTGCGCTCGCAATGACTCGCGGCCGCCAGCGGCGCCACGCCAAGGCGCGCCCAATCGGTGACCGCATAGGGGGTGCCGCCTCCTTGTCCCCGCTGCCCCTCGACCAGACCCGCCAGCCGCATGCTCGCGAGCCGGCGCTCGAGCGCCGGGTAGCTGAAATCAGAGATCAGCCTGTCGAGCTGGGTCAGCGACAGGGGGCGCGCCGCAAGAGCGCGCATCATCTTCGACTCCCAGCCATCGACGAGTGCTTTGATTGCGCCCTTCGCGGCGGCGCTCTCGAGCGGGATCGGCCCCTCTGGCGCCTCCTTCAGCCAAACCTCGAGTCTGTCAACGACGCCGAGCAGCCCTTGCCCCAACGGCGTCAGCTCGTTCTCGACCGCGTACGGCATCTGCTGGGTGGGTCGCTTGGCCACGACGCCGATCTGCACCAGGGTGGAAAGGTGTCCACGCAGGGTCGTTTGCGCCGGCAACCCGGTTGCTTTGCGCAGTTCGGCCAGTCGCATCGGGCGCTCGGAGAGAGCACGAAGTACCTGCAGGTTGAGGGGCGCGGCGAGGACGGACAGGGCTCGCGCGCCCGCGCGTGAATGATCCCGGTCGGAGTCTGCCGACACGGTGGCTGCGCCACCTTCGGTTGCTACGCCTCCATCGCCAATCGACTCGACATCAGGGCTACCCACGCTCGCACCCCTTCCATTTTTTAGAATATCAAAAAAGTTTTATTTCGGAACGTATACGTTCTACACACGAACACTTCAGTTCTCAACCGCTTTCTGCAAAGCCCCGCGAAGAGGCGTGCGAGTAAGTGGAGGCAGAAGCGCCATTCCGGTGGGGTCGGTGATCACCGTTTCGACCGAGAGCCCCTCGATCAGAGGCCGGGCGACACCGGCATCAACCGGGGTCACGAGGCCGATCCACAGGGAGGAGAGGCCCGGGGTAAGGACCGGCACAGCGAGGCGCACTGGGGGGCGCCGGCCGAGGGCCCGGGCCAGCTCGTCGATGATGCCGCCGTAGGTGGTCACGTCGGGACCGCCGATCTGGATCTCACGATCGAGTGGCCGCGGCAGATCCGCGGCGGCGGCGAGGAAGGCGACCGTGTCGTCGACGGCGATCGGCTGGGTCCGGGTGGCAACCCACTTGGGCGTGACCATCAGGGGCAGGCGTCGCACGAGGTGAAAGACGGTGAGGAAGGACTCGCTGCCGGCGCCGAGCACCGCGGCGGCCCGAAAGTAGGAGACCGGGACGTCGCCCGCGCGGAGCGTTTCGGCGGTTGCGTGACGACTCGCCAGGTGCTTCGACCCCTCCCCCAGGCCACCCAGGTAGACGATCCGCCGCACCCCGGCCGCAGCAGCGGCAATCGCGAAGTTCTCCGCTCCCGCCTTGTCACGTTCGGCAAAGTCCCCGTCGGCACCGCGGCCCATCGAGTGCACGAGGTAATAGGCCACGTCCACCCTCTCCAGGGCCGGGCCCAGCGTTGCCTGCACGAGCACGTCGGCTTCCCGAACCTCACACCCGACCCGCTCCAGATCGGCTGCCTTCCCCGGCGTCCGCGCCAGCGCCCGCACCTGCCGCTCTTCGTCGCGGAGCTGGCGACAGAGGAGCCCTCCTATGTAGCCGGTTGCACCGGCAACGGCGATCATCGCTTCTCCTATGCCCCCAGGCGGCGAAAACCAAGCCTGGCAAGGACGCAGGGAGGCCGACAAGGGGAGCGCACATCAGTGCGTGACCCGCAGGCGGCCGACCGAGGACACAGCCAGGCGCCGGTTTGCAGCCGCCTGGTCAGCCGTAGCGGGAGCCGATGATCGCGCGCAGCTTCGAGCGATCGTGGCGGGCGTGAACCCTGCGCACGGTGCCGGAGCGCGAGCGCATCACCAGTGATTCGGTCGTGGCCCCCGGACCCCGATAGCGCACTCCCTGGAGCACATCGCCGTCGGTGACACCGGTAGCGGAGAAGAAGACGTCGTCGCCGGAGCAGAGGTCGTTCGCTGTCAGCACCCGGTCGAGGTCGTAGCCGGCGTCGAGCGCCGCCTGGCGCTCGCCGTCGTCGCGGGGCCAGAGGCGTCCGAGCAGCTCGCCTCCCATCGACTTCAGGGCGGCCGCGGAGAGCACCCCCTCAGGCGTCCCGCCGATCCCCCACAGCAAGTCCACCGGCGAGCGTTCGCTGACCGCGAGCAGCGCCGCCGAGACGTCGCCGTCGCTGATCAGGCGGATGCGCGCGCCCGCCTCGCGCACTTCCTGCATCGCCTCCTCGTGACGCGGGCGGTCGAGCATGACCACAGTGACGTCGCCGACGCTGCTGCCCTTGCGCTCGGCGATCAGCTTCAGCATCTCCGGCAATGGCCGGTCGAGGTCGAGCAGGTCGGCGATCTCCTCGCCGCCCGCCATCTTTTCCATGTAGACGCAGGGCCCGGGGTCGAACATCGAGCCGCGCTCGGCGAGCGCGATCACCGCCAGGGCGCTGGGCATTCCCCGCGCGCAGAGCGTCGTCCCCTCGAGCGGATCGACCGCGATGTCGACGACCGGCGGGCTGCCATCGCCGATCTGCTCGCCGTTGAAGAGCATCGGGGCTTCGTCCTTCTCACCCTCGCCGATCACGACCACGCCGTCCATCGCGACCGAGTCGAGCACGAAGCGCATCGCGTCGACCGCGGCGCCGTCGGCGGCGATCTTGTCGCCGCGGCCGACCCAGCGGGCCGCGGCCAGCGCCGCCGCCTCGGTCACCCGCACCAGCTCCAGGGCGAGGTTGCGGTCCGGCTTGGCCTGAGCGCTCTCGGGCATCGGCGCCGCAGGCTATAGGGTCGCGGCATGTCTCAGCGCTGGGGATTGACGCTGCCGCTGCCCGGTATCTCGCTGGCCGACCACGAGGAGCACGTCAAGCAGGCAGAGGCGGGCGGCTACACCGACTTCTGGAGCGGTGAGACCGCCGGACCCGACGGGTTCACCCCGCTGACGCTGAGCGCCGCTTGGACCGAGCGGGCGCGCCTCGGCACCGGGATCGTCGGCGTCTTCCAGCGCGGCCCGGCCCTGCTGGCGCAGGAGGCGGCCGCACTTGCCAGCGCCTCCCGCGGGCGCTTCGTGCTCGGGATCGGCTCCTCCTCCGACCGCATCGTCGAAGGCTGGAACGACATTCCCTTCGAGCGGCCGCTGAGCAAGGTGCGGGAGACCCTCGACTTCCTCCAGGTGGCGCTGGCGGGCGAGCGCACGAGCACCGGCTTCAAGCTCGAAGCGCCGCCGGAGCAGCCTGTCCCGATCGTCCTCGCGGCCCTGCGCGGGAAGATGCTGCAGCTGGCCGTCGACCGCGCGCAAGGCGCCTTCACGAATTTCCTCCCGCTGGGCGGGTTGCCCAAGGTCACCGCCCAGCTCGGCGACGCCCCGGAGGACTTCGAGCTGCTCTGTCGCTTCTTCTGCCTGCCCGGCGAGCGCGAGGCGGTCGAGCCGCTCGCCCGCTTCATGTTCTCCTCCTACATCACGGTCCCCGTCTACGCGGCCTTCTACCGCTGGCTCGGTTACGGCGAGCAGATCGACCCGATGATCGCCGCCTGGGAGGCCGGCGACCGCCAGGCAGCGGCGGCGGCGGCACCGTGGGAGCTGATCGAGGACATGTTCGTCTTCGGCACTCCAGAGCAGATGAAGGAGCGGCTGGCCGCTTTCGTGGACGGCGGGATCACGCTGCCGATCCTCACCCCGATCGTCACCCCCGACAAGCTCGGCGAGACGATCGCGGCGCTGGCTCCCGGTTAGTCCGCGTTCTCGACGAGGCGGGCGTAGACCTCGGGGCGCCGGGTCGCGAGAAAGGGGAAGAGCTCGAGCCAGTCCTGGCGTTGGTCGAGGTCGAGGTCGGCGACGAGGACCGCGGGCTCCTCGCGCGGGGCCTGGACGAGGACGCGGCCGTACGGATCGGAGATGAACGAGGAGCCGTAGAAGCTCAGCGGCGGCTCCTCCCCGGTCCGGTTGACCGCGACCATGAAGGTGCCGTTGGCGATCCCGTTGGCGACGATGACCTGCTGCCACAGCGGCTCGGTGTCGAAGCCGGGGTGGTCGGGCTCGGAGCCGATCGCGGTCGGGTAGACGAGCACCTCGGCGCCGCCGAGGCCGTAGGCGCGGGCGACCTCCGGGAACCACTGGTCCCAGCAGGTCGGCAGACCGAGCCGGGCCTCGCCCAGGGCGAGCACCGGAAAGGCGTCTGAGCCGGCCGGACCGGGACGGAAGTAGCGGTCCTCGTGGTAGCCGGCGGTGACTGGGATGTGCAGCTTGCGGGTGCGGGCGATGAGCTCACCGCCGGGGGAGACGACGATCGCCGTGTTGAAGCCGAGGCCGTCCTCGCCGTCCGCGCGCTCGTACAGCGAGGCGTGAACGTGGACCCCACTTGCCGCCGCCACGCGAGCGGCGAAGCGGTGGGTGCGACCTCCCGGCAGCTCCTCTGGCTCAGCGCCGGCCGCCGCGGGACCGGCGGGGTCGGTCGCGAAGTAGCGGCTCAGCGTCAGCTCCTGCAGGCAGACCAACTGCGCGCCCTCGCCGGCAGCCAGCTGGATGCCCGCCGCCAGCGCCGCCTCGTGCTCGTCGGGGTCGGGATGCCAGCGTTGCTGGACGGCGCCGACGCGGAAGGGAGGCCGGCTCGGCGGGCGGGTGCGGGCCGGCGAGGGCGGCGGCTCCGCGGCGACGATCAGGCGGATCTCCTCCATCCCTCGACTGTAGCCAGAGGGGGGCGTGCGCAGGAGGATGATTGCGGGGTGAGCGCGACGATCGACTCGACGCCGGCGGCCGACGGTTTCCGGATGCCGGCCGAGTTCGAGCCGCACAGCGGCTGTTGGATGGCCTGGCCCGAGCGACCGGACAACTGGCGGCTGGGGGCGCGGCCGGCCCAGGAGGCGTTCGCGGCGGTCGCGGAAGCGATCGCGGTCACCGAGCCGGTGACGATGGTGGCCTCCGCCGACCAGTTCGAGCGCTGCCGCGCGCAGCTCCCGCCGGCGGTGCGCGTGGTCGAGATCGCAACCGACGACGCCTGGCTGCGCGACACCGGACCGACCTTCGTCGTCGATGACACGGGCGGGCGGCGCGGCGTCGATTGGCGCTTCAACGCCTGGGGCGGGCACCGGGGCGGCCTCTACGCATCCTGGGAGCGCGACGACCGCCTCGCCGCCAGGTTGCTGGAGATCGAGGGGGCCGACCGCTACCGCGCTCCGTTCGTGCTCGAGGGCGGCGCGATCCACGTCGACGGCGAGGGAACCGTGCTGACCACCGAGGAGTGCCTGCTCAACCCGAACCGAAACCCGGTGCTTTCGCGCGAGCAGGTCGAGCGAGCGTTGTGCGACTACTTGGGGGCAGAGAAGGTCGTGTGGCTGGGCCGGGGGGTCTACGAAGACGAGACCGACGGGCACGTCGACAACCTCGCCTGCTTCGCCCGGCCCGGCGTCGTCCTGCTGACCTGGTGCGAGGACGAGTCCGACCCTCAGCACGCGATCTCACGCGAGGCGCTGGCGCGGCTGGAGGCCGCAACCGACGCCAAGGGTCGCCGCTTCGAGGTGGTGCGCCTCCCCTCCCCCGGGGCGCTCTGGACCACGGCCGAGGAGGCGGCCGGAGTCGAGCCGGCCGCCGGCACCCAGCCGCGCCGCGCCGGCGATCGCCTCGCCGCCTCCTACGCCAACTTCTATCTGGCCGACGGGCGGGTGATCCTGCCGCTGCTGGACGCGCGCCACGACGACGAGGCGGTCGAGATCCTCGGCCGCTGCTTCCCCGAGCGCGAGGTCGTCGGCGTGCCGGCGCGCGAGATCCTGCTCGGCGGCGGCAACGTCCACTGCATCACGCAGCAGGTACCGGCCGCGCCAGGCTGAGCGCGTAGTCGCCGGCGGCGTCGGTGAACCAGCCCCGCAACTCCAGACCGGCGCCGGCGTAGACGGACTCGAGCCGTTCGCGGGTGAACTTGGTGGAGATCTCCGTCCGCATCTCCTCGCCGCCGCTGAAGGAGATGTCGAGGTCGAGACCCTCGAGACGCACGTCCTGATCGGCGAGCGAGCGCAGGCGGATGTCCATCCGCTCCGCCTCGGCGTCGTAGCGGGCGACGTGCTCGAACGCGTCGAGGTCGAAATCGGCGCCGAGCTCGCGGTTGAGGACCTCGAGCACGTTCTTGTTGAACTCGGCCGTGACCCCGGCCGCGTCGTCGTAGGCGGCCTCGAGGCGTTCGGCGTCCTTGATCAGGTCGGTTCCGAGCAGGAGGTGGTCCTCGGGACCAAGCAGGGCCGCGATCCGCTCGAGGAAGGCGTGCCGCTGCCGCGGGTAGAGGTTGCCGATCGTGCCACCGAGAAAGGCGATCAGCCGCTTGCCGGCACCATCGGGAATCCGCTCCAGGTGCTGCTCGAAGTCGCAGACGAGGCCACGGACGGTGAGTCCCGGGTACTCGTCAACGAGGCTGGCGGCGGTGCGGTGGGTGATCTCCTCCGAGATGTCGACCGGGACGTAGGTATCGAGGCTGCCGGCATCGCGCATCGCGCTCAGCAGGTGACGCGTCTTCGCCGCCGAGCCGGAGCCCAGCTCGACCAGGGTGCCCGGCCCGCCGGCCACGACGAGGATCTCAGCCGCGCACCCGCTGAGGATCTCCCGCTCGGCCCTGGTCGGGTAGTACTCGGGCAGCTCGGTGATCTGCTCGAACAGGAGCGACCCGCGGTCGTCGTAGAAGTATTTCGGCGCCAGCTCCTTGGGGTAGGCGCAGAGCCCGGCGCGCACGTCGCGCGCCATCGTCGCCGCCGCATCGGCATCGAGGTGGACGTCGATCGCGATCACAGGTCCCTCGCGCAGCGCAGGCCGGCAAAGATCTGACGGCGCTGGGGCAGGCCCAGTTGCGAAAGCTGGGCCGGACGACCCGGCGGTGAGTCGCCCAAGCCCCACCCCGCAGCACCTTGTACTCAGCGCCGAAGAAGACCTCCGAGTACTCGCGGTAGGGGAACGCCTCGAAGCCCGGGTAGGCCCGAAAGTCAGACGAGGTCCACTCCCAGACCTGACCGAGCGAGCGCAGCTCGCCGCGCGCGGCCTCCCACTCGAACTCGGTCGGGAGCCTCTTCCCGGCCCAGCCCGCGAAGGCGTCCGCCTGCTCCCAGGAGACGTGGACGACCGGGTGAGTCGGCTCGATCGGTGCCCGGCGGCCCATCGCGGTGGAGACCCACCCTTCCCCGCTGCGCTCCCAGTACATCGGCGCCCCGGCCCCGGTTGCCTCGATGTACTCGGCGTAGGCCGCGTTGGTGACCGGGGTTCGGTCGATCTCGAAAGGGGCCAGCTCGACCTCGTGCCGGGGCCGCTCGTTGTCGTAGGCAAAGCCCCGGGGAGGCGCGCCGATCGCGTGAGTTCCTCCCTCGATGGTCGCCATCTCAGGTCCGCCCGACTCGACCGCCTCGGTGCCGACCGGCCGCAGCGGCTCGTAGCCGTCGACCATCTGCAGCAGCTGCAGCATCGTCTCGTTGTGCTGGTGCTCGTGCGCGAGCAGCATCTCGTAGACGAAGCCTTCCCGCAGAAGGGGATCCTCGGCCGCCGGGGAGAGGTCGACGGAGTCGAGCACCTCGAGGGTGCGCTCGCGGACGTCGGCCGTGTAGGAGCGCAGCTCGGCGTCGCGCAGGATCGGCAACTCCCCACGGGTCCTACGCGGGTTCTCGATCGCGTCGTAGAAGCGGCCGAGATCTCCGTGCAGCGGCTCGCGGTCGCCGATCGTCTGCACCAGCCAGAGCTCCTCGAAGTTGGCGATATGGCCGAGGTCCCAGGCCAGGGGACTGAGCAGCGGCGAGTACACGGCGTTGAGCTGCTCGTCGTCGAGCGGCTCGATCAGCTCCAGGGTGCACGCTCGTGCCTCGGAGAGAGCTTCCGCGATCGCAGCCTTGGAGTTTGCCGTCACCTCGGTGGCGATACGAAAAGCCTATAGCGGTCGGCTCACCGGGATGTGAACTACGCTGCGCGCCTATGAACGTGCGGGGAGCGGGAGCGCTGGTCGCGGGCGGAGCCTCCGGGCTCGGCGCGGCGACGGCCCGGGCGCTGGCGGAGGCCGGCGCAAAGGTCACGATCGCCGATCTCAATGCCGAGAAGGGCGAAGCGCTGGCGACGGAGATCGGCGCCGGCTTCGTCGTCGCCGACGTCACCGATCCGGAGGCGGTCGGCCGCGCGGTCGAGCAGACCACCGCGCCGGAGGCCGGCCTGCGGGTGTCGGTGTGCTGCGCCGGGATCGGCTGGGCCGAGCGGGTCGCCCACAAAGGCGGGCCGCACAACCTCGAGTACTTCTCCAACGTCGTCAAGGTGAACCTGATCGGCTCCTTCAACGTGCTGCGACTGGCCGCAGCGGCGATGAGCGAGAACGAGGCCGACGAGGAGGGGGAGCGGGGAGTCTGCGTCAACACCGCCTCGATCGCCGCCTTCGACGGGCAGATCGGCCAGGTCGCCTACGCCGCCTCCAAGGGAGGGATCGTCGGCATGACCCTGCCGGCCGCGCGCGACCTGGCCAAGCGCGGCGTGCGCGTCATGACCATCGCCCCCGGCCTGTTCGACACGCCGCTCCTGGCGGCGCTGCCGGAAGAGGCGCGCGCCGCACTTGGGGCCGGTATCCCCTTCCCCTCCCGCCTCGGCCGGCCGCAGGAGTACGCCCGCGTGGTTCTCGAGATCGCCGCCAACCCGATGCTCAACGGGGAGACGATTCGCCTCGACGGCGCCCTGCGGATGCCGCCCAAGTAACTCGGCTGCCGCCGGCTCAGCCCAGCCGCCGCTGATCGTGAAGCCGGTCCGCCAACGCCGTCAGCTCGCCGATCCGTATCTCCAGGGCCGACGCCACCAGAGCCAGCGTTGTGTAGGTCGGGTTGCCTCTACCGCGCTCGAGGACCCCGATCTGCTTCGGGTTGATTTCGGCGCGGTCAGCCAGTTGCTCCTGACTCAGCTCCGCCTCCAGCCGCATGCGCCTGATCGCGTCGCCCAGCGCCGCGTGCTCGGGGCTACGGGCTTTCAGGCGGCGGGCCGGCGGCACCCCCCGGAGCCTTCCCGCCCGCTCGCGCCGATGTTAGGCCATATATGCCTTAACTCTTGGCCAGGTGCCTGAACCTGCTGTCGCCGCTGCGCGTGTCCTCGAGGACGACGCGCACCCACTCCGCCTGCCCGTCGCTGGCGACGCGGTAGAAGCGCTCTTTTGCGCCCCGCACCTTGCGCGTCCGTACCAGCTTCAGCACACCTAGATCGACCAGGACCTTGACGTGGTAGGAGACGTTGCTTAGCGGCAGCTCGAAGCGATGGCAGAGCTCGGTTGCGCTGGCGGTCCCATTTTCCTTGACCACCCGCAGAACCTGCCGCCTGAGCGGGTGGTTCAAAGCCATTATCCACTGAGTCGTATTGGCGCTCATCGGGGGGGCGGCAATCCTTTGGTTACACGCAAGTTTTTATCGAGATGGTGTGTTTACCGCTCGATGCCCTACTCACGCTCGGAAATTGTTAGGGCATAAATACCCTAACAGTTGGAGTGCTGAGCGGAAAGGGTGGAGGCGGTGCCTCCGCCCCGGAAAAGCCAGCCGCGTAGCCGCGAGCACGCGGCCCTCGGCAACGCCATCCGTCACCTCCGTACACAAGCCGGGCTCAGCCAGGAGCAGCTGGCCGAGCGAGTGGCGACCGACCTGACGCAAATCGGCGGACTCGAGCGCGGGACCCGAAATCCCAGCTACGCCACGCTTGTCCGGGTGGCAAAGGCACTGAAAACGCGAGTGGGCGCGATCGCCACCCTCGCCGACCGGTTCGCCGACGGCGACATCAAAGCGCGCTGACTCAGCTCGTTCCCTCCGCCTCCGGGTCGCGCCAGACCCGCTTGCGCCAGGGCGGGCTGACGGCGAAGACCGTGCTATCGCCGGCGGCAATCTGCTCGAGCGGGACCAGGTGGACGCGCCGGCCCGGGGCGAAGCGGTCGACGTTGGGGACACCCGCGGCATTGCCGGCGTGGCTGCCGCCGGAAACGAGCAGCAACCCCGTCTCCGGCCCCCAGCCATTGGCCTCACGGCCAGCGATCGTCTCAGCGAGGCTGCGCAGCGGAGAGGAACCGACATCCGAGCCCCAGCTGGCGACGCTGCGGCTGTAGTTGTAGCCGCTGTGGGAGGAAGCGCGCTGGTCGACCCTGCCATCGGAGCCGATGCGGATCTGCACCGACTCCCAGTCGTCGGCGTGATACCCCGCCTCGCCGACGATCGGCATATCGCGGAGCGTGGCGGAGTCGGCGTAGTAGAGCCAGTACTGAATGTACAACGACCCGGCCCGCCCTCTCGAGCAGTTCATCCCTTCGGCCTCCCCGCCCTCCGCCTCGCCACTGCGGCAATCGACGACGTGGACAAAGGCCGTCACCGGCAACCGCTCGTCGCTGCGGTGCACCAGCCCGCGCGCCGAGCCGTCCCCACAGCTCGTGTCACGACAACGCCGGAAGTCAACCGGCAACGCCCGCGACCCCTCCTCGAACGCCAGCATCGGCATGTGCTCCCGCACCAACTTCCCCACCTCGGTCCCATAGGCCGCAATCAACACCGGCTGGTCCCCACACCCATCCGCCAGCGCCACCCCACAAAGCATCCGCGACACCACGGCCCGCGCCAAAGCCGTCCCCGGCACTCTCACACCTACCGCGATAAGACCGGCAAAGAGCAGCGCAACAACCAACAGCGTCGCCACCCACTCCACAGTCGACTGCCCCCGCTCCGAACCGCACATCCTCAGCTAAGGCGGAGAATGGGGCTGTCTCTCCCCCTCCGAGGAAGACCTGTTCGGGTAGGGGTGAAGCGTCTTGTACTTTTTCGGCGCTGCGAGTCTCGGACGGCGAGAGCGCACCGTCGAAAAAGTTAAGCGGAACCCCTATCCGAACAGGTCTCGCTCAGAGGTTCTGAATCTCAGCAGCTATGTCCGCGGCAGCCTGTTTCGCATCCGCGAACAACATCGAAGTGTTCGGTTCGTAGAAAAGATCGTTGTCGATCCCCGCAAACCCCGGGCTCAGCGAGCGCTTGATCACGATCACCTGCTGGGCCTCGTTGACCTCGATGATGGGCATCCCGGCGATCGGGCTGTCCGGGTCGTTCTTGGCCGCCGGGTTGGTGACGTCGTTGGCCCCGACCACGACGGCGACGTCGGTGCGCCCCATTTCGGGGTTGACCTCCTCCATCTCCTTCAGGTTCTCGTAGGGTACGTCGGCCTCGGCCAGGAGCACGTTCATGTGGCCGGGCATGCGCCCCGCGACGGGATGGATCGCGTAGTTGACGGTGATGCCGCGCTTCTCCAGCTCGTCGGCGACCTCCTTGATCGCGTGCTGGGCCTGGGCGACGGCGAGGCCGTAGCCGGGCACGATCACGACCGTGTCGGCGTAGGCGAGCTTGATCGCCGCGTCCTGAGCGCCGATCGAGACGTGCGGGCGCTCCTCCGTCGAGCCGCCACCGCCCCCCGAGGGGGCACCCCCGAAGCCGGCGAAGAGGACGTTGGCGACCGAGCGGTTCATCGCCGTCGCCATCTCCATCGTCAGGATCGTTCCCGAGGAGCCGACCAGCGTGCCGGCGACGATCAGGGCGACATTGTCGAGGGCGAAGCCGGCCGCGGCCGCGGAAAGACCCGTGAAGGCGTTCAGCAGCGAGATCACGACCGGCATGTCGGCGCCGCCGATCGGCAGCACCACGAGGTTGCCGAGCAGGCCCGCGGCAACCAGGATCCCGATGAAGGTCAGCTGCGAGGGGTCGTCGTTGCCGACGGCGATGCTGACGCAGGCGGCGACGATGCCGATCAGCAGGGCGCCGTTGATCACCTGCTGGCCGGGGACCGCGAGCGGCTTGGTCGGGATCAGGCCCTGGAGCTTGGCGAAGGCGATGTTCGAGCCCCAGAAGGAGACCGAGCCGACGACCGCGGCGAAGAGGATCGGGATCAGGATGTCGAGCGGGACCGAGGAGATCGCACCGTGGTTGATCTCGGCGATCTCGTTGCGGATCTCCGACCAGGCGATCAGGGCGACGGCGCCACCGCCGACGCCGTTGTATAGGGCAACCATCTGCGGCATCTCGGTCATCTGCACGCGGACCGAGGCGATCACGCCGACGGCGGTGCCGACGCCGAGGCCAAGCGCGATCAGTCCCCAGTTGCCGATGCCGTCGAGCAGCAGGGTGGTGAGGACCGCGACCGCCATGCCGACTGCGGCGACGAGGTTGCCCTGCTTGGCGGTGGTCGGGTGGGTGCCACGTTTGACCCCGATGATGAAGAGCGAGAAGGCGACGATGTAGAGGGCGGTGGCGGCGTCGCCACCGGGCTGCAGCACGGCGAGGAGCGAACTCACGTCCCGCTCCCGTCAGAGCCGTCCGCCCCCGGACGCGAAGAGGAGGAGGCGGACTTGACCTTGGGTTTGGGCTTTTTCGAGAACATGCCGAGCATGCGGTCGGTGACCATGAAGCCACCGACGATGTTGATCGCACCGAAGGCCACGGCGATCGTCCCGATCACGTACTCGAGCGGATCGTCGGCGTAGCCGAGCACGATCAGGCCGCCGAGCATGACGATGCCGTGGATCGCGTTGGTCTGCGACATCAGCGGCGTGTGCAGCGTGGTCGGCACCTTCGAGATCACCTCGAAACCGACGAAGGCGGCGAGCACGAAGATCGTGATCTCGGTCATCAGGCTCATTTCGCGGCCCTCTCGTTCTTGATCTCGCCGCCCTGGGTGATGCAGGCGGCGGCGATGATGTCGTCCTCGAAGTCGACCGTCAGCTTGCCCTCCTCGTCGATCAGCAGACCGAGCAGGTTCTCGAGGTTCTTGGCATAGAGCTGCGAGGCGGGAGCCGGCATCTCGCTGGCGAGGTTGCGCGGCCCGATCACCTTGACCCCGTTCTCGACCACCGTCTCCCCCGCCTGCGTCAGCTCGCAGTTGCCACCGGTCTCGGCGGCGAGGTCGACGATCACCGAGCCGGGCGCCATCTTGCGCACGGCGTCCGCGGTGATCAGCAGCGGCGCCGGCCGGCCGGGGATCGCGGCGGTGGTGACGATGATGTCCTGCTTGGCCGCGTTCTCGGCGAGGGCGTCGCGGACCTGCGCGTTCTCCTCGTCGGTCAGCGGCCGGGCGTAGCCGCCCTCGCCCTCGGCGTCGGGGATGAAGTCCAGTTCCAGCGGCCGGCCGCCGAGCGAGGCGATCTGCTCCCAGGCGGCGCGGCGGATGTCGAAGCCGGTGACGATCGCGCCCAGCCGCTTCGCGGTGGCGACAGCCTGCAGGCCGGCGACGCCGGCGCCGAGGACGAGGGCCTTGGCCGGCGGCACGGTGCCGGCGGCGGTGGTCATCATCCCGAAGAAGCGGCCCGACTCGCGCGCCCCGATCAGGGTCGCGGCGTAGCCGGCGGCGGCGGCCTGCGAGGAGAGCGCGTCCATCGCCTGGGCGCGGGTCGTGCGCGGGATCGCCTCCATCGCGAAGCTGGTGACGCCAGAGGCCGCCAGGGCCTTGTTCGACTCGGCCGCGGTCCAAGGAGCCAGGTGGCCGATGAAGACCTGGTTCGAGCCGAGCTTGCCGATCTCCGCGGTGGAAGGGGCGGCGACGCGCAGGACGACGTCGGCGCCCCACGTAACCTCGCCCTCGACGACGTCGGCTCCGGCCTCCTCGTACTGGGAGTCGGGATGGCCGGCGGCCTCGCCGGCGCCGCGCTCGACGAGCACCTCGACCTGCTCGTTCTTCTTCAGCGACTTGACCGCGTCAGGGACCAGCGCGACCCGGCGCTCCCCATCCGCAGACTCTCTTGGCACTCCGATCTTCACGCGGCGCGGAAGATTATGGGATCGGGTCAGGCTCGCGCCTGCACCCCGGAAACCGAGGCCAGACGCTCGAGGGTGTGCAGCTGCTCGGCCCGGTCGACGTGGACCGGGGAGACGATCAGGCGGTCGATGCCGGCACCGCGGAAGCGCTCGACCCGCTCCGCCACCTCGGCCTCGGTCCCGACCAGCGAAGTCGCCTCGACGATCTCGTCCGGCATCGCCTCGAAGGCACCGGCGCGATCGCCGTCCTGGAATCGCTTCTGCACCTCGTCGGCGACGTCACCGAAGCCGAAGCGGTGGGCGAGGTCGACGTAGAAGTTGGTCTTGCGGCTGCCCATGCCGCCGAAGTAGAGGACCAGACCGGCCTTGACGACGCTCTTCGCCGCCTCCAGGTCGCCGTCGATCGCCACCTGCAGGGAGGGGCTGACCTCGAGGTCGGAGCGCTGACGCCCACCTTTGGCGAAGCCCACCTCCAGGTGCTCGCCCCAGGTCGCCTCGAAGGCGTCGACGCTGAAGAAGATCGGGATCCAGCCGTCGCAGATCTCCGCCGCCAGCTCGACCGATTTGCGACCGATCGCACCGACGAAGACCGGGATCTCGTTGCGCAGCGGGTGGAAGTTCAGCTTCAATGGCTTGCCCTCGCCTCCCAGCAGGGGGAGCGTGTAGTGCTCGCCGTCGTGCTCGAGCGGCCCCTCGCGCGCGATGATCTCGCGCACGACTTCGATGTACTCGCGGGTGCGGCCCCAGGGCTTCGCGTAGGGCACGCCGTACCAGCCCTCGGAGACCTGCGGGCCGGAGGGGCCGAAGCCGAAGAGGAAGCGGCCGCCGGAGAGTTTGTCGATCGTGGCCCCGGCCATCGCCGCCGCGGCCGGCGGGCGCGCCGGCACCTGCAGGATCGCGGCACCGAGCTTGATCTCCTGCGTCTGCGCCGCCAGCCAGGCCAGGACGCTGACCACGTCGGAGCCGTAGGACTCGGCCGCCCAGACCGACTCGTAGCCGAGCTTCTCGGCCGCGGTGACGACCTCGACGGCGTCCTCGCCGGCGGGGCCGATGCCCCAGTATCCAAGGTTCAACCCGAGCTTCAGCGACATCCGGCTCGCACCCTATTGAATAGCCGTCATGGCCACCGTCCAGGCACCCGTCGAGCAGGGCCTCTCCAGCGATGAGGCCGCCAAGCGGCTGCGCAAGCTGGGGCCGCCGCCTGAGACCTCATCGCGCTCGATCGCGAGCATCGTCGCCGGCAACGTCTTCACGCTCTTCAACGCGATCATCGGGGTCTTCTTCGTTCTGATCCTCTCGCTCGGCCTCTTCGCCGACGCCATCTTCGGGCTGATCGCGATCGTCAACTCCTACATCGGCATCCGCCAGGAGATGAAGGCGAAGGCGACCCTGGACGAGCTGGCGGTCCTGGTCGCGCCGCGGGCCAGGGTCGCCCGTGACGGCGCCGTGGTCGACCTGGGTGCCGACGAGATCGTCCCCGGCGACGTCGTCCGGGTCGAGCCCGGCGATCAGCTGGTCGCCGACGGCGAGGCGATCGAAAGCCGCGGCCTCACCCTCGACGAGTCGATGCTGACCGGCGAGGCCGATGGGATCCGCAAGGCCCCCGGCGACCGGGTGCTCTCGGGCTCCTTCTGCATCTCCGGCTCCGGCCACTACCTGGTCGACGCGGTGCGCGAGGAGAGCTACGCGGGGCGCCTCGCCGGCGAGGCGCGCAGCTTTCGTCACCCCCCTTCGCCGCTGCAGAAGGAGGTCAACCGGGTGATCGTCGCCTCGACCTACGTGATGCTGCCGCTCGCCGTCGTCCTCATCCTCAGCCTCAGCCTCCGCAGCGTCGACCTGGTCGAGGCGGCGCAGACGGCGACCGCCGGCCTGATCACCCTGATCCCCGAGGGGCTGGTGCTGCTGATGAGCGTCACCTTCGCGGTCGCTGCGGTGCGGCTGGCGGGGCGCGACACCCTCGTCCAGCAGATGAGCGCCACCGAGAGCCTCGCCGCGGTCGACACGATCTGCGTCGACAAGACCGGGACGCTGACCGAAGGCGAGCTGCGCCTGGTCGGGATCGAGGTCGCCGACGACACCGACGCCGACGCCGCGCAGGCAGCGCTGGCGCGCTTTGCCGCCAGCGCCGGAGACCGCAACCGCACCCTGGAGACGATCGCCGAGCGGTTCCCGGGCGAGGCCGGCCGGGTCAGCGCCGAGGTCCCGTTCTCCTCGGAGTGGAAGTGGAGCGGCGCGACGCTGGCCAACCGCAGCGGGAGCGGCAGATCCACCTACGTGCTCGGAGCGCCCGACGTGCTGGCCGAGGCCGGGGCGCTGACCCTGCCGCCTGGTCTGGACCGCAAGCTCGAAGAGGAAACCGCGGCCGGGCGGCGAGTCGTCGCGTTCGGCGAATCGGGCGAGGTGCTTCCGACCGACGCCGCAGCGGGCAAGCCGCCGCAGCTGAAGGCGCTGGCCCTCGTCGTGCTGGAGGAGACGCTGCGCCCTGACGCGGCGGCGACGATCGCGACGATGCGGGCCGAGGAAGTCGACCTGAAGCTGATCTCCGGCGACGCGCGCGCCACGGTGACCGCCGTCGCCTACGCGGTTGGGGTGCCGCGCGATGCAGGCATCGTCGAGGGCTCGGAGCTGCCCGAGGACCCCGACGAGCTCGCCGAGGTGGTGCTCGCCAACACGATCTTCTGCCGGATCAAGCCCGAGCAGAAGAAGGCCCTGATCGCGGCGCTGGTCGGAGCCGGGCGCTACGTGGCGATGATCGGCGACGGGGTCAACGACGTGCCGGCGCTGAAGCAGGCACGGATGGCGGTGGCGATGGGCTCGGGCGCCCAGGTGACCAAGGGCGTCGCCGACGTCGTCCTGCTCAAAGACCAGTTCTCGCGCCTGCCGGAGGCGGTCGGCGAGGGGCGGCGGATCGCCCGCAACATCCACCGCCTTGGGCGGCTCTACCTGACCAAGACCGTCTACGCCGCCGCCCTGATCCTGCTCGTGGGGGTGCCCGGGTTCGCCTTCCCCTTCCTCCCCCGCCACCTCACCCTGGCTGTCTTCCTGACGATCGGCGTCCCCTCCTTCGTGCTCGCCCTGATGCCCTCGGACGGCCCGCTCTACCGCGGACGGCTGTTGCGCGCCCTGGCCGCCTTCGCGGTCCCAGCCGGTGTCGCCACGGCGCTCGCCTCGATCCTCTCCTTCTTCCTCGTCGACACCGTCTTCGGCGGCTCGCTGGAGGCCGGCCGCACCGCGGCGACGACGACGCTGATCGTGCTCGGTCTCTGCTTCGTGCTGCTCCTGGAGCGCGGGCCGGGTCGCGAGCACATCGCGATCCAGAGCTACATGCTCGCGATGGTCGCGGGACTGGGCGCCCTCTTCGCCGGGATCCTCGCCCTCGCGCCGGCCCGCGACTTCTTCGAGATGGAGCTGCTGACCGCCGCCGAGTGGTTCCTGGCCCTGCTCACGGCCGCGATCGGCCTCACGATCGCCAGCCTGCTGTGGAAGCTGCCTGTGATCGAAGGATGGGAAGCGCCGGCCGAGGACGAATCGGCGCCCTAGCCAGTGGAGCGGGGGCCGGTGGGGCCCCCTCACTTGCCTGCCTGGCTGTATCGCCACCTGCCGTCCGAGGTCCATCCTCGGCCAGCGGCACAAAACGTTCGGAGGCCCCACCGGCCCCCGCTCCAGAGAAGCTGAGCTGAAAACGACACGACCAAGGCCGTCCCGAGCCCTCGTGGGACTCGTTGGGTGGCTGTCGGCTGCCCTCTGAACGTTTTGCGCCGCTGGCCCGAAGGCGGCTATCGGACGAGCGGCGGCGATCCAGCCAGGCAGGCGAGTGAAGAGGGGCAGCCGGCATCCACCCGACGCGAGTCACGGCGAGAGAGCGTCTAGCTCGGCGGCAAGACGAACTGGGTGACGATGAGGTTCGCCGCCAGCTTTGGCTCGGCGCCCTCGCGGCGGCGCTCGATCCGGACCTCGATCACCACGGTGCTCTTGCCGACGTGGAGCGGCTCGGCGCGGGCCTCGATCTCGTCGCCCAAGACACCGGCGGCGAAGACGTTGAGCTTGAGCTCGATCGTGGTGAAGTTGTGGCCGCGCGGGATGCAGCGAAAGGTCGACCAGGCGGCGACCGTGTCGCCGAGCGCAGTCCAGACGCCGCCGTGGACGAAGCCACCGGGGTGCAGATGGCGACGGTCGACGACGATCCGCCCGCGGGCGTGGGTGTCCTCGACCTCCAGCGGCTCGATCCCGAGGTCACCTGGAAAGCTGCCGGGGAGGAAGTTGCGGACCGTCTCCGCCGTGATCGCCGAGCTCGGGTGTGGTGCCTCGTCGCTCATCGTCGCGGCACCCTAGTCGAGCCCGAAGCCTTTGAGCCCGTGGTCGCCGAACGGCTCGTCGCGCTCCCGCACCGCCTCGCGGAAGCCCGACTCGGCGGCGCGACGGACGAAGCCGTGGCCCTCCTCGGTGTGGCGGGCGATGCCGTCGAAGAAGGTGCCGAGGGTCTGGGACTGGCGCAGGCCCTGCGCTTCCAGGGTCTGGTTGACCAGCAGCTTCATCATCACCAGCTGATTGATCGGCAGCCGCGCCACCCGCTCCAGCAGCCGCTCGAAGCGCTCGTCCAGCCGCTCCGGCGCGGCCGCCTCGGTCGCCAGCCCCCACTCCGCCGCCTCGGCGCCGGTCAGCGAGTCACCGGTCAAGAGCAGCCGCTTGGCCCGCATCGCCCCGATCCGCAGCGCCCACATCGCCGTCGTCGGCGAACCCCAGACGCGGGCCGGCGGGTAGCCGATCTTGGCGTCCTCGGCGATCACCAAGAGGTCCGAGCAGAGCGCCATGTCGGTGCCGCCGGCGACGCAGTAGCCGTGGACCTTGCAGAGCACCGGCTTCTCGGAATGAAACAGGCTCATGAAGCCGCGCACGTTGCGGGCCATGAACTGGTAATCGACGACCGGATCCCAGTTCGACTCCGGCATATGGTTCCTGCCGATCGTGACCGGATCCAGCGGCGACCCCACCGGCGCCTCCACCCCACCCAACTCCCCCATGTCCCCCTCCGCCGAGGCCACCAGGTCATACCCGCCGCAGAACCCACTCCCGTTCCCGGCCAGCGCAATCACGTGCACCGCCGGATCAAGATTCGCCCGCTCCACGCACTCCGCCAGCTCCACCGGCATCCGCGGAGTAATCCCATTCCCCCGCTCCGGCCGATCGAGCGTAATGCGAGCGACCCGCCCGTCAGCTTCGTAAGTCAGCGTCTCCACGTAGCCGACCCTAGAGCCTGTCCCCGGTAGGGGTGAAGCGTCTTGTACTTTTTCCGCGCCGTGGCTAACGGAACAGCCACCGACTGTCTTCGGAAAAAGTTAAGCGAAACCCCTATCGGGGACAGGCTCTCCCCTCAGCTCAGTTCATCCGCTCGACGATCATCGCCTTACCCTGGCCCCCGGCCACGCACATGGTCTCGAGCCCGACCTGTTTGTCGTCGGTCTCCAGCACGTTGAGCAGGGTGCCCATGATGCGGGCGCCGGTCATCCCGAAGGGGTGGCCGAGGGCGATCGCGCCGCCGTGGGTGTTGAGCTTGTCTTCGGCGATCCCGCATTCGCTCATGATCGGGATCACCTGAGCGGCGAAGGCCTCGTTGAGCTCGACCGCGTCGACGTCGTCGATCGTCATCCCGGCCCGGTCCAGCACCTTCTTGATCGCGCCGATCGGGGCCACGCCCATCAGCTCCGGCTCGTTGCCGTAGGTGGCGGCGGTGACGATGCGGGCGCGCGGGGTCAGGCCCAGCTCCTTGGCTTTGGTGTCGCTCATCAGCAGCACCGCGGCGGCGCCGTCGTTGAGCGGGCAGGAGTTGCCGGCGGTGACTCCGCCGCCGCCGAAGGCCTCCGGCAGTTCGGAGAGCTTCTCCAGGGTCGAGGAGGCGCGCGGGCCGTCGTCCTTGGCGACCTCGGTCCCGTCCTCGAGCTTGACCGGCACGATCTCACGGTCGAAGAAGCCATCTTCCTGGGACTTCACCGCCAGTTCCTGCGAGCGCTGCGCGAACTTGTCCATGTCGGCGCGGCTGACCTCGTACTTTTCGGCGACGTTGACCGCGGTCAGGCCCATGTCGATGTAGGCGTTGGGCTGGCCGTTCTCGCCGATCAGGTTCGGGTTGCGATCGTCGGCGCCAGCCGGCTCGGTGCGCTCGTTGAAGCGGCTCACCCACTCGACCCCGACCGCGAGGTAGGCGTCGCCCTCGCCGGCCTTGATCGCGTTGCCGGCGTGGCGGATCGCGTCGAGGCTGGAGGAGCAGTAGCGGGAGACGGTCACCCCGTTGACCTCCTGCGGCAGCTTCTCGGAGAGCAGCGAGACGATGCGGCCGATGTTGAAGGCCTCGAGGCCCTGCGGCATGCCGACACCGCAGAAGACGTCCTCGACCAGAGCCGGGTCGACTCCGGGGTTGCGCTCGAGCAGCTGGTCGACGACGTAGGCGCCCATCTCCTCCGGGCGCAGCTGGGCGAGCGAGCCCTTGAAGGCACGACCGATCGGCGTGCGGATGGTGTCGACGATTACTGCCTCGGGCATGCGGAGTCTCCTTAACGCTGGTTAGTGCTGCAGTGCGGGCCGGAGGGTAGTTGACCGCGACTGTGGCCGTTTAGTGCGTATTCGCACGATATCTCCGGGTCGTGTCCCCTACCTGCGTTACATTCGCCTCAATCCACCTCGCGGCGACGCGAGCTTTGCCGCGAAGCGGCAGCGAAAGGAGAGCCGGTCATGCCGGAGGGCTACTGCGTCAAAGAGCGTAAGAAGGTTGAGATCAAAGACGCCAAACAGGTGACCATGAAAAACGGTCGCCCAGCGATCCAGGGTCTCTGCCCCGATTGCGGGACGAAAATCTTCAAGATCGGGAAACTCGAGGGATAGAAGCTTGAACCCGGACTGCGTCCGCCCCGTAGACGGAGGCGGATGCAGTCCGGTGCACTGAGACGCGAGCGGGACGTCCGCGAGGCCTACGCGGCGCACGCCGGCGAGCTCTACGGGTTCGCGCTGCGCTCGCTCGGCGACGCCGGCCTGGCGGAAGAGGCGGTGCAGGAGACCTTCGTCCGCGCCTGGCGCGCCGGCGAGCGCTTCGACCCGCAGATCGGCTCGCTGCGGACCTGGCTGTTCGCGATCCTCCGCAACGTCGTCATCGACCTCGGACGCGCCCGCGCCTCCAGGCCCGCGGTCGCCGAGGGCGGGGTAGAGCCCTCGGTCGAACCGCTCGAGCAGGCGCTGCTCTCCTGGCAGGTCGAGGAGGCGATGCGGCGGATCGGCGAGGACCATCGCCACGTGCTGGTCGAGACCCACTACCGCGGCCGGCCCTACGCCGAGGTCGCGGCGGAGCTGGGGGTGCCGGAGGGCACCGTCAAGAGCCGCGTCTACTACGGCCTGCGGGCGCTGCGGGTCGTGCTCGAGGAGATGGGCTATGAAGGCTGAGGGCTGCCGCGAGTGGAGAGCGTTGCTGGGCGCCTACGCGCTCGGCGACCTCGCCCCCGAGGAGCGCGCCGGCCTCGAGGCGCACCTGGACGGCTGCGCCGAGTGCCGCGCCGAGGCGGCGGCACTGAGTGACGTTGCGCGGCTGCTGCCGCTGGCCGACCCGGCTCGTTTCACCCGCCCGGCGCCGCAGCCCGCGCCCGAGCTGGCGCAGCGTGTGGCAGCAGCGGTCGGTGGCGAACGTCGGGTGGAGCGACGGCGCCGAAGCTGGCGCCTCGGACTGGGCGCGAGCGCGGCCGCGGCGGCGGTCGCGCTGGTGCTGGCCCTGTTCGTCTTCCCCCAGGGGGGCGATCCCGACCCGGTCCAGCACGTCGAGTTCGGCTCGCTGCCGGCCGGGATCAAGATCTACGCCACGCTCGAGCCCCACGCCTACGGCACCGAGGTGCGGATGTACGTGAACGGCGTCCGCTCCGGCACCCTCTGCCGCGTCTACCTGCAGGGCCCGCGCGGCGAGAAGGTGCCAGCCGGCACCTTCCGCTATCGCTGGGGCGACGACTCGACCGCGGTGTTGAGCTCGGCACTCGACCTCTCGCGCACGCGCGCGATCGGGGTCCACGCCGGCAACCGAACTTTCGTCGCGCCGGTGAACGCGACCGAGCCGACGGCAAGCGCAACCGACCAGGAGGCAGCAACGTGAACCTGACCATGACCATCCGTGCATCGGCCCTATTGGCCCTAGTCGCCGCGCTGGCCCTGGCCGGCTGTGGAAGCGACGGCGACTCCGGCGGCGCCTACGGGAGCAAGGGCGGCAGCGCTACTACGGGCGGCGAAAAGTCACAGCCCTCGGGCGCCGGCAGCGGCGCCGCAACCCTGAAAGTCGCCAGCGTTGCCGGGGTCGGCCCGGTCCTGGTCGACTCGCGCGGCTTCACCGTCTACGACTTCCACAAGGACAAGGGCACCACCTCGTCCTGCTACGGAGCCTGTGCCGGGGTCTGGCCACCTGTCCTGAGTGAAGGCTCGCCACAGGCCAGCCAGGGCGCGATGGCCTCCCAGCTCGGGACCACGAAGCGCAAAGACGGCACCACCCAGGTTACCTACGCCGGCCACCCGCTCTACACCTACACCGCCGACGAGAAGCCCGGCGAAGCCAACGGTCACGACATCGAGTCCTACGGCGCCGAGTGGTACGCCCTGCAGGGCAGCGGCGAAGAGGCCGAGGACTAGCTAGCCCGCGGCCGCCGCGGAGCGCTTGCGGTAGGAGATCGAGGGCGGGACCAGCGCGCGGATCTCAGCCAGCAGCCGGGCCGAGAGCTCACCCGGGTCCTCGTCAGCGCGGGGCTGGCCGCCAGCCGGGTCGAAGAAGCGGATGCGGACGCGCGGGCGGCGCGGGAAGCCGGAGAGGTCCGAGGTGCCCTCGATCGCGACCAGGGTGACGTGCGCCTCCGGCACCTCCAGCGCCAGGCGGCCGACGCCGCTGCGGGCGCGCAGGACTTTGCCGCGCGAGCGGGTGCCTTCCGGGAAGACGCCGATGCAGACCCCCGCCCGGAGCGCCTCGATCGCCCGCGCCAGCGCCTGCTTGTCGCCCTTGCCGCGCTCGATCGGGATCTGGCCCATGCCGTTGAGGATCGGCGACAGCCCGCGGACCTTCCAGAGATCCGATTTGGCCAGGGCGCGGATCTGGCGGCGCTTGACCGCGGCCATCCCGACCATGATCGGGTCCCAGTGGCTGTCGTGGTTGCCGACCACCAGCAGCGGCCCGCTCTCCGGCAGCGTCTCCAGGCCCTCGACCCGCAGCCGTCCCCACAGCGCGACCGGACGGTTGACGGCCATGGCGACGCGATAGGTGCGGGTACGCTCGCGCATCGGGGGCTGAGTTCTATGCGGTCGGGCGTCGGAAAGTCGGCTGACCGGCGTCGGCGCTAGGCGAGTGCGCCGTCACCGCCCGCTCGAGGATCTCGACCAGCGCCCTGCGATCGGCTTCGGAGAGGGCCTCGACCCAGGCCGGTGGCTTCTCCACCGCGCGGATCAGGCGGGCTCGCACCCGCCGCCCCTCCGCGGTCAGTGAGATCAGCTTCACGCGCCGGTCGGTCGGCGATGGCTGGCGCGCCGCCAGGCCCTTCTCTTCGAGGCCATCGACGATGCCGGTCACGTTCGAGTTGTCGCAGTGCAGGACGGTGGCGATCTCGCTCATCGTCCGCGGCTGGTCGAGCGCACGCAGGGCGCCGAAGGCCGGCGGCCGCAGACCGAGCTCGCGGGCAACCGCCAGGAACGGCGGCGGGTAGACCAGGGCGGCCAGCTTTCCCCAGGCCTCGCGGGCGCTGCGGGCGGCAGGCCCGGACCCGTTGTGCGCTTTCGTCGTCTTGCTCACGAAAGCTAGTGTAACCCAATATTTGCTAGCCTCAAATATTGGATTTGCCAGCTAACTGAGAGGCACCATGGCAACGGAGGACACGGACCGCAGCGGCATCGAAGTGGACGGGCTCGTGCGCGAGTTCAAGAACGGCCCGCGGGCCGTCGACGGCATCGACCTCCGGGTCGCCCCCGGCGAGATCTACGGCTTCCTCGGCCCCAACGGAGCCGGCAAGTCGACCACGGTGCTGATGCTGACGACGCTGCTGCCGCCGACCGCCGGCACCGCCCGCGTCGCCGGCCACGACATCGTTCGCGAAGGGCCCCAGGTGCGAGCCACGATCGGCGCCGCGCTGCAGGAGGCGGCCCTCGACCCGTTGCTGACGGGCCGCGAGCACATGCGCCTGCAGACCGCCCTCCACGGCATCGCCAAGGCCGAGCGCGAACGGCGCGGCGCGGAACTGCTCGAGCGCGTCGGCCTCGCGCGGGCCGCCGATCGCAAGGTCGGCGGCTACTCGGGTGGGATGAAACGCCGCCTCGACCTCGCCCTGGCCCTCGCCCACCGGCCTCGCATCCTCTTCCTCGACGAGCCCACCACCGGCCTCGATATCCAGAGCCGCACGGCACTCTGGGAGGAGGTCGCCAGCCTTGCCGCCGACGGCGTCACCGTCTTCCTCACCACCCAGTACCTCGAGGAGGCCGACGCGCTCGCCAACAGGGTCGGGATCATCGACCACGGCAAGATCGTCGCCGAGGGCACGCCGGCGGCCCTGAAGGCCGAAATCGGCCGTCCCACCGTGGAAGCGGTCCCGCGCGACCCGGGCGAGCACGAGCGCATGGTCGCGGTGCTGGCCCGCTTCGGCGAGCCCGCCGGGGCGTCCCCCAAAGGCGCTGGCGTACGCCTTGCCGGCGGCGAGTCCGAGCTGGCCGAGGTGGTCCGTGCCCTCGACTCGGAGGGGATCGCGATCGAGCAGCTGCAGCTGCATGCCCCGTCGCTGGACGACGTCTTCCTGACCAAGACCGGGCGCTCGTTGGAGGGTGCCGAGGAGGCGGAGGACGAGGCCGAGGAGGCGGCCGCCGAGGCGGTGGGCTCGGCGTGAACCGGGGCCTGCGCACCCAGGTCGGCCAGCTCGCCCACCGCTCGGTCCTGCGCACCCTGCGCCAGCCGGCGCAGATCGTGCCGGCCCTGATCTTCCCGCTCTTCCTGCTGGCGGTGAACTCGGGTGGGCTGAAAGACGCCACCAACCTGCCCGGCTTCCCGACCGACTCCTACCTCACCTTCGCCCTCGCGGTCCCCTTCATGCAAGGGGCGCTGTTCTCGGTGATGAATGCCGGCACCGACCTCGCCCGCGACATCGAGACCGGCTTCCTCAACCGCCTCGCGCTGACGCCGCTGCGGGGCGCGGCGCTGCTCAGCGGGCTGCTCGCCGGCGCCGTCATGCTCGGCCTGCTGCAGGCGGTGACCTACCTGGTGGTGGGACTCACCGCGGGTGCCGAGCTCGCCGCGGGGCTGGGCGGCGCCCTGGTCATCGTCGCGCTCTCGGTGACGATCACCGTCGCCTTCGGCACCGTCGGCCTTTTCGCCGCCCTGCGCAGCGGCTCCGGCGAGGCGGTCCAGAGCCTCTTCCCCGTCTTCTTCGTCTTCCTCTTCCTCTCCTCGATGGCGCTGCCGCTGGACCTGATCCAGACCGACTGGTTCCACGCGGTGGCCAGCGCCAACCCGGTCTCCTACCTGCTGCAGGCGTTCCGCTCGCTGCTGATCGAAGGCTGGAACGCCGGCGAGCTGGCGCTCGGGTTCGGGATCGCGCTGACGATCCTGGCCCTCGGCATGTACGCCGCCGCCACCGCGCTGAAGACGAGGCTGGTGCGGACGTGAGCGCGCACCGTCCCGCCGGCTTCCGCTCGATCGCCACCGCGGTCGCCTGGCGCAGCATCCACATCTTCCTCGGCAACCCGGCCTTCCTCGTCCCCGCGGTCGTCTTCCCCCTCTTCTTCTTCGTCTCCTTCGCCGGCGGGCTCTCGGCGATCGCCGGCGTGCCCGGCTTCGACTTCCCCAGCGGCTACACCGCCTTCCAGTTCGTCTTCGTGCTGCTGCAGTCCGCCGCCTTCGGCGGCGTCTTCACCGGCTTCGGGATCGCCCGCGACTTCGAGACCGGCTTCGCCCGGCGCTACCTGCTCGCCGCCTCCAATCGCAACGGGATCGTCGCCGGCTACGCCCTCGCCGCCCTGATCCGCGCCGTCATCACCTGGACGATCCTGACCGTCGTCGCCCTCCTCGCGGGTATGGAGGTCGGCGGCAGCGGCGTCGACGTCTTCGGCCTCTACGCGCTCGCCGTCCTCGTCAACCTGGCGGCGACGATGTGGGCGGCCGGCGTGGCGATGCGGGTGCGCTCGATCCAGGGCGGGCCGCTGATGCAGTTCCCGACCTTCCTCGTCCTCTTCCTCGCCCCGGTCTACGTGCCGCTGAGCCTGCTCAGCGGCTGGATCCACGCGGTCGCCTCGGTCAACCCGGCCACCGCCCTGCTCGAGGCGGGGCGCGGTTTCATCTCCGGCGAGCCCGAGGTCGTCGCCCTCGCCTTCGCGATCGGCGCCACCCTGCCGATCCTCTTCGCCCTCTGGGCCCGCGGCGGCCTGCGCCGCGCCGAAGCCGCCGGCTGAATCTCGACCCCGAGGGCCTCTACATAGAAGGGATAAGCGTGATGAAAGTCACGCTCCCGGGTACCCCTGCCGAGGAGGCTGCCCATTCGGCTCTCTGCAGGGCAATCTCGGCCTATGCCTGGCGATACGCACACGACGAACTAAAGTGTCATTTGTGACGCAGAGACCCCTGGAGCTGATCCTCGCCCGGAATCTGATGTCGGCGCTCTCGACGCCGGCGTTTTTGGTCGACGAGGGCGGGCTGCTCGTCTTCTACAACGAGGCGGCGGGGATGATGCTCGGCAAACGCTTCGAGGAGCTCGGCACAGTCGGGGCCGCCGAGTGGGGGCAGCTGTTCGGCCCCTTCGACGAGCAGGGGGAACCGATCCCCTACGACGAGCTCCCGCTGGTGTCGGCGGTGCGGGACGGCCGCCCCGCCCACGGCGAATTCGAGATCCACTCGGCCGACGGCAGCAGCCACGAGGTCGAGGTATCGGCCTTCCCGATCCTCACCGCGCACGGCTCGCAGGGCGGGATCGCGATCTTCTGGCCGACCGCAATGAACGGCAACGGAGCGGGCCCGGCATGAACGTCAAGCTCTGGGGAACGCGCGGTTCGATCCCCTCCCCGGGGCCGGAGACGATCCGCTACGGCGGCAACACCTCCTGTGTCGGGGTGACCCTCTCCGACGGCTCGGTGCTCGCCCTCGACGCCGGCACCGGCATCCGCTGCCTCGGGCTCTCGCTCGGCGACGAGCCGGCGCGGCTGCACATCCTCCTCACCCACCTGCACCTGGACCACATCCAGGGCCTGGTCTTCTTCGCTCCCGCCTTCCGGCCGCAGACCGAGATCGTGATCTGGGGGCCGGCCTCGCCCGAGGCCTCGCTGCGCGACCGCATCGCCCGCTACATCTCCGCCCCACTCTCGCCGGTCGAGGTGCGGGAGCTGCCCTGCGACGTCTCCTTCCGTCACTGTCCGGAGACCGAGTGGGAGATCGGCTCGGCGCGGATCCGCGCCGCCTCGGTCGCCCACCGCGGGCCGACGCTGGGCTACCGGATCGACGACGGCGACTCCTCGCTCGCCTACATCCCCGACCACGAGCCGGCGCTCGGCGCCGACCTCGAGCAGCTCGAGGACGACTGGATCTCCGGCTTCGCCCTCGCCCGTGACGCCTCGCTGCTGATCCACGACGGCCAGTACGCCGACTCCGAGTACCCCGAGCACGTCGGCTGGGGGCACTCGGCGCTGAGCCACTCGCTCGCCTTCGCCCGCCGTACCGGCGCCGAGCGGACGGTCCTCTTCCACCACGACCCGATGCACTCCGACGAGTTCCTCGACCGGCTCGGCGAGGATGCCCGCGAGCGCTGGCAGGCGATGGGCGGCAAGCCGGAGGACGTCGAGCTGGGGGCCGAGCGCGCCGAGTTCGAGCTGCCCGCCCAGGTGCCGCGCAGCGCCGCCCCCGCCCCTGCCTGAGCCGACGTCCGCCGCGCGTTAGGCTGGCGCCGATGCCGTCCCCCGCGATCGAGGCCGCGGCCGCCGAATCGGATCCGATCCGCGCCGCCCTGGAGCTGGCCGAGCGTGCCCACGCCGGCCAGGTCCGCAACGGCAGCGGCGGCATGGCCTACATCCACCACCCGGTCGCCGTCGCCGAGCTCCTGGCCGAACATGGATACGGGGAGGAGACGGTCGCCGCCGCCCTGCTGCACGACGTGGTCGAGGACAGCGAGACCAGCGTGGCGGAGGTCGAGGCGCGCTTCGGGCCGGCGGTAGCGAGGCTGGTCGAGGCGCTCACCGACGACGAATCGGTCGAGCCGTACGAGCGCCGCAAGGACGAGCACCGCCGCCGCGTCGAGGAAGCGGACGGCGACGCGCCGGCAATCTACGCGGCCGACAAGCTCTCCAACGTGCGCGTGCTGCGCCGCGCCTACGCGAACGAAGGCGAGGCCGCGGGCGAAGAGTTCAAGGCACCGCTGGACGTCAAGGTGGGCATCTGGGATGCCGACCTGGAGATGCTGCGCCGGCAGCCCTCGCCACCGCCGTTCGTCGAGGACTTCGCGAGCGAGCTGGAGAAGCTGCGCGAGGCACGCGCTACGACGGCTTCTTCGGCGAGTCCGGCTCCTCCTCGGAGCTGAAGCGCCGCTTCAGCGGCAGCGCGTACCAGAACAGGGCGAAGACGGAGAGGGCGGCGACGCCGGTGACGATCGTCGCCGCGGCGCTGAAGAGGACATCGGTGATCAGCACGATCGCCCCGGTCATCGCCAGCGCCAGACAGGCGAGGCCGGCGATCGCGAAGCGGTTGGCGAGGAAGACGAGGTGGTCCTTCTGCTGCATGCGGAAGGTCAGCCGGTGGTAGGCCGAGGGCGCGATCAGCAGCGCCGCCGAGAGGCCGGTGAGGAGGAGCGTCGCGAAGTAGACGTCCTTCTGGAAGCCGGTGATCTTGGTGAAGTTCTGCTGGAACGGGACCGCCAGCAGGAATGCGAAGAGGACCTGGACGCCCGGCAGGGCGACCCGAAGCTCCTGCAGGAGCTCGCCGAGGTTGCGGTCGAGGCGTTCGCCCTCGGTCTCCTCTCGCCCGGACGGCCGTTCCCCCATGGCGACACTCCTACCCCCATTGCCCGAGCATGCAAACGGCGCTCAACGAGCGCATAGGATCGGCGCGTGGGACGGCTCGCGGTGATCCTCGGCAGCAACGCGCTTGGCCCGGGCGGCGAGGAGATCGCGGCGGCGGCGGCCGAGCACGGGGCGGCGATCGTCCAGCGCCATGGTGCCGTGGATGGCGGCTACGTCCTGCCGCACGCGATCGACCACGCCGCCAACCTGCGGCCGCTGGTCGAGCAGGGCTGCGACCGCATACTGGCGATCGGCTCGGTCGGCTCCCTCAGCCCCGAGCTGCCGGTCGGGAGCCTGCTCTGCCCCGACGACTTCATCGCACTCCACGTCGGCATCTCGGTCTTCGCCGATGCCCGCGCCCACTCCGCCCCGGGCTTCGACCCGCGCTGGCGAGGGGAGGTAATCGAGGCCTGGACCGCCGGTGGCCAGACGCCGCGCGACGGCGGCGTCTACTGGCAGGCGCTCGGACCCCGCTTCGAGACGCCGGCCGAGATCCGGCTGATTGCGCCGCACGCCGACGTGGTCGGGATGACGATCGCCTCCGAGTGCATCGTCGCCGGTGAGCTCGGGCTCGAATACGCGGCTCTCTGCGTCGTCGACAACCTCGCCAACGGCCTCGCCGAGGGCGAGCTCGACGTCGCCGCTTTGGAGGACGACCGCCTCGCCAACGCGGCCCGGCTGCGGGAGGGTCTGGCCGCGGTACTGCCGCAGCTCGGGGCGGTGGGACGATGAGCCCGCTGGGCGACTTTGTGTCCCCAGAGGACACAAAGTCGCCCACGCTGACGGTCACCGGCGCCGTCCTCGACGGCGAGACCATCGGGATGCGCTGCGAGGAGGGGCGAATCGTGGCGCTGGGGCGGGAGGTGGAGGCGGTACCCGGGGACGAGGCGATCGAGGCCGGAGGGGCGCCCCTGGTCGCGCCGCTGCTCAATGGCCACACGCACGCGGCGATGACGCTCTTCCGTGGCAGCGGTGGCGACCTGCCGCTGATGCCGTGGCTCGAAGAGCGGATCTGGCCGGTCGAGGCGAAGCTCGCCGACGACGACGTCTACTGGGGCGCGCGCCTCGCCTGCGCGGAGATGATCCGCAGCGGCACGACCCGGTTCTGGGACATGTATTGGCACCCCGAGGCAACTGCCCGCGCAGTCGCTGACGCAGGTATCTCGGCGACGATCGGCGCGCCGCTGTTCGACCACGACGGCAATGCAGAGGGCATGCGGGAGGCGGCCCTGCGCAGCATCGAGCATCTCAGCGAACTCGGCCCGGCGGTGGCGCCAGCGCTCGCCCCGCACTCGATCTACACGGTCAGCGAGGGCTCGCTGCGCTGGATCGCCGAGCTGGCGGCGGAGCGCGAGCTGCCGGTTCACATCCACCTCTCCGAGACCGAGAAGGAGGTCGAGGACTGCCTTGCCGCCCACGGCGTGCGGCCCGCCGCCTACCTCGACCGCCTGGGAATGCTCGGGGAGCGCACCGTGCTCGCCCACGGGGTCTGGTTCGACGAGGAGGAGCTGGAGCTGGTTGCCGCCCGTGGCTGCACCGTCGTCACCAACCCGGTCGCGAACATGAAGCTGGCGGTCGGCGGCATCTTCCCCTATCCGGCGGCGCGGGCGGCCGGGGTCGCGGTCGGGCTCGGGACCGACGGCGCCGGCTCCAACGACTCGCTCGACCTGCTCGCCGACCTGAAGCTGTTCGCCCTCGCCCAGAAGCACGCCGCCGCTGAGGCAGCCGCGATCAGCAGCGGCGAGGCATGGGAGGTCGCCACCGGCGCTAAGGCGCCGCTGCTCGGCGCCGCCGGGCCACCCGCCGCCGGGGGCCCGGCCGACTTCCTGCTGCTGCGTCCCGACTCGCCCGAGCTCGGCATCGGCGCCCTCGCCTCGAACCTCGTCTACGCCGCGAGCGGCGCCGACGTCGACACCGTCGTCGTCGCCGGCGAAGTGCTGATGCGCGGCGGCGAGGTTCCGAGCATGGAGGAGATCGTCGCCCGCGCGGCCGAGCGAGCGCGGCGGCTCGGGCTCTGAGGAAGCCACCGCCATGCCTCATCACCCGAGTCGAGGTGGTGAAAACGCTGTAACAGGGGTATAGGGTCGATCCAGTGCCCCAGGGTGAGGCCCTTAGCGAGACGCAGTCCCAGCCCGGAGCCTCCTCCGTCAGCTACGAGGACGCGACGAAGCGCTACGGCGATTCCGAGAAGCTCGCGGTCGACCACCTCACGCTCGAGGTCCCGGCCGGCGAGATCTGCGTCCTCGTCGGCCCCTCCGGCTGCGGCAAGACGACGGCGATGCGGATGGTCAACCGCACGGTCGAGATCACCGAGGGGGACGTCCTCGTCGGCGGCGAGTCGGTGCGCGACCGCGAGCCGGCCCGGCTGCGGAGGGAGATCGGCTACGTGATCCAGCAGATCGGCCTCTTCCCCCACCACACGATCGCCGAGAACATCGCCGCCGTGCCGCAGCTGCTCGGCTGGAAGAAGGACCGCACCGAGGCCCGCACCGGCGAGCTGCTGGAGCTGATCGGGCTCGACCCCGAGCTCGGCGACCGCTACCCCGCGCAGCTCTCCGGCGGGCAGCAGCAGCGCGTCGGGGTGGCGCGGGCGCTCGCCGCCGACCCGCTGGTGATGCTGATGGATGAGCCCTTCGGCGCGATCGACCCGATCAACCGCGAGCGGCTGCAGAACGAGTTCCTGCGCCTGCAGGCGCAGGTCCGCAAGACGGTGCTCTTCGTCACCCACGACATCGACGAGGCGATCAAGATGGGCGACCGGATCGCGATCCTGCGCGAGGGCGGCAAGGTCGCCCAGTACGCGACCCCGGCCGAGGTCCTGATGAGCCCGGCCGACGAGTTCGTCGAGGACTTCGTCGGCGCCGACCGGGCGCTGAAGCGGCTGGCGCTGATGCGGGTCTCCGACATCGACCTCTGGGAGGCACCGCTGGCCCATGTCGGCCAGACGACCGCAGAGGTGCGGGCGAAGCTGGCCTCGCCCGACGTCGAAGTGCCCTACCCGCTGCTGGTCGACAGCGAGCGGCGCCCGCTCGGCTGGCTCTCCGAGCGCGACCTCACGGCCGACGTGGTGCCGGCGCAACCCGACTCGCCGCTGGGGCCGGTGCTCGACCGCGACGATGTGATGCGCGACGCGCTCGCCGACCTGCTGCAGGGCGAGGCCCAGTACGCCCCGGTGGTCGACGCCGAGCGGCGGATCGTCGGGGTCCTCTCGGTCGAGATCATCTCCGAGTTCCTCGGCTCGCCGCGGGCGCGGGAGGAGGAGCACAGCGCCGTGGAGCGGCCACATGACTGACCCCGCCCTGATCGCGGCGGTGGGAGAAGTCGGCAGCGACTTCTTCCAGGAACGCAGCTCCGACACGCTGCCGTGCCAGGCGACGAACGCGATCTTCTGCTGGGACTGGGCGAAGGACAACATCGACCGTTACGGCACGCCGACGGTGCAGCACCTGGAACTGGTCGTCATCTCGGTGCTGCTCGGCTTCGTGCTCGCCTTCGCCCTGGCGCTGCTCTCGCACCGGCGCCGGTGGCTGCAGCCGCCGCTGCTGGCCGTCACCGGAGTCCTCTTCACGATTCCCAGCGTCGCCTTCTTCTTCCTGCTCGAACCGTTCACCGGCCGCGGCCGTGACACGGCGATCGTCGCGCTCGCGATCTACACGTTGCAGATCATCTACCGCAACACGATGGTCGGGCTCGGGAGCGTCCCGGAGTCGGTCAAGGACGCCGCCCGCGGGATGGGCATGACCGACCGGCAGATCCTCTGGCGGATCGAGCTGCGGCTGGCAACGCCGGAGATCGTCGCCGGGTTGCAGATCGCGACCGTGAGCACCGTCGCGATCGCGACCCTGGCGGTCTTCGTCGGCGGGGGAGGGCTCGGCGTGCCGATGAAGACGGGGATCGACTTCGCCACCAACCTGATTCTCGCCGGCGGGATCGCCTTCTTGATGGCGATCGGCCTCGGCTTGGTCCTGTTCGCGGTCCAGCGCCTGCTTACCCCCTGGCGGAGAGCGACGTAATGACCGCCGACCTCCTCCACCATCCCCTGCTCGCCTCGATCGAGGGCGCGTTCGAATTCATCTTCACGCCCCAGACCTCGAACGTGACCGGCGGCAAGACCGTCGGCGGGATCGACCAGGTGGTCGAACTCGCCGTCAACCAGCTCGAACTCACCCTGCTGGCCCTGGCCCTCTCCCTCCTCGTGGCGCTGCCTCTCGGCCTCTATCTCGGCCACCGGGGAACGGGGGAACTGTTCGCGACCGTAATCGGCAACGCCGGTCGCGCGGTCCCGGAGCTGGCCCTGATCGCCCTGATGGCGGCCGTGGTCGGGGTCGGGGTGCTCAACCTGACCATCGCCCTCGCGGTGCTCGGCGTGCCGCCGATCCTCGCCAACACCTTCGTCGGCATCCACGGTGTCGACCGGGGCGCCGTGGATGCTGCTCGGGGCATGGGCATGACCGAGTTCGAGATCCTCCGCAAGGTCGAGATCCCGCTGGCGATCCCGACGCTCTTCGCCGGCATCCGCGGTGCCGCGATCGCGATCGTCGCGACGGCGACGATCGCGCCGATCGCCGGTGTCCTGACCCTCGGTGACTTCATTCTCAACGTCAACGTCTACGGCAACAACGGAGTGCTGGCGGGGGCGATCGTGGTCGCTCTCCTAGCCCTCGCACTCGAGTTCTCCCTCGCCGGGCTGCAGCGCCTGCTGACCTCGCCGGGACTGAAGCCGAGGAGCACCTGATCTTGACCCACCAACGAAGGAGGAAGTACGTGAGGACCATGAAACCCCGGTTGCGAACGACGGTCGCGATGCTGCTCGCGCTGGCCCTTACCCTCGGCATCGCCGCCTGCGGCAGCGACGACGACGGCGATTCGACCGAAGCCGGCGGCGACAGCGGCGGGGCGATCGTCGCCAACCCCGACAACGGCAAAGTCAGCCTGACGATCGGCTCCAAGAACTTCCCCGAACAGGAAATCCTCGGGGAGGTCTACGCCCAGGCCCTCCAGGCCGCCGGCTACAAGGTGAAGACCGACCTCAACCTCGGCTCCGAAACGGTGGCGCTGAAATCGCTGAAGTCGGGGCAGATCTCCGGCTACCCGGAGTACGCGAGCACGGCGCTCACGTCCTTCTTCGGCCTCGAACCGGAAGAAGTCCCCGCCGACGCCGAGGGCGCCTACGAAAAAGCGAAAGCGGAATTCGAAAAAGAAGGCCTGACGGCCTTCCCGCCGACGCCGTTCGCCAGCGCCAACGCGGTCGGGACCACCACTGCGACCGCCGAAAAATACGAACTTGAAAACGTCTCCGACCTCGAAGGCGTCTCCGAAGAACTGACCCTCTACGGCTCGCCCGAGTGCCGCCAGCGGATCGACTGCCTGGCCGGGCTCGAACAGCTCTACGGGCTCAAGTTCAAGTCGTTCAAACCGGTCGACATCGGCCTCCGCTACACGGTGCTCGAAAAAGGCCAGGCCGACCTCTCGATCCTCTTCACCACCGACCCGCAGCTGTCGGCGGAGAAAGACAAGTTCGTGATCCTCGAAGACGACAAGGAAGTCTTCCCGGCCGGGAACGTGATCTTCGTGACCGAGCAGTCGGTGGCCGAAAAAGCCGGCCCCGACTTCGAAGGGACGATCGTCGAGGTCCAGGAAGGCCTGACGCTGCCGGTGATGCAGGAGCTCGATGCCCGGGTCGAACTCGAAAAGCAGACGCCGAAGGAAGCGGCGGCGGCGTACCTGAAATCAGCCGGGTACACCGGCTAGTCAGCTGTGATGGAGGAGACCGGCGGAGGTGCCCCGGAGCACCTCCGCCGGTGGGTGGCGCCTGAGGCTGGCGCCCAAAGGTCTGTGGCCCGGCTCCATGCTGAGTACCGGGGCACCTCCGCCGGTCTCCTCCTTACGCAACGGCGTGCTCGCCGGTCGCTGACTCGCGGCGGGCGCGGAGGCGGGAGAAGCTGACATGGGCGGCCCAGGCGGCCGAAAGGCCAGTCACGCCTGCGAGCAGCAGGGCGACGCGGGGGTCGTAGGTTTCGGCCAGCCAGCCGGTCAGGGGGCCGCCGATCGGGGTGGAGCCGAGGAAGACCACTGAGTAGAGCGCCATCACTCGGCCCCGCATCTCCGGCGAGACGGCGAGCTGCAGGGTCGAGTTGATCGTCGCCGCGAAGGTGACGGCGGCGGCGCCGAGCAGCGCCAGCATCGGCAGCTCCAGGGCCAGGGTCGGCATCGACGCCGAGAGCAGGCCGAGCAGGCCGAAGGCGAGCGCGCCGCCGGCGATCAGGCGCGGCCCGGTGCGCCCGTGGTGGCCGGTGACCAGGGCGCCGGCAATCGAGCCAACCGCCATTGCCGAGACCATCGCCGCGTAGGTGGTGGCGCCGCCGTCGAAGCTGAACCTGGCCAACAGCGGCAGCACCACCTGGAAGTTGAAGCCGAGCGTGCCGACCAGCGCCATCAGCGCCAGCGGCACGGCCAGCTCGGGGGTGTGGGTGACGTAGCGCAGCGCGGCCCGGATTGCGCCGGGTGCCCGCGGCGCCACGGGCTCGGTGTGCAGGCCGCGAGGGTCCATCCCCCAGAGGGCGGCGATCATCGCCACGAAGGTGAGCGCGTTGAGCGCGAAACAGGGGACGACCCCGAAGGCGGCGATCAGGATCCCCGCCAGGGCCGGGCCCACGATCCGCGCCATCTGCACGATCACGCTGTTGAGGCTGACCGCGTTGACGACGCGGCCGGGGCCGACCATCTCGTAGACGAAGCTCTGCCGGGTCGGGTTGTCGACCGCGTTCACGGCCCCCATCGCGAACACAGCCAGGTAGACCATCCAGGGAGTGACCACGCCCGCCGCCGTGACCGCGAAGAGGCCGATCGCGGGGATCGCCATCAGCGCCTGGGTCACGATCAGCAGCTTCCGCTTCGGGATGCGGTCGGCGAGCAGGCCGCCCCAGGCGCCGATCAAAAGCATCGGCAGGAACTGCAGCGCCGTGGTCAGGCCGACGGCGATGCCGCTGTCGGTGAGGGTGAGGATCAGCCAGAGCGCGGCAACGGTCTGCATCCAGGTGCCGGAGAGCGAGATCAGCTGCCCGGCGAAGTAGCGCCGGTAGTTAGGCACCTCGAGCGAGTTGAACGAGCGGCGCAGGGCGGCGCTCACGAAACGCCGCGCCGGGCCGGCGCGCGCTCACTCTCCAGCATGCCCTCGAGGATCTCCGCCGCCCGCTCCAGAGTCGCCACGTCGGCGGCCGGCATCTCCCGCATCCGCTTCGCCAGGTAGGCGTTCTTGCGCCCGCGCAGACGGCGCAGGCGCTCGCGCCCGGCGGCGTTGACGCTGACTAGGGCGCTGCGGCCGTCGCTGGGGTCGGGGGTGCGCGCGACCAGACCCTCGCGTTCGAGGCAGCCGAGCGTGCGGGTGATGGTCGGCCGCCGCACCCGCTCCAGCTCCGCCAGCTCGCTCGGCGTCAGCGGCCCGTGCCGCTCGATCGTCGCCAGCGCCGCGGTCGAGGTCGGCGTCAGCCCCGTCGCCTCGGCGGCCGCCTCCTGCCGCAACCGCCGCGCCGTCCGCACGATCCCCAACCGCAGCTGGGCCGCGAGGTCCGTGAGTGAGGTGTCCCTGGCGTTCGCGTTCATTGATTAGCCTTGGTAATTAGTTTAGCAAACTAGTTCCGCGCAGAACTTCGCGCGTAAGTGACAAATCTCTGTGCCAATTGATTCACACCCCTTCCGGTGCCGGAATTCGACATCTAGCATCCGCCCGCAGGAGGGTGAAGGAGACAGGCGTGCTCCACGCGAATGACACTCGCTGTGCCCGATCCAACCGATCGGGTTCCGGTTCGATTCCGGCGCCCTCCGCAGTTGCGATTCGTCAGGAGCAGTCGAGTTCTGGGCCGAACTGCCGTGCTAGCCTGAGGCAGAGTGTCATTCGTGTGCGGGGTGGTTCCCCGCTTCGCCAGACTCGACCCGCTCCCGGCGGGTTCTTGTCATTTCTGGACTCGGGTTAGTCCCTCAGGCGGCGAAGCGGGCGGCCGAGCGGGCGCGGGCCTTTTCGGCCTCGACCTCACGGTCCTTCGGCGGCGCTGCGGTAACGAGGCGGTCGAGCAGGCTCGCCGTCACTTCGGAGATGGCGTCGACGGCCTCGTCGAAGGCCTCGCGGTTGGCCTGCGACGGTTTCGTCGAACCGCTGACCTTGCGCACGTACTGCAGCGCCGAGGCACGGACCTCGTCCTCAGTCGCCGGCGGCTCGAAGTTGTGAAGGGTCCGGATGTTCCTGCACATGTCTCGCTCCTAGTAGCGGTAGTGGTCCGGCTTGTAGGGGCCGTCGGTGGGGATGCCGAGGTAGGCGGCCTGCTCGTCGCTCAACTCGGTCAGCTTGACGCCGAGCGAGTCGAGGTGGAGGCGGGCGACCTTCTCGTCGAGGTGCTTGGGCAGGACGTAGACCTGCTTGGCCTCGTACTGGACGCTCTGGCCGAAGAGCTCGATCTGGGCGATCACCTGGTTGGTGAAGGAGTTCGACATCACGAAGCTCGGGTGCCCGGTGGCGTTGCCGAGGTTGAGCAGCCGGCCTTCGGAGAGGACGATGATCGAGTGGCCGTCGGGGAAGCGCCACTCGTCGACCTGCGGCTTGATGTTGGTCCGCTCGGCGTCCGAGGCTTCCAGCGCCGCCATCTCGATCTCGTTGTCGAAATGGCCGATGTTGCCGACGATCGCGTTGTGCTTCATCCGCGCCATGTGGTCGACGGTGATGATGTCCTTGTTGCCGGTGGCGGTGACGAAGATGTCGGCGCTGTCGACGATTTCGTCGAGCGTCCGCACCTCGTATCCCTCCATCGCCGCCTGCAGGGCGCAGATCGGGTCGATCTCGGTGACGATCACGCGCGCGCCCTGGCCCCGCAGCGAGGAGGCGCAGCCCTTGCCGACGTCGCCGTAGCCGCAGATCACCGCGACCTTGCCGCCGATCATCACGTCGGTGCCGCGGTTGATCCCGTCGACCAGCGAGTGACGGCAGCCGTAGAGGTTGTCGAACTTCGACTTGGTGACCGAGTCGTTGACGTTGATCGCGGGGAACAGCAGGTCGCCGGTCTCGGCCAGCTGGTAGAGCCGGTGGACCCCGGTGGTGGTCTCCTCGGTCACGCCCTTGATCCCGGCGGCGACCTTGGTCCAGCGCTGGGAGTCCTCCCCCAGCCCGCGCTGCAGGGTCTCGAGCACGATCCGGAACTCCTCCGACTCGGCCGAAGCGGGGTCCGGGACGGCGCCGGCCTTCTCGAACTCGACCCCCTTGTGGACGAGCAGCGTCGCGTCGCCGCCGTCGTCGAGGATCATGTTCGGTCCCTCGCCGTCGGGCCAGAGCAGCGCCTGCTCGGTGCACCACCAGTACTCCTCCAAGGTCTCGCCCTTCCAGGCGTAGACGGGGATGGCAGAGGCGGCGATCGCGGCGGCGGCGTGATCCTGGGTCGAGAAGATGTTGCAGCTGGCCCAGCGCACCTCGGCGCCGAGCGCCACCAGGGTCTCGATCAGCACCGCGGTCTGCACCGTCATGTGCAGGGAACCGGTGATGCGCGCGCCTTTCAGCGGTTGCTCCGCCGCGTACTCCTCGCGGGTCTTCATCAGGCCCGGCATCTCGACCTCGGCGAGGGCGATCTCCTTGCGGCCGAAGTCGGCCAGACCGATGTCGGCGACCTTGTAGTCCTGCGTGGCGGTGCTGGCGCTCATTGGGTAAACATCTCCTGAGTTAGTGGATTGCCCGCCCATGGTACGCGAAGGGGGTAGGTCGCCCGGCGTCGAATCAGTCGCGGTGAGCTCCGACGCGACTGCGAAACCCGTGCGCTACCCGCCGGGGATGGATGCGCGCAGCACCCGCGTGGCCGAAAGGCTGAACACGCCGATGCTGATTGCGGCGGCGTTGACGCTGCCGACGGTGGCGATCACCGAGTCACGACCTGGCGGAACGCTGGAGACGGTCGCCGCCGCGCTCAACTGGATTACCTGGACCGCGTTCCTGATCGAGCTGGTGACGATGCTCGCGGTCGTGCCCGACCGCCGCGCCTGGCTGCGCCATCACCCGCTCGAGCTCGTGATCGTCCTATTCACGCCGCCCGTCCTCCCCCCCGGCCTGCAGAGCCTGAGGGTGCTGCGCCTTCTCCGACTCCTCCGACTCTTCCGCCTGGCGCAGCTCACGCGCGAGGTCTTCTCGCTGGAGGGGTTGCGCTATGCGGCGCTGCTGGCGGTGCTGACCGCGATCGCCGGCGGCGCCCTCTTCAACGCCTTCGAGAAGAGCCAGCACCTCGACTTCTGGGACGGGATCTACTGGGCGACGACGACGATGACCACGCTCGGGTCCGACATCTACCCGACCACGACCGGCGGCGAGATCGTCTCCACCGTGATCCTCCTGATCGGGATCGGCTTCGTCGCCCTCCTCACCGGCTCCTTCGCGCAGCGCTTCCTCGCCCCCGAAATCGCCGAGCTCGAGGAGGAGCTGGAGGAGGATCAGCTGACGGCCGAGGAGCTGGCCCTGCGCGAGCTGCGCAACGTCCAGCAGCAACTGCAGGCCCTCGAGGTCGCGGTCGAGCGGATGGCCGCCCAGCAGCGAAACCCAGCGGGTTAGTCCTCGCGGTCACGCTCCGCGGCGATCTTCGCCTCCAGTTCCGCCATCATTCCGGGATCGCGCAGCGTGGTCACGTCGCCCAGCGCCCGCCCCTCGGCGATGTCGCGCAGCAGCCGCCGCATGATCTTGCCGGAGCGCGTCTTCGGTAAGTCGTCGGCCCAGACGATCCGCTTCGGGCGGGCGAATTTGCCGATGTGCTGGGCGACCGCGGCACGCACCCCCTCGATCAGCTCGTCGCTCGGCTCGGTGTCTCCCTTGAGGGTGACGAAAGCGCAGATCGCCTGGCCGGTCTCCTCGTCGTGCTGGCCGATCACCGCCGCCTCGGCGACCTTCTCGTGGGCGACGATCGCCGACTCGACCTCGGCCGTCGAGAGCCGGTGGCCGGAGACGTTGACGACGTCGTCGATCCGCCCGATCACCCAGAAGTAGTCGTCGGCGTCGCGACGGGCGGCGTCGCCGACCAGGTAGCGCCCCCTGCCGAACTTCGAGAAGTAGGTCTCGACGAAGCGCTCGTCCTCCTTGTAGAGGCCGCGCAGCATCGAAGGCCAGGGGCGCTCCAGCACCAGTAGGCCCTGCCCTTCGGCGAGCGGCTTTCCCTCGCGCTCGTCGACCACCTCGGCCTCGACCCCCGGGAACGGAGTCGTCGCCGAGCCCGGCTTGGTCGCGGTGATCCCCGGCAGCGGCGTGATCATGATCGCGCCGGTCTCGGTCTGCCACCAGGTGTCGACGATCGGACAGCGTTCGCCACCGATCACCCTGTGGTACCAGAGCCAGGCCTTGGGATTGATCGGCTCCCCGACCGAGCCCAGCAGGCGCAGTGAGGAGAGATCGAACTTGGCGGGGATCTCCGCTCCCCACTTGATGAAGGTGCGAATCGCCGTCGGCGCCGCGTAGAGGATCGTCGCCCTGTAGCGCTCGACCGTCTCCCACCAGACCCCCTGGTGCGGGTAGTCGGGCGCCCCCTCCCACATCACGCTGGTGGCGCCGTTGGAGAGCGGGCCGTAGACGATGTAGGAGTGGCCGGTGACCCAGCCGACGTCGGCTGCGCACCAGTAGACGTCCTCCTCCGGCTTGAGGTCGAAGACGTAGCGGTGGGTGGCGGTGACGCCGGTCATGTAGCCACCGGTGGTATGGAGGATCCCCTTCGGCTTCGCGGTCGAGCCCGAGGTGTAGAGGATGTAGAGGGGATGCTCGGCCTCCATCGGCTCCGCCGGGCACTCCGGGTCGGCGGCCGCCATCGCCTCGTCGTAGAAGACGTCGCGACCGGCGGTCATCGGGCACTCGATGCCGGTGTGGCGGACGACGACGATCGTCTCCAGCGACCCCAGGCCCCCCATCTGCTCGTCGACCGCCGGCTTGATCGGCGCCGTCTTCCCCTTGCGCCGGGCGCCGTCGACGGTGACCAGCGCCTTCGCCTGCGAGAACTCCATCCGCTCCCGTACCGACTCCGCCGAGAAACCGCCGAAGACGACGTTGTGGGGGGCGCCGATGCGGGCGCAGGCGAGCATCGCGACGACCACCTCGGGGATCATCGGCAGGTAGATCCCGACCACGTCGCCCTTCCCCACCCCGAGGTCCGTGAGCGCGTTGGCGAAGCGCTGGACGTCGCGGTGCAGGTCGGCGTAGGTGACGTCGCGTTCCTCCCCCTCCTCGCCGCGCCAGTGGTAGGCGACACGCTCGCCGTTGCCGGCCGCGACGTGGCGGTCAAGGCAGTTGGCGGAAGCGTTCAGGCGCCCGTCCTCGAACCACTTGTAGAAAGGCGGGTCGGCGTCGTTCAACCCCTTGGTCGGCTCGGTCTCCCAATCGAGGAGCTCGGTCGCCTGCCGCAGCCACCACCCCTCCGGGTCGGCCGCCGCCTGCTCGTAGACCGCCGGATCGCTCCAGTTCGCCCGCTCCCGAAACTCCGCCGACGGCTCGAACTTCTCGACCCCTAGAAGCTCCTCCAGCTCCCGCTCAAGACTCATGCCCCCAAACCTACCCGAGGGGGCGTCGGTTAATAACCGGGGGGATGGCGGGCGATGAAGCCTTCGGTGGAGCTGGCAAATGAGGAGTGCCAGCGGGGGCCGGCGCCGCCGGAGGTGTCGAAGGCGAGGCCGGCGATCGTCATCCAGGCGTGGCCGGAGTTGGCGTAGACGGTGATCCACTTGCCGGGACCGGGTTCGCCCCAGGTCGAGAGCCCGGTCGAGTCGAGCGGGCTTTCGAGCAGGCCGCCGCCGTGCAGCGCGTAGCTGACCGCGCCGGAGCAGTCATAGCCGGAGGATTCGAAGGAGCCGTGGCCACCGCCCCAGATATAGGGGGTGTCGGCGATCGCGTTGGCGGCCGAGATCGCCGCCTGGACGGCATCCGGAGCCGAGGCGGGTGCACTCGCCTGGCTTTCGTTGATGAAGCCGGCGGTCTGGCCCGGCGTCAGCGGCGCCGGCACTTCGACCGGCACCGAGCCGCCTTCGGAGGCGATCTGGTTGGCGATCGAGGCGAGGTTGCTGCTCAGCGCTTCTTCCTGGCCTTCGAGCGCTTCCATCGCTTCGCGCCGCTCCGCCTGCGCCGCCTTCAGTTCACCGAAGCGGGCCTCGGCCTCGGCCTTCGCTTCCTCGGCTTCCTGCTCGGCGGCGGCGATCGAGTCGCGCGCCTCCTTCACCTTCGCGCGGGTATCGGCGAGACGGGCAACCGCGTCGGTCACCTCGTCGCGCAGGGTCTTCACGCGCTCGACGACCGCGTCGTCATAGCTCTGGATCTGGTTCAGGTATTCGGTCCGGGCCTCCATCTCCGACCAGTCCGCCGAGTCGAGGATGGCGTTGATCAGGTCGGGCGAGCCGGCTTCGTAGATCGCGACGAGGCGCTCGCGCAGGACGCCGAGCACACGCTGCAGCTGTTCGCGGACCTCTTCCAGGTGCGCTTTTTCCTGCTCGAGCGCCGCCGTCGCCGCTTCCAGCTCCGCCTGCTTTTCGGCCAGTTCGGCCTCCAGCGCCGCCTGTTCCTGGCGCAGGGCCGAGACTTCGCCGATCATCGAGTCGATCGCGGCGTTCTGCTCGGCGATCGTTTCCGCCAGCGCACTCTGGTCCTCGCGCACCGCGTCCAGCTTCCCCTGCGTCTTCTCCAGTTTTTCCTGCGGGGTCACGACTGCCGGCGCGCTCGCCACCGAGACCGCGAGGGCACTGAGGGCAGCGAGCAGCAGGGCCGCGAACAGCAGCAAGCGGCGCTTCGAGGCGCCCGGATGGGTGTCTAGGAAGAAGGCCCGCATCGGTTCCGCGCCATCCCCCGGCAAGGGTTCGGCTGCGGGTCGCGCAGGCTAGCGAAGCGACCTTAAGACTGTGAGGAGTTGCTAATAACTTGCAACTTCCCTTGCAAATCGGGACTTTTGCAGGAGTCGAGGCGGCCGCCTCGACCCCTGCAAGCCCCAGGAGGCTAGGCCAGCAGCTTGGCCTTGGCCTGGTCGAACTCCTCCTGCGAGAGCGCGCCCTTCTCCTTCAGGTCGTTGAGTTTGTGCAGTTCGTCGGCGGGCGTCGTGTGGGCCTGCTCGCGAACGTACTGGTCGAAATGCTGTTTCGCCTCGGCCTGGGCTTTGATCGTCCTGTCGCGCATGCCGGCGCCGCGGGCGATCAGGTAGATCAGCGCGGTCAGGAACGGGATGAAGACCAGGAACAGGACCCAGGCGGCCTTGGCCCAGCCAGACAGCTCATGGTCACGGAAGAGGTCGGAGAGGATGGTGATCAGGATCCAGATCCAGATCACGAAGAAGAACACCTCCAGGGCGATGAGGAGAAGTTCTCCGAAGCTGATGTCAGCGAAGGGCAGGGACAAGGCGTACTTCCTTTCGATCAATGGTCGGCTCGCAACGTTTAAGTTGCGAAGTTCATCCTAAGCGCTGACAGTAGAGCGCGATGGCGACCGAGGTCGCGAGGTTGAGGCTGGAGACGCCATCGCGCATCGGGATCGCGACGCGGGCGTCGGCCCGCCCCAGCAGCTCCTCGCTGATCCCGTGACGCTCGGTGCCGAAGGCGAGCACGGCGCGCTCGGGCAGCCGGGCCGGGCTCATCTCCTCCCCCTCGGGGTCGATCGCCAGCAGCGACCGGTCGCTCTCGGGCAGGGCATCGATCGAGGTGACCGGCAGCGCGAAATGCAGGCCCGCGGCACCACGCACCGCGTCGGGGTACCACGGGTCGTTTTCGCCGGTGGTCAGGACCGCGGCCGCGCCGGCCGCCGCGGAGACGCGGATGCAGGCGCCGATGTTGCCCATGTTCTTCGGCTGCTCGAGCAGGACCACCGGGCCCGGCGCCGGATCGGCGAGCACGGCGGCGAGGTCGACCGGGGGGCGACGGGCGATCGCTGCCACCCCCGTCCGCGGCACCAGCGGCGTCAGCTCGGCGAGCACGTCGGCGTCGACTCGCTCGACTCGGTCGCCGACCTGGCCGGCGAGGTCGGGGGCGAGCTCGTGTGCCAGCTGCTCCAGGCGCTCGGGCTCCACCGCCACCGCCTCGACCAGCTCGGCGCCGAAGCGCAGCGCGTGCTTGAGGGCGTGGAAGCCCTCGATCACGGTCAGCTCGGGGTCGCGCCGCGCTTTGCGGAAGCGCACCGTGCGGTCGTGGTCGCCCATCGCCGCATCATGACTCGGCCCGCGGCGAGAGCACCACCCGGTCGCGGCCCGCCGCCTTGGCCCGGTAAAGGGCGCTGTCGGCGCGGCCGACCAGGTCCTCGGCGAGCTCGACGTAGTCCCAGCAGGCGAGGCCGGCCGAGCAGGTCTGGCCCGCCGGCGTCGCCGCCCGCAGGCGCTCGACGATCTCGGCCGCCTGCTCGGTCGAGGTGTCCGGGAGGACGACGAGGAACTCCTCGCCGCCGAAGCGGACGATCGTGTCCTCGCCGCGCAGCTCCGAGTCCCAAGCAATCGCGCAGCGCCGCAGCATCTCGTCGCCGGCGAGGTGGCCGTGGGTGTCGTTATAGGCCTTGAAGTGGTCGAGGTCGATGATCGCCAGGCATAGGTCCGACCCAGCTCGTCGCGCCCGCGCCATCTCTCGCGGCAGCTGCTCGTCGAGCGCGCGCCGGTTCGGCAGCCCGGTGAGGGAGTCGCTGCGGGCCAGCGCCTCGACCTCGACCAGCAGGTTCTCGCGTTCGGACTCGACCCGCTTCAGCTCGGTGACATCGGTGGCGCGGCCGTAGAGCAGAGACTCGTCCGGGGCCAGGGTCGAGCTCCAGCGCAGCCAGTGCCAGCTGCCGTCTTTGGCGCGGTAGCGGTTCTCGAAGCCAACCGTCTCGACCCCGTCGAAGAGGCTGGCGGCCTCGGCTTCGGTGCGCGCGCGGTCGTCGGGGTGGACGAGCTCGATGAAGGGGATCGACCGCATCTCCTCGGCCGTGTAGCCGAGGCGGTCCCAGGCCGCGTTGACCTCGACGAAGTAGCCGTCGAGGTTCGAGGTGCAGAGCATGTCGTGGGAGAGGTCGAAGAAGCGGCGAGCCCGCTGGTCGGCCCTGGCGCGGCGGGCGACGATGGCGCTGGTCAGTGCCATCACCACCGCCAGCGAGACCGCGGTGAAGGCCCAGCGGGTCAGCGGCGAGTAGCCGGCCGTGCTCTCGGTCGCGGCCAGGGTGACGGCGTAGGCGGTGAGGATCCAGACCAGGTAAGCGACCGCGACGCGGCGCGGGAAGAAGTAGGCGGCGACGAGGACGATCCAGACGTAGATCGAGCCGTACTGGCCGGCGGCGACGCCGCTCTCGTAGGTGAGCAGGCCGGAGAGGACGACGGCGGCCGCGAGGGCGACCTGGGTGAGGACGAGGGGGACGCGACGCGAGAGGAACCAGAGCGCGAGGCCGGCCACCGCCATGCCCGCTGCGATCCCGATCAGGACCGAGGTGTTGGCACCGCTCGGGTGCGGCAGCGAGAGCGAGAGGGCGACGAGGCCGGCGCCGGTCAGCAGCAGGGCGCCGGTCGCCCGAGCCTCGGAGCGGCCGGGGCCTCGCAGCTCCTCCTGCTTTTTAGGTACCGGAGCCAATGTGCACTACCCATCGGCAGCGCCCACCGGACCTTTAGGAAACGCAGGTATTTCCTACGACCGCACGACCTCGAACTGGCTCATCAAGCCGTGGTCCTCGTGGTCGAACATGTGGCAGTGGATGACGAACTTGCCGGGGTGGTCGGAGAAGCGCCCGGCGACGAGGATCCGTTCGCCGGGGAGGACGAAGAAGGTCTCCTTGAGGCAGTCTTCCCAGGGCGGCGGCGGCTTGCCGTCGCGGCTGAGCAGGTACCAGTCGTTGTGGTGGATGTGCATCACGTGGGCGACCTTGGTGCGGTTGTAGAACTCCCACACCTCGGTCGTGCCGAGCACCGGGAAGGCGTCGGCACGGGCAGGGTTGAAGGTTTTGCCGTTGATCGTCCAGGTCGGTTTGAAGAAGCCGCCGACGGCGATTTCCCAGCGCCGGTCCGGCTCGCGACCGCGCCGTTTCTTCGACTGCTCCGCCCAGCCCGGCAGCGGCCGCAGCCTGCGCGGGATCCGGGTCCGGTCGGGGACGCGGCCGCGGGCGACGCGGAACTGCATCAGGGCCCCGGCGTAGGCGCGCGAGCCGTCGGGGGTCGGGCCGCCGTGCGGGCCGCTGCGCAGCTCCACCGCCTCGCCGCCGGAACCGGCGAAGTCGACGACGACCTCGACCCGCTCCGCCGGCCCGATCAGGATCTCGCGCCGGCGCACCGGCCGCGGCATCAGGCCGCTGTCGCTGCCGATCTGGATCATCGGGGCGCCGTTGGAGAGCATCAGGTTGTAGGAGCGGAACTGGGAGACGTTGAGGATCCGCAGCCGATAGCGGCAGGCCCGGACCTCGTGGTGGGGCATGAAGACGCCGTTGACGAGGATCGCCTCGCCGGCGATGCCGTCGGCAGGGGGCTGCAGCCCGCCCTCGAACGGGTCGGTCAGCTGGTTGCGGCGGTCGAAGCTGCGGTCGGCGATCATCAGCGGGATATCGCGCTCGCCCCGCGGCAGCGGCAACGAATCCTCGAACTCGTCGTCGACGATCCACATCCCGGCCAGGCCACGCCAGCTGTGCGGGGCGGTGCGGTCGAGGCGATGGTCGTGGTACCACTGGAAGGCGGCCCGTTCCGGCTGACCGTCCTCGCGCAGGTCGTAGACGTAGGTTTTGCGACCGCCGGGTGGGATCAGGAGGTCATTGCCGGACGCATGCGCCGAGAGCCCGCGCGGGATCTTGCAGAAGTAGGAGATCGGCTGGCGCTTGGTCAGGCCGCCGGGCTGGCCGTCGAAGCGACTGGCGTTGTGGCCGCCGTGGAGGTGAACCGAGAGCTCACCCACCTTGGCCGGCAGCTGGTGCTCGAAGGCGACCGTGGTGCGCCGGCCGGCGCGGCGGCGCACGGTCGGCCCCGGGAAGGTGCCGCCGTACGTCCAAAGCCGCGTCTTCGAGCCGGGCAGGATCTGCGCCTCGGCCTCGCGGATGGGGATGTGGATGTGGTCGTCGCTGAGCTCGCGAGGGATCCGCAGCGGCATCGCGAACGGCACCGCTGCCAGCGCCTCCGAGGGCTCTGTCCCGAACGGCAGCAGGCCGGCCCCGCCATCCCTCAGGGGCAGCAGGTAGGCGAGCGCACCGCCGCCCAGGGTGCCGAGGAAAGCTCGGCGCCCCAGGCGGGGTGAGGATGTCCGCTTCCCAGACGTGCCGCTAGTAGCCGGCCGGCACAGGGGCGCCGGCGGGCAGAACCGTGGTCTTGCCCTGCATCCAGGGGTGGATCGCGCAGAAGAAGTACAGCGTCGGCGTCGTCGCCGGGTCAGCCGTCACCTGCTGGGTGATCGAGGTGCCCGCTTTGGTTTCGCCGCTGAACCAGGAGTCGCCCTTCTTCGTGTTGCTGCCGAGCGTGCTCCAGCCCTCCGGCCCCGCTTTGGCCGGGTTGGTGGTGATCTTTTCGGTTTTCGGGTTGAACCCGTGCCATTTCGCGACCGCCATGCAGATGTGTTTCGGCGTGAAGCAGTTTTTGCGCGCGTTCGGCGTTTTCGGCAGCGAGCCTTTGGTCACCAGCGAGAACGTGTGCGGGCCGACTTTTTTCGGGTCGGTTTCGCTGACGATGGTCAGGTTGTCGCCCACGTGCACCGAAGCCGGAGCCACGAACTTCAGCGCGCCTTTGACTTCTTTCGCGTAGATCGTCTCGGTCGTGCCGGTGGGCGCAACGTCTGCGCCCGCCAGCCCGGGGCCAAAGGCGGCAAGAACGAATGCTGCGGCTGCCGCAACCGCGACGAGATGCTTTCTCAAGAGATTCCTTTCCTGCGCACCGGTTCCCGACGCGCTGCACGAACTTTGTGAAGGATTTGCAATGTAGCCTCTCAAGCGCTCAATGACCAGCTTTCTTCACACCTGCTACCGCATCGGCGACATTGACGCTTCGGTCTCCTTCTACGCCAAGCTCGGCTTCGAGGAGGTGCGGCGGATGCCGATCGGGGACGAGGCGATCAACGTCTTCATGGCGTTGCCGGGGGAAGACCCGGTCCTGGAGCTGACCTACAACCACGGCATCACGGCCTACGAGCACGGCACCGGCTACAACCACATCGCCCTCCTCGTCGACGACCTCGACGGCACCCTCGAGCGCCTCGCCGGCGAAGGCATCGAGCCCGAAAAGCCGCCCTACCGACCCGGTGGCCGCACCGAGGGCCACCGCATCTGCTTCGTCCGCGACCCCGACGGCTACCGGATCGAGCTGATCGGCACGTAGCGACTCCGAGATTTGGTGCCCTATAGGCACCCAAAGTTCGGAGCGGTGAGATCAGCCCGGGCTGATGCCGCCGCCGACGGAGGGCGGCGGGGCGCTCGGAGCGGGCGCTGGCGACGGGGCCGGGCTGCTTTCGGGCGCGGGGGCTGCTTCGTCGTTGCCTTCGCCGCCTTCGGCGTTGCCTTCGTCGTCCTCGCCCTTCTTGCCTCCGTCCTCGTCTTCGCTTTCGAAGCTTTCTTCTTCTTCGTAGTAGCCGTCGGAGTAGTCCTGCGAGGAGGTGTGTTCGCTGTCGAGGCCCGAGAGCTCGGGCAGTCCCTCCGGGACTTCGAATTCCTCGCACTCGCCTTCCTGGGCGGATTCCATATATGACTGCCAGATCGGGCCGGCGGTGGGGCCGCCGTAGCCGGTGTATTCGCGGGACTGCGGGTGGCCGACCCAGACCGCAGTGGAGAACATGGGCGTGTAGCCGACGAACCAGGCGTCGGACTCTTCCTCGGAGGTGCCGGTCTTGCCGGCCGAGGTGCAGGCCGTCGAGGTGTAGCCGGCGCCGGTCCCGGAGGTGATCACGCCCTCCAGGATCCGGGTCACTTCGTAGGCCTCGCCCGGGGTCAACACCCGTTCGCCGGCGTCGGAACCGAGATCGTCGACCTTGCCGTCGGGGAATTCGACTTTGCTGATCGCCGTCGGGTCGTGGTGGATGCCGCCGTTGGCGAGCGTCGCGTAGGCGTCGGCCATCTCCAGCGGCGTCACGCCTTCGGCGAGACCGCCGATCCCCTCCGCGGGCACCGATTCCAGCGAGGAGGTGATGCCCATTTCTTCCGCGGTCTCGGTCACGTTCTCGGGCCCGACGTCGAGGTCGAGCTGCGCGAAGACGACGTTGACCGAGTGCCAGGTGGCGCTGGCCAGGTCCATCGTGCCGCCGCCGTCGCCCTCGGCGTTGTTGACGGTCCAGGTGCCGCCACCGGGGAGCGAGAGCGTCTTCGGCGAGGAGCCGTCGTAGTAGGTCGAGTCCGGGTCGATCCCCTGCTTGATCGCCGTCGTCAGGACGAAGGTTTTGAACGAAGAGCCGGGCTGGCGGTGCGCCTGCCAGGCGTAGTTGAACTGCGCTTCGGAGGCGTAGCCTTCGGTCGAGGCGAGGGCGACGATCTCGCCGTTCTCGGGATTGACCGAGGCGAGGCCGGCCGCGGGCCCACCTTCGGGGTAACAGACCCCGCATATTTCGACGGCGGCTTCCGCCTTCGCCTGCAGGTCGGGGTCGATCGTCGTGTAGGCCTTGAGGCCGCCGTTGCGGACGGTGTTGATCCCGTAGCGGTCGATCAGCTGCTGCTGCACGAGGTCGAAGAGGAAGGGGTCGCGGATCGTCTGGTACTTGGTGCCGGGGTCGAGGCCGAGGCCCTTGTCGATCGCCTCGCTGTACTCCTCGGTGGTGATGTAGCCCTGCTCCTCCATCACCCGCAGCACCTCGTTGCGGCGCTCGGTTGCCGCCGCCGGGTCGAGGAACGGGTTGTATTCGGAGGGGGCCTGCGGCAGGCCGGCGATCAGCGCCGACTCGGTCAGGTTGAGGTCCTTGGCGGGTTTGCTGAAGTAGGTCTGCGCCGCCGCCTCCGCCCCGACCGCCGTCTGCCCTTCAACCGTCCCGTAGGGTGCCGTGTTGAGGTAGGCGGTGAGAATCCAGCGCTTGTCGTGCTCCTCCTCGAGTTCGAACGCGAGGCGCGTTTCCCGCAGCTTGCGCTTGATCGTGTCCTCGGGGTTCTGGATGTAGAGGTTGCGGACCAGCTGCTGGGTGATCGTCGAGGCGCCCTGCACCACCGCACCGGCCTGCAGGTCCTCCCAGGCGGCGCGGACGATGCCCTCCGGATCGATCGCCGCGTGGTTGTAGAAGTTCTTGTCCTCGATCGCGATCGTCGCCTCCTCCAGCGACTGCGGCAGGGCCTGCGCCGGGACCGGCTGGCGGATGTTGTCGGAGCGGATGAAGCCGATCAGGCTGCCGTCGGCGGCATAGATCGCCGAGGAGCGGCCCTTCTGCACCGGCTGCAGGCTCGCGAGCGCGGGCCCGGAGTTGTAGACGCTGAGCGCCCAGGAGGCGCCGATCCCGGTCACCACGGCGACCACCCCGCCGACGACCACGATCGGGATCGCGAACTTGTGCCAGCGGGATGCGGGCGGCTTGCGCCGCCGCCTGCGAGTGCGGGTCGCCATCGGGCCAGCGATTGTAGAGAGGGCCGGGCTTCGGCCGGGACCGCGCGGGGAGCGCGCAATCCCCCTTGCCGAGCGGATAGGCTCGCGCAAGTTTCCAGTCCAGGTCGCTCTTGTGGGAGAGAAGGGAGAGTTGTGAAACTCGTGATCGGCATTGTCCGTCCCGAGCAGGCGAACGAGGTGCTCGAGGCCCTTTACCGGGCCGAGGTGCGCGGTTTCTCGGTCAGCCGCGTGCAGGGACACGGCGGTGAGCTCGACCGGGTCGAGACTTACCGCGGCACCACCGTGAAGATGGGCCTGTCGGAGAAGGTCCGGTTCGAGGTCGCGGTCTCCGACTCGTTCGTGCAGACCACGGTCGACGCGCTCTGCGAGGGCGCGCGCACCGGCGAGGTCGGCGACGGCAAGATCTTCGTCCTGCCGCTGGAGCAGGCGGTTCGCATCCGCACCAGCGAGACGGACCAGTCGGCCGTGACCCCGGTGGTGAAATGATGATCGCCGCGATCGACACGGGCGATACCGCCTGGATGCTGGCCGCGACGGCGCTCGTCCTTTTGATGACGCCGGCCCTGGGCCTCTTCTACGCGGGCCTTGTCCGCTCCAAGAACACCCTCAACACCTTCATGATGTGCGTGGCGGCGATCGCGATCGCCGGCGTCACCTGGGCCTTGATCGGCTACTCCCTCGCCTTCGACGGCGAAGGCGCGCTGATCGGCGGGCTCGGGCACTTCGCCCTCGACGGGGTCGGCTTCGAGCCGCGCGGCGAAGGCACCATCCCCCACCTCCTCTTCATGGCGTTCCAGGGGACCTTCTGCATCATCACCGTGGCGCTGATCGCCGGCGCCGTGGTCGAGCGCATGCGCTTCGGCGCCTTCATGGTCTTCGCCGCCCTCTGGTCGGTGGTCGTCTACGCCGTGCTCGCCCACTGGGCCTTCGGCGGCGGCTGGCTGGCGGCGCAGGGCACGCTCGACTTCGCCGGCGGCGTCCCGGTCGAGATGGGTTCCGGCTTCTCGGCGCTGGCAGCGGCGCTGGTCGTCGGGGCGCGCAAGGACTACGGCCGGCAGGCGCTGTTGCCACACAACGCGGTCTACGTGCTGCTCGGCGCCGGCCTGCTCTGGTTCGGCTGGTTCGGCTTCAACGGCGGCAGCGGCCTCGGCGTCGGCGACCAGAGCATCCTCGCCTTCGTCAACACGCTGCTGACGCCGGCCTGCGCCTTGATCACCTGGTTCATCCTCGACCTGATCCGGGGCCGCAAGGTGACCGCGATCGGCGCCGCCACCGCGATCATCGTCGGCTGCGTGCTGATCACCCCGGCCGGTGGCTTCATCAGCCCGGGCTGGGCGATGGTCCTCGGCTTCCTCGGAGCCCTGCCCTGCTACGCGATGATCATGTGGAGGCCGCGCACCCGGGTCGACGAGACGCTCGACGTGCTCGCAGCCCACGGCCTCGCCGGCTTCACCGGCATCCTCTTCCTCGGCCTGGTTGCCCAGGTCGGCTGGAACGGGGTCGCCGACGGTCTCTTCTACGGCGACGCCGGCCAGTTCTGGTCGCAGGCCCTGGCGGCAATCGTCACCCCGGCCTACGCGTTCATCGCCACCTTCATCCTGCTCAAGCTGGTCGGCGCGGTGATGCCGCTGCGGGCGACGGCGCACGACGAGGCGGTCGGCATGGACGTCGTCCAGCACGGCGAGGAGGCCTACGCCACCGGCGAGGGCGCGATCCTGGTCATGCCCGATGGCGACGACCGGCCGGCCGAGGTCCCGGTGGCCAGCCCGGGATAGGCAGGAATGACCGACTACGTCCAGGCCGTACGAAGGAATGGGAGTCACTCAGCCGAATAGTCGGAAAAACCGTGAAAGCGGCACGGCAGGGAGAGGTTTTGTACTACCCTGGGTGGCACGTTCCGTCCGAGACGCAGCGCAAACTACAGTTCAAGAATGACTGTCATGGCACCAACCACTACTGAGGAGATCCTCCGCGAAGACGGGGCCGAAGCGGCCCTCATTGCCCTCGCCGAGAAGGTTACTCGGGCGGAAGATGCCATTCGACAGATCCTCGCCAAGGAACCGAAGCGCGTCTGGACCGTGCGGGAGCTGCAGGACACCGCCGCAGGCGATCTCTCCTCCTCGGTGATGTCCATTGCGTACTTGAGGCTTCTGAAGGCCGGCGAGCTGCAGGTCGACCATGCCAGCTCTCGCGTAGAAGCAGTAGCGGCCTAGCGTCGCCCCCAGCTTCGACGAGGCACAAGCCAATGGAGAAGCTTCTGACGATCCCGCCAGAAGAGGTGGTCCGGACGCTTGACGAGCGGTTCGGATCAGAGCCCACCCCGTCCACGCGCTCCGAGGCCGAACGAGACCGCGATCGTGTTCTCTACTCCTCCGCGCTGCTCCGCCTGGCACACGTCACCCAGGTGGCTGCGCCAGAGGTGGGCCACACCTTCCACAGCCGCCTGACGCACTCGATGAAGGTCGCGCAGGTCGCGCGCGGCCTGGCGCAGAGGCAGAAGACCCTCGCGGCAAGAGAGCAACTGGACCCTGCCGCCACCGAACTCGTGGCCCTTCTGGACGAGAACGCCACCGAAGCCGCGGCCCTGGCGCATGATCTGGGCCACCCCCCGTTCGGGCACCTGGCAGAGCAGGTGCTCCAGCAGAGGTCGAAGGCGGCGACCTTCGAGGGAAACGCACAGTCGTTCCGGATCGTGACCCGTCTTGCGTTGCGATCGCTCAGCGGTGGCTTGAACCTCACGCGGCGGACCCTCAACGGCATCCTCAAGTATCCGTGGCTTCGCGCCGAGGAGCCACCGAAGCGAGCAATCAAGTGGGGGGCCTATGACGACGGTGACAGCCGGGTGTTCGCCTGGGCTCGACAGGGTTACCCCGACGGAGAGAAGACGCTCGAGGCGTGGCTCATGGACTGGGCCGACGACATCACCTACGCGGTCCACGACATGGACGACTTCTATCGGGCGGGTCTGATTCCCCTCGAGCGTCTCACGACGAAGTCAGAGGATCTCACGGCTTTCACACAACATCTGCGAGCGCTCACCGAGAAGCTGGCGAAGGATGACGATGAGAACTTCTCCCTCCCGCGAGACAGCGAGCGGCTTGTGAAGGCAGCGGAGAACCTCTTTACCGGCGCCCTCTCATCGATCAGGGAGCCGTACGGAGGTCGCGTGGAGGAACGGGTCAACCTGCGACAGATCGGCTCCGACCTGATTGGCCGCTACATCACCGCTCTCAGCCTTCGCGAGGGTGGAGACCCGGGAAAGGTCACCCTTGCGATTCCCGATGACATCCTCGACCAGGTCAAGTGTCATCAAGCAGCTGACCTGGTTCTACGTCATCAACCGGCCCTCCCTATCCGTCATCCAGCGTGGCCAGACGGAGATCGTCAACGGTCTCTACAGCCTGTACCTGGAGGCGATAGCGGCGTCAGACGTGCATCTGTTTCCGCCTGCGTTTGCCGAACGCCTGGACGGGATCACGGGCAACGCCAAAATCGAGCGCGTCGTCATCGACCTGATCGCTGGAATGACCGAGGCGAGTGCCATCGAGGTCTACAAGCAGAAGATAGGCGTGTCGAGCGGCTCCCTCTTCATGCGCGCCGCCAGCTCGGTTTAGATCACCCTCGCACGCCACCGGGCTGAGCCAACCACTCCTCGATGCGGTCGTAGTCGAATGGGCGATCGGTTCGTGCCTCCACCACGATCAGGGTGCCATGAAGGTGGGCGTCGTGCCGCGGAGTGGTCGTGTGCTCGCCCTCGACGTGAGAGCCGTCACCCGACCGAACGGTGAACACGCCGCCATTGTCGCGAACGACGAGGCGGGCGAGATACAGCCCCAAACCTCCGCCGCTGCCGGGATCGCCGGTGGCACCTGGACCCAGCGCCGTCCGAATGGCCAGCCGGTCGTCGCCGATGTCGCGGTATTCCGGATTGCGGACCAGACTGCCGCGAATCCCAATCCCATAGTCGGCTATCGCGAGGACCACGGTGCCGCACGCGGGGTCGGCCGTGATGGTGGCGACGCCACCGTGCGCCTCGGAGTGCTGCAACACGTTCTCCGCGATGTCCGAGACCATTGCGCCGAATGACGCGAGGTCCGCGCAGGACCAAGAGGTGTGCTGCGCGAGGTTCATCCGCAGGGCCGACACGGCCCGGTCTATCCCATGCCCATCCGAGAACGGCTCACAACCCCTGGTGGTGGGCGACCCGCCACCAGAATGTTGACCCCTCCCCGCCCGGCCCGAGACAAGATGGTCGAGAACCGGTTGCTTTAAATAGTCCGGCACGTCAGGGTCGCGGGGCGGGGTCAGGCGCCTGAGTGGATCATGGATCTGCCTGCCGCGCAGCGCCCTGAGTGCAACGATCAACACGCAGAGCGGTGAAGCACTGACACTGCGCAGTTCGCTGAGATCGATCTCGACCGGGGTGTCGGGCCGCAGCGTACGCAGAGGCTCCAGCACCCCACAGAGGTCGTTCAGATCACCCTCGCCAAAAATGCCGCCCAGAGAGATAACCGCCGGTTCTTGCTCGTTTCCACGGTGGTGCCACTGAAATGACGGCGGAGGGGCGGCGGGCGACTCGCTCATCTGGCACGAAGATTAACTACTCAGTCCCAATCCCAACCTCGGCCAGCCTATCTTCGAGGTAAGTGGTCTCGACCTCGTTCCCCGGGATCGCCAGGGCGCGTTCGTAGGCGTCGGCCGCCTCGGCGTCGCGGCCGAGCCGACGCAGCAGCTCGGCGCGGGCGGCGTGCAGGGGCCGGTAGTCGTCGAGGCTCTCGACCGCGTCGATCAACGTCAGCCCCGTCTCCGGGTCGTCGCGCATCGCCACGGCCGCGGCCCGGTTCAGCTCCACCACCGGGCCCGGCGCGACCCGTTCGAGCCATTCATAGAGGCGGACGATCCGCGCCCAGTCGGTCTGCTCGGGCCGCTCGGCGCGGGCGTGGGCGGCGGCGATCCGGGACTGCACGGTGTAGGGGCCGACCGGGCCGGCGGCTCCCGCCCCCTCGGAGAGCTCCAGGCCCTCGACGATCTGGTCCCGGTCCCAGAGCCCACGGTCCTGCTCCTCCAACGGCACCAGCCGACCCTCCGCGTCGATGCGGGCCGGGCGCCGCGAGTCATTCAGCAGCATCAGCGCCAGCAGCCCCCGCGCCTCGGGCTCGTCCGGCAGCAGCTCGACGACCAAGCCGCAGAGGCGGATCGCCTCGCCACTGAGCTCGACCCGGACCAGGTCCGGCGAGGCCGAGCCGAGGTAGCCCTCGTTGAAGACGAGGTAGAGGGTCGCCAGCACCCCGTCGAGCCGTTCCGGCATCTGTGAGGTGTCAGGGACCTCGTAGGGGATCCCGGCCTGCTGGATCTTCTTCTTGGCGCGGACCAGGCGCTGCGCCATCGTGCTCTCCGGGACCAGGAAGGCGCTGGCGATCTCGGTCGTGCTGAGCCCGCCGAGCGCGCGCAGCGTCAGTGCCACCCGCGCCTCCTGCGCCAGGGCCGGGTGGCAGCAGGTGAAGATCAGCCGCAGCCGATCGTCCTCGATCTCCTCGCTCGCGACCTGCTCGGCCGGGGTGATCTCGGGCGGACGCAGCGCTTCCAGCCCCTCCAGCTCCGCGGTCTTCTCGCGCAGGCTGCGGGCGCGGCGAATGCGGTCGATCGCCCGGTTACGGGCGACCTGGGTGATCCAGGCGCCGGGGTTGGCCGGGACGCCGTCGCGCGGCCAGCGCTCGAGCGCGACGACGAACGCCTCCTGCACCGCCTCTTCGGCGAGGTCGAAGTCGCCGAGGACCCGGATCAGCGTCGCGACCGCACGGCCCGACTCCTGCCGGAACGTGCGGTCGACGACGCTGACACGGTCGGCCGCGGCCAACTGCCCCGCTAACGGTCCCTGTCCTGGACCCGCGAGAGCAGCTCCTCGCCGGAGATATCGTCCTCGCCCTCTTCCTCGACCAGCGGGCGGACTTCGATCGAGGCTCCCTGGAGGGGCGCCTTCCGCGCCCAGGCGAGAGCCTCGTCGAGGTTGGGGGCGTCGATGATCCAGAAGCCCATCAGCTGCTCCTTGGTCTCGGCGAAGGGGCCGTCGGTGACGGTGGTCTCGCCCCCCTCCGCGAAACGCACGACGCTGGCGGTCGCCCGCTCCCGCAGGCCGTGGCCGCCGACCATCGCGCCGGCCGCTTTGAGTTCGTCGTTGTACTTGTTCATGTCGTCGAGGGTCGTCTGCATCTCCTCCGGCGAGACGTCCTCCCAGTTGGGCTCCTCGCCGATCAGCAAGAACATGTAATGCATGGCATTTCCTCCTTCTCGGGGGCGGTCCGAACGCCGCCTTTCACCCTAACGACGATCGGGAAGGGCCCAGATCGACACCGCGGGCGAAATTGGTCCGAATCCCGCTCAGGCGCGCAGTTTGTAGCCGTCGCTGAAGAGCCGCAGGTTGACCGCGAAGAGCGCCGCGGTGGCGGCCGTCAGCGCCAGCAGCGAGAGCGCGATGCTGACTTCGGAGAAGCCGACGAAGCCATAGCGGACCAGGTTGATCATGTAGAAGATCGGGTTGAAGTGGGTCAGGGTCTGGAACGGCTCCGGCAGCAGGCTGGCCGAGTAGAAGACGCCGCCGAGGAAGATCAGCGGCTGCAGGACGAAGGTCTGGGCGAAGGCGACGTCGTCGAACTGCTCGGCGCGGACGCCGATCAGCACCCCCAGCTGCGAGAAGAAGAAGCCGACCAGGAACAGCGAGGGGATCAGCACGAGGACATGGTCGACCGGCAGGTCGACCAGGAACGAGGCGGCGACGAAGGTCAGCAGGGCGACGATCAGCCCGCGCATGAAGCCGCCGAGCGAGAAGGCGAGCAGCAGCTCCAGCGGCGAGGCGGGCGAGGAGAGCTGGTCCTGGATCGCCCCCTGGAACTTCTGCTGCAGGATCGAGGAGGAGTTGTTGGTGAAGGCGTTGATCGACCAGGCCATCATGATCAGGCCGGGGATCACGAAGACGACGTAGTCGATCCCGTGCAGTTCGCCGACGCGGGAGCCGAGGGCGGCGCCGAAGACGGAGATGTAGAGGAAGGTTTCCAGCAGCGGCGCCCCCAGCGTCTGTTTCTTGATCTTCATGAAGCGGTTGACCTCGCGGCGCCAGAGGGTCGCGAAGCGGATCTGGGCGGTGCTCACGGCGCCACCTCGAGCTCGGCGTGCGAGCGCGAGAGCTCCTTGCGGCCGACCAGCGCCAGGTAGGCGTCCTCGAGGCTGGAGACGCCGAAGCGCGCGGCGACCTCGGCGCTGGTGCCGCCGGCGACGATCTGGCCCTCGGCGATGAAGGCGATCTTGTCGCAGAGCTGCTCGGCCTCCTCCAGGTAGTGGGTGGTGAGCAGGATCGTCGTCCCCTCCTGGTTGATTTTCTGGACGTAGTGCCAGAGCTCGAGCCGCAGCTCGACGTCGACGCCGGCGGTCGGCTCGTCGAGGATCAGCAGGCGCGGCCGGTGCATCAACGCCCGGGCCAGGATCAGCCGCCGTTTCATCCCGCCCGAGAGGGTGCGGGTACGTTCGTCGCGCTTCTCGGTCAGCGAGAAGGTATCCAGCAGCTCGTCGGTCCGCTCGCGGCGCTCGCGCTTCGGCATCCCGAAGTAGCCGGCGTGGTAGTCGAGCGTCTCGGCAACGGTCAGGAACCAGTCGAGGTTCGGCTCCTGCGGCGCCAGCCCGACCGCCTGGCGCGCGTCGGCGTAGTCGTCGATCGCGTCGTCGCCGAAGATCTCGATCGATCCCGCGGTCGGCTGGGCGAGGCCGGTGGTGCAGTGAATCAGGGTCGACTTGCCGGCGCCGTTGGGGCCGAGGAGCCCGAACAGCTCGCCCGGCTCGATGTCGAGCGAAACGCCGCGCAGCGCCTCGACCCCGGTCGGGTAGCGCTTGGCGAGGTCCTCGATGTGCAGGGCGTGTTCGGCCATGGGCGCGCTCAAACCTAGTGGACCGGCGGCGCCGACCCCGCGGCTGCGCGTAGGGTTCGGCCATGCCGCAGCCGCTGCTCGCCGTCGACACGCCCTCGATGCTGTTCCGCGCTTTCTACGCGCTGCCGGACTCGATCGTGGGGCCGGACGGCAAACCTGTGAACGCGCTGCTGGGCACGGCGAACCTGATCTTGAAAGAGGTGGAAATCCATCAACCGCGGGCGGTGGTCCTCTGCTTCGGCCCCGACGCGGCGAGCTACCGGACCGAGCTCTACCCGGCCTACCACGCCGAGCGCGAGGCGGCGATGCCCGACGACCTGGCGCCGCAGTTCGTCGCGGCCAGGAACTTTTTCGAGGCCTTTGGCTGGACCGTCGCCACCAGCGACGATCTCGAGGCCGACGACCTGCTCGGCACCTACGCCGAGCGCGAGGCCGAGGCCGGCGGCCATGCCCTGCTGCTGACCGGCGACCGCGACATGTACCAGTGCGCCGGCGACGGCGTCACCGTGCTCTACGTCCGCACCGGCGGCAAAGGCGCCGAAGAGGTCGGCCCCGAGGAGGTGCGCGAGCGCTACGGGATCGGCCCGGAGCTGGTCCCCGACTTCATCGCCCTGCGCGGCGACCCCTCCGACGGGTTACCCGGTGCCAAGGGCGTGGGACCGAAAACCGCGGCGGAGCTGCTGCGCAAGCACGGCTCCCTGGAGGCGGTCCTCGACAACGCGATCCGCGAGCAGCGGCCGAAACTGCGCGGCGCCCTGATCGAGGCCCGCGAGGATCTGCTGGCCTTCAAGAACATCGCGACGCTGCGGGACGCGGGTGTCGATCCGCCTGCGGACGGGCCGACCGACTGGGCTGGTGCCGCCGAGGCGGCGCGCAGGCTCGGGATGAAGCGGTTGGCCGAGCGGCTCGTGCAGACGGACCCGTCCCGGTAGGGGTTTCGCTTAACTTTTTCGAGGGTCGCCGCCGGCTGGCGCCAGATCGCCGACCGCGAAAAAGTACAAGACGCTTCACCCCTACCGGGACGGGTCCGGAGCGCGTAGAGCTGCTGCCAATCCCCAGGCGGAGACGATGGCCCAGACGCCCTCCAGGAGGAGGAAGCCCCACTGGGTCTCAACCCAGGCGAGGACGGCTAGAACGATTGAGCCGATCAGGTTGAGCGCGAGGTAAAGCCTCGAGTCCGGGCGCATGCGGTCGAACTGGACCGCGGCGAAGGCGGCGAGGATCAGCAGGGCGCCGACGATCTGGATCAGCTGGTCCACGCAGCGACCCTAGCTGGACTGCGGCAGAGGTTTGTACCGGATAGCGGCACAAACCTCTGCCGCACGAGGCGGGCGGTACGGTGGACCGATGGCCACGGCCCAGATCCCCTGGCGCGGGCCGGGCCGGGACCGGCCCGACCTGCCCCTCCCCCCCGGGCCGATGCCGCTGCGCCGCGATGGGCAGCTGCGCAAGCGCTGGCGCTACGTCGGCGTCTTCGCGCCCGAGCTGATGCTGTGCGCGGCGCGGGCCGAGGTCGGTCCGCTCGGCCAGTCGTTCTGGGTGATGTGGGACCGCGAGGGTCGCCGCCACGACGCCCGCACGATGCTGCGCCCCGGCAGCCGCGAGGTGAGGATGGACGGGCCCGAGCTGGAGATCGACTCGCCGGGCCTGCGCGCGAGCCTGCGCCTGGGGCAGTGCCTGCCGATCGAGACGATCTGCCCCAGCGGGTCCGGCTGGGGCTGGACCCGCAAGCGGTCCGGGGTACCGATCGAGGGGACGGTCGAGGTCCCGGGCCGGCGCTGGGAGATCTCGGCGCGGGGCGTCGACGACGAGTCGGCCGGCTACCACCAGCGCCACACCAGCTGGCGCTGGTCCGCCGGCGTCGGGCGCGCGGAGGACGGCCGCCGCCTCGCCTGGAACCTGGTCGAGGGAGTCAACGACCCGGCCGAGAACAGCGAGCGCGCGATCTGGGTCGAAGGCGATCCGGTCGAGCCGGCGCCGGTCCGCTTCCGCGGCATGGACGGCATCGACCTCGCCGCCCCGGACCGCCTCGACTTCGCCCCCGAATCGGCCCACGCCCGCGACGAGAACTTCCTCCTCATCCGCTCCCGCTACCGCCACCGCTTCGGCACCTTCTCCGGCACCCTCGCCGGCCTCCCCCTCGCCGAGGGGTTCGGCGTGATGGAGGAGCACGACGCGGTCTGGTGAGGTGTGGTAGCGCGATTTCGCGGATCGCTTGACCAAACGTCTCCCGCCCCTCACCATTCTCGCCCGCGATTCCGCGGGTCGGACGAAGGGAGACGCAGATGAGCCCCAGCAAGCTGTTGATCCGCAAGCGCAGCCGAGCCGCTCGCAAGGGCGAGGCTTACATCGCCGAGTACCGGTTCCCGGCCCACATCGAGAGACGTGTCCGGCGCCGGTTCCCCCGGATCGACGAGGCCGGCTGGAGGCTGGTCGAGCAAGGGTTGCGAGAGTGGTTCGTCTGCTGCGCCTGGCGTGGCCGCACGATTCTCGGGATGCCATCGCGCCTGGTCGACGAGGCCTGGCACGAGTTCATCCTCGACTCGGTCGCCTACACCCAGTTCTGCACCAGCGCCGTCGGCAGCTATCTCCATCACACCCCGGATGAGGCGATGTCCACTCCCAGTGGGGACCTTCTCGGGGAGACCGTCCGCGCCTGGGATCGGTCCGACGCCGGCTCCGAGAACGACTCGATCCTCTGGGATCTGGACGAGCGGGTCGGCATATTCCGGAGGTGGCTGTGGAGGTGGTTGCGGGGGCGGCAGCTAAGCCCGGTGCTCCGGGTTGGGGAAGTCGAAGCGGCAGCCGGCGTCCCAGGCGGGGCGCTGGTTGCCGTGGGCGGGGATGCCGCCGGCGTCCTTGAGGATCCGCGCCAGGTGCAGCATGTTCCAGGCGGCGAAGGTGGTGTTGCGGTTGGTGAAGTCGTTCTCGGGGCCGCCTGAGCCCTCGTCGAGGTAGGACGGTCCCGGCCCGGCCTCGCCGATCCAGCCGGAGTCGGCCTGGGGCGGGATCGTGTAGCCGAGGTGCTGCAGCGAGTAGAGGACGTTCATCGCGCAGTGCTTGACCCCGTCCTCGTTGCCGGTGACGAGGCAGCCGCCGACGCGGCCGTAGTAGGCGTACTGGCCCCTGTCGTTGAGCAGGTGCGAGTTGCCGTAGAGGCGCTCGACGATCTGAGTCGCGACCGAGGACTTCTCCCCCAGCCAGATCGACATCCCGAGCACGAGGATGTCGGCCGCCATCACCCGCTCGAAGATCTGCGGCCACTCGTCGCGCTCCCAGCCGTGCTCGGTCATGTCGGGCCAGACGCCGGTGGCGATCTCGTGGTCGACGGCGCGGATGCACTCGACCTCGACCCCGTTGCGGCGCATGATCTCCATCGAGATGTCCATCAGACCCTGGGTGTTCGAGACCTCCGGGCTGCGCTTCAGCGTGCAGTTGACGAAGAACGCCTTCAGGTCCGAGTAGTCGGTCGTGCTGCCCTCGCAGAGCTCGGCCTGCTTCTCGGTCAGCTCGGTCATCTCGTCTCCTTGCTCGTGGGATTGGCGGCTGCAGCCAGGGTCGCGGCGATCACCGAGCGCGTCTCGGCCGGGTCGATCACGTCGTCGAGCTCGAACAGCGCCGCCGCGTTCAGCGCCCGCGCGTTCTCCTCCGCGGCGGCGGTGAGGTCGCGGACCCGCTGCTCGCGCTCACCCTCGTCGGCGATCGCCTCCAGCTCCTTGCGCAGCGCCAGCCTGACCGCTCCCTCCAGGCCCATCGGCCCGAGATGGGCGCCGGGCCAGGCAACAGTCAGCAGCGGCTCGTGCAGGCTGCCGCCGGTCATCGCCTGCGCCCCGAGGCCGTAGCCGCGGCGCAGGATCACGGCGACGAGCGGGGCCCGCAGCGCCGCGCCCGCGACCAGGAACCGGGAGGCACGCCGCACCAGCCCGGTGGCCTCCGCCTCCGGCCCGACCATGAAGCCGGGGGTGTCGACCAGGGAGACCACGGGCAGCCCGAAGGAGTCGCAGAGCGCCAGCAGGCGCGCGGCCTTGTCGGAAGCCTCGCTGGTGATCGCGCCGGCGACGTGGCGGCTGTCGTTGGCGATGAGGCCAAACGGGCGGCCTTCGATCCGCGCCAGTCCCGTCACCATCTCCGGCGCGAAGCGCTCGCAGAGGAAGGTGACCGAGCCCTCGTCGGCGAGCGTCTCCACCACCGGCCGCGGGTCATAGGCGCGCCGCGCCCGCTCCGGCACCACCGCCCGCAGGCGCTCCTGGTCGGGTTCGGGGCCCGGCGGCGTCGCCCCCTGGAAGTAGGAGAGCAGCCGCTTCGTCAGCGCCGTCGCCTCCTCCTCGTCGGTCGCGACCACGTCGACGACGCCGTTGCCGGCCTGCATCGCGATCGGGCCGATCGCGTCCGGCTCGCCCCGGCCAAGGCCGCCGCCCTCGATCATCGCCGGTCCGCCCATCCCCAGCGAGACGTTCTCGGTGGCGACGATCAGGTCCGAGCAGCCGGCGATCACCGCGTTGCCGGCGAAGCAGCGGCCGGCGACGACGGCGATCCGCGGCACCACCCCCGCCAGCTTCGCCCAGAGCGCGAAGGCGCGAGTCTCGAGCGCGGAGACGACCGGGTAGTCGGTGTCGCCGGGGCGGCCGCCGCCGCCCTCGGTGTAGAAGACGGTCGGCAGCCGCATCCGCTCGATCAGCTCGAAGAGGCGGTCCTTCTTGCGGTGGCCGAGCGCACCCTGGGTTCCGGCCAGGACCGTGTAGTCGTAGGAGAGCACGGCGCAGGCGGCGCGCTCGGAGCCGAAGAGCTCGCCGTTGATCCGCGCCGTCCCGGCGAGCATCCCGTCGGCCGGGGTACGCTCGATCAGGTCCTGGACCTCGCGGCGCCCGCGCTGGGCGGCGATCGCGTAGCGGCCGTACTCGACGAAGGAGCCGGGGTCGACCAGGTCGGCGATGTTCTCCCGCGCCGTCCTCCCGCCCGCCGCGTGGCGCTTATCGACCGCATCGGGGCGGGCCGCGTCCTCGGTCCGTGCGCGCCGCGCCAGCAGCTCCGCCAGCTCGTCGCGCCCCTCCGCGTCGTTCATGGGCGCAACATAGACGCTCGCGCCCGGCCCGGCGACGCCTGTTACTTAGTCGACGACTTCGACGCTGCCGCGCATGTCGGGGTGGATCTCGCAGAAGTACGGGTAGGTGCCCGCCTCCTTGAAGGTTTCCGAACCGATCTTGCCCTGCTCGATCGTGCCGGTGTCGAAGCTGCCGTCGTCGGCGGTGGCGGTGTGGGGAGCGGCGTCCTCGTTCTGCCAGATCACCTTGCCGCCGGTCTGCACGACGACCGGGTCCGGCTCGTAGGTGAATTCGACGATTTTCACTTTTTCGGCCTTGGCCGCCTCGCCGCTCGGGGCGGGGGCGCTGCCGCCTTCTTCAGCGGCGCCGCTTTCCTGGGTGGTCGCTTCCTCGCTCGTCGTCTCCGTGGCGGTGGAGGTGTCGTCGTCGCTGTCGCCGCAGGCGGCGAGTGCGAGCGAGAGGGCAACAAAGGCGGCTGCGAGCAAGGCTTTTGGTCTCATGCGCACCACGCTACCCGTGCAGGCACATCCGAATCAACCGTGACTAGGCTTGCACCCGTGCCCGCCCCCAGAGCGAGTCGGCTGTGATCGGGCGCCTCGCCGCGGCGGTCACCGGCCCGCGCGGGCGCCTGGTCACGATCGGGGTCTGGGTCCTGCTCGGTATCGCCGGCTTCGTCGGCCGCTCCCACATCGGCGACGCGACCGCGGCCGGCCAGAGCAGCTTCCTGCCCGCCAAGGCGGAATCGACCCGCGCCATCGACGCGCTCGAGCACAGCAGTGGCGGCGGCGAAGAGGTCCCGGCGGTGATCGTCTTCGAACACGACGGCGGCCTGACCAAAGCCGACCTGAGCGCGATCGGCCGTATCGGCCAGGGCCTCGACGAACTAGCACTGACCGGGGCGACGCCGGTGATCGACCCGTTCTCGGCCGAGGCGCGGGAATCGCTCGGCGACGTCGCCAAGATCGCCCACGGCGTCGGCCCGATCTCCCGCGACGGCGAAGCGGCCCTGGTCGTGCTGGCGATCGACGCCGAGGACCGCGGGGCAATCGTCGGCGGTGTGCACCAGATCCGTCGCTACCTGGGCGAACACCACCGCCCCGGGCTCGAGGCCTACGTGACCGGGCCGGCCGGGATCGCGGCCGACCTCGACCGCGTCGCCGACGAAGCAGGGCAGACGCTGCTGATCGCAACCCTCGCCCTGGTCCTGATCCTGCTCCTGGTCGTCTACCGGGCGCCGCTGCTGGCGGTGCTGCCGCTGCTCACCGTCGGCGCCGCCTACATGACCGCGATCGGGATCGCCTACCTGCTGATCGAGGCGGGCTGGATCGTCGTCAACACCGAGGGCACCTTCCTGCTCCTGGTGCTGATCTTCGGCGCCGGCACCGACTACTCGCTGCTGCTCGTGCACCGCTACCGCGAGGAGCTCGACGCCGGCAAACCGCCGCCGCTCGCGCTCCCCAAAGCCCTGCGCGAGAGCGCCCCCGCGCTTGCCGCTTCGGCCGGAACCGTGATCGCGGCGATGCTGGTCCTGCTCGTCGCCGAGCTGGAGTCGACCCGCTGGCTCGGCCCGATCCTGGCGATCGGGGTCGCGGTCATGCTCGCCGCCGCCTTCACCCTCCTCCCCGCCCTGCTCTCGCTGCTCGACGGGCGCGCCTTCTGGCGCCCCGGGGCAACTGCGGGGACCGAGCGTCCCCCAGCCGAGCAAGCGGCGGACCCCGGCGCCGAGCGCCAGACCGGCCGCTGGGAGCGGGTCGCCGGGCTCATACGTCGTCGCTCCCGCCCGATCGTCGTCGCCGTCTTCGCCCTCCTGATCGCGCTCTCGCTCGGCAACCTCGTCAGCCACGACACGATCGGGTTCGGCCAGGGCGAGACCAAACCGACCAACTCCAGCCGCGGCACCGAAGCGCTGGAAGCCCACTTCCCCGCCGGACTGGGGGCGCCGCTGACCGCGGTGGTCGCGACCGAGCGCCTGGAGGCGACGACCAAGGCCCTGGAAGCCCTGCACCCGGTGCAGCTGGCGCTGCCGGTGCCGCCGACCGGGGAAATCGAGAAAGCCGTGGTCGTGATCGTCCTCCACGGCAACCCCTACTCGAGCGACGCCGCCGACACCGTCGACGACGTCCGCGAACGCCTGCACGAGGTCGACCCCGGCGGCCTGCTCGGCGGCGTCCCGGCCGAGAACTTCGACATCGAGCAGACCAACGAGCGCGACACGAAGCTGATCGTGCCGCTGGTGCTGCTGGTCGTCGGCCTGATCCTCGCCGCGGTCCTGCGCGCCCTACTCGCGCCCCTCTACCTGATGGTGACCGTGGTGGCCTCGTTCGCGGCGACCCTGGGACTCCTCACCTTCGCCTTCGCCGTGCTCGGCGGCGAGGGGATCGCCTTCAACCTGGTGCTGCTGTCCTTCATCTTCCTGGTCGCGCTCGGGGTCGACTACAACATCTTCCTGATGACCCGGGCCCGCGAGGAGGCCGTCGCCCGCGGCACCCCGGAGGGCACGCTGGTCGCGCTCGTCAACACCGGCGGCGTCGTCACCGGCGCCGGCCTGATCCTCGCCGGCACCTTCGCAACCCTGACCCTGCTGCCGCTGGAGCAGATGATCCAGATCGGCGCCACCGTCGCGATCGGCGTCCTCCTCGACACCTTCGTCGTCCGCGCCCTGCTGATCCCGGCGATCACCTACCGGCTCGGCGAGCGCGCCTGGTGGCCGTCGCGAGCGAGCAGCGACTGACCTCCCCGATCAGTACCCGGTGCCGGTCTTGACCTGCTTGCGCTCGGACGGGTGCGCCCCGCCCTTCTCGGCCAACGTCGAACAGGCCTGTTCGATGTCGTCGGCGAGGCGGTCGACCTGCTCGCGGCTCAACGTCTCCTTGACCAGCGCCCGCAGCACCTTCTCTTTTTCGGCGTTCGGCGGCAGCGTGTAGGCGGGCAGCATCCAGCCGCGCTCGGCCGAGAGCTGCCAGGAGAGGTCGAACTCGTCGTAGTTCTTGCCCGCGAGCAGGCGGAAGGCGACCAGCGGCAACTGCTCCTCCTCGGCCCCGATCAGCTCGAAGTCGCCGCAGGCCTCGAGCCGGTCGGCGAGGGCGCGGGCGTTCTTCTCCATCGCCTCCATGATGTACGTGTAGCCCTGCCGCCCGAGGCGGACGAAGTTGTAGTACTGGGCGAGCACCATCGAGGCGCCGGTGGAGAAGTTGAGCGTGAAGGTCGCATCTTTCTTGCCCAGGTAGTTCTCGTAGAAGACGAGGTCCTCGGCCAGGTCACTCTGTTCGCGGAAGACGAGCCAGCCGATGCCGGGGTAGACGAGCCCGAACTTGTGCCCGGAGACGTTGATCGAGCGCACCTGCTCGAGCCGGAAGTCCCACTTCGAGTCCGGGTAGAGGAAGGGCCAGACGAAGCCGCCGCTGGCGGCGTCGACGTGCAGCGGCACGTCGAGTTCGCGCTCGGACTTGATCCGCAGCAGGAGGTCGTTGATGCCGGGGATGTCGTCGGCATGGCCGGTGAAGGTGGTGCCGAGGACGGCGGCGGCGCCGATCGTGTTCTCGTCGATCAGCGGCTCCACGTCGTCGGGGCCAATCGTGTACTTGCCTTCCTGCAGCGGCACGATCCGCGGCTCGACGTCGAAGTAGCGGCAGAACTTTTCCCAGACCACGTGCACGTCGCCGCCGAAGACCAGGTTCGGCTTGTCGACCGGGAGCGAGGAGGCTTCGCGGCGCTCTTTCCACTTCCACTTGAGCGAGAGGGCGCCGAGCATGATCGCCTCCGAGGAGCCCTGGGTGCGGGCCCCGGTGGTCTCGCCAGGGGCGTTGAAGAGGTTGGCGAGCATGCGCACGCAGCGCTGCTCGATCTCGGCCGAGATCGGGTACTCGGCGTGGTCGATGAAGTTCCGGTACAGGTTCTCGGCGATGATCCGCTGCGCCTCCGGCTCCATCCAGGTGGTGACGAAGGTCGCCAGGTTGCGCTGCGGGTCGCCCTCCAGCGCCAGTTCCTCGTCGACCAGGCGCATCGCGTCGAGCGCCGGCATCCCGTCTTCGGGGAAGTCCCCGGCGGGAGCGTCCTCGACCAGGAAGCGGTTGCCGAAGAGCATCGCCGCGTCCTCTGGGCTCGGGGTCGTCACGAGGGCCAGCCTATGCGGTGGAGCGCTAAGGTGCCAGCACGTTGCATCGAGGTTCTTTTTCAACGACGAAGGGGACGACGTGGGCGCGGACGAGCTGAACGAGATGGGGCCGATCGATTACATCCTGGTCGAGTGGCCGGGGAGACAGCCGACCGGCGAGGCGATGCCACACCTGATCGACCTGGTCGACCGCGGCTTGATCCGGATTCTCGATCTGACCCTGATCGCCAAGGGCGAGGACGGCAGCGTCGCCGGGCTGGAGATCGCCGACCTCGGCGATGACGTCGCCGAGTTCGCCGTCTTCGAGGGTGCCTCGTCAGGTCTCCTCTCCGACGACGACGTCAGCGAGGCAGGTGCAGCGCTGGAGCCCGGCACCTCGGCTGCGCTGCTGGTCTACGAGAACATCTGGGCCGCGCCCTTCGCCGCCGCCGTGCGCCGCTCCGGCGGCCAGCTGGTCGCCTCCGGCCGCATCCCAATCCAAGACGTCCTCGCCGCCCTCGACGCGGCCGAGGCCGCTGCCTGAGAGGAGAAGCAGATGCCAGGACTACTTCGAGGTGTCGCCCGCACCGCCGTCATCGCCGGCACGGCAACCAGCGTCAGCAACCGCGTCTCGCGTCGCCAGGGCCAGCGCTGGGCCCAGCAGGAATCGGAGCAGGCGCCCCAGCCGGCCGCCGCACCGCCGGCGGCCCCGCAGGCCGGCGGCGAGGACTCGGTGATCGACCAGCTCAAACAGCTAGGCGAGCTCAAAGCCCAGGGCATCCTCACCGAGGAGGAGTTCGCCGCCCAGAAGGCCAAGCTGCTCGGGTAGTTAGAGCTTTTTCGGTAAGCCCGGGGCGCTAACGCGCCGCCGGGTCCTGCTCGGAGACCGTCAGCTCGGCGGTCGGGTTCGCCTCGAGGCGCTCGTCGGGGATCGGCTCGCCGCTGCGAACGGATCGGCCGTAGGTGCCGTCGGCGAGGCGAGCCTCGGCGCGCTCGACCGCGTCAAGTCGGTCCTTCAGGTCCTGGGCGCGGCCGGCGTCGAACTCGTCCTGGTAGAGGCCCTCGGAGCCGTAGTCCCCGGCCTCGCGGCGGGCGTCGCCCTCCTCGGGGCCCTCGCGCTCCAGCGCCGCGATCTCCCGCTCGATGCGCTCCCGCTCGGCGGCCAACAGCTCCTGCGCACGCTCCGGATCCATGCCGACACCGTATCGCTCGAACTCGGCGGCTCGTGCGCGCTATCCTGATCTAAGACTAACTACAGAAAGTGGATCTGGTCATGGCTTATCTCCTCATCCCCCTCGACGACGCGATCGTCTTCCCCACCGTCACCGCCACCCTGCCGATCGACGTCGGCGAGGAGGACCGCGTCTTCCTGCTCTCCCGCAGCGACGGCGAGTTCGCCCGCACCGGCGTCGTCGCCGAGGTGATCGAGCGCGGCCGCTCGCGCCGCGGCGCCGCGGTCGCGACGGTGCTCGGCCTGCACCGCGGCCTCGCCGGCGCCGCCGTTCCCGACGAGCACGACGGCGAGGCGCTGCGGATCGAGGTGCAGGAGTTCCACGACGGTCACCCCGATGATGAGCACACGAGGGAGCTGATGCGCGAGTACCGCGCCGTGGTCGAGGAGATCCTCGAGCTGCGCGGCGACGACGGCCGCATCGCCGCCTTCCTGCGCTCGGTCGAGGAGCCCGGCGCCCTCGCCGACACCACCGGCTTCAGTCCCGACGTGCTGCTCGACCAGAAGCTGCGCCTGCTCGACAGCGTCGACGTCAGCGAGCGCCTGCAACTGGCCGTCGAGCTGCAGCGCGAGCGGCTGGCCGAGCTGCAGGTCCGCAGCAGGATCCGCGACGACGTCGAGTCCGGCGCCCAGCAGCAGCAGCGCGAGTACTTCCTGCGCAAACAGATGGAGTCGATCCGTAAGGAGCTGGGCGAGGACGAGGGCAACCTGATCGAGGAGTACGAGCGCAAGATCGCCGAGGCCGGGATGCCGGAGGCGGTCGCCGAGCAGGCCGAGAAAGAGCTGCGCCGGCTCGAGCGCCAGGGCGAGCAGTCGCCCGAGTCCTCGATGATCCGCAGCTACCTCGACTGGCTGATCGCGGTGCCGTGGTCACAGCGCTCCGAGGAGCTGCTCGACCCCGTCCACACCCGCGAGGTGCTCGACGCCGACCACGCCGGCCTCGAGGACGTGAAGCGGCGGATCACCGAGTTCATCGCCGTGCGCAAGCTGCGCGAGGAGCGCGGCAAGACCGAGGACAGCCGCGCCGACGGCGCGATCCTGACCCTGGTCGGCCCGCCCGGAACCGGCAAGACCTCGATCGGCGAGTCGATCGCCCGCGCGCTCGGGCGCGAGTTCGTCCGCATCAGCCTCGGCGGCGTCCACGACGAGGCCGAGATCCGCGGCCACCGCCGCACCTACATCGGCTCGATGCCGGGACGGATCGTGCGCGCCCTGCGCGACGCGGAGACGATGAACCCGGTGATCCTGCTCGACGAGGTCGACAAGGTCGGCGCCGACTGGCGCGGCGACCCCTCGGCCGCGCTGCTGGAGGTGCTGGACCCGGCCCAGAACCACTCCTTCCGCGACCACTACCTCGACGTCGAGGTCGACCTCTCCCAGGTCGTCTTCATCGCCACCGCGAACCTCGCCGACCCGATCCCGGGGCCGCTGCTGGACCGGATGGAGATCATCGCCTTCGACGGCTACACGACCGCCGAGAAGCTGGCGATCACCCGCGGCTACCTGCTGCCCCGGCAGCTGACCCGCAACGGTCTCGAGGCCGAGGAGGTCGAGGTGAGCGACGAGGTGCTGCAGACGGTAGTCACCGAGTACACCCGCGAGGCCGGCGTGCGCCAGCTCGAGCGCGAGCTCGGCAAGCTGCTGCGCGGAGCGGCGACGCGGATCGCCTCGGGCGAGGCGGAGCTGCCGATCGTGCTCGACGCCGACGCGGTCCACGACTCGCTCGGCCGTCAGCGCTTCTTCCAGGAGTCGGTCGAGCGCACCGCGATCCCCGGCGTCTCGACCGGCCTCGCTGTCACCGGAAGCGGCGGCGACGTCCTCTTCATCGAGGCAACCGCGATGGAGGGCGACAAGGGCCTGGTCCTGACCGGCCAGCTCGGCGACGTGATGAAGGAGTCGGCGCGAATCGCCCTCTCCTACGTGCGCTCCCACGCCGGGCAGCTGGGGATCGACCCCGCCCGCTTCGACCGCGAGTTCCACCTCCACGTCCCCGCCGGGGCGATCCCCAAGGACGGGCCCAGCGCCGGCACCGCGATGACCACGGCACTGGTCTCACTGCTGAGCGGGCGCCCGGTCAAGCACACGGTCGGGATGACCGGAGAGGTCACGCTGCAGGGCCGGGTGCTGCCGATCGGCGGGCTGAAGCAGAAGGTGCTGGCCGCCCACGCGGCCGGGTTGACCGAGGTGATCCTGCCCGAGCGCAACCGCGGCGACCTCGCCGAGGTCCCGGACGAGGTGGCTGAGGAGATGACCTTCCACCCGGTGATGAGCATCGAGGAGGTCATCGAGCGTGCCCTGGAGCCCGCCGAGAAGGGCGCCGATGTCGCCGCGATGTCGTAGCTGCTCGCCGGTCCCGAGCGAGCTGCGGACGGCCGCCGGCCTGCTCGAGCGCCGCTGGACGATGGCGACGATCTACGCCTCGGCCAGCGGCGCCGTCCGCTTCAACGAGTTCCGCCAGTCGCTCCCCGGCGTCTCCCCGACCACGCTCTCCGAGCGGCTGGAGCAGCTGGAGTCCGCGGGCATCCTCGAGCGCACGCTCGTCGCCGGCCGTCCCCCCCACACCGAGTACACGCTGACCCCGCGCGGACGGCGACTGGCGCAGGCCGTCGCCGGACTCCTCGCCCCCAGCTAGGCGACGCGGTACTTGATGTTGGTGACCTCGGGCGCGTGCACGACGCGCTCCTGCGTCAGCTCGAGGTCCGCGCCGACGTTCCCGAACAGCCGCTCACCGTCACCGAGCAGGATCGGGGCGACGTTCAACTGCATCTCGTCGACCAGGCCGGCAGCCAGGTACTGCTGGGCCGCGTCGGCGCCGCCGCTGAGCTTCACGTCCTGACCGTCTGCCGCCTCTCGGGCCTGCGCCAACGCCGCTTCGATCCCGTCGGTGACGAAGTGGAAAGTCGTGCCGCCGGCCATCTGCAGGGGCTCGCGCTCGTGGTGGGTGAGGACGAAGACCGGCACGTGAAAGGGCGGGTCGTCCCCCCACCACCCGGTCCAGGGATCCTCACCCCACGGCCCGGGACCGCCACCAAACATGTTCCGGCCCATGATCACTGCGCCGATGTTCTCCATCGCTTCTTCGACGACCTCGCTGCTGGCGTTGACCTCGCCGCCCTCCCGGCCATGCGACTTCCGCCAGGCCTCGAGCTTTACCACCCACTCGTGCAGCTCCTCCCCGCCTTCGCCCAGCGGGTGCTCCTCGCTCTGATTGGGCCCGGCGACGTACCCGTCGACCGAGATCGAGATTTCGAACCTCAGCTTCGACACGGCTCGGATGCTCCCGAAGCTCAGCCGCCGAGTCAAGGGCGATACTGCCTCGGTGATCGCCAACTGCTCCGTCTACGAGCGCGGTCACCGGCGCGAGGGAAACCTGACGCTGGAGCGCGCCGGCGGCGCCGCCCGCGAAGAGGGATCCTTCGTCTGGCTCGGGGTGGTCGAACCCTCAGCCGAGGAGCTCGAGGAGATAGCGCGCGAGTTCGACCTGCACGAGCTCGCGGTCGAGGACGCGGTCAAAGCACACCAGCGGCCCAAGGTCGAGCTCTACGGGGAGACCCTGTTCGTGGTCGTCAAGACCGCGCACTACATCGACCCGGAGGAGGTGATCGAGATCGGCGAGCTGCTGCTCTTCGTCAACCCCTCCTTCGTCGTCACGGTGCGCCACGGCGAGGGCGAGCTGAGCGCCGTCCGCTCCCGGATCGAGCACCGGCCCGACCTCCTCCAGCACGGACCGGGCATGGTCCTCTACGCGATCCTCGACCACGTCGTCGACGGCTACGAGGTGGCCGCGGAAGGGATCGAGGTCGACGTCCAGGAGGTCGAGCGCCAGGTCTTCTCCGAGGACCGCAACAACCCGGCCGAGCGCATCTACAAGCTCGAGCGCGAGATCCTCGACTTCCAGGCGGCGGTGGCGCCGCTCTCCGGCTCGGTCGACGAGATCGCCCGCGGTCGCTTCGAGGTCGTGCCGGAGGAGCTCACCGAGTACTACCGGGACGTCCACGACCACCTGCGGCGCGCCGGCGGGCGCATCACCGCCTTCCGCGAGCTGCTCGGAAACGCCCTGCAGGCGAACCTGACCCAGGTCTCGGTGCGCCAGAACGAGGACATGCGCAAGATCTCCGCCTGGGTCGCGATCCTCGCGGTGCCGACGATGATCGCCGGCATCTACGGGATGAACTTCAAGCACATGCCGGAGCTGGAGTGGCGCTTCGGGTACCCCAGCGTGTTGCTCCTGATCGCCGTCGTCTGCCTCGCGCTCTACCGGCGCTTCAAACGGGCGGGGTGGCTGTAGCAAGGAGATGCTGAGCCTCGGTGGAGGCTTGCCCCTCAGGTTCCAGGCGCCAGCGTTCGCAAGCCGGCGAGACGCGCAGCAGCCGCCTGGCGCTCGTCGTAGGTCACGAATGCCTCGATCGGGTCCAGGCCCACAGCGGAAGCGACATGGATTGCGTCCAGCGCGCGCAGAGCGGGCTCCGTGAGGGCGCCCGCCCCATAGAGCAGATCCCGATCGGCTGGCCGCAGTGCAATCGCGTCGATCAACGCGCCGGCGCGCTCCAGCAGCAGGTCGAGCGGGAGCGCAGGGTCAAGGGCTGCGGCCCGCCGCACCGCCCGTGGAATCTCGGTCAAAACCACCTCGCTGCTGACCAGGTCCGCGTCGCCAAGATAAGTACGCAGGGCACTCGACTCGTCCTCCTCACGGAGAAGCTTGACCAGCGCAGAGGCATCCGCGTAGAAGACCGCCACGGACTCAGCGGTCGCCGCGGATGTCGTCGAGCGCTCGACTCAGAGCGCGCGAATCACCCGTCAACTCCAATGGCTCGGGCAGGCCCGAGCGCAGCGGACGCGACACCCGCCCGTCTGCGATCAACCGATCGAGATCGGCCCCGATAGTCGGCGCAGGCCCCAGCTCGGCAACTGGCCGGTTGCGATCCGTCACCACCAGCCGCTCGCCGCGGCGCACCCGCCGCAGGTAGACACTCAGGTTCTGCCGCAGCTCAGCGACACCGACGGACTCACTCATGTACATGAAAGTAGCAGAATGTCCTCCCTGGCTCTGGTCGCCGCCGCAGACGATGGAGCGCTTCACTCGCCTGACCGCGCCAAGCGCGCGGCAGCCCGCAGATCCTCAATGAACCTGCCCCTGACGGCGCCGATCAACGCAGCCGCGGCCCAACAGTTGGGCTCGCCGGCCGCTTCAATCGCGGGCCGGCAACTGCCGGCCACCATCTCGATCAGCACAGCCGCGTTTTCCTCACCGGGAAAGTGCCCTTCCGGCAAATCGTCGAGCAGAGATGCAAGCGCGTCGCTGAGGGCGAATGCTGTGCGCAAAAGTTCTTCTACGAGGACTCGCGTGGGATCGGCGCCTTTTGCTCGCATGTCCGAGTGACTCATCTGCCGATAAGGGCTGGCAGCAGCAAGTTCTCCCCCCACCGGGAGAACCGGCGCGAGCAGCACGCGCTCCAACTGGCCAGCCAGCCAGTACTATCCGCAGCGGTGGCCGACGGGACCGAGACGAGCGCATCGCAGCGCGACCTCGAGCGGGAGCTCGTGATGGAGCGCGAGCACTGGGTCGACGGCCCACCCCAAGCCCTCTTCAAGGAGATGCGGGGAAAGTGCCCGGTCCACTGGACCTCGGAAGTGACCGAGCTCCCGGCCGCCGCGGGCTTCTGGTCGGTGACCACCGCCGACGACGTGCACGCGGTGAGCCGCGACTGGGAGACGTACTCCTCCGAACTCGGCGGCGTCGTCGCGATCGACGAGGTCTTCCCGATCGAGCTGGCGCGGGCGATGTTCATCGGCATGGACCCGCCCAAGCACGACCGCCTCAAGGCCCTCTTCCAGGCCGGGTTCACGCCGAAGCGGATTGCCGCCCACGAGGACGAGATCAGGAAGATCGTCGTCGGCGTGCTCGACCGGCTCGAGGGCCGCGACAGCTGCGACCTGGTCACCGACGTCGCCCAGCCCGCCGTCTCGCGGGTGATCGGGAGCTTCATGGGCATCCCCGAGGAGGACGACGCGGTCTGGGCCGAGCTGATGAATTCGGCGCTTGCGGCGAGCGACTCGGACTACAGCCCGGACGGCATCGACAACATCGAAGAGACGATCCAGAAGACGATCGGCGAAGTCTTCGCCCGCTGCAGCACGATGATCGCCGAGCGGCGGGAGAACCCGACCGACGACCTCACCAGCGTCCTCGTCCACGCTGAGGTCGAAGGCCAGAAGCTCGAGGAGCACGAGATCGTGATGGGCTTCTTCCTCCTCGTCGCCGCCGGCAACGACAGCACCAAGGCGACCTACTGCAGCGGCATGAGGGCGCTGCTCGAAGATCCCAAGCAGCTCGCACTCGTCCGCGAAGACCCGGGGCTGGTTCCGGGCACGGTCGAGGAGTCACTGCGGATGTTCCCCGCCTTCTCGCACTTCCGCCGCACCGCGACCAAAGACACCGTCCTCAACGGCCAAGAGATCAAGAAAGGCGAGAAGGTGGTCATGTGGTACGCCTCGTCCAACCGCGACGAGACCCGCTACGAGGACCCCGACAGCTTCGACGTCCTCCGCAATCCGGAGCACCAGGCCTTCGGTGCCGGCGGCCGGCACTTCTGCCTCGGCACCGCCCTCGCCCGCCTCGAGCTGAAAATCCTCTTCGAGGAGACCCTCGCCCGCCACCCCGATATCTCCCTCGCGGGTGAGCCGGTCTTCGTCGAGTCCGCCTTTCTCAACCAGCTGAAAACGCTCCCGGTCAAGCTCTCCCGATAGCTCGGGCCCGAGCGCCTAGGCTCAGGGCATGCGCTGGTTCGTGGACGGCATGAACGTGATCGGCTCCCGCCCAGATGCCTGGTGGCGGGACCGGCACGGGGCGATGGTGCGGCTCGTCGACCTGCTCGAGCGCTTCGCCGCGGAGAGCGGCGAGGACGTAACCGTGGTCTTCGAGCGACCGCCCTCGCCGCCGATCTCCTCGACCGTGGTCGAGGTCGCGCACGCGCCACGCCCGGGACGTGACGCCGGCGACCAGGAGATCGTCCGCCGTCTCCGCGCCGACCCGGACCCCGCTGGGATTCGCGTCGTCACCTCGGACCGCGCGCTCGCCGACCAGGCGCGCGCCGCCGGCTCCACGGTGGAACCGGCGGCATCGTTCCGGGCGCGACTGGAGGAGCTCTGACTCAGCCGGTGACCGCTTTGACCACCGGGTAGTACCCGTTGGCGTGGCCCGTCGTCTTCGGGTGGTAGCTCTCCCCCACCGGGTTCGAGAGACCGTTGATCCACTCCGTCGAGGAGGCGCCGCCGCCGTCACAGACCGCGTGGCCGACAAACGGGGGGATCACGTCGCGGAAGACGAAGTTCGCCCCCGCCCGCGTCGCCGCCGCGCTGGTCACGTTTTTCAGCATGTCGGCGGTCTGGTTGAGCCGGGTCATCTCGCTCGAGCTGAACCAGGTGAAGGCGTTGCAATCGGTGCCGTTGAAGAGACGCGGATAGTCGAGCGCGATCACTTTCGCGCTCGGCGATTTCGATTTGATCGTGTTGTTGACCAGATCGAGACGGCCCGGCAACGTGTTCTGGATGTAGGCCTGTGCGTTGTTGATCGCACCGTCGCAGTTGGACGCCCAGGACGGCTGGGCACAGGTCGTGATCACGCTCGAGAAACCGGCGTCGTTGCCGCCGATCGTGTAGGTGACCCAGTTGGTGTCCGCGGTCAGGCTGGCCGACTGCGTGTTGATGATGTCCCCCGTTTTCGCGCCCGAGCACGCCGCGTGCACGAAGGTCCAAGTGGGGTGCGCGTTCCGCAGCAGGTAGGGATACGAGGTGACGGACCGCTGACAGCCCGAGTCGTAGTAGGTCCGGGTTCCCGTACCTGACGAGTATGAGTCCCCGAGTGCCACGTACTTCACCGCCCAGGCCGGGCTGACGAACACGGCACAGAACGCCATCACGCAGAGAACCGCAGAGATGTGCCTCTTCATTTGACTCTCCTCCCAAAGAATCGACCGGGTGCCCTCACCCGACGGTTCCGGCCACGCTAACACGATCCTCAGGAAGTTACTAAATGATCAATTTCCTCTATGCGAGAGGGCGACCTGGGATCATCCGAGGCCGCCGATGACGCTGCTGCTCTACGACAACCCGGTCTCCGGCAACTGCCACAAGGTTCGGCTGCTCCTCGGCCTGCTGGGGATCGAGTTCGAGCGGCGGGAGCTCTCAGTCGTCGATCGCTCGGGTCGGGCCGACGTGCTCGGCGGGCTCAGTCCCTCGCTCAACGTGCCGACGGTGGTGCTCGAGGACGGTCGTCCGCTCGCCGAGTCGAACGCGATCCTCTGGTACTTCGCCGACGGCAGCCGCTACCTGCCCGACGATCCCTACGAGCGCGCCCAGGTACTGCAGTGGATGTTCTTCGAGCAGTACAAGCACGAGCCGGCGATCGCGGTCCTCCGCTTCTGGACCTCGATCTCCGACGATCCCCCACCCGCAGCGGAGATCGAGGCCAAGCGCAGCGCCGGCGACGCGGCGCTGCGCGTGATGGAGCGTCACCTCGGCGACTGCGGCTACCTCGCCGCCGAGCGCTTCACGATCGCCGACATCGCGCTCTACGCCTACACCCACGTCGCACCCGAGGCCGGCCTCGACCTCGAGTCGTACCCGGCGGTGCGCGCGTGGCTCGAGCGGGTCGAAGCTCATCCCGGGATCGTCCCGATCGCTGTTTGAGAGCGCCCGGCCTTGCGCAAGGCGCCCCGACCAGGGACCATGACCTCGGGTCAACGAGCAGAGGGAGCAGCTGTGAAACCAGTCGAGACCGCGCCGGCCGCGGCCGGCGCCATGCCGGCGGCGCTGTCCGCCGCGACGATGTGCGAGGCGTTCCAGGCGACGGCAGCCGAGCATGCCGACGCGCCGGCGCTGAGGCTGAAGGACAGCGATTACGCGGCGAGCTTCGCCGAGTTCGGCGCGACGGTCCGCAAACGGGCCGCGGGCCTTGCCGCGCTCGGGGTCGGACACGGCGACACGGTCGGGTTCATGCTGACCAACCGGCCCGCCTTCTTCCTCACCGACACCGCCGCGATGCACCTCGGCGCGACCTGCTTCTCGGTCTACAACACCTCCTCGCCGGAGCAGATCGAGTACGTCATCGCCGACGCGGCCAACCGCGTCGTCGTCACCGAGCAGGCGTTCCTCCGACAGGTGCTGGAGGCCCGGGACCGGGTCGAGACGCTCGAGCACGTCGTGGTCGTGGACGGCGATGCTCCCGAGGGGACGATCTCGCTCGAGGAGCTGGAGGCGATGGCCGCCCCCGGCTTCGACTTCGAGGCGACCTGGCGTGCGGTCGAGCCCGACGACGTGCTCTGTTTGATCTACACCTCGGGCACCACCGGCCCCCCGAAGGGGGTGCAGCTGAGCCACCACAACATGATGAGCCAGCTGCGATCCGGCGAGGAGATCTGGAGCTTCCCGCCCGGCGGCCGCTCTATCTCCTTCCTGCCCAGTGCCCACATCGCCGATCGTTGGGCGAACCTCTACGCGCAGATGGCCTACGGCCGCTGCGTCTACTGCTGCCCGGAGGTCCAGCAGCTGGTCGCCTACACGATCGAGGTCAGGCCGACCATCTGGGGCGGGGTGCCGCGGATCTGGGAAAAACTGAAGGCCGCGCTGGAGACCGGGATGGCAGCGGAGCAGGACCAGGCCAAACGCGTGGCGACCGAGCAGGCGATGGGCATCGCCCGCCGCTGGGTCGACGCCTACCTCGCCGGCGAGATCCCCGCCGACCTCCAGGCCGAGTGGGACCGCGCCGACGAGCTGGTTTCTCGAAGATCCGCTCGATGCTCGGCATCGACGAGGTCGAATGCTTTGCCGTCGGGGCCGCCCCCACTCCACCCGACGTGCTCAAGTTCTTCCTCGGGATCGGGGTCGAGATCAGCGAGCTCTGGGGGATGTCGGAGACGACCGCGGTGGCGACGATCAACCCGCCGGGCGAGGTCAGGGTCGGCACCGTGGGACCGCCGATCCCCGGGGTTGAGGTGAAGCTGGCCGAGGACGGCGAGGTGCTGGTCCGCGGCGCGGTGGTGATGAAGGGCTACCGCAACATGCCCGAGAAGACGGCGGAGACGTTCGCCGAGGACGGCTGGCTGCTGACCGGTGACGTCGGCGAATTCGACGAGGAGGGCTACCTGCGGATCGTCGACCGCAAGAAGGAGCTGATCATCAACGCGGCCGGCAAGAACATGTCCCCGGCCGCGATCGAGGGGAAGCTGAAGGCCGCCTCGCCGCTGATCGCCCACGCGGTCGCGATCGGCGACCGCCGCCCCTACAACGTGGCGCTGCTCACCCTCGACCCCGAGACCCTCGCCGCCCGCGGTGCCTCGCCCAACGACCCGGAGGTCGCGACCGAGGTCGAGCGTGCCGTCGAGGAGGCCAACGCCCGCCTCTCCCGCGTCGAGCAGATCAAGCGCTACAAGGTGCTGGACGGAGACTGGGCCCCCGGCGGGGAGGAGCTGACCCCGACCATGAAGCTCAAGCGCCGGCCGATCGAGCGCAAGTACGAAGTCGAGATCGAGACGCTCTACGGGTAGCGTCCCCGCCGTGGCGGAGCAGGTTCCAGTGGTCGGCTACGGATTGCCGCAGTAGCCACAGCGAGGCGTGCCGACTCGGCGATCCTTCTGAATGGTCAGGTGCCGACATAGGCGGCGAGGTGCTCGCCGGTGAGGGTGGAGCGGGCGGCGACGAGGTCGGCGGGGGTGCCCTCGAAGACGATCCGGCCGCCGTCGTGGCCGGCGCCGGGGCCGAGGTCGACGATCCAGTCGGCGTGCGCCATAACCGCCTGGTGGTGCTCGATGACGATGACCGACTTGCCGGAGTCGACCAGACGGTCCAACAGGCCGAGCAACTGCTCGACGTCGGCGAGGTGGAGGCCGGTGGTCGGCTCGTCGAGGACGTAGACGCCGCCCTTCTCGGCCATCTGGGTGGCCAGCTTCAGCCGCTGCCGCTCGCCGCCGGAGAGCGTGGTGAGCGGCTGGCCGATGGTGAGGTAACCGAGCCCGACGTCGGCGAGCCGCTGCAGGACCCTGTGAGCAGCCGGGATCTGCGCCTCGCCTTCGCCGAAGAGCTCCTCGGCCTCGCCCACCGACATCGCCAGCACCTCGCTGATGTCCCTGCCGCCGAACTCGTACTCGAGCACCTCGGCCTGGAACCGCTTGCCCTCGCACTCCTCGCAGGCGGAGGCGACACCGGCCATCATCGCCAGGTCGGTGTAGACGACGCCGGCGCCGTTGCAGTTGGGACAGGCGCCGTCGGAGTTGGCGCTGAACAGCCCCGGTTTGACGCCGTTGGCTTTCGCGAACGCCTTGCGGATCGGGTCGAGCAGCTTGGTGTAGGTCGCCGGGTTGCTCCGTCGCGAGCCGCGGATCGCGGTCTGGTCGACCGACACCACCCCGTCCCGCCCCGACACCGAACCCTGGATCAGCGAGCTCTTGCCCGACCCGGCCACGCCGGTCACCACCACCAGCACGCCGAGCGGGATGTCGACGTCGACGTCCTGCAGGTTGTGGGTGTCGGCGCCGCGCACCTCCAGCGCCCCCGACGCCGTCCGCATCTCCGGCTTCAGGGAGGCGCGGTCGTCCAGATGCCGCCCGGTCAGCGTGTCACCGGATCGCAGCCCCTCGACGGTGCCCTCGAACACCACCTCGCCACCGTCGGCGCCGGCACGCGGGCCGAGGTCGACGACATGGTCGGCGATCGCGATCGCCTCCGGCTTGTGCTCGACGACCAGCACCGTGTTGCCCTTGTCGCGCAGCTGCAGCAGCAGCTCGTTCATCCGCGCGATGTCGTGCGGGTGCAGCCCGATCGTCGGCTCGTCGAAGACGTAGGTGACGTCGGTCAGCGAGGACCCGAGATGGCGGATCATCTTGACTCGCTGCGCCTCGCCGCCCGAGAGCGTGCCCGAGGGTCGGTCGAGCGAGAGGTAGCCCAGCCCGATCTCCACGAACGAGTCGAGCGTCTCCCCCAGCACCTCCAGCAGCGGCCCCACCGACGGCTCTTCGAGGTCGCGGACCCACTCGGCCAGGTCGCTGATCTGCATCGCGCAGAGGTCGGCGATGTTCTTCTTCCCGATCTTCGAGGACCGTGCCGCCTCGCTGAGCCGGGTGCCGTCGCACTCTGGACAGGTGGTGAAGATGACCGCCCGGTCCACGAAGGCGCGGATGTGCGGCTGCATGGCCTCTCGGTCCTTGGAGAGGAACGACTTCTGGATCGTCGGGATCAGGCCCGCGTAGGTCAGGTTGATGCCCTCGACCTTGATTTTGGTCGGCTCCCTGTGGAGCAGGTCGGCCAGTTCCACCTTGGTGAATTTCTCGATGGCCTTGTCCGGGTCGAAGTAGCCGCAACCCCTGAGGATGCGCCCCTGCCATCCGTTCATGCTGTAGCCGGGGATGGTGAGGGCACCCTCGTTGAGCGACTTGCCGTCGTCGTAGAGAGCCGACAGATCGAAGTCGGCGACCTCGCCCCGGCCCTCGCAGTTGGGGCACATGCCGCCGGTGCGGCTGAAGTTCACCCGCTCGGACTTTCCGTCGCCCTTTCTGAGCATCCCGGACGCCTCGACCGAGGCGACGTTGAAGGAGTACGCCTGGGGCGAGCCGATCTGCGGCTTCCCGAGCCGGCTGAAGAGGATGCGCAGCATCGCGTTGGCGTCGGTGGCGGTGCCGACCGTCGAGCGGGCATCGACACCCATCCGCTCCTGATCGACGAGGATCGCCGTCGTCAGCCCGTCGAGCACGTCGACCTCGGGCCGCGCCAGCGCCGGCATGAAGCCCTGCACGAAAGCGCTGTAGGTCTCGTTGATCAGGCGCTGCGACTCGGCGGCGATCGTGCCGAACACCAGCGAGCTCTTGCCCGAGCCGGAGACGCCGGTGAACGCCGTCAGCCGCCGCTTCGGGATCTCGACACTGACGTCCTTGAGGTTGTTCACGCGCGCGCCCTGCACGCGGATTAAGTCGTGGTTGTCGGCGGCGTGCGGCGCCGGCGACCGCGTCTCCTTCTTCTTGGCCATGCAGCTGGATCTGGCCGGCCCTATGCGGCGGGCGGCTGGTCGATGCGCACCAGGTTGCCGGAGGGGTCGCGCACGGCGAGGTCCCGCGTGCCCCACGGCTGGTCGGTCGGCTCCTGCACGATCTCGGCGCCGGCGGCGCGCAGCTTCTCGAAGGTGGCGTCGAGGTCGTCGGCGTGGAAGTGGACGCCGTTGAGGGCGCCCTTGGCGACCAGCGCGGCGACCGCGTCGCCGTCGGCGGGACTGCCGTTCAGGTAGTTCGTGAGGACGATTGCGACGTCGGGCTGAGAAGCGGCGCCGATGGTGATCCAGCGGAAGTCTCCTTTGGCGACGTCGTTGCGCAACTCGAGGCCGAGCGTGTCGCCGTAGAAAGCCAGCGCGAGGTCGGGGTCATCGACGATGACGAAACATTGGGAAAGAGTGAGGTTCATGCCCTCAACCTTAGGGAGCCGGCGCCCCGCGCATTTCTCCGATCCTGCTCGGCTCGAGGCTCGGGCGGGTGAGGTCCTTGGCGATGCAGCCCGGCACGCTCGCGAGCCCGCCGTGATCACGGGCCCGGTAGGTCGTCGGCGTCTCGCCCACCAACTGGGTGAAGCGAGGGCTGAACGAGCCGAGCGACGTACACCCGACCGCCATACAGACCTCGGTGACCGAGAGGTCGCCGCGGCGCAGCAGCGCCTTCGCCCGCTCGATTCGCCGCGTCATCAGGTACGGGGTCGCGGTCCTAACGCGGCCCGTCGGTATGCACGAACAGCACCGGGTCGCCAAGGCGGCCCGCCGCACGCCGCGCCAACAGGCCGGCCATCGCCTTCGCGGTGTAGACGGGGTCGAGTGAGAGCCGCTCCTCGGCGGCGAGGGCGGCGGCGCGCGTGGCGGCCTCGGTGGGGTGGCCGTAGCCCGCTCCGATTTGCTCGCGGGTGAGGTCGAGCATGCCCGGTTCGAGCTGGACCCGGCCGAGCCGCGCTCCACGGCGCTCCAGCAACGCGGCGGTGCGCCGCGCGAGGCGGGCGAGCACCGGTGCATCGAGGCGGAGCTGGTCGTTGACCACGATCCCGACGACGCGGGTGCGCAAGCCGGCGAGCTGGAAACCGAGCGCCAGGCCGGCCGCGGTACCGCCGGTGCCGACCGGGACCACGACGTGCGCCGGCTCGGGCAGCGAGCCGTCCTCGACCTGGGCCGCGATCTCCAACGCCGCCTCGACATAGCCGAGCGCTCCGACCGGCGAGGAGCCGCCCGCGGGCAACAGGTACGGCGGGCGGCCGCCGCGGGCGTTGCGGGCGATCAGCCACGGCAACATCGCCACGGTGCGTGCCTTCGTGTGGGTGCGATATATGCGCGCACCCGAGGCGTCGAGCCGGGCGAGCTGGGCGCTGACGTGGGCATCGATCGGCTGGTCGACAAGGGCGAGCGCGGTCTCGAGGCCGTGTTCGCGGGCGTAGAGCGCGGTCGCGAGCCCCCAGTTCGTACCGAGGCCGCCGAAGGTGAGGATCGAGCGGCGGCCGCGGCGCCGGGCATCGGGGATCAGCCACTCGAGCTTGCGCACCTTGTTCCCACCCCATCCACCCGAGCCGAAGACACCGTCTTCCTTCACCCAGATGCCGAGACCCGCCAGCTCGCGGACGGGCGTCGGCCGCGCGGACAGAACGAGGTGGGGAAGGGTCTCGGCCAGGGCCGGGAAGCGCTCATGTAGATAGGGGATTGCCAAGCCGCGATCGTAGCCGCGCTCCAGATCCCCATAGCCGGGTACCGAGCTCGAGCGCCGGCGCGGCGCCTATTCCGCCGAAGGGGCGTCGTGGAAGCGCCCGTCGGTGCCGGCGTAGCCGTCGAACCAGGTCGGGTGCTTGTAGCGGCGCTGGCTCCCGGGCGACTTCGGTGGGGCGCCGGAGTCGCAGTAATAGGTGAGAAAGCAGTGAAGCTCGCCCCAGGGGCCGTCGTAGCCGTTCCACAGCGCCGGCCGTCGGCCCCCTTCGTGGGTCGGGATCATCTGCAGGCAGCTCGACTTGCCGCAGGCGTTGGTGTCGTTGCCGCTCCAGGGGAGGTCGCCGAGGTGGGCTTCCTCCGGGATCCCGGGGTCGGGGAACTGGCGGCAGCCGTTCTTGCAGGGCAGCGGGTAGCTGGCGTGACTGCCGACGGCGACGAAGGCGAGCGGGCGCAGGGAGGCGTCGCCGACGCCCGCGATCCGGCCTTCCACCTCCCTGTTCCCGTCCCATTTTTCCCGCAGCAGCGACCAGGAGTAGCGAACGACGCTGCTGTGCTGGGCGTACTGCACGGCGACCGGCTGCGGCACCTTGCCGGTGCGGTCGACGACCACGGTGATCCCCTCCCAGTCGGATTCGTGGGTGTGGCAGGTGACACCGGCGATCACCAGGCCGGCGCCGCACAGCGCCCCGCCCCCGAGCTTGACCGGGTTGTAGGGGAGGTACCACCAGTAGTCGAGGTACAGCAGCTCCTTGCCTTCGCGAGACACCGAGACCGGGTGGACGTAGATCGCGCTCTGAGAGCCGACCCTTTCGTCTTTGCCGCGGGCGACGGTCCCGGTCGGCAGCAGCCCTTCGGGGAGCGTCGCCACGGCGGCCGCGCCCGTCTCCGCCGTGGGCCTAGCCGCGCTCGTCGTCTCGGCAGCGGTCTCTCCCAGCGCGAGCCGGTGCAGCTCCTCGGCCTCTGGGAGATCGAGGCGCAGGTGGGTGCCGCCGCTTTCCAGCAGTTGCGGGTCGGAGCTCGGCTCGTCGCAGGTCGTCCTCGCCAGCCCCTGGTCGTGGCAGAGCCGGACCCTCTCTTCGTTGAACAGCGCCGTGATCGAAAGCGGCCGCGGCGCCGTCTCGCGCCTGTCGAAAAGCAGGATCGGCCGGTGCTGCATCGCCAGCGCCAGGTCCTGCTGCGCGGTCGGCGCGGCGATTGCCAGGCGGACCGCGGCGTCGGCGGCGGTCTGGCTGCCCAGTGCCTGCACCGAGACCGGCCCGTTCGGCGGCGCGAAGCCCTTCCACCGGGCGAGCCGCCGCTTCGCCGTCGTCTGCAGGAGCGCGAATGTCGGGGGGCGGCTGTCAGTCTGCAGAGCGACGCTCTTCGCCACCTGGCGCCAGCGCTCCACCTCGCCCTCCCGGCCAGCCACGTTCGGCAGCTTCGCCGGGTCGCCGACCACCACCGGCGACGTCCCGTCGACGTACAGCAGCAGGACGTGGTCGGCTTCGGGCCGCGCGGTCGGTTGTCCCGTCCGCGGCGGCCGCTGCCCACCTTCGGCGATCGCGTCGAGCGCGGCCGCCGGGTCCTCGCCGTCCAGCAGCGTCCACCGAACCTCGTTGCCGGCCGCGTAGCCGACCGAGTATGTGACGTTGAATTCGCCCAGCGCCGGGCTCGGCGGCGGCTTCAACTCCGCCTGGTGAGGGCTGCCGTCGGTGACGATGAGGACGTCGAGCTGCGAAGGGACGAGGCTTACGTCGTCGACCCGGGCGGTGTCTGAGCTGAGGCGACCGATCGCGTAGGGCGCGGCCAACACGACAAGGGTCGCGAGCCCGACGGCGGCCAGCACCGACCACTTGACCTCCCAGGCGGCGCGCCGCAGGTACCAGTAGGCAGTCAGCGCGAAGGCCACCATCGCGATCAGCAGCCCGACCGCGATCGGAACCTTGAGGTGACGGAGCGGGTGGATGTGGTGGATGAGGTCGAGCAGGACGTTGAGGAGCAGCGCCACGCCGACCATCGCCAGGAAGGCGACCACCGTCGCGCCGAGCGCTCGCAGGACGGCCACGGTCACGCCGCGCCAGGAGTAACGCCACACCGCGATCACCACCACGGCGCCGACGCCCAGCGCGATCCAGACGTTGAGCGCATCCTTGACGCCGTACAGCCCGCAGAGAACCAGCGCACCGACCGCCGCGGCCCGTACCCACTGCATCACGGTTCTCCACACATACCCGAACGGTTCACATCAGGGTTTGTTGAACGGGGTTAGACTGGCGGCGCATTAGTTATCGAGACTAACTCAATAGTCAGGATCAGCTATGAGCCGCCTGTCCTCACCGCTCGCAAGCATGGCCAGCCACTACGAGGTGGTGGTCGTCGGATCGGGGTACGGCGGCGGCATCACCGCCTCGCGGATGGCGCGCGCCGGCCGAAGCGTGTGCCTCTTGGAGCGCGGCGAGGAGCGACGGCCCGGCGAGTACCCGGACACCGAGCTGGAGATGATCGGGGCGATGCAGACCGATTCTCCCCTCGGTCGCACCGGCGCCCGCACCGACATGTACGACGTCCGCGTCAACGAGGACCTCAGCGTCTTCCTCGGCTGTGGGCTCGGCGGCACCTCGCTGGTCAACGCGAACGTCTCGCTGCCGCCGGAGCGGCGTGTGCTCGAGGACGAGCGCTGGCCGGCGGACCTCCGCGCCGACCTCGACACCCGCCTGGCCGCCGGTTTCGACCGGGTCGCCGAGATGCTGAAGCCGCAGCCCTACCCGGAGAGCTTTCCGCCCCTGCCCAAGCTCGACGCCCTCGCCCGGTCGGCGGCCGCGATCGACGGTGGCGACGACTTCTACCGACCGCCGATCAACGTCACCTTCGAGGACGGCGCAAACCACGTCGGCGAGGAGCAGCGGGCCTGCATCCTCTGCGGCGACTGCGTCTCCGGCTGCAATCACGGTGCCAAGAACACGACGCTGATGAACTACCTGCCGGACGCCCGCAACAGCGGCGCCGAGATCTTCACCCGGGTCGCGGTGCAGAGCGTCGAGCGCTCCGGCGAGCGCTGGCTCGTCCACTACCAGCAGCTCGAGAGCGGCCGCGAGGCCTTCGACGCCCCGACCAGCTTCGTCGCCGCCGACGTCGTCGTGCTCGCCGCCGGCGCCCTCGGCTCGACCGAGATCCTGCTGCGCTCCAAGCAGCAGGGGCTGCCGGTCTCCGACCGCGTCGGCACCGGCTTCAGCGGCAACGGCGACGTCCTCGGCTTCGCCTACAACGCCGACGAGGAGGTCGACGGGATCGGCTTCGGCAGCCAGATCGAGGACCGCGACCCAGTCGGCCCCTGCATCACCGGGATCATTGACCTGCGCGAGCGTCCCGCGCTCGACGAGGGCATGGTGATCGAGGACGGCGCCGTCCCCGGCGGCCTCGACGGCTTCATGCCGGCCCTGCTCGCCGCGGCCGCGGCGATGGTCGGCGACGACACCGACCCCGGCGACGGGGGCGAGGAGCGCAGGCGCGAGCTGGAGAGCCTGCTGCTGGGCTCGCGGCGCGGGGCCGTGCGCAACACCCTGACCTTCCTGGTGATGACCCACGACGACGCCGACGGGGAGCTGCGGCTCGAGGACGACCGCCTGCGCATCCACTGGCCCGGAGTCGGCGAGAAGCCGATCTTCGACCAGGTCGACGAGCGGCTGCGCGAAGCCAGCGCCGCGCTCGGCGCGACCTACGTGCGCGACCCGATCTGGACCGAGCTGCTCGGCAACGCGCTGATCACCGTGCACCCGCTCGGCGGCTGCCCGATGGGCGCCGACGCCGGCGCCGGCGCGGTCGACCACAAGGGCCGGGTCTTCTCCGGCTCGGCCGGCGCCGAGGTTCACGAGGGCCTCTACGTCTCCGACGGCTCCGTGGTGCCGCGTTCGCTCGGCGTCAACCCGCTGTTCACGATCTCCGCCCTGGCCGAGCGCTGCTGCGAGCTGATCGCCGCCGACCGCGGCTGGGCGATCGACTACGCGCTGCCCTCGACGCCGCCGCCGGCACCGCCGCCGACCCCGGTCGGCGCCGAGTTCACCGAGCGCATGGCCGGCTTCGTCTCGACCGAGGTGAGCGACGATTTCGAGCGGGGAGCGGAGGCCGGCGAGGCGGCAGGCGAATCGCTGGAGTTCGTCCTCACCGTCCACGTCGACGACCTCGACCGCTTCATCGCCGACCGCGACCACGCGGCGCCGATGAGCGGCACCGTCAGCGCTCCGGGCATCTCAGCGGAGCCGCTGACGGTCAGCGAAGCGACCTTCAACCTCTTCAACGAGGACGTCGAAGAGATCGCCACCCACAATCTCCAGTACCGGATGAAGCTGAGCGCCGAGGACGGCCGCGAGTACTGGTTCCACGGCAAGAAGCTGGTCCACGACGACCCCGGCTTCGACCTCTGGGACGACACGGTGACGCTCTACGTCACCCTCTACGAGGGACCGAGCGAAGACGGCCCCGTGGTCGGCAAGGGGATCCTCCACATCGGCCCGACCGACCTGATGCGCCAGCTGACGACGATCCGCGCGATCGGCACCGACGACGCGGCGGAGGCGATCGCGGTGAAAGCGAAGTTCGCCAGGTTCTTCGCCGGCTCGCTGGTCGACGTCTACGGCGGCATCTTCTCCGGCCAGGGCGACCTCGACCCCGACGCACCACCGCGTAAACGGCGCCAGCTGCGGGTCACGGCGCCCGAGCTGCACACGGTGAAGACCGACGACGGCGTCGAGCTGCGGCTGACCCGCTACCGCGGCGGCGACAAGGGCCCGCTGCTGGTCACCCACGGCCTCGGGGTCTCCAGCGGCATCTTCACGATCGACACGATCGAGACCAACCTGCTCGAGTACCTGTTCGCGGAGCGCTACGACGTCTGGCTGCTCGACTACCGCGCCAGCATCGACCTGCCCAGCTCCCGCACCCAGTTCAACGCCGACGACGTCGCCACCCGCGACTACCCGGCGGCGGTCGCGAAGGTCCGTGCCGTGACCGGGGCCGAGAGCGTCCAGGTGCTCGCCCACTGCTTCGGCGCCACCACCTTCTGCTGCGCGATGCTCGCCGGCCTGCAGGGCGTGCGCTCGGCGGTGATCTCGCAGATCGCCACCGACGTCGTCGTCCCGACCGGGGCGGAGGTCAAAGCCGGCCTGCGCCTGCCCGAGTTCCTCGACGCGATCGGGGTCGACGAGCTCGACGCCGATGCGCAGCGCCACCACGGCTGGCGCTCGAAGCTGTTCGACGCCGCGGCGCGGATCGTCCCGGCGCAGGGAGAGCAGCCGTGCGACAGCGACGTCTGCCGTCGGATCAGCTTCATGTACGCGCCGCTGTACCGGCACGAGCAGCTCAACCGGCCGACCCACGAGGCGCTGCACGAGATGTTCGGCGTCGCCAACATCGAGTCGTTCGGGCAGCTGGCCGAGATGGTCCGCGCCGAGCACCTGGTCGACGCGGACGGGAAGGACGTCTACCTGCCGAACGTCGAGCGGATGGCGATCCCGATCGCCTTCGTCCACGGCGCCGAGAACGCCTGCTTCCTCACCGAGAGCATCGAACGGGCGGTCGACCGTCTCTCCAAGGCCAACGGCACCGAGCTCTACGCCCATCACGAGGTCCCCGACTATGGCCACATCGACTGCATCTTCGGCCGCGACGCCGCCCGCGACGTCTACCCGCTGATGACCGCCCACCTCGACGCCACCTGAGCATGAGCCTCTGGGACGAGATCCGCGAGCTCTGGCACCACGCGTCCCCGGAGGAGGGCGACCCGGTGCCGAACGCCGCCGGCGCGGTGATCCACGAGATCCTCGATCCCGCCTTCCTCCGCGAGCGGCTGGGAGAGATCAGGGAGGTGGGGCCGGGCCTGCTCTCCGACGAGCAGTACGAGCAGATGTTCACGGAGCTCGAACGCGACCGGGAGAGCCCGGTCTCCGGCGCCGATCCGACCCAGGGCAGGCAGGCCTACCTGCCTCGCTCGCCGGCGATCAGCCTGCTGCAGTCCACCCTGACCGACTGCGTTCTCTCGCGGGTCGAGGACCTGGTCAAACCACTGCCACCCGACAACGACTCGTTCGGCGACTTCGTCCTGCGCGAGTTCGACGTCTTCCGCAAGTTCGGGCCCTGCGACGCCGGCTGGGTCGAGTCGGTGATCTCCAAGGGCCTTTCGCTGCTGGGCAGCCGGCCGAAGTTCGTCGACGGGCGGGCGCCGGAGGTCGAGATCGCCGACGATGCGCGCCTGGTCGTGGTCGGCGACTGGGGCACCGGCCTCACCTGGGCCCAGGCGGTCGGGCGAGAGATGGCCAAGCACGTCGCCGCGGCCAAGAAGGAGGGCCGTGAGGTCCACGTCCTGCATCTGGGCGACGTCTACTACTCCGGCTGGAAGGAGGAGTACCGCTCGCGCTTCCTTCCCTACTGGCCGGTCCGCTCCGCCGACGAGGACGTCGCTTCCTGGGCCCTCAACGGCAACCACGACATGTACTCCGGCGGCCACGGCTACTTCGGCTACCTGCTGCGCGACCCGCGCTTCGCGGCGCAGAACGGGTCGAGCTACTTCTGCCTGCAGAACGGCGACTGGCAGCTGCTCGGCCTCGACAGCGCCTACCACGACGAAGACCTGGCCGGCGAACAGGGCGAGTGGGTGGCGAAGAAGCAGATGGCCTCGGACCGCAAGACGATGCTCTTCACCCACCACGAGCCGTTCAGCGCCTACACGACGCTGAAGCCGCCGCCGATGCTGGGACGGCTCGAGAAGGCGTTCGAGGTGCGCCCGATCGACGCCTGGCTGTGGGGCCACGAGCACCTCGCCTGCGTCTACCGGCCGCGGCCTCAGCCCTACCTGAGGTTCGGCTCCTGCATCGGGCACGGCGGCGTGCCGGTGCTGCTCGAACCAAAGGAAAAACCGCACCCCGAGGTGGCCTGGCGCGCCCGCGAGCACCGGCAGATCTTCGAAAACCTCTGGCAGCTGTTCGGCTTCGCGGTGCTCGACTTCGACGGTCCGGGGATCGACGTCGCCTACTACGACCAGCGCGGCGGCGAACCGGTGAACAAAGAGAGGATCGAATAACGATGTGGTTTGACCTGCACGCGCACTATCCGATGCACATCGCCAGCGACCTCGACGCGCACGAGGGGCGCGAGCCGAGCTTGAAGCGGATGCGCAGGATTCGCCACCGCCGCGGCCTGCTCGGGCGGATCCAGGGACTGGTCCTCTGGGGCGCGATGAAGCTGGCCAACAACCGGACGCTCGACAGCGGCCCGCGGATCTCGGTCGAGAGCATGCAGAAAGGCGACGTGCGGCTGGCGATGTCGGTGCTGATGCAGGAGTTCACCGAGGTCGACTTCAGCAAGCGTTACGCGGCCGCGCCGACACCCGACTACTTCCAGAGCCTGATCTCGGAAATTGAAGAAGTCGAAGCCGAGGTCGAAACCCACGGTGAGGACGTGATCCGCATCGTCAGGAACCGCGAGCAGCTCGACGCCTGCCTGCAGAGCGGCGCGCTCGGCCTCGTCCACGTGGTCGAGGGCGGTTACACCCTTGGTGACAGCGACGAGGAAATCGCCGCGAACTGCAGGACGCTCGCTGAAAAAGGCGTCGGCTACGTGACCGTCGCCCACCTCTTCTTCCGTCAGGTCGCGACCAACGCGCCGGCGCTGCCCTTCCTACCGGACCGGCTCTACGACCTCGTCTTCCCCCAGCGCGGCAAGGACCGGCTCACCCCGCGCGGCGAGGCGGTCGTCAGGGGGCTGGTCGAGAACCGGATCCTGATCGACCTCGCCCACATGGACCCGGGCGGGATCGAAGAGGTCTTCGAGCTGCTCGACAGAGAGCTCGACCCTGGAAAGGAGTTCCCGGTCCTCTCCACCCACACGGGGTATCGCTTCGGCAAGCAGCAGTACATGTGCGACCGCGGGATCGTCGAGAAGATCGCCGAGCGCGACGGTGTGATCGGCCTGATCATGGCCCAGCACCAGCTCAACGACGGCCTCCGCAGGCACAAGGACTACACCGAGACCCTGGCCGAATCGCTCGAGGTGATCTGCGCGCACATCGACACAATCGCCGAGATCACCGGTGGTTATGACCACATCGGGCTCGGCACCGATTTCGACGGCTTCATCAAACCGACGATGGGCGGGCTCGAGGTGATGGCGGACCTGGCGACACTGGACAAAGCCCTGCGCGACAAGTACGGCGACGAGGCGACGGACAAGATGACCTCGGGCAACGCCCTGCGGGCGCTCCGCAAGGTGTGGTCGAAGCCGGCGCGAGTGTGACCGAACCGGCGCCGGCAGCCGACGGTTTCCACCATCCCGCCGGCGAGGGGGATCTGGTCGCGCTGGTCAAGGCCGCCAACGCGCAGGGTCGCCAGTTGCGGGTCCGCGGCGCCTGTCACTCGATCTCCCACGCGATCTACCCCGACCCCGAGGGCGAGCGGCGCAACCACGTCGGCCAGCAGTCGCCGCCGCCCGGCGACGCCATCACCGTGATGCTCGACCGCTACCGGGAGTGGCGGGTGCGCGACGGGGCGCGCAAGCTGGTCGAGGCCGACGCGGGCATCCACCTCGGCCCCGATCCCAGCGATCCGACCGGCGGCGCCGACCTCGACACCAGCCTGCTCGGGCAGCTGGCGAAGGAGAAGGGCTGGACGCTGTTCGACACCGGTGGCATCACCCACCAGACGGTCAGCGGCTTCACCGCGACCGGCTCGGCCGGCGGCTCGCTGCAGTTCTCGGCCAACGCCAACATCTGGGGCTTCCGCCTCGTCGACGGCCGCGGCGAGGTGCACGAGGTCAGCCGCGAGGACGCCGACCCGGACCGCTTCTACGCGATGTGCCCGAACCTCGGCCTGCTCGGTGTCGTCTCCACCGTCATCTTCGAGTGCATCGACGCGTTCGACGTCGACGGCACCGAGGCAACCGACACGATCGCCACCTGCCCCGTCGACGTCTTCGGCGACGGCGAGGACGGCCGCCCCTCGCTCGCCCAGTTCCTGCGCGAGGCCGAGTTCTCGCGCCTCGAATGGTGGCCGCAGCGCGGCGTCGACCGGATCGTCACCTGGCAGGCCCGCCGCCGCCCCGCCGATCCCGACTTCAGGCCGGTCCCCTACAAGCGCTTCGGGGACGACCCGGAGACGACCCAGCACCTGATCGGGGTGCTCTACACGATCATCGGCAACCTGGGCGACCTCTCGGCGGCGAGGTCGAAGCTCGACGAGAGCTTCGACCAGCTCGAAGCGGTGCTGGGCAAGCTCGGCGAGAAGGAGCTGGGAGCGGTCGGCGAGGTCCTGGCGAAGGCGCTGGGGGCGGCGATCGAGTTCGGGGTCGACGCGGCGATCACCGTGCTCGAGCCGATGTCGCCGTTGATCGAGCGCCAGCTGCCGGACTTCTTCCCGCGCCTGCTCTCGGCCTTCGTCGAGCTCGACGCCGACAAAGAGGCCGCCGAGCGCGGCAAGCCACAGGAATTCAGCGACTGGAGCTGGCGCGGGCTGCCGATGGACAACGGGGTCAGCGACGTGCTCGTCCCGTCCGAGTTCACCGAGGCCTGGATTCCGCTCTCCCGCAGCGCCGAGACGATGCGCCTGCTGCGCGACTACTTCGACGCGCCCGGGGACGACGGCGAGGCGCTGCGGCGGACCGGCACCTTCTCCTGGGAGCTCTACGCCGCGGTGCCGGAGCGGTTCTGGCTCAACGCCTCCTACAGCGACGGCGAGGACGAGTGGCGCGACGGCGTCCTGCGGGTCGATCCCTACTGGTTCGTCGACAACGAAGAGGACCCCGCGGAGACGATGTTCGCCGGCCTCTGGTCGCTACTGAGAGACGCCGGGATCCCCTTCCGCCTGCACTGGGGAAAGTTCCAGCCGCTCTACCGCGACGGCGACCGCGACTGGGTGGAGTTCTTCCGCGCCCAGTACCCGCGCTGGGACGACTTCCTCGCCCTGCGCGCCGAGCGCGATCCCAACAACATCTTCCTCACCGACTACTGGCGCAGCCGCTTCGGGCTCTGGGACGAGCCCCGGCCGGTGCCCCAGGGGTGACTACTGCTTTTCGGCGTCCTTGCCGGGGCCGCCGATGAGCTTGTCGCCCCCGCTGCCGCCCTTCAGGGTGTCGCGGCCCGGCCCACCGAGCAGCTTGTCCCCCCCGGAGCCGCCGCGGAGAACGTCGTCTCCGCGCCCACCTTCGATCTTGTCGCCGTCGGCGCCGCCACTCAGCCTGTCGTTGAGGTTGCCGCCGGCGATCGAGTCGAAGCCGAGCCCGCCGTCGAAGACGTTGACGTGACCCGGAGCCCCGACGAACTTGTCGCCGAATTCGGTCGGATCGCTCGCCGTGGCGACGGCGTGGATATCGATCGGCCCCTGGCCGCCGCCGAGGTCGTCGGGCAGCTGCGAGAAGTCGAAGAGGGTGGAGATGGACGAAGAAGCCTCGATTCGCCTCAGGTCGCGGCAGTAGGCGGGACCGTCGTCGACGGAAACGCCGCTGACGGTGATCTCGCCGTCGCTCGCGCAGCGAGGGACGATTTTCCCCTCGCCGCCGCTGACCGTGAGCACACCGTTGGCGAAGGTGCCAAAGGCATCCGCCCGCGCCGGCATCAGCACCGCGACCGCCAGCGCAAGCGTCGCGCCGATCAACACCCAGCAGGATGATCCACCGAACCGAAGCCGAAGCGCTGCCATCGCTGCCACAAATCGAGTTTAGAGCTCGAGGCGCGGGAATAAAGAATCCGAAACGTCCCATGACCGAAGGAGGATCGAGATGGGAAAGCTGATCGCGACCACGCAGGCCACCGTCGACGGCGTCATCGACCCGGTCGGCGAGTGGGTGCAGGCGGACGGAGACCACGGCGACTACTCGTTCGAGCGTCAGGCGAGATCCAGCGGGCTGGTGCTGGGCCGCAAGACCTACGAGGGGCTGGCGGGATACTGGCCGAGCCAGTCGGGCCAGTGGGCGGACATGGTCAACTCGATGCCGAAGTACGTCGGGTCCGACACCCTGTCCGGCGATCTCGAGTGGAATGCGACCCTGCTCGAGGGGGATCTCGGGGACTCGATCCCGAGACTGAAGGACGAGGTCGACGGTGACCTGTTCATGCACGGGAGCGGCGAGTTCGCGTACGCCCTCGCCGAGAAGGGCCTGATCGACGAGTACGAGGTCTACCTGAACCCGATCGTCTGGGGCAAGGGAAACGTCCACGTGCTCGGCGACAGGGGAACCGTCCGGATGGAGCTCGACGACCTGAAGCGGTTCGATTCAGGAGTCGTCCTCCTCACCTACCTCCCGGCGTCTTGACCGTGCGTCGAGAAGTTAGCTGCCGACGAGGGGGATCCGGTGCCGAAGTGTCGATGGCCTACAGTCATCGGACGCAGTTTTGCTGCGCCGAAACAATTGAGAGGCGGTCCCTTGAGTCCTGTCGGTTATGAGCTTTGCACTCCCGAAGGTGGCAAGGGCGGTGGCGTTCGCGCCACCCGCGGCTTCCAGATTGGCGAGACGGTGATGGTCGGAGTCCTCGAAGGCGAGGTCTCCCACAACGACTCGCATGCGACCCAGGTGGGTCGCGATACCTGGGCCCGTCATGGTGGCCTGGGCCCGAAGGTCAACCACTCATGCAGCCCCAACTGCGGCGTTGAGTTGAACGACACGGGAGCCTGCAACTTCGTGGCTCGCAAGTCGATTTTAAGTGGCGAGGAGATCACCTTCGACTACGCGATGCGCAACTACTCGATCGAGCACTTCCCAGATGGCTGTCTCTGTGGAGCCGACATCTGCCGCGGCTCGGTCACCGGTTGGAAGCGACCTGCCGTCCGAGCGCAAAGCATCCTACGAGGGCGAGGTCGCGCCCTACCTGCTGGAGATAGACCGCGAACTGGTCGCCTCAGCCGCTTGAGCGTCGAGTCGGGGGGCCCGTTTTGGCGGGCCTCCTTCTATGGCAACGTCACGATTGGCGGCCCGGCCCCCGTCCGCGCCTACATCGAGGAGCTGATCACTCGAAATCGGGCAACTGCGGCACCATCCGTGCGTCAAAGCCCGGGCCGGCGAGGCGGACGCGGCCGAGGCCCAGCAGCGGCGCGGTGAGGGAGCCACTCCAGCCGTCACGGGCATCGGGCCGGCGCAGGTAGCGGGCCGAGCCGGCGAACGGGGCGGGCGGGTCGACGAGGGCGGTCCCGCGGCGGTTGTCGAATCGGAAGCCGGCGGAGCGGGTGCCGGCGTAGGTGAAACGAGAGATGCCGACTCCTTCCCGGACCTCCTGACTGACGGCGAAGAAATAGGCGTAGGGGCGTTCGTCCTCCTTGCGTGAGCCGATCGCTCCGAACCTGATCGGATCGTGGCGGGAAGACGCGATCAGCGTCGCCCCGTCCTCATCCGCCTCGCGCCCGCGCACCCGGCTCGCTCCGGCGCTCCCGTACTGACAGCTCCATTTGGGTCGGAGGACCAGCGTCCCCTTTACCCTGACCGCCTCGATGCGGACGTAGTCGCGCTCACCGCGAAAGCGCAACGTGCCCCGGAAGAAGCCTTCCGTCGTCGTTATGGGCTCACCCTCGCAACGGCGACCCGGCTCCCGCGTCTGCAGCGTGCGGAAGGGCTGATAGTCGACGACGATTTCGCCGAAGCGGCCGAATTTGACCGCGATCCCCCCTGCGCTCACTTCTCCCTGTGCGAAATAGGCGGCTTGCTGTCCCCCCTTGCGCACCGTCAGCTCGATCTCGTCGTCGTCGGCTTCGAGCTTGGCCGAGAGGCCGTGGTTGGCCGGAAGGGGGGCCGCGAACGTCGTTTCCCCGTCGCCATCGACGCCGAACGCCGTCGCCGGCTGCAAACCCGTGGCAAGGAGGATGAGCAGCAGCATTCTCGGCGCGCGTCCCATTTGCGTCCCAGACTATCCGGCCTCCGCGAACGTACGCACTGGCTGACTGGGCTGGTTTTGGCTTGTTTAGCTAAGTGCTGGCGATCGCAGCATGGGACGTCCCAGCGTCGTGGAAGGCAATAACGACGACTCGATTCTCAGCCTCGACGTACATGTAGACGGCGATTAACCAACCCCATGGACCGATCAGCGCTCGGCAGTCCCGCCAGACCCCGGATAGCTGCTTGCCGGCCCGTGGGAACTCTTCCAATATAAGCAGCGAGCACGAAACTCGATCACGCGTATTGACCGGGAGCTGGCGAGTCTCGATCAGCTCACGAAGCTCGTCACGCGCCAGGCGCGTGACCTCGATCCCCGGCATCGGCTAGAGCTCTGAGAGCGGCACCGTGTCGCCACGCCGAGCCTGCTCGATCGACCCCTGCGCCCGCTCCCAGGCCCCGGGAATCCCATCAAGGACTTCGGTGATCCGCGAAGCATCGGGATCGGCTTCGTCAAGCGCACTGGACAGAAGCGAGCGCGCCAACGTTCCCTCCTGCACGTGCGTGCGCTCCGCCAGGCTGGCCAGCTTTCGGGCGTAGTCCGGCTCGAGGGTGACATTAATGCGGCGGTTCCGCTCAGCCATAGGTCAAGGGTACACGCAAGGGCACACGACGTACGCAGGCCGGGTTTGCACTGGCCTGGACCCCATGGCGCACCATAAGCGCAAACGACCCAAGCACCGCCGAAGCGGCTGCCTCCTCTGCAAGCCGCACAGGCTGACCGCCATCGCCAAGGCCCGACGGCACCGAGACCGCCGTTCTTTGCTCCGCCACCAGGACATAGCTCATGCTCAAAGGTAAAAGCTCCTGCCTGAACTCGACCAGTCGATCAAAGAGCGGCCCAGAGCTTTCTCAATAGCGGGGGCAGGATTCGAACCTGCGACCTTCGGGTTATGAGATTGATCTGTTGAGTCGGCTGGACTACGTGGAGCTAGGTTTCAAGCCGAATTCGCGAGATCGAACTACGTGGAGATCGGCTGGAATCTGTGGGGCATGTTGCCCCATTTGTTGCCCCAGCAGGGCACCCGGCGCAGCTTCGTTTACCCGCGAGCCATAATGACGAACATGAAGAGGGTTGTTGTCTGCACTCGCCTGCGGCGCCGAGCCACTCGAGCGCCGGAGATACGGGCCTTGCTGCAATACGCCCGCCCCCATGGAGGCAACGCTGCCGAGCGGGTGAAGCGGATGCGACCTCGCGATGGCGGCGGCGATTTCGCGAGTTAGGGAAGAGCTATACCGACGAAGCCGCCACGACCGAGACATCGTCGTGGGCGATCGCCCCGCTCTTCTGGGCACGTGCCGTCACGAGCGCCGGCTTGCGGCTCGCGGGGGCCACGTCGAGCACGAACTCGATTCCTAGGCGCCGGACAGCGTTGATGATCGTGTCGACCTCCGGGTTGTGCTCCCCGGACTCGAGCTTGACGACGCGAGGCTGCGAAATGCCCAGCTTCTTCGCCAGGGCCCTCTGGCTCAATTTGTGCTCAGCGCGATAGCGCAGCAGCGTTGCCGCAAACTCTCGCGCAGGAGCGAGCCTCTGCCACTCCGCCCGAAAGCTCGGATCAGCCAGCTGCTCCTCGGCCAAGAGGGCATCGAAGTTCTTTTGTAGAGCCGCCATCGCGGTCATGATAATAGCTCTATTATCAGCCGTCAACCATGGCGCTTCAAGCGATCATTCGCCGCCCCGACCGCTCGATCGAAGTCTTTCTTCTTCGCCGCCACCGCGAGAACCACAAATCGACCGCCGAATCGAGCATAGATTGGCCGAGCCTCGCAAACCCCCTGCTTCGGCCGCAGCTCGAACAGATTCGCCTCGCCCTTCAACGACTTCATATGCGGCGACGGCAGGTCCGGCCCGAGATCCTTCAGCTTCTGCACGACGTTGAAGACCGCCTTGCGATCGCCGCGCGCCTTCACATCCTCGAAGTCGATGACCGCGTCGCTGTCGAAGTCCACAGCCCAGGCCCCCTGTTTGCCCATCCTGGCGACATTAGCCCTAGCCGCGGACTCAACTTGTTGTCGTCAGGGCAGGCCTAGTGGCTACGCAGCCTTTCCGCAGCTGCTACCACGCCCTGGAGTCGCCGCCTGCATTGCCGGGACCTTCTCGCGGGCCGCAGCGGCGTGCTCGATCGCGTCGCCGATCGCCCCGAGGTCATCGGGTCCGTTCCACTCGACCACCTCTGCGTAATCGGGTACGCCGTCGGGGATCTCGGCGTCCGGCGTAAGCTTGATCACGACGAATCCGTTGATTTCATCGACAATTCGTTGCGGCCGGCGGGATACCGCCTCATCGGAGTTTTCGACGCCGACCAACCCGACGCAGTGGCCGCCGCTGGGTTTCGCGAGGTCCAGGCGCTGGCCTGGGGCCACTACCTCTACGTTGACGATGTCTCGACCCTTCCTGAGGCGCTCAACGTGGCTGTGGCGAGATGCTTATGGATTGGCTAGCCGAGGAGGCCGCACGCCTCGACTGCGAGGGGCTCCAGCTCGACTCAGGCGTCGCTGCAGACCGCGCCCCGGCGCATCGGCTCTACATGCGCCACCAACTCCGCATCTCGGCCCACCACTTCGAGTGCGCGATCTAGCGGCAGTCGTCACCGTGGCGTGGTTGGAATGCCTCAGGCTAGGGCGAACACGCTGCTTCCTGATGGATCTGATCCTAGACCTCTGATTGCTCTACCTCGCGACGCAAGCCAGGATCTGTCGACGAGGAATCAGCGATCCCACCAAGTGACAGTGGCTCTCGGGTGCTCAAGACACGAATCGCGAGTACGGCAATCCATGCCAGATAGAGGACAACGAGCACGCGCTGCGCAATGCCGCCCCCGTCTTCACCGTAAAGCAGAAGATAGACCGCCGCGAAAAGAACTATCGCTATTCCAGTCGCAAGCGAGTAAATCCTGATGCCGGACAGTCGGTCAACCCGCCTGAATGCCCGCGCGAGCATGAAAGGACCGAGAAGCATCGCAGTGAAGACAATCACGCTCTCAATGTCGTGAGCCTGATGGTGCCACGAAAGTCCCGGTCCGTCCTGAAGCCGTTGACAGGCCTCCGAGGTAGAAAGCGGGCAGTCCTCGCGCAGGAGTCCATCGAACACGCTGCCAACACCGACCAGCCCGATCAACAACACGGCGATGCGGGCCGAGCGATCAGCGCGCAGAAGCGGAAAGACCCCGGCTGCAAAGACAACAAGCAACAGCCCAGCGAGGGAATCGGCCACATTCCAAACCCAGGCGTGCCGGGCAGTCAGCGCACCCAGGTCGCTGATCTCCTGGGCAGACCAGCTATAAGAAGCGGGCTGAAGAAGTCCAGCGACGATCCAGCCGGTCGTCATGACCACGACGGCAAGCAGGCCCGAGATTGCCGCGACTCGCCCTCTGTATTCCGAACGGCTGCCGCCCATCGGCTCGGAAGCCTAGTCGCCAAGCCCGCCGTCAGGGCAACCGAGGGCCGGGGGCTCATCCCTACCGCCAAGATCCAGCAACCCCCGTGCGCGGCCGGTTTCAGGCGCCGTTCTTGGCCATTAACCGAAGCCTCGGCTCAGTCCCGTGTGCGCTTTCCGTAGTAGACGACGAAGCGCTGTGAGAAGCCGTGGCGCTCATAGAAGCGATGAGAGCCCACATTGGTCTTCGTGGTGGTGATGGCTGACTGTCCTCGACTTCCATGCTGGCCAAGCGCTGCCACACGGAATTCAGCAGCGCGGTGCCGACCCCGCTGCCGCGATGCTCGGGGAGTACCGAGAGTGTCTCCAGCTCTGCCAACAGGTCTCCCGTCTGCCAACTGGCGTAGCCGGGGCCGACCGTGACGAAGGCGTACCCGATCGGGCGATCCCCGTTCTCTGCAACCACGAAGAAGGTCTTGGGATTCTCTAGCCAGCGCTCGTACTTAGCCCGTCGTCGCTGCCAGGAATCTGCCAACTCGCGCTTCGGAACACTGGCATCGAGGCTCGGGGTGATCTTTGAATGGTGCTCTTGGAGCGCATGCCAGAGCGGTTCAACGGTGTCGAGCTGATCGGCTCGGCCTGCGTAGCGCAAGGAGATCTCCGGTTGAGGCAATTCCATTCCTCCGACATCCTAAGGAGATCGTCTCTGCCGCGATCCGGTTTCGAGGCTCGCTGGGTTCCAGCCTGGCCGGACGCGAAGAGTTGCTGCGCTATGTAGAGACGGTTCGCACCGCCTTCCCGGACTGGCACAACCAAATCGACGAGATCCTCGCCTCGGGAAATCGGGTTGCGACGCGCATGACCTGGACCGGGACGCACCGTGGTGCGCTTGGTGAGATCGAGCCAACCGGCGCATACGTCAAGTACTCCGGCGCCGCCTTCTTTCGGCTAACAGATGGCCTGATCGAGGAGGCGTGGGTGGTAGGCGATACGCAGGAGCTGTGGCGGGCGCTCGGCGTACTCCCTTCAACTGAGTAGGTGTAGTAGCTGGCTGGTTACCAGCCTCACGTGCCGGCGCCTGACCTTGGAATCCTCGAGGTCGCGACCGAGGGAGGCTATGAAGGTCGAACGCTGGGCCAGCGGTGAGAAGGTCAACGAGATGAAGAAGAGGACGGCGTCGGAGACGTCGAAGGTCCGCAGTCCCCGCTCGGGCGCGACCGTGCGCAGCGCTTGGAAGGCATCTTCGATTGCCCGTGAGTCCCGTGGCGCCTCGCGTAGGTGCTTGGCCCCGGCCAACTCCTCACGCTGGAGGAGTCGGAGGAACGAGGGGCGGTATAGGAGAAACTCCATGTAACCCCCAACCGCCTGATCCAGGGCGTTTTCGAGCGATCCGCCTGAGGGGCCTTCGGTCCAGGCGACGAGCGGTTTGAAGGCTGCGCGAGTGGCCTGCTCGCGATCCTGAAAAACCCGCTCCAGCACAGCGACATAGAGACCCTCCTTGGAGCCGAAGAAGTAATTCGGGGCTCCTCGGGACAAGCCAGCGGCGAGCGCGATCTCGGCAAGGCTGGCGGCATCAAAGCCGAGCTCAGAGTAGAGGCGCTCGGCGGCGGCGAGGATCGCCTCGCGGCTGCGCCCAGCGTCGCGGATCTTCTCGCGGCTCTTTGGCGCCAGGGTTCGAGCCATGTTTGCCATGGTATATAACTTGCTAGACGTTCAGCTAATTGATGAACTCGCGCACACCGACACTCTTCTATGACCTCGGCTCCCCATATGCCTACCTGGCCGTGGAACGGGCGCCGGACGTGCTCGGGGTCGAGCCGCGTCTGGAGCCGGTCTTGGTCGGTGGGATCTTTGCCTTGCGCGGGCACGGGAGCTGGTCACAGACCGCTGACCGTGCGGGGCGGATCGCCGAGGTCGAGGGCCGGGCGGATCGCTATGGGCTGGCTCCGCTGCGCTGGCCGCCCGAGTGGCCCAACAACACCTTGAAGGCGATGCGAGCAGTGATCTGGGCGGAGCTGGACAGCGCGGGGGAGCGCTTCGCCAAGGCCGCGTTTAGAGAGGCGTTCGCCGAGGGACGAGACCTCAGCGACATCGAGGTTCTAGCCGAGATCGCCGACTCAGTAGGGCTGGCGGGCGGGGATCTCGGTGACGCGATCGAGCAGAGGACGATCAAGGATGCACTGAAGCAAGCGACGACACGGGCGTGGGAACAGGGCGTGGTTGGGGTGCCTTGTATCGGGATCGGCGAGAAGGTCTTCTATGGCGACGATCAACTGGAGTTCGCCGCGGACAAGCTCAGCGCTGCGAACAGTTAGTAGCGATGGCAAGCACGCTGGATATTCGACGGTGGACGCCCGCCCAAATCGCCGCCCTGGTCTTCGGCGCCTGGTGGACTCTGAACGGGATTCTCGCCCTGACCGCGAGTGACTCCAGCCTCTCCGCCCTCGGCGTGCACGGCAAGGTAGACGCTTTCGGCATCCCGATCGCGGTGAATGGCTGGCACGCGGCCTTCCATCTCAGCACCGGACTAACCGGGCTTGCGGTCTGTGTCAATGCCAGGGCTTCGCGGGTCTACGCCTTCGCCGCCGGCAGCCTCTATCTGGTCGTGGCAGGCTCGGGTTTCATCACCACTAACGCTGCGCTGGCGGTGATCTACGTCGACACCCTCGGCAGCGTTATCCACGTGGTGGAGGGATTGACGATGCTGGCGGCCGGAGTTGCTGCGACGCGGGCCAGGAGGCGTAGCTGGCGGGCGATTCTCTGCTGAGCAAGTGCGTAGCGCTGAGCGGGAATCAAACGCCGCGCTGAACTGGTCCGTCCAGCAGCCACTCTTGCGCCCTGCAACAGACAAAGGTGGGCGAGGGGCCTCGTTAGATGGATTCCGACGGGCGCGATCGAGCCGAGCCCCCGACCAGAGGCGGCCGGCAGGGGCGGCCTCCTGGCCGTCGATCTGCGAGCCTGCCGCGGTGACGCTGCTAGCGGCGAAGATTCTCCTCGCACCGCTCTGCGTGGTTGCCGTCTCCCTGGCTGGCCGGCGCTGGGGGGTGGCGGCCGCCGGCGTGCTCGGCGGGCTACCGGTCGTCGCCGGTCCGATCCTGCTGGTGGTGACCCTCCTCCACGGCCGCGACTTCGGCGCCGAGGCCGCCGCCGGCACCCTGCTCGGGCTCGCCGCCCTGACCAGCTTCGTGGTCATCTACGGCCGGGTCGCGGCAACGGCCGGGGCGATCGCGAGCGTGCTCTGCGGCTGGACGGCCTTCCTGTTCGGCGTCGCCGTCCTCAGCCTGCTCGAGCCGCCGCCGACGCTGTCGCTGGTCTCCGTCGCCGCCTGCTTCGCGCTCGGCCTGCGGCTGCTGCCACGCGCGTCCTCCGCGCCGCCTGCCGCCTCCACGCCACCCTGGTGGGGCACCTCCCCGCCCGCGCCCTTGCCGCGCTTGGGCTCGTACTCACGCTGACCGCAGTCTCCGGCGCCCTCGGGCCCCACCTCAGCGGCCTGCTGGCGCCGTTTCCGATCATCACCAGCGTCCTCGCCGTCTTCACCCATGCCCACGGCGGCTCCGCCCAGGTCAGCGTTCTGCTGCGCAACTTCCTCTTCGGGTTCTACGGCTTCGCCGTTTTCTGCTTTGCGCTCGCGGTCACCTTGCCTGGGCTGGAAACCGTTGCCGCCTTCGGCCTCGCGACCGCGACAGCGCTCGCCGTGCAGGCAACGATCTTGCTCCTCCGCTCACGCCTCCTGCCCACGCCCTCGATTCCCTAGAGCAGCCTCCGCAGGTCTCGGCGCTGAGGTCGTCTCCCGGAGGACCCCCGGTGAGAGGTGTCGCGCCGAAATCCCGGTCCGCGGGCCCGACGAACGTGTGTCGATTTCCGCCGAGATCGGCAAAATTGGTACCCGTTTGGTACCCGCGGGAGGATTCGACACGAGGCCCCGGTCACGAAAAAAGCCCCGTTTCCGGGTCTTTTTCCTATAGCGGGGGCAGGATTCGAACCTGCGACCTTCGGGTTATGAGCCCGACGAGCTACCTGGCTGCTCCACCCCGCGGCGTCGCCTGATCGTAGCAATGGGCGGGCTGCCGGGCGCAGAGCGAAGGCGTTTGCGCAAGCGACTTCCCTGCTTTGCCGCTCTCTAGAGTGCCGTGGCCATGTCCGAGGGGTGCACAAGGGTCGCGGTGATTGACGTCGGCACCAACTCGGCGCGTCTGCTGGTCGCGGACGTCGCCGGGGGGAAGGTGTCGCCGGTCGAGCGGCGCAGCACGGTGACGCGGTTGGGCCGGGGAGTCGACCTTTCCGGGCGGCTTTCGGCGGAGGCAGTCGAGGACGCCTGCGCGGCGATCGGCGAGTACATGGCCGCGCTGCAGGAGCTCGGCGCCGAGAAGGTCGACGCGATCGCGACCAGCGCCGTCCGCGACGCCGAGAACGGGAGCGCCTTCGTGGCCGAGCTGCGGGAGCGGTTCGTGCTCTCCCCGCGCGTCCTCGATGGCGAGGAGGAGGCGCGGCTGACCTACCTCGGCGCCACCTCCGAGCAGGTCCCCACCGAGCCGACGCTGGTGATCGACATCGGCGGCGGCTCGACCGAGCTGATCGTCGGCACCGGGGCCGAGATCTCCTTCCACACCTCGATGCAGGCGGGCGTCGTCCGCCACACGGAGCGCCACGTTGCCTCCGACCCCCCCACCGCCCTCGAGCTCGAATCCCTCGCCACCGACGTACGCGGCCTGATCGAGGCGGCGGTCGGGCCGGGGGTCGAGGCGGCAGCGGGGATCGCCGTCGCCGGTACCCCCACCTCCCTCGCCTCGATCGAGATGGAGCTCGAGCCCTACGACCCGGCCCGCGTCCACGGTCACGTCCTCTCCCTGCCCGCGATCCAGCGGATGCTCTCCCAACTCGCCTCCACCTCCCTGGCCGAACGGGTCGAGATCCCCGGCATGCACCCCGACCGGGCGCCGACGATCGTCGCCGGCGTGGTGATCCTGGTCGAGGCGATGCGCGCCTTCGGGCTTGAGCGGATCGAGGTCTCCGAGCACGACATCCTCTACGGCACCGCGATCGCTGCCGCCGCGAAGCCCGCCTGAGCGCCGATTCTTCGCTCAGAGAGCTTCAAGGTACCGACTGGACAGGCGGGTACCGAATGGCCGGACAGTTGGGTTAGAGATTCGGCCTAAGCCAAAGAAGTCGGTAGGACAACCCTACCCAATTCTATGTACGGGGGTAACGGCCGACTAGACGCAGTGGATAGTCGCGCACATAATCCGCTCATCGGGGAAAGAGCTGTGGATCGTCCGCAACTTCGACCCCGTACAGGGCTTAGGCGATTGCCGCATCATGGCGCCTCCCGCCGTCTGAGCCCATCGAATACACATTGGTCCCTGAAGACGTACCCCTGCCCGTCCTGAGGGACCAGCTTGAATCGGCCGCCAGAGCTTGGCGGCCGATTCTCGTTTCGGGCGCCCGCGACTGTACAGTTTGGCTAGCCAGCCAGAGACGGGCTAAGCCAGGTTCGATTTGCGCGGGTAGACGACCTCGGGATCGGTGAGGACGTTGACCAGCGTCGGCCGGCCCGACTCGAACGCCTTCTCCAGTGCCGGGCGCAGCTCGTCGGGTTCGCGCACGAGGACGCCGTCGCAGCCAAGCGACTCGACCAGCTGGTCGTAGCGGGTCTCCGGCCGCAGTTCGGCGGCGACGGAGTACCCGTAGAGAAACTTCATCGGGTGGTGCTCGAGCGCCCAGATGCCGTTGTTGCCCATCACCCCGACGACTCCGAGGCCGTGCCGGGCCATCGTGTCGAACTCCATCCCGGCGAAGCCGAAGGCGCCGTCGCCGAGCAGCAGGCAGACCTGCCGGTCCGGGTGGGAGACCTTGGCGCCGATCGCCTGGCCCGGCCCGGCGCCGAGGCAGCCGAACGGGCCCGGGTCCATCCAGCAGCCGGGCGCGTAGGTGTCGATGAAACGGCCCGCGTAGGAGACGAAGTCGCCGCCGTCGCCGACCACGATCGCGTCGCGATCGAGCACCTCGCCCAGCTCGCGGTAGACGCGGACCGGGTGCAGCGGCGAGCGCGGGTCCTCGAGCTCCTCGCGCTCGGCTGCCCGCTTCTCCTCCTCGACCGCACGCAGCTCCGCCAGCCAGCGCCCGCTGCGCGGCTCACCACCGGCGGCCTCGCGCAGCGCCGCCAGGCTCGCCCGCACGTCGCCGACCAGGTCGACCGCGGGGGCGCGGTTGGCGCTGAGCGCGTTCGGCGCCACGTCGAGGCGCACGATCGTCGTCTCCTCGCCGAAGCTGCCACCGAAGCCAAGTCGGAAATCCATCGGCACCCCCACTACAAGCGCCACGTCGGCCCCCTTCAGCGCCGTGCCGCGGGCGCGGCTGAAGGCCAGCTCGTGGTCGGCCGGCAGGCAGCCGCGGCCAAGGCCATTGAGGAAGACCGGGATGCCGAGCGCCTCCGCGAGCGCCCGCAGCTCCCCCTCCCCGTGACCCCAGTAGAGACCGGTGCCGGCCATGATCGCCGGCCGCTCGGCCGCCGCCAGCAGCGCCGCCGCCTCCTCCACGCCCGCCGCCGGCTCAGCGGCCACCGCCTCCGGCGCCGCCGGGATCTCAGGCTCCGCCTCGGTGAAGACGACATCCAGCGGGTAGTCGACGAAGGTCGGCCCGCTCGGCGCCGCCAGCGCCAGGTCCAGCGCCGCCGCGGTCATCGCCGCGATCTGGCCCGGCTCCTTCACCGTCTGCGCCGACTTGACCAGGGGCGAGACGAAGGGAAGGTGATCGATCTCCTGCAGCGAGCCAGAGCCCCAGCGCAGCTCCGGCGCCCGCCCGCCGAGCACGCAGAGCGGTGAGCCGTTCGCCTGGGCACCGGCGATCGCGCTGAGCCCATTGGTCACCCCGGGCCCGGCGGTCAGCGCCGCCACCCCCAGCCCCCGCGTCGCCTTCGCGACCCCCTCGGCGGCGAAGGCGGCGGTCTGCTCGTGGCGCACGTCGACGAGCCCGATCCCCTCCTCTTTGCATCCGTCATATATGGAGAACAGGTGTCCACCGGAGAGCGTGAAGAGGTGCTCGACGCCCCGCGATTTCAGCGCCTTCGCGACGATCCGCCCCCCGTGCTCCATCGCGCGAGCCTATAAGGAGTGCCCGGGGCGGGACTCGAACCCGCAAGCCCCCGAAGGGGCAGCGCCTTTTAAGGGCGCCGCTTTTGCCAGTTTCGCCACCCGGGCCAGCCGATGGTATCCCGCTTGCGAACGGGTAAAAGAGCAATAAATGTTCGCCAGCCGCAACTCCACCGCTGTTACGGTGTCCTTGTCTTTAGAAACGCGCCTTCCCTGGAGGAGAGCTTGGAGGCATCAGCACTAAACCACGCCAGTCGCCGCGGACTTCTCGCCCGCCGCTCGCCCTTGCTGAAACTGCAGGGAGACGCGAAGCTGATCGCGATGGCGCGGAGCGGCAACCCCGGCGCCTTCGAGGCGATCGTGGACCGCTACCAGGGCCGCCTGCTCGGCTTCTGCCGCCAGATGCTCGGCTCGACCGAGGACGCCGAGGACGTCCTGCAGGAGGTCTTCGTCAACGCCTACAAAGCGATGCTCGCCGACGAGCGCGAGATCAACCTGCGGCCCTGGCTCTACCGGATCGCCCGCAACCGCTGCCTCAACCACCTGCGCAAACCGACCGCCGACGCGCAAGAATCGATGGACATGGTGCCGGAGGTCGACGCCGCCTCCACCGCCGAGAAGGTCCACAACCGCGAGGAGTTCCGCCAGCTGCTCGCCGACGTGAAGAAGCTTCCCGAGACCCAGCGCTCGGCTCTCCTGCTGCGCGAGATGGACGCCCTCTCCTACGAGGAGATCGCGGCGGCGATGGACACCACCGTGCCCTCGGTCAAGTCGCTGCTGGTGCGGGCGCGAATCTCCCTCGCCGAGGCCAGCCAGGCGAGGCTGCTGACCTGCGGTGAGGTCCGGATCGAGCTGGGCGAAGCAGCCGAGGGCCTGCGCAAGGTCTCCGGCCCGGTCCGCCGCCACGTGCGCGAGTGCGACGAGTGCTCCGACTTCCGCTCCCAGGTCCGCTCCAACGAGAAGGTCCTGGCGGCCCTCTTCCCGGTCGGCGGCCTGCTCGCCCTCAAGGGCTTCATCGCCTCCAAACTCGGACTTGGTGGGGGCGGTGCCGGAACCGCCGGCGCGGGCGCGGCAGGCGCCGGCGCGGCCGGCGCAGGAGCCGCGGGTGCCGGGGCCGGGGCCGTGGGCGCCGCACTGGGCGGCGGCAGCGCCGCCGGCGGCATCGGCGCCCTTGGCGGCGCGATCGGCACCAAGGCGGTCGCCGGGGTCGTCACCGCCGCGGTGATCACGGCCGGCGCCGTCGAGGTCAAGGAAAACGTCGGCGGTCCGGTCGACCCCGAGCCCAAGGTCTCCCAGAGGTCTCACGGGCCCGCCATCGCCCAGGCGCAGCCGAGCGAGCCAAAGGTCATGGTTGTCGCCGCCCCCGCGGTCCCCGCCCCCGAAGCCGTTCCCGCGCCCGAGTCGGCACCCGCCGAATCTGGGACCGGGACCGTCCTGCCCGCCTCTGAGGAGGAAGCGAGCGGCCAGGCTGCGGGCGAGGAAACGATCAGCACCGGCGACCCGGCTGTCGAAGCAGTCACCGGCGCTACGCCCCAAAGCGGCTCCACGGCAGGCGCACACGGCGGCAGCGGCACGGTGGTCGTCACCGTCGGCGGGTCGCCCGCGAGCCCGCCGGCCGAATCGCCGCCCTCCAGCCCGCCACCGAGCGAACCGGCTCCCGCGCCCGCTCCGCCGCCAGCGGCGGAACCACCTGCTGAATCGCCGCCCCCCGCGGGTTCGGGCCCCAGCGAAGGTGAAGCGTCTTCCTCTGCTGACCCCGCTTATTAGCGGGCGCGTCCTGCCGGCGCGGCGCTAGCCGAGCCCGATCACTTTCAGCCGCCGCATCAGGCAGGTGCCGGCGAACTGGCGGGTTTCCTCGAGCGAGTAGCCGAACAGCTCGAAGTCCTCCCCTTCCGCCCAGGGCGGCTGCAGCACCCCGTCGGCCACCGGCAGCGACTCCTCCAGGGTGCGCTGGATCGCCCGCTTGTAGCGCTCGTCCTCGCGTGCCTTCTCGCGCAGGAAGACCGAGCCGAAGGCGACGTGGCGGTGCTCGTCGCGGGCGACGTTGTTGAAGCCCTCGACGAAGGTCGGCAGCGTGTCTTCGCGTTCGTTGAAGTCCATGATGAAGTGCTGCCCGGTGAGGGCCAACATCCCCTCGATCACCATGTGGTAGAGCGTCACCGCCTCGACCAGCGCCTCGGTGTCCTCCGGCTCGGCCGAGAGCCGGTCGGTCCGCTTCTTCAGCATCTCGTCGAAGAGGCGGCCGAAGTTGTCGTTGAGGTGCGCGGAGGTCTCCTTCAGCATCTCGCTCAGCCCGTCGGACTCGAGCACCCCGACCTCGCGGTAGAAGCGCTCGAAGAAACGCACGTGGCGCGCCTCGTCGGCGATCTGCGTGCAGAGGAAGATTTTCTGGTCCTCGGTCGGGGCGGCGCGCATGATCGGCCCCAGCTCCTCCGCCACTTTCTGCTCGCCGATGAAGAAGGAGGAGAGTCCGTACATGCGCTGGAAGCGCTCCTCGGCGCTGATCCGCTCGTGCCAGTCTTCGCGGTCACGGGTGAAGTCGAGCTCCTGCGTCTGCCATTGCTGACGCTCCCAGAGCAGGTAGAGCTCCTCGTAGGTGAGCAGCTTCACCTCGGCGGTGCGATCGGCCGCCTCCATCAGGGCCGGATCGGTGGTCTCCTGGAAATCGGCTCGCTCGGTCCTGGACTGGGCCCCGGTCACCTCTTTGGCCTCCATCTCAGCTCTCCTCCGGTCGGCTGCAGCGGTCCGGCCGAGGTTAGCAGCGGCCTGGCCAGCCAGCCAGTTTTTCGCGCTCCGCCCCGCTCAATCGATGCCGTCGAACAGTTGGGCGGGTGTCACCTCGAGCCCCGCCGCCAACTTGAGGATCGTCTCCAGCGACGGCTTACGCTCGCCGGACTCGATGCGGGCGACCGCCGTCTGGTGCATACCCGCAGCCCAGCCGAGTTCCTCCTGCGTCATGCCGCGACGCTCCCTCAGTCGTCCGACGTTGGCGGCGAACTTCGCGGGCGAGCTCGGAGAGTTGGGCATCGGCGCACTTTCGTCGCGGCTCGCCTGCCGCTACCTGCCAGATTGTCATAAAGTAATGGGGTGTTTAAGAGGGGCGATGAGCGGCAGAAACGCCGGATTGCTCAATCGCGGGCACACGCCCGAGCAGAGCCGACACGGCGCACCATCCTCGAGCTGCTCCGCGCGGAGCCGATGGGCGGTGCCGAGCTGCAGGCCAAACTCAGCGGCCACCCTTCGATCCCCTTCGTCGACTACCACCTAACCGTCCTCGTCAACGCCGGCGAGGTCGTCGTCGAGGACGGCCTCTACCGGCTGCCCTGAACCGCCCCCTGTGGGTCAGGCGGAGTGCGTCTGCCCCGGCTCGAGGATCACGACCTTGGATGAGGTCTGAGCCTCGACGTCGGCCTTGAACGCCCCGGCATCGGTCTCGATCGGCGGGAAGGTGTCGTAGTGCATCGGAATCACCGTCGCGGCGCCGACGAACTCGGCTGCGACGACCGCGTCATGGCGGTCCATCGTGTAGTGGCCGCCGATCGGCAGCAGCGCGATATCGACGGGGTTGCGCTCGGCGATCAGCTTCATGTCGCCGAACAGGCAGGTGTCGCCGGCGTGGTAGACGGTCTGACCGCCGATGTCGATCAGCAGCCCGGCGGCGGTCCCGATCACGGTCCCGTGCTCGGCGCTGAAGGGCGCTTCTTCGGAGCCCGGGATCGTGCTCGTGTGCCAGGCGGGGACCAGCTTGATCCAGCCCCACTCGAACTCGACCGTGCCGCCGAGGTTGGGATCGCTGAGCGCCTCGATCCCCTGCCCTTTGAGCCATTCCGCCAGCTCGACGATCGCCACGCAGTGGGCGCCGGTGCGCATAGCGACCCCGACGGCGTCGGCGACGTGGTCGGCGTGCCCGTGGCTGAGCGCGATGTGGGTCGGCTCGACTTCCTCACCCGTGTGCACGGCGGCCGGGTTGTTCGGCTTCAGGAACGGGTCGACCAGGACCGTGGTCCCGCCCTCGCTCAGCTCGAAGCAGGACTGGCCGTGAAACTTGATCTCCATCTCAGCGCTCTCCCTTCGGGTCGTCCCCGTCGCCGGGGTCGGTCATCTCTTCCTTCAGTGCCCAGCCGACGGCGACGCCAACCATCATTCCCATCCGCGCCTCCTCGGCGAGCAGGGCACGGATGGCGGCGATCCGCTCGTCCGGGTCGGGGACGGTGGCGGCCCTCAAGGCCTCCGCATCGTGTGCCTCGCCGAACCAGCCGCCCTCGGCGAGGGCGCTGGCGAGCACCTTCTGCAGCTGCGGCGCCGCCTGGGCGACGACGCGCTCGGCCTCGGAGAACCGCTCCGGGTCGAGCAGCCGCTCGATCGCTGCCTCGAACTCGCTCTCGTCGGCCACCCGCGCAGCCTAGATGAGAGCGACCGCCTGAGAGCGATCCGCCGCGGTCAATCGGTGGGGCGCAGGAGCGCCGCCGCCGTACCCGCCAAGGCACCGACGGCGCCGCCGACCAAGCCACCGAAGAAATCGGCGCTCGGCACGACCAGGGGCAGGGCGAGCAGAACCGCCGCCGCGACCGCGACCCCGATCGTGTCGTACTCCTCGTCGATCGCGCCCCGCGCCTCGGCCCGCCGCAGCGTGAACCAGGCGGCGACGGCGCCCAGCGCCATCCCATTGCCGCCGGCGATCACCTCGAGGGTGCCGCGGGCGTCGGCGACGGCGCTCGCGGCCAGCATCCCGAGGGCGCCGCAGGCGACCAGCAGCACCGCGGTCGGGATCGTGCCGAGCCGGCGCTCCAGCCCGGTCCCGAAGATCGCCAGCGCGAGCGCGACCACGAACAGGTAGCCGACGTCCTCGTAGGCGAAGGGCGCGGTGAGGTGGCGCCACCAGCTGTCCTCCAGCGGCACGACGATGCCGCCGTAGGTGGAGAGCTCGTTGCCGCTCGCCGTGTGGAGCAGCAACAACACGGCCGAGCCGAGGATGAAGGTGAGCGTGGCGTAGGGACGGAACTGACGCGGCGTCCCCGGCTCGGGCCGACGCAGGCGCGGTCGGCGGCGACGACGCGGGGCCTGGGCCTCCAGCCCGTCACCGCGGCGCTCCAGCTTCGGCGCCCGCTTGCGCAGCCGGGTTCCGCAATACGGGCACTCGGTGACGTAGGGACTGACCTCGGAACCGCAGTTCTTGCAAATGACGCTGAGCTCAGTCTCGCTCATGGTCTAACGAGAATAGCCCCCTTGTACGGGGCCCCGCTGCCCTTGCCGGTGGCATACTGCGGGGATACCCGTCTTCGAGGAGGAATTTACGTGGAGCTGAAGAGTCTGACCGAGCAGAAATCGCTGCTCGCGACCCTGCCACCGGGCAAACGCGCCCGCCTGCACCGGCTGCTGTTCGAGTTCGGCCCCGGCAACGGCACCTTGATGCTGCTGCCGATCGACCAGGGGATCGAGCACGGCCCGCGCGACTTCTTCCCCAACCCCGCCTCCAAGGACCCCGACTACCAGTTCCGGCTCGCCGCCGAGGCCGGCTACTCGGCCCTCGCCTGCCAGATCGGGATGGCGGAGAAGTACTACCCCGACTACGCCGGCCGGGTGCCGCTGATCCTCAAGGTCAACGGCAAGACCGACATCCCCTCCTCCGCCAAGGCCTTCTCCAGCTGCAACGCCAGCGTCGAGGACGCGGTGCGGCTCGGCGCCGACGCGATCGGCTACACGCTCTACGTCGGCTCGCCGCGCCAGGACGAGGACCTCGCCCAGCTGCGCCAGGTGCGCCAGGACTGCGACCGCTTCGGGATGCCGCTGGTGATCTGGTCCTACCCGCGCGGCGAAGCGGTCGAAGCGAAGGGCGGCCCGAACTCGTTCTACGCGATCGACTACGCGGCGCGGCTGGCGATGGAGATGGGCGCCGACGTGGTCAAGCTCAACATGCCGAAGGTCGACGCCGAGAAGGACAAGGACGCCCAGGCTCCCTACAACGAGATGGAAATCGACCAGGCCGAGGCGATCCGCCAGTGCGTCGAGTCGGCCGGGCGGGCGCTGGTCGTCCTCTCCGGCGGCTCCAAGACCGACGACGAGACGGTGCTGCTGCACACCCGCGAGGTGATGGAGGCGGGCGGCTCCGGCGTCATCTTCGGCCGCAACGTCTGGCAGCGCGAGTGGAGCGAGGCCCTGGCGATCATCGAGCAGATCAAGGAGACCTTGCTCGCGAACGTCAGGCGCACGCCGTAGGCGCCTGCAAATCGGCGCATCTCGGAGTCCTCGGTCGTTCAGATCGGGTCACGCACTGGAGTGCGCTCCCCTCACCTCACTCCCTGCGTCCCCCGACCTGCTTGATTTTCGGCGCCTTGCCCGGGGAGAGAATTTCGCTGTTCTGGGCTTGACTCGCCGTGAGTCAGCGATCGATCGGCAGCGCCATATTGTTGATCATGGTCGCAGTGGTGCTGTTGCGGCCGTGGGAGGGCAGCCCGAAGGACGACGGGCCTGATAGCGCGATGTCATGGGTGATCCGCGTCGTCGACGGGGACACGCTCGAGGTGCGGATCGGGGGTGAGGTCGAGGACGTGCGGCTGATCGGGGTCGACACACCGGAGACGGTCGATCCAGAGGAGCCGGTGCAGTGCTTCGGGCACCGGGCCTCGCGCTTCCAACATCGCCTGGTCGAGGGCAGACGCGTGCGGCTCGTCTTTGGCGTCGAGCACCGCGACGCCTACGGGCGCCTGCTCGCCTACGCCTACCTCGGCCCCCGCTTCATCAACGCCGAACTGGTCCGGCGGGGCTTGGCGCGGACCCTGGCGATCCCACCGAATACGCGCTACAGAGCGCGTTTCGAGCGCCTGGAGCTAGCCGCGGCACGGGCCGGACACGGCCTCTGGGGCGCCTGCCCGCCCTGAACAGTTCCTTGCAGCTTTGCTACGGTGCCCGGCGGCCCCCCATCGGGGCCGTTCCTTTTATGAGAATGCGACAGAGCATCTCCCAGTTCGAGACCGCCTTCGAGCAGGAGACTTCACTGGAGCGCCGCCGGCGCGAGCAGCTGCGCAGGCGTGCTGCCAACCGTTCGCGGGCGCGGAAAATCAACCGCACCGAGCAGCACAGCAAGGTCCGCTTCAGCGTCCTCGCGGTCTGCCTGACCGTAACCGTGATCGTCGTGGTCGTCGCCATGTTCGAGGCCCTCGCTTTCTTGATGGCCTAGGTCGACTTAGCGCTCCGCGAACGACCCTCTCCGTTGAATAGACTCGCGCGCCGATGGCCCGACGCTCACTGAAGCCACAGCTGAACCAGATCCGCGCCTGGGTGCACCAGGGGCGCACCGATGCCTGGATCGCCCACCAGCTGGAGATCAGCACCACCGAGCTGCGCGAGTTCCGCAAGCAGTACGACCTCTCGCCCGACGACGAGAACGCGGGCTCCAGCGAAATCGACCTGCGCGACGAGATCGAAGCCGAGATCGAGGCCGCAGCAGCGGAGCAGGAGGTCGAGGTGGATGAGGACGAGGATGAGGATGACGACGAGGGGTCCGACGAAGACTCCACGCGCGACTCCTCCTCCGCCGGCTCACGCCCCAAACGCCGCCGCCGGCGCGGTCGCCGCGGCGGGCGCGGTCGCCGCAAAGAGCTGGAGGCGACCTTCGACCACGGCGAAGACGACGGCTACGGTCTCTGGCTCGACGCCTCGGTCAAGGACAACCCCGTCTATGCCGAGCACTGGGCCGGCAAGCGCGACGTGACCGTGCGCATCGAGGCCGACCAGATCGTCATCCGTCGAGCCGGCGCACCCGCGCCCGAGCGCGACGAGTCGGACCCCGACTCAGACGAGTAGCTGCCTGCCGCCGGCGAAGTCGCCGGCCCCGCGAAGATAGAGCCAGAAGGCCGCGTCGGCCAGCGACTGGGCTTCCCCCTCGGCCGCCGGCGCGACGTCGATCGCTACCTGCAGGCACCAGTCGGTGCCGCGCCCGTAGAGCTCGGCCAGCTCCGCGGCCGTGAAGGTAGGCCCGATCCGCCGACGCAGCTCTTCGCGAATCGTCTCCACGACCCGGTCGGCGAGCCGCCGCACGCGGGGATCGTCGATCGCCTGCAACGCGCGCCAACCCTCCTCCCACTGGAACAGCGCGTTCTCGAGCGGATAGCTCACCCGACGGAGACTACCCAGCGCCTGAATCGGGGATTTCGCGCAGCGGTGCGTTGGCGGGGCCGCAGGCCGCGGGGTCGAGTTCGCCTTGGACCTTCCATACGGTGACCGGCCCGCTGCGCTGCACCGGAGCGACGGCACGCTCGCCGCGCAGCCAGCGCGCCTCCGGCGAGGGGACTGGCTCGTCGGGGTCGATGAAGTTGAGCAGCGGCGCGGTGACCAGGTAGTCGAGGTCGGCGGCGTTGACGGCCGCTCGGAAGCCGGCGCAGGTCGGGATCGCGTTGAAGGCGGCGTGCGGACCCTTCTCCCCGAGGTAGACGACGCGGTTGGAGAGGTCGGTGCCGTAAAAGCCGTAGCGGGCGAAGGCGGCGCTGGTGCCGGCGAGGCCGATGCGGGCATCCTCGACGCCGCGCGCCCAGCGATAGGCCGAGTCGAGGTTCATGCCGGGAATGCTTTCGTCGGCGACCTCGTTGCGGAAGCGCTCACCGAGGTAATGGCGCTGCACCGGGTAGCCGATCGCCACGATCGCCAGCGCCAGGGCGACGAATCCCCCCATGACGATGCCGCGGCTGGCGCCGCGACCGCGCGCGAGCAGGAGGGCAGCGGGAACCAGAACGGCCAGCACGACGAGAAGCAGGGCGAAGGTTCGGCCGGGGTCGCGCACGACCGTGTCGGCGCGGTCGGTGAGCAGGAGGATGGCGAGCAGGGCACCCAGCAGCCACCAGCGGCGCCGGCCCCGGTCAAAGAAGCCGGGCAGCGGCACCAGCACGAGACCGGCGAGCAGGGCGCCGTAGAGGTAGCGGATGTTGATCCGAAAGGCCTCCGGGGCGCCGTCCGCGCCGGCAGCGCTGAGCGGCGTGAAGAGGTAGGCGAGGAAGCCGAAGAGGACAACCGCGCCGGTCGTACGGATGATTCGGTCGCGCCCCCAGACGAGCGCCACCAGCGCCGCCACGATCGCGCCCACCACGACCAACGGCCAGAGAGCGCCGAAGCCGTCGTGCAGGCCCGGAGCGAAGTATTCGCGCCAGACCCCCGTGTCCGTGGCGTAGTGGGCGATGCTGAAGTCGGGCCGGCCGATCTGCAGCCGCTCCGGGTGCGGCAGCGAGATCGGCCCCAGCTTCTCCACCGCCGGCAGCGGGTTGCCGGCGGCGACGAGGTTGCGCAGGTACCAGAACCCACCGCCGAGCAAGGCCGGCACGAACCACCACCCCGCCGCCGCCCAGCGCCTCCCCGCCGGCACCAGGACCAGCACCGCCACGCTCAATGCCCCCGCCATCGCCAACGCCGTCACCTTCGTCCCCGCCGCCAGCCCCACCGCGAGCCCCGCCACTGCCAACGGCCACCCCACCGACAGGGAACGCTCGTCCCGCCGCAGGTTCCGGACGGTGACGAGGATCGCGATGGCGGCGAGCAGCAGACCGGCGGCCATGAGGTCGTTCTTGCCCGCCGCGGGCTCGCGCACAACGAGCACATGCGCCTCGAGCAGCACCGCCACCGCCACCACGCACAGCGACCCACGTTGGTACGGCCTCCCGATGCACCAGGCAGCCAGGAACGTCACCGCCAGCCACCCATAGTTCAGGAACAGCGACGGCGTGTCCCTGCCGGTCAGCGACATCCCCACTGCGTGCAAAACCTCCGAGTTCTGCGGGTAGAACCAGTTCGTGAAGACGGTGTCGACATAGTGCATCCCGGTTAGGGAATGGCTCTGCGCCATCTCCACGGCGAACGGCAGGTGGTACCAGAGGCTGTCGAAGTTGAAGACACCTCTGTCCAACGCGTGCTTCGTAGTCAGCGCCCAGTGCCCGACCACCACCGCGATCACGCCCAGCATCACGAGCAGCGACCAGGCGGTCTCTCCGGCGGGTGGCGCGGTAGGGGGGCCCACCCCCGAGGAAGCTTTAGCTACCGCAGGGGGTGGGGGTCCCCTGCCGCGACAGGACCCGCCGGCCAGAACGCCACCGTCCCTGCAACCAAGGCGCTGGCACCGACGACAGCTCCCGCATAGAACAGATCGAACGTCCCGAGAACCTCCGAGATCCAGATCAGGAATGCGACGCCGACGATCGACTCGACCAACCGTGCCGGGGCCCCGTTCCACTCGGGCAGCAGCCGCTGCCGCAGCCGGTACGCACCGAACCCCAGCGCGAACACGACAATGGCCGCCTGCACGACCCCCAGCAGGTAGGAGCCGAGGCTAAGCATGGCCCGAGCCTAGGCCGTGGATCAGCCGCCGAGACCGCGGATGACGATCGGCGTCTCCCCTTCGGCGACCATTCCCTGCGCCCGCGCCATGCGGTCGATCACGATCGGGTCGTCGGAGGCCTGGATCCGGTTGTGGAGCTGCTTGTTTTCGTCCAGCATTTCGTGCAGCTGGGCTTTGGCGGCGGTCGTCGCCGTGTAGGTCTTGACGAAGTCGATCGCCGGGTTGAGATAGGAGTAGAGGACCGCGGCGAGGACCAGGGTCAGCGCGATACGGCCGACGCGATCCCAGTTGACGCGAGACCGACCACGCCGCGCTGCGGGCCGCCTGCGGGGTGCGGGGCGTCGGGCCACTCCCCGTCCTTTGCGGTTCGCGCCTGTATTCCTGCCCCGTGGGCGCAAGCGTGCGTCTGGGGGCGTGCGTGGCCAAGCAGCTCAAGGACGCCGGGCGGGCGATGTAGGGAGCGCACAGTTAGTGCGTGACCGAAAACGCCCGCCCGAGGACACCGAGATGCGCAGCGCCACGCACGTCATCCAGACGTGCGTGCGAACGCACGCACACCTGGAAATTCAGCCGCACTGCCTAGCTCCTCCTCGATGCGCAGCAGCCGGTTGTACTTGGCGACCCGGTCCGAGCGCGAGGGGGCGCCGGTCTTGATCTGGCCGGCGCCGGTGGCGACTGCGAGGTCGGCGATCGTCGTGTCCTCGGTCTCGCCCGAGCGGTGGGAGATGACTGCCGTGTATCCCGCGTCGCGAGCGATCCGGATCGCCTCCAGGGTCTCGGTCAGGGTGCCGATCTGGTTGACCTTGACCAGGATCGAGTTGCCGACGCCGAGCTCGATGCCGCGTCGCAGCCGCTCCGGGTTGGTGACGAAGAGGTCGTCTCCGACCAGCTGCACGCGGTCGCCGAGCTCATCGGTCAGCAGCTTCCAGCCGTCCCAATCCTCCTCGTCCATGCCGTCCTCGATCGAGACGATCGGGTAACGCGAGCAGGCATCGGACCAGTAGACGGCCATCTCCTGCGAGGTCAGGCTGCGTCCCTCGTGCTCGAGCACGTAGGCACTGTTGTCGAAGACCTCGCTGGTCGCCGGATCGAGGGCGATGAAGACATCGGAGCCGGGGTCATAGCCGGCCGCCTCGACGCCGGCCAGGACCGCCTGCAGCGCCGCCTCGTTGGACTCGAGGTTGGGCGCGAAGCCACCCTCGTCGCCGCCGGCCGTCGACAGGCCCTGCGCCGAGAGCGACTTCTTCAGTGCGTGGAAGACCTCGGCTCCGATCCGCAGGCACTCCGAGAAGCTCGAGGCGCCGGCCGGGACGACCATGAACTCCTGGAAGTCGACCGAGTTGTCGGCATGGGCACCGCCGTTGAGCACGTTCATCATCGGCACCGGCAGCAGCCGCGGCTCGCCGCCCCCGTAGAGCTCGGCCAGGTAGCGATAGAGGGGCTGCTCGGAGTCGGCCGCAGCGGCCTTCGCGGCCGCGAGCGAGACGCCCAGCAGCGCATTCGCCCCAAGCCTGCCCTTGTTCGTCGTCCCGTCCAGCTCGATCATCGTCTCGTCGAGTGCGCCCTGCTCGGTGGCGCGGGCGCCGGTCAGCGCCGCCGCGATCTCGCCGTTGACGTTGGCCACGGCCCGCGAGACGCCCTTACCGGCCCAAGTATCGCCGCCGTCGCGCAGCTCGACCGCCTCGAACTCACCGGTCGAGGCACCCGAGGGGACGGCCGCCAGGCCGCGCGCTCCGGACTCGAGCACGACTTCGACCTCGACGGTCGGGTTGCCACGCGAGTCGAGGATCTGCCGCGCGTGAATGGAGGAGATGGTGCTCACGGGCGCCGCAGTCTATTCACCGCCGGCGGTCGGACCCGCGGGGCCGGAAGCGCTATTCGGCGACCGGCGGAACGCCGGCAGGGGCGCCGCCGGGAACGCCGAGTTCTGCTTTTTCGTCCGCTTCTACCAGTCCCTCGGGCCGGGGCCGCTGCGAGAGCCTGTCGCCTCGCGGGTTGAGCTCGGTGACGCTGCCCGGGAACGCGGGCGTGGTCTGCTGGACGGGGGCCGGGCAGTCCGCCGGCAGCCCACCTTTGGGATCGGCTTCGTAGCAGGCCTCCGGCGCGGTGGAAGGGTGGCCGGAGCCAACGTAGTTGGAGCATTTCTCGACCAGGAATCCGTCGGCGCAGAAGGTCCGCGCCACCCACTTGCTTTCGAAGCCAGCGACGAATTCCGAGAGGAATTCTTGCGAGAGCTGCTGGTCCAGTTGGCTTTTGATCTGGCTCTGGACTTCTTTCAGCGTCTGCAGTTTCGAAGGTTTGAGTTTCACGACTTCGGTGAGGAAGAATTTGCCCTGTACCGGGACCGGACCGACGATCACCCCGGCGGCATTGTCGAAGATCGCCCCCGCGAGGTCAGGCTGGCTCTGCAGGAGTTCTTCGGTCAGGCCGGCCTGAAGACCGCCTTTGTCTTTCGTGTTCGGGTCTTCGGAGACTTCGGCGGCGACTTTTTTCCAGCTCGCCGGAGAGTTGTCTTCTTCGAGCGTCGCTTTGGCTTTTTCGATTTTCCCCTCGTCCGCGTTGACGACGACGCGGGCTTCGCGTGACTCGGGCTGCGTGAACTGGGTCTCGAGTTCGGACTCGTAGTAGTCCGCGATTTCCTCGCTGGTGGCCGACGGCGACGAGCTGGCCACCTGTTCCTGGATCTGGGTGCTCAGCAGCTGCAGCTTCACGCGATCGAGAACGTCCGCTTTGGTGAAGCGGGAGGTCTTGAGGAATTCCTCGTATTCAGCGTCGGTTTTGAAGTTCTGTTTTTTGATCTGGACCAGTTCGGTCTCGATCTGTTTCGGCGTCACCTGGATGCCGAGTTCTTCCGCCTCGCCCTGGATCCAGATCGTGTCGAGCAGTTCGCTGACCGCCGCGTCCTTCAGTTCTTCGTATTTTTTCTCGCCCGGTTTCGGCATTTTTTTCAGACCGTCTCCGGCTGCCCGCTGGACAACCGCGCGTTTGAAGTCCGCTTCGCTGATCGTGCCGACGTCGTCGGGAACCTCCTCGACCATCGCGACATCGCCGGAGGGAACGCTGGGGGCGCCGATCCCCTGCGCCACCGCGAGGCCAAGGAACAGCCCGCCCAGCAGCACGCCGAAGATGACGAGCGCGAGACGCTGGCGGCCATCCGAGACCGACTTCCTGGTCTGCCCCTTTTTCGCTCCCACGAAGCGGGCAGCATAGTCAAATCGTCTAACGCTGGGCTTAACGTGCGATTCAGGCGGCGGCCGCCTCGCCGGCACGGCGTGCCTCGCGCAGGCCCGCGGCCAGCGCCAGCACCGCCGTCAAGCGCTCCTCCGGCTCCCCTGAGACCCGCACGGCGGCGGTCTGCTCACGCCATTCGTACAGCGCCCCCTCGACCTGCTCGGCCAGCACACCGGCCTGTTCGGAGTCGAGCTCAACCCCGCTGACGCTGAGCCGGCCGCCGCGGAACTCGACGCTGCGCGCACCCGCCAGACCGAGCTCGATCCGAGCCTGCTGCAGTTTCAGCAGGTTCTCCGCCTGTGCCGGCAACGGGCCGAAGCGATCCCCGAGCTCATCGCGAATTGCCCGCAGTTGGCCGGGCTCGCGGGCAGCGACGACGCGGCGGTGGACGTCGATCTTGGCCGCCTCGAAAGGAACGTAGCCAGCCGGCAGGTAGGCGTCGACGGGGACGTCGAGGCGAACCGGCTCCGGCGCCTCTTCGCGCTCCTCGGCCTCGTCTGCCTCGGCCACCGCCTCGTCGATCATCTGGCAGTAGAGCTCGAAGCCGACGGCGGCGACGTGGCCCGACTGCTCGTCGCCGAGCAGGTTGCCGGCGCCGCGGATATCGAGGTCGCGCATCGCGATCCGGAAGCCGGAACCGAGCTCGGTGTGGTCGGCGAGGGTCGAGAGGCGAGCTGCGGCCTCCTCGCTCAGCGCCTCGGCCGAGGGGTAGAGCAGGTAGGCGAAGGCGCGCTCGCGAGAACGCCCGACCCGGCCACGGATCTGGTAGGCCTGGGAGAGCCCGAGCTGGTCCGCCCGCTCGACGATCAGCGTGTTGGCGGTGGGGATGTCGAGGCCGGACTCGATGATCGTCGTCGTCACCAGACAGTCGGCATCGCCGCGGAGGAAGGTGAGCATCGTCTCCTCGAGCGCGTGCTCGTCCATCTGGCCGTGGGCTTCGGCGAAGCGTGCTCCGGGGATGAGCGCCCGCAGACGCTCGGTCACCTCCGGCAGGGAGTCGATCCGGTTGTGGAGGACGAACGCCTGCCCCTTGCGCTCGAGCTCGCGCTGGATCGCCTTGCGGACCAGGTCCTCGTCGTAGGGACCGACGTAGGTGCGAACCGGCCGCCGTCCCTCGGGCGGGGTCTCGATCACCGAGATGTCGCGCAGCCCGGCCAGGCTCATCTGCAGGGTGCGCGGGATCGGCGTCGCCGAGAGCGCCAGCACGTCGACCTTCAGCTTCAGCTGCCGCAAGAGCTCCTTCTGCTTGACGCCGAAGCGCTGCTCCTCGTCGACCACCACCAGGCCCAGGTCCTTGGCGCGGACGTCGCGGGAGAGCAGCCGGTGGGTGCCGATCAGGACGTCGACCTTGCCCGCCTCGAAGTCCTTCAGCACGGCTTTCACCTCGGCCGCGGGGCGCAGACGCGAGACGCCCTCGACTCGGAAGGGAAGGTCGGCGAGACGCTCGCGGAAGGTCCCGAAGTGCTGCTGGGCGAGGATCGTCGTCGGCACCAGGACCATCACCTGCTTGCCGTCGGCCGCGGCCTTGACCGCCGCCCGCAGCGCCACCTCGGTCTTGCCGAAGCCGACGTCGCCGCAGACCAGCCGGTCCATCGGCCGCTCGGATTCCATGTCGCCCTTGACCGCCTCGATCGCTTCCAGCTGGTCGGCGGTCTCGCGGTATGGGAACGCGCTCTCCATCGAGATCTGCCACTCGCCGTCGGGCGGGAATGGGTGGCCCCTGCGGGAGCGGCGCTCGGCATAGAGGTTGAGCAGCTCGCCGGCGAGGGCGCCGGCCGCTTTGCGCGCCCGCGCCTTCAGGTTCTGCCAGCGTTTGCCGCCCAGCGCCGAGAGCGACGGTTCGCCGCCGGCGCCGACGTAGCGGCTCAGCTTCGCCAGCTGGTCGGTGGGAACGTAGACGCGGTCCTCGCCCTTGTATTCGAGGTAGAGGTAGTCGCGGGTGACGCCGCCGACCTCGCGCGTCTCGAAGCCGGCGAAGCGGGCGACGCCGTGGTCCTCATGGACGACGTAATCGCCGACCCGCAGTTCGCTGAAGGCGAGTCGCCCGCGCCCGGCGCCGGGCGCGGGCTCCTCGGCACGACGGCGATGGACGAGGCGGCGGAAGGGATAGACGGCGAGCTTCAGCTCGGGGCTGACGAAGCCCTCGCGCAGGCGCGCCTCGGCGAAGGAGAGCCCGGGCTCGGGCGAGAGGCGGCCGCCGTCGAGCAGGCGGGCGTCGAGCCGGTCGAGCCCGTAACGGGCGCGCTCGGCCTCGCCGCGGCTGTCGAAGGCGACGACGGTGCGGTAGCCGGAGCGGACCAGTTTCTCCAGCTCGCCCTCGGCCTCTTTGACGCTGCGGGCCGGCGACTCGGCGCGGGCGGCGCGGAACGCCTCCTCGTCGTCCTCGCCGGCGCCCGTCAGCGCCAGCGCCGCCCGTTGCGTCAGCGGCGCCGCCACGTCCACGTACAGGTGCTGAGCGTCGTCGGCGTGCATCGCCGCGGTCGCGTCCTCCCAGTGGTCGCGCAACGCCGGCTCGATCTCCTCGGCGGCGGCGAGCGCCACCGCGGCGCTCTCCGGCACCAGGTCGAGCGGGGCGCGGAAGTGCTCCAGCGGCAACAGCTCGGCCAGGTTGGAGAGCTGCTCGCCCCCCTCGGCCGCTTCCAGGGCCGCCAGCTCGGCCAGCTCCCGGTGCTCGGCGTCGAGCTCGGCCGCCGGGGCCAGCTCGACCCGCTCCGCCTCGCCCAACGAGCGCTGGGAGAAGGTCGAGAACCAGCGCATCGCGTCGACCTCGTCGCCGAACAGCTCGATCCGCACCGCCCGCTCCTCGGTCGCCGGGTAGACGTCGAGAATCCCGCCCCGGACCGCGAACTGACCACGCTCCTCGACCTGCTCCACGCGTTCGTAGCCGGCGGCGACGAGGTCCTCGGCGACAGCGCCCAGCTCGACCTCCTCGCCCTTGGCGATCGCGAAACCGGCAGGTCGCAGCGAGGCGTCGGGCACCGCCTCGGCCAGCGCCGTGGCGCTGGCGACCACCACCGCGTCCGCTTCGCGGCCGAGCGCATCGAGCGCGTCGATCCGCAGCCCGACCAGGTGCGGCGGCGGCGTCACGTGGGAGGCGTAGCCGGTCCCGCGCGAGGGGTAGAGGCGCACCCGCCGCGGCGCCAGGTAGGCGCGCAGGTCGGCGGCGAGGTCGCGGGCGGAGCGGTCGTCGGCGCTGACCAGGAGCGCCGGGCGCCCGGCCAGGCCACGGTCGTCCTCGAGCAGCGCCGCCAGCAGCAACGGCCGCAGCATCGCCGAGGCCCGCACGGTCGCGGCCTCCCCCCCATCCGCAGCGCCACGCACGCGAGCCGCGAGCGCGTGCACGCGCTCGTTCTCGGCGGCGATCTCGATCAGCGGGCGAAGGCTCATGGCAGCAGAAACGCCCGGGCCGACGGTCCGAAGCGAAGCTCGATTCTAGGCGGGCGGGTCGCTCAGCCGAGGACTACGAACTTCCGCTTCGCCGCAGTCGGGTCGATGTTGCCGGCCTTGTCGACCGCGCGCACCTTGAAGACGTGCTTGCCGGGTTTCAGCTTCTTGTAGGTCTTCGGCGATTTGCAGACCCGGTAGGGCTTGCGGTCGAGCTTGCAACGGAAGGTCGAGCCTTTCTCGCTGGAGCTGAATTTGAACCGCACCGTGGTCGTTCCGACTTTGCCCTTCGGGCCTTTGAGGATCTTGGTCTGGGGCGGCGTTACGTCGCTTCCACCGGGACACGGAGCTTTGACTTTCTTGGCGGGCTTGCAAACGACATCCGGCCCTTTCCCTTTGTCACCTCCACCTTTGTCACCTCCACCTTTGTCACCACCGCCTTTGTCACCGCCACTGCTCGGGTCCGCCGCAGCCGTCGCCGTGGTCAGCTCCGAGGTCCCACCGTTGGTGCTGGTCTGGGTCGCCGCGACGGTCGTCCCGGTCGGGATCTGCGGGTAGGTGACGCTCCATTTGCCCGATCCGTCGGCTACCGCTTCGGCGAGGAAGGACTGCAGCTCGCCGGGTTCGGCGCTGGCCTTGCGGAAGACGCGCACCGTGGCTCCGGGCTCGGCGATGCCTTCGGCTTTCGACTGAGTCGCCGCGGAGAAGGCCGGCGAGACGATCCCCTCGTTCGCTCCGGCGACGAGATCGATGAACTGCCCCGCGTTGCCGCTGCCGCGATTGCGGCCGATTTCGGTCGTGCTTCCCGGTTCGCCCGCTTCTTCGAGGATTTCGATCGCGTCGCCGCCGCTGCCTTCGATCAGGTTCTCGCTTTCGGCGGTATCGCCGCCGATCCGGCTGCCGTTGACTTTGACGCCGCCGAGCGGATTCACGACCCTGATCCCGGCGGCACCCGAGTCGAAGACGTCGTTGTTCCGGACTTCGGTGTCGGGGCTTTCAACGAGGATCCCGAATTCCGTCGGTGCTTCGATGGTGTTGCTGGCGATCAGCCCCTCCCCCGGTTCGACCCCGACCCGGATCCCGCGAGCGCCGCCCTCCAGGTTGTTGCCGACGATCCTCCCGGTCAGGAACCGGACTTCGATGCCGACGCCACCGACCATGCGGACGTCGTTGTCTTCGATGTTCGGCTCTTCGCTTACGCTCAGGGCGATGGCGATGATGCCCTTTTCGAGGGGCGGCGCGACGTCGGTCCCGGCGGAGGCGAAGCCGACGCTGTTGCCGCGCGCCTGGAAGTCGTTGCCGCCGATTTCGCTGGCGATCCCTTCGCTTCCGCCCGCGATGTAGTTCCTCTCCGGCCCCAAGGCGCTGAACAGCGGAGCGCCAACCAACACGTGATCGGCACCGCCGGCCCAGATGCCGATTCCGCCATTCGGGATCGCCGCCGTCCCGGCGGCGTCGAGGCCGACGAAGTTGCCGTGGATTTCGGTCGGTCCGGTGGCCGGTTCCTCGCTCTGGAGCACGTTGCCGTTGAGGTCGATCCCGGACCCGAGCGCGCCGGAGATCACGTTGCAGCCGCCGTCACAGGCATCGCTGGTCAGCGCCGACCCTTCGATCGTGGCGCCGATCTCGTTTTCTTCCGCCGCGACGTCTTCGCTGGGAGTGATGCCGACGCGGTCGGTGATCTTGACGTCCGTGCCGTTGGACATCTGGCTCGCCCCGTTGGGGGAGACGCCGAAGTAGTTGCCCTGGATCGCCGCTTCGCTCGCGCCCTCGAGGTCGAGGGCGACGCCGGTGGTGTTCGAGATCACGTTGCGCTGAACCGGTTCGGTGCCGCCGATCGTGGCGTCGTCGGAATCGGGCCCGATGAAGATCCCGATGTTGGTGTTGCCGCCGGCGGTTCCGTCGAGTTTGACCCCGATCCAGTTGCCGTGCGCCGTGAATTCAGTCGACGCCGTGAAGACGCCGATCGCGAAGGAGTGGCCGGTAAGCGAGAGTCGCGAGATCGAGGTTTCGTCCGCCGTGACTTCGAGCCCGACCCCACCACTGGGGCCGTTGATCCCGGCGCAGGGCCCTTCGATCGTCGCAGGGCCGATGCAGGTGCCGCCGTTGATCGCGACCGGCGAGGTGATCGACGGCAGGGCCGTGGCCGGTTCGATCGTGTCGACGAGCTGGCCCTGGAAGACGCTGAGATCGAAGAGGATCGTGTCTTTGACGCCGGCCGTGGCGTTCGACTCCTGGATCGCCGCCCGCAGGGTGCATTCGCCCAGCGTCACCGTTTCGCAGATGGCGTTCGGGGCGCCGTTGTCGGGAGCGTCGCCGGTGCTGTCCACGATGAAGGTTTCCGCCGTCGCTGCAGCGGGCAGGGCGAACAGGCAACCGACAGCGAGCAGAACGGCGACGAAGGCTTTCAAGCGACCCTCCAGGGGAGCGGGCGGACAAGCGGACGGCGCGACCCTACAAGCCGCGACGGCGCGTTGGCAAGGGAATCCGATCGTCAGTCGGGTTGCGGCAGGCCGGGGCCCGTCCGCTGCCACTCGACCTGGCCGACACCCTCGACCTTGGAGCGGCCGACGACGTCGTCCCACTCGTGCAGCATCGCCTTCAGGCGGGCGACCGCCTCCGGCGGGTGGGCGGCGACGTCGGCGGCGAGTGCCAGCGCCGACTCCTCGGTGGCCGCGGCGGGGGCGACCCGATTGACGAGGCCCAGGCGCAGCGCCTCGTCGGCACCGACCGTGCGCGAGCTGAGCAAGAGGTACTTGGCGGTGGCGAGGCCGCAGAGGGTGACCAGCCGGGCCGGCCCCACAGGCACCCCGAGCGCGGCGCCGGGGAAGCGCATCCGCAGGTTGGCGCCGCCGACCCGCATGTCGCAGGCGATCGCGACCTCGGCGCCGCCGCCGACGACGTCGCCGTGGCAGGCCGCGATCGTCGGCTTCGGAAAGGCGACGATCTCGTCGTAGAGGTCGGCGAAGAGCTGCATGCGGGTGACCTTCGCCTCGTCGTCCAGCTCCTCGCGCACGTCGGCCCCGGCCGAGAGGCCTAAATGGTCGGCGGAGCTGATCACCAGCACCCGCACCTGCTCGTCCTCGCCCGCCGAGCGCAGGTGTGCCAGCAGCTCGTTCAGCATCTGGGTGTTGATCGCGTTGCGAGCCTTGGCGCGCTCCAAACGCAGCAGCGCCACGCCCTGCTCGTCGACCGCATAGCTGGTCAACTCACCCCCCGCTCCGCTCGAGTCGCTCATTGCTCGGAACCTAGCCGCTCGACCAGGCGCTCGGTCTCGCGGGCGGCGTCGCCGACGAGCTCCTCGACCTCGGCCTTCGGCTCGCGAAACTTGCCGAGCACGTAGGCGGAGACGATCTCGGGGTCGGTCGAGTCCGGCCTCCCCACCCCGACCCGGACCCGCCAGAACTCGGCGTCGCCGAGACCGCGTTTGAGGCTCTTGAGGCCGTTGTGCCCCGCGAGGCCGCCGCCGAGGCGGGGCTGGATCTCGCCGAACGGGAGGTCGATCTCGTCGTGGACGACGACGACGCGGTCGAGCGGCACCTTCAGGGAACCGCGCGCGGGCCCGACCGAGCTGCCGGATTCGTTCATGAAGGTGAGCGGCTGCAGCACCGCGACCCGCGGGCCGCCGGGGCCGGCGCGCCCTTCCGCGAGGCGACCGCGGAACTTGTCGCGGGCGCGGGGCAGGTCCCAGCGCCGGGCCAGCTCCGCGAGAACCTCGAAGCCGACGTTGTGGCGGGTGCCGGAGTACTCGGGACCGGGGTTTCCCAGCCCGACGATGAGGATGCGATCGCCCTGCTCACCGCTGCCGCGGCGGCGGAACAGCGACAGGGGTTAGTCCCCGGAGTCGCCCGAGTCGGAATCGCCGCCGTCGGCGGCGTCGCCCTCGCCCTCGCCGTCCTCGCCCTCGCCGACGAGCTCGGTCTCCTCCTCGACCTCGGGCTCGGGCTCTTCCTCGACGCGCGGCGGCGAGAGGGTCACGATCGTGACCTCCTCGAGGTCGTCGGCGACGAAGGTGACGCCCTCGGGGGCGGCGATGGCGGAAAGCTGAAGCGTGTCGTTGATCTCCATCGCCGAGACGTCGGCGATGAGGCCGTCGGGGATCTCGGTCGGCAGCGCTTCGACGGTGATCTCGCGGGTCACGTGCTCGAGCACGCCGCCGCCTTTGACGCCGGGGGCGGTCTCGGCTCCCTCGAGCTCGATCGCGACCTCGGCCTGGATCTTCTCGTCCAGTTTCACCGCCTGCAGGTCGATGTGCTGGAGGCTGCCGCGAACCGGGTGCAGCTGCTGCTCCTTGACGACCACCGGGACGGCTTTGCCGCCGTCGATCTCGAGGTCGAAGAGAGCCGCGCCCTCGCCGATGATCGAACGCACCTCGCGTTCGGACACCTGGAACGCGGTCGCCTCCGAGCCGCCGGAGTAGACGACCCCCGGAACCAGCCCCTCGCCGCGCAGGCGACGGGAGGATCGGGAGCCGAACTCCGCGCGGGGAGCGACCTTGAGGGTGGAGCGTCCAGCGGCCATCGGACGGGAGAGGATAGAGAAACGAAAGCTGTGGCACCCTTCGGCCCATGGCCGACGACTCGAAGATCCCCAAGGGCCGGGTTCGCCGCTCGGCCAAGCTCGGCTCGATCGTCGGCGCGCAGGGCGCCCGCTACGCCGGCACCAAGGCCGCCAACGTCGGCCGCTCCGAGGAGAGCGGCAAGGAGAAGCTGGAGCAGCGCCACCTGGAGACGGCGATGAAGATGGTCGGCGCGCTCGGCCAGATGAAGGGAGCGGCGATGAAGCTGGGCCAGTTCGCCTCCTTCATCGACACCGAGTTCATCCCCGAGGAGTACCGCGACATCTACCAGGAGCAGCTGGCGAAGCTGCGCACCGACGCGCCAGCGATGCCCTGGGAGAAGGTGGAGACGGTGTTGGAGGAAGAGTACGACGGGGAACCGCTCTCCGAGCTCTTCGCCGAGTTCGAGACCGAGGCCTTCGCGGCCGCCTCGATCGGCCAGGTCCACCGCGCCGAGCTGCTCGACGGAAGAACAGTTGCGGTGAAGATCCAGTACCCGGGCATCGCCGAGGCGCTCGACGCCGACCTCCGCAACGCCGGCACGATCGTCCGCCTCGCCCGCGCCCTCGCCCCCGGCCTCGACGCGAAGGCGATCGCGGCCGAGATCCGCGAGCGGGTGATGGAGGAGCTCGACTACGAGTACGAGGCCCAGAACCAGCGCTCCTTCGCCCGTGCCTACCGCGAACACCCCTTCATCTACGTGCCGGAAGTCGTCACCAGGCTCTCGCGGCGCCGAGTCCTGGTCACCGAGTTCGTCGAGGGGGTCGGCTTCGACACGATCAAGGAGCTGCCGCACGAGGAGCGCAGCCGCTTCGGCGAGATCGTCTTCCGCGGCAGCCTCGGCTCGATGTTCAACCTGCAGCACTTCAACGCCGACCCGCACCCCGGCAACTACCTGCTGATGGAGGACGGTCGCGTCGCCTTCCTCGATTTCGGGATGACCAAGAAGCTCGACCGCGAGCAGATCGTGCTCGAGCAGCGCGCCTTCGACGCCGCCTCGCGCGACGACCCGGAGGCCTTCCGGCAGGCCCTGCACGACCTCGGCTTCATCAAGAAGCCCTCCAAGCTCGACGCCGAGCGGCTGATGGAGCACATGGGCGCGGTCGGCGGCTGGTACATCGAGGACCGCGAGATCGAGATCACCCCGAAACGGGTGATGAAGATCATCGAGTCGACCAACGACCCGCGCTCGGAGTACTTCGACCTGATGCGGCGGGAGTCGATCCCGGCCGAGGAGCTGATGGGCCGGCGGATGGAAATCGGCGTCGTCGCCGTGCTCGGGCAGCTGCGCGCCAAGCGCAACTGGCACCGGATTTTCCGCGAGTGGGTCTACGGCGACGCTCCGACCACCGAGCTCGGCGAGCAGGAATGGGAGTACTTCGAGCAAAGAGGGACCAAGCGAACGCCGGGTCTTGCCGAAATCAGCTGAGACGGCCAGGGCGGACTACCGAGGAGGAACGATGAGGCGGATCAAACGCGGTTGGGGATTGACGAAGAAGAGCTGGGCGCTGCTGAACGGCCATCGCGAGCTGATTCGGTTCCCGCTCTACGGAGCGGTCGCAACCACGCTGCTGGCGATCGTCACCCTCGGCCCCGGTCTCTACCTGCTCGACCAGGACTCGCTGGCCGGCGCGATCCCGCTGCTGGTGATCGGCGTCTACGTGCTCAGCGTCGTCGGCTTCTACTTCAGCGTCGGCCTCGCCGCCTGCGCCGACATGATCTTCCGCGGCCAGGAGGCGACCGTCGCCGACGGCCTCGCGGTCGCCCGCAGCCGCTTCACCCAGATCCTCGGCTGGGCGGCCGTCTCGACCACGATCAGCGTCTTCATGGGCGTGCTCGAGAACCAGGGTGGGATCTTCGGCCAGATCGCCGCCCGCCTGGTCGGGATGGCCTGGTCCCTGGTCACCTTCCTGGCGGTGCCGGTGATCGCGATCGAGGGCACCGGAGCGCTCGGAACGCTGAAGCGCTCGGCCTCGATGTTCCGCGAGCGCTGGGGCCAGCAGATCACCGGCAACATCGCGATCGGCGCCGCCATCTTCCTGATCGGCGTATTGCCGGCGGCGATCCTGATCGTCGCCGGGGCGCTGCTCTGGTCCTCGGCCTCCTTCCTCGGGGCGCTGCTGGTCGTCGTCGGCGCCCTGGTCCTGGCGATCGCGATGCTGATCTCGCGCGCGCTCAGCGGCATCTTCGGCGTCGCCCTCTACCGCTACGCCCTCGATGGCGAGGTCGTCGGCGGCTTCACCCAGGAGGAGCTGGAGTCGGCGGTGAAGATGAAGAAGGGCCGCAACGCGCCGCCGACGGCGACGCCGGGCACGGTCTGAACGTCGCTGCTATCTGAGGCCGGCCGAGAAACTGAAGGTACCGAGTGGCTCGCCGGCGACGAACACCCCATTGCCGTGCGCAAAGGCGTCGTTCAACGCCGGCGTGGCGAAAGGGGACAGCGTCGCTGCCGTGGGCCCACCGGCGATCGTTCCCTTCCTGGCGTCATAGCGGGACGCGCTGCCGAATTCGATCTGGCCGATCGGGCCCGGGGCGGAGATGCCGAGTGGCAGCCTCCACCTTGCAGTGACCACGTCCGAGCCTTCCCCACCGAAACCGTTTTCGAAGGCGAGCCCGATGCGACCCCAGACGACTTCCCTCGGTTCGGGGGTGGCGCCGGCGCCCTGGACGAAGGCGATGCCGCCGTTGCGGCTGCCGATCGCTCCATGCTCGAGACGGCGCTGGATTTCGCCCGTCATTTCGGGAAACGAGTAGGCCAACGGTGCCGAGCTCAGTGGCGTCGCCGCTTCGGACGGCGCCACGGCCACCCCGAGCGATTCGAGCTTCTGACGGAAGCTGTCGGCGAGAGTGAACTCGATCGTTCCGCTCGTGACGGGAACCGTGAACCACGGCCCCGAGGCGAAGGCGCGGCCCAGGAGTCGCCCGGTCCGGAAGACGTCCTTCACGGCCAGTCTCGCCCCCAGCAGCGCCGCCGCCTTCCTGGTCAGCCGCAGCGTTTCCACCTTCAGCGTGGCGCCGAGATCGGTGCGGCGGGCCTTGACGTCGTCGACGGAGGCGATCGTGCCGGCGTAGCCGGCGATCACACCGGTGAGGCGCTGCTTGGCCGTGTTGAGGATCAGCCGCCTGATGCTCACCGCCCCGCTCTTGGAACGGAGCTGGATCCCGCCGCGCAGGAAGACGTAGCCGCTGCCGAAGCGCGGCTCGATGATGCTTTCGCCGATCGGCAGGGAGACGCCTTTGCCTTTCGCCCTCCCGGGCGCGATCGGGGCCATGCGGATCCCCTCCGCTTCGAGGGCGCGGCGCAAGTCGCCGTCGAGCGTGATCGTCGTCCTGCCCGACGCGAACCCGCCTCCCTTGTTGGGATAGGCGGCAGCGGAGGCCGGCAGTGCCAGCAGCAGGGTGGCGATCAGCGCGACAGCGGCCTTGGCGAGATTCCCCGAGTAGCTCACAGCCCCCATCTGAACACACCGGCCCGACGGTAGCTGCGGCAAGAGTTGACGAGTTGAGCCATCTATAGGGGGCTCAACTCGTCAACTCTTCGAACAGGCGGGGGTCGTTGGAGCAGATGCCGTTGACGCCGGCGGCGACCAGGGTCCGCATCCGCGCCAGGTCGTCTACGGTCCAGGCGATCAGCTCGACCCCGGCCAGCCGGCAGATGCGGGCGAGGCGGGCGCTGACGAGCGGGTGGTAGACCCACATCGCCTCCACCTCCAGCTTCGGCAGCTGCTGCGCGGCCAGGCCCGGCAGGCGGTAGCGCATCCCGACCAGCGCCGCCGCCATCGGCGCCTTCGCCCAGCGCTTCGAGGTCCAGTCCTTGGTCACCTTGGGATAGGTCCAGCCGCGCCGCAGCTCCGGCGCCAGCTCGAGGATGCGGCCCAGCGAGTACAGCTCCATCGTCGAGACCATCGCCCGCTCCATCAGACCGCGCCCGCGCAGCGCGTCGACCAGCTCCTCCTCGCGGCCGGGGAGCTTGATGTCGAGGTCGATCTCGACCCGGTCGAGCGGTGGCTCGAGAAAAGCATCGAGCGCCTCGGTCAGTCGCAGCGGCGTTCGCCGCTCGGCGTCAGCCCAGTCGTGGGCGACTACCAGCGGCGCTCGCTGCTCCGACGGCAGGTGAGCATCGCGCAGCCAGAGCACGTCGAGCTCGATCGTGTCGACTCCCGCCTCAACCGCGGCGGCAAAGCTCTCCAGCGTATTGCCGGGCGTGATCAGGTCGGCCCCCTTGTGGCCGACCAGGCGCAGCTTGCTTGGCGCCTCCGCGGCCACGCCTCGGTGGCCTAGAAGAGCTGGTTCTCGCCGGCGAAGATCTCCGAGACCGAGTCGTCGGTGAAGATGCGCCGGATCGAGTCGGCGAAGGTGCCGGCGGTCGAGAGCACCGAGATCTTCTCCGGGGCACCGGGGCGCAGGGGCAGGGTGTCGGAGACGACGATCTGCTCGATCGCCGAGTCGGCGAGCCGCTCGTAGGCGGGGCCGGAGAAGACGCCGTGGGTGGCGCAGGCGATCACCCGCGCCGCCCCCTCGTCGAGCACGGTCTGGGCGGCGGCGCAGAGGGTGCCGGCGGTGTCGATCATGTCGTCGACCAGGACCGCGGTCTTGCCCTTGACGTCGCCGACCACGTAGCCGATCTCGGCCACCTGCTGGGCCGGCCGCTCCTTCTCCATCACGGCCCAGTGGGTGCCGATGCGGCGGGCGAAGTTGCGCGCCGTCTTCACCCGGCCGGCGTCGGGGCTGACGATCACCAGGTCCTCGGCCGGGTACTGATCGGCGAACCACTGGGTCAGCATCGGCATCGCCGTCATGTGGTCGACCGGGACGTGGAAGAAGCCCTGGACCTGGCCGGCGTGGAGGTCCATGGTGAGGACGCGGTCGACGCCGACGCCCTCCAGGCACTTGGCGACGATGCGGGCGGAGATCGGCTCGCGCGGGGCCGACTTCTTGTCCTGGCGGGCGTAGCCGTACCAGGGCATGACGGCGATGATCCGGTGCGCGGAGGCGCCCTGGGCGGCGTCGATCATCGTCAGCAGCTCGATCAGCGAGTCGTTCGGCGTCATCCCTTCCTGCTCGTTGGCACAGGTCGACTGGACGATGAAGACGTCGGCGCCGCGGATCGACTCCTCGTAGCGGCAGTAGACCTCGCCGTTGGCGAAGGTGGTCAGCGTCGCCTGGCCGAGGTCGAGGTCGAGCTTGCCGGCGACTTTGGCGGCCAGGTCCATCGAGCTGCGGCCGCCGAAGACCATCATTCGCTTCGAGTAGTCGTGGGGGATGTGGGTCGCCGCCTGGGGACGCTCCTCGATCGTGCTCACGGCTCCTGTTCCTCTTTCATCTTCGCGGCCTTCTCAGCCGCGTATCCGTCGATGTTCCGCTGCGCGTTCTCGCTCACGGCCAGCGACCCGTCCGGGACGTCGTCCTTGACCACCGCGCCAGCGCCAGTGTAGGCGGAGTCGCCGACTTCTACCGGCGCGATCAGCATCGTGTCAACGCCGATGCGCACGTCCTTGCCGATGACAGTCCGGTGCTTGCGGAAACCGTCGTAGTTGGCGGTGATCGTGCCGGCCCCGAGGTTGCCGCCGGGACCGATGTCGGCGTCGCCGACGTAGGCAAGGTGCGGGATCTTGGTGCCCTCCCCCACGTGCGAGTTCTTGACCTCGACGAAGGTGCCGACCTTGGCGCCATCCTCGAGCAGCGCGCCGGGACGCAGGTAGGCGAAGGGCCCGACCGAGCAGCCGTCGCGCACCTCGCACTCGATCAGGTAGGAGTGGACGACCGTCGATCCGGCGCCGACGGCGCTGTCGATCAGGGTGCTCAGAGGGCCGACCGTGGCGCCGGGGCCGACGGACGTCTCGCCTTTGAGAGTGGTCCCGGGCTCGATGCGAGCGTCGGCGTCGATCTTGACGCCGGCGTCGATCCAGGTCGAACCGGGGTCGACGACGGTGACCCCGGCCAGCATGTGGGCCTCGAGGATGCGACGCCGTCCCTCGCCCTCGGCCGCGGCCAGCTCAACCCGGTTGTTGACGCCCATCGTCACCGCGAAGTCCTCAGCCCGGTGGCCGGCGACGGAGTGCCCGGCGTCGCGCAGAGCCGCGAAGACGTCGGTCAGGTAGTACTCGCCCTGGGCGTTGTCGTTGGACAGTCCGGCCAAGGCCACGGCGAGCGGCCCCGCATCGAAGGCGTAGGTGCCGGCGTTGATCTCGCGGATCGCCAGCTCCTCCGCGCTGGCATCGCCTCCGGCTTTCGCCTCGACGACACGCTCGACCGCACCGTCGGAATCCCGGATGACGCGGCCGTAGGTACCCGGATCCTCGAGCTCGATCGTCATCATCGTCGCCGCAGCATCCGAGGATGCATGGGCACCAAGGAAGTCGGAAACGATCGCCGCCGAGATCAACGGGTGGTCGCCGGAGAGCACGAGCACGGTCTCAGCCTCCTCGATCAGCGGCAGCGCCGCCCGGACCGCACCCCCCGTGCCGTCGGCCTCGGGCTGCTCCACGGTCTCGACCCCCTCTGGCAGGCCGGCGGAGATGTCGTGGCCGGGCGAGACGATCGCAGCGACGCGACCGGCGCCCGCCTCGCGCGCCGCGAGGATCGGCCAGGCGACCAGCGGCCGCCCGCAAATTGGATGCAGCATCTTCGGCGTGGAGGAACGCATCCGCGTGCCCTCACCGGCCGCCATGACCAGGACCAGGGGGGAACTCACCCCGGAATCGTATTCCCGAAGCGGAAGTCCTGCCGAATCAGGCGCTGCGTGAGACAGGTCCCGGCCAACCAGAGCTACTGAGGTCAGCGTCCAGCCGGCGAAGATGAGGTCGATGCCGACGAGGAGGCCGATCGCCCAGTCGGCGGAGCTGGGGAACTTGGCGAGGACGAGGATCCCGATCAGGAGGCCGCAGACGCCGCTGAGGCCGACCCAGCCGGCGTTCTGCTGGCCACGGGCCAGGAAGGCGACGGTGATCCGGGTGATGCCCATGAAGAGGAAGTAGAGCCCGAGGACCAGGGTCAGGGTGAGGGTGCCGTTGTGCGGCTCGATGATCAGCCAGGCGCCGACGACGACGGTCAGCGCCGCCCAGAACAGCCGCAGCAGCAGCGTCCCGACCGAGTGGGCCGAGAAGGCGGCGGCGATGAGGAAGGCGCCGGCGATGAGGAGGATCCAGCCGATGAAGATCGCGGTCCCGACCGCGGCCACGGCCGGCACCAGGATCGCGACGCAGCCGACGAAGATCGCCAGCACCCCGACCGCCATCAGGGCCTTCCAGCTCCGGGCCAGGCCGGCGCGCACTTCGGGATCCATCGACGCTCCTCCGATCTCCACGGCAAAGATCCTAGGCCGCGCAGCAGACGAACCTTCATTTTTTGGCGCTTTTAGTGAAGAAATACTGTGTAGATCGATCTTCTCGGATCGCTAGGCTCCGTCTCCCGATCCGGGGTGGTGTAGCTGGGAGCACGCCAGGTTTTGGTCCTGGAAGTGGGGGTTCGAACCCTCCCCCCGGAACTTCGGCGGCTACTCCTCAGCGCTGGTGCGCGGCACCTTGCCGCCCTTGGCACCGGGCTCGAGCGCCGGCCCCCGGGGCGAGGCGATGCCGAGCACCCGCATCGCCTTCAGCCCGAGGCCGAGCTTCTCCCGGCCCTCGGTGGCGGAGACGTCATGGCCGCAAAGCTCCTTCACGCGCTCCAGCCGGTAGCGCACCGTGTGACGGTGGGTGAAGAGTTGTTTGGCGGTGGCGGCGACGTTGCCGTCGTTGTCGAGGTAGGCCTCGACAGTCGCGACCAGCTCGGTCTCGTACTGCTCGTCGTAGCTGGACAGTGGCTCGATCGTCTCCGCGTAGAAGCGTTCGAGCTCGCCCGGGTCCTCGCTCATCGCCGGCAGCAGCAGCCGGTAGGCGCCGGTGTCCTCGAAGGCGAGCAACGCGTGGCCCTCGGCCTCGCCGACGTTGACCGCCAGCCGCGCCTCGCTGCCGGCGCGGTAGAGGTCGACCGGGTCCGAGCAGCGGCGGCTGCGCCCGGTCGTGAGGTGGAAGCCGGCGAGGCTGTCGTCGAGCTCGCGCCCCAGCCCAGCAGCGGCGCGCGCAAGCCGCTCGTCGTCCTCGGCGGGGACGATCGCCGCAATTTCGGCCGCGACCTCGCCATCCTCAGTCGTCGCCAGCGAGCCCGGCGCCAGCGAGCGCAGCGCCCGCATGGCCAGCGTCAGCACCCGTTCCCGCCACTCGCCCGTCTGCGCCGCCCGGGGCGCGGCGCGGAGTACGAGGACGCCGGCGCCGCGGTCGAGGTCGGCGCCGAGCTCGGCGGCGCGGGCGACGATGTCGCCGCGGTCGGTCACCTGGCGGGCGAGCACAGCGGCGACAAAGGCGCTCGCCACCTCCTCGCTCTCCCACTCGGGCGAGCGCGAGCGCTCCAGCTCCAGCGCCAGCAGCGTCGTCACCATGCGCGCGATCGCCGGGTCGGGCGGCGCCTTGGCCCGGTAGCGCAGCTCACCGACGGCGGCATCGGCGACCCGCAGCTCGACCGCGGTCACCCCCTCCCCACCGGAGAGCAGCTTCTTCTCCTGGTCCGGCGAGGCACCCGCCACCGCCAGCACGGCGCTGGAGCGGTCGATCAGGGCGACACTGGCGTCGAGCAGCCGCGCCGCGGCGCGCGCCACCGCGGGCAAGCCGGAGCCGGACTCGACCGCTTCCGAGAGCGCGTCGAGCAGCCCTGGATCTTCCGCTTTTGCAGGGATTTCAGCCCCCTCCGAGGTTGCCGGCATCCGCTCATTATCCCCGGCCAGCGCCCAGGAGGCGCTACTTGCCGTTGATGAAATTCGAGATGTCGGTGTAGTAGTAGACGATCACGAGCCCGAGCACGACCCCGACCACCAGCAGGGCGGCGAGCACGAAGACCGAGAGCAGACCGGCGGCGGCCTTCTCCCAGATCCGCCCGTGGGCGCTCAGCGCCGGGCTCAGGATCAAGGTCACGAAGGCGACCAGGCAGATCAGGCCGGCGACGCCGAAGAGGACGTACTGGTGGTCGATTTTCGCCAGCGCGTAAAGCGTCATCGCCGGGGATTCTGTCGAACTCCGGAGATGACCAACCCCACCGCAGCGCAAAAGGAGAAGCAGGCCGCCCCCAGCGCCCAGCCGCCGCTGACGTCGCTGAGGTAGTGGACGTCGAGGTAGACGCGGGAGAGGCCGACGAGCGCGGTCAGCGCCAGGCCCGCCAGCACGATCGCCGCTTTGCGCGTGATCCCCGGCCGCAACCGCATCACGATCGTGACCGCGATCCAGACGTAGAGGACCGAGTGGGCGGCGTGGCCGCTCGGGAACGAGGAGCCCGAGGTCTCGACCAGGCCACCCTCGGGACGGGGGCGGTCGACCGCGTCCTTGATCTCGTGGAAGCCGATCGAGGTCAGGGTCATCCCGGCCAGGAGGACGCCGAACTCCGCCCAGCGCCGGCGGGCCGCGAGCAGCGCCGCACAGAGCGCCGTCAGCGCCCAGACGAAACCCCCGGAGCCGAGGAAGGTGACGACCTTGGCGACGCTGGTCAGCCAGGCCGCTTCGAGACTTTCGACGACGTCGAAAGCGGTCAGGTCACCTGGCGTCGGACCCGGTTCGCGCCCGATCACGACGACGTAGGCGACGAGGACGAAGAGGGAGACGGCGAGGGTCGCCATCAAGGTGGTGAATTCGAGCCCGAAGGTCCCGCCCGGCGTCACCCGTGCCCAGATGAACTGCAGCTGCGGGCGGTAGCGGCGACCGAGGGTGACGAGCCAGCGCGTCGCCAGGTGACCATCCATCCAGCGCACGGCGGCCTCGCGGTTCTGCTCGACCCGGAAGCGGCGGATCAGGAAGATGGAGCCACCGACGACGACGATCAGGGTGGCGAGCAGGAAGGCGCCTTTGCCGGCGTACTCGGCACCGGTCTCGACGCTGCGCGAGAAGAAGTAGCCGATCAGGATGTGGGCGCTGGCCCAGAGCCCGGTGCCGAGGATGCTGTAGGGGACGAAGCCGCGGTAGCGCATGCCGGAGCTGCCGGCGATGAAGGGGGCGAGGGCGCGGACGAGGCTGATCCAGCGGCCGATGAAGATCGTCTTGCCGCCGTGGCGGGAGAAGTAGTCCTCGACTTTCTCGAAGCGCTCGTGGCTGATCCCGACCCGCGGCCCATGGCGGAGGACGAACTCGCGCCCGAGGCGGCGGCCGATGAAGAAGCTGGTCGTGTCGCCGAGCCAGGCGGCGAACCAGGCGATCGCGATCAGCAGGTAGATGTCGATCGCGCCCTGCCCGGCGACGGCGCCGCCGAGCAGCATCGTCGTCTCGCCGGGGACGACGAGGCCGATGAAGGCACCGGTCTCGGCGAAGGCGAAGAAACCGACCAGCAGGTAGGTCCAGGCGCCGAGCGTGTTGGAGATCTCTTCCAGCAGGTTCTGCAGGTCGAGGCTGCCGAGCTCGCGACTGACGAAGTAGTAGCCGAGGGCGACGACCGCGACCGCGATCCCGATCAGCAGGTGTTTGCGGCCCTCCCCGCCCTCTCCCTCGCCTGGCATCTTCACGGTGCCCTCCCAGCCTCGCAGACGATCGCGTCGTCACGGCCGATCACGGCCGCCGCGGCGCGGGCGGCCGCTGGATCGGGGAAGAGCCCGACCGCGGTCGGGCCGGAGCCGCTCAGCAGGGCAACCGGGGCGCCGGCGGCGCGCAGCACCTCGAGCGCGTCGCCGATCTCCGGGCGCAGGGAACGGGCGGCGGGCTCGAGGTCGTTGACCAGCAGGGGCGGGTAGGAGAGCGGCGAGGCGCCGGCGCCGGCCGCCCGGCGCAGCTCGCCGGCGAGGCGCTCGAGCTGCTCGGGCGGGCGCCCGAGGCCGAGCCGGTCGGCCTCGGCGAAGACCTCGGCGGTGCCGAGGCCGCCCCCGCCCGGCAGCAGCACGGCCGCGTGTGCGGCCGGCGCGGGCAGCGGCTCGACCATCTCGCCGGCACCGCGTACCAGGGCGAGCGCGGGCCGCAGCTGCGAGGGCACGTCGGCCCCGAGCCGCGCGGCGAGCCCCTGCAGGTCGCCGATCTCGCCGGCGGCGAGGCGCAGGACCGCCGCCGCGTCGGCACTGCCGCCGCCCAGCCCGGCGGCCACCGGGACCCGCTTCTCGATCTCGATCCGCAGCGGCGGCCGCTCCCAGCCGCGCTCGCGCAGAGCCGCCAGCGCCCGCCAGGCCAGGTTCTCCCCCTCCACCCCCGCGCAGATCACCTCGTCGGCCCCGGCCTCGGAGACCTCGATCAGATCGGCCAGGGTCAGCGGCTCGAACAGCGAGCAGAGCTCGTGCAGACCGTCGGCGCGGGGCGGTCCCAGATAGAGGCAGAGGTTGAGCTTGGCGGGAGCGTGGACCAGCATCAGCCGCGCAGCTTCGCGGACAGGGCGGCGAACTGCTGCGGCGCCAAGGCCTCCGCCCGCGCGTCCTCGGCCAGGCCGAGCTCGGCGAGGGCCGCCCGTGCCGGCGCGAGCGAGCCGGCCTCGCCGTGCTCGAGCGAGCGGGCGAGCGACTTGCGGCGGTGGGCGAAGGCGGCGCGGACCAGGTCGCGCGTAGCCGGGTCGGCGGCAGGCCCGGTGCGGCGCAGCCCCAGGATCGCCGAGTCGACCCTGGGGCGCGGCCGGAAGACGGCAGGGTCGACCTTGCGGACCAGCGCGACCTCGCAGGCAAGCTGGACGAGGACGCTCGGCCCGCCGTAGGTACGGCTTCCCGGCGCCGCCCGCAGGCGGTCGGCGATCTCGCGCTGGACCATCACCGTCCAGCTCGCCAGCGACGGCAACTGCTCAATCGTGCGCAGGATCAGCGGCGTCGCGACCGCGTAGGGAAGGTTGGCGACCATGGCACCGGGCGCCGGCTCGAAGTCGGCCAGGTCGAGGTCCATCGCGTCGCCCCAGTGCAGGCTGACGTTGGGCAGCTGCCCGAGCGGCGCCAGGGCGGGCTCGAGGCGACGGTCGATCTCGACCGTGTGGACGTGCGCAGCCGCCGTGGCGAGGCGCTCGGTCAACACCCCTTCCCCGGCACCCACCTCCAGCACTACCGCGGCCGGGCCCAGCTCGGCGTCGCGCACGATCGCGTCGAGCAGGTTGGGGTCGGCGAGGAAATTCTGGCCGAGCCGGACCACGAGCCTGCCTCACATCCCCGCGTGTGCGGCAGGCGAGCGCCGGGCCAAGCGGGGCAAGGACGCAGGGAGGCCAAATAGCAGCGCTATTTGGCCGACTGAGGACGTCGCACCGCGCCGTGTCCGCCGCCGCCAGGCGTGCGCGCGGGGATGTGAGGCAGGCTCCACGTCGCGACTACCAGCCGAAGAGCTCGCGGGCGTTGGCCTCCACCGTGCGCTCGAGCTCCTCGTAGGAGACGCCGCGCACCTGCGCCACCAGGCGCGCGGTGGCGACGACGTTGGCGGGCTCGTTGCGCTTGCCGCGCTGCTCCTGCGGGCTCAGGTAGGGGGCGTCGGTCTCGAGCAGGATCCGATCCTCCGGCACCCGCGCCGCCGCCTCGCGCAGCGGCTCGGCGCTGGGGTAGGTGACGTTGCCGGCGAACGAGCAGTACCAGCCGCGCTCGGCGGCGTCGGCGACCCGCTGCGGCGCGGAGAAGCAGTGCAGGATCACCGGCTGGCCGCCGGCGCCGGCGTCGAGGGTGGCGAAGATCTCGTCGATCGCCTCGCTGCTGCCCTCGGGGTCGCGGGCGTGGATCACGATCGGCAGGTCGAGCTCGCGGGCGATCTCGACCTGGGCGGCGAAGGCGCGGCGCTGGTCCTCGCGATCGGCGTTGTCGCGGTAGAAGTCGAGCCCGGTCTCGCCGATCGCCCGCACCTTCGGGTGGGCACCGAGGCGGGCGATTTCGACGACCGTCTCCTCGTCGAACCCGGTCGCCTCGTTGGGATGCCGGCCGACCGCGGCGAAGACCTCCTCGTGGCGCTCGGCTGCCGCGATCGCCGCCGGGTTCGTCTCCGCGTCCATGCCGACGGTGAGCATCCGCCCCACCCCGGCCTCGCGCGCCGCCGCGACCGCCTCGGCCTCGGGCCCCTCGCAGAGGAAGAGGTGCGTGTGGGAATCGATCATCAGCGCTCCAGCCTAATCGGCGGTATCAATAGCCTTCCCGCGATGCCCGACCCCGCCGACTACTACCGCGAGATCTACATGCGCGGCCTGACCGGCGAGACGCCGCCGGTCCCGGTCTCCCTCGCCGAGCTGGAGCAGGCGGCAGTCGAGGCGATGGAGCCGCGGGCCGCCAACTACGTCGGCGCCGGCGCCGGCAGCGAGGACACGATCCGCGCCAACGCCGAGGCCTTCCGCCGCTACCGGATCGTGCCGCGGATGCTGCGCGACGTCGCCAGCCGCGATCTCTCGACGGAGATCCTGGGGACGGCGATGCCGGCGCCGCTGATGCTGGCGCCGATCGGGGTTCAGAAGGTGCTGCACCCCGACGGCGAGCTGGCGACCGCCCGCGCCGCCGCCGCGCTTGGCCTACCGCTGATCGCCAGCACCGCCTCCCACTTCTCGCTCGAGGAGATCGCCGCGGCGGGCGGCGGGGCGCCGCGCTGGTTCCAGCTCTACTGGGCCAACGACCCCGGCCTCGTGCGGAGCTTCGTCGGCCGCGCCGAGGCAGCCGGCTACGGCGCCATCGTCGTCACCGTCGACACCTTCGTCCCCGGCTGGAAGCCGCGCGACCTGCAGCAGGCCTGGCTGCCGTTCCTGGAAGGGATGGGCGTCGGCAACTACTTCCAGGACCCGGTCTTCCGGGAAGCATTGGAGAAGACGCCCGAGGAGGACCAGGGCGCCGCCACCGGCCACTTCCTCGGCGTCCAGGCCAACCCCGCGCTGACCTGGGACGACCTCGCCTCGCTGCGCGAGATGACCTCGCTGCCGATCCTGGTCAAGGGGATCCAGCACGTCGACGACGCCCGCAAGGCGATGAGGCGCGGCCTCGACGGCATCGTCGTCTCCAACCACGGCGGCCGCCAGGTCGACGGCGCGATCGCCTCGCTCGACGCGCTGGGGCCGATCGCCGAAGCGGTCGGCGGCGACATCGCGATCCTCTTCGACAGCGGCGTCCGCGGCGGCGCCGACGTGCTGAAGGCGCTCGCCCTCGGCGCCGACGCCGCCTGCCTCGGCCGCCCCTACGTCTGGGGCCTCACCCTCGGCGGCCAGGCCGGAGTCGAAGCGGTGCTGAAAATGGTCCTCGCCGAGCTCGACCTGACGATGGCCCTCTGCGGGCTGACCCGGCCCGGAGAGATCAGCGCCGAGCTCCTGGCTGTGACCTGACCGGATCGCTGCGACTTAGTCCCGGATAGCGGGAACAAGTCGCAGCGATCCGGATCTCAGTCGATCTTGGGGAAGAGCGGCGGGACGCGCTCGACGCTCTGGCCGCCCGGGCGCGAGCCCAACTCGGCCAGTCCGCGCTCCTCTTCGCGCAGCGTGGCGAGCAGCGTCTCGCTCGTCCGCGGCAGGTAGGGGACGAGCAGCAGCGTCGTCACCCGCAGACCCTCGACCAGGTTGTAGAGGACCTCGTCGAGGCGGGCCGGATCGGCCTCGTCCTTGGCCAGCACCCACGGCTGCGTTTCCTCGACGAAGCGGTTGAGGCGACGCACCAGCTTCCAGGCCTCCTCCAGCGCCTGCGTCAACTCGGCCCGGTCGAGCAGGTCGGAGAAGCGGGCGACGACGCCCTCGAAGTCCTCGGCCAGGGTGGCGTCGACGGCGCCGATCGGGACGGTGCCGTCGCGGTAGCGGTCGACCATCGCCAGCACCCGACTCGCCAGGTTGCCGTAGTCGTTGGCCAGCTCGGTCTCGTAGCGCGCCTCGAAGCCGGCGGTGGAGATCGAGCCGTCGCCGCCGAAGCTGACCTCGCGGAAGAGGTAGAAACGCAGCGCGTCGGCGCCGAAGCGCTCGATCACCGCGAACGGGTCAAGCACGTTGCCGAGGGACTTCGACATCTTTTTCTCCCCCATCAGGAGGAAGCCGTGGATCGCCATCCGCCGCGGCGGCTCGAGGTCGGCCGCCCACAGCAGCGCCGGCCAGATCACCGCGTGGAACTTGAGGATGTCCTTCGCCATCACGTGCAGGCTCGCCGGCCAGAAGCGCGCGGTCAGGTCCTCGCCCTCGCGGGCGAACATCAGCGCCGTGACGTAATTGAGGAGGGCGTCGAACCAGACGTACATGCGCTGGTCGGGATCCCACGGGAGCGGCATCCCCCATTTCAGCTTCGGCCGCGAGAGCGAGACGTCCTCCAGCCCCTGCTTGATGAAGGCGACCGCCTCGTTGCGGCGGAAGTCGGGGACGACGAAGTCAGGCTGCCCCTCGTACAGCTCTTCCAGCCGCTCCTGGAAGGCGGAGAGGCGGAAGAACCAGTTCTCCTCCCGCTCCTGCTCCAGCTCGATCTCGTGGATCGGGCAGGTGTTGCCCGGCCCCAGCTCGCGCTCGGTTTTGAAGTCGGCGCAGCGCGGGCAGTACCAGCCCTCGTAGACCCCCTTCGTGACCCAGCCGTTGTCGTAGACCCGCTGCATGATCGTCGCCACCTGCTCGGCGTGGCGCGGGTCGGAAGTGCGGATGAAGAAGTCGTTGGTGGCGTCGATGATCGGCATCAGCTGCTGGAACTTGGCGGCGTTGCGATCGGCCAGCTCCTGCGGCGCGATCCCCTCCCGCTCCGCCGCATTCGCCACCGGCTCCCCATGCTCGTCGGTGCCGGTGAGGAAGAAGACGTCCTCGCCCCGCTGCCGCATGTGCCGGGCGAGGATGTCAGCAGCCATCGTCGAGTACGCGTGCCCCAGGTGCGGCTCCGCGTTGACGTAGTAGATCGGGGTGGTGACGTAGTAGCTCATGAACCCTGTTGGTGGGACTACCTTCGCGCCTCGCGCCCGGTCAGCGCTTTGTACAAGTCGTTTGCCCGGGTTCCCGTCAGCGCCGCGACGACGCTGGCGGCGGCGCGGGGGCGGGCGCCGGACTGGACCAGGTGGCGCAGGGCGTCGACCGCAAAGCCGACGTCTTTGTCGTCGGAGCTGGACGCGGCGGGGCCGATCACGAGCACGATCTCGCCTTTGACCTCGCCGCGGAAGCGGCGGGCGAGCTCGCCGAGGGTGCCGCGCGCCACCTCCTCGTGCATCTTCGAGAGCTCGCGGCAGACCGCGGCGGGGCGGTCGGAGGCGAGCGAGGCGAGCGCCGCCAACGACTCCCCCACCCGGCGCGGCGACTCGAAGGCGACCACGGTCTCGGCCGAGCGCAGCACCCGCTCCATCTCGCCGGCGCGGCGCGGCAGGAAGCCCTCGAAGCGCCAGCGGTCGGTCGGCAGCCCGGAGGCGACCAGGGCCACCGGCACGACCGAGGGGCCCGGCAGCACCGTCACCTCGAGGCTGCGCTCGATGCAGCGGTGGATCAGCTTGTAGCCGGGGTCAGAGATCGCCGGCATACCGGCGTCGGAGACGAGCGCGACGACGTCGCCGCGCTCGATCCGCTGCGCCAGCTCGGTCGCCCGCGCGGTTTCGTTGCCCTCGTGGTTGGAGATCAGCCGCGGCGCCGGGCGGATCCCAAGCTTGTCGAGCAGCGAGCCGGTGCGGCGCGTGTCCTCGCAGGCGATGTAGTCGGCGCTGACCAGCGCCTCGCGTATCCGCGGGCTGACGTCGTCGAGGTTGCCGATCGGCGTCGGGCAGACGACCAGCCTTCCCGGCATCAGCCCTCGCCCCGTTCGAGCTCTGTCCGCGCCAGGGCCGCGGCGCCGATCATGCCGGCGTCGTTGCCGAGGGTCGCTTCGAGGATCGGCGTCCGGTTCATCGGCGTCAGCGCCCGTTCGCGGATCTCGCGGCGGGCCGGCTCCAGGAGCAGGTCGCCGGCGGCGATCACACCCCCGCCGACGACGATCGCGTCCGGCTGGAAGATGTTGGCGAAGCTCGAGCAGGCCACCCCGAGACGGCTGCCGATCAGCTCGAAAACCGAGATCGAGATCGCATCGCCGGCGAGCGCGGCCTCGGTCACGACCTTGCCGTCGATCGCCTCGCCGGCAGCCAGCAGCTTGCCGAGCGCCGAATCGGGCGCGCTTTCAGCGGCGGCCCGGCCCTCGCGGCCCAGCGCCGTGCCCGAGGCCAGGGCCTCGACGCAGCCGTGGTTCGGGCAGTTGCCCTGACAGGGTGGGCCGTCGGCCTGGATCACCGTGTGACCGAGCTCGGCCCCGGCCCCGGTCGCGCCGCGGTAGACCTCGCCGTCGAGGATGAGGCCACCGCCGATCCCGGTGCCGACGGTCAGCATCACCGTGTTCGGCTTACCCTGGGCGGCACCGAAGAGGTACTCGGCCAGCGCCGCCACGTTGGCGTCGTTGTCGACGAAGACCGGCAGGCCCACCCGCTCGCTGACGACTTCGCGGATCGGAACGTCGGTCAACGGCAGGTTGACGGCCGAGACGGCGACTCCGGTCGCGTGGTCGATCGTCGCCGGGATCCCCAGCCCCACGGCCTTCGCGTCGGGCCGCGCGTCGCGCGCCTCCCCCACCTCGCGGACCAGCAGCTCGACCAGCTCGTCCTCGCTCTGCCCGGTCGAGGCCTCGCGGCTCTCCCAGAGGGCCTCGGTGCCGTCGAGGACGCCGACGAGCATCTTCGTCCCGCCCAGATCGACTCCGATCGTCTCATCCACGCTCACGGGGCTAGGCTAGTCGTCCACCGGCCTTGGCGGACGGCCCGGCGCAGAGGCCGCAAGAACCGGTTCGGAAAGAGGGATCGGCCCCCCCGACCTCTATGTTTCTACGCGCCAGATGCCCGACGACGGAGAGCAGCGGCCTTCGGGACCGCCCGACTACAAGGTCTACCGGTCCCGCAGAGGTTTCTTCTCGCGGCTCAAATCGGCTGACCTCTCCGGCCTGCGCGACCGCGCCAAGCTTCCCGGCAAGCGGCCCGGGCGCGAGCGCGAGCCCGGGAAGGAGCGGCGCTTCCGGCCGCCGCGGACGCGGCTGCGCAAGGTCCTGAAATGGGTCGGGATCGCCGCCCTCGGGTGGATCCTGCTCAGCTTCCTCGCCTTCGCCGTCTCCGCCCAGCTGCAGTCGTTCAAGCTCTCGGGCGAAGCGAAGGAGACCCTGCACGGCGATCCCTTCCTGCTGCCGAGCGCACAGACGATCCTCGTGCTCGGCACCGACGCGCGGCCGCCCGGCACCGACGACGGGGCCGCTGCCTCGGAGGAGTGCTTCGAACAGCAGTCCCACGGCGACGCCCCCCACGAGCCCTGCTTCGAAGGCGAATTCCGCGCTGACACGCTGATGCTGATCCGGGCCGGCGGCGGCGCCTTCCGCAAACTCTCGATCCCGCGCGACAGCTACGCCGAGATCCCCGGCGCGGCGCCGGCGAAGATCAACGCCGCCTTCGCCTACGGCGGCGCCGCCCTGCAGATCCGCACGATCGAGCAGTTCCTCGATATCGAGATCGACCACGTCGCGATCGTCGACTTCACCGGGTTCGAAGACCTGATCGACGCCGTCGGCGGGATCGAGGTCGACGTCCCGGTCAAGCTCTGCGCCGACATCTCCGGGGGCGCCGGCGGCGGCCAAGGCGGGGTGACGCTGCGGCTCGGCAAGGGCGAGAACACGCTCGACGGCGAAAAGGCGCTGGCCTACGCCCGCATCCGCAAGGTGAGCGAATGCCCCGGCCCCGGCAAGAGCGCCTACAGCCTCGGGTACGACGACCTCGACCGCGAGAAGGCCCAGCAGGCGGTGATCAACGGCATCAAGGGGCGCCTGACCGACCCGCTCCGCGCCCCCTACAACTTCGTCAAGGGCCCGATCATCGGCTGGAACGCGCCGAAGGCGTTCGTCAGCGACATGGGCTTCTTCACGATGCCGCAGCTGGTCCTCGCCGCCGCGATCGGCGGCAGCGCCCCTGCCCACATCCTCTGCGGCAACGCTGACTGCCCGCCCGGGCCCGAAGAAGGCAGCATCGAAGTCCCCGAGTCGGTCCGACGGCGAGCCGTCAACCAGCTGCTGAACGGCTGAATCGAAAAGTTGACGGGTTTTACCCCCTACAAGGGGTACAACTCGTCAACTCTTCAATCCGCGGTCGACGCGGTGGTCTTGGTGTCGCTCGAGCTCGACTTCGAGTCGCTCGGCTTCGAGTCCGAGGAGCCCGAGTCGGACTCTGACTTCGACTCCTTGCCGCCCTCGACGGAGGCGCCGTTGCCGCCGCCCTTCTTCTTGCCGTAGTCGGTGTTGTAGAAGCCGCTGCCCTTGAAGTGGACCGCGGGCGAGTGCAGAACGCGCACCGCCGGCGCGCCGCACTCCTGGCACTCGGTCAGCGCCTCGTCGGTCATCCGCTGGATCACATCGAAGACGTGTCCGTTCTCGCACTTGTACTCGTAGATAGGCACGGGCTGCGGGATTATCGCAGCCGCTACGGTTCCCCGATGGCAACCGCCGAGCCAGAGACGCGCCCGACCGACGTCTCGATGGAGGAGATCGTCGCCCTCTGCAAACGGCGCGGCTTCGTCTTCCCCTCCTCGGAGATCTACGGCGGACTCGGCTCGACCTACGACTACGGCCACTACGGCGTCCTGCTCAAGAACAACGTCAAAGCCGAGTGGTGGAAGGCGATGCTGCAGGAGCGCGACGACATCGTCGCGATCGACTCGGCGATCCTCCAGCACCCCCGGGTCTGGGAGGCCTCCGGCCACCTCGAGGGCTTCACCGACCCGCTTGTGCAGTGCCTCGGCAAGTGCAAGCGGCGCTGGCGCGAGGACCATCTGCGCGAGGGAGTCGAAGCCGAAGGCGGCGACCCAAACGCGGAGCTGCGCTGCCCCGAGTGCGGCGGCGAGCTCTCCGAGCCGCGCCAGTTCAACCTCATGTTCGAGACCCACATCGGCCCGGTCGCCGGCGAGGGCTCGGAGGTCTACCTGCGGCCGGAGACGGCGCAGGGCATCTTCATCAACTTCAAGAACGTGCTCGGCTTCGCCCGCAAGAAGCCGCCGTTCGGGATCGCCCAGGTCGGCAAGTCGTTCCGCAACGAGATCACCCCCGGCAACTTCATCTTCCGCACCCGCGAGTTCGAGCAGATGGAGATGGAGTACTTCGTGCCTCCGGCCGAAGCCGAAAAGTGGCACCAGCACTGGATGGGGGAGCGCGAGCGCTGGTACACCGACCTCGGCCTCCGCCCCGATTACCTGCGGGTCCGCGCCCATGGGGCCGACGAGCTCTCTCACTACTCCTCCGCGACCAGCGACATCGAGTACCTGTTCCCGATCGGGTGGTCGGAGCTGGAGGGGATCGCCAACCGCGGCGACTTCGACCTCACCCAGCACGCCAAGTTCAGCCGCGAGAAGCTCGAGTACTTCGACCAGGAGACGAAAGAGCGCTACGTCCCCCACGTGATCGAGCCGGCCGCGGGCGCCGACCGCGCCACCCTCGCCTTCCTCGTCGACTCCTACGAGGTCGAGGAGGTCGAGGGCCGCCAGCGCACGGTGCTGCGCCTGCACCCCCGCCTCGCCCCGGTCAAGGTCGCGGTGCTGCCGCTGGTCTCCAAGGAGGGAATGCCGGAGAAGGCGCGGGAGATCTACCAGGCCCTGCGCGGCCGCCTCCCGGCCGAGTTCGACGAGGGCGGCTCGATCGGCAAGCGCTACCGCCGCCAGGACGAGATCGGCACCCCCTGGGGGATCACCGTCGACCACCAGACGATGGAAGACGACACCGTCACCCTCCGCGACCGCGACTCGCTCGAGCAGACGCGGCTCCCGATCGCAGGCCTCGGCGACGAGCTCGTCGCCCGCCTCGCGCAGCCCTGGCGCACGCCGAAGTTGGGCTGACGCGGCGCAGCGTTGAGCGGCGACCCCTCGCCGGAGTAGGCTCGCTCCCGTCCTGTCCACGCGTGGAACGGAGAGACGATGGCCTACGAGATGCAGATCCGCGGCACCCAGAGCGAGGTGAAGGTCCGCAGCCCCTGGGCCGTCGCTCTGCTGCCGATCATCACCCTCGGCATCTACCACCTGGTCTGGTGGTACAAGATCAACAAGGAGCTCAAAGCCTACGGCGAGGCCAAGGGCTACGACCTCGGCCAGAGCCCGACCAACTCGGTGCTGGCGCTCTTCCCCGGCGGCATCATCGTGATCCCGGCGCTGGTCAGCTACTGGCGCGGCACCAAGCGCGTGCAGGGCGCCTCGAAAATCGCCGGCCGCGAGCCGGTCAACGGCTGGATCGCGCTGATCCTCTACCTGCTGCTCTCCCCCGGCATGTGGGCCTACCTGCAGGTCTCGCTGAACCACATCTGGGAGCAGGAGGCCGAGCCGCTGCCGGGCCAGGAGGCACCGCCGGCATCGGACCAGATGCCGCCACCTGCCCCGCAGGTCTGACTCAGGGCTCGACTTCGAGGTCGACGTCGTCGATGCAGCGCTGGGGCTCCGTGTGAGCCCGGGTGTGCCACCGTCCGTCGGCGACGCCGGCCTCGGATAACCCGTCGAGCGGGAGGCAACGCCAATCGCCGCCGGGCTCGAGCCCGCGGCTGCTGCCGCCGGCGAACTGGAAGAACAGTGCCCGCGGCTCCCCGCCCCTGGTCCCGATCACGTGTGGACAGAGGCGACGTTCATGGCCACCGAAGACGGCGTGAACCTGCTTGCGTTCGACGATCGCCCGGCGGACCAGGGAGTAGACGTCAGCCGTCACAGGCCCATGAACTCGAGCACCGCGTCCGCGTCGGCCTCCAGCGCCATGGCGGCTTTCTTCGTCACCTTGCCGAGGTGCTCGATCGTGAGCTTGCCGGCGGCGAGCCTCCAGGTGGCGACGGCGCGGCCGTCGACGAGGGCGAAGGGGCGGAAGATGCCGTTGATCGTCACCAGCAGCTTGTGCGGACCGACGATTTCCTCGCGCGAGGTCCAGCCGAGCAGGAGCGGGTCGAAGGCGCCGAGCAGTCGCGGCAGGGGCAGCGGTGCGGCGGTCGGGCGCTTGGCGAGCTCGAGAAGGCTGTCGTCCCGCTCGGTCAGCTCGGGGGCGATCGCGGCAAGGCCGGCGCGGGCGTCGCGCAGCGGCAGGCCGGCCCAGCGGGCGAGGTCACGGTCGTCGGCCGGGCCGTGCCCGACCAGGTAGCGGCGCGCCAGCTCGGCCAGGGCGACGTCGCGGTCGACCGCCTTCTGCGGTCCGAGCCAATCGTGGACCAGCGCGTAGGCGTGCTGCTTGCCGATCATCGGCCCGCGCACGACGATCCCCCGCACCGCCGCCAGGAACATCAGGTGGATGAAGGCCTGGCCCGCCGTCGGCACGCCGGCGCGGACGAGCCGCTCGCGCAGGTCGCTTCCCGCTCAGCGGCCCGGCATCCGCGAGAGCCTTCTCGATCTCCCCCATCGCGCGCTCGGCTTCGCCTTCCGAGACGCCCTCCTGGCGCAGGCGCCGCGAACAGCTGGTGCGCAGCGGCGGGGTCGTCAGCGCCTGCAGCCACGGGTAGTCCTCGCTGCGGACCAGGTGCAGGGTGCCGCGGTTGAGCCAGGTGATCAGCAGCGAGCGGTCCTCGCTCAGCGCCCGGTCGACGTCGGCGGCGCTTACCCCTTTGGTGCGGGCGCGGACCGCGAGGCGGGCGCCGCGCGGATCCTGGCCCTGCACGGCCAGCAGGCGCTCGGCCACGTCGACGGGGCGCCTCAAGGGCTCGCCCGCCAGCGCCTGCGCGGTCAGGCGCTCGGCGGTCAGCGGCAATCGGGCTGCGCTCATCGCCCTATCCTGCCGACGTGAACTCGAGCTTGCTGAGCAACCGCGACTTTCGCCTCGTCAGCGGCTCGGTCGGGCTCTCGGCCCTGGGCGACTGGGTGGCGATGGTCGCGCTCGGACTGCACGTGAAGGAGCTGACCGACTCCGGCTTCGCGGTCGCCGCCCTCTGGATCTGCCTCTTCGGGCCTTCGGTCCTGGTCGCCGGCCACGCCGGCCTCCTGGCCGACCGGATCGAGGCGGGCCGCCTGCTGGCGCTGGTCTCGGCCGCCGGCGCCGTGCTCGCGCTGGCGCTCGGCTTCCTCGACGGCCTGGTGCCGGTGCTCGCCCTGACGGCGCTGATCGGCGTCGTCTTCGCGATCTCCCAGCCGGCCGAGTTCGCGCTGGTCCCCGCGATCGCCGGCGAGGAGCGGATCCAGGCGGCGAACGGCCACATGGAGACGATCCGCTACGTCGGCTTCGGCCTCGGCCCGATCATCGGCGGCTTCCTCTTCGCGGCCGGCGGCCTGCAGCTGGCGATGGTCGTCGACGCCCTCACCTTCGCGCTTGTCGCCGGCGCCGCCCTCGCCCTGCGGGTCCGGCGCGAACCAGCCGCCCTGGACGAGGGTCAGCGCATGCCGCGCGCCCGCGACGGCATCGCCTTCCTCTTCGCCGACCGCACCCTGGCCCTGGTGATGGTGGTCGCCTTCGCCTCGCTGCTGTTCATGTCCGCCGTCTGGGTCGGGGAGCTCTTCTTCGTCGAGGACGTGCTCGGCAGGGGCGACGTCTCCTACGGGGCGATGCTCTCGATCTGGACCGCCGGCATGGCGCTGGGCGCGCTGCTGCTCTCGCCCCGCGTCGCCGCCTACGCGCTGGCGACCGTGGGGCTGGCCGCGGCGGCGACGCAGGGCCTGGCGCTGGCCCTCCCCGCGCTCTGGCTCAGCTTCGCCTTCTTCCTCGCGTGCTCGTTCGCGGGCGGGGTCGCGCACGGGCTCAAGAACGTGATGTTCCGCAGCCTCATTCACATCCAGGTGCCCGGCGAGCTGCACGGCCGCGCCTTCGCCGCCTACAACGGCATCCGCAACTCGGCCGAGCTCGGTGCCTTCGCCGCCGGCGGCGTGCTGGTCGCCGCGATCGGCGCCCGCGGCACCCTCGCTTTCGCCGGTGGCCTCTCGGCGCTGGCCGGTGCGATCGGCCTCCTGGTCCTGCTCAGGCGCTACCGCGGCTGGATCTCGACCAGCCCGGTCGGGCCGCCGGGACCGGACCCGCGCACGGTCCCGGCCGAACCGCCGGTTCCGGCCGCCGGCGAACCCGAGCAGCGCTAGAAGGGTCCGGTCGGTCGCGGCGCTAACCGACGGCGACGAGGTCGACGACGAAGATCAGCGTTTCGTTTGGCCCGATCACCGGCGGGGAGCCGGTCGGTCCGTAAGCCAGGTTCGGCGGGATGACCAGCTCACGCCTGCCGCCGACCTTCATCCCGGCAATACCCTGGTCCCAGCCTTTGATCACTTCGCTGCCGCCGAGGTTGAAGATGAACGGTTCGCCACGGTTCCACGAGGCGTCGAACTCTTCGCCGCTGTCGTAGCCGACGCCGACGTACTGGACGGTGACTTCGTCGCCGGCTTTGGCTTCGGCACCGCCGCCCTCGACCAGGTCCGTCTTCTCCAGCTTCTTCGGCGGCGGTCCGCTGGGAACCGAGACTTCGGGCTTGGTGCCGGTGTCTTCCGCACCCTTGGGAGCCGAGCTTTCGGTCGTCTCTTCGCTCGTAGTCTGGGCCGAAGACGAGGTCGAGTCGTCGTCGCCACCGCAGCCGGCGACGGCCAGCGCCAGGACGGCGCACAGCAACAGGCGATCGACAGTCTCCTCCCGCTCACGGCGCGCATCCTACCCACCGTCGCAGCGATTTGCCTGAGCGCTCAACCCTTGCCGGAGAGACGGTCCCAGAAACGGCCGAGCGCACCGCGTTTGCCGCCGGCGAAATCCGCGGCGCTGGCGGTGATCGCTCCGGGATTGGCCCCCGGCTTTGGCAGGTTCGCCGCCGCCGCGGCATCGATCTTCAGCGTCACGCCGTTCTCGAAGATCCCCTCGACCTCGGGCGCATCGACGAAGCGGTGGCCACCCGGCCCGGCGGTGGTGTCGAAGATGATGCCGTCGAACATGTCGATGTTGGGAGCCGAGAGCGCCTTGACGACACGACCGAGGTTCTCGCCGTCGCTGGAGTACACGGGCACCCCTTTTTTCACCGCGAGATAGGAACTCGGCTGGCCCAGGTCGTCCATCGGCCCGAGCCTAGCGAGGACGGCACCAGAACGGGGCTCACCCGGCGGCCGTCAAGCGCTTAGGGTCTCCCGATCGATACGCCCATCCTCACCTCGGTTCTGCTGCCGGCCGCGATCGCGGTGATCATGTGCAGCCTCGGCATGACCCTGACGCGTGCCGACTTCCAGCGCGTGTTCGTGGCCCCGCGCGGCGTCCTGATCGGGATGCTGAACCTGGCGCTGATCTCGCCCCTGCTCGCCTTCGCGATGGCCGAGCTGTTCGGACTGCCGCCCGAGCTGGCGGTGGGACTGGTCCTGCTCGGGGCCTCGCCCGGCGGGATGATGGCCAACATGCTGACCCACCTGTCGCGTGGCGACACGGCGCTGTCGGTGACGATGACGGCGGTCAGCAGCGTCGGCGCGGCGGTCACGGTGCCGCTCTTCCTCGCCCTCTCGACCAACCATTTCGGCGCCGCGGTCGGCGACCCGAGCATGCTCGGCGTGGTCGCCCGGGTGCTGGCGATCACGATCCTCCCGGTCGCGATCGGGATGGAGCTGCGGCGCCGCCGGCCACAGCGGGTCGAAGCGGTCTACCCGCGGCTGCGACGCATCTCCCTCAGCCTCTTCGCGATCGTCGTCCTCGGGGCGATCGTCAGCGAGCACGACACGGTCCGCGAGCACATGGCCGAAGTCGCCGCCGCCGCGCTCGCCCTCAACGTGACGGCGATGGCGCTCAGCTTCACGATCTCGAAGCTGGCCCGGCTCGACGACCGCCAGTCGACCGCGATCTCACTCGAGCTGGGGATCCACAACTCGGCGCTGGCGATCGCGGTCGGCGCCTCGCTGGCCTCCGAGGTGACGATCCCCGCCGCCGTCTACAGCTCCTTCATGCTCTTCACCGGCGGCGCCTTCGCCTGGGTGATGAGCCGCCGCATCCGGGCCGAGGGAGAGGTCGTCCAGGCGGAGCCGGCCGAGGCTTAGACTGCCGCGAGGGAGCGGGAAGGGAACCGAGAGGGAGATGAAATGGGACTGAACCTGGCATCGATCGTGACCGAGAGCGCCGCGCGGGTGCCCAAGAGCCCGGCCGTGCGGCTGGGCAGCGCCGCGCTCACCTACGCCGAGCTCGACGAGCGCAGCGCCCGCCTGGCGGCGCTGCTGCGCGCGAAGGGAATGCAGCGGGGCGACCGGGTCGGGGTGATGCTCCCCAACGTGCTCGAGTTCCCGATCTCCTACTACGGCGTGCTGCGGGCGGGCGGGGTCGTGGTGCCGATGAACGTGCTGCTGAAGCGGCGCGAGATCGCCTTCTACCTGGAGGACTCGGGGTCGAAGCTGCTGCTGGCCTGGCACGGGTTCGCGGAGGAGGCGCGCGGCGGCGCGGCGGACGCCGGCACCGAGCTGATCGAGGTCGAGCCGGAGAGCTTCGCGGCGATGCTGGCCGAGCAGGAGCCGGCCGGCGACCTCGTCGACACCGCGGAGGACGACACCGCGGTGATCCTCTACACCTCGGGGACCACCGGCAAGCCGAAGGGCGCCGAGCTGACCCACCTCAACCTCCACCGCAACGCCGACGTCGCCAGCCGCACCACCTGCGAGATCGAGGCCGGCGACATCGTCTTCGGCGGCCTGCCGCTGTTCCACTCCTTCGGCCAGACGGTGGGGATGAACGCGACCCTGATGGTCGGCGCCTGTCTCACCCTGGTGCCCAAATTCGACCCGGCGGAAGCACTGGAGACGATGCAGCGAGACAGCGTCACCCACTTCTACGGCGTCCCGACCATGTACGGGGCGCTGCTGCACCACCCCGAGCGCGAGAGCTACGACACCTCGACCCTGCGCCAGTGCATCACCGGCGGCGCCTCGATGCCGGTCGAGGTGCTGCGCGGCTTCGAGCAGGCCTTCGGCGCGATCGTGCTCGAGGGCTACGGGCTCTCGGAGACCTCCCCGGTCTCCAGCTCCAACCACCCCGAGATGGAGCGCAAGCCGGGCTCGATCGGGACGCCACTGGAAGGGGTCGAGATGAAGGTGGTCGACGAGGACGACAACGAGGTCGCCCAGGGCGAGGTCGGCGAGATCGTGATCCGCGGCCACAACATCATGAAGGGCTACTGGCAGCGCCCGGACGCGACCGCGGAGGCGATGCGCGGCGGCTGGTTCCACAGCGGCGACATGGCCAAAACCGACGAGGAGGGCTACTTCTACATCGTCGACCGCAAGAAGGACCTGATCATCCGCGGCGGCTACAACGTCTACCCGCGCGAGGTCGAGGAGGTGCTCTACGAGCACCCGAAGATCCGCGAAGCGGCGGTGCTCGGCGTTCCCCACGACGAGTGGGGCGAGGAGATCGGCGCCGCGGTCGTCCTCCACGAGGGCGAGGAGCTCGACCCCGAGGAGGTCAGCGCCTACGTCAAGGAGCGGATCGCCGCCTACAAGTACCCGCGCATGGTCTGGTTCCTCGACGACCTCCCGAAAGGCCCGACCGGCAAGATCCTCAAGCGCGAGATCGAGCCGCCCGCGTCTGTGTGAGCGAGCTCACCCGGGCAGACTTGGCCAGCCAGCCAGGATTCACGCTAGGCTGCCCGCACAGGGGTATGCAACCGAAGGAGAAGAGATGAGCGTCGCCTCCCAGAGCTTGATGGACAACGTCACCTACGAGGATCTCTACCGCCGCTGGGAGGGGGGTAACTGGAGCGCATACGAGATCGACTTCTCCGGGGACAAGGCCGGCTGGGACTCGCTCAGCGACATCCAGCGCCGCTCGGCGATGTGGATCTACTCGATGTTCTTCTACGGTGAGGATCGCGTCGCTGACACCCTCGCCCCCTACATCACCGCCGCCCCGACCGAGGAGCAGTCCTACTTCCTCGCCACCCAGCAGGTCGACGAGGTCCGCCACTCGGTCTTCTTCCACCGCTTCTTCCGTGAGGTGATCGGGGTCGGCGGCGACTCGATCCAGTCGACCCTGGCCTCCACCCTGCCCCAGCTCAACTGGGGCTACCGCGGCATCTTCGACCGCCTCGACGCGATGGCCGAGGAACTGCGCAAGGACCGCTCGCTGCCCAAGTACGCGCAGGCGATCACCCTCTACCACCTGATCGTCGAGGGCAGCCTCGCCCAGCCGGGCCAGCATTTCATCGAGGACTTCTTCGCCAACGAAGAGACGATGCCCGGGTTCAGCTCCGGCATGGCCAACGTCTCCCGCGACGAGCAGCGCCACATCGGCTTCGGCGTCAAGGCCCTCTCCGAACTGCTCGGCGAGGGCAACCCCGGCTGGGAGGAGAACCGGGCGGCGGTGGTCGAGCTGCTGCGCGGGGTGCTCCCCTACGGGCCGGCGGTCTTCTACCCGCCCAACCGCGACCGCGAGTACACCGAGTGTTACGGCTTCTCGCTCGAGGACATCTTCGCCTTCGGCCTCAAACTGATCCGCCAGCGCTGGCGCACGATCGGCTACCCGACCGAGGAGATGCCGCCCGGCGTCTTCCCCTTCGACCCCGAGGCCTCCGAGGATGAGATCGCCGAGCGCCAGGTGAAGCTGATGATGGCCGGGATTCTCGGCCCGCCCGACGGTCCCACGCCCGAGTCCTCGGTCGACCTGCAGCGCCTCTATTTCGATGTGGTCAAGCGCGTGGTCGACCCGGCCGCCGCCAACGGCTCCCCACTCGTCTACCAGTACCGCTTCACCGACGCCGAGCCCTGGCACCTGGTGATCGACAATGGCTCGACCCGGGCGGAGCCCGGCGAAGCACCGAACCCGACCCTGACGCTGGAGGCGAGCTGGAGCGACTTCGTCGCCACCGGCAAACCGGAAGCCAACCCGCTGAAGATGATCCTCCAGCGCCGCCTGCGCCCGCGCGGGCCGATCCGCGAGATCGCGCGGATGCGCAAGGTCTTCCCCAGCTAGCCGCGGTCGATGTCGCGCAGGCGATGGGCGATCGTCGCCGCCGCAGCCGTTGCCCTGGGCCTGGTGCTGGGCGCGGCCGCCGCCTGGCATTTCTCCTCGGCGGTGCTGGTCCCGGACCACTCGCCCTGGCCGGCTGAGACGACGGTCGAGGCGCTGCCGCCCGGCCGCGTCGTCCTCGAGAGCACCGAAGAGACCCGGCGGCCCGGGGTCTACGGCCTCGAGTGGCTCGGCGGGCGGGCGATCGTCGGGTCCGTGCTGAAGGAAGGCGAGGAGACGGTGACCCGCGACCTCCGCGCCGTTGAGGGCTACCTGGCGCCCGGAATGGAGGTGGGCATCGACCCCAACGTCTGGGCCGGCAACCCGACCCAGGCATTCGGCCTTCCCTCCTCCACCGTCGCGGTCCCCGGCGAGCTCGGCCCGATGCCGGCCTGGCTGGTCCCCGGCCACTCGCGCACGTGGGCGATCGTCGTCCATGGCATCAACGCGACCCCGCAGACCGGCCTGCGGGTCGCACCCGCCCTCCACCGCGCCGGGCTGCCGACGCTGCTGATCACCTATCGCGAGGATCTCGGCGCCCCGCCCAGCCCAGACGGGTTCCATCACATGGGCCTGACCGAGTGGCGCGACCTCAGCGCCGCCGCCCATTACGCGCTCGCGCACGGGGCCGAGCGCCTGGTTCTGGTCGGCTACTCGATGGGCGGCGCGATCGTCAGCCAGTTCATGCAGCGCTCGCCGCTGGCACCACGGGTTTCCGGTCTGGTGCTCGACGCCCCCGTGCTCGACTGGCGCGATGTCCTCGCCTTCAACGCCACCGAGATGGGCTTCCCGTCGATTGGTGCCCTACCGGTCGAGTGGGCGATCGGTGCTCGCATCGACGCCGACTGGGAGAGCCTCGACGCCAATCGGTACCCCGACGATTTCCAGCTGCCGATCCTGCTCTTCCACGGCATCGAGGACGAGGTCGTGCCGATCTCGACCAGCGACGAGTTCGCTGAACTGCTGCCGCGCCGGGTCACGTATTTCCGCGTGCCCAAGGCAGGTCACACCGAGGAGTGGAACGTCGACCCGGGGCTCTACGAGGCGCGGTTGGGGAAATTCCTCAGCAGCCTCTCGTCGAGATGAGCTTTTTCACCCCACCAGGGGTAAAAAGCGCATCTCGTCCTAGCTAGGAGATCGGCGGGCGGGCGTCGGCCCAGGGGCGCTCGGCCTCGAGCTGGCCGGCCAGCGAGAGCAGGGTCGCCTCGTCGCCGGGGCGGCCGACGATCTGGACCGAGAGCGGCAGCCCCGCGGCGTCGAAGCCCGACGGCACCGCCATCGCCGGGTTGCCGAGGTGGTTCCAGGGGACGCAGTAGGGATAGAAGCGGCTCATCCCGAGCACGGTGCGCAGCGCGCCCTTGCCCTCCCAGCGGCGCACCGGCAGCGCCGTGCCGCCCATCACCGGGGTCATCAGCACGTCGCAGGAGTCGAAGATCGCGTTGACGCGGGCGGCATCGACCTCGCGCCCTTTCATCGCCCGCTCGAAGATCGCGTCCGGGAGCTGGCGGCCGAGGCGGCCAAAGCCGCGGGTGCGGCGTTCGAGCCGCTCGGGGTGCGGGACCTCGTCGACGGTCTCCGAGACCCCACGCAGGAAGCGCGGCGTGATGTTGTTGCCGATCGCGCCCCAGTTGGGATCGCGCTGGGCGACCTCGTGCCCGAGCGAGCGCAGCACCCCGGCGGTGTCGGAGACGGCGCGTTTGGCGTCGTCGGAGACGGTGGGCGGCGCGGCGGCGCGCGGGGCCGCGGTCGACCACGCGACCCGCAGCTTGCCGGGCGGCGTCTTGGCCGACTCGACGAAGGGCCGCTCCGGCGGTGGCGGCGCACCGGGCTCCTCGGAGCCGCCGCTGACGATGTCCAGGTAGAGGGCGGTGTCGAGGACGCTGCGGCTGAGGCAGCCGAGCACGGCGAGCCCGTTCCAGCCTTCCTTCAGCGGCGCCAGCGAGACCCGGCCACGCTGGGGTTTGAGGCCGAAGAGGCCGCAGGAGGCGGCGGGGATGCGGATCGAGCCGCCGCCGTCCCCGGCCGAGGCGACCGGGACCAGACCGGCCGCGACCGCCGCGCCGCTGCCGCCGCTGGAACCACCCGGCGTGCGCTGCGGGTTCCACGGATTCCGGGTCACCCCCCAGGTGGCCGACTCGGTGAAGCCGCAGATCGCCAGCTCCGGCAGGTGGGTGACGCCGACCACGATCGCGCCGGCGGCGCGCAGCCGCCGCACCATCTCGGCGTCGGCATCGGCCGGCTGATCGAAGGCGTCGGTCCCAAGCATCTTCACCACACCGGCGACCTCGCTTTCGTCCTTGATCGCGATCGGCACCCCCAACAGCGGCCGCTCGTCACCCCCCTTCAACCGCGCCTCCGCCTGCTCCGCTTCCAACATCGCTTTCTCCCCGAGCACAACGCGAAAAGCGTTCAGCCTGGGATTGAGCCGCTCAATCCGCTCCAAATGCAACCGCACCAGCTCAGTCGGCGAAATCTCCCCCGCCCGCACCATCTCCGCCTGCCGCGCCGCCCCAGCAAATGCAACATCGATCTCGTCCACGCGCGCCATCCTAAGCGCCCGTCCCGGTAGGGGTGGAGCGTCTTGTACTTTTTCGCGGCTTTGCACCGGGCGACAGCAAGTGGCGAGCCGCGAAAAAGTTAAGCGAAACCCCTACCGGGACGGGCGCTTCGCTTACTTGGCCGGAGCGGGCTCGACCTCGCCGCCCTCGAAGCTGAGCCGCGGCAGAACCCGGTCGAGCCACGACGGCATCCACCAGTTCCATTTGCCCATCAGCTTCATCGCCGCCGGCACCAGGATCAGCCGCACCAGGGTCGCGTCGAGGGCGATCGCCACCGCGCAGCCGAGGCCGAGCTCCTTGATCGAGGGCACGCCGGTGAGGACGAAGACAGCGAAGACCGAGCTCATGATCAGCGCCGCCGAGGAGATCGTGCGGGCGCTCGAAGCCAACCCCTCGGCCACCGCCCGCTCGTTGTCGCCGTGGACCAGGTAGCGCTCGCGGATCCGCGACATCAGGAAGACCTCGTAGTCCATCGAGAGGCCGAAGACGATCGCGAAGATCAGCGGCACGTTGATCGTGTCCAGCGCACCGAGGCTTTCGAAGCCGAACACGCTGTCGAGCCAACCCCACTGGAAGACGGCGACGAGGACGCCAAAGGCGGCGCCGATCGAGAGCAAGTTCATCAGCACCGCCTTCAGCGGCAGCACCACCGAGCGCAGCATCACCATCAGGACGATGAAGCTGAGGGCGAGGACGAAGCCAACGATTTTCCAGAAGGAGCCCGAGATCTGGGCGCGGACGTCGTTGGTGCGCGCCGTTTCGCCTCCGACGTCGACGCTGCTGGCGGCGGTCGCGAGGCCGGTGGTGGGGACGAACTCACGCACCCGGTCGACCAGCGCCCGTGCCCCATTGGAGTCGCTGGCGGCGGTCGAGGTCGCCTCGATCAGGGCCCAGTCCTCTGCGTAGACGGGGGCGAGCACCCCGCTGACTCCGGGCTGTTCGCGCAGTTCGCCGGCGAAGGCGTCAACCGCGGCGCGGTCCGCTGCGCCCGAGAAGGAGGCGACGATCTGGACGGGGTCGGCGCCGCCGTTGAGCTGCTCAGAGGCGAGTTCATTGCCGACCCGCACATCGCTGTCCTTGGGGAACTGTTCGATCGCGTTGGTACCGGTCTCCATCGAGAGCAGAGGCGAGGCGAGCAGAAGCAGGATCGCGGCGGAGCCGGTGGCGAAGACGACGGGGCGGGCCATGATCCGGCGCGCCCAGCGGTCCCAGAAGCCAGGCCCCGCGGCCACAGCCGCTGCAGCCGGCCTCGGGCGGCGGAAAACCGTGTGCTTGAAGAAGCGCAGGACCCTGGCGACGATGCCGCCCGGCATCACCCGGTCGCCGAGCATCGCGATCAGCGCCGGCAACAGGGTGGTGGCGGTGAGGATCGAGACGGCTACGACCGTCATCGCCCCCAGCGCCATCGAGCGCAGGGCCTGGTTGTCGACCATCCAGAGCCCGGCGAGCGAGATGATCACGGCGAGGCCGGAGAAGGCGACGGCGAGGCCGGAAGTGGCCAGCGCCTCCGAGCGGGCCTCCTCGCAGTCGCGCCCGGCGCGGCGCTCCTCGCGGTAACGCGCGAGGATGAAGAGCGAGTAGTCGATCGCGACCCCGATCCCGATCATCGATGCCATGTTGGTGACGAAGACCGAGGTGCTCATCTGCAGCGAGATGAAGTAGATGAGGGCGCCGGTGACGATGACGCTGACGAAGCCGAGGGCCAGCGGCAGCGCCGCAGCGGCGAGCGAGCCGAAGACGACGAGCAGGATCAGCGCCACGATCGGGAACCCGCTCGCCTCCGCCTTCTGCAGGTCTTCCTTGGAGAGCTCCTGCATCCCCGCCCAGACGGTCGGCTGACCCGCCAGGTAGAGCATCACGCCGCCGGTGGCGGTCCCGGGCTCGAGCGCTTCGCGCAGATCGACCGCCGGGTCGATCAGCGCGTCGGGCGGGACGGAGCTGGAGATCGGGATCAGGGTCTCCCCGCTGCGCCGCAGCTGCAGCTCGGCGCGCCGGGCAACCGCCGGAGCGAGCGAGATGCCCTCAACCACCGCAACCTCGCGCTGGACGCGCTCGACGGCAGCCGCGCGCGCGGCTGCGCTCGCCTCGGGCGCCGCCCGCAGCAGCACCGCGACGCCGCCGGACTCCTGCGGGAACACGCCTTGCATCGCGTCGGCGACCGATTTCGATTCGCTGCCCGGCACGTCGAAGCCGCCGCCGGTCAGGTGCTCGGTCTGCTTGGCGGCAAAGGGAAGCGCGAGGACGACGATCGCGACCCAGGCGGCCAGAACCCAACGCCGGCGCCGGCCGAGTACTGCTGCAAGTCGAGTCATTCCGTCGCGCATTGGCTGGTTGGCCAGTCTTACGCGCCGGCGGCCCACGGTCTGTGAGTCGCATCACTCCAAAGCCGGGACGCCATTCGTCGAACTGCTCTTTTTACCTCCGTGAGGGTAAAAAGGCTCAGTTCGACCCAGAGCTACTCGCCGGCGAGCAGGTACCGGGCCGAGGCGGCGCCGGCGGCGAGCGCGGCGGTGTTGTCACGCTCGGGGTCCGAGAGCGCTTGGAGCGCGAAGCCGTCGCCGACCGCGAACAGGTAGGAGACGATCGCCTCCGCCTCGAAGCGGAGCTTGAGGACGCCCTCGTTCTGCTTCGCCTCGAGCACCTCGGCGACGTGCGAGCGGGTGCGCTCGAACAGCTGCCCGACCTCGCGCTGGATGTCGGGGTTGCGGCGACCGGCGCTGAACAGCTCATAGAGGAGGAGGAAGAAGCCCGGTTCGTTCTCGATCATGTCGGTGAGGCTGGCGACGAGGACGTCGAGGACGTCGTCGGCCGACTGCGCCTCGGAGAGGCGCTCGTCGAGCCGGGCGATGCGGATCTCGGCGTCGCGGCGGACGACCTCGACCAGCAGCCGCTCCTTGGTCCCGAAGTAGTAGTGGAGCAGGCCACGACTGACCCCCGCGTCGCGGGCGACGTGCTCGAAAGTCGAGCCGGCGGCGCCGCGGCGGGCGACGCTGTCACGCATCGCATCGACGATGCGATGCGCCTTGTCGCCGCTCAGCTCCCGCTCTTTAGTCGCTGCCTCCATCTAAATCAGTCTAAAGAGAGATACGGGCGGCAGACCTGCTCCAGCTCATTTAGGGGTATCCCGGTAGGGATGAAACGTCTTGTAATTTTTCGCCGCTCCCCTCGGGCGCAGACTGCAGCATCACTCGAAAAATTTAAGTGGAATCCCTACCGGGATACCCCTCAAGAACCGTTGATGCTGGTCGCCGACGTGTACTCGAACTCCTCTTCGGCACCGAAGAGGGCATCGAGCACGGCCTTGCGGGCGCCCTCGCTGACGGCCAGAGCGATCACGGCGCCCACCACGGCGATCAGCAGCAGCTTGCCGATGCCGCCCTTGCGCTTGGGCGGCTTGCGCAGGCGCTCTGAGGCCTCGCGCAGGCTCTCCGCGGCCTCGCGCAGGTCCTTCTGGACCTTCTTGTCGCTGGTCACGGCCTTGACCGCGCCCTTGCCGTTGCCGGTCGCGCGGCCGTAGGCACCCTTCGCCGCTTCGAAGGCATCGCGCAGGCTGTCGCGCAGCTCTTCGTCCTCGATCAGGCGCTGCACGTACGGATTCTCGCGGGCAGTCTCGTAAATATCGTTGGCGCGGGCCGTGGTCTTGCTCATACCGTCTCCTCGCTGGTCAGCAGATCTCTGGGCAGGTTATACCCGAACTTCAGGGCCGTACCCCGTCCAGGAGGACACCTGTGTTGCGGAAGTCGAGTCGGGCCTCTTTCAGCTCGCGCAGCCGCAGCGGGGCCAAGCCCGGACCCGCCAGCTCGAAATGCCGCACGTAGAGACGGCCGGCGCTGCCGCGTTCCGTTTCGCGGAAGCCCGGGCCGAGCAGCCGCGGTGGCGGTGGCGGCACCTTGCCGTCGGAGACGAAGTCGACTTCGTGGACCAGCCACTCGTAGCCGTCCCCCGGTGCCACCTGGATCGCCCCGGTCGAGAGGTAGTAGCGCAGCGACGCCTCCCCAAGCACCCAGGTGACGGTCGCCCGTGGCGCCTCCGGTTCGCCGATCTCGGCCGCGACCGCCTCCCAGTCCGGCCGCTGCAGGCTCGGGGAGAAGCTGGCCCAGAGGCTGAAGCCGAGCGAGCAGACGAGCAGCGCCCCTGCGACTACGGCGCCGAGGCGGCGGGCGGCGGGCAGGGTGACGGCAACCGCCACCGCGACCAGCAACGGCACCAGCGCCGGCAGCACGTTGCGGGCGAGCACGAAGTCCTTGCCGCCGGGGACCAGCGCCAGCAGCAGCGGGATCCCGATCGCGGCGAGGGAGACCAGCAGCGGGATCGAGGCGGCGCGGCGCTCGTCGCGGCTGCCGCGGAAGCCGAGCAGTGCCAGGGCGGCGAGGATCAGGGCGAGCGGAGCGAAGGCGAGCGCCGGCCGCTCCGGCCTGGCGATGATGTCCGAGGTCTCGCCGATGGCGAAGGTGGAGGCGGTCTCCCAGACCCGGTGCCCGAGCGAGAAGTTGGAGATCCATTCGGCATGGCCGTAGGACATCTGGTGGATCGCCAGCGGCGCCAGCGCCAACCCGAACAGGCCGACGATCCAGAGCCCCGCGAAGCTCTCGCGGCCACGCCGGCGCAACAGCAGCAGCGCCTCCGCGGCGACGGCGAAGACGGCGAAGTAATGGGTCGCCAGGGCGAGGCCGGAGGCCAGGCCCCAGAAGGCGAAGTCGCGGCGGGCGCCGCTGCGCTGGGCGCGGGCGCAGTAGAGCAACGAGACCGCGCACAGCAGGGCAAGGAGCGCGTAGGACCGGGCCTCTTGCGAGTACCAGAGCAGCATCGGGTTGACCGCAACCAGGGCCGCCGCCATCAGTCCCGCGCGTCGCCCCCGCAGCTCGAGGCCGAGCAGGTAGGCGACCGGCACCGTCGCCGCCCCGGCCAGGGCCGAGAGCGAGCGCAGACCGAACTCACCGGTCCCGGTCAGCTGCGTCCAGACCCAGGCGAGGGCGTAGTAGAGCGGCGGCGCCGACTCGCTGAAGCCGACCGCGTCCATCGCGTGGAAGAAGCTGCCGCGGAGGACGCGGCTGGCGGTGACGATCTCGTCGTGGTGGTAGGCCTGGACGCCGAGGGTGGCGAAGCGCAGAACGGCCGCCAGCACGGTGAGGCCGGCGACGATCCAGAAGGCCCGCGAGCGCGCCCGGGCGGCCTCGCGCAGCGATTGCGCGAATGCCGCGGGTCCGCCCCGTTCGAGAGTCGCCGCCTCCATATGCCTAGGAGAGCGCGGTCTCGATCGCTGCGGAGACCTTCTCGACGAAGACGAACTCGAGGTCGCCGAGCTCGTGCTCGGGGATCTCCTCGACGTCGCCCTCGTTGCGAGCGGGCACGATCACGCGCTCGATCCCGGCCCGCTGCGCCGCCAGGGACTTCTCCTTGAGCCCGCCGATCGGCAGCACCTGCCCGGTCAGGGTCACCTCGCCGGTCATCGCCACATCGTTGCGGACCGGTCGGCCGCTGACGAGCGAGGCGAGGGCGACGGTCATCGCCACCCCGGCCGAGGGGCCGTCCTTGGGCACGGCACCCGCCGGCACGTGGACGTGGATGTCGTGCTCGGCGAACCAAAGCTCGCCAAGGCCGGGCGCGACCTCGGCCCAGTGCCCACGAACCCAGGAGAGCGCCGCCTGCGCCGACTCCTTCATGACGTCGCCGAGCTGGCCGGTGATCGTCAGCTTGCCCGAGCCGGGCATCGCCGTCGCCTCGATGAAGAGGACGTCGCCGCCGGTCGGGGTCCAGGCGAGGCCGGTGGCGACGCCCGGGTCCTTGGTGCGGCGGCGCTGCTCGGCGAAGACGCGGCGGCGGCCGAGCAGCTCGCGCGCTTTCCTGCCGGAGACCCGGACCTTGCCCTTGGTCTTGCCCTCGGCGACGTCGCGGGCGATTTTGCGACAGATCGTGCCGAGCTGCCGCTCGAGGTTGCGAACGCCGGCCTCGCGCGTGTACTCCTCGACCACCGCGGTCAAGGCGGTATCGGCGAACTCGATCTGGGAGGGCTTGAGGCCGTTTGCCGCGATCTGGCGCGGGACCAGGTAGCGGCGGGCGATGTGGCGCTTCTCCTCGACCGTATAGCCGGAGAGCTCGATCGTCTCCATCCGGTCCAGCAGCGGGCCGGGGATCGTGTCGAGCACGTTGGCGGTGGCGATGAAGACGACGTCGGAGAGGTCGAACTCGAGGTCCAGGTAGTGGTCGCGGAAGGAGTCGTTCTGGGCCGGGTCCAGCACCTCCAGCATCGCCGAGGCGGGGTCGCCGCGGAAATCGGCGCCCATCTTGTCGATCTCATCGATCATGAAGACGGGGTTGCGGGTGGCAGCGTCGCGCAGGGCGCGGACGATCGTTCCCGGCATCGCGCCGATGTAGGTGCGGCGGTGGCCGCGAATCTCCGCCTCGTCGCGGACGCCGCCGACCGAGATCCGCTCGAACTCGCGCCCCAGTGCCTTCGCGATCGATTTTCCGAGGCTGGTCTTGCCGACCCCGGGCGGGCCGACGAAGCAGAGGATCGGGCCCGGCGAGTCCGGGTTCAGTTTGCGCACCGCCAGGTACTCGAGGATCCGGTCCTTGACCTTCTCCAGGTCATAGTGGTCGGCGTCGAGAACCTCGCGCGCGTGGCCGATGTCGAGGTTGTCCTCGGTCTCGGCCGACCATGGAAGCTCCACCAGCCACTCCAGGTAGGTACGGATGACGCTGTGCTCGGCGGCGGCCGGCGGCAGTTTCTCCAACCGCGAGAGCTCGCGGTCGGCAGCTTTGCGCGCGTGCTCGGGCAGGCCCGCCATTTCGATCCGCTCGCGCAGTTCGTTCGCTTCGGCGAGCTGCTCGTCTTCCTCCCCCAGCTCCTCCTGGATCGCTTTCAGCTGCTGGCGCAGGAAGAACTCGCGCTGGCCTTTGTCGATCTCCGACTGCACCTGGGTCTGGATCTGGGTGCCCAGCTGCACGACCTCCAGCTCGCGGGCGAGGACCTGGGCCAGGTGGCGCAGCCGCTTGACGAGGTCGACCTCCTCCAGCAGCTCCTGCTTCTCCTCGGTCTCGATCCGCAGAGCGCCGGCGATCAGGTGTCCGAGCGCCGCCGGGTCGTCGATGTTGGCGACCGCCATCTGCAGCTCCTCCGGCAGATAGGGGATCTGCTCGACGATCTCCGAGAAGGTGCGCTGGACGTTGCGGGCCAGCGCCTCCAGCTCGGGGCTGGGCTCACTGACGTCGGGAAGCTCGGAGATCCGCGCGACCAGGTAGGGCTGCTCGGCGACGAAGGGACCGAGCCGAACCCGCTGGGTGCCCTGGACGAGGATGCGCAGAGTCCCGTCGGGGACTTTGATCATGCGGGCGACGACGCCGACGACGCCGACCTCGAAGAGGTCGTCCGGCCCCGGCTCCTCGTCCTCGGGGTCGCGGGCGGTGACCATGACCAGCATCCGGTTGGTGCCGAGGACGTCGTCGACGAGCTTGATCGACCGCTCCTGGCCAACCGCCAGCGGGGTCAGAGTCTCGGGGAAGGTGACGGTGTCGCGCAGCGGCAGGACCGGCAGCGCCTCGGGGAGCGGCTGGTTGGCCCGAATCGCGTCCTCGGCGTCGAGCGGGGAGTCGACGACCTCGAGGACCGGTGCCCCCTCCATCACTTGCGCCCGATCGGGACGCGGCGGGTTGTCTCGCCGGGATCGCGCAGGGGCAGCTCGATCCGCAGCACCCCGTCTTCGTAGGTGGCCTTGGCGCGCTCGGCGTCGACCTCGACCTGGAGCTCGACCACGCGCCGGAAGCGGCCGGAGGGAATCTCGACCTGCTGGTAGACCCGCCCCTCGGTCTCCTGCACCGGCCGTTCGCCGACGATCGCCAGGTGGCGGCCGCTGACCTCGATCCCGACCTCGCTCAGCTCGACCCCGGCCAGATCGACCTTGACCACGGCCTGCTGCGGTTCGCCGCAGTAGTACACGTCGACGTTGGGCGAGAAACCGCTGCTGCGCCGCCCCCACGCGTCCCCCATCATCTGGTCCATCTCCCGGCGCATGCGGGCGAAGTCTGCGAATAGGTCCCGTTGGGGCACGGTCAAAACATAGCCAGCGCACGGGCGAGCGTGGGCCAGGGGAGTCGGTACCCCTCCGCGGGAATTTCGTCGCACGGCGCTTCGCGCCTTAGCTCCTATGTCTGAGCGCGGGCTACGCCCGCGCAATAGACAGATTGCATGTCGCGCGCTTCGCGCACATTCCCGCGGAGGGGTACCGACTCCCCTGGCCGACCGCCGTCGCACTTCGTTCGAGCTGCTCACACGCAGCTGGAAGCAAGGACCCGGCGCCCCCTTTCGCACTCGGGTCGAGCGACGGACGCCCCTCGTGGGAGGGGATCTGGTCATTCTTCGGGCGAGCTGCCTGTGCGCGTTTGGGAGCAAGGACCGAGTAGTCCCCTGGGCGAATGTCGCCGAAGGCGGCGGAAATGCAATCCGATTATTGCCCGCCATAGGCGGGCACAATCTCTTGGAGCTGCGCCCGAAAGGGCGCGCGACTGAATTCGCCCGGGGGACTACCGGGGCCCTTGCTTCTACGCCGCGCGCGAAGCCCAGCGGGGGGCGCGCATGAGGAGCACAGGCTGCTTGGGCGGAACCAGGCCCTCAGGGCGGTTGGGCCGGAAGGTCGCGCAGGGCTCGTTCAGCTCGAGCGCGCAGAGGAGGTTCTTGTGGAAGTAGCAGTCCTCGCAGGTGGGGGGCTTCGGTTTGCGCGGCATCGAGGCGGGCATGTTTGCAGCGTCGTGACGCTTCCGTGAGGGGCAATTCCGCAAATCGCTACCTCTTTGACACAGAGCCGTCACAGGTTCCCCGCGTCTTGCGGGGGAGTGGGAGGCCGTCGCTACTATTGACCCCAGATGGAGGCTCACGACCGGACCGAGAAGCTCTCGGCATCGCCACCGCTCTTCAAGAGCGAATTCCTCAACTTCTTCTCCCGCGTGCACCCGGCCGTGCCGGCGGTCATCTTCGTTCCCGTGATCATCGCGATGGAGTGGCTCGGGGCCGATCGCGGCTACGGCGTTCTGCAACTGGTGCTGCTCTCGCTCGGCGGGATCGGGATCTGGACGCTGACCGAGTACTGGCTGCACCGCCTCGTCTTCCACTGGGAGCCCGACAACGCCTTCGGCCGCCGCATGCACTTCATCATCCACGGGATCCACCACGACCACCCCAACGACAAGATGCGGCTGGTGATGCCACCGTCGGTCTCGATCCCGCTGGCGGCCCTCTTCCTCGGTGCCTTCTGGCTGATCTTCGGCGCGGCCGCGTTCCCGCTCTTCGGCGGCTTCATCCTCGGCTACCTCGCCTACGACTACACGCACTACTACGTCCACCACTTCGTGCCGAAGTCCGAGCTCGGCAAGAAACTGCGCGAGCAGCACATGCGCCACCACTTCCAGGACCACCGCTTCGGCTACGGCGTCTCCTCCCCGCTCTGGGACGTCGTTTTCCGCACGCTGCCTCGCAAGCGCAACCACTAAGCGCTAAGTGAACGTTGGCGCTCGGTTTCTAGAGCGTACGTTCGTCCAGAACGCTACGGGTCGAAGCGATCTTGACTAAATAGATACTCACAGTGAGTGTGACTGTGCGACACTCCAGCGAGAAGTTAACGACCGTTCTTAGGATGGAAAGGAAATGATGCCCACGACCAACGTACTCGACGAGGCCCGGCAGCTCGTTCAGAAGCGTCTCGCCGACCTCGACGAGGAGCGTAAGCGCCTCGAGCGTGCCCTGGCCGAGCTTGGTGGCAAAGCCCGGCGCGCCCCGGGTCGTCCGCGCGGAAGCAAATCCAGCTCGACCGGTGCACCCAAACGGCGCCGTAAACGGCGGGGCGGGGCCCGCGCCGACCAGGCGGTGAACCTGATCTCCAGCAAGCCCGGGATCAGCGCCTCGGACGTCGCGAAGCAGATGAAAATCAAGCCGAACTACCTTTACCGGGTTCTCGGCGACCTGGAGAAAGAGGGACGGGTCAAAAAGCAGGGTCGTCAGTACTACCCCGCCGGCTGACCCCCAGCTCCGATAAGGGAGCCCTGCACGGGCAGGTCACGCTACGTGAGACGGGCCCCGGGTGGGGTCTTCCAGACACTCAGCACGAAGTGCGTCTGGAAGACCCCACCCGGGGCCCGTTTTCGCAGGCCTTAGAGCAGCCCGAGCTGGGATACCGCGTCGCGCTCCTCCTGCAGCTCCGTGACGCTGGCGTCGATTCGCTGGCGGGAGAAGTCGGGGACGTCGAGGCCCTGCACGACCGACCACTCGCCGCCGCTGCAGGTGCAGGGGACTCCGCAGATGATCCCCTCACCGATGCCGTAGGAGCCATCCGCCGGCACCGCCATCGACACCCAGTCGCCGTCGGCGGTACCCAACACCCAGTCGTGGACGTGGTCGATCGCGGCGTTGGCGGCCGAAGCGGCGCTGGAGGCACCGCGCGCCTCGATGATCTCGGCACCGCGTTTGCCGACGCGAGGAATGAACTCGCCGGCAATCCAGGCCTCGTCATCGACCGCATCCCAGGCGGAGGCGCCATCCACCTTGGCGTTAACCAGGTCCGGGTACTGGGTGGGTGAGTGGTTGCCCCAGGCGGTCATGTTGGTGACCGAGGAGACCGGCTTGCCGACCCTGTTGGCGAGCTGGGAGATCGCACGGTTGTGGTCGAGCCGCATCATCGCCGTGAACCGCTCGCGCGGGACGTCGGGTGCGTTCGACATCGCGATCAGGCAGTTGGTGTTGGCCGGGTTGCCGACCACCAGCACCTTGACGTCATCGGACGCGCCCGCGTTGATCGCTTCGCCCTGCGGTTTGAAGATGCCGCCGTTGGCCTCCAGCAGGTCCGAGCGCTCCATACCGGGCCCACGCGGCCGGGCGCCGACCAGGAGGCCGATGTTGCAACCGTCGAACGCCTGCTTGGCGTCGTCGGTGATGTCGATCCTGCTCAGCAGCGGGAAGGCACAGTCGTCGAGCTCCATCGCCGTGCCCTCGGCCGCCGTGATGGCAGCGGGAATCTCCAACAGGCTCAGCTCGACCGGGGTGTCGGGCCCGAGCATCTGACCGCTCGCGATCCGGAACAGCAGTGCGTAACCGATCTGACCGGCGGCGCCGGTGACGGTGACCTTGACGGGGGAGGTGCTCACGAAATTCTCTCCTCGGTTAGTGGTTTGGGACGGCCGCTAGGCCATCGCCTGCTGCAGGTTCTCGTCGATTGAAGCGAGGAACTCCTGCGTCGTCTGGAATTCCTGATCCGCGCCGACGAGCAGCGCCAGGTCTTTGGTCATCTTGCCGCTCTCGACCGTCTCGATGCATACCCGCTCGAGGGTCTCGGCGAACGCCGAGACGTCCGGCGTCTCGTCCATCCGGCCGCGGGCGGACAGCCCGCGGGTCCAGGCGAAGATCGAGGCGATCGGGTTGGTCGAAGTCGGTTTGCCTTCCTGGTGCTGGCGGAAGTGCCTGGTAACGGTCCCGTGCGCGGCCTCGGCCTCGACGGTCTTGCCGTCGGCGCTCATCAGGACGCTGGTCATCAGCCCCAGGGATCCGAACCCCTGCGCGACGGTGTCGGACTGCACGTCGCCGTCGTAGTTCTTGCAGGCCCATACATAGCCGCCTTCCCACTTCAGCGCGGCGGCGACCATGTCGTCGATCAGGCGGTGTTCGTAGGTGATGCCCGCGGCCTCGAAGTCGGCCTTGAACTCGCTCTCGTAAACCTCCGCGAAGAGGTCCTTGAAGCGACCGTCGTAGCGCTTGAGGATGGTGTTCTTGGTCGAGAGGTAGACGGGGTAGCCGCGGTCGAGGCCGTAGCGCATCGAGGCGCGGGCGAAGTCGCGGATCGAGTCGTCGAGGTTGTACATCGCCATCGCGATGCCGCCGCCCGGGAAGTCGTAGACGTCGAGCTCGACCGGCTGGGAGCCGTTCTTCGGCGTGTAGGTAAGGGTCAGCGTCCCCTCTTCGGGGACGACCAGGTCGGTGGCGCGGTACTGGTCGCCGAAGGCGTGGCGGCCGATCACGATCGGCTTCGTCCAACCCGGTACCAGGCGCGGCACGTTGGAGATCACGATCGGCTCGCGGAAGATGACGCCGCCGAGGATGTTGCGGATCGTCCCGTTCGGCGAGCGGTACATCGCCTTCAGCCCAAACTCCTCCACCCGCGCCTCGTCGGGGGTGATCGTCGCGCACTTGACGCCGACGCCGTGCTCCTTGATCGCCTCGGCAGCATCAATGGTGATCTGGTCTTCGGTCGCGTCGCGGCTCTCGATCCCGAGGTCGAAATAGATCAGGTCGAGGTCGAGGTAGGGCAGGATCAGCTGCTCCTTGATGAACGACCAGATGATGCGGGTCATCTCGTCGCCGTCGAGCTCGACGATCGGGTTCTTGACCTGGATCTTGGACACCGGCGCGCGATGCTACCGGCGCAGACCGGTGAGCAGGTCGACGATCACCGCCTCGGAGCGCTCACGGGCGACGGCGCGGTCCTCGGCCACGACGATCAGCATCGCCGCGTCGATCATCGCCCCGAGCAGGACGATGGCCGTCGTCTCCGGGTCGTGAGGCGGCAGTTCGCCCGCCTCGATCGCGGCGGTGACCCCCGCCAGCGCCGCTCCGATCCCGAGCTCGGTGCACGCTACGCGCCATCCCTCCCAGCCGAGGACGGCGCGACTCTGGCCCAGGCCGATCCGCTGCAGCTCCTCGTCGCTCTCGGCCGCGCGCAGGTAGCCCCTGGCGAGCGCCAAGAGCGCCTCGAAGGGAGTCGACGAGGTCGAGGCGCGCGCGGCGATCCGGTCGATCACGCGCCGCTCGCTGGCCACGAAGACGGCCCGGAAGAGGTCGAGCTTGGTGGGGAAGTGGTGGTACAGGGCCCCCCGGCTCAACCCCGAGCGCTCGAGGATCTCCTCGGTCGAGACCTGCTCGTAGTCGCGCTCGATGAACAGCTCGTGGGCGGCCTCGACCAACCCCTCCCGCGCCCCTTCGCTGGGGCGACCCCGGGCTTGTCGAAGGCTTGCCTCCACGGCGACGAAGAGTATATTACCGACAGATAGTCGGTAAATAGCCGGCGCGTACCGGAGGAGTGACGATGAACACCTATGTGATCCGCAGGGAGAAGGCCTGGCAGAACGGCGAGGAGCTCGAGGCCACCGCCGGCCGCTCGAAAGACGTTGCCGAGAGCGATTTCCCCGACGACATCCGCTGGATTCGCAGCTACGTGATCGACGAGCCGGGCGGCACCCTCGGCACCGTCTGCATCTACCAGGCGAGCGGGCCGGAGGCGGTTCGCAACCACGCTGAGCGCGTCGGCATGCCCGCCGACGAGATCCTCGAGGTCGCCGACACGGTGATCATCAGGCCCGATCCCCAGTCAGAGGGCGCGTCGGCCTGACCCGGCGGCGGGTCTCCTGCGAGAATGGCTGGGTGGCAACCGCTCAGCGACCGAGCTCGCGGGAGACCCACGAGGTCTTCAACCAGGCACCTCCCCTCGTCGACTACAACGTCTTCGAGGCCGACCGGCCCCTGGTCGAGGCGGTGCGGCGCGAGGGCGCCGAGTGGGACGAGGGGCGGATCAGCGCGGTCGGCGCCTACGCCGGCGGCGATCGCGCACAGACGCTGGGCCGACTCGCCAACGAGAACGGGCCGAGGCTGCGCACCCACGACCGCTATGGCCACCGCGTCGACGAGGCCGAGTTCCACCCCGCCTGGCACGAGCTGCTGAGCAAGGCGGTGGAGTTCGAGCTGCATTCCTCGCCGTGGCAGGACCCGCGCCCCGGGGCCCACGTCGCCCGCGGCGCCGCCTTCATGTGCATGTCGCAAGCCGAGGCCGGGATCGGCTGCCCGATCTCGATGACCTACTCGGTGATCCCGGCCCTGCGCACCCAGCCCGAGCTGGCCGACGAGTGGGAGCCGCGTTTCCTCTCCGCGCAGTACGACCCGCGCAACGCCCCGGCGCCGCAGAAGACGGGGGCCCTGGCGGGGATGGGGATGACCGAGAAGCAGGGCGGCACCGACGTCCGCGCCAACACCACGGTCGCTCAGCCGGTGAACGGCGGCGGGCCCGGCGCCGAGTACGAACTGACGGGGCATAAGTGGTTCATGTCGGCGCCGATGTGCGATGCCTTCCTCGTCCTCGCCCAGGCCGACGGCGGCATCTCCTGCTTCCTCTTCCCACGCTGGACGCCGGACGGCGAGCGCAACCGCTTCCGCCTGCAGCGACTGAAGGACAAGCTCGGCAACCGCTCCAACGCCTCCAGCGAGATCGAGTTCGACTCCGCCTCCGCCTGGCTGGTCGGGGAAGAGGGCGCCGGCGTGCGGACGATCATCGAGATGGTCAACCACACCCGCCTCGACTGCGTGATCGGCGGGGCCACCGGGATGCGGGCGGGGGTCGCACAGGCGATCCACCACACCGACCACCGCGCCGTCTTCGGCCGCGAGCTGAGCGAGCAGCCGCTGATGCGCAACGTGCTCGCCGACCTCTGCGTCGAGTCCGAGGCGGCAACGATCTCGGCGATGCGCCTGGCCCGCGCCTACGACGAGGCGATCGCCGGCGACGAGGAGGCGCAGAACCTGAAGCGAATCGCCAACGCCGTCCTCAAGTACTGGATCTGCAAGCGGGCGCCGATGCACGCCGCCGAGGCGCTCGAGTGCCTCGGCGGCAACGGCTACGTCGAGGAGTCGGGCATGCCGCGGCTCTTCCGCGAGAGCCCGCTCAACTCGATCTGGGAGGGCTCCGGCAACGTCCAGTGCCTGGATGTACTGCGCGCGATGATCAAGAGCCCGGCGTCACTCGACGCCTACTTCGCCGAGGTGCAGGAGGGCGCCGCGGCCGATCCCCGCCTCGACGCCTACGCCAAGTCCCTGCGCGAAGAGCTCCCCGGCGACGTCGAGACGATCGAGACCCGCGCCCGCCGCGTGGTCGAGCGCATGGCCCTCGCCCTACAGGGCTCCCTCCTCGTCCGCTACGGCGACGAAGCAGTAGCCGACGCCTTCTGCGCCTCCCGCCTCTCCGGCGACTGGGGCCAGGCCTTCGGCACCCTCCCGGCTGGAACGGATTTCACCCGCATCATCGACCGCCACCGCGCAACCACCTGAGCGCGGCAGTCCTTTGTATCGCTAGACGACACAAAAGACTGCCGCACCCCTCACGGGACCGGAGAGACATGCACCCCTCACGGGCCAGAGAGACACGACCTAGTCGGAGAAGCTGAGAGGCCCGGGCGGGGAAGCCGGGTAGGGGTGAAGCGTCTTGTACTTTTTCGCGGCTGTGCTCTGGGCGACAGCCCTGCGGCGACCCTCGAAAAAGTTAAGCGAAACCCCTACCCGGCTTCCCCGCCCGCGTCCCTGAGCGCCCGCCCGACCTGCTCGACCGTAATCACGCCACTTAGCTTGCCCTCGGCGTCCACCGCCATCAGCGCCCCGAACCGCCGCAGGTTCTGGTTCGAGAGCAGCGAGTCGAGCGGCGTGTCGTCGCGAACCTGGAAGGTGCCGTCGTCGCGCTCGAGCAGATCGCTGACCAGCGAGCTGGCGCGCGAGACCTCGGGCACCTCGTCGGCTTTGTCGCGGACGACCAGGCCGAGGAAGCGGTGGGCCGCATCGACAACCGGAAACCAGGGCCACTGGTAGCGGAGGAAGTACTCGTCAAGGGCCTTTTCGATGCTGAGCTCGCCGGGGATCGCGACCGGCTCGCGGTCCATCACGTCGGCCACCCGCAGATCGCTGATCTTGCTCGTGATCGCCGTCTGCATCGCGGCGCCGCGGGCGGACCCGTTGATCACCATCCCGATCAGGGCGAGCCAGACGCCGGCGAAGAGGTCGCCGGCGAAGATCAGGGCCAGCCCTCCGGCCATGATCACGTAGGCCAGCACCCGGCCGAGGTTGGCGGCGAAGCGGGTCGCCGAGGTGCGGTTGCCGGTTCGCCACCAGGCGATCGCGCGGGCGACGCGGCCGCCGTCCATGGGGAAGGCCGGGATCAGGTTGAAGACGAGGATCAGGAAGTTGATCATCGCCAGCCAGGCGATCATCGCCATCAGGCCGGAGACGTCGGAGCGGGTTTCGGTCAGCGCCGCCTCGCGGAAGGCGGTCCAGCCCTCGGCGGCAACGCCAATCGCGGTGAGGACGACGACGATCGCCAGCGTCACCGCCGGCCCGGCCAGCGCCACCTTCGCCTCGGTCCCCGGGCTGTCGGACTCGCGGTCCATCCGCGCCATGCCGCCGAAGATCCAGAGCTGGATGCTGGTGATGCCGATCCCATTGCGCATCGCGACGAAGGCATGGCCGAGCTCGTGCAGGAGGATCGCGCCGAAAAAGCCGATCGCGCTGGCGACCGCGAGCAGGAACGGCGTCGTGTCGTAGCTCTCTTCCCCGAGCAGGTCGGCATAGGAACCCGACATCCAGAAGATGACCAGGAAGAGGACCAGGAACCAGGACCAGTCGACGCCGATCTTGATCCCGCGGACGTGGAAGAGGGTGAAGGAGCCGCCACCGAGCATCCACCAATGGTAAGTGGGTAGCTTCCCGCGCCTCATGGCGACCGACCAGAAGTGGCTGCGTGAGCGCCTCGAGGAACTGGAGCAGATCGACCGGCCCTCGGCTTCCGAGGGCGAGCGCCGGGCTGCCGAGTGGCTGGTCGCGCGCTTCGCCGAGCTCGGCGCCGAGGCGAGGATCGAGGCCGAGCCGGCGCACGGGACCTACTGGTGGCCACTCGGGATCGGTGCCGCGCTGGGCGCCCTCGCGGGCCTCGCGGGACTACGAGGGCGACGCCTTCTCGGGGCGCTGCTGGGCACGGTCGGCGCCGCCGGCATCGCCGACGACTTCCCACCCGGGCAGCGCCGCCTGCGACGCGTCCTCCCCAAGCGCACCACCTACAACGTCGTCTGCGAGCTCGGCGACCGTGAGGCCGAGCGCACGGTTGTCGTCATCTCCCACCACGACGCCGCCCACTCCGGCCTCGTCTTCCACCCCCAGGTGCCCATTGATCGCCGACCGTCTCGGGCTGATCGAGAAGACCGACACCAGCCCGATGCTGATGGCGCCGGTCCTCGGCGGTCCGGCGATCGCCGCTCTGGGTGCGCTCACGGGCAAGCGCCTGCTGGCGAAGCTGGGGATCTTCCTCGGTCTCGGCTCGGTCGCGGCGATGGCCGACATCGGCCTGCGCAAGGTCGTCCCCGGCGCCAACGACAACGGCACCGCGGTCGTCTCGGAGCTGGCCCTCGCCCAGCGCTTCGTCGAGGAGCCGCCGCGGGGAATCCGGGTGATCCTGCTCTCGGTCGGCTCGGAGGAGTCCTTCAGCGAGGGGATCAAAGCGTTCGGCGAACGGCACTTTCCCGAGCTGCCCCAGGAGTCGACCTTCTTCCTCTGCCTAGAGTCAGTTGGCTCGCCCCATCTCCTGGTGCTGCGCGGCGAGGGCTTCTTGAAGATGCACGAGTACCCGTCGAGGGCGCTCGCCTTCATGGATGACCTGGCGGAGGAGATGGGCATCTGGCTCTACCCGAACCTGCGCCTGCACAACGGCACCGACGGCCTCGAGCCCCTCGCCGCCGGCTACGAGACCGCCGTACTGGCCGGCTGCACCGACCTCAAGCAGCCGGCCAACTACCACTGGTCCCACGACACCGCCTCAAACGTCAGCTTCGACACCGTGGCGCGAGCGATCGACCTCTCGGACGCGGCAATCCGCCGGCTCGGCGAACGCTGGCTCTGAGGAGCAGCTCCCCGGTTTGAGGCGGGGTTGGGGGAGGGTCCGCCGGAGCCTCCCCGCTGTTGCTCCGCCGGACCCTCCCCCAACCCCGCCCCTAGCCATGGAATTCCGACTGCGGGGTCGGATTTTCCCGCTATAGAGTCCGCCGCCGTGCCATCCCATGACGTTCTAGTGATCGGCGCCGGCCTCGCCGGCCAGCGCGCCGCCCTCGCCGCCGCCGAGCAGGGCGTCTCGGTCGGGATCATCAGCAAGGTCCACCCGGTGCGCTCGCACTCCAACGCCGCCCAGGGCGGGATCAACGCCGCGCTCAACCCCGGCGACTCCTGGGAGTCGCACGCCTTCGACACGATCAAGGGCTCCGACTACCTCGGCGACCAGGACGCGATCGAAATCATGACCCGCGAGGCGCCGGAGGAGATCCTCCACCTCGAGCACCTCGGCGTCACCTTCCACCGCAACGAGGAGGGCAAGCTCGGCACCCGCGCCTTCGGCGGCGCCTCCGCCGCCCGCACGTACTACGTCGCCGACATCACCGGCCAGGCGATCATGCACGTGCTCTACGAGCAGCTGATGAAGTACTCCGAGCAGGTCGCCCGCTACGAGGAGTGGTTCTGCACCGCGCTCGCGATGGACGAGAACGACGAGTGCTGCGGCGTCGTCACCCGCAACGTCGCCGACGGCTCGATGGAGCTGTTCCAGGCGAAGTCGGTGATCCTCGCGACCGGTGGCAACGGCCAGGTCTGGAAGCCGACCACCAACGCGCTGATCTGCACCGGCGACGGGATCGCGATGGCCTACCGGGTCGGGGCGAAGCTGATGGACATGGAGATGATCCAGTACCACCCGACGACGCTCGCGGGCAAGGGCTTCCTGATCACCGAGGGCGCCCGCGGCGAGGGCGCGCACCTGCTGAACAAGAACGGCGAACGGTTCATGGAGAAGTACGCGCCGAACAAGATGGAGCTGGCCTCGCGCGACGTCGTCTCCCGTGCCGAGCAGACCGAGATAAACGAGGGCCGCGGCTTCGCCGACGGCACCGTCGCGCTCGACATCACCGTGGTCCCGAAAAAGCGCGTGCACGAGGCACTGCGGGAGATCGTCCTGGTCGGCCGCGACTTCGCCGGCGTCGACATCACCCGCGAACCGATCCACATCAAGCCGGGCAACCACTACACGATGGGCGGCATCAAGACCGACGTCGACGGCCGCACCGACATCCCCGGCCTCTACTCGGCCGGCGAGACCGCCTGCGTCTCCGTCCACGGCGGCAACCGGCTCGGCGCCAACTCGCTGCTCGACACGCTGATCTTCGGCCGCCGCTCCGGCGCCGACGCCGCCGCCCGCGCCAAGCGGATCGACGGCTCCCGCCCCTCGCGCAAGCTGCCCTGGAGGACGAGGAGGCGATGATCGCCGACGTCAACGGCCGCGCGAAGGGGTCCGGCCGCCGCGTCTCCGAGATCAAGCTGGAGCTGGGCCAGACGATGGACGCCAAGGTCGCCGTCTTCCGCGACGAGGCCGGGATCCAGGAAGCGCTTGAGATCGTGAAGCGGCTGAAGGAGGAGGCGAAGTCCGCCTACATCGACGACCACGGCAGCGTCTTCAACCAGGACCTGCTTGGCGCGATCGAGCTCGGGTACATGCTCGACAACGCCGAGTGCACCTGCGTCGCCGCGCTGGAGCGCAAGGAGAGCCGCGGCGCCCAGTACCGAACCGACTTCCCCGAGCGCAACGACGATGAGTGGCTCAAACACATCGACCTCGAGCAGACCGACGACGGGCCCGAGATCTCATACTCCGAGGTGACCATCACCCAGTGGGAACCGGAAGCGAGGACTTACTGATGGCCGACTACACGATCAAAGTCCGCAGGTTCCAGCCGGAGAGCGGCGAGGGGCCCTACTGGGAGCAGTTCGACGTCGACCTGGAGCCATCGCTCTCGGTGCTCGACGCGCTGCTGCAGGCGAAGGACCGCGAGGACGGCTCGCTGGCCGTGCGCTGCTCCTGCCGGGCGGCGATCTGCGGCTCCTGCGGGATGAAGATCAACGGCCAGTCCGGGCTCGGCTGCAAGACCCAGATCGGCGAGGCGCAGGAGCTGGCCGAAAAGAAAGCTGACGCGGTCGGCGGCGACCCGAAGAACGCCACCGTCGTGATCGAGCCGATGGGCAACATGCCGGTGATCAAGGACCTGGTCACCGACATGGAGTCGACGCACTGGACCAAGATCCGCCGCATCACCCCGTGGCTCCTTCCCCACGGCGAGCCGCCCGAGCGCGAGTACGTGGTCGACCCCGAATCGATGCTGGACATCACCCAGTCGATGGCCTGCATCCAGTGCGGCGCCTGCGTCTCCTCCTGCCTCTCGATGGAAGCCGACCCCGACTTCATCGGGCCGGCGGCGCTGGCCAAGGCCTACCGCTTCGTCGGCGACCCGCGCGACGCCGAGACGGTCGAGCGGCTGCACGACCTGGCCGAGGACCCGCACGGGATCTACGACTGCACCCACTGCTTCAGCTGCGTCGACGCCTGCCCCAAGGACGTGGCGCCGATGGACCAGATCATGCGCCTGCGCCGCAAAGCCGGCGAAGAGGGGATCGAGGATCCCAACAGCGGCCACGTCCACGAGATGGCCTTCGTCAAGATCATCGAGAAGAAGGGCACGCTGGACGAGGCCCTGCTGCTGCAGGAGTCCTTTGCTCCAGGCGTCAAAGGCAAGCTGAAACCGAGCAAACGGGCGATCGCCGAACTGTTCGGATCGATCCCGACCGTGCTGCGCGCGATCAAGACCGGCAAGGCGCGCTCGCTCTCGAAGCTGATCCCCGGCGTCCACCACAAGCTCCCCGACGGCGCCCAGGACGAGGTCCAGGCGATCTACAAACACGCCGAGGAGCACAACGAGGAATTCAACCTGTACGTCAAGGGCGAGGAGGACGTCGAGCCGGAGCCCGACGAGAGCGAGGTGGTCTCATGAGCGACGGGCAGATCAAGGTCGCCTACTGGCCCGGCTGCGTCTCGCGCGGCTTCACCCCCGAACTGCACGGTTCGATGGCCTGGGTCGCGAACGCGCTCGGGATCGAGCTGGTCACCCTCGACCGCGCCAACTGTTGCGGCGCCGGCGTGATCGCCGAGCACAACCAGGAGCTGGCCGACACGCTCAACGCCCGCACCTTCGCGCTCGCCCAGCAGACCGGGCTCTCGATGATGAACATCTGCTCGACCTGCCAGGGCGCCCAGTCGGAGTGCCAGCAGCGGCTCGACGCCGACTCCGCCTACCGGGCGCACGTCAACGAGGCGCTCTCAGGCCAGGGGCTGGCCTACGAGAAGGGCAAGGACGGCTTCACCAACAAGAACTTCCTCTGGCTGCTGGTCGAGGACTACGGGCTCGACCGACTCGCGGCCCAGGTCCAGCGCCCGCTCTCCGGCCTCCGCGTCGGCCCTTTCTACGGCTGCTACATCGTGCGCCCGAAGGAGCGGCTCGGCTACGACGAGCACCCCGACCGCGACGTCTACCTGGAGCAGGTGATCAAGGCCCTCGGCGGCGAGGTCGTCGAGTACGACGGCGCCCGCAAATGCTGCGGATTCCCGGTGATCACGATGAACCGCGAGACCTCGCTGCGCCAGGCCGGCACCCACGTCGGCGACGCGATCGACGCCGGCGCCGACTGCCTCGTCACCCCCTGCCCGCTCTGCCACCTCAACCTCGACATGCAGCAGCCGGAGGCGGCCAAGGTCGTCAACCGCGACCTCGGCCTCGCCGTCCTGCACCTGCCGCAGCTGGTCGGCCTCGCGCTCGGCGCCGAGCCGAAGGAGTTGGGGATGAGCAAGCACATCGCCTCGACCGGTTGGGTTGAGGAGCGGCTGGCTGCGGTTCCTGCGTAGTTACTCGGCGCGCCGGTCCCGGTAGGGGTTTCGCTTAACTTTTTCGGGGATCGCCACCGGCTGCCGCCCGGAACAAAGCTGCGAAAAAGTACAAGACGCTTCACCCCTACCGGGACCGGCGCGTTCGAGCAAGGAAGCGGGATCCGGCGGGCAGCGAGCTGGGCCCGCAGGTTCCGGCGCAGAACATAGCCTGCGGTGATCGAGGTCTTTTCTCTTCCACTCGCCGCAGCCGACACCGCGTCGGTCCTCACCGACCTCTTTGTCGTGCTGGTCGCGGCGAAGCTTGGGGACGAGGTGTTCAAGCGGATCGGGCAGCCGGCGATCGTCGGGGAGATCCTCGGTGGGGTGCTGGTCGGGCCCTCGGTGCTGGGGCTGGTCGAGGTCGGCGAGGTGCTGCGGGTCTTCTCCGAGCTCGGGGTCGTCTTCCTGCTCTTCTGGGTCGGGCTGGAGACGCGGCTCTCGGAGATGCGCGCGGTCGGGCGAATCGCGGTCGCGGTCGGCAGCGCCGGCGTCGTCCTCCCCTTCCTGGCCGGGATCGGGTTGGGACTGGCGCTGGGCGAAAGCACGGAAACCAGCGTCTTCCTCGGTGCGGCCCTGGCGGCGACCAGCGCCGGGATCACCTCGGCGACCTTCCTCGACCTCGGCATCGCCCGCACCCGCGCCGCCCGCACCGTGCTCGGCGCCGCCGTCGTCGACGACATCCTCGCCCTGATCCTGCTCTCGGTCGCGGTCGGGATGGCGGCCGACGGCGGCGTCGACGCGAGCAAGATCGTGCTGGCGCTCGCTGTCGCGATCGCCTTTGTCGCCTTCGTGGCCCTGGGCGGCACGCGGCTGTTGCAGAGCCGGCCGCGGCTGCTGGAGGCACCGCGCTTCGCCGCATCGCCGCTGCTGCCGGCGGTGATCCTCTGCCTCGGCCTCGCCGCCTTCGCCGCCAACATCGGGCTGGCGGCGCTGATCGGCGCCTTCCTGGCCGGGATGATCGTCGCCGAGACCAAGGACCACACCTCGATCGAGGAAGAAGTGAGGCCGCTCTACGCCTTCTTCCCCCCCTTCTTCTTCGCCTTCATCGGGATCGAGCTCGACCTCGGGGCGCTGTTCAGCGCCGAGGCGCTGTTGCTGCTGGCGGGGGTAACGGTGCTCGCGGCCGCGACGAAGCTGGTCCCCGCCTACCTGGCAGCGCGCAAGCTCGGCCGCAGCGAAGCGGCGATCGTCGGCGTCGGCATGGTCCCACGCGGCGAGGTGGGCATAGTCGTCGCCTCGATCGGGGCCGCCGCCGGCGTAGTCGACGCCGAACTGTTCGCGGTCGTGGTCGGGATGTCGGTGTTGACCACGCTCGCCGCGCCCTTCGTTCTGCGACGGCTGACGGCCCCAGAGTGCGCTATGCGGCGTCCTCGGTCGCCCAAATAGCGCTGCTATTCGGGCTCCCTGCGTCCTCGCCTAGCGCGCTCTGGACCTCGTCAGCAGGCTTCGCTCAACCAAAAGCTCGGCTATCTGCACCGTGTTCGTCGCCGCGCCCTTGCGCAGGTTGTCGGAGACGATCCAGAGGTCGAGGGCACGCTCGTTGCCGGGATCGCGGCGAATGCGGCCGACGAAGACGTCGTCCTTGCCGGCGGCCTCGGTCGCCAGCGGGTAGCGACCGGCGGCGGGGTCGTCGATCACCGTCACCCCAGGCGCCGCTTCCAGCAGCTCGCGGGCCCGCTCGGGGCTGAGCTCCTCCTTGGTCTCGACGTTGACCGCCTCCGAGTGGCCGGTCACGACCGGCACCCGCACGCAGGTGGCGCTGACCCGGATCCCGGGGTCGCCGAGGATCTTGCGGGTCTCGTTGATCAGCTTGCGCTCCTCGTCGGTGTGGTCGTCGCCGTCGGGGAAGCTGCCGGCCTGGGCCAGCGCGTTGAAGGCGATCGGGTGCGGGTAGACGCCGGCCGTCGGCTGCTCGCCATCGAGCACCGCCCGCGACTGCTCGCGCAGCTCGTCGATCGCCGCCTTGCCGGTGCCGGAGACGGCCTGGTAGGTGGAGATCACCAGCCGCTCGATCCCGGCCGCGTCGAACAGCGGCTTCAGGGCCACGACCATCTGCATCGTCGAACAGTTGGGGTTGGCGACGATCCCGTTGTGGCCCGCGAGGGCGTCGGGGTTGACCTCGGAGACGACCAGCGGCACGTCGTCGTGCATGCGCCAGTGGCTGGTGTTGTCGACCACGGTGGCGCCGGCCTCGACCAGGCGCGGCGTCCACTCGGCGCTGACCGCGCCGCCGGCCGAGGAGAGGACCACGTCGAGGCCCTGGATCGAGTCCTCGCTCAGCGCCCGGCAGGTCAGCACCGAGCCGTTCCACTCGAGCTCCCTGCCTACGGAGCGCTCGGAGGCGAAGGGGATGACCTCGGCGGCGGGGAAATCGCGCGCCGCGAGCAGCTCGAGGATCGTCGTCCCGACCAGCCCGGTCGCGCCGAGGACCCCGACTCTGTATCCGTCGCCCGCCATCGCCTGAGTATGACCAGCGCTCAGCCGGCGACCGTGGGCCGGTGCTCGGGCCCGGTCGGGTCCTCGGGGCGGATCGCCTCGTCGCCCAACTCGAAGGTCTTGTGCAGTGCCTTGACCGCGTCGTCGACCCGGTCGGCGGGGATGACGCACGAGATCTTGATCGGCGAGGTGGAGATCATCTCGATGTTGATCCGTTCCTCCCCCAACACCTCGAAGACTTTGGCCGCGACCCCGGGGTGGGAGCGCATGCCGGCGCCGACGATCGAGACCTTGCCGATCTGCTCGTCGGTGCGGACCTTGAGCGAGACGTCGCCGAGGGCGGCGATCGTGTCCTTGGCGGTCTGCAGGTCGGCGCGATCGACGGTGAAGGAGAGGTCGGCGAGCTGGTCGCCCCCCACCGGCTCGTTCTGGATGATCACGTCGACGTTGACGTTGGCCTCGGCGAGGGCGCTGAAGATGCGACCGGCGACGCCGGGCTCGTCGCGGACGCCGGTCAGCGTCACGCGGGCCTCCGCTTTGGAGTGGGTGATGGCGGTTACGAAAGGCTGCTCCATGGTCTCTTCCTCGGCAACGACGAGGGTACCGGGGCCGTCCTCGAAGCTGCTGCGGCAGTGGATGCGAACGCCGTGGTTGCGCGCGTACTCGACCGAGCGCAGCTGCAGGACGCCGGCGCCCGAGGCCGACATCTCCAGCATCTCCTCGAAGGAGACGCGGGGCAGCTTGCGGGCGTCGGGCACCAGCCGCGGGTCGGCGCTGAAGACCCCGGCGACGTCGGTGTAGATCTCGCAGACGCCGGCGTCGAGGGCGGCGGCGAGGGCGACCGCGGTCGTGTCGGAACCGCCCCGCCCCAGGGTGGTGACGTCGCGGCTCTCGGTCGAGACCCCCTGGAAACCGGCGACGAGGACGATCCGGTCCTCCTCCAGCGCCTCGCGGATGCGGTCGGCGCGGACGTCGACGATCCGCGCCTTGGTGTGGAAGGAGTCGGTGACGATCCCGGCCTGCGACCCGGTCAGCGAGATCGCCTCGTGGCCCATGTCGTGGATCGCCATCGCGCAGAGCGCGCAGGAGATCCGCTCCCCGGTCGAGAGCAGCATGTCCATCTCACGGGCGACCGGGCGCTCGGAGATCTCCTGCGCCTGGCTGACCAGTTCGTCGGTCGTCTTGCCACGCGCCGAGAGCACGGCGACGACGCGGTTGCCCGCCTCGCGGGCGGCGACGATCCGGCCGGCGGCGCGTTTGATCTGCTCGGCGCCCGCGACCGAAGTGCCGCCGAACTTCATCACGACGATGTCGGAATTCGCCTCTGCCATCGGATCTGAGGATAGTCAGCCATTTAAAGCAACGGGCGGGTACGCCGATAACGCCCGGACATGGAGCCGCAGACCAGCAATATGCCGATCGTCGGGTCGGTCGCGGACGCCTCCGTGCAGGGTGGCCGCCTGCTCGTCGCCAGCCGCCTCTCAGCCAGCCTCTCCTCTGCCCACAGCGTCGGGGACGTGGCCGGGATCGCGGTGCGGGTGCTGCACGAGTCCTTCGACTACTACCTGGCGGTCGTCCAGCGCCTCGACGGCGACGGCTACCTGCGGGTGGTCGCCGGGGCCGGGCCGCTGGCCGAAGAGGTGACCGACTTCCTCGCCCAGGAGCAGCCGGTCGAGGTCGGGGTCAACGGCCGCGTCGCCCGCAGCGGCCGGCCGGCGATGGTCAACGACACCCGCCTCGACTCCGACTACCTGGCCCGCAACCCCCGCACCGACCCGGGCTCGGAGCTGTCGCTGCCGGTCTGGGTCGCCGGCTCTGTCTGGGGGGTGATGAACCTCGAGCAGGAAGAGCCCGGCGCCTTTGCCGAGGACGACCTGCTGCTGGCCCATATCGTCGCCAACCAGGTCGGCGCCGCGATCTACCGCTGCCAGCTGATGGAGGAACTGGAGGGCGCCTTCCTCACCACCGTCGGCGTGCTCGCCGACGCGGTCGAGCTGCAGGACGCCTATACCGCCGACCACGCCAACGAGGTCGCCGACCTCGCGGTCGCCGTCGGCCAGCGCCTGGGGGTTTCGGGTGCCGAGCTGGACCGGCTCCGCTACGGCGCCCTCCTCCACGACGTCGGCAAGATCGGCGTCCCCGGCGAGATCCTCCGCAAGCCGGGGCCGCTGAGCGTGGCCGAGCGGGCGCGGATGGACGAGCACACCGCGATCGGCGCCCGCATGCTCGAGCGCATCCCCTTCCTCGCCCCGGTCGCACCGCTGGTCCGCTCCGCGCACGAGCGCTTCGACGGCGGTGGCTACCCGGACGGCCTCGCCGGCGAGGAGATCCCTCGCGGGGCGATGATCATCGCCACCTGCGACGCCTTCCACGCGATGACCTCGGACCGCAGCTACCGCAAGGCGATGAGCCGGGCGGACGCGGTCCGCGAGCTCGAGGCCAACGCCGGCACCCAGTTCGACCCGGCCGTGGTCGAGGCGCTGATCGCCGAGCTGACCTAGCAGACCTCGATCGCTGTGACTCTTGGGCGCTATGGCGACCAAAAGCACAGAGATTTCGCGTCAGCTGCCCCCAGGTTGCCGAGCATCGCCTGTTCGGCCATGCGCACGAGGCCGAGGCCGCTGTGGGGGCGCATGTCGCTGCTGCGAACACGGACGTGGGAGCCGTGCGGGCCGACCACCTCGACGATCGTGCAGACGTCGCCGATTTCGCTGTCGTCGCCGTAGTCGCCTTCGATCGCCTCCATCTGCTCGGCCACGACACGGCCGATCTTGCTCTGGTCGAGCGCCATCTCTAGAGCTCCTTTCGCTGAGGAATGAAAAGTCGGAGCGGCGACCATATGCGATCCATCAGTGAGCAAGATCACACTTCCCGATATATCGGAGCGATATATACTGACGCGGTATGGAGCGACTGAGCCCGACGGCCTACGTGATCCTCGGCATGGTCAGTAAAGAAGCCGCGGTCCGGCTACGAGATCAAGGCCGTGGTCGACGGCTCGACGCGCTTCTTCTGGGCGGCCAGCTACGGACAGATCTACCCGGAGCTCAAGCGCCTTGCCGAGGCCGGTCTGGTGACCGGGGTCGAGGCGCCGACCGGCGGCCGTCGCCGCACCGTCTACGAGATCACCGCCGACGGCGAAGAGGCGCTGGTGGCGTGGCTGCGACAGCCCCCCGAGACCTTCGAGATGCGCGAGGAAGGGCTGCTGAAGCTGTTCTTCGCCAACCTGCTGCCGCCCGAGGAGGCGGTCGAGATCCTGCGGGCGATGCGCGCCCACCGGCTCGAGGTCAACGCCCAACTTCGCGCCATGGAGCCGGCGGCGGAGCAGAAGGAGGACCCGTTCCCGTTGCTGGTGCTGCGGGGCGGCATCGAGTTCACCGCCTGGTTCGCCGAGTGGTGCGAGCGCATGGAAGCCCAGATCCTCGAATCCGTTCCCGAGAGAAGGAGCAGCTGATGTTCGACTCCCTGGCCCGTTTCGCCGACGGCAACGCCCGCCGCATCGGCATCACCGCGATCCTCTTCTTCCTCCTCGCCGGAGCGCTCGGCGGCTCGGTCGCCGACCGGCTCGACCCCTACGGCGCCGACGACCCGGCGACCGAGACCGTCGAAGCGAAGGAACAGCTCCAGGACGCCGGGCTGCGGCCGCCGGCGGTGATCGCCGTGGTCGAGGACGCGCCGATCGCCGATCCCGCCACGCGGGCCCGGGTGCTGAAGCTCGAACGCAGCATCGAACGGCGCGACGACGTCAAATCGGTCACCGGCTATTACGACACCCGCTCCCCCGCCTTCGTCTCCAACGACCGCGACGCCACCTACTTCGCGGTCGCCCTGGTGCCCGACCGAGGACAAGGAGTGGCAGGACGCCGGTGCCGCGATCGCCGACGAGCTCTCGGCGCAGCCGGGCGTGATCGTCGGTGGCGCCGCGGTCGCCCAAGAGCAGGTCAACAAGCAGGTCGAGGAGGACCTGAAAACGGCCGAGATCATCGCCTTCCCCCTCCTCTTCCTGCTCTCGCTGCTGTTCTTCCGCAGCCTCGTCGCCGCGGTGCTGCCGCTGATGATCGGCGGCCTGGCGATCGTCGGCACCTTCCTGATCCTGCGCCTGGCCAGCGAATTCGGCTCGATCTCGATCTTCGCCCTCAACCTGACGACGGCGCTGGGGCTGGGCCTGGCGATCGACTACAGCCTCTTCATCGTCTCCCGCTACCGCGAGGAGATCGCCAGGAGCGGGCCCGGGGCTGGAGGCGATGCGGCGCGTGCTCGCGACCTCCGGGCGCACCGTCTTCTTCTCCTCGCTGACGGTCGCGGCGGCGCTCGCCTCGCTGCTCGTCTTCCCGCAGCGCTTCCTCTACTCGATGGGGCTGGGCGGGGCACTGGTGGCGCTGTTCGCGGCGCTGATCTCGCTGACGGTGCTGCCGGCGGTGCTGACGCTGCTGGGCACCCGGGTCAACGCCGGCGCGCCGAAGTTCCTGCGGCGCCGGGCCGAGGCCGACACCCGTCCCGACGAGAACGGCTTCTGGTACCGGCTCTCGCGCTTCGTGATGCGGCGGCCGCTGCCGGTCGCGACCCTCAGCGCGCTCTTCCTGATCGTGCTCGGGCTGCCCTTCTTCGGGATCAAGTTCAACACCGTCGACCCGGGCGTGCTGCCGGAGTCGGCCAGTGCCCGCCAGGCCTACGACACGGTCAGCACCGAGTTCCCGCCCTATCGCGAGACCCCGATCTGGGTCGACGTCGAGGGTGGCGGGCCGGGGGCCGCCGCGGCCATGGCGGCGCGGGTCGAGCGGGTGCCCGGGGTCACCGAAGTAACGCCGCCGCAGCCCCTACGGGGCGAGGTGACGGCGCTGCAGGTGATCTCCGCCAACCCCTTCATCGCCGAGGCGAGCCAGACGACGGTGGAGCAGATCCGGGCGATCCCGCCGCCGCCCGGCGCGACGACGCTGGTCGGCGGCGCAACCGCCGACTTCGTCGATCTCCAGGACAGCCTCGTGCGCCACCTGCCGATCGTGCTCGGGATCATCATCGTCTCCACCCTGGTCATCCTCTTCCTGATGACCGGCTCGGTGGTGCTGCCGATGAAGTCGCTGATCATGAACTTCCTCAACCTCAGCGCCGTCTTCGGCCTGCTGGTGCTGATCTTCCAGGACGGCCGCCTTGAGGGCTTCCTCGACTACACGAGCCCGGGGGCGATCGAGCAGACGATGCCGATCCTGCTCTTCGCGGTCGCCTTCGGCCTCTCCACCGACTACGCGGTGTTCCTTCTCTCTCGAATAAAAGAGGCGCGCGACAACGGCGCCTCGGAGAGCGAGTGCGTGGCGATCGGGCTGGAGCGGACCGGGCGGATCGTGACCGCGGCGGCGCTCCTGTTCGCGGTCGCGATGGGCGCCTTCGCCACCTCCGACATCATCTTCATCAAGGAGAACGGGGTCGGCACGGCGCTGGCGGTGCTGATCGACGCCAGCATCGTGCGGGCGCTGCTGGTGCCCTCGCTGATGGAGCTGCTCGGCAAGTGGAACTGGTGGGCGCCGGCGCCGCTGCGTCGACTGCACGAACGGATCGGCGTCAGCGAGACGGGCGCGCCGCCCGACCCAGCGAAAGCCTGACGCTGGGCCGGGCGAGCGCTCGGGAGATCAGTCGTCGCGACCGATCAGGGTCTGGAACAGGTCGGTCTGGTCGCGGACGCCCATCACGTTGGTCGCCTGCGGACCGATCGCCGCCACCGGGACCCGGGCCCCGGTGTGGGTCTGACCGCTCGCGGTCTTGCCGGTTCCGTAGGAGACGCGGATCGGCACCCCGTCGGCCGACTGCAGCGTCGCGTAGAAGCCCGGCGTGTCCTGGCCGGCCGGGACGATCTGGCTCGTGTGCGAGTGATCGGCGGTGATCACGACCAGCGTGTCCGGGTTCTTCTTCTGGTAGGCGAGGGCAACGCCGACCGCCTTGTCGAACGCGAGGTTCTCGCCGACCTGACCGCAGACGTCCGAGGCATGATCGCGCTTGTCGATCGAGGCCCCCTCGACCTGCAGGAAGAAGCCCTTGCGGTTCTCCAGCAGCTGGATCGCCTTGCGGGTCATCGCCTCCAGGCTCGGCTCGTTGGCCGGGCGGTTGGTCTCGTCGCAGCGGAACGTCGGGCTGCCTGCACCCGGAGTGGTCGCCGCCACCAGCGGTTTGAACTCGGTGGTCATGTTGCCGGTGTTGAAGAGGCCGAGCACCGGACCTTTGGAGAGCGAGCCGATGCCTTCCAGATCGCTCGCCGTCTCGACGTAGCGGTAGCCCCTCGATTTGGCGTAGTCGACCACCGTTTTGGTGCTGCCGTCGAGCGTCTGCAGGTAGCGGTTGCGACCGCCGCCGAGGTTGACGTCGAGCAGGTGGTCGACCTGCTGCTCGGCGATCGAGCCGATTCCGCCGGCTCCCTTGGTCTCGCTCGGGCAGATCGTGCGGGCATCCGCCGGGCCCTGGCAAGCACGCTGGGACATGTGCGAGGAGGGTGCGGCGGGCGTCGCGTCGGTGATCTCCGCCGTGGAGACGTTGCCGACCAGCATCCCGCGTTTGTCGGCGATCTCGAACGTCGTCCGGTAGCCGGCGTTGGAGCCGGGGATGCTTTCCGCGGCGCTCGGGCCCTGCGAGAGGCGGGCGTCGATCGTCTTCTTCCCGGTCGACCAGGCGGTCGCCGTCGGGGCCGAGTCCGGCACGTAGTTCGGCCGGTAGGTGGGGCCGGGGCCGGCCGAGAGGCCGTAGGTGATCAGCTCGCCGGCGAACGGCAGCTTCTCCATGTTCAGGGTCCCGGCTGCGCCCTTGCCGTAGTAGCGGGCCAGGGTGATCTCGCTGTCGCCCATGCCGTCGCCGATCAGCAGGATCACGTTCTTGGGATTGTCGGAGTCGATCAGCTTCTTGATCTCACGGGAGTTGTCGTCACCGTCGTCGTTGTCGTGGGCGGTGGCAACCGCACCGGCGGTAGCGACTGCGGCGAGGAGCATGGCCGCAAAGAGCGCGAGGTGCTTTCGCTTGGCTCGCATCAGGATGTTTCCTCCTTTAATGGTTCGGACGAGTGCGACCCGAACCTAGGAAGGGGGCTGAGCCGGCTTGCTAAGGAACAGTTGCCGCGAGGAGAAACTGGTGTGAACGCTGAGCCGCGGGCGCCAGCTCAGTCGCCGAACTTACGGCCCTGAGCACCCTTGGCGTAGGCGCAACGGAAGTTCTCGGCGCGGCCGACGGGGGCGCCGCCGGCGAAGCCGCCGAGGTTGTGGTTGTCGTAGACGGTGACGTAGTTGAGCGTTTCCGGCAGCGGATCGGCGGGCATCGGCACCGGGTCGGGCTCGCCGAGGTTGCCGTTGCCTTTGGAGCCGACGGTGACCCCCTCCGAGCCGGCAGCGCGGGAGCCGGAGGCGGTCGTGGTCAGGTCGCCGCTCATCTCGCGCTTGTCCTTGATCCCGTTTTTCGCGTCCGGGAACTCTTCGGCGCCGGAGGTGAGGATGCTGTCGTCGATCGTGCTCTGCAGCTTCGCCCGCGGCGCTGCCCCGATCAGCTGCGCGGCAGTGGGGAGCCAGCCGCCCGCTTTGACGCAGGCCTGGGTCGCGTAGAGGTAATCGTTCTTGCCGGTGTCTTTCGGCGGCACCGGGTAGAGGCCGCTTTCCAGGCACCAGGTGCCGAGGTCGATCGCGTTCGGGATCGGGCAGTTGACCGAGAGCTTGCCGCGGGTGGCGCCGCCGAGCTTTTTCGCGTTCTTGGCGGCTTTCACGACCGGCAGGTATTTCGCGGGGATCTTCCCGTTCTTGCCGACGTAGACGACCTGCTTGCCACCCTTCGCGATCGTCAGCCCGCCCATCGCGAAGACGAGCGCGATCACGGCGACGAGCAGCGCCGCGGCCGAGAGCAGGCGCGGCAGCGGGTCGCGGGCGGGAAGCGGGGCAGGATCGGGCGAACGCATCGAAGCCATGCTCGCTACGCGAGCCTTCAGAGATGTGAAGAAAACGAAAACGGGCCGAACCGAGCTTTTTTACTCTCTGGGGGTAAAAAAGAGCGGTTCGTCGTGGAGCCGCTTAGACGCAGCCGGCGATCTGGTTGACGGGGCGGCGCGCCTCGTCGCGGGTCAGCAGCGCCGGCACCGTGGTGGTGACGGCGACCCGCTCGTTGGCGGCGCGCCAGCAGCGGCCGTCGAGCTCGGTGCCGACGAAGCCGAGGGTGATCCCGACCTCGAGGCCCTGGCCGTCGGCGCTGCCGCGGACGATGCAGGCGAACGGGTAGCGACGCGGGTCGTCGATCGACGGCGTCTCGCTGCCGGCGCGGCAGACGGTCGCGCCCGCCTCGACCGCGGTGGTCAGCTCCGGACCGAGGTAGTCGCGCAGGCTGCGCCGCAGCGCCGTGCCGTGGCGTTCGAGGAAGGCGGCGGCCCGGGCTTCGACCGACTCCGGCAGACCGGCCGGCAGGTCCTGATGGAGCGTTACGTCGCGTTCTGAGAGCCGATCGGCCGATACGTCGTCTGCAGGTGGACTCTTCGGCCCATCGGCCGGGGTGTTGCCGCAGGCGCTCAGGGCGAGGGAGGCGAGCAGGGTCGTGGCGAGCGCGCCAACGCGGCGCTGCGCAGTGCTCACCGCGGCGCCTGGGAGGCGAGGTCGCCCTGGGTGGCGGCTTCGTCGTCGGCACCTTTGGTGCGCTCGTCGCCGGCGAGGCCGGTCAGGCGCAGGCTGCCGTCGGCTTCGATCGCGGCGGTGGCAGCGACGGACTCGCCCACCTCGAGGTCGCCGAGGTCGATCGATTTCGGCACCGTGAGGACGATGTCCTTGCCGCTCTGGCGCAGGTCGTCGCCGGAGAGCGCCAGCTGCCCCTGCGCCGGGCAGATCGCGCTCACCACCCCCGCGAAATCGCTGGAGGCGAACGGCGCCCCGTCGGCTTCGAGCTGCTGCTGCCAGAGGATCGCGACCGGGGCCGGAACCGTGAGCGGCTGCGCCGGGTCGGGGGCACAGGCGGGAGCCGCCTCCGGGGCAGGGGCCGCCGGCGGCGCCGGCGAGACCACCGCTTCGCCCGGGACGGGGGCAGCGGCCGGGGGCTGGCCGGCGGCTGCCGGCGGCTTTTCGATCTCCACCGAGACGTTGGCGTAGGCGCCCAGCTGAGGCAGAACGGGCGCGGCGCCGCTGGGGTCGGGGCGGACCCGGATCAGCAGCGAGACGCCGCGTTTGGAGACCGCATAGGACGGCGCCGCAGGGTCGGCGTCGACGAAGGTGACGATGCCGGCGATGCTCGCGCTGGTCCGCTTGCCGGTCTGTTTGCGCTTGCCGTCTTCGGCGAAGGTGCCGTTGGCGAGCGTCCGCACCGGCACGCTCACCTTCGTCCCGGGTGCCGGCAGTTTGGCGGCGTGAATCGCGTTCATCAGGCCGCCGGCTTCGACCACGGTGTAGCTGCCGGCAGCGGGGTTGGCGTGGACCACCAGCCCCGCCATCGTCTGCGCCGGTTCCTCCGGTTCCGCTTCGTCCTCTGGTTCTTCCTCTGCGGCCAACGGTGCGGGTTCGGCCGGGGTTTCGGGCGCTTCGGTTTCCGGGAAGGATTCGAAGGCCGCGGAGCCGGCTTCTTCCGGGAAGGCTTCCCCGCTTTCTGCGCCCGCTTCGGCGAGGACGTCGCCTCCGCTGCCCCCCACGGGCGCTTCCGCTTCCCCGGCCTCTTCGCCGCCGTCGAGCAGCCCCGGCAGTTCGATCACCGGCGGCACCCCGGTCGCAAACGTGCCGGCGGCGCCGGGGCCGATCGCGACGCCGGCGAAGAGGCCGAACCCGAGCGCGGCCGCGCACAGCGGCGCCGCCCAGCGGCGGTCGGTGACGGGCAGCGCCGCCCACCGCAGCACCCGGCGGTAACCGCGGTCGCGGTGGGCCGGGCGAACCGGCGCGACCAGGTCGAGCAGGCGCTTCCTCACTGGGTCGGCCCTCCGGGCGGCGTTGGCGCCTCAGAAGTCGCTGGACCAAGCTCGGCCGGCGCCTGGGGAGTTGGCGCTCCGAGTTGGGTCGGCGCCACCGACGGGGGCGTTGCCCCGCCGCCGTTGCCGCGCGGCATCAGGTCGCGACCGCACTGCCAGCAGAAGACCGCGCCCTCGGCATAGAGCGCACCGCAGTCGGGGCAGGCGCCGGCGGCCGCCGCCTGACCCAGCTTCAGCATCCGTTCGACCTCGGCCAGTTCGGCGTCGACCTGCTGCAGCTTCGCCGCCTGGGCGTTGAGCACGTCGAGCCGGAAGTGGTCGCGGATCGCCATCTCGTAGGCGATCCCGCCGAGGTCCCACTGCAGGTCGATGAGCTGCTGGGCGAGGCGGTCGCGGCGGCGCTGGAGATCGGAGCTCACTTGATCACCAGCCCCCCGCCTTCGCCGCCTCCCGGCGGCTTCGATTTGTCGATCGGCGGCGGCGCACCCGGAGTGGCGATCTTGTCGGGCAGCTTCAGCGCGTTCTTCGCGGCGTCTTCGCCGGTTTCGCTTTCGAGTTCGGCGAGGTCGTCTTTGCTCGCGGTGACCGCCCCCGCCTCGGCGGCGGTTTCGCCGCCGCCCTTGGCGTTCTTGTTCTTGGACTTGCCACCGCTGGAGCCGCCGCCGAGGGCGGAACCACCGGAGCCTTCGCCCCCGCCGGCCGTGTCTCCGCTTCCGGCCGCGTTCGCCCCGGCCCCACCTTGGACAACCACCGGCGCCGGCGCCGGGGCGCTGTCGCCGTCGCCCCTGCCGATCAGAACCCCGACCAGCAGCATCAGGCCGAGCACGGCGATGCCGCCGACGGCGGCGAGCGGGGCGAAGTCGCGCTCCCCCTTTGCGGACCTGGCCGGCTCTGAGCCGTCCGGCAACGGAGTCGCCGCCGGGTCAGGGGCGGGCCGGTCGGGGCCTGCGGAGGCGGCCGCCAGCATCCGCTGCCGGTAGTCGACCCGCGGGCCGCCGCGCCGCTTGCCGCACTCGAGGCAGTAGCGCTGGTCGGCCGCCAGCGGCGAGCCGCACTGCGCGCAGAGGTCGCCGTCCTTGCCGAGGGGCCTGATCTCGGACTCGCTCACGGCGCTCCCTCCGCCCGCAGGGTCGGGTACTCGTAGAGCGTCAGCTCGGCGCCGGTCGGGTCGCCGATGAAGTAGATGTTGTAGGGGAGCTTTTTCGTCTCGGGCTTGAGGTGCTCGATCGCCCCGCGGCCGGCGGCGACCACCTTGCCGCCCTCGCGGGCGACCCCGTAGATCAGGAACCGGTTCTGGTCTTCGCCGGTGCGGTTGACGACGTCGCCGTCGGCGACGACCCCCGAGGTCGGGTCCCCTTCGAGCTTCGGCTCCGAGATCTCGATCTCGGGCTGCTCGCCGTCGTAGGGGATGCCGCCGACCCCGACTTTGACCTCGGCCTCGACCGGTTTGCCGACCGCCAGCACCTGGTCGTTGACCCAGACGCCGTCGCCGTGGGCGGGGATGAAGGGAATCGCGACCAGGGCCTGCTCGAGGCCGGGGGCGTCGTTCGTGTAGACGCTGCGCCCCTTGGCGTCGAGCACGTCGACCGCGATCGGCACGTCGAGGAGGTCCTCGCCCGAGTCGTTGTGCAGCTCGACCACGACCGCATTGCCTTCGGCTTCGGAGAGGACCGTGGTCGAGACCACCTCGATGTCCGGGTCCTCCTTCGTGACCGTCACCCCCTCCTCCTCGAGCAGCACGGTGGAGTTGTCCTCTTCCAATTCGGCGCTGCGGCTCTGGGTCGACTGGCAGCCGCTGAGCGCGCCGAGCGCCAGCAGCGCCAGGCCGCCGGCGATCAGCGGCCGGGCGCTCATCCGAAGCCCCCGCTGACGTACTCGCGGGTGCGCTCGGCGTTCGGGGCGGCGAAGACCTGCTCGACCTCGCCGTACTCGATCAGGTCGCCCAGATACATGAAGGCGACGTGGTCGGCGACCCGCTGGGCCTGCTGCAGGTTGTGGGTGACGATCACGATCGCGACCTCGCTGCGCAGCCCGACGATCGTTTCCTCGATCACCTGGGTGGAGATCGGGTCGAGCGCCGAGCACGGCTCGTCGAGCAGCAGCACCTCGGGCTCGACCGCCAGCGAGCGGGCGATGCAGAGCCGCTGCTGCTGGCCGCCGGAGAGCGCCAGGGCCGGGTGCTCGAGGTTGTCCCGGACCTCCTCGAAGAGCCCGGCCCGGTGCAGCGCCTCGGTCACCGCCGGCTCCAGCTCGCGCCGCGACGGTTTCTTCGAGCCGCGCTCGCGCAGCCCGTAGGCGACGTTGTCGAAGATGCTCATCGGGAACGGGTTCGGCTGCTGGAAGAGCATCCCGACCCGGCGCCGCAGGTGGGTGACGTCGAAGCCGTCGACGTCCTCGCCGTCGAGCAGGATGCGACCGCCGCGGACCGCCGTCGGGGTCAGGTCGACGAGCCGGTTCAGCGATCTCAAAAGCGTCGTCTTGCCGCAGCCGGAGGGACCGATCAGGGCCAGCACCTCGCCCTGGCGGACCTCGAGCGAGACCGCGTTGACAGCGAGCTTCTCACCGTACGCGATGCTGAGCTGCTCGGTCCGCATTCGCTCGATCGCCGGTGCGTCGTCGCGCTCCAGGCGCTGCAGCTTCGCCGGCGCCAGGGCCCGGTCGGGGCATGCCCGTTGCCGGCCGGCCGGGGCGGGGCAATCGTCGCCGGCGCCTCCGGCGCGATCCGCCGTACCGGCGGCGGCAGCTGGCCGGCGCCCGCCAGCAGCGTGCGCGAGGCGTCCATCCCCTGGCCTTCGCTCAGCGAGTCCACGACGGGCCCCTTCCGCGGGTGATCATGTCGATCGCGAAGTTGAGGGCGATCACGATCAGCAGCAGCACGAAGGCCGCCGCGTAGGCCTTCTCGGGGGCGCCCCCCTCCCCCACCGGCGAGTTGTTGTAGACGTAGGTGGTGAGGGTGCTGCCGGTCCCCTGGAGGAAGCTGAGGCCGGGGACGCTCCCCTCGGGGTCGTTCTGCAGGGTGGCGCCGAGCAGGACGACGACGATCGCGGTGTCGCCGACGATCCGCCCCATCCCCAGAGCCACGCCGGTACCGATGCCCCGGCGCGAGGCAGGCAGCAGCACCCGGCGGATGGTCGAGATCCGATCCTTGCCGAGCGCGTAAGAGGCCTCGCGCACGTGGCGGGGGATCGAGTGCAGCGCCTCGCGGCTGGCGCCGACGATCAGCGGCAGCGCGATCAGCGACATGATCGTCCCGGCGATGAAGAAGGAGCGGCCGAAGGCGACACCCTGGGTCGCCTCATAGGAGAGGAAGCTGAAGATCCCCTGCTGGAAGACCAGCAGGCCGAAGATCGCGAGCACGATGCTGGGCGTGCCGGCGACGATCTCCACCCCGGACTCGACCGCCCGCGCCAGCCAGGAGGGGCGGCCGTACTCGGTCAGCCAGACCGCGATCCCCACCCCGACCGGTGCGGCGATCAGGGTGGCGATCACGGTCAGCGCCAGAGTTCCCTCCAGCGGGTCGAGGAAGCCGCCGCTCTTGCTCTGATCGAGGCCCGCCTGCGGGCTGCTGAAGATCAGGTCCAGGCTCAGGTACTGGATCCCGCGGACGAGCATGTAGAGGACGATCGCGGCGGCGATCAGGCAGAGCAGGATCCCGGCGGTCCAGGCCGCGGCGAGCCCGATCCTGTCGCCGAGGCTCCAGGAGTCACCGCCGGCGTGGCGGATGCGCCCGATCAGGCCGGCGGGGCCGCGGGTCTGGGCGTCGGCGCTCATCGCGGGGCCAGGGTGTACTTGCGCATCGAGCGGCGGGCGAGCCAGCCGCCGAAGGAGAGGAAGGCGCTGGAGACGAGCAGCAGCGCCGCGAACGCGTACATCGTCTGCCCGAACGGTTTCACCGAGAGGCCCTCGGCGCCGTCGACGATCTGCGCGGCCAGGGTCCGGGCCGGCTCGAAGAAGAAGGTGACGCCGTCGAGCGGGTTGGGCGCGAAGGCCACCGAGCCGGTGACCATCGAGAGCATGATCGCCTCGCCCAGCGCCCGCGCCGTGGCCAGGATCGCGGCGGCGACGATCGCCGGCCGCGCCGCCCGCAGGCCGACCGTGCGCAGCGCCCGGAAGCGGTTGACGCCGAGCGCGGCCGCGCCCTCGGTCCAGTTGCGCGGCACCGAGCGCAGCGCGTCGACGGTGATCGCGATCATGATCGGCGTGATCATCACCGTCAGCACGAGGATGCCGACGAGGATGCTGGAGCCGTCGAGCTGGATCACGTACTGGACCGATTCCTTGCGCCCGGCGGAGATGACGTGGTTGCCGAAGAAGGGGACGAGGACGAGGATCCCGATCAGGCCGTAGATCACCGACGGCACCGCCGCCAGCAGCCGCACCACCGGCTGCAGGATCGCGCGGATCCAGCCGGGGGCGAATTCGACGATGAACATCGCCGACAGCATCGAGATCGACGGTCGCCGAGCAGGACCGAGGCGAGGGTGATCAGCGCCGTCGCGTAGATCAGCGGCCAGGCGTGCAAGGTGTAGACGTACTCGCTCGGGTCGGCGGGCGAGTCGAAGATGTTGGTCAGCTGCTCGTCGAGGTTGCCGCCGGCGCCGAACCAGGCGAGCCCGTTGTGGGCGAAGGAGGGCCATGCCTTGGCGAAGACGAAGGCGATCATGAACGCGATCAGCAAGAGGACCGCGGACGCCAGCGCGCCGAGCAGGATCTCGGCGCGCTGGTCGGTGCGGTCGCGTTGCTGCGCGGTCTGGGGCCCGCGAGCGGCCACTACTGCAGCGACACCCACTCGGTATTGATGATCGAGGCCGCAGCCGGGGTCTTGGTGATCCACTTGATCCAGGCCTTGGTGGCGCCCTTGGCGGGGCCGCGGGTGACCATGTAGAGGTTGCGCTGGCCGCCGTACTGGCCGGACTTGGCGTTGCGCTCGGTGCAGGCGACGCCCTTGTAGGGGACGGCGTAGAGGCCGTCGCTGAAGGACAGCGAGACGTACCCGATCCCGTTCGGGTCGGCCTTGACCGACTGCTGGATCAGCCCGTTGGACGCCTTCTGGCTGGAGCCGGAGAAGACCTTGGTCGAGCCGAGGAAGATCTTCTGGAAGGCGTCCTGGGTACCGGAGGCGGGGCTGCGGGTGAAGGTGTCGATCGTGCCGCTCGCGCTGCGAGCCGGGAACGCTGCTCCAGGTGCGGACGCTGCCGCCGAAGATCGCCTGCACGCCGGCCTCGTCGATGCCCGGCAGCGGGTTCGACTTGTTGGTGACGATGCAGACCGCGTCGTGGGCGATCTTGTTGAAGACGAGACCGCCGGGGTCGCTCGGTTTCGGGTCGCGGGAGGCGTTGCCGATCGTCACCCGGCCCGAGGCGACGTCGGAGATGCCGACGTCGGAGCCACCCTGCAGCAGCTTGAAGTTGACGCAGTGGTTGCAGACCGAGATGTACTTTTTGGCCAGCAGCGCGGCAAGCGGAGCCACACTGGTCGAGCCGCTCATGGTGATGGTCGGCTTGGCGGTCGCGGCGGCGGGGACGACGAGTGCGGCGCAGACGGCCACCGCAGCCACGACAGCCAGGGGACGGTTCCGGGTCATATGGAAGATCGCTCCTGGTGACGGTTTCGAAAGTTCTGGACCCGGCCAGTCTCGGGCTCAGCCCGCGGGCCAAGGTGAACGCGACGTGACTGTCTGGAGAAGAACTGGTTACGAAGGGCGGCGCCCGTCATACCCTGGGCGACGATGCGTCTGCGCCCATCCCTCAGCCTCGGCGGCGAGCCGCCCTCGACCGGGCTCGGAATCCTCGCGGTCGTGGCCGCGGTGGCGGCCGGGACGCTGCTCGTCTATCCGCTCAAGTCGGTTGCCCCGGTCGTCTCCCTGGGGATCGTCTACCTGCCGGGGATCCTCCTGGTCTCGGTCGTCTGGGGCCTGCGCCTGGGGCTGCTCGCCGCGCTCGCGAGCGCCCTCGCCTTCAACTTCTTCCAGATCCCGCCGCTGCACCGCTTCACGATCGCCGAGGAGGAGAACTGGGTCGCGCTCGTCGCCTTCGCGATCGCGGCGATCGTCAGCAGCAGCGTCGCCGGGCTTGCGCGGGCACGTGCGGTCGAAGCCGAACGCCGTCGTGAGGAAGCCGACCGCGCGCTCGCGGAGCTGGAGATCCTGACCCGCGAGCGCGACCGGATGCAGGCGGAGGCGGTGGAGGCCGAGGCGCTGCGCCGCAGCGACGAGTTGAAGACCGCTCTGCTGCGCTCGATCTCACACGACCTGCGGACCCCCTTGACCTCGATCATCGCCGGTGGCTCGGCGCTCGGATCGGAAACGCTGACGGAGGAGGAGCGCGCCGAGCTGAGCGCTGCGATCGTCGGCGAGGGCAATCGCCTCTCCCGCCTGGTCGAGAACCTGCTCGACATGTCCCGCTTGGAGGCGGGAAAGGCCGAGCCGCACCGGGAGCCGGTCGATCTGGCTGAGGTGCTGGAAGCCGCCCGGGAGGGCGTGGCCGGATCGGAGTCGATCCGGCTGGCGATCGATCCCGACCTGCCGATGGTGGAGGCAGATGCGGCGCAGCTGGAGCGCGCCTTCGCGAACCTGCTGGAGAACGCGATCCGCTACAGCGACGGTCGCCCGGTCTCGGCGCGCTCGCGGCTGGTCGGCGGCAATATCGTCGTGCGGGTGGTCGATCAGGGACCGGGGATACCCGAGCGAGAGTGGAAGCGGATCTTCGAGCCGTTCCAGCGTGGCGACACCGCCAACACCGGCTCGGGCCTCGGCTTGGCGATCGCCAAGGGGTTCGTCGAGGCCAACGGCGGCGAGATCGCGATCGAGTCATTGCCGGGGCAGGGGACGAGCTTCGTGGTGACCCTGCCGCCGCGGGGGGGAACCGGGGCGTGAACGACGCGACGCGTGTCCTGGTCTGCGACGACGAGCCGCAGATCCTCCGCGCCCTGCGGGTGATCTTGCGCGACGCCGGCTATGAGGCGATCACGGCTGCCACCGGCGAGGAGGCGCTCGACCGGGCGGCGGTGAAACCGCCGGCAGCGGCGATCCTCGACCTGATGCTGCCAGACCTCGATGGGGTCGAGTTGACGAGGCGCCTCCGCGAGTGGAGCGAGATGCCGATCATCGTTCTCTCCGCTGTCGGCGAGGAGGAGGCGAAGGTGCGCGCCCTCGCTGCGGGCGCCGACGACTACGTGACGAAGCCGTTCGGGCCTCCGGAGCTGGTGGCGCGGCTGGAGGCGGTGTTGAGGCGGGCCAAGCCCGAGGTTTCGGAGCCGTTGATCGAGGCGGACGGTTTGGAGGTCGACCTCCAGGCCCGCGTGGTCCGCCGCGATGGGGAGCCGGTCCACCTGACCCCGACCGAGTTCGACCTACTGCGAGTGCTCGCGCAGAACCGGGGTCGCTTGATGACCCACCGCACGCTCTTGGTCGAGGTCTGGGGCGTCGAGTACGAAGACGACGTGCAGGTGCTGCGCGCCCACATCGCCAACCTGCGACGCAAGATCGAGCCGGCTGACGGCCCGCGCTGCATCCGCACCGACCCCGGCGTCGGCTACCGGTTCGCGGGCTAGCTCGTCAGCGGGATTGCCGATCCCCGAGCGCCGCGGTGAGGTCGGCGGCGACGCGATCGGGTTCCTCGTTGATCTGACGTTCGTCGAAGCGCCGCACCTCGAAGCCGTGCCCACGCAGATCGAGCTCGCGAGCGTGATCGTCTTGGAAGGCGACGCGGCCGTGGTGATAGAGGTAGCTGTCGGTCTCCACCGCGAGCCGCGCGGCTCGCCAGAGGAAGTCGACGGTCCAGCGCCCGACCCTGACGTTCACCTCAGGCGCCGGCAGCCCGGCGCGGCGGCAGATCTGCAGGAAGTCCCTCTCGAGGTCGCTGCGGGTGCCGTCGTGCTCCACCTCGGGGCCGAGCGGGTAACCGGCGAGCTCGGCTTGTCGCACAGCGCGTCGCCACAGCCGCGGCGGCACGGCGCCGCGCAGGTCGGCGACCGTCCCCGCCGGCGTCGTCACTGGGATTCCCAGCCGTCGAGTCGTCATTCCGGGAAGGAGGGTCGTGCGGCGATGGAGCCGTATCCCGCTGCGCTTGGCGCGACCGCTTCGGGCCGGAGTCACAACGTCCACCGGTCCATCATCGTGCGGCCGTAACAGCCTCCAGAGCGCCGCCGCGCTGCGGTGGCTCAGGACCGCTCCGTCGCCGCACGCCAGTACCGCGGCCATCCACCGCCGCTCTCGGGAGGCGGCCACATGCCCTACCGCGTAGACGCCCTGGTGCAGTCGATGCAGGTTGCCCCTGCGCGCTCGCTTTGCGACTCCGCTCGCGCCGATCCCAACCGCCATCAGCTGCGCAGTGGTGATGGCCCCATGTTGTCGAGAAGCGATCTCTGCGATCTCGAGGTCGAGCTGGGCGAGTTTCTGTCCCATGAGGACACAAAGTCGCCCCGCGACGAGATTCTCCCCCTTTACGAAATCTGTATGGGGAGGTCCGGTTCCTTTATGCGGCCTTGACGGGCGCGGGCGCATGATCGAAACGTGGACCTCGCCTCCGTCGCTCTCGCCCTGATCGCCTTCGCGCTCCTCTACGTCGCGATCGGAGCGCTGGACCGGGTATGAGCGCCGCCGAGCTGTTCGGGCTGCTCGTTTCCGCCGTCGTCTTCGGCTACCTCTGCTACGCCCTGTTGCGCGGGGAGAAGCTTTAGATGGCCCAGGGCTGGCTGCAGATCGTCGTCTTCCTGATCGTCCTCACCATGCTGGTGCCGCTGCTCGGCGGCTACATCGCCAAGGTCTTCCAGGGCGAACGAGTCTTCCTGTCCCCCCTCTTCGGGCCGATCGAGCGCTTTGCCTACCGGGTTTTGCGTGTGCGGCCCGAGGAGGGGCAGGACTGGAAGGGATACGCGCGCTCGATCGTCGTCTTCAGCGTCGTCTCCTGGCTGGTCCTCTACCTGATCCTCCGCACCCAGAGCATCCAGCCGTTCAACCCCGAGGGCTTCGACTCCGGTCCCTGGAACCTCAGCTTCAACACCGCCTCCTCCTTCGTCACCAACACCAACTGGCAGTACTACGGGGGCGAGACGACCCTCACCTACTTCGCCCAGATGGCGGGGCTGACCGTGCAGAACTTCGTCTCCGCCGCGGTCGGGATCGCCGCGCTCGCCGCGGTGATCCGCGGCTTCGTGGCGCGCTCGGGCGCAGCGCTGGGCAACTTCTGGACCGATCTGGTCCGGATCAACCTCTACATCCTGCTGCCTCTCTCTTTCGTCACCGCGCTGGTCCTCGTCTCCCAGGGCGTGATCCAGACGCTTGACGGCGCACAGCTGGTCCACACGATCAGCGGTGGCACCCAGACCCTGGCCCTCGGCCCGGTCGCCTCGCAGGAGGCGATCAAGGAGCTCGGGACCAACGGCGGCGGCTTCTTCAACGTCAACAGCGCGATGCCGTTCGAGAACCCCAGCGGCTTCACCAACTTCATCGAGCTGCTGCTGATCGTGATCGTCCCGGCCAGCCTCACCTACACCTTCGGCCGCATGATCGGCAACCGTCGCCAGGGCTGGGCGCTCTACGCGGCGATGATGGCGATGTTCATCGTCGCGGTCGCCGTCGTCTACACGGCCGAGCAGCACGGCAGCACGGCGCAGCACCATGCCGGCGTCATCACCCATGCCTTCGACGGCTCCACGGGAGGCAACATGGAGGGCAAGGAGCAGCGCTTCGGCATTTCCGAGACGTCGCTGTGGGCGGCGATCACCACCGTTACCTCCTGCGGCGCGGTCAACGGAGCGCTGGACTCGTTCACCGGCATCGGCGGCCTCGTGCCGCTGGCCAGCATGGGCACCGGAGAGGTCGTTTTCGGCGGGGTCGGCTCGGGGCTCTACTACATGCTGCTCTTCGTCCTTTTGACCGTCTTCATCGCCGGCCTGATGGTCGGGCGCACCCCGGAGTTCCTCGGCAAGAAGATCGAGTCGCGGGAGGTGAAGCTGGTTCTGGTCGGGGTGCTGGTGACGCCGCTGCTGGTGCTGTTCGCGACCGCCTGGGCGGTGGCCAGCCCAGACGGCACCCAGTCGATCTACAACTCCGGCCCGCAGGGCTTCTCGGAGTCGCTCTACGCCTACATGTCGCAAGCCAACAACAACGGCTCCGCGTTCGCCGGCTACACCGGCTTCATCCAGCCGAATGCGCCCGGCAACCCGGGCGCCTACGGCTATGACTTCGCCAACCTGCTCGGTGGCCTGGTGATGCTGTTCTCCCGCTTCCTGCCGATGATCGCGGCGCTTGCGGTGGCCGGCTCGCTGGCCGGCAAGAAGGTCGCGCCGGCCGGCGCCGGCACCTTCCGCGCCGACTCACCCACCTTTGTCGTCCTGCTGATCGCAGTCGTCGTGATCGTCGCCGCCCTCACCTTCTTCCCCGCCTTCCTGCTCGGCCCCGTTGTGCAGGGACTGACTGACCAGCTCTTCTGAGATGAACAACCTGCGAAAAGACCTAACAACCGCGGCGATCGCGATCGTCCTCTTCACGCTTGTGCTCGGAATCGCCTATCCGCTCCTCACCACCGGCGTCTCCCAGGCTCTGTTCCCACACGCCTCGAGCGGCAGCAAGATCGAGCTCGACGGCAAGCTCGTCGGCTCGAAGCTGATCGGCCAGGACTTCCGTGGCCTGCCGCGCTACTTCCAGGGCCGTCCCTCGGTCACCGAATACAGCGCCGACGTCACCTACTTCAACAACCTCGGGCCGAACGACAAGGAACTCTCCGAATTCTTCGAAGAAGAACTGGAGACCTACCTGGCGCGAGAGCGACGCTACGACCCTGGCCTCACCGCCGCCGACGTGCCGGTCGACGCCGTCACCACTTCGGCCTCTGGAGTCGATCCCCACATCTCCGAGGCCGACGCCCGCATCCAGGCGCACAGGGTGGCGGCGGTTCGTGACCTGCCGCTCGACCGGGTGCTCGACCTGATCGACGAGCACACCGACGGCCGCTTCCTCGGCCTTTTTGGTGAGCCCGGCGTCAACGTGCTCCAGCTCAACCTCTCCATCGACAAGGAACCCCATAAGGACGCACGCAAGTGACCGACGAGACCCTCCGCAACCGGCCCCGCTCGCTGTTTGACCGCGCGATCATGTTGCGGGCGGTGATCGACTCGCTGATCAAGCTCGACCCTCGCCACCAGATTCGCAATCCGGTGATGTTCGTGGTCGAGATCGGCGCCGTCATCACCACCGGTGGCTGGTTGATCCAGCTTTTCGGCGGCCCACCGCTGGGTGGTGGCGATGAGCCGGCCTGGTTCGCATTCTCGATCGGCGCCTGGCTCTGGCTCACCGTCGTCTTCGCCAACTTCGCCGAGGCCCTGGCCGAGGGTCGCGGCAAGGCGCAGGCCGACGCGCTGCGCTCGATGCGGACCGAGACCGTCGCCCGGCTGCGCGACGGCGGCGAAAAGCCTGCCTCGGAGCTGCGCCGCGGCGACGTGGTCGTGGTCGAGGCCGGGGAGGCGATCCCCGGCGACGGCACCGTGATCGAGGGCATCGCCTCGGTCGACGAGTCGGCGATCACCGGCGAGTCGGCGCCGGTGGTGCGCGAGTCCGGCGGCGACCGGTCCGCCGTCACCGGTGGCACCCGCGTGCTGTCGGACCGGATCGTGGTCGAAATCACCCAGGAGCCAGGCCAGAGCTTCCTCGACAAGATGATCGCCCTGGTCGAGGGAGCGGAGCGGCGCAAGACCCCGAACGAGATCGCCCTCAACATCCTCCTCGCCGGCCTCACCCTGGTCTTCCTTGCCGTCGTCGTCGCGCTGCGCCCCTTCGCCGAGTTCTCCGGCACCGACGCCTCGGTCGTCACCCTGATCGCGTTGCTCGTCGCCCTGATCCCGACCACGATCGGCGCCCTGCTCTCGGCGATCGGCATCGCCGGCATGGACCGTCTCGTCCGTCACAACGTCCTCGCTCTCTCGGGGCGCTCGGTCGAGGCCTCCGGCGACGTCGACGTGCTCCTGCTGGACAAGACCGGCACGATCACGCTCGGCAACCGCGAGGCGACTCAGTTCATCCCGATGCCCGGAATCGAGGAGGGGGAGCTGGCCGAAGCCGCACAGCTCTCATCGCTGGCCGACGAGACGCCGGAGGGTCGCTCGATCGTCGTCCTCGCCAAGGAGTACGGGGTCCGCGAGCGCGAGCTCCAGACCCATGAGGCGACCTTCGTTCCCTTCTCCGCCGAAACGCGGATGAGCGGCGTCGACGTCAACGGCAACCAGTACCGAAAGGGCGCCGGCGACGCGATCATCGCTTTCGTCGAGGAGGCCGGTGGCAGGCCTCCCGCCGATCTGCAGGAACAGCTCGACCTGATCGGCCGCGAGGGCGGTACCCCGCTGGCCGTCTGCCGCGACAACCACGTGCTCGGGGTCGTCTACCTGAAGGACATCGTCAAGGAGGGGATGAGCGCCCGCTTCGACGAGCTGCGGCGGATGGGAATCAGCACGGTGATGGTGACCGGCGACAACAAGCTGACCGCTGCGAAGATCGCCGAGGAGTCCGGGGTCGACGATTTCCTGCCCGAAGCGACGCCCGAGCAGAAGCTGGAGCTGATTCGCAGCCACCAGGCCGAAGGCCGGATGGTCGCGATGGCCGGCGACGGCACCAACGACGCCCCCGCGCTCGCTCAGTCCGACGTCGGAGTGGCGATGAACACCGGGACCCAGGCGGCGCGCGAGGCCGGGAACATGGTCGACCTCGACTCCAATCCGACCAAGCTCATAGAGATCGTGGAGATCGGCAAGCAGCTCCTCATTACCCGCGGGGCCCTGACCACGTTCTCGATCGCCAACGACGTCGCCAAGTACTTCGCGATCCTGCCGGCGATCTTCGCCTTCACCTACGCCGCCAATCCGGGCGAACGGGGGCCGCTGGACGACCTCAACATCATGTCCCTGGGCACTCCCCTTTCGGCGATCCTCTCGGCGATCGTCTTCAACGCGCTGATCATCCCTTTGCTGGTGCCGCTGGCCCTACGCGGTGTTCGCTACCGGCCGATCGGCGCAACCGCGCTGCTGCGCCGCAACATGCTGATCTACGGGCTCGGCGGGCTGATCGTCCCCTTCGTCGGAATCAAGCTGTTGGACCTCGTGATCCACAACGCCCTCGGGGCCTGAGCCTTGCCCGCCGCGGAGACGGCGGAGGAGGATGGGGCGGTGAACACCGGCGGACGGGGACACCTGAAGGTCTTCATCGGAATGGCCGCCGGGGTCGGCAAGACCTACCGGATGTTGCAGGAGGGCCACGCCGAACAGGAATCCGGGCGCGACGTGGCGATCGGCTACATGGAGCCTCACGAACGACCGGAGACCTCGGTGTTGGCCGAGGGCTTGGAGACGGTGCCGCGGCGACGAGTCACCTACAGGGAGACCGACCTGGAGGAGATGGACCTGCCGGCGCTGCTGACCCGCACCCCCGACCTGGCGCTGATCGACGAGCTGGCTCACACCAACGCCCCCGGCACCGAGCACGAGAAGCGCTACGAAGACGTGCGGGACGTGCTGGCCGCAGGCGTCGACGTCTTCTCCACGGTCAACGTCCAGCACCTCGAGTCGCTCAACGACCAGGTCGCCGAGCTGACCGGGACGCGAGTGCGGGAGACGATTCCCGACGCGGTCCTGGGCGAGGCCGACGAGGTGGTCCTCATCGACCTGACGCCGGAGGCTCTGATCGCCCGCCTGCGGGCCGGCAAGGTCTACCCCGGCGAGACGATCGAGCCGGCGCTCAACAACTTCTTCACGGTGGAGAACCTGCTGGCGCTGCGCGAGGTGGCGCTGCGACAGGTCGCGCAGGAGGTCGAGGCGAAGCGGCTGGTGGTCGAGGCCCCGCTCGGCACGCGCGAGGAGAGGGTCGCTGCCGCGGTGCCGAAAGCCGTCGGCGAGCGGCTCTTGGCGCTGGTCCGGCCCCAGCCCTCCTCGCAGCGGCTTGTCCGCCGCGCCTGGCGCTCGGCACAGCGGCTCGGGGCCGACCTCGACCTGCTCTGGGTGAAGCCCCCCAACCAGGCGATCGAGGGTGAGGTGGAGCGGCAGGTGACGGCGCTGCGACACCTCGCCTCCGTGCTCGGCGCGACCTTTCTGATCGAGGAGAGCGACGACCTGGTGAAGGGAGCCGCCGAGGTCGTCCGCGAGCGCGGCTCCACCTACGTCATGGTCGGCGAGTCTGAGCCGCGTCGCGGTTTCGCTCGGCTGCGCGAGCCGCTGCCGCAGCGGTTGATGGCGGCGGCGCCTCCGGGCGTGGACGTGAGGATCATCGCCCACCGCGGTTCAAGGGAGGGCGGGTGAACATCGAGCGGGTGCTGATCGGCGTGGCGTTGATTCTGGGGCTGGCCGGCGGCTACCTGCTCGCGCGCTCGCGCTGGGGCGGCCGTCACTCCGATGCGCCGGAGACCGTGCACCACATCCTCTTGCCCTTCACCGGGACCGAGATCTCTCGCCGGGCTGTCGATGCCGCTCTGCGACTCGCGAAGGCGGAGAACGCGACCCTGATGCCCGCCTACCTGGCGACCGTCGCGAAGCGACTGCCGCTGGATTGCGCGATCCCCGCCGAAGCGGCCAAGGCGATGCCGATGTTGGAGGCGATAGAGCAGCGGGCCGCTGGGCAGGGAGTGTCCGTCGACTCGCGCATCGAGCGCGGTCGCTCCTATCGCCACGCCCTCGAGCGGCTGCTCGACCGTGAGAGTTTCGACCGGGTCGTGGTACCGGCGACGCCGGAAACCGGTGCCGGCTTCTCCGGTGACGACCTCGTCTGGCTGCTGGCGAAGGCCCCGGCCGAGGTGCTGATCCTGCGGCCCGGCCCCGAAGACAGTCAGGTGGTCGCCGTCAACGGCACCCGCAACGGCCACCTGCGCTGAGCGCGCTAGTCGAGCAGCTGGCCGGGCTGCACCTCGACCGCCTTGGCCAGGCGCTGCAGCGTCGATACACGCGGGTCGCGCTTGCCGGCCTCGATCCGGCTGACCTCGGTCGCGTGGACCCCGCTGCGCTCGGCGACCTCCTCCTGAGTGAGGCCGAGCCCCTTACGGGCAGCGCGCAGGTTGGAGCCAAGGTCGGCCACGCCGGGCATCGTCTGCGCTGTCGCACCGGATGGCCATAGGAAACTTCACAAGTTGTGACCTATCTCCACCTCCGCTGGGGCCGCTTAACCACCTGGTAGCGCCTTAGTTACAACTTTGTCGCGCGCGGGCGCGAGGGTTTCGCGTCCATGCGTGCCCCCGCCCCACCCCACACACCTGGCGCCAAGCGCGGCAGTCCTTTGTTCCGCATAGCGGTACGAATGACTGCCGCGCTCACGGTTGCGACTGCCTGCCTCTGCCTGCCGACCGGCGCCACGGCGGAAATCTCCGACCCTCACCTGATCGACGGACCGAGCCCGGAGGTAGTCGAAGTGGCCGACGCGGCGATGGCGGAAGACGGCAGCGGCGGAGTCGTCTACCTGAAGCAGGCCGGGGGCCGCAAACACGTCTTCGTCAGCCGTTTCGACGGCGCTGCCTGGAGCGCTCCGCTGCGGGCGGACGCGGGGCAGGAATTCGACTCGAGCTGGCCGCGGATCGCGGCTGCCAACCGCGGGCGCCTGCTGGTCACCTGGGTGCAGGAGTTCGGCGTCGGGACCGACCGCATGTTCTCGGCGACGCTCGACCCCGGCGCCGCGGCTTTCCAGATGCCGGTGCCGGTCGACTTCAACGTCGGCGAGGCGACCTCGACCTTCCCCGACCTGGCGATGAACGCCGGCGGCCAGGCTTACCTCGCCTACCTCGTCATCACCGACACCAGCCCCGCCAACCCGCCCGGCTACGCCGGCGCCAACGTGCGCGTCGCCCGCTACAACAACCGGCTCTGGTCGCCCTTCGGCGGCCCCGTCAACCGCAATCCCGCCTCGCCGCTGCGGCTGCCGACGCCGACGAGCGGCCCGCAGATCGGGATCGACTCCACCGGCAACGGGGTCGTCGCCTGGCAGGAGCCCGACGAGGAATTCGTCGACCGCATCTGGGCGCGGCGGCTGTTCGGCACCGGCGTCGGCATCCCGCTCCAGGTCAGCCCGTCGAGCTGGGAAGGAGCACCGGTGCGCGGGCCGGCCGACGCCTTCGCGCTCGACGTCTCCGGTTTCGGCCAGGCGGCGATCGCCCTGCGCCAGCAGCCGGGCCAGTCGGGCAAACTGACCGCGCCGCGAGTCTTCGTCAACGAGATGCCCGACGCCTTCGCGGCCGGTGCCGCCGCGTTCAAAGGGGCGCGTCTCGTCGACGGTGGCAACATCGGCGCCCTCGGCGCGCCCAGCATCGGCGTCGAACCCAACGGCGCCTTCGTCGCCGGCTTCGGCTCCGGCACCTCCAGCCTGCTCGGGTCCGGCGACCTCGAGGCGGTGAAGCCGCTGGCCAGGCTCGACCAGGGCGGCAGTTCGGTCCCCGCCGAACCGCTCGTCGACCTGGCGGAAACCAGCGCCGCAATCGCCGTCTGGCGCGAGCAGCACGGCAACTCGGGCCTGGTCGCGGTGCAGGAGCGACGCTCCGACGGGGTGCTCGAGCCGGCGACGCTGAGCGCGCCGAGCGGCGGCACGGTCGGGGCGCTGCGGATGGGCGGCTCCGGCCTCGGCGACGCGATCGTCGCCTGGACGCAGGGCACCGGCGGCAACAGCCAGGTCGCGGCCGCCGTGGTCGACGCGCCGCCAGACCCCTTTTTCGTGCAGACGCCGGACGGGTGGCGGCGGCAGGGAAGGATCGCGATCCACTGGGCGGCCGCGATCAACGCGATCGGGCGCCTCACCTACTCGGTCAGCATCGACGACGAGCCGGTCGGCAAGGCGACGAAACGGCTCTTCACGCGGCTGCGCAGCAAGCAGGTCGGCGACGGCCGGCACCGGATCCAGGTCTTCGCGATCGACGAGGCGGGACAGGAGACCGGCTCCCGCAACGCCGTGCTCCTGGTCGACCGGCAGCCGCCGAAGGTGAAGCTGAGGCGGCGCGGCAACCGCCTCGTCGTGGTCGTCTCCGACGGGGCCCGGCGCGAGACCTCCGGCGTCAAAGGCAGCGCCCTGCGGGTCGCCTTCGGCGATGGCGGCGGCGGAGGCAAGGCGAAAGGGGGCGGCGGCGCGACGACGATCTCGGCCACCCCGCGCAAGGGCGGCAAGCGCAAACCGGTGGTGAAAGCGGTGCACCACGCCTACGACCGTCCCGGCACCTACACGGTCACGGTCAGCGCCCGCGACCGCGCCGGCAACACGACCAGCCTCGAGCGCAAGGTGCGGGTCGGGTGAGGCGCGGGGCCCTGGCCCAACTGGCGGGCGCGGCGATCGCGCTCGGGCTGCTTGCCCTCCCCCCGCTGCCGGCGCGTTCTATGGCAACGCGACCAGCGGTGCCGGCGGCGCCGAGCTCGTCTCGGCCGACTACCTGCGCCTCGAACAGGGCGACGACACGACCAGGTTCGCCGCCGTCTCCGCCGACGGCCACTACGTCGCGATCCAGACCCGGGCGCGCAACTTCTTCGCCGACAGCGACCCCGACCCGCCCGGCAGCTACCGCACCGGCGGCATCTTCCGCTCCGACCTCGGCGGCCTCGGCCTGCAGAAGGTCGCCGACGGCGATCTCTTCCGCGAAAGCGACAACCAGTTCCTGCGCCGGGGCGCCGCCAACCCGTCGATCAGCGCCGATGGTCGCTTCGTCGCCTTCTCCAGCGGCCAGCAGCTGGTCGCCACGGACGGCAACGACAACGTCGACGTCTACGTGCGCGACATGGGCCTGGCCCCGGGCGCGCCCGGGGCCTACCGGCTCGTCTCCGCCCGCGACGGCGGCGAAGTGGCCGCCACCTACGCGCCGCCCGCCTTCCCGCTGCCCAGCGGCAACCCGGGCGCCGACGTCTCCCCCGGCGTGGCGATCAGCGCCGACGGCAGCCGGGTCGTCTTCCGCACCGAGGCCGCGACCGACCTGCCGGCCGGGCTCAGCCCCGAAACCCCGGCCGGCCAGCTCTTCGTGCGCGACCTGGCGGCCCAGCGGACGACCCTGGTCACCGCCGTGCGCGACGCGAACACGGAAACGATGACGGCGGCGCCGGCCGGCGGGGCGCTCGGGGCGGCGCTCAGCGCCGACGGCACCACGGTCGCCTGGACCGGGCGGCGGGCGGCCGAACAGACCCACTTCCTCGGCGGCGAGAACACCGACCCCTCCTTCAACTACTACCTCTGGCGCCGGGCGCCCTTCGGCCCGGCCGAGCAGACGCGCCGGGTCACCGGCCTCGCCGACCCCGACGACCCGGTCTGTCGCCAGCTGGAAACCGACAACCCCGGGATGGAAACGATCTTCAGCCCCGGTGGGAACGGCCCCTGCTTCGGCCCCCTCACCGACCAGGAGGGCAACCGCGCCGACATCGGCTCCCAGTTGCCGGCCCTCAGCGCCGACGGGTACACGGTCGCCTTCCTGACCGGCGCCGGGCCGCGGCCGCTGGTCCAGAGCGGCCCCGGCCTCGATCTCTACCTGACCGACATGCACCCGGGCCTGAGCCGCAAGGCGGCGACCGTGGAGCTGACCCGCGACAGCGTCGGCGGCGACCTCGCGACCAGCGCCGCACTCGGCAGCGTCGCGCTCTCGCCCGACGGCCGCTACCTCGGCCTGACCACCAGCCGCACGAGATTCATCCTGCCGGCGCTGCAGCAGAGCGGGATCCCCCGCGTGGTACCGGGGCCGCAGGAGCTCTACGTCGTCGACCTGCCGGCCCGGACGATCGAACGCGCCACCCGCTCCACCAGCGGCGGCGACGTCGACGGCGGCGCCCAGGACGGGGTCACGCTCAGCAACGACGGCGCCCGCGTCGCCTTCTCCTCCTTTGCCGGCAACCTCTTCTTCGGCGACGCCAACCAGCGCGCGGATGCCTTCGTCGCCTCCCGCCTGCCCGAAGCGCCGAGTGGATCGCCCTCCACGGGAGGAGGCGACACGGGGGTCAGCTCCGTCACCGTCGGGCGCGCGGGCCCACGGGTGATCGTGCGGGCGAAAGCGAAAGCCGACGGGGTGGTCGTGCTGACGATCACGGTCCCGGCCGCAGGCGGGGTGAAAGCGCTGGCGACGGCGCGTACCGGGCGCCCGCCGAAATCGCACACCATCGCCAGCCGCCGCACCCACGCCCGCGGCAAGGGGAGCTTCAACGTCGTCATGCGCGCAGCGGAGCGCTTCCGGCCGGCCCTGCGCGGGGGCCGCAAGCTGCACGCGCGGGTCAGGGTCACCTTCACCCCCGCCGCCGGCGGCCGCCGTCTGCACGGGACCACCGCGGTCACGTTCGCGGGCTAGAAGTGGGCGGCACCCGTCCTTCACCAAATCTTCTCCAGATCGAAACAGGAGCTTCACCGGCCGGCCGAGCCGCTCAGAAATGCTGGCGGCGATGCTGGCCGAGCCGTCGACGTCCGCCCCTGGCGACACCCACCGCATTGCCAACCTCGAGATCCGACCGGCCGAACTCCAGGTCCTGGTCGAAGGGAGGCGGGCTGGGTTCACCGTGCGGGAGTTCGAGCTCTTCTTCCTGCTCGCGAAACGACTGGACAGCGTGATTCAGCGCCCCGACATCTACGAGCTGATGTGGGGCGGCGAGATGCCCCGCCGCGACCGCTCCGTCGACGTCCTGGTGCGCAAGGTGCGCGGCAAGCTGGAGCAGGTGGCTCCGGACTGGCGCTACATCCACACCCACTTCGGGATCGGGTACCGCTTCACCCCCGAGCGGATCGCCTAGCCGGCCGGCTCGGTTGCAGCCCGCTCGTCGTGGGGCAGCATCACCTCCGCCGCCTCGTCCGCGGTGATGTCGGGATAGAGGCTGCGGATGGCGGCTACGGCAACCGCGCCGCCGATCAGCTGCACGGCGACGAAGGCGGGGACCGAGGCGGGGGCGATTCCGGCGAAGGTGTCGGAGAACATCCGCCCGACGCTGATCGCCGGGTTGGCGAAGCTGGTCGAGCTGGTGAAGAAGTAGGCGGCGCCGATGTAGGCGCCGACGGCGGCGGGCGCGAGGTTCCCGCGCCCGGTCCGTGCCAGCGCGAAGATCACCAGGAGCAGGCCCAGGGTCGCGATCGTCTCGGCGAAGAGATGCGACGGCGAGGCCCGGTGGGTGGTCGCGATGCTGATCGCCGATAGATCGAACATCACATTCGCGACCACGGCGCCGGCGATGCAGCCGGCGACCTGGGCCGGGATGTAGGAGCAGGCGTGGCGCCAGCGCAGGCCGCCGAAGCTCGCGTCGACCAGCGAGACGACCGGGTTGAAGTGGGCGCCCGAGACCGGGCCGAAGACGAGGATGAAGGTGGCGAGGCCGGCGGCCGTCGCTACCGCGTTCTCGAGCAGCTGGAGGCCGGTGTCTCCCGGCGAGAGCTGCGCCGCGGCGATCCCGGAGCCGACGACCGCGGCGGCGAGAAAGGCGGAGCCGAGGAACTCGGCAAAGAGGCGGCGGGGAAGCGGAGCTGGGACCATCCCGGCGATCCTATGTATTGACATATGTGATTTCAATAGATATATGTAAATAGATGACTGTCGATCTGCCCTTGGCGCCGAAGACGAAGCGTCCCGCCGGCGATCCCTGTTGCGAGCCCGTCGTCTATCCCGAGGTGCAGCGTGAGCAGGCGCAGCGGATGGCGGCGGTCGCGAAGGCGCTCGGCGACCCGATCCGCCTGCAGCTGGTCGACGTGCTGCGCAAGCACGCCGGCAAGGTCTGCGTCTGCGAGCTCGTACCCCTCTTCGACCTCTCCCAGCCGACCGTCTCCCACCACCTCAGGGTCCTGCGCGACGCCGGCGTCGTCGCCTCCGAGCGCCAGGGCCTCTGGGCCTACTACTACGTGATCCCAGGCTCCCTGGAGGAGTTCTCCACCTGGCTGCGGCTGAGCGGCTGATGGCAAACGTCCTCTTCGTCTGCCTGCACAACGCCGGCCGCTCGCAGATGAGCCAGGCGCTGTTCGAACGCGCGGCCGCGGGACGCCACCCCGCCCGCTCCGCCGGGACGACGCCCGGAGAGCGGGTCCATCCCGAGGTGGTCGCGGCGATGGACGAGCTGGGGATCGACCTCAGCCAGCGCCGGCCGAAGCTCCTCGACACCGAGGACGCCGAGTGGGCGAACGTGGTGGTGACGATGGGCTGCGGCGACGAGTGCCCCTACGTGCCCGGCGTCCGCTACCTGGACTGGGACCTGCCCGACCCGAAGGGGCAGCCGCTCGAGGCGGTGCGGGCGACCCGCGACGAGATCTCCCGCCGGGTCGAGGCCTTGGTCGGCGAGCTCGACGCCGAGCCTTCGCGACCCTAGCGCCGGTGGCGAGGGGGCCTGTCCCCCGTCCGCACCGGGGCGGCGGTGACCTGGCGGCGGCCGCCGGGGCGGCCGCGGACGGAGGCGCCGCCGATCGCCGCGATCAGGACCAGGCCCAGCAGGTAGGGCGGCACGGTCAGCCCTTCGCTCTCCCCTTCGTAGCGAGAGAAGGCATGCGATTCCTCCACCGCCGCCTCCTCCTCCTCCTTTTCTTCGACCTGGTAGGACCGGGCCGGCGCGCCGCCGGGCGGCATCGGACGGACGGGTGGAGGCGGGGGCGGCAGGATCGCGGCCGGGACCGCCGCGAGCCCGACGACCGGGGCGAAGAAGGGCGACGGGGAGAGCGGGGCCGGCGGGATCAAGGTCGGCGGGTTCGGGGCCGGGGGCGCCGCGGCGCTCGCCGCCGGGGGCGAGGGCAGCGTGACGTCGGCCGGAGGGCTGCCGCCGGGGGCCGGCGGCGGGGGCGGCGGGGCGGCGCCGCCCGCGGCAGCGCGTTTGAAGCGGTCCGGTCGCAGCGGCCTGGTGCCGCAGGGTCGGCGCACGCTGCCGCCCTGGACCGTCACCTGTTCGGAGTAGGAGAAGCCACCGGCGCTGACCATCACCGTCGTGGTGCCGGCGTTGAACGGGCAGAGCAGGCCGGAGCTGTTGTCGGTGACGACCTTGTCGTTGTTGTCGAGGAAGGGCTTGTGGAGATTGCTCGAGGCGGGGTCCTGGCGCACGAAGTCGGCGATGTCGGGGTCGGAGGAGGTGAAGCTGTACTCGGGCTCGATCCGGTCGGCGCAGCCCGCGACCAGGCACTGGTCGGGCGGGAAGGACGTGTAGGGACTGCTGCCGGAGGGATTGGGGATCCCGGAGCCGGCGCCGGCCACGCCCCAGCGATCGCCGCCGAGCGGGCGCCGGCCGAGGCCGCTGAACAGCGCCGGGATCGAGCGCCGCAGCTGGGTGCCGTCGGTCGCCTCGAGCGAGAGGTCCTGGATCACCGGGATCAGGCGCACGCCGACCGGGGCCCGGTTGGTGTTCGGGTCGCGGGCACCGGCGTCGATCTCGAGCACCATCACGCCGCTGTCGCCGAAGAGGGAATCGGCGGAGCTGCCGCCGACGACGCCGCTCAGCTGCGAGCGATAGCCAAGGGTGCCGGTGCCGAAGCTGGGGATCGTGGTGGCGCTGCCGGCCGGGACCTGCATCGTCCGGTTCTCTTCCGGGCGATCGAAGACGTAGGCCGAGGCGCCGCCGGCGACGAGCGCCCGCGCGACCTCGGTGCCATCGTCGGCCACGTTCAGTTTCGGCGTGAAGTTCGGGTTGAGGCTGCGGTTGCCCATCACGATCGCCGGGATCCCCCTGGCGCGGGCATTGGCCAGAACCGCTTCGAGCCAGGGGAGCTGCGCCTCGGCGGGGTTCTGGGCGAGGTCGCTGGCGGCGAGGGAACCGCGCGAGTTGTCGATCACGATCACCCGCACGGTGCCCCCCGGCCCGCTGCTGTCGAAGGCGTAGTGGGTACGAGCGCCGGCGGCCACTCCGGCGCCCGGGATCCCGCCGGTGGAGATGCCGGCCGGGGCGCTGCCGAGCCCGAAGGGAGCCGGGAAGGAGGCGAAGGCGGACTGGAACACGGCCGATCCGGCCGAGTCGGCGACGTCATCGGAGCCGAGGGCGGCGTAGACCGGCAGCGACGGGGCCGAGGACAGCAGCGAGGCGTAGCGCTCGCCGTCGGCCTGGCCGAGCCCGCTGGCGACGCGGTTGCCGGTGTAGAGCAGCGCCCGCGGGCCGTTGCCACCGGCGAAGGCGGCAACCGTGTGCAGCGCCGCCGCCAGGGTGCGGTCGGGGCCGAGCGCCTGGCGCGAGAGTTCGGCGCAGGTCTCCGCGCACTCGGCGTGGCCGGCGACGGCGAGCCGGATCGGTCCCGGCGGCATCGGCACCGCCCGGGGTACGGCAGCGCGGGGAGGCGGGGCCGCGTCGGCGTAGCGGGCGATCGCGGCGGTACGCACCCGCGCCCGCAGCGAGCCACCGCCGCTGCCGCTGGCCGAGGTGCCACGACCGCTTGCGTCGGCGTAGCCACTCCAGCCGCCGAGCGCCCAGCCGGCCCCGGAGGAATCGAGCAGCAGCGCCAATACAGGGTCGCTCTTCAGCGGCCGGTCGGCGCTGGTGGCGGCGAAGCCGGTCCGCTGCTCGTCCTCCCATCCGTTCGCGGTCTCGCGCAGCAGGTAGCCGTCGCCGGGGAGCGCGAATGGAGGCAGGACCGGCGGCGGCACGTTCGGGTCCGGCGGCGGCAGGTCGTCGGCGGGCGGGAAGGAGAGCTGCGGGATCACGGAGACGACCGCGCGCACGCCGCCCCCGCTGCGCACGGCGGCGGCGGCGATCGCGGTCGAGCCGAGGATCGGCTGCTTCGAGTAGCGCCAGGAGCCGCCGGGGCCGCCGTCGCGCTCGATCACGATGTCGCGCCCGGCGGCGACGGCGCCGCCGTCGGGCAGGCCGGCGACGGCGTAGATGAACGGCTGCCCGCCGGGGGCGCTGCGCAGCAGCGCGTGAGCGGAGTCGTCGACGTGCCAGCCGCTCCCGTCTTCGACCAGCAGGTCGTCGCCGGCGGCGGCGATCGCCTCGCGGCCGGCGAAGGCGATCGAGGTGAAGCTGCGGCCGGCGAAGCCCGCCGGCAACGGGTCCTGTTCCCAGCTCTTGCCGTAGCGCAGCAGGACGCCGTCCTTGCCGACGGCGAAGCCGCGATCGGCGTCGGCGGGGTCGAAGGCGACGCCGGTGAGGTTGCCCTCGAACCCGATCGGGACGCCCGGGTCGGCGATCCAGAGCCCGTCGCTGGCGTTCCACTGCCACATCGAGCCGAGGTCGCCGACCGCGTAGGCGCGTCCCGGCTCCGGCCAGGCGACGCCGCGCAGGATCGGCTTGCGCACGGCGCCGCTGGAGCTGAGCAGGAACTCGCGTTGCCAGCCGCGCCCGGGCGTGTAGCGGACAACCTCGCCGTCCACGCCGACGGCCAGCGCCGCCGAGCCGAGCGCCCCGGCGGCGGTGCCGGGGGCGGTCGTGGCCGCGGTCAGCGGCGCCCGCAGCGAGACCGGCCAGGGACGGAGGCGGTCCGGCGGGGCCTTGGCGGTGACCTCGACCGGGCCGTCGAGCCAGCCGCTGGAGTCGTTGTAGAAGGCGCCGCCGGCGCGGAAGTTGCCGCCGGCGCCGGGCAGGCGTTCGAAGCCGCCGGCGCTCAGCCGCAGGTAGGTGCCGCGGTTGCTTTCCTCGCCGCCGCCGGCGTCCAGCGGGTTGGTGACGATCCGGGCGCCGGCGCCGCTCCCGGGCCAGGCGAAGCTGCGGTAGCCGATCTGGCGCGAGAACCTGACCCCGAGCGTGTTGCCCGCCCCGCAGACGCTCGCCGCGTCGCACCAGGAACCGGTTAGGGCGCCGGCGCCGACGTCGTAGAAGACCGTGATGTCGAGCGGCACGCCCGCGACCGTGCCGGTGAGGTCGACCCAGACGCCGTCGGCGGTGACGGTGAGCGGCTGGGCGGCGCCGCCGATCGGTTCCAGCCCGGAGATCCCGAGCGCCGGCGTATCGCGGTCGGCGAATTTGGCGGCGCCGAGGCCGCGCTCGACCCAGAGCGGGCCTCCCGGAGTCAGGGTCCGCTCCAGCAGTACGAATGACCGGTTCAGCGCGTCGGCCGCTTCGGCGATCGCCCAGGCGTTGCCGGGGCCGGTCGCGTCGATTGCCAGGACGTGGAACTTCGTCTCGGAGCCGAGCGGAACTTTGACTTCCTCCCACGCCCATTCCGAGCTCGGACCGTCGAAGCGGACGATCCGGTCGCTGACGCTGCGGCCGATCGGAGCGAAGAAGAGGCTGGTGCGGCCGCCCGCATCGTCGAAAGCGGCGTTGGCGATCTGTCCGGCCCCGAGGTCGCCCGCCAGGGCCTCCGCCGGCGCTTCCCCTTCAGCCGGCCGCAGGACCGTCGGCGGCGGCGCTTTCAGCATCCTCCACGGCCCGCCCGGGTCGTGGTCGAGAACGACGACCTGTTCGCTGGTCGGCCGGGTCGGGTCGCGCCCGACCAGCACCCCCCCGCCCTCGCGGGTGATCCGAGCCGAGAGCCGGTTCGGGACCGGGCCGCGGTAGGGGTTGCCGGCGACGTCGACCGGCGTCTCGAAGACCTGCCAGCCGCTGGCGTCGGTGTAGCGGAGGAAGGCGAGCTGGGGGCGCGGGTTGCCGGCCTGCAGCGGCGGGCCGAAGGGGATCTGGCGCGAGCCGGCTTCGGCCCCTCCCACCGCGAGCGGCAGCTGCCGGTACCCCCAGGCCTCGCCCGGCTCGCCCGCCGGCGCCGCTCCGATCAGGTTGGCCGCCGGGTCGGCGGTGCCGAGCAGTGGCAGCGGCCCGACCCCGGGCGCCAGCGGTTCGCCGCGGCCGCCGGGGACGCCGACCGAGGCCAAGGCGACACAGGCGGCGAAGACGATAGTGGCGACCTGCAGGCGCCACCGGTTCGACTGCACCTGTCTCACCCCTTCACCGCCTTGGTTTCGAAGGCGAGCTTGGTCGGGTAGCGGTCGCGGCTGAGCTGCAGCGTCAGCGCATGACGGCCCTGGCCGAAGACGCGCTTCGGCGTGCGCGCGACGGTGCGGCCGTTCTGCTTCGCGACCAGGGCGACGCGGGCGCGGCGGGTGACGGTGAAGCTGACCGTCAGCGCCAGGCCGTGCAGCCGCGAGCGGATCCGCTGCAGCAGCGGCGGCAGCTTGCGGGTCCGGGATTCTTTGGCTTTCGCGTCTTCGATCGGCGGCGGCGCGAAGAGTTCGGAGTCGTCGACCGGGAGCGCGTCGGGGACGAACTGTTCTGCGGCCTCGTTGGGTCGGAAGTCGATCGGTCCATGGAAGGCGGGATCGGTGTCCAGCGGGAGCGGGTTGCCGTCGCCGTAATGGAAGAGCCAGCCCGCCCAGGTGACCATCCAGCAGTCGTCCGGCGCCGGGCAGGCGATGCGGGTGGCGCTGCCGCGGCCGGCGCCGGAGGCGGGCAGGCGGGTGGTCGCGGCCGTCCCGTCCGGCCCGATCAAGGCCACGGTCGCTTTGGCGTTGACGCTGTGGCGGTCGGCGAACGGGACCACGGTCGCCATCGCCTCTTCGCTGCCGGGCATCGCGGCAACGTCTCCAAGGCGGTCGGTAGGTCCGAACGCAGCGGCGGGCAGCGTCAGCTCCTGAAAGGCGCCGTCGACCAGGCGCGCCGCGAGCGGCGGCCGGGCAACCGATTTTTCGGCTGGGGCCGAGGGGCCCGAAGCGGCGCCCCCGCCGACTGCCCAGAGATCGGTGCCGTCGCTGTCGAGGGCGAGCAGCTCGGTGCCGTCGGCCGGAACAGCCGGCAGGGGCGCCGGCAGGAAGCCGTCGTTGCTGAAGCCTTGGGCGTCGATCCGGTGGATCAGGCGCGGGACTTTCTCGAGTTCGGCGAGGTCGACCGGGTCGGTCCGGTTCTCGGGGGTGCGGCCAACGTAGACGCTCTCGAAGAGCTGTCCCTGGTGGAACTCCATGTCGCTGACCGCCCGGCCCTGCGGGCCGTAGACGGAGATCAGGTCGGCGCCGTTCCAGTGCAGGTGGAAGGCGCCGATCCTGGTCCCCAGCGCGTCCTGGGAGCCGACGCCGCCGAACCAGCAATCGTTGGGTCCGTTGCAGGTCGCAGAGAGCATCTGGCGGAAGGGGTCGGCCGCGTCCGCCCGCGTGCTCCAGGAGCCGACCACCTGGCCGCCCTTGAACCGGCAAAGCGCCAGACCCGAGCCGGTCCGCGGCAGGCTCGGTTCGCTGACGACCCAGAACTCGTCCGGCCCGGCCCAGGCGATCCGCGCCGTTTCCCCCGGCCCGCCGCAGACGCTGGCCAGCTGGTGCCAGCTCTGGCCGTTCCAGGCGTAGATCCCGCGGGGGATCGTGTCGTTGCCTTCGACCGTCAGCAGGCCGCGGTTCGGCGCCCAGAAGCTGAGGTCCCCGGGCGCGCCGAGCGGCACTTTGAAGGGGACGCCGGCCGGCGGCGGCGGCTGCTCGAGGCGCCAGATCGTCTCCGCCCGGGCCGCCCCCGCCCCGACCGCCGCGAGGAGGAGGGCAACGACCGCGACCAGCGCCGCTGTCGCCCCCCTACTCACCTTCCGGCTGGGCCTCGAACTCGCGCGTCTCCACCTCGCGCTGCGCTTGGCCGAAATCGAGCAGGGTCGGCTGCACCGAGGCGAGGACGGCGTCGAGCGCGTGGCCGGAGAGGGTCTCGTGCTCGACCAGCGCGTTGGCGGTCTCATAGAGGGCGCTCCAGTTGGCCCTGAGGATCTCTTCCGCCCGCCGCACCGAGTCCTTGATGATCCGCTCGACCTCGCGGTCGATCAGCTCCAGGGTCGCCGGCCCGACCGAGCCCAGCTCCTGCAGCGAGGCGCCGAGGAAGACCTCGCCCGCCTTCTCGCCGATCGTCACCGGGCCCAGCTCATCCGACATCCCGTAGGAGGTGACCATCTGGCGGGCCAGCCCGGTCGCCGCGTGGAGGTCGTCGTGGACGCCGGTCGAGGCGACGCCGAACTCGATCTTCTCGGCCGCGAAGCCGGAGACAATCGCGATCAGGTGGCGGCGCATGTCAGGCTCCTGCATCACCACCGCGTCGCGGTCGGTGAGCTGACCCGCGGCGGTGCCCATCTGGCGGCCGCGGGCGACGATCGAGAGCTTCTGGGCCGAGGTCTTCTGGCCGCTCGAGCGGATCGTCACCGCGTGCGCGGACTCGTGGATCGCGATCACCCACCGCTCCTCCTCGGTCAGCGCATGGCTTTTCCGCGCCGGGCCGGCGACGACGCGGTCGATCGCCTCCTCCAGGGTCGGCTGGTCCATCTCGGCGCGGCCTTCGCGCACGGTCAGGAGCGCCGCCTCGTTGATCACGTTGGCGAGCTCGGCGCCGCTGAACCCGGAGGTCAGTTTGGCGATCTCCTCGAGCGAGGTCCCCGGCGCCAGCTGGCGGCCGCCGCAGTGCAGGGTGAGGATGTCGAGCCGGCCGTGGACGTCGGGCACGTCGACGGTGACCTGACGGTCGAAGCGCCCCGGCCGCAGCAGCGCCGGGTCGAGGATGTCGGGCCGGTTGGTGGCGGCCAGGACGACGACGCCGGCGTCGCCGCCGAAGCCGTCCATCTCAACCAGCATCGCGTTCAGCGTCTGCTCGCGCTCGTCGTTCCCCTGGCCGACGCCGGCGCCGCGCTTGCGCCCGGCGGCGTCAAGCTCGTCGATGAAGATCAGCGCCGGCGCCATCTTGCGCGCCTTCGCGAAGAGGTCGCGGACGCGGGCGGCGCCGACCCCGACCAGGGACTCGACGAAGTCCGAGCCCGAAAGCGAGAAGAAGGCGGCGTCGGCCTCGCCGGCCGTCGCCTTCGCCAGCAGCGTCTTGCCAGTGCCGGGCGGGCCGACCAGCAGCACGCCCTTCGGGGCCCGCGCCCCGACGGCCGCGTATTTGCTCGGGTCGGCGAGGTAGTCGCGGATCTCGCGCAGCTCGGCCACCGCTTCGCCGGCGCCGGCGACGTTCTCGAAAGTGGTGCGGTCGGGCGCGTCGGCGCCCCGCTTGCGCCCCTTGCCGGTGAACTTTGAGAAGCCGGCGAAGGCGCCGGCGCCGCCGTCCTGGCCGATCCGGGTGAAGAGGACGAAGAGGCAGACGAGCAGGAGGATCGGAATCAGGAACTGGACCAGGATCTGCTTCGAGGGCTTGTCGGACTGCTGGTCGACGGTGACGATCGCGCCGCTCTCCGTCAGCGCCTTCACCATCGAGTTGGTCTGCGCGTCCGAGCTCGGGTAGGCGGCATACGCTTCGCGCCCGTTGACGGTCTCGACGACCACCCGGGCGTCCTGGTCGAGCAGCGTCGCCGTCAGCACCTGATCGTTCTTGGTCAGCTTGCTGATCTCACTCAGCGGCACCTTTTCGCCGCCGGAGCTGGGCTGGATCTGCCTCAGCAGGGAGAAGAAGAGGATCGTCAGCCCGATCGAGGCGACGATCAGCAGGGTGTTGAGCGGGTCCTTGGCGAACCAGCGCCCCACCGACACCGCGACGCCGCCCACACTGCGGGCGACGTCGCGGAGGTCTACCTGGGGGCGCTTGCGCGCCGAACTCCGGGCGGCTTTATTTGCCACGTTTTGGAGTCAGCTTCAGCGTCACCGAGCTGGTCGTGGTTTTCGCCACGCCGCCGGTGGGCGAGAAGGTGAAGGTCAGGTTGACCTTCAGCGAGCCGTTTTTGCTGAGCAGCTGCCTCGCCACCCCGGTCGGTTTCAGCGTCACCGAGTAGGTGCCCGCTTTGCCGGCCGTGAGGGTCACGTTGCCGACTTTGATGGTTTTTTTGCCGGATTTGGCGGTGCCGAGGACCCCGAGTTTGCCGGCACCGGGCAGTTTGACCGAGAAGGTCACGCTGCCGGTTTTCGACGAGATGGTTTTTTTCGGGATCGAGAACTGGTTGCTGATGATGACGGTGCCGCCGCCACCGCCGCCACCGGTATTGCCGCCGGGGGTAGTGGTGGTACTGCCGCCACCTCCACCACCACCGCCACCGGCCTTGTTGAAGCCGATTTCAGCGACCGCGCCCTGGGCGAGCGTCAGCAGCGGGGCGGGGAGCGGCGCGTAGTCAGCCGCGAACAGCTGCGACTGAGCGCCTCCGACGATGCTTTCCACGTAGTCCTTGAGGGTGCGGGCTTTGCCCTCCTCTTCGGGCGAGTTGGTGAACACCGCACCGTTGTCGTCGAACACCAGGGCGTAGGTCAGGGTGCAGATTCCGTAACCGGTCGATGCGTTCACGCCGCTCGTTTTCGACCAGTCGCCGAAGCTGTTCGCCGGCGTGTTCTGGAAGATGCTCGACGAGAGGCAGTTGGCGCCCTTCTGAGTCGGGTTGCCGGCCGCCGTCGTTCTGAAGCCGTTGGCTTCGTCGAAGGTCGGCTCGGTGAACCCTTTGCCTTCGCCTTCCTCGGCCGAGCCGACGGCGATGGTCCCGTTCTGGACCTGGCTCCAGTAGGCCGTCGTCGGTGCCGTGCTGAGCGAGGCATTGACGGCGAGTGAGGTGCTGGCGTTACGCGCCGTCGCGATGTCCGCGTAGCCGATCGAACCGTCGGTTTCGGTCAGTTTTTTCACCAGTTCGCCGGCGCCGTTCGCGCAGGCCGAGGTGAGGAAGTCGATCGAGTCGTTGGTCTGTTTTCCGCCCGGGGCAGAGATTTTGGCGCCACACTGGCTTTTTTCTTCACCGCTTGCCGGGAAGCCGAATTCCGCGTTGGGCCACTCGCGGTTGCCGTTGGCCCCCGTCTCGAAGGTGGTGGTCCAGCCACGGCTCGGCTCGATCGTGCGGAGGTAGTCCTTGAACCCGAAGGTCGTTCCGGATTTGTCGAAGCGGACAACGCGGATGACCGGTTTGTCGCAGGCGCCGGCCTGGGAACCGAGTTCGGGGAACGCTTCGCTCCATTTGGCGTTTTCCTCGCCGGCCCAGAGTTTCGCGTATTTGACCTTGGTGATCCGGACCCGAAGGATCCCTTTGAGTTTCGCGTCGCCGGCGACTGCCGCGGCCGAGACCGTGCGGTATTTGTCGGCGAGCGGTTCCGGGCTGCAGCCCTCGGGGAAGTTGACGAGGGGAGCGATGGCACCGGCCGCGATCGGGATCACGTGGACTTTGCCGTCGTTGCTCGGGTTCGTGTCGGCTTCGACTTTGCCCGCGACTTCGACGCCGCCCGAGTTCATCAGCGCCACCTGCGCCGGGGTCGGGGGATCGTCGGTGCCGGCGAAGCGCGAGGCGTTGTTGCGCAGCTGCATCGTCAGGATGCCGGCGCCGCTGCCGTTGGCGTTGTAGGCGACGTTGAGGCCGGAACCCCCGCAGTAGAAGTTTTTGAAGTTGAAGTTGAAGACTTCCTGGGCCCCTTTGGCGAAGCTTGCCCCGTTGCCGTCGAGGTTGGTGCCGGCGCATTTGGAGCTGGTGAAGTCGGCGCCGGCCTGGGGGGCGAAGCCGAACGCCGTCAGTGCCGCCAGTGCAGTGGCGAGAAGCCCTGCCCGGACGGCGCGCGCGCCGCGTTTCGGCGCACTCGTCGTATCGCTCATGCGACTGATTCCTTTCATTGACTGAACCATTTCAGCGGCAGCGTTGTTGGCCGCATATGGCTCTGTCAAGCGGGTTCACCGAACTTCTACGAAGTCGTTACAACTCCGTATCCGGCCCTTCACCAGATCGTCTCCAACTGGTGACGAAGGGTTCACCCTCCCTCCTAACCTGAGGCGGACTGACCAAGCAGATCAAGGACGCAGGGAGCGAAGTGTGCTCCGCACACGAGCGACCGAGGACGCCGATATGCGCCGGTCAGGCCGCCTTAGAGGCGCGGCGGCGCAGGTCCGCGTTGAGCATGCCGGTGACCTGGCTGGGACTCTCGCCGGCGGAGGGCACGGCGGCGCCGATCAGGCCGGCGGCGCGGAAGCCGTAGAGGGGGGCGACGAAGCCGAGCTCGCGGATCTTGCGCACGAGCCGTACCGCGTCCTGGGTCTCGGCGCCGGGGCCGCAGAGGACGATCGCGGTCGGGTCGAGGGCGCCGAGCGCGCGCTCGAGCCGCTCGTCGCCGAGCTCGTTGGAGAGGACGAGGACGCGGAAGCCGGCCCGGCGCAGAGCGAGGTCGAGGGCCTGGGTGTGGACCTCCTCGGCATCCTGGCCATGGCTGGAGTCGAGCAGCAGGATCCCGGCCGGGCGCGAGGCGGCGGGCGCGAGGCGGCGGGCGCCGTGCAGCCACCCGGTCGCCCAGCGCGAGGCGAACTCGAGCTCGGCCTCCATCTCAGGGTCGGCGGCAAGCTTGTCGATCGCCGGCAGCAGCAGCTCCTCGACCGTGCGCTCCAGCGGCCGCAGCGCCAGGCTCTCCTCGATCGCGCGGTCGGCGGCGTTCTCGTCGAAGCCCTCGAAGGCGGCGAGCATCTCCCCGCCGCTGGCCGGCGCCGACTGGCGCTGGCGGGTCAGCTCGATCGCGGAGGAGATGTTGCCGGTCTGGGCCAGCGCGTCGCGCAGGGTCTGCAGCTCCACCAGCTCGTAGTTGCGGTGGTTGCCGACGGTGCGCTTCGGCGTCGGGAAGCCGTAGCGGCGCTCCCAGCTGCGCAGGGTGTTGGGGCTGACGCCGAGAACTTCGGCGGCTGCATTGGTTCGGATTCCCGGCATCTGCGGGGATTCTGCCAGCGTAAACGCGGGTTTACACCAGTTATGGACAGATTTCCGGATTCTGTCAGCGATCTTGCACGGGCTCTAGAGCGCCCACGCCGACCGGCTGACCCAGCGCTCGCGCTCGCCACATCGCCGCGTCGGCCTTGTGCAGCAGCTGCTCGACGTCGGTGCCGTGGTCGGGACAGGCCGCGACCCCGGCCGAGATCGCGATCCGCAGCCCCCCCGCCCGCTCGAGCTCCTCGAGCTGGCCCAGCAGGCGCTCCGCCATCTGCATCGCTTCGACCGTGCGCAGGTTCGGCGCGATGACGCAGATCGCGTCCTCCTCGAGCCGGAACGCTTCGTCGACGATGCGGACGCTGTCGCGCAACGCCGCGCCGACGATCGCCAGCACTGTCTCCTGTCCTGCCTCGCCGCCGCCGTTGCGCGCGTCCGGCCCGGAAGCGTCGAAGACGGCGAGCGCGAAGGGGTGCTCGTAGCGGCGGTGGGTCTCCGCCATCTGATCGAGGCGCCGGCGCATGTGCCCGGGCCGGTAGAGGCTGGTCAGCTCGCGCTGTTCGTCGAGTACGGGAGCGGCCGCCTGCTCGTAGGCAGCGTCGACCGCGGTGGCGGCCACGGCGCCGAAGTCGGCCGCCAGGCGCTCGGCGGTCGCCGCGAACTGCTGCGGCTCCTCCCCGCCCAACTCCTGGCGCAACTTGGCCAGCAACGACGCCTGCAGCGATGAGACCTCGCGGGCGATCCGGCCCGCCGGCGAGCCGCTCTGCGATCGATCGAGTGTGCGCGAGCCAGCCACAGCCTGACCTTGGCGAAAGCTGCGGACGTTGGCGCCTCAAAAGTCCGCTATTTGCGGAACGACGGTCGTCCAGGACGGATATCCAATTTGCGACTTAATCGAGACTGCGACGGCCGGCCAGGGCCTTGCCGAGCGTGACCTCGTCGGCGTGCTCGAGGTCGGCGCCGACCGGCAGGCCGCTGGCCAGGCGCGTCACCGTGACCTGACCGCGCAGCGCCTCGGCGATGTGCAGCGCGGTCGCCTCGCCGGTGGTGGTCGGGTTGGTCGCGAGCACCACCTCGCTTAGCCCCCCGCGCTCGACCCGGCTCAGCAGCTCGGCGATCTTGAGGTCGTCGGCGTCGACGCCGTCGATCGGCGAGAGCGCCCCGCCGAGCACGTGGTAGAGGCCGCGATATTCGTGGGTGCGCTCGATCGGGATCACGTCGGCGGGCTCCTCGACCACGCAGATCGTCGCCCGGTCGCGGTTCTGGTCGGAGCAGATGCGGCAGAGCGGTCCCTCGGCGAGGTTGAAGCACTCCTCGCAGAGGCCGACCTTCTCCTTCACTTCGCGGATCGCGTCGCCGAGGGCGAACGCCTCTTCGTCGGGCGCCCGCAGCAGATGGAAGGCGAGCCGCTGGGCGGTCCGCTGCCCGATCCCGGGCAGACGCGAGAGCTCGGCGACAAGACGCGCGAGCGGAGCGGGGCCCTCGGTGCTCACATTCCCGGCAGGCCGCCGAGACCGCCGGTGATCCCACCCATTTTCGAGCTGGCCAGCTCCTGGGCGGCGCGCAAGCCCTCGTTGACCGCGGCCTGGACCATCTCGGCCAGCATCTCGGCCTCCTCGGGGTCGATCGCCTCGGGGTCGATCGAGATCTCGCGCAGGGTCAGGTCGCCGCCCATCTTCACCTTGACCATGCCGCCGCCGGCGCTGGCCTCGACCGTCTCCTCTTTGAGCGCCTCCTGCGCCTGCAGCATCTGGTCCTGCATCTGCTGCGCCTGTTTCATCAGGGCGTTGACGTCGAAGCCCCCGGGTCCGCCTCCTCGTGCCACCTAACCGACCTCCTCCGCGTCGAACTCGCTTTTCAGCTTCTCCACCAACGCATCCTCGTCCATCCCGTCCTCACCCTTCGCCTCGGCCGGCGCCGCCGGCTCCTTGCTGTCGCCGTCGAGGAGGACGTAGGCGGGGCGCAACGCCTGGCCGACCACAGCCTCGAAGGCCGCCGCGACGGCCTCGCGCCGATCCGCTCCCTCGGCCTTGCGTTTGTTGAACGTCTTGTCGGCTGGGAAGCCAACCTGCAGTACCTCTTCCTCGACTGCCACCGGGTACGCACCCTCGAAAGTCGCCGCCAGCGCCGGCGCGGTCTCCGCCAGCTTCTGGACCACGGCGGGCCAGACCCGCTTCAGCTCCTCCAGGTCGAGATCCCCCTGGCCGGCGGGTCCTGTCGGTGCGGCATCCCCCACGGTGCTCGGATGCTCCGCATCCTCCGCGCCGCGGGGGACCCCCGCCCCACCGCCACCCGCCGGAGGGGACTCCTCAGCAGACGGCGCGGGTTCGGGCGCCTCGTCACTAGATGGACTTGGCTCGGGCGCTGGCGGTTGGTCGTCTGCCGGCGGGGGCTCTGCCGCGGGTGGCGCGGTAGGGGGGCCCACCCCCGAGGAAGCTTTAGCTACCGCAGGGGGTGGGGGGTCCCCTGCCGCGACAGGCCCCGCGGCCCGACCGCCCTCGTCAGAAAGCCGTCCCTCCAACCGCTCGATCCGCCGCAGCAGTCCCTCGGTGCTGGGATCCAGGTCCGGCCTCGCTGCTTTGAGGAGGGCGATCTCCACAGCCATGCGCGCGTCGTCGCCCTCGCGGACGGCCGTCAAGGCGGTAGCCAGCTCGTCGATGGTTCGGACAAGCGTCGCCGCGCCGATCGAAGCAGCCTGCGCTTCGATCCGCCCCGAGTCGGTCGCGGTCACGACAAAGGAGGTCGGTACCTCGCCGGTCGTCTGCGTGACCAGCAGGTGGCGCAGGTGGGCGAGCAGGTCGCGGGCGAACTGCGAAGGGTCGCGGCCGGAGCGGGCCATCTTCTCGACCCCGAGCAGCACCCCCTTCGGGTCCTCCGCGATCACCGCGTCGACCGCCTCGAACAGGAGCTCGGCGTCGGCGGCGCCGAGCATCTCGAGGACGTCTTCGAGTTTCACCAGATTCCGCTCAGACTCTCCTTCGCCCTCGCCTTCGAAGGTGCCTTTTCCTTCAAAGCCCCTATAGGCGACCAGCTGGTCGAGCGTGCCGAGGGCGTCGCGGAAGCTGCCCGAGGCGGAGCGAGCGATCATCGCCACCGCTCCGTCCTCGACCTCGATCGACTCGGCAGCGGCGACCCGGGTCAGCACCTCGGAGATCTGCTCCAGCGAGGGGCGCTGGAAGTCGAAGCGCTGGCAGCGGTCGGCGATCGTCGCCATCACCTTGTGCGACTCGGTCGTGGCGAGCACGAAGACGGTGTTCGGCGGCGGCTCCTCGAGCGTCTTCAGGAAGGCGTTCCAGGCCTCCTTGGTCAGCATGTGCGCCTCGTCGAGGATGTAGACCTTCCAGCGGCCGCCGGTGGGGGCGTAGGCGACCCGCTCGCGCAGGTCGCGGACGTCGTCGACCGAGCGGTTGGAGGCGGCGTCCATCTCGATCACGTCGATCGAGGTGCCGGCGGCGATCGTCACGCACGATTCGCACTCCCCACAGGGGGTGACGGTCGGCCCGCCGCGCTCGCAGTTCAGCGATCTAGCCAGGATCTTCGCCATCGAGGTCTTGCCGGTGCCGCGCGAGCCGACGAAGAGATAGGCGTGGTGGACCTTGTCCTGCTCGACCGCGTTGCGCAGGGTGCGGACCACGTGCTGCTGGCCCACGACCTCCTCGAAGGAGCCCGGGCGGTGGCGGCGGTAGAGGGAGGTCGACTCGGCTGGCATCGCGACTGAGGCCAGTGTATCCACGGCCCGCGGGCGACTTTGTGGCCTATGGGGCAACAAAGTCGCCCGGCGGTCGGGGGATCGCACCGATACCGTCCCCGCGTGCCACCGAGGGTCTCCAGCTGGCTCGTGCCGGCCGCCTGGGTCGCCGGCGTGAGCGCCGTGCTGCTGACGCTGTTCCCGGTCGGCTTCCCCAACTACGACACGATCTACGCGCTCGTCTGGGGACGCGAACTCGCGCACGGGATCAGCCCCGACGTCGGCTCCGCCCTGCCGCCGACCCCGCACCCACTGACCGAGCTGATCGGGCTGGTGACGACCCCGCTCGGCGACGGCGCGATCACGGTGACGATGGTGATCGCCTACGCCTCGCTGGGCCTGATCGGCTTCTTTGTCTACCGCCTCGGGGCGATCTGGTTCGACCGCTGGATCGGTGCCGTCGCCGCCGTGATCGTCCTCACCCGCGCCCCCTACCTCTCCAACGGCCTGCGCGCCTACATCGACCTCCCCTATATCGCCTTCTGCCTGGCCGCCCTCCTGGTCGAGGCCAAGCGCCCCCGCGCCGGCTGGCCCGTCCTCGCCCTGCTGATACCGGCGGGGTTGCTGCGCCCCGAGGCCTGGCTCTTCTCGGTCGCCTACCTGATCTACATCTCATTGGACCCCGACAAGCTCAAGCAAGAGGAGGGATCCGAGAGGACGGAGAGGGCGCCCCTCGAACGGGCGGATACTCAAAGTGCCGGTCTCATTAGACCGGCACTTGTCCGAGCGAGGGGCGCCCTCTCCGTCCCCCCCGCATCGCTCATCTTTCTCGCCTTCGCCGCCCCGATCCTCTGGGCCCTGTTCGACCTGATCACCGCCGGCGACCCGCTCTATTCATGGACCGGGACCAAAGAAACGGTCGAGACCCTGGAACGGCAGACCGGCCCGGTCGACCTCGTCCTCTACGGGCCACGACGGCTCGGCGAGGTGCTGCAGTGGCCGGGAATGGTCGGGGCGGCGGGCGGGGTAGCCCTTGGCCTCGCCTTCCTGCGCAGGCGCTCGACCCTCGGCGCCGCCGCCGCCGCGCTCGCCCTGCTCGCCTTCGCGATCCTCGCCTGCGGCGGCCTCGCGATCCTCCCCCGCTACACGATGCTCGCCGCCGCGATCCTGGCGATCTTCGTCGCCCTCGGCCTGCTCGGCTGGCGGCTGCTGGATGCCGGCGACCCCTGGCGCCGCCGCTGGCAGCTCTTCGCCGGCCTGGTCGCGCTGATGTTCGTGCTCTGGGCGCCGAACCAGTGGGACCTCGACTCCCGCGTCGACACCGACCTCAGCAACCAGGCCCGGATCGAGGGTGACCTCACGGAGCTGGTCGACGCGGGCGCTTTCGAGCCGCTCTGCGGCAAGGTCGCGGTGCCCAACCACCGCGCCGTCCCCCGCCTCGCCTTCGGCCTCGACGTGAGGCCGACCGAGATCGTCAGCGCCAGCGAGGAAGCGGTCCCCGAGCGCGGCTACTTCGTCGCCCCCGCCGACAAGTTCGTCATCCACAACTTCATCCTCGACCCCAACGACCCGACCGACTTCGGCCTCAAAGTCCCGGACGGGTTCGAAGCAGTGACTCGTAACGAGTCCTGGATCGTCTACCGCAACTGCGGTTAGACGGGCTCAGGGAGCCGGAATCGGCGGCAGCTCGAAGCCGCGGTGGAAGCGCAGCGAGCCGACGCCGTTGCAGCTCTCGGCCCCTTCGCCAGGCGCGACGCTCGGGTCCTCGGGAACGATCACCGAGAAGTTGGCGACGTCGCGAACGCCGAATTTGAGTTCGGCGTTGAGGTAGCCGAGGCGGCCGTTGCCGCGCTCGTGCCAGTTCATCCTGACCACGCCGCCGGGAGAGATCGGGGTGTTTTCCCATGAGCGTCCCGAGGTGAAGAAGCGCTGTTCGGTGACGCCCGGCATGTCCGAGGTTTCGCAGGTGATCTGGATCTGGAACTCGAGGTTGCGGACGCGGCGGTTGCGGACTTCGAAGACGACGTATTCGCCGCGAGCGAGTTTCGCCGCGCCATAGGTCCCGTTGGGGACAACCGCGGTCGGCTGCGCCGGCCGCGCGTCGGCGCCGCCAGCGGCGATGAACGAGACCGCGAGGCCGAGGGCCGCGACCACGAGGACCGCGAGCAATTCGCGCTTGTAAGAAGCGTGGACGAGGCGCATCCCAACCCCCTTCGACCGCCCAGACCTCCAACTTGAATCGTGCGGTTGTCCTACCCGCTCTCGGCACGGACGATCGCCGCGTGCGTCGCCGCCGCCAGGTCGGGGTCGCCGAGCTCGACTGCCGGCGGCAGCTCTATGTGCAGATCGTTCGAGGGGTCGAGGCGGGCGCGCAGCCCGTCGCCGCGCGAGTCGAGCACGTGGCCGCCGCGCGAGCGATCGGCGCTGACGAAGTGGAGGTGGTAGCCGCCGACCTCGATCCCCTCGGCGTAGGCGGGGAAGCGGAAGCCGAGCATCGTCCCCTCGACGTCCTCGAGCTCGAAGACGTGCTGGTCGGCGACGACCTCGGCCAGCGGCCGGTAGGGCGGGCTCTGGGCCGGGACCGAGCGGGCGCGGACCAGCTCGAAGCGCCCGTCGAGGCGGATCGCGCAGGAGGAGGCGGCCGCCGGGACCAGGGCGTCGAGGCGGGCGAGCAGCTGTTCGTGGGAGAGCCGGCCCTCGATCCGCTCCTCAATCTCCGGTTCGAACCTCGTCACCACCGCGAACGGCGTCCTCGCCGCGGCCGGGACCGGCTCGACCACGCCGTCGACGTCGGCCCGGAAGAACTCGCCGTCGAGGGCGATCATCTCGCCGTCGAGCCGGTTCAGGGGCCCCAGCCCGAGGTCGCCGTGCTCGGCCAGCTCGGCGAAGCTGAGGTCGCCGTCGAAGGCGCCGTCGAGCAGAGCGCCGATCGTCGAGGCCTGGAAGAGGACGTGCGGATCGTGCTCGACGTGCAGGTCGCCGCGGCGCATCGACTCCACGTGCAGCGACCTGATCCAGCGCTCGTCCAGCACGGCGCCAGTCTTCCACGGATAGCCTGCGCGGCGTGGCCGGGGGATTCAAGCGCTCGGGGCTGTTCGGCCTGGTCGGCGTCTTCGTCGTGATTGCGATTGTCGCCGCGATCGGCCTGACGCTGGGCCAGGGCGACGCCAACCCGAAGCTGGCGCTGGGGCTGATCTTCGGCACGATCGCGATCTTCTGCGTACTGCTGTTCGCCTTCCAGCGCTCCGACCTGGAGCGGACCGCGGGGACGAGCGCTCGCGGGACGGAACGTGCCGCCGCCGAAGGTGGCCGCCAGATCGAGAACCCGACGACGATGGAAGAGCCCGCACTCTGGGCGGCCCTGGCGGTCAAGCCGATCGGGCGCGAAGCGATCCAGGCGCGCACCCAGATGTGGGACGCCGGCCGGCGCAGCCTCCGCCTCGGGATGATCGTGACCCTCCTGATCTTCCTCACGGTGCCCCCGATCTATCTCTTCGAAAGCTTCGTGCCGCTGCTGATCGGCGGCCCGCTGATCGCGATCGCGGCGCTGTACGGCAGCTTTCGCGCGCTCGCGCCCGGGGGTGAGATGGACACCGGCTACGAGAAGGTCGGGCTGGCGATGGCGCCGCTCGGCCTCGAGGTGGCCGAGCGGCCGCAGGTCGACATCGAGATGCGCGATGCCGTGACCGGGCGCATGGGCCCGGAGATCCACGGTGCGCTGGTGCTGAGCGGCGAGCGGCACGGGCGCCAGGTCTCGGTTCGACTCGGCGGCGGCGAGGTGCGCAGCACCAGCGAGGTCACGGTCGGCGGCCCCGCGCCCGGATTCGAAGCGAAGTCGAAAGACGGGCGTGTGCGGCCCGGCAAGGACGCTCCGGCGGGGATCGCCGCGGCGCTGCAGGCGGTCCCCAACTCCACCCGCTGGAAGAGCCTGAAGGTCGAGGGAGGCCCCGACGGCATCGTCGTCACCCGCAAGGGCGGCGAGCAGGCCGACTGGCTCTGCGACCTCTGGCTAGCCGAGCGTCTCGCCTCCGCCTGAGCCGCCGACCGCCGAGGAGGCCGCCGTGAAAGCATCGGGGGCCGTGGCGGCAATCGAACTCAGCGGCGTCGTCAAGCGCTTCGGACCGATCACGGCGGTCGACGGGCTCGACCTCGAGGTGCCGGAGGGCATCTGTCTCGGCCTGCTCGGTCCCAACGGCGCCGGCAAGTCGACGACGATGCGGCTGCTGACCGGGCAGGCGCTGGCCGACGCCGGCGAGCTGCGCGTGCTGGACCACGAGCTGCCCCGCGAATCGAAGGCCGCGCGAGCGAAAATGGGCGTCGTTCCCCAGCTCGACAACCTCGACGTCGACGTCACCGTCGAGGACAACCTCGCCGTCTACGCGCGCCTCTACCGGGTCGAGGACGTCGCCGCCGCGGTCGACCGCGCCCTCGCCCTGGCCCGCCTGCGCGACCGCCGCCGCGACGCCGTCGACGAGCTTTCGGGGGGGATGCGCCGGCGCCTGCTGCTGGCCCGCGGCCTCGTGCACGAGCCGAAGCTGGTCCTGCTCGACGAGCCGACGGTCGGGCTCGACCCGCAGATCCGCACCGAGCTCTGGACCCTGATCGGCGAGCTCAAATCGCGCGGCACGACGATCCTGATGTCAACCCACTACATCGAGGAGGCGGAGCGCCTCGCCGACGAGGTCGCGGTGATGACGAAGGGGAAGATCATCAGCCGCGGCAAGCCGGCCGAGCTGATCGCCGAGCACGCCGGCCGCCAGACGGCGGAGATCTACGCGCCCCCGGCCCGCCTCGCCGAGCTGCGGGCGGAGGCCGAGGCGACCGGCCTGCGCGTACGACCGGCCGGGCCCGCGATCGCGATCGTCGGCTCCGAGCAGGCCGCAAACGGCGTCGTGCCCGAGGAGGCGGTCATCCGCGCCGCCACGCTCGAGGACGTCTTCGTGCTGCTGACCGGGGAGGAGGCGGAGTGAGCGCCCCGGCCGGCAGCGCCCCCGCCCGCGCGATGCGCCGCCTCGAACCGGCCGCGATCTCCGGCGTGATGAGCCGCGAGGTCGCCAACTTCCGCACCTACTGGAAGGGGACGACCTTCTCCAGCGTGCTGGAACCGATCGTCTACCTGCTCGCCTTCGGCCTCGGCCTCGGGGCGACGCTGGTCGACGAAGTCGACGGGGTCCCGTACATCCAGTTCGTCGGCACCGGCATGGTCGCGACCGCCGTGATCTTCTCCAGCGCCCTGCCGTCGATGTTCGGCACCTTCGTCAAGCACCGCTTCCAGAACACCTACGAAGCGATCCTGGCGGCACCGGTCGACGTCGAAGAGCTGGTCACGGCGGAGATGCTGTGGATCGGCCTGCGCGCCGGCTTCTACGGCTGCTTCCCGCTGATCGTCACCTTCGCCTTCGGGCTCGACCCCGCCTGGGGGATGCTGCTTGTCCCGCTCTTCGGCCTCGTCACCGCGCTCGGCTTCGCCGGCTTCGGGATCGCGATGGCGGCGACCGTCGCCAAGATCGACCAGTTCAACTACGTCACGGCGCTGTTCGTGACGCCGCTGTTCCTGATCGCCGGCACCTTCTTCCCGATCGACGGCCTGCCCCAGGGCGTCCAGGTCGTCGCCCAGTTCAACCCCCTGCACCAGCTGGTCGAACTGGTCCGCGGCGGCGCCTTCGGTTACGAGGCGGTCGACCTCGCCCGCTTCGCCGGCCTCGTCGCCTTCGCCGTCGTCATGTGGCGGATCGCGATCAGCCGCATGTCCAAGCGCCTTATTGATTGAAAAATGGACCGTGCACCCGCCTTCGAAGCGAGGTCACCGGGCGTGTCCGTCGTTTTTGGCTCTTGCCGGGCTCACCTGCGGCACCCGCGGCATCCGCTTAAGGCTGCTTCCTTCCGGACCTGACCTGATTCGCGTGCCTACGTCGCGCAGGACCCGGCCGTCAACGCCGCCGCGACGCACTGACCCCGACGGCCAGCCCCTCGGAACGGTATTCGGCCCCGCTAGAGCGGATTGCGGGTTACAAGGCACCGCTGATTCCCCGCCTAGCACGGTCCGCTGACGATCCTACCCTGCCGGCCGTAGGATCACTGCGCCGTGATCGAGGTCGACGCCGATTCCTTCTTCGCCATCGTCGTGGTCGCGGCGGTCGCCGCGGTGACGGTGGCCGCGGTGCCGAAGCGCTTCGCGCCGCCGGTGGTCGTGCTCGAGCTGATGCTCGGGATCGTGATCGGCCCCGAACTCCTCGGCCTCGCCCACACCGACGACTTCGTCGACTTCTTCTCCAACCTCGGCCTCGGGATGCTCTTCTTCTTCGCCGGCTACGAGATCGACTTCGACCGGATCAAGGGGAAGCCGATGAAGCTCGGGGGGCTCGGCTGGCTGCTCTCGGTCGCGCTCGCCTACGGGATCGGCGCCGCCCTCGCGGCGGGCGACATCGTGCTCTCCTTCCTCTACACCGGCTCGGCCCTGGCGACGACGGCGATCGGGACGCTGATCCCGATCCTGCGCGACAACGGCGAGCTGAAGACCCGCTTCGGCACCTACCTGCTGGCGGCCGGCGGAGCGGGCGAGTTCGGCCCGATCCTGCTGGTGACCCTGGTCCTCTCGACCACCAACCCGCTGCACGAGGCGGCGATCCTGCTCGCCTTCGTCGCCCTCGCCCTGGTCCTGGCGCTGGGCTCGGTGCGTTACGCCTGGCGCGGCTGGCCGGCGCTGGAGCGCACCTTCGAGTCGAGCAGCCAGCTGGCGGTGCGAATCACGGTCGTGCTCGTCTTCGGCCTGGTGCTGCTGGCCGGCAAGCTCGGCCTCGACATCCTGCTCGGCGGCTTCGTCGCCGGGATGATCGTGCGGCTCGCCCTCAAGGGCCACGAGCTGCAGGTGTTCGAGTCGAAGCTGACCGCGGTCGGCTTCGGCTTCTTCGTTCCCTTCTTCTTCGTCGCCAGCGGGATCGAGTTCGACCTCGCCGCGCTCGGCTCGGTCGAAGCGGTCGCCAAGCTCTTCCTCTTCTTCGGCCTCTTCCTGGTCGTCCGCGGCACGCCGGCGATGCTGCTCTACCGAGGCGTGCTCGGCGTCCGCGACCGCGCCGCCCTCGCCTTCTACTCGGCCACCGAGCTGCCGCTCGTCGTCGCGATCACCACGATCGCGACCGAGAGCGGTCACATGAAGACCTCGACCGCGGCCGGCCTGGTCGGGGCCGCGATGCTCTCGACCCTCGTCTTCCCCTTCGTCGGCCTCGCCCTGCGCCGGCGCAGCGAGGCGGAGCAGCGCGAGGGACCCTCCCCGGGCGGGGAGGGGCCCATCGCCCCGCCCGGGGGTGGCGGGTTAGCGGCGAACTAGCTTCAGGCGCTTGTAGACGGTCGCCTTGGCCGGGCCGGCCACGACCGTCTGCTTGAAGAGGAGGCGCTTGCGTGGAGCGACCTTCCCTTTCGCCTTCGGCTTCACCTCGAGGACGATTCGCTTGCTCTTGCCTTTGGCGATCTTGACCACGCGCTTGGTCGTCGCCGCCTTGCGCTTCTTCAACAGGCCCTGAAGGCTGACGCGGCAAGCGCGGCCGATCGCGGCCGGGCAGCGCGCCTTGACGAAGAGACGCCCGCCTTTCAGCCTCGCCGGAGCGACCAGGCTGCCCTGGATCGTCGAGAGCAGCCGCTGGTCGGTGAGACCGCCCCCGCCCCCATTGCCTCCGTTGCCGGCGCCGCCGGCACCGCCGTCGCCGCTGCCCGGCACCGAGAGCTCGACGTTGTCGAAGCGGGTGCTGGTGGTCCCCCCGAGCAGCCCGGCCCCGACCACCGAGGAGCTGGTCTCCACCGCGATCGAGATCGCGTAGGTGTGGCCCGGGACGACCGTCGCCGCGGCGTCCTTGCCGACGAAACCGGAGGCGCTGCCGATCGTCTCCTCCAGCGGCCGCGATCTCCGGTCCGCGGTGCGGTCGATCAGCGTCACCTCGTAGGAGGTCTCCGCCGCCAGGTCGACGAGGCTGCCGGGGGCGAACTGACGGTCCAGATGCAGCGTCGCGAGGCGACCGTCCCCGACCGTGAAGTCCGGCGACTGCAGCGTCACGTTCGATTTGAACACGGTCAGCAGGTTGAGCGCGACGGTCGTGTCGGCGGCGATCGAGCCGGGCGGGTTGCCGTTGCCACCGTCATAGCCGCCCGAGGCGGTGCACAGCGGCCCGGCGCTGCAGCCGGCCTCGGTCACCTGCCACCCCTGCGGCCCGCCGCTGAAGCCGCTGCCGCCGGCCGGGTAGACGGCGGCCCGGGCCTGCCCGGCAACCAGGAGAAGCATCGCCGCGGCCGTCGCACCCACCGCGGCCCTCCAACCAATATGAGTTCCGATGGATCGACTCACGACGTTCCTTTCCTCAGGCCTTCCGGCCATTCGAGTTCTCGATCCGCTAGGAACCCGATACTTAAAATTCTCAAGCCCAATACCAACTTTTATGGACTACTGTTCTACCCCTCGAGAGGACGATCGATCCGCGTAAGATCCCGTCCCCGGGCGCGTAGCTCAGTGGGAGAGCGCTCGCTTCACACGCGAGAGGTCGCTGGTTCGAAACCAGCCGTGCCCATTCCGATCCCCTCATGGAGGCAAGAATGGGCGGGTGGTAGCGATGGCCGCCTCGCGATCCTCGCGGCGGAAGAGCCGCTTGTCACTTACTGCCGCAGGAAAGAAGATGCGGGTCCGTGAATTCAAGAAGGCAACTTCACCGGTCCAGCCGACTACACCGCTGGGTGCCCGGTATCAAGCTCATCCGGGAGTACCCCGGCGGATCCGCTCGACCGGACCTGGTGGCGGGAGTCGTGCTGGCCGCGATCCTGGTCCCACAGGGAATGGCATATGCGGAGCTCGCCGGCCTGCCGGCGGTCACGGGCCTCTACACGACGATCGCGTGCCTGGCGGGCTACGCCCTCTTCGGGCCTTCACGCGTCCTGGTGCTCGGGCCCGACTCTTCGATCTCGCCCCTGATCCTCGCTTCGATCACCCCCCTGCTGGTGGTGGGAGACCCGGGGTCGGCGATCGTCCTGGCGGGCATGCTCGCGATCTTCGTCGGTTTGATCGAGATCGGCCTCGGCCTCGGCAAGCTCGGGTTCGTCGCCGACCTGCTCTCGAAAGAGGTGCAGGTCGGCTACATGAACGGCCTCGGGATCACGATCGTCGTCGGGCAGCTGCCGAAGCTGTTCGGCTTCTCGACCGACGCCGACTCATTCCTCGGCGAGCTGAAGGCGTTCGTGGAAGGTCTCGGCCAGACGCATACCACCACGCTCGTGCTCGGGCTCGCGGTCCTCGGCGTCCTGCTCCTGCTGCCGCTCCTCACCAAGCGTCTGCCGGCGATCCTCGTGGGGGTCGTGGCGGCGACCGTCGCCTCGGCCGTCTTCGGCCTGGCCGACCACGGGGTCGCGACGGTCGGGTCCCTGCCCCAGGGAGTGCCGACCCCCGGGCTTCCCTGGACGGACGCGGGCGACGTGCCGGCGCTGCTGCTGGCGGCGCTCGGCATCACCCTCGTATCGCTGACCGACACGATCGCGACCGCGACCAGCTTCGCGGCCCGGCGCGGTGAAGAGGTCAAGCCCGACCAGGAGATGATCGGCGTCGGGGCGGCGAACGTGGCGGCCGGCTTCTTCCAGGGGTTCGCGGTCTCGACCAGCGGCTCGAGGACCGCCGTCGCCGAGCAGTCGGGGGCGAAGACCCAGCTGGCCGGGCTGGTCGGGGCCGGGCTGGTCGCGGCCCTCCTCCTCTTCCTCAACTCACTGCTCGCCGACCTGCCGCAGGCGGCGCTCGCGGCGGTGGTGATCGCCGCGGCGATATCGCTGATGAACCTGCCCTTGCTGCGCCGCTACTACGAGATGCGCAGAAGCGCGCTCGGCGTCTCCCTGGTCGCCACCGCCGGGGTCGTGCTGCTCGGCGTCCTGCAGGGAATCGTGGTCGCGGTCCTGCTGGCGATCATCCTCTTCTTTCGCCGCAACTGGTGGCCGCATGGCGCGGTCCTGGGACGCCCCGAGGAAACGGAGGGATGGCACGACGTCAGCGCCTACCCCGACGCCAGGGAGGTCCCGGGCGTTGTCGTCTACCGCTGGGAGGCGCCGCTGTTCTTCGCCAACTCGGGAAGGTTCCGCGACGAGATCAGGCGACTCGCACGGGAGCGTGAGCCTGACTGGATCATCCTGCAGTGCGAGGCGATCACCGACGTCGACGTGACCGCGGCGGAGATGCTGGAGCAGCTCGACCGCGAGTTGAACGCGGCGGGAATACACCTCGCCTTCGTCGAGCTGCGCGATCGCCTCAAAGAGCTGACTCTGCGCTACGGGCTGATGGACACGCTCGACAAAGATCACTTCTATCCCTCGATCGAGGCGGCAATCGCTGCGATTCGATCGGAGGGCGGCGCCAGAAGAGGCTAGCCGCCGGCTCTATTTCCAACGTCGTGGCGCCCCGGCCAGGTATTCCGTGTAGCCGCGCAGGGCAGCCGGCGAGACCAGCGCCCGGTAGCCGAACAGGTAGCCGAAGAAACCGAGGACGTCGTGCTGGGAATGGATTCCGAGGCGACGAAAGACATGCCGCTCCTGCCACCTGCGCAGCAGCCCGTAGATGACGAGGGTGATCGGCAGCACCAGCATCGACCACCAGGAGAACAACAGCGGATAGCCGGCGATGAAGAGGACGACGCCCGGGATCCAGAAGAAGACATAGCCGAGGTCGAGCAGCGGCACGAGGTAGTCGAGCCCGGAGACGAATCTGGCCAAGACCCTTGGCTGCTTGGCGGGCGGGTTGCGCTGAAGGCCCTCCAGCATCCCCTGCGCCCAGCGCGATCGCTGGCGCATCAGCCCGGCAACCCGCTCTGGCGCGGCAGTGGCGGCGAGCGCGCATGGCTCGTACTCGACCAGCCCGCGGGACCGCATCATCGACCAGGTGAGGACGATGTCCTCGCCGATCGCGTCCGGCCAGCCTCCCACCGCGCGAACGTCGTCCGTCCAGTACGCGGAGAAGGCACCCTGGGCGACCAGGGTGCTGTCGTAGGCCGACTGCATTCGCTTGACCCCGTTGATTCCGAGCCGGTAGTCCCAGCTCTGCATCCTGGTCAGCAGGTTGCGCGTCGGGCTCTGGACCAGCAGGGCGCCCGCGCAGGCGCAGACATGCTGCCCTTCGGGTTCGCGCATCAGCCTGCCGACGAGGTACTTCAGAGCGTCCGGGTGCAGGTGGGTGTCGGCGTCGACGGTGACCACGATCGGAGTCCCGACACTCTCCAACGCTCGGTTGAGCGCCCGCCACTTTCCCGCTTCCGGCTCGAAGCTGCGCCGCAGCTCCAGGCCACGGCGCCGCGCCGTCTCCTCGACGACCTCGGCGGTGCGGTCGGTCGAGTCGTTGTCGGCGAGGACCGCCGTCAGCGGCCCGCCGTAGGAGAGGTCCGCGATCCGCTCCAGGGTCGGCCCGATGCCCGCCTCCTCGTCCCGGGCGGCGATCACGACGGTCACCGGGGGCCACGCACCCTCCGGCCAAGGGCCACTCGGTGGGTCCGGCGATGGGACCCGATAGCGCAGCGTGATCAGCGTGAAAACCATGAACCCGATGAGCACGGCCGGGACGTAGGCGAGGAAGACCGGGATCGCCCAGGACATCACCGGACCGATCGCATCGCGCAGCTCTGCCCGCCATGGAGATGACGCCCAGACGGCGAATGCCACGTAGGCAGCGGTCAACCCGAACGCCACCCCGAACCTGAGCATCGTGGAGGCTCCCTCGCGCGACCAGGCGCGCGCCTTGTGGCGGCTCGGGGGCCGTTTGGCGGACACGGCTCGCGACATGCCGTCAGCGTTCCACAGGGGATGGACGGCCGGAACCTCTTGCTCAGCCCAACGTCGCCCCCTCGATCGAGGCGCGCGGCTCGATTTCCCGCAGCCGCATCATCCGGAAGGAATTGAAGAGCCCGATCAGGCCGGCGACGATCGGAACGAGCAGTGCCACCTGCAGAGAGCGGTTCGTCGCGTCCGTGTTGATGCTGAGGACTTCGTCCTGAACCGCCTCTGGCTCTTCGGCGAGAAGCTGTTCGAGTTTCGCATTGCTCGTCACTTCCGCGTCTTCGTCGAGCTTCTCCGCGATCTGCTGCTGCTGGCTCGCTGGGATCACGGTGCTTGCCTCGGTCATGTTGGTGAAGCTGAACGAGAGAACTGCCAGCAGCACGCCGCCGGCCATCGCCAGCCCGAACGAGAGCCCGAAGGACCCTGCCGCCGAGTTCACCCCGGCCGCCTCGCTGATCCGCTCTTCGTCGATCGGGGCGAGCGTGTAGTTGTTGAGCTGGGAAACCAGGAGCCCCAGCCCGGTCCCCGCCAGCATCAGTGGGACGACGAGATACCAGCCGGAGCTCGCCTCGGGCACGAGCGGGACGAGCAATGCCATGCCGAGGGTGCTGAGCGCGAATCCGAAGCGGATGATCGAAGCAGGGCGGCGATCCCCCGCCCTCCGCCCCGCGAGAACCGCCGCGCCGAACATCGTCAGGGAGAGCGGGGCGAGGGTCAGGCCGGTCTCCAGGGCGTTGTACTCGAGCGAGATCTGGAGGAAGATCGGCAGCGCGATCATCGCCCCGCCCAGGGTGATGTTCTGGAGCGCCTGCTGGGAGATCCCGATCCTGAAGTTGGGATGCCGGAAGAGGTCCGGGTCGAGCAGGGTCGCCTTTCCCTCGCGGTGACGCCGCACCAGCCACCGGGCGAACGCCCATAGCGCGAGCGCGCCGATCGCGATCGTCAGCGCGACGAGCTCGCCGCCCTCCTGCCAGATCAGAATCCCCAGGACCACCCCGCCCATGCCGACGATCGAAAGGACGGCCCCCGTTCGGTCGATTTGGCGGGGGCCGGTGTAGGGGACGTCGCGGACGAGCTTGATGTTGAGCAGGACGACCGCGATCACCACCAGCTCGAGGAAGAAGCCGACCCGCCAGGAGAGGAAGGTCGTCACGAAGCCGCCCAGAAGCGGCCCGACCGCCGCCGCGACGGCGGCTGACGCACCGACCAGGGCATAGGCCTTCTTCTGTGCCGCGCCCTCGAAGTTGCCGCGGATCAGCGACTGCATTGCGGGCAGCAACAAGGAGGCGCCGAGGCCGCCGACGATCGCCCAGAAGACGATGATCAAGCCGAGGCCCTGAGCCAGCGTCATCGCCAGGGCCCCGGTCGCATAGCCCAGCAGGCCCAGCACAAACGCGCGCTTTCGCCCGATCAGGTCGCCGACCTTGCTGCTGATCAGGATGAACGCCGCAGAGACCAGGGCCTCCAGCGCGATCGCCGACTGGACACCGCTGACCGTCGTGTCGAGATCCCCGACCACGGCCGAGATCGAGACGTTCATCAGCGAGGTGTCGACGACGAGCACGAACATCGCCATCGCGAGCACGAACGCCAGCCGCGTGCTGCCGGCTCCCTCCTCCCCTGTCATCACGGACTCGAGCGGGAGGTGCTGAGCTCGGCGGAGATCCTCACCGCCGCGGAGACGAGGGGGGCGGCGAGGATGAGGCCGATGGTGCCGAAGAGGCAGCCGCCGGCGATGGTGGCGATCAGAACCGCCAGGGGGTGGAGGTCGAGGGCGGCGCCGTAGGCGATCGGCTGCACCAGCTGCTGGAGCACGCCGTTGGCGAGGAGGACGATCACCGCGACCGCCAGGGCCGCCTCGGGGCCCTGGCCGCCCAGGGCGATCAGGACCGCGAAGGCCCCCGCCACCCAGGCACCGAGATAGGGGACGTAGCCGCCGAGGAAGGTGACGACGGCGATCGTCCCCGGCAGCGGCACCCCGAGCAGCAGCGCCCCGGCGCCGACCAGCAGCGCGCTCCAGGCGGCGACGATCGTGACCCCGGCGAAGTAGCCCCGCAGGGAGCGGGACACCTGCCCCATCACGGTGCGGGCGAGCGGCACCGGCATGCCGAGATGGCGCTCGACGAACCTGCCGAGCGTGGGCGCGTCCTTGAGCATGAAAAAGAGGCTGATCGCGGCAAAGGAGAGAAAGACGGCCAGCGAGGCCAGCTTGTCGACGCCACCGAGCAGGCCGTCGGTCAGAGCCCTGAAGCCGGCGCTGATCGAGGCGCTCGCCTCCTCGTTCGCGTCGCCGGCGGTGGAGGAAGCGACGCCCAGGCCCTGGAGCCAGGACTGAATCTCGTCCGCCCCGGAGTGGAGCCTCTGACTGAGGCTGTCAGCCTGGCTGGCGATGCCGCTCATGACGATGACGCCAACGCCGATCCCGATCAGGACGATCCCGAGGAAGACCAGCACCGCGCCGGCTCCCCTCGGCACCCCGTGGCGCTTCAGCCAGTCGACCATCGGCACGGTGACCGAGGCGACGATCGCCGCCGTCACCACCGGCATCACGATCGTGTGGGTCTGCGCCAGCAGGAAGATCGCCCCGACCAGCGCCGCGGCCACCCCGACCAGCAGCCAGGCGCTGAAGCCGAGGTCACGCAGCCAGGCCGGCGCCGAGAACATCCCGCTCAGCTCGAGATACGCTCTCCGGGACGTCATCGGTCGCGCCGGACCATACGCAGCGTCCCCGACACGGCCTCGCGGCTCGCCCGATGACCGCGGGGCCACGGGTCACCTACGTCGGCCACGCGACCGTCCTGGTCGAGATCGACGGCGTCCGCCTGCTCACCGATCCGGTGCTGCGGCGCCGGATCGGCCCACTGCGCCGCCACGGGGCCGCTCCCGACCCGCGGCTGACGGAGGACGTCGACGCGGTACTGATCTCCCACCTGCACCACGACCACGCCGACGTGCCCTCGCTGCGGCGGCTGAGCAGGACGGTGCCGGTGCTCGCGGCGCCGGGGGCGAGGGACTTCTTCGCGCGGCTCGGCTTCGGCGACGTCCGCGAGCTGGCTCCCGGCGACTCGGGCAACGTCGGCGGCGTCCGCGTCACCGCCACCGAAGCCAACCACCCGCCCAGTGGGCGGCGCTTCGAGCGCGCCTCGCGGGCGATCGGCTTCGAGATCAGCGGCGAGCGGCGGATCTACTTCGCCGGCGACACCGACCTCTTCGACGGCATGGAGGAGATCGGCGGCGGCGACCGCGACCTCGACCTCGCCCTGCTGCCGATCTGGGGTTGGGGCACGAACATCGGCGCCGGCCACCTCGACCCCGAACGGGCGGCGCGGGCGGCGGCGCTGCTCTCGTCGCGGACGGTGGTCCCGATCCACTGGGGCACGCTCTACCCGCTCGGCCTGGCGCGGTTGCGGCCCGAGCCACTGCGCGCGCCCCCGCGCGAGCTCGCCCGCTGGATGCGCGAGCTGGCGCCTCAGTCGGAGCTGCGGGTGCTGGCGCCCGGGGAAGCGACCTCGCTCCCGTAGCCGTCGTGCCCGAGGCCGGCGAGCCAGCCCCGGAAGACCCGGTGGACCCGCTCGGCGCCGACGACGTCCTCCGCCGGCCAGGCGAGCTCGGCCGGGTGCAGCACGAAGGGGTGCGCCTGCGTCCCGCCCATGCCGCCGTGCGAGCCGACCAGCTCCTCGAAGGCGGCGACCTCGCCGAACTGCGGCCAGTAGGTGCTGTTGACCATCAGGTCGGCGCAGTGGGGGAAGCCGTCGGTGCGGCGCAGGTGGTCGGCGGCGTGCGGGCCGAACGGCTCCAGCGGGTCCTCGCCCTCGACCCGGTCCTGGTCGAGGAAGTGGGTCCCCGCCGGCGCCGATCGCGACCGCCCCGAAGCGCTCCGAGCGGACCAGGAGGAACCCGATCCCGGGGTGCTCGCGGAGCGCCGGGACCAGCAGCGGGTAGAGCGCCTCGATCCGCTCCAGGGAGACCCGGCCGGGCTCGCGCGGAAAGCTGATCAGGCCGAGGCAGCCCGAGGCCATCACCGAGAGCTCCGGCACCTCGCCCCCGTGCGCCCGGTCCACCTCCTCGCGGACCTCGGCGTCGAGCGTCACCACGCCGTCGTCGCGGCGGCCGCGGGTCGCCGTGCGGACCGTGCGCGCCGCGATCGTGTCGTCGCGGGCGACCTCGGTCAGGCCGGCGCTGAGGTAGGCGAGCGCGTCGTCCTCGCCCTCCTCGACCGCGATCGTGCTCTCGGGGTCGCAGGCCGAGCGGACCAGGTCCTCGAGCGTTTCCCCGTAGCGGTCGCGGAAGGTCTCCCCCTGCGACTGGCCGTGGTCGGAGAGGACGACCAGCCGGTAGGGGCGCGGAGCGTCGGCGCAGGCGAGGGCGATCCTGGCGATCTGGCGGTCGAGGTCGCGCAGCACGGCGAGGGCGTCGTCGCGTTCGATCCCGGAGTGGTGGGCGACCTCGTCGTAGGCGAGGAAGGTCGTGTAGACGAGCGGCCGGCCGGCGAGGACGTCGCCGACGACGCTGGCGACCTGGAGGTCGCGCTGGACGACGGTGGCCCAGGCGCGGACGGCGGCGTAGGAGCGCGGCCGGGCGATCCGCGGGCGGACGTCGTCGCGGAGCTGCCGCCGCACCGCGCGGCGCTCGCGGAAGACGTCGACGAACGCCAGCACGAGCGTGCGCGCGACCGCGTAGGGACGAGCGAAGTAGGCCGCGTAGTCGACCCCGATCGGCCGCCGGCGGTGCAGCACCGTGCTCATCGTCAGCATCGAGTGCGGCGCGTCGCCGGAGAGGATGTTGGCGCGGCTGGCGCCGCCCGCGTGCAGCAGCCCGCGCCCGTCGGAGTGCCGCCGCTCCAGCTCTTCGGCGTCGCGCGGGTGGTTGGTGACGATCGCCGCGCCGCGGTCCTTCTCCCACCAGCGGAAGGCCGGCATGTCCTCGTTGGAGCCGTGCAGCAGGCCCGCCTGGCAGGCGCCGGTCTGCGAGGACCAGTCGGTCTCCCACCTGCTCAGCCGGTGGGAGCCGCGGCGCAGCCAGGCGGCGAGGTTGGGCGCGTCGCCGGCGGCCAGCGCCCGGTGCAGGACGTCGTGGGCGAGGCCGTCGATCTCCAGGAAGAGCACGCCCGGCACCTCGCTCTCCACGTGCTGCCCCCGCCGCCGCATCTGCCGGCGGACGACGTTGCGGTACCAGGAGTCGTCTTCGTCGATCGCCAGCAGCGAGTAGAAGCCCGCGGTGAGCGCCGTCATCGCCACCGTGACGACGATCCCCTCGAGCACCCCGTCGAGGTGGGCGCCGGGCAGGAGGTTGACGGCGAAGGTGACGAGAACCCCGTTGAGGAGCAGCGCCGCGCCGCCCAGGGTGAGGACCGTGAGCGGCAGCGCGATCCGCGCCAGGACCGGCCAGATCAGCGCGTTGAGGAGGCCGATCGCGGCCGCCGCGCCGAGCGCGGCGAGAGCACCGTCGAGGACGAAGCCGGAGAGGAGCTCGGAGAGCAGCAGCAGGGAGAGGGCGTCCAGCAGCAGGACCAGCAGGGCACGCCAGACGATCCGAATGCTCATCGGCCGCCGCGGTCCAGCAGATGGCGGGCCAGCTCCGCCGCGCTGACCCCGATGAACGCACCCGCGATCACGTCCGCGGGGTAGTGGACACCGGTATGGACTCGGGAGTACCCGACCAGCGTCGCCAGGGCCCGCAGTGGCGCCGAGAGCAGCGGCTGCGCGGCGGCGGCGCCGGTCGCGAAGGCGAAGGCGGAGGCGGCGTGGCCGGAGGGGAAGGAGCTGGAGCGCGGCATCTGGACGTGGCGTCTCGCGAGCTCCTCGGCCTCCTTCCTCGTCGGGCGCCGCCGTGCGCTCAGCGGCTTGGCGACGAGGTTGGCGAAGCCGGAGGCGATGCCGAGCGAGACGAGGCCCTCCCGAGCCGCGAGCCGGCCGCTGGGCCCGCCAAGGACGGCCATCGCGGCCGCGACAGCGAACCAGAGCTTGCTGTGGTCGGCGGCGCGGGAGAGACCGCGCATGGCGACGTCCAGCGAGGGAGTCTCGCTGGCGGCGATCGCTCCATATAAAGCGGTGTCGACCGCCTTCGCCTCGCTGAGCCACTCGCTCATCGGGACGACGATCCCGAGCGTTTCGGCGTCCCCCGTACGGCGATCCGCGCCAGCGCGCGAACGGTCTCCCAGGCACCCTCGGGCATCGCCGCGGACGGGGAGGCTCCGGGGTGCGCGGCGGCGATCCGCACCCGCAGCGCCGCTGGCAGGATCCTGAAGCGCAGCGGCGCGTCCAGAGTCACGGCCTCGCCGTCGATGCCCGCGGCGATCGGGCCGTCCGCCTCGACCTCGAACGCGGGCGCGGACCACTCTCGCCAGGGCCGCTGGAGGAGGCGCCGACCTGCAGCCGGCGGCGGAAGCGGCGGTGACCCCCAGCAGCCCGTCGTCGATGCTCGGCCGCGTGCCCGAGCCGACCAGCGCGCCCAAGGCGGTAGCGATTGTTGGAGACGAGGATCGCCGCGCCGGAGGAGTGCTCAGGCCCCCTGGGCTCGGTCCAGCGCAGGTCCAGCCCCTCGCCCTCAGGCCCCAGCGCCTCGGGCAGGGTGTCGAGGATGGTCCGCAGCTTCGCCTCCCGGTAGCCCTCGCGCTGGACGGCCTCGGCGTAGAGGCCGATCGAGACGTTGTTGACGAATACCCGGCCGTTGACCTCGGCAAGATCGACCCTCCTTTCGCGACCGCCGACGAAGGCGTCGAGCGCACCGACGACGTCGTCGCGGTCGACCCCGAGGTCGAGGGCGAAGTGGTTGCGGGTCCCGGCCGGAATACAGGCATAGGGCAGGTCCTGCTCCGCGGCGACCATCGCGACGACGGCCTGGGAGCCGTCGCCGCCGGCCATCGCCAGCGCGTCGGCTCCGGCGGCCACCGCGCCGCGCACGAGCTGCTCGAGGTCGATACCGAGCTTCAACTCGATCGGCTCGATGCCCCGGGCGCGCGCCTCCTCGGCCAGGTGGAATTTCTCGGCCTTCCCCCCGCCCGACTTGGGGTTGTAGAAGAGCACGGGGTAGCGAGGGTCCGGTGCTGAGTGGAGCGGGATGTGGATCTTGAAGGCCGATCGCGTCGCAAGGAGCATCAGCCCCAGGCCCACCACGATCACGAGAGCCTGCGCGAGGTGATCTCCGTCAGCGATCAACACGGCAACCGTTGCCGCCACCGCCAGGATCGCGATTCCAGATCCCAGAAGCCTCGCTCCCCCAGTGCGGGTCAGGCCGTACCAAGCCGACGCGAACGCGATCGCGATGCAGGCCAGGACGATCAGCCCCCGGGGAAACTGCGAGACGACGATGCCGATGCCGATGATTGCGAGGACAGCCGCGCTCACAAGTGCCGCGAGCGCCGCCAGCCGGTGCGGGTCGCCCTGCTCAGCCGACATTGAAGTGCTCCTCACCCTCGTGCGATGAATCGCCGTTGACAAACGAGACAACGACGCTATAGCGACGCTCTGTCCAGCCTATCCGCGGTAACCCAGAGCGACAAGGAGGCATCCGGGAAGAACAGGCGATGGGCCTCTCTCGGATCAGCCTAGCTAGTGACCATCGGCATCGCGTGGTCCACGGGTTGTCGAAAAAGTCTCGGCGGAACCTGCGCGCGCGCCGAGGATCGCAGACAGTCCGATCCCCACCAGCCCCGCTGCGATTGCGGCTAAAACGGGCCGGGGATTGCCGGCCGTCTCGGGAGGCACTGCCATCAATGCCAAGAGAGCGAACATCTCGCCGGCTATCAGTGCCACGAGCAAGGCGACTCCGTAGACGATGCGGAAAGCCCACCGGCTGCCGGCCTGCAGCCAGGCGCCGTAATACTGGCCGGCGAGGGCATAGAGCGAGTTACCGAGTGCCTTCCCTTCAAGGTTCTTCAGCGTTTCGAGCTGCTTGACGATGTCTTGCCCCTCTCCCCCCTGCTTTCGGAGCCACGCGCGCGGTGACGGCAACGGCTCCAAACGAAACCAGGCGGCGGTCAGCGCAAGCGCCAGGAGGAGCGTCGTAATAACGCCCGTGGCCGCCGAATAGAACTCCTTCGACGCCTCGGGCCGGCAAGCCAGGAAACCAACTACCCACGCCACCAGAGTCCATACGCCAATGGAATACTGGCCGGCTTTCGAGGCCTTGAAGGTGAGCCACTGGATTCGCCAGGCGAGCCGCAAGTACTCCCGCATCCCAAGGCGCACTCGCACCGACTCCAGCATCTCGCCGACCGTCGCTGCACCCGCCCGGTCAGCCTCGGAGCCTTGAGCACCTGTCACTCAACGCCGCCCAGGCCTGACGACCTCACCGTTTCAGCTCCAGCCGCAGCTGGTGGTACACACGCGAATATCGCTCCCAGGCGTTAGGGATGTCGGTTTGGATCGCGTTCGAGTACGCGTCGCGGACGAGCTCCACGGGCGGCTTCGACGTCGTGATGCTCGCAAACTCGCCATCGGGAAACTGCCCCCTCCTCGCTATGAGTTCAAATTCGCTGATGAAACCCGAATACCAGGTGAAGCGCGCATCTCCCGAACCTGGGTTAAAAAATCGAGGCTTAGGTCCATGTGTGAACCATCAAGTCTAACGTTGAGGTCACATCACATGTCTAATTCACTCGGCTTTCACTCCCTGGCAATCAGTGCTTCAGCAGCCTCAGGGACGGGCTGGCCGGGCATCCAGGAGCACGACGCCTTCGGCAAGTCGACCGAGGACGCCCCCGGCGCCGGCAGGCGCAGCCCTTTCGGCAGGTGATAGAGGTCACCGGCGCTGCCCCGCGGAGTCTTGCGCAGGAGTAAGAGTTCGGGGCGCTCCCAGATCGCACTTATCTCGCCGGTATCGGTGGCCAGGCTGGCCACTGCGCGACCATCGGCTCCGGTGCAGGCGAGGGCGACCAGCAGGGGATCGCGGAGGAGGCGGTCGAACCCTGCGAGCTTCAGCCGGCCGTCTTCGACCCGAGCCTCGATGCCGAAATCCAGTCGAAGCGTCGATACCGCGCGTTCCAACTCGCTGGGTGGGTTCGTCACCCGAGTCAGGATCTCGGCGATGTCGCCCGGGTAGAGACCCCGCCCGAACAGCGCCAGCACATCGGTCGCGTGCGGTTCGAGCCCCTCGGCCTCAAGCCAGCCGGGCGGGCGCTCGCGCAGTTTCGCCGCCAGTCGCTCGAAGCCCTCGCGGGCGGGATCATCGCCGGCATGGCGCTCAACGTGGGCATCGAGGACCAGTAACGCGAGCACTGAACTCGCCTTCCGCGCTTCCTCGTCCAGATCGCTGTCCGCTTCGACGTCGCTCAACCCCGAAGCGACGGCAGCGAAGTCGCGGACCCAATCGCGTGGCTCGTCCCAGAGGTTTCCGGCCGCCGCGCGAAGAGCCAGGTTGAAGACAACGAGGCGCCCGCCCAAGGGAAGTTCCGGCGCCATTCTGAACAGGTCGCCGAACCACCGCCGGTAGCGTCGGCGGCGGTACGCCGGCAGGTCTCGGATGCGGCGAACGGCCTCCTCTTCATCCATCGGGTCAGGGTCGTCGCCCTCATCGGCGCCGTCGGATGAGGGCGAACTCGGAAAGCGGCTGAGGGGTCCGGCCCCAGAGAGGCTGGGCAGTCCCAGCCCGAACCGAATCATCGCCTCCCCCACGCTGGCAGCACAACGTTCGAGATATTCCTCAGCGGTCAGCTTCTCCGAGGGCTCCAGCCGGGCCGCATCTCCGCCTCCGCCTCCGGCACCCGCACCCGCTGCCGCCCTCAGGGCCAACACCTCCCTGAGGCGAGCCAGGTCTTCGGCAAACGCCCGCGCCACCGCCAGGTCGGAAAAGACCTCGGCTGGATCGGTCCGCGTCTTACCCACACGCTCGATCTGGGGGCTCGTAACTGCTCCCAGATCGGTGACAAAAACCGCGTTCGAAACCACGTTCTCGTCGCTGCGCAGGCGCAACGCCGTGCCGGGGCCGGCGCCGAGCCCAGGCCACGGCGCCAGCGAATCCGATGCACCGACCGGCAACCGGTGGCAGGGACGCCAGCCTTGTCCATCGTAGGTCTCGGCCGTGGTGGCTTTGACGAGAGGACGGCCGACGACGATCCGGACGCCCCCCTTCTCGGCGATGGCGCCGAGCAGGGTCAGGCCGGAGGCAGGCTCGAGCGTCCTCTCGATGCGGTTCTCGCGCAGCGGCTGCTGCGGCTGCGCCGAGATTCCCGGCGCAAGGGTGGACTCCAGCTCGGTAATCACCCCGAGCTCGACGTTGCCACCGTCGCCCGCGGTGGCGAGCAGTGCCGGCGCCGAGAGGTTCGGGCTCCCCGTCAATGCGAAACGCCGGCCGCCGACGACCCACTCGACCAGCTTGCCGTGGTGATAGCGGCCGGGGGCGACGGGGTGCCAATGGGCTTCCCGGTCCGCGAGAAACCTCTCGAGGTCGGGCCCGTGAACGGACGTATCGGGGCTGATGTAGACGTCGAGTCGCCGTGGGTCGAGGCGGTCGAATAGAGCCTCCAGTGCCTCGAGGCCTGCGTCGTAGAAGGGAGCGTGAAGATGCAGCTCGTCGACTGGGCCGACGGGTAGCTGCCGCAGGATCGGCACAGCCAAGGAGTGGACGACCTCAGGCCCGTCCTCGGTCGCCTCCAGTGCTGCGAGCCGAGCGGCGGCACGTTCGAGCGCCTCCGGCACACCGGGCCCGGCAGAGACGCCCGCGGGCAGGTCGGCAAGGAACCGGGCGACAGCCCGAAATCCTCGCGGTGCACCGTGCGAGTCGGCACGAAGGACCGACCAGATCTCGGCGTTTCCGTGCCAGCCCGCGAGGGTCAGGTTGGCGGACCCGATTGCGACCGTGGCGCCCTTCTCTCCCGCAAGGACCACCAACTTTGGGTGGAACGCCCGGCCCGCAAGCTCAACCCGCCCATCCAGATAGCGCCGCCCAGCACGCCGCACGGTGCCGACGTCGCCCGAGACACGGGCCGCATCTGCAACCACACTGACCCGGGCGCGGAGGTCCCTGGCAGCGCCCAGTGCAAATCGCTCGAAGAAGGGAAGCTGGGCGCTGTAGGTGAGAAAGAGGGCCTCGGAGACGGGGCCGGACTCCTCCAGCAGGGTCAGCGGCGAGGCCAGCTCAAGCGGGGGCATAGGACGCGCCAAGGTCGGTCACTCGCCACTGCTCTTCGTCCTGTTCGAGGATTCCCAGCTCGTGGAGGACGGCGCCGAGCGCACCGATCCGGAAGGTCACGTCGTCATATGGCTCCGGGGCGGTCGCCCGGTAGAGGCCATCGCGCTCGGTGATTCTTATCGGGCCCCAGGCTCTTCCCCCGCGCATCTCCATCTTTTCCAATGCGATTCGCTCGGCGCGAGACACGAGCAGCTCGACCAGGTCTCCGGCAAAGGTGGAGAGGGCTTGCGAGCGCCGGCTCTCGAGCCAGGCTGCAGTCCAGTGGGGACCGAGGTCATCCTCGTCACGACCACCGGCGAACGCCGCCAGCACCGGGCCGGCACCGAGTGACGACGAGCGCAAGGCGCTGAGCGCAAGCAGCTGCAGGTCGGCATCGGGGTCGGGCGAGCCGTCCCCCCGCAACGCCTCCTCCACAGCCAGCAACGAACCGTCCGCCTCCGTCTGGGGAATGCGATCGAACAAACCGTCCACGCTGGCGGCGTTCACCTGTTTGGCCAGCAAGCCCGCGACTTCGTCAAGCCCCCGCCGCTCGCCCAGGCAGGCAACCACCCACGACCAGAGACGCCGCCAGGCGCCGACGGCGTAGGAACGCAGGATCGTCCCCTGCCATGCCGCCCCGTGAAACCCATCGCTACCCGGGCGGCCCTGTGCATAGTGCCGGCGGAAGCCGTCTTCGAGGGAGCCTTCCACGCCACCGCGCACGAGCGAGATGACCATGCCGGCGGTGGCGATCCTGGCGCGGTCCAACTCTCCCTCCTTCTCGGGGCGGACTCGCCGCGCGAGGATCTGACGAAGCTGCTCTCCGTCGTCCCCCTCGGCGGTGCCGCAGACGCAGAGCTCCCCATACTCGGAGAGCTCCTCGACGCTCAGCTCGTCACGTCGAGCGAGCTCGAGGATCGGGTTCAACGTCTCACGAAAGGGCGACAAGTCGAGCTCGGGATGGGGCTTGGGCGGCCAGCCCCGACTCAGCAGCCCGAGTTGTACCTCCGACGCGTAGTACACCCCGGCGAAACCGCGTTTCCCCTGGGCATATATCCCGGGTTTGGAAAGCTGCGCCAGGTTCAGGACTTCACCGGCAGCTCGCACTTTGGCCGCGATCGCGTCCGCCCCGTGGGCCCGCGATACAGAGCGCCGATGAGGATCGTGTGCGAGCCAAATACCCGCGAGAACGACCTCGCATCGTCGAACGAAGGCCTCAGCCTCCTCGCGGTTTAGCTGACACCGGTGAGCCTCCGCCCAGGCGACCGTGTGCAGTGCGAAAGAGCGGGGGTGATAGGTGGTCGTGATCACTCCGGGCAGAAGCGCATCGACCATGCGGCCGGTGTGCGCCTCGACTCGCAGCGGGTAGCGTCCCCGGGCCAGATCCAGCCCCGGCAGCGTCCAACTTGGGCCCGCGCTCGCTATCGCCACCGGCTCCTCCGCGCCCGAGCTTATTCCGCCAGCAATTCTTCCTGGATCTGCTTCAAGGACTTGCCGTCTGCTCGCCGCCAGAGTTCCCGACCGTTGGCGGACCTGCCAAGCATGACGGCGGCAGCGGCGCTCGGTGAGCTGAAAAGGTAATCCTGACTAAGCAGGAGTGAACCGCTGCTCGGTACGAGTACACCGCTTGCCAGGAGCTCGGCCCGGAGCCCATGGATCCACGACTGGACGCTAGGCACCTCGTCAAGGCGAGCCCGTGAACCCTGCAGTACTTCGAAGCCCTGCGACGTTTCGCGGCCGCGGGCCGACGTAGATTTTCCCTTGAGTTCGAGCGTTGGTGCTTTCGACGAGCTCTGGAACGCAGGCAGCTCAAATGCCGTGACCCCAATCACTGGAAGAACCACCAGCATCTCTGCCAAGAAACGCTCTGCAAAGTCGCGGTCCTGGTCGCTGAGGTTCGGCTGACCCGGCAGGTTCTTGTTTTCAACGTGACTCGTCTTTGCCTTGATTCCCAGTTCGTAGAGTCTCGACTCGAGGTGCTTGGCGTGTGCCCGATTGAGGCTCCCATCGCTGCTCGTAAAGACGATCAGGCGGGTCCAGAAGTCCTTGTTGGTTGCATGGTTCGCGAGACGAGGACCAAGTTCATCTGCCTCGCCCACGTAGAGAGCGGGAAGACCACCGGCCTCCTGCTCGCTTCCAACCAAGACGTACACGCCGCTGCGCCCGAACTCTTCCCGTCTACGGGCGCGAGGGAAGTCGGTGCGCGCGCAGTCGATCCCGATTCCATTCCAGTTGTCTTTCTGCACGATGCGGATACCGGCTGGTCTTCCGTCGGCCAGGTAAAGACTGATGGTCGATCCGAGCGGCACCGAATTGTCTACGTCAGCCACCTCACAACCCTAAGCCACCGACGAGTGGGTTACCGCTCCTGCAGCACCGACAGCGTGTTCCCGGCCGGGTCCTTGAACCAGGCGATCAAGGGGCCGCCCTCGCGCATCACGCCTTTGTCGTCCTGGGGCAGGTCGGGGTTGCCGTACTGCTCGCAGGCGACGCCGCGGGCGGCCAGATCGTCGACCGCCTGGTCGACGTCGTCGACCGGGAAGTTGAGGATCGTGTAGCTGGGCGGGGTCATCTCGGGGCTGAGGTAGACGATCGTGTCGCGGTCGCCGGCGAGTTTGAGCTCGAGCAGGCCGTGCTCCTCGTCCAGCACCTCGACGGTCAGTCCCAGGGTCTCGCCGTAGAACTGCTTCGCCGCATCGAGGTCGTCGACTGCGAAGCCGCTGAATGCCTTGGAGTTCGCGAGCATGATCGGTCCTTTCGTCGCTTTGGCGGGACGCTACTCCCCTTCCCCACTTGGCCTTCTCCTACCCCGCTTGCGTTCACCGATGCGCCGCTTCTGCTCGAGCCGGCGCGTTCGCGAGCCCTTGGTCGGGCGGGTCGGGCGGCGCCGGCGCGGCACGACCAGGGCGGCGGCGATCTTCTGGGCCAGCCGCTGCAGGGCGAGTTCGCGGTTGCGGGCCTGGCCGCGGGCATCCTGGGCGACGGCGGTCACGGTCGCGCCGGCGCGGGCAAGCAGGCGCTCGCGCGTCGCCGCGTCGAGCACCGCCGAGGCCTCGACGTCGAAGACGGCTTCGACCCGCGAGGCGGTGACGTTGGCGTGCTGGCCCCCCGGCCCGGAGGAGCGGCTGGTGCGCAGCTCGATCTCCGCCAGCGGGATCGAGAGGCGCTCGTCGATTCTCAACGCATCTGACACACCCTCACGCTAGCGCCGACCCCCAATGGGAGCACTGAGAACACTATTACCAGAAAGCTGGCTGACTAGTTAGTCTTTGACCCTCCAGTCCTCAGAACGGAAGGCCAACCATGAACAAGCGCTCACCCGCGAGTCACTGCTGTTCGATCGCCCCACCCGATCTACTGGCAAAGCTCGCCGAAGAGGGGTCACAGCCAGAGCAGAGGGACGCGGCGATCCAGGCCATGGCGACCTCGGCCTCGATGCGCACCCAGCGCGCTCTGGTCGGCCGGATCGCCCGCGAAATGAACCTCGACGTGCGCTCGCTCGCCTTCGTTCAGCCGCCGCCGGCCGGCACCAAGCAGACCGTCTACGACCTCAACCACGGCGGTCGTTCCGCACTCCCGGGAGAAGCGAAGCGGGGAGTGGGAGATCCGCCCGCGGGAGAGAAAGCCGTCGACGCCGTCTTCGAGGCAACCGAAACGACGCACGACTTCTTCAGCAAGGAGTACCAGCGGGACAGCGTCGATGGAGCGGGCATGGAGCTGATCTCCTCAGTCCATTACGGCAGCAACTACGACAACGCGTTCTGGAACGGAGCGCAGATGGTCTATGGCGACGGCAGTGGGAAAATCTTCCAGGTCGGCGGCTTCACCGCCGCGATCGACGTGGTCGCCCACGAGCTGACCCACGGCGTCACCCAGTTCACCGCGGGGCTCGAGTACAGCAAGCAATCGGGGGCGCTCAACGAGAGCTTCTCCGACGTCTTCGGCTCGCTGGTCAAGCAGTACAAACTGGAACAGACCGCCGACCAGGCAGATTGGCTGATCGGCGGGGGTATCTTGTTGCCCGAGCTCGGCAAAGCACTGCGCTCGATGAGCGCCCCCGGCACCGCCCACATAAACGACAGGCAGCCGGGAAGCATGGCCGACTACGTCGACCTTCCCGACGACAACAACCCGCGTAACGACAACGGCGGCGTCCACATCAACTCGGGGATCCCGAACCGCGCCTTCCATCTCGCGGCGACCAAAATCGGCGGGCACGCCTGGGAGAAGGCGGGCAGGATCTGGTTCGAGGCCCTGGTCGGCGGCAGGCTCGAACCCACCTCCGACTTCAAGCAGGCAGCCGAAGCAACCCACCAGGTCGCGGCGGAGCTCTACGGCGAGAACGGCGCCGAGCACGAAGCGGTCGCGACCGCCTGGCAGGAGGTCGGGGTACTCTGAGCGTATGGAGCTCGCGATCGTCCGTGGAGGCGGGCTGGCCGGGTTCGCGACCACGACTCGGCTGCGCCCCGACGCGCTGTCGCCGCAGAACGCGCAAGAGCTCGAATCGATGGTGCGGAACGCCGGCCTTCTCGCCGAGCCCGAGCCGGCACCAGACCAGGGCCCGAGCCATCCGGATGACCTGCTCTACGAGGTGACCGTCGACGACGGCGACCAGCAGCGCACGCTGCGCTTCAGCGACGAGACCATGCCCGACGGGGTCCGCCGGCTGATCGAGTGGGTCGACTCCCAGCCCGAGCGGGAGCTCGAGCGCGGGGCCTGATCCCCGCCGCTCAACCCGCCAGCTCGGGGATGTAGCGCTCTACATGGGCGGTGAGCGTCTGGCGCACCCAGCGCCGAGTCTCGGCGTCCGCCATGCGATAGCGACCCAGCAGCATCTTCTGGTCGTCCAAGGGGAGGCCGGCGATCTCCCAGCGCACGGCGAGGCGCTCGAACAGCGCCTCGGAGCGGCGGCGCCAGGCGTCCTCCATCGTCGCCGCGTCGCCCGCGGGCGGCTCGCCGATCTTGGCGATCGTGCCGGAGCTGAGCTGCTGCCGCAGGGTCAGCGTGTTGCCCTCGGCGTCGGTGTAGTCGACGGCCGGCGGCTTCTCCCGCGGCCGGCGCTGCTTCTTCCGCTTCGCCATCGCCCCGAGTTTGCCATTCCTGCGGCGGGTAGCAAATCACTGTGGTGGAACCGCTCACCTATATCGGCGCCCCGATCGATTCGGTCGCCCGCAACGGCGGCAGCGAGCTTGCGCCGGCGACCTTGCGCGAGCTCGGTCTCCCCGCCGCGCTCGGCGGCGGGGACGGCGGCGACCTCGAGGTGCGGATCCGTGGTGAGGTGCGAGATCCCGAGACCGGCCTCCTCGCCAGCGCCGACGTCCTCCGCACCACGACGACGATCCGCGGCGCCATCGCCGAGCTCGTCGGCGAAGGAGTGCGGCCGTTCCTCGCGGGCGGCTGCTGCGCGGTGCTCCCGGGGGCGCTGGCCGGCGCCCGCGACGCCCTCGGCCCGATCGGGCTCGTCCACTTCGACGGCCACCTCGACCTCTACGACGGCGAGACCTCGCCGACCGGCGAGGGGGCCGACATGCCGGTCTCGGTCGCCCTCGGACTCGGCCCCGCCGCCTGGGTCGAGGCGGCCGGCGGGGCCTCGGTGGCGCCGGAGCGGACGGCGCTGGTCGGTTTCCGCGACCGCGCGGAGTCGCTCGAGTACGGGATGCGCCAGCCCGAGACGATCGAGCCCTCGCCGACCCTTCGCTCGGCGCAGGATCTGCGGACGATCGGCCCGCGTCTGGCCGCGACCGGGATCGCCGAGGCCTTGGACCCGAACCCCTTCTGGCTCCACTTCGACGTCGACGTCCTCGACGAGAAGGTCTTCCCCGCCACCGACTACCTGATGCGCGGCGGCCTCGACTGGCGAGAGGCGACCGAAGTCCTCGCCCCTCTCCTCACCTCCCCCCGCCTGATCGGCGCCTCCATCGGCTGCTACAACCCGGAGAAGGGCCCCGACCGCACCTGCGGTCGCGCCCTGGTCGAGAGCCTGTCCCGGTAGGGGTGAAGCGTCTTGTACTTTTTCGCGGCCGTGCCCCGGGCGACAGCCCCCGGCGACCCGCGAAAAAGTTAAGCGAAACCCCTATCGGGACAGGCTCTCAAGCCAACGCATCGATCCGCGCCGCCAGCTCGAAGTCGTTCGCGGTGAGGCCGCCTTCGGAGTGGGTCGAGAGCGTCACCGCCACCTTCGACCAGGAGATCGCCAGGTCCGGGTGATGGTTCATCGCCTCGGCCGGGCCCACCAGGCTCTCGACGAACTTCACGGAGCCGACGAAATCGCCGCACTCGAACTCCTTCGCGATCGCCGCGCCCCGCCGCTGCCAGCCGGAGAGACCGGCCAGCCGCCCCTCGATCTCGGAATCGCTCAGCAGCGCCATCCCGCTTATGCTGCCAGGCGCACCGAGGAGGCGCAATGGCCGGCACCGAACCAACTCTCTGGCAGCTCGACATCTCGCATTTCAGCGAGAAGGCGCGCTGGGCTCTCGCCCACAAGGGCGTCAAGCACCGGCGCCGCTCGCCGCTGCCGGGCTCGCACATGGTGGTCGCCCTCGTCCTCACCCGCGGCCAGGAAAACACCCTCCCGATCCTGCGGCTCGACGGGCGCACGATCGGCGACTCGACCGCCGTGATCGCCGCGCTCGAGCAGCGGTTCCCCGATCCGCCCCTCTACCCCGCCGACCCCGAGCAGCGCCGCCGCGCGCTGGAGCTGGAGGACTTCTTCGACGAGGAGCTGGGCCCGTACGCGCGCCTGCTCCCCTTCCACGAGCTGGTCAACGAGCCGGCGATCTTCGCCGAGGTCGCCTCCGCGGCGGTGCCGGGCCCGCTGGGCAGGGCCAAAGGTCCGATCGGTCTCTATGCCCGCACCTACACCAGCCTGCGCTTCGGCGTCCGGGACAAGGCCGCCGCCCAGACCGCGCGCGAGAAGATCGTCGCCGCGATGGACCGGCTCGACGCCGAGCTGGAGGCGAGCGGGGGCGAGTACCTGGTCGGCGAAGAGTTCAGCGTCGCCGACCTCACCGCCGCCTCGCTCTTCTACCCGGTGGTCGGCCCCGAGGGCGGGCCGCTGCCACCGGACGTGCCGACGCCGCCCGCCCTCGAGCGCTTCCGCGACGGCCTCCGCGACCGCCCCGGCTTTGCCTGGGTCGAAGAGATGTTCCGCCGCCACCGCCGCCCGGCGCGGCCCGTGGCCACGAGTGCAAGCCGCTAGCCAAGCGGCACAAAGAAGTTACCTTTCGCAGACAATACGTTGCGCCGCGCTCTGTAGGGTGCAGCCCTGGAACGCATGGCATGGACCGACGAGCGGCTGAAGGAGAGATCCTCGAGCTGCGCCGAGAGATGCGAACGGGCCTTGCCGCCTCACCCGCCGATCGGCGCCCGCGGGTTGGCGCCCCAGAAGACGAAGGTGCCGAGCATGCCGATGATGTGGACGAGGATGATGTTGACCACCATCGACTGCGCCGTCGCGGTGCCGACCCCAACCGGGCCGCCCGAGGCCGTGTAGCCGTAGTAGCAGCCGACCAACACGATCACGGTCGACATCACCATCCCCTTGATCAGGCTGAAGAAGAGGTCGAGCGGGTTCTGGTACATCCAGAAGATCAATAAGTAGCCGCCGGAGGAGACGTCGCCGACCTGCTGGATCACGGCGAAATAGCTGGCCAGGTAGGCGACCCCGATCGAGACCAGGTAGAGGAACGGGATCGCGATCCAGGCCCCGAGCAGCCGGGTCGCGGCGAGGAAGGTCACCGGCTGGATCCCCATCACCTCGAGCGCGTCGATCTCGTCGGAGATCCGCATCGCGCCGAGCTCGGCGACGATCCCGGTCCCGACCTTGGCCGCGAGGATGTAGCCGAAGGCGTAGGGCACGCCCTCGCGCAGATCGCAGTAGGCCGAGAAGAGCCCCGCCAGCGACGGCGCGCCGATCGAGCGGTTGAAGTAGGCCCCCTGGATCCCGCACTGGAGGCCGAGGATGAGGACGAAGGCCCAGATGATCACGGCCGAGCCGAAGATCAGGATCCCCGCCTGACGCAGGCCCTCGCCGAAGAAGCGGAAGACGCGGCCGCTGAGAACCAGCCCGGCCACCTGCGATCCGAAGCGCGCCACCTCCCCGAAGGAGTCGAGCCAGCCGCGCGGGACGTCGAGCCAGCCGATCACCGGATCGACTGCAGCTCGGGGTTGGTGGCAAAGAGGATCGAGGTGACGACGAACTGGAAGAAGAAGACCGCGACCATGGCGATCACGACCGCCTGGTTGACGGCGCGGCCGACCCCCGCGGCGCCGCCCGACGCAGACATCCCCTTGTAGGAGCAGACGATCGCGATGATCGCCCCGAAGGCGGTGCACATCAGGACCGAGGCCCAGAGGTCGGTGATCGTGGCGTTGGAGAAGAGGGTCGCGAAGAAACCGCCGAGCGACTGGTTGTAGAGCAGCTCGGCGGCGATGCCGGCGGAGAGCCCGAAGATGATCGCGAAGATGTCGAGCAGCCCGGTGACGACGATCAGCGCCAGGAAACGCGGCACGACCAGGTTCTTGATCGGGTCGACCCCGAGCACCTGCAGGGCATCGAGCTCCTCGCGAATCTTGCGGGCTCCCAGGTCGGCGGTGATCGCGGTGCCGGCGACTCCTGCAACCACCACGGCCGTCACCAGCGGGCCGATCCAGCGCACCGCGGTCAGCACGAAGAAGCCGCCGAGCCGGTCCAGCGACCCGAACAGCGAGAGGATCCCCGCTGCCTGCAGGCCGGGCGCGCCGAGGTTGAGGGCGAAGGTCGAGACCGTCAGTGGGAACCAGGAGAGTTTGAGGACGAAGAGGAACTGCCAGACCAGCTCGTCCCCGAACGGGTAGGGCGGCCTGACCGCGGCGACGATCGTCCGCGCGGTGAGGATCGTCATGTTCCCCGCCTCGGTGAAGAAGGCGCCGGCGGCGCCGAGTCTGCGCGCTACGGCTTCGAGTGCCACCAGCTCATCGCCCTGCCGAGCGGGCCGTTGCCGCGGGCCCGCGCCTCCTCCCGCACCCGCTCCTCGGCCGCCTTCTGCGCTTCGGAGAGCTGGGCGATCAAGGTGTCGCGGGTCTGCTCCAGCTCCTGCACATCGGCCACATGGGCAACCGCTCGCCGCGGCGCCGTCGGCAACTCGAGGCTGAGGTGGCGCGTGTAGGTCGCCAGCTCCGCCTCCAGCCGGGCGATCTGGCGGCGCAGCTCCTGCCGCACCTCGATCGCCTCGCCCTCCAGCTCCGGATCGGGGAGGCCCGGCGCCGGCGCCGCGGCCTCCCCCCCAACATCTCCGGGCATGCTCGCGCAGGCAATCGCCACGATCGCCAGGTCACGCGGGCCGAGGCCGGCGTCGCTGGCGCGGCGCAGCGCATCCGCGGCGATCTCCTCCAGCTCCGGGGCCGGCTTGACGCCGTCGGCGACGAAGGTCGCCCTGGCCCTGCCGGCTGACCACGAGGCCGTCGGACTCGAGGCCCTCGTAGACGGCCCGCACGGTGTTGAGGTTGACCCCGGCCAGCTCGGCGAGGTGGCGGAAGCTCGGCAGGCGCTCCCCGCGCGCCAGCTGGCCGGTCCCGATCAACGCCCGCAGCCGCCAGGTCAGCTGCAGCCCAACCGGCAGCTCGTCGCTGGGATCAATCGCGAAGGGGTTGGGCTCGGCCCGCGCGGCGACGTGGTGCTGTGCCATCAAACAACACAGTATCCATAGCTACTGTTCTAGTCAAGTAGCACAGCCGCCGGAACCCGCGCCGACTGCCCTTGCCGTGCCCGAGTGCTCTGCCGCGATGCGGAGGCGGCGCGGTGCGATAAGTCCGCAGAGGCTTCCCGTCCAGTGCCCACGACGGCCGAGGAGAAAGAGGCCCGTATGGCTGCCGACGCGCTCCGGCAACCCGCACGCCGCGGAGCCCCGCGAGCTCATCACCTTCAGCGTCGACCTCGGCTCGATCGCGTCGTGGCCGCGGTAGACGCGCAAAACGTCATAGCGGTACACCGCACGCCCAGGGCCCCGCGGCTCGACCGCGAGCAACCGCCCGACGATCGCCGCGTCCGCGCGGGCCAGCGATTCGGCAGGGGTCGAGTCCATGCAGGAGCAGGCGAGCGCGCCGCCGGCCCCGATCAGGCTCAGCAGTACGACAACGACTCCCGCGATTGCGATGCGCCCCCTGCGCACCGCTCCACCTTATCCCCAGTTAAGGGGTGAGGACGATCTTCAGCGCTTCGCGGCGGTCGTAGATCTCGTAGGCCTCGGGCGCCTGGTCGAGCGACATGTGGTGAGTGACCAGCGGCGCCGGGTCGAGCTTGCCGGCCTCGAGCAGGGCGAGCACACGGTCGACGTGGGCGATCACGTTGGCCAGCCCGAGCCGCAGGTCGAGCCCCTTCAGCCAGGCCAGGCCGAGCGGCACCTCACCCTTGCCGGCATAGGCCCCGATCCCGGAGACCGTGCCGGCATCGCGGGCGAGGCTGATCGCCAGCGCCAATGGCCCCGGATCGCCCACCGCGTCGACGACGACATCGGCACCAAGCCCGTCGGTCGCAGCGCGGATCGCCTTCTTCGGCTCCTGCTCCTCGAGGTGAAGGGGCGTGGCTCCGAAGGACGCCGCCATGTCCAGTCGTTCCCGCACCGAGTCGACCGCGAAGACCTCGACGGCGCCGCCGGCCAGCGCCGCCTGCACCGCGCAGAGGCCGACCGGCCCCAGCCCGAGCACCGCGACGGTGTCGCCGGAGCGCATCCCGGCGTGGGCGACCGCGTGGTAGCCGGTCCCCATCACGTCGCCGGCGAAGAGGGCGACCTCGTCCGACATCCCCTCCGGCACCCGACGCAAGGTCAGGTTGGCGCGCGGCACCAGCAGCTGCTCGGCCTGAGCGCCCTGGAGATCCCCAAGATGGGCGCCATGGCCAAAGGTCTGACCGCTGCGGCAGCGGTGGTAATCCCCGCGCAGGCACGACCCGCAGGTCGCGCAGGCCGTGTGGAACGTGCCGAGGACGCGATCGCCAACGGCCACCCGTTCGACCCCCTCCCCCGCCGCCAGCACCGTCCCCACGAACTCATGCCCGATCGTGAACCCCGGCTCCACCGGCACCCGCCCGTGGTAAATGTGCAAATCCGACCCACAAATCCCACTCGCCTCCACCCGCACCACCGCATCATCGGCAGCAACGATCTCGGGGTCAGGCTTCTCGTCAACCCTCACCTGCTCCGGAGCTTGAAACGTGACGGCCCGCACCCCCCGAGCGTATCGCCCACCGGCCAACGGAGGCCCGTCCCGGCAGGGGTGGAGCGTCTTGTACTTTTTCGCGGCCGTGCCCCGGGCGACAGCCCCCGGCGACCCACGAAAAAGTTAAGCGAAACCCCTGCCGGGACGGGCCTTCGTCTCGCTGCTAGGCGCTAACGCCCGCGACCTGGAACCGGCTGCCCTCACCTTCAGGACTAGCCGTCTCGGCAATCCGCGACTCCAGCGCCAGCTCCTTCTCGAAGTCGGCAGCCTCCCCATGCTGGAAGGAGACGTCCTTGCCTTCGAGCAGCTCGATGAAGACCTCGACGAAGCGGGCGTCGAGCTGTTTGCCGGCGACCCGGCGCAGCTCGAGGATCGCGTCCTGGCTCGACATCGGGGTGCGGTAGGAGTCGCGCGCGGTCATCACGTCGTAGGTGTCGGCGACGGAGATGATCCGGGCCAGCTCGGGGATGTCGTCCCCGGCGAGACCGCGGGGATAGCCTTTGCCGTCGATCCGCTCGTGATGGGCGAGGATGATCTCGGCGACCGGGCCATAGCCGTCGAGCGAGGAGACGACGCGGGCGCCCTGCTGCGGGTGGCGCCGGATCAGCATCCAGTCCTCGTCGGTGAGCGGCACGTTGGCCTTGAGGATGCGGTCGGGAAGGATGAACTTGCCGATGTCGTGGAGCAGGGCGGCGATGTGGACCAGCTCCTCCTCACGCCGCGAGAAGCCGGCCTTCTGGGCGATCGCCCGCGAGTAGCGCGCCACCGCGGCCGAGTGCCGGGCGGTCATCTGGTCCCGCAGGTCGAGGGTGCGCAGCATCGCGCTCAACATCCCGACCTGGAAGCTGGCCAGCTGCTTGCTGCGCAGCTCCAACTCCTCCGCCCGCTGCTGCGATACCAGCAGGGCGCCGAGCAGGTACTGGAAGGTGACGAGGACGACGCCGAAGAGGGCGACTCCGGCAAGCCCGACGCTCACGTAGAGGTAGGCGATGCCGCAGGCCATCAACGCCGCCGCGAGCTCCGAGGGCAGCAGCGGGATCAGCGCCGTGCGCACCTTGACGAAGAAGGAGCTGCGGTCCAGATAGCACGAGTAGGAGGCGATCATCGTGAAGTTGATCGCCAGCGCCAGCAGGAAGACGGCGAAGATCAGCGCGTAGAAGGCCGGCTCGGAATCGGAGGTGCCCGTCCGTGACAGCGGTATGGAAGGCAATCCCGGTGACCAGCGGGAAGGTCGCGTAGGTGAGCAGGTTGTTGAGCAGGTAGTGCCACTCGTCGCGCCAGCGCAGCCAGCCGGCGAGGATCGTCATCGCGCCGATCACCGCGGCCGGGGTACCGCCGAGGAAGACCATGGCCAGGACCAGGGCGAGGAAGCTGCCGGAGATCTTGACCTTCGAGGTGGTGCTGATCGCGGTCAGGTCGCTGAAGACCGAGAAGCCGAGCAGGATCGCGAACAGCGGCAGGTTCCAGTCCGCTTCCGGCGCACGCCAGATCCCGATGGCGGTGACCAGCGCGAGGCCGGCGACCTGCGCGCCGATGACTACCTTGGTGGGGCGGTTGTCGCTCATGGTCGACTGGAGCTGTGCTCAAGGCTGCAGCTCTGGCAAGAGATTCCGCGAACGACCGCCGTTCCCTTTGCCATGCCTTCCGCCTTGATACTCACGCTACTTGCGGCATTCGAAGCTACCGCATCGTCGAAAGCGTTCAAACAGCCTTGGCCATATGACCAGTCTTGTGCAAGAGCGGATCGAGCCAGCGGCGCAGGTTCCCTGGCTGCTGCCCCGAAAAAGACAAAGGGCGCCCCAGGGGCGCCCTTTGTCAAAGAACTGGTGCGAGCAATAGAGCTTGCTCGCGATTAAGAAGATCTAGTGACGGTAACCCATGTCTTATGCCCCTTCCTTGGTCGTTGAAGCCCACAACCTTGTGCGGTGCATCGTCAAAGTTCCAAATGCCTTGGCAAGTTTGTAGCACAGGTTGGCGGAAAGTTGTGCATCTGCAGGAAATCTTGTGCATAAATGCAGTAGTACGCACGGCAAGCAATGCGTAGGCGACGCCTAATCGACCCCCTGCGACGGCCCCTCTTCAGGCGGCTCGCGACGACCTACACGGTCAACGAGCTGGGCGACTGGATGGGGATCGTCGCCCTCTCGGTGTTCGTCTTCGAGCGCACCGACAGCGCCCTGGCGACCGCCGCCCTCTTCCTCGGCACCCGCTTCCTCCCCGCCCTGCTGGCCCCGATCCTGGTCACCCGCGCCGAACGCCCGCCGCCGCGCTACGCGCTGCCGGTCATCTACTGCGGCGAGGCGGCGGCCTTCGGCATCCTCGCCCTGCTCGCCGGCGCTGCCGATTTCTCGCTGGCCGCCGTGATTGCGGTCGCGACCCTCGACGGCGCCCTGGCGCTCGCCGGCCGCTCCCTGACCCGGGCGGTGGTCGCCGCGCAGCTGGAGCCCACCGGTGAACTGCGTGCCGGCAACGCCCTCCTCAACGTCGCCTTCACCGGTGGCGCCGCGATCGGGCCCGGTCTCGCCGGCCTGATCGTCGCCGGCTTCGGCGTGCAGACGGCGCTGCTGCTCGACGCGGTCTCCTTCTACGTGATCGCCTGGATCCTGCTGACGGCCGGGCCGATGCCCCACGCCGAACCGGAAGAGGGCCGGATGCGCGACCGCGTCCGCGCCGGCGTCGCCTACATCCGCGAGAAGGCGGTGCTGCGTCGCCTGCTCTTCGCCCAGGGCGCCGCCTTCGTCTTCTTCGCCGCGGTGATCCCGGTCGAGGTCATCTACGCGAAGGAGACGCTCGGGGTCAGCGACTCCGGCTACGGGTTGATGCTCGCCAGCTGGGGAGTCGGGATGGTGCTCGGCAGTCTCGTCTTCGCCGCGGTGCGGCGGGCCTCGCTGGCGCTGCTGCTCTTCTTCAGCACCCTGGCCGTCGGCGCCGGCTACCTCGGGCTCGCCGCCGCGCCGACGCTGGCCGTCGCCTGCGCCGCCTCGGTCCTCGGCGGCACCGGCAACGGGGTGCAGTGGGTCTCGACGATCAGCGCCGTGCAGGAGATGACCGTGCAGGGCATGCAGGCGCGGGTGATGAGCGTGTTGGAGTCGATCGGCGCGGCGATGCCGGGCCTCGGCTTCGTCCTCGGCGGGGTCATCGCCGCCGCGGTCAGCCCCCGGACGACGTTTCTGATCGCCGGTCTCGGGGTATTCGCGATCGTCGCCATCGTGGCGCCGATCCTTGGCTCCAAATGGCCTGAACGCCTTGCAACGTCCGGTTCATATCCGCTTGACGGCGGCAACGACGTTGTGCTGGAGTTGATTCCAGGGAGCAGGCCTGTCCAGTCCGACTCGGAGGTATTGCCTTGAGGAGATTGCGTGGTTTTGCACCGGTTCTCGTAATTGCAGCAGTCGCAAGTACTGGATTGGTTGCTTGTGGTGGTGGCGATGATTCGGGATCCGGCGGCAGCGCGGGGGGTGACTCGTCCGTGGAAATCGCCCAGGCATCTCAGCCGGACTTTCTCGACCCAGCCCTCTCCTACACGATCCACGGTTGGGAACCGATGTGGACCGTCTACATGCCCCTCCTCACCTACCAGCGCGAGGAGGGGAAGGCGGGAGCAGAGCTGATCCCCGGCCTGGCGGAGTCCCTGCCGGAGGTGAGCGCGGACGGCACGACCTACAAATTGACCCTGCGCAAGGGGATCAAATACTCCGACGGCACGCCGGTCAAAGCCAGCGATTTCGAGCACGCGATCAAGCGGGTGCTGAACCTGGAGTCGGGCGGCGCTCCCTATTACGAGGTGATCAAAGGCGCCGACGACTACCTCTCCGGAGGCAACCCGGACGCCGACATCTCGGGCATCGAGACCAACGACAAAACCGGCGAGATCACGATCGAGCTGACGGCGCCGGAAGGCGCTTTCAGCTTCGTGCTGGCGATGAACTTCGCCAGCCTGGTTCCCAGCGACACGCCGTTCGAGAACATGACCAAAGACCCGCCCCCGGGCGTCGGCGCCTACATGTTCACGAAGTCGGTTCCGAACCGGGAATTCGTGCTCGAAAGGAACCCGGAATTCACCGAGGACACCGTCCCCGGCGTCCCGGTGGCGACCATCGACACGGTCAAAACCGTGATCAACCCGAGCGTCCCGCAGCAGACCCAGGACGTGATCAACAACGAGCTCGACTTCATGGAGGAACCGCCGGCGGCCGACTTCGTGGCGGAAATCCTCGAGCGCTTCGGTCCCGAAGGCAGCGAGGAACAGCGCTTCAAGGAATTCACGACGCTGTCCACCTACTACTTCTTCCTCAACACGAAAGTGGCGCCGTTCGACGATCCCAAAGTGAGGGAAGCGGTCAACCTCGGCGTCGACAAGCCCGCCCTCGCCCGCCTCTTCGCCGGCACCCTGGAGCCGGGCTGCTCCTTCCTGCCGCCGGAGATGCCCGGCTACAGCGAATCGCTCGACGGCGAGGGCTGCCCCTGGGGCGACCCGAGCCAGCCGCCCGATCTGGAGAAAGCGAAACAGCTGATCAAGGAAGCGGGGGCCGAGGGCGCCAAGGTCACGGTCTGGGGCGACAACGTCGACCCGACGCCGAAGGTGACCCAGGCCTACGCCGACCAGCTCAACCAGATGGGCCTCGACGCCGAGCCGAAAATCCTCGACGGCGGCGTCTACTTCCAGACCATCGGCAACCAGAGCACCGAAGCCCAGACCGGCTTCCTCAACTGGTTCGGCGACTTCCCGCACCCGGCGAACTTCTTCTTCCTCGTCGACGGGAACACGATCCAGCCGACCAACAACCAGAACATGAGCAACGTCGACGATCCGCACATCAACAAGGAACTCGCGGAACTGGGCAAAGAGCCGGACCTGACCAAAGTGACCGATCGCTGGGAAGCGCTCAACGAATACTTGGTCGACCAGGCCTACATCGTGCCTTACGGCTACCGGAAACTGAGCACGTTCATGTCGGAGCGGATGAACTTCGAGGACTGCACGCCGATCAGTCCGATCATCTACAACGACTACTCGCAGTGGTGCTTCAAGGACGAATAGTCCCCGTCGCACCCTGATATTCGGCTGTCGCCACCCGCCCCCCGGTTTGCCGGGGGGCGGGGACGGATAATCAAGGCCTGGTGTCACCACGTCCCGACGAGGCCGGCTCCACCGGCGCCGAGTTCACTCTCGATTCCTCCGAGGAGCTGGCCCACGATCCGGCGGAGCGGCCGGGGCTGGGGCCCTGGCGCCTGACCGGTCGGCGCCTGCGCCGCGACAAGGTCGCGCTGGTCGCCGGAGCCGTCTTCGTGCTGCTTCTCGCCGCCTGCCTGGCGGCGCCGCTCTGGGCCAACCAGATCGCCAAGACGACGCCGGAGGAGAACCACCTCTCCGACAAAGTCCTGATCGACGGCAAGCCGACTGACGTCGTCGACCTGCTCGGCAAACCGATCGGTCCCACCTGGAGCGGCCGGTTCTTCCTCGGCGCCGACAGCAACGGGCGCGACATCATGGTGCGGCTGCTGTACGGCGGCCGCAACTCGCTGATGATCGGGATCGTCGCCGGCATCGGCACGATCGCGCTGGGCCTCGTCCTCGGCCTCCTCGCCGGGTACTACCGCGGCCGCGCCGACAGCGTGATCCGCTGGGCGATGGATGTGATCTGGGCCTTTCCGGTGGTGCTGCTCGGCGTCGCCCTCGGCACCGCCCTCGCCCTCGGCGGTCTCAGCATCGGCCCGATCACGATCGCGGGCGACTCGCTCGCAATCCCGACCCTGATCATCGCCGTCATCTACATCCCCTACCTGGCGCGACCGGTGCGGGGACAGGCGCTGGCTCTGCGCGAGCGCGAATTCGTCGAGGCGGCGCGGGCCCAGGGGATGGGCTCGCTGCGGATCGTCTTCACCGAGGTGCTGCCCAACGTCGCCTCGACCCTGGTCGTCTTCCTGCCGCTGCTGGTCGCCAACGCGATCCTGCTCGAGGCATCGCTGTCGTTCCTCGGGGCGGGCGTGCAGGCACCTAATCCCTCCTGGGGGACGATGATCGCCGAAGGGGTCGACCGGATCGTCACCGCACCGCACCTGACGATCGTCCCGGGCGTGATGCTGGTGCTCTCGGTGCTCTCGCTCAACGTCTTCGGCGAGGGCGTGCGCGACGCTCTCGACCCGCGGGCGAAAGTGAGGATCGAGCACTGATGGGCTCGGACATGGCCCGCTTCGCGGTGCGCCGGCTGCTCTCGATGCTGCTGGTCCTCTTCGCCGTCTCGGTGATCGTCTTCCTGATCTTCAACGTGATCCCCAACGGCGACCCGGCGGTGCGGATGGCGGGCAAGATCCCGACCGAAACCCAGGTCGAAGCGATCCGCGAAGAGTGGGGCTTCGACGAACCGCTCTACGTCCAGTACGCGACGATGATGAAGAACCTCTTCACCGGCCAGACCGTCTCCTACTTCACCCAGCAGGACGTCACCGAAGAAATCGTCAAGGGCCTGCCGCGAACCCTCTCGCTGGCGGTCGGCGCCGCCCTGATCTGGATGGCGTTCGCGATCGCCCTCGGGCTGTACAGCGCCCTGCGCGCGGGCCGGCTCTCCGACCGCTTCCTCACGGTGCTGGCCTTGATCGGGATCTCGATGCCGGTCTTCTGGCTCGGCGCGATGATGAGCTACTACCTCGGCTACAAGGCCGGGATCTTCCCCAGCGGCGACTACGTCGAATTCTTCGACAACCCGCTCGAATGGTTCTGGCACCTGGTGATGCCGTGGACCGCGCTCTCGGTCCTCTTCATCGGCTTCTACTCGCGCGTCCTGCGTTCCGACGTGCTGGAAACGATGGGTGAGGACTACGTGCGCACCGCCCGCGCCAAGGGCCTCTCGGAGCGGCGGGTGCTGCTAAAGCACGTGCTGCGCAACTCGCTGATCCCGATCGTCACCCTCTGGGGCCTCGACTTCGGCGCCGTGATCGGCGGCGCCGCGATCCTCACCGAGACCGTCTTCAACCTGCAGGGGGTCGGCCAGTACGCGGCGGAAGCGATCGGCCAGCTCGACCTGCCGCCGATCATGGCCGTGACGATGTTCGGCGCCTTCTTCATCGTCATCTTCAACACCCTGGTCGACATCGCCTACGCGGCCCTCGACCCCCGGATCCGGCTCGAGGGCGAGGCGGCGCAGTGAACGCGCGTGAGCCGCTGCTCTCGGTCCGCGACCTCGCGGTCTCCTTCACCACCGAAGAGGGGGTCGTGCCCGCGGTCGACGGGGTCGACTTCGAGCTGGGGGCCGGCGAAGTGCTGGCGGTGGTCGGCGAGTCGGGCAGCGGCAAGTCGGTGACGGCGATGAGCCTGATGGGCCTGACCCGCGGGCCGAACACGACGATCTCGGGCGCCGCCGATTTCGAGGGCACCGAGCTGCTGGCGGCAAGCGATGAGGAGCTGCGGCGGATCCGCGGCAACCGCATGGCGATGATCTTCCAGGACCCGATGAGCTCGCTCGACCCGGTCTACCGCGTCGCCGACCAGATCGTCGAGCAGATCCAGGCGCACCGCGATGTCGGCTCGAGCGAGGCCCGCGAGCGGGCGATCGAGCTGCTCGACGCGGTCGGCATCCCCGATGCGGCCCAGCGCGCCGACGCCTACCCGCACGAGTTCTCGGGTGGGATGCGGCAGCGGGCGATGATCGCGATGGCGCTCTCGCTGGAGCCGTCGCTGCTGATCGCCGACGAGCCGACGACGGCCCTCGACGTGACGATCCAGGCACAGATCCTGCGCCTGCTCGATGACCTCAACCGCGAGCGCGAACTGGCGACGATCCTGATCACCCACGACCTCGGCGTGGTCGCCGAGATCGCCGACCGGGTGCTGGTGATGTACGCCGGGAAAGTGGTCGAGCAGGGCACCCTCGACGAGATCTTCTACGACCCCCAGCACCCCTACACCTGGGGCCTGCTCGGCTCCCTCACGAGGCTCGACCGGCCGCGGCCGAAGCGGCTGCCGCAGATCGGCGGCTCGCCGCCGTCGCTGCTGGCACTGCCTCAGGGCTGCCCGTTCCGGCCACGCTGCCCGCACGAGTTCTCGAAGTGCCCGCAGCTGCCGCCGCTCGAGGCCCGCCTCCCCGACGCCCCGGGGCACTGCGACCGCTGCTGGCTGAGCCCAGAGGAAAAGCGCGAGAAGCGCCAGGTCGAGGGACAGATCGGACTGGAGGCACCGAAAGTATGAGCGCCGGCGGCGAGCCCCTGCTCGAGGTCACCGACCTCGTCAAGCATTTCCCGGTCAAGCGCGGGATCCTCTTCCAGCGCGAGGTCGACCAGGTGCGGGCGGTCGACGGCATCGGCTTCAGCATCCCCGGCGGGCAGACGCTCGGCCTCGTCGGCGAGTCCGGCAGCGGTAAGTCGACCGCCTGCCGGGCGATTCTGCAGTTGCTCGAGCCGACCGCGGGCTCGGTCCGCTTCGAGGGCGAGGAGATCGTCGGCCTCTCGCGGCGGCAGCTGCAACCGCTGCGGCGGCAGATGCAGATGATCTTCCAGGACCCCTACGCCTCGCTCAACCCGCGGCGGCGGGTGGGGCAGATAGTGGGCGGGCCGATCAAGCTGAACGGACTCGCCTCTGGCGCCGAGCTGCGTCGGCAGGTGGAAGAGCTGCTCGACCGGGTCGGCCTCTCACCGGAGCATTACGACCGCTTCCCGCACGAGTTCTCCGGCGGGCAGCGGCAGCGGATCGGGATCGCGCGGGCGATCGCGCTGAAGCCGAAGCTGATCGTCGCCGACGAGCCGGTCTCCGCCCTCGACGTCTCGATCCAGGCCCAGATCGTCAACCTGCTCAACGACCTCCAGGACGAGCTCGGCCTCACCTACGTTTTCGTCGCCCACGACATCGGCGTCGTCCGCCACATCTCCGACCGGATCGCGGTCATGCACCACGGCAAGATCGTCGAGCAGGGCGACGCCGACGAGGTATGCGAGCGGCCCCGCGACGAGTACACGAAGAAACTGCTGGCGGCGGTACCGATCCCGGACCCGCGCGAGAGTCGCGACCGGGTACGAAACCGGTAATGGGCACGCGGGTCCTTCCCAGACACATCTCGCTATCGCTCGATGTTGAGTGTCGGGGGAGGACCCGCGTGCCCTATTCACAGTTTGCGTAGGGTCGCGGTAGATGGGTTTGCCTCTGTCGCCGCCGATCAAGCCGCAGCTGGCGCTGACGCGTAAAGAGCTGCCGGTGGGCGAGGCGTGGGCGTACGAGCCGAAGCTGGACGGCTTCCGCGCGATCGTCTTCGTCGACGGCGAGGACTTCTATGTCCAGTCACGGGGTGGCAAAGACCTCAACCGCTACTTCCCGGAGCTGGGCTTCGCGCCGGGCCGGTGGGTGCTCGACGGCGAGCTGGTGATTCGCGACGCCGACGGCAAGCTCGAATTCGACGCCCTGCAGGAACGGATCCACCCGGCGCAGTCGCGGGTCGAGCTGCTCTCGAAGGAGATCCCCGCCGACTACCTGGTCTTCGACCTGCTGGCCGAGGGAGACGAGTCGCTGCTGGAGACGCCGCTGGCGGAGCGGCGGGCGCGCCTCGAGGCGATCGCCGAGCGGGCCGGCCTGGAGCTGACGCCACTGACCCCCGATGCGGCCCAGGCGGAGAAATGGCTGGGCAGCATCGAGGGCGTGATGGCGAAGCAGCTCGACGCCATCTACGAGCCCGGCAAGCGCCGGGGGATGGCGAAGGTGAAGCGCGAGCGGACGATCGACTGCGTGGTGATGGGTTGGCGGCCGGGCAAAGAGGAGGGCACCGTCGGCTCCCTCATCCTCGGCCTCTACGACGACGGCGAGCTGCGCTCGGTCGGCCACATCTCCGGCTTCTCGGCAGCGGCGAAACGGAGCATGCGCTCGATGCTGGCCCCGCTGGAGACCGGCGAGAGCGGCAGCGCCGAGCCGAGCAGGTGGACCGGCGGGCGCGACCTCGAGTGGGTGGAGTTGCGGCCCGAGCTGGTGATCGAGGTCGGGTACGACCACGCGGCGTCAGGGCGGATCAGGCACGGGGCCAGGTTCCACCGGTTCAGGGACGACAAAAAGCCCAGCGAGTGCAAGTTCGAACAGCTCGACGAAGGGGACTAGAACAAAGGTTCCTGGCCGGCGGATCCTGTCGTCGCGGCATCCCCCGCCCCCGCGCCACCCGCCCGAGGAGCCTTGTTCTCGGCAGCTCCGTTTGATCGATCCGCCAAGGAGCTCCGGAGCCGATTTCTTCCCCAGCCGCGGACGGCGCGCGTGGTCTGCTTTCGCTGCTCGGGGCGCATATATGCGCGGCCTCTATAGAGAGCTTCGTAGCGCGGTAATAAATCGGGGCGTTTTTCCTTCATCCAGGCGAAGAAGACGTCTTTGACCTCGTCGCGGAGGTGGAGGGCGACGCCGCCGAGGAAAGTTGCTTTCGCTTTTTTGGCGCGTTCGATGATCGGGCGGACCTGGTCGGGGTGGTCGTTGATGCCCGGCATGAGGGGAGCGATGAGGACGCCGGAGTCGATGCCGAGCCGGCGCAGCTCGGCGACCGCGTCGAGGCGGGCGGCGGGACTGGGCGTGTGCGGCTCGGTCGCTCGCCAGGCGTCGTCGTCGAGGGTCGGCACCGAGAGGTTGACCGAGACCGGCAGCTTCTTTGCCATCCGCTTGAAGATCTTCACGTCGCGCATCGCCAGCGGTGACTTGGTCAGCACCGAGACCGGCGTCTCCGCCGCCTCCAGCGCTTGGAGAATCGCGGGCATCATCCGGTAGCGGCTCTCGACCCACTGGTAGGGATCGGTGTTGGTCCCCAGCGCCACCAGCTCCCGCTTCCAGCTCGGCCGCGCCAGCTCCGCTCGCAGCAGCTCCGGCACGTTGACCTTGACGACGATCTCGCGCTCGAAGTCGCGGCCGGCATCCATGTCCAGATAGGTGTGCGTGCGGCGGGCGAAGCAGTAGACACAGGCATGACTGCATCCTCTATAGGGATTGATCGTCCAGCCGAACCCATAGCGGCCGCCGGGCACGTGGTTGAGCGCCGAGCGGGCGCGGACCTCGTGGAAATTGATCCCCATCGCCTCCGGCGCGTCGAAGGTTCGCGTCACCGTGCCGTCGCCGACGCCCGGCAGGCGCAGATCGTTCTCGACTCGCTGTTCGTCCCAGCGCACGAACATACGTTCGCATGCCGGGCGGACGGGCTAAACGCTGGAGCCGGTCTCCTCGCGGCGGAAAGCGGCGAGCTGGTCGAGCGCTTTGGAGCGGGCTTTGGCCCGCAACGGCGGCAACAGGGCCACCAGGTGACCGCTGGGGCCGAGCGCCTGCTTGGCCCAGTTGCGGAAGTCGAACTCGTCGACGTGGTCGACGATCTTGGCATCGGGGCCGAAACGGAAACGGGCCTGGATGTCGTTGACGACCGGCCGCCCGGTGGAGAACGTGTAGCTGGCGATCCAGTGGGCGTGACCGCTCTCCTCGTCGGCATCGTGCTCGTGCAGCTCGATCTTCAGGTCGGTGGCGCGGCCGGTCAGCATCCGCCACATCGCCCCGACCTCCTCGCCCTCGAGATCGCCGAAGGCAGGGTCGCGAAAGTGGGCTCCGGCCGCGTAACAGGCGGTCATCGCGGCGCCGTTGCACTCGCCGAACGCCCCGTAGAGGCGCTCGATCGTCTCGCGGTTGGCGGTGGTGGACACGGCTCCACCCTATCCCCTCAGACGAGGATTACCTCGATGCCCTGAAATGCCTTGAAGTCGCGGTCGCGGGTGAGGATCGGGAGGTCGTGGAGCATCGCGGTCGCCGCGATCAGAGTATCCGCGAACCTCGGCCTGGCGCCGGTGGCGCGACGCGCCTCGATCATCAGCTGGCCGAAACGAGGAGCGACCCGGTCGTCGGCAGGCAAAGCCTCCAGGTGATGGCGCACCCAATCGAGAACTCTCAGGCGCCCTGGTCGCATCTCGTCGCTCGCGACAAGCACGCCGTGGTGCAGCTCGCACAGGGTCACAACGGAAATCGCCGCCTGCTCGAACGAGCTGCCGAACTCGACCCGCCCCCCGGCACAGGCCACGACCACCGAGGTATCGAGGAGCGCCCGTCTCATCCCTCGCCAAAGGGATCGCGAGAAGGTCCGTCCTGGTCTCGGAGCTCCCCGACTTCCTCGTCCCACCGGTCCTCGGGATGAAGGGAGCCGGCCAGGCCCTCCAAGATCTCCCGCAAAGGCACGAAGGTCCGCGGCGGGTGCTCGTCCTCGATCGGAACCAGTTCGGCCACGGGATGGCCATGAACCGTGACCCGCAGCCTCTCGCCCGCCTCGACACGCCGCAGCAGGTCCGCGGTGCGATTGCGGAGTTCACGCTGGGGAACCTCCGTAGCCATAGGGCTACAGCGTAGCATTAGCAAACCGGCCTCCATCCCGCCTCAAGACGAGACGGCCGCCGACTCTCCCCCTCCCTCCCGCTAGGGCAGTTCGCCGCGGATCACGTAGCGGAGGACGTCGACGACCTGCTCGGCCTCGCGCGCGGTCGCCTGGGCGGTGCGGTCGACCTCCTTCAGCGCGTGGTCGAGCTCGGGGTCATGGACGGTGACGATCGGCTTGCCGAGCGCCGCCGCGAAGCCGGCGTCGAAGGCCGCGTTCCACTGCCGGTACTTGTCGCCGAAGCGGACCACGACCAGGTCGGCATCGCGGATCAGCGTCTGGGTGCGGATCGCGTTGACGCCGGCGCCTTTGTGATCGCGCCAGAACGCCTCGGCCTCCTCGCCCAGCGTGCCGGTGCCGGCGTCGTCGGAAGCCGCGTGGTCGGTGACGGGCGCCGAGAAGGAGACCGGCAGGCCCGCCTCCCGAGCACCGCCTTCGATCCGCTCGCGCCAGTCGGAGTGGATCTCGCCCGCGAGATACACCAGCCAGGTCCGAGGAGTGGGGGACACCCCCTCCGAAACACTCAAGCGCGACTCCTGTCGCGCGTTTCGGAGGGGGTGTCCCCCACTCCTCCAGCCTGCTGCTCCGCGAAGTGCTTGCTCAACATCGTCACCTGGCCCTGGTAGTTGGAGCCCAGGCTGGCGCCGTAGAGGCGCTCGGCAGGAGCCGCCATCAGCTCCAGCCCGAGCTTGCAGACAGGCTGGCGGTGCTCGACCATGAAGGAGACGTCGCGCGCCCGCACCTCCAGCGCGGCGCGGCTGCCGGGCCGCCCGCCCTCCGGGTCGTAACCGAACCCGGGATCGAAGAAGCCGGCGTAGTGGGTGCGCAGCTCACCCGCGGTGGGGTCGTAGGCCATCATCTCGGCGGCGATGTGGGGTGGGATCGAGACGCCCTCGGCTGAAAGCAGCAGGTAGAAGATCTCGGGCTCGAGCACGACCCGCCCGCCGGGCTCGGGAAAGACCGGGTCCCAGTAGTCAGTCCAGCGATAGGCCCGGACCCGCGAGAGATCGACAGGGAGGCTGTTCTTCTTCGCCCGGTAGCCGACGGTGCGATCCGCCGGGCCGGAAAGGTCGAGGCTGAGGAAGAGGCCGTCGGAAACCGCCAGCTCGGACTCGGGCACCGCCGTCGACTCCATGTAGAGCAGCGGCGCCTCCCGCTGCAGGTCGCGGATCGCGGCATCGCTCAAGCGGGCGTCGCCCCGCACCAGGCGCAGCTGGTTGAGCGAGAAGCCCGGTCTTGACCTGGATCGCGAAGGAGCGGGGAACGATCTCCAGGTACAGCCTGCCTCGGTAGCCCGCGCGGATGTCGTCGAAGCGGTGGTGGCGGTCGGTGATGACGCGGGTGAAGACGTCGAGGCGGCCGGTCGAGCTCTTCGGATTGGCCTTCGCCCGCACGTCGTCGGGGAGCGCCAGCTCCTCGATCAAAGGCACCAGGTAAGGGCGGTCGCGCTCGAGCACGGCGCCGTCGCGCAGGTCGACCTTCTGAAAGGCGAGGCCCTCGGTCTTCTCCTCGACACTGGAACCGACGTCGGGCAGGAAGGAGCAGCGCAGCGCCCAGGCGAAATCGCCGAGCCGCAGGTCGATGCTGGCGGGCTGGATCGCCTCCGGCCGGATGCGGTAGTCCCCGGAGCTGACCCACTCGGCCTCGATCGCCCGGTTCAGCTCCTGCGAAGGGAAGACGCCCGGGATCGATCCGCTCATCCAGCAGAGATTATTCGCCTTGCCTCGGTGGCGCCCAGATAAGGAGTCAACGCGAACTCGAGCACCTGCGGCAGCAGCTCGCCGATCCGTTCGGCTTCTTCGGCCAGCACGCGCCGCGCCAGCAAGGAGGCGATGCCACCGACCACCGCCTCGTCCATCGCCTCCGGCACCGGCTCGCCGTCGGGGGCCTCCGGGACGCCCGCGCGCAGCCTCGGGACAAAGCTCTCGAGCGCCGCCTGGTAGCGGTCGTAAACCCCGCGCCCGGCACGCAAGCCCTCGACCAGGACGATGCTGGCCAGCGCCGGGTCGCTGCCGAAGAGGTCCAGGAGAGAGGCGATCCCGTCGCGCATCCGCGGCGCCCATTCGTCCTCCGAGTACTGGGCGCAGGCCTCCTCGATCTGCTTGCGCACCCTGCCTATGGCCGCTTCGTAGGCGGCGAAGAAGCAATCGTCCTTGCTCTCGAAATGCTTGTAGAAGTCGCTCTTGGAAACCGATGCGCGTTGACCGATCAGCGACACAGTCGTCTTCTGGTAGCCGACCTCGTAGAGAACTTCGGTCAGCCCGGTAATCAGCCTCTCGCGCTGATTACGGGCGACGTACTCAGGGGAAAAACCGTGGCGTCCTCGGGGTAGTCGCTCCATTACCTACTGGAGTCTGCCACCGTACTGTCACTTTTTCATTACGCCATGGCTAAAGTCTCGCCGCACCTTGGTAAGGAGAGAGTATGAAGCCCAGCAGTTCGGGCATCAGATCCAGTGCCCGCTCGGCTTCGTCGCGACGAATCTGCTGGTGCATGATCCAGGCCACCCCTCCCACCAGGGTCTCCTCGATGGTCGCCGGCAGGCCCGTCCGCGCGGGTGCACTCCGGCGCAGGATCTCGACGAACAGCCGCAGCGCGTCGTCGTGGCGGGCGGATGCGGCGGGTGTCGCTGAGACTGCCTCGACGATGCACATCCGGGCGGTGGCCGGATTCTCAGCGACATAAGCGAGAAACGCGCGGAGGCCGGCGGCAACGCGGTCGATCCATTCGCCCTCGGCCGTTTCGCAGGCCTCCTCCGTGCGCTGGGCGACCTCCTCGAGCGCACTGTCGAAGGCGGAGAGGAACACCTCTTCCTTGCCGTCGAAGTTGTCGTAGAGGGTTTTGCGCGCGACCCCGGCGCGTCGCACCAGGTCAGCGATCTTTGTCGCCTCGTAGCCTTTCTCCGCGCACAGTTCTGCCATCGCATTCATGATGCGACGGCGCTTACCTGCTGCGACGTATTCTCGTGGAAGCTCGGGCCGAGTCGGCTTCACCTTGCTCCCCCGCGTTGGGGTGGCATTGGCTTGAAGAATAGCCGTGGCCCCTGGAAAACCCCGCGAGCCAGCAACTCATCTGGTACCTTGACGGAACGAACGAAGTTCTCATTGGAAACGTGCGGGTTTCCTTGTGCCATTCGATCGAATCCATCTGAGCGAAGAGAAGCTGATCGCCGCGATCGGCGATAGCTGGCCGCCCGCTCAGGTCGATGCCGCGGTTGAGCTCCTCAGCAGCAGCGACGGCAAGTTCCCCTCCGGAGTGCGCAAGCTGCCCTCCGACCTGGTCAGCGCCGTGCAGCGCGAGCGGCTGATCGCGGCGATGCTGCGCGCCGCCTCCGAACTCGGCTACCGCGGGACCAACGTCCAAGACGTGATCGAAAGGGCGGGAGTCTCCCGCCCCACTTTCTACGAGCACTTTGCGAACAAAGAAGAGTGCTTCCTCGCCGCGTTCGACATCACCGCCGCGCGGCTGCGGGACCGCGTTGCCGCCGCCGCCGACAAAGGCGGAGAGAACTGGCGCAACCGCTTGCGGTACGGACTGGAAACGCTGTTGCATTTCGTCGCCACCGAGCCGGAGGCTGCCCGCACCCTGATCGTCGAGGCCCGCGCGGCCAGCGTCAAGGCGGTGCTGCGCCGCGACGCGCTCCTCGACCACTTCGCCGGCTGCATCGACACCCAGGTCCGCGCCCACTTCCCCGAGGCTCCCGCGCACTCGCCGATTACAGCGGCCGGCATCGTCGGCGGCTGCGAAGCGCTCCTCTACTCGCGCTTGAACAAAGAAGAACTCGACGACCTCGACTCGCTGCTGCCGTCGATGATGTATTTCCTGGTCCTCCCTTACGAGGGCCACGAGGCCGCCAGCGAGGAGCTGGCGGTGGCGGTCCGCTGAGCCTTAGGCTCGGCGCATGAACTCGGCCCGCAGCGCCCGGCTCGCCCTCGCCTTCCTCTTCGTCGCCGCGCTCACGATCGGCCTCACCGCTGCGGTGGTTCCGCGCACCTTCTACGACGACTTCCCGTTCCTCACCACCTGGGTCTCATTGCTGCCGCCCTACAACGAGCACCTGGTCACCGACGTCGGCGGCCTCTACCTGGGCTTTGCCGTCCTCTTCGCCTGGGCGGCCCGGACCCTGGAGCCGACGCTCGTTCGCGCGGCCTGCGCCGCCTGGCTGCTGACGGCGACGCTTCACCTCTTCTTCCACGCCGGCCACCTCGAGGAGTTCAGTACCGGCGACGCGATCGCCGAGATCGCGAGCCTGGCGCTGCTGCTGGTGCCGCCGCCAATCGCGATCTGGGGAGTGGCCTCGAAAGCCGCCCCTCCACCCCCCGGTACCGACCCCGGCTAGGATTCCTCTCCTGTCCCGGAGGGGTGCCGGAGTGGTTGAACGGGGCAGTCTCGAAAACTGTTGGCGTCGCAAGGCGCTCGTGGGTTCGAATCCCACCCCCTCCGTTCGTCTGCAAATCGCGCGTATCGCCGCGGGGACTCCAGACCCCAGCGCCGATACAACCCGTCAGGCGATCGGGTGAGGTGCGGGCCAGGCGCCATGGCGGACACGCTCATAAAGGGTGTCCGGAGCGAGGTCGGCGCCACCGGGCCAGACGACGGTCCCGGTCTCCGTGTCGACCTCGACCTTGGCGAAGCCCGTGGAGGTGCGGGCATCCTCAAAGACGGGGCCACGCATGCGGTCGAGGACGTCGACCTCGCCGCTCAGCCCGTCGGCGAAGGTCAGCCTGAGGACGCCATGCTGGATGACGGCGGCTGCGGTGATGTCGGGTGATAGTCCGTTCATTTCAGTGGCTCAATCTCCAGAAGTGTCTCACCGGCTCGGGCTCGGCGCCAGTTCTCTTCCAGTTCTCCCTGGTGGAGCTCTGCCCAGGCGAGGACGAATCGCAGCTGGCGACGGCCGAGGTTGCTGTCCATGACCAAGCGGCTGATCGTCGGACCACTCCTGAGGGCTGGATGCCAGCGGTTTACCCCCTCCGCTCGTCTGCCTGCAAGGGCGCATTTCTAAAGAACGGGCTGTCAATGCCGATCCATCCATGTGGATACCGGCGAGCAGACCCGCGCGGGGCGGTTTTTCGACCGCCGGCCGCTGCTGCTGCGCGGACTGGCGCTGGTGGCGCTGGTCTGGGGGCTCGGCTACCTGACCTGGCGCGTCGGCTGGAGTGGCGAAGGGGCCAACCCGGTGCTCTTCGCGATGCTGCTGGTGACCGAGGTCTATGGCCTCTACGCGCTCGCGGTCCTCGCCTGGTTCTCCTGGTCGCGACCGCCGGCGGTGCGGCCGGCGGCGACGCCGGGGCGCTCGGTCGACGTCTACGTCTGCACCTACGACGAGCCGGCCGAGGTGGTGATGGCGACGCTCGCGGGCTGCCGCGCCCTCACCTATCCCCACACCACCTATCTGCTCGACGACGGCCGCCGGCCGGAGATGGAGGAGCTGGCGACCCTGGCCGGGGCCCGCTACATGACCCGCCCCGACAACTCCCACGCCAAGGCCGGCAACCTCAACGCGGCGCTGCCGCGGACCGAGGGCGACCTGGTCTTGATGCTCGACGCCGACCACGTGCCGATGCCCGACGCGCTCGACGCTCTGGTCGGCTACTTCGACGACGAGCGGATGGCGCTGGTCCAGACCCCGCACGACTTCTTCAACCACGACTCGGCCCAGCATTACGCGGTCGGCCGCCACGAGCAGTCGCTCTTCTACCGCGTCGTCTGCCCCGGCAAGGACCGCCACGGCGCCGCCTACTGGTGCGGCTCGGCGGCGCTGATCAGCCGCCACGCCCTGCTCGCGATCGGGGGCGTCGCCACCGAGACGATCGCCGAGGACTTCCACACGACGATCCGGCTGCTGCGCAACGGTTGGCGCACCCGCTACCACGACGAGGTCCTGGTCCAGGGCCTCGCCCCGCACGACCTCGACGGCTACCTGCTGCAGCGAGACCGCTGGGCGCGTGGCAACCTCGCCGTCTTCACCCTGCCCGAGTCGCCCCTGCGCGCTCGCGAGCTGACCCCGCTGCAGCGGCTCTCCTACTTCGCCAGCCTCTTCGCCTATCTGGCGCCGCCGATGCGGTTGCTGCTGCTGTTGACCCTCGGCGCCGTGCTCTGGACCGGGGCGCTGCCGTTGAAGATCAGCGTCGTCGCCCTGGCTGCGCTCTGGCTGCCCTCGGTCCTGCTCAACCTCGGCGCCGGCGCCGCCCTGGCCCGCGGCTACATGCGGATCCCGGAGACCGCCCACTACGAGCTGCTGACGATGGAGATCTACACCCGCGCCCTGCGGTGCATCGTGCGCCCGGGCCGGACTGCGTTCAAGGTGACGCCGAAGCAGGGGCGCGACGGCGGTGGGTTCGACGCGGTGCGCAAGCTGCACCTGGTGATCTTCTGCACCGTCCTGCTCGCCGCCGGGACGCTGCTGCGCCTGCTCGACCTGGCCGGGGTCGGGCCGCTGCCCGACATGCCGGGGATCGCCGCCGTGATCGTGCCGCTGCTGGGCCTGATCGAGCTGCGGCGCCTGGGCAAGACCCTGTGGACGGTCGGCCGGCGGCGTCAGCGGCGGCTCGTCTACCGCTTCGAGGGCGACGCGGAGGCCAACTGCTATTCCGAGGACGGCATCGTGCCGGCGCGGCTGGTCGATGCCAGTGCCTCCGGCGTCGGGCTGGTCGCCGAGGCACCGCTCGAGGTGGGAGCGCGCCCGGCGATCCTGCTCAAACTCGCCGACGCGACGGGCGAGCTGCACGAGGTGAGCGCCCAGGTCGAGGTGCGCAGCAGCCGCGAGGCCGACGGCCGCTTCCTGATCGGCGCCACGATCGCCGACATCGACCCCGACTCCCGCCTGCAGCTGATGGAGTGGTGCTACGTCGTCTGCAGCCACGAGCGCCTGCGCGGTCACCGCCCCGCCGCCCGACCGGTGCCCGAGTCCGAAGCGATCGTCGTCGCGCTCGACGACTACCGAGCAGCACCATTGGCCCTCGCGGCCGTAGAGCAAGCCTGACAAGGACGCAGGAAGCGAAGTGTGCTCCGCACACGAGCGACCGAGGACACCGTCAGGCGCAGCTATACGGTCGGGAGCGGAGAGGGTGGGATTCGAACCCACGAGGCGGGTTAACCCCGCCCACGCGATTTCCAGTCGCGCTCCTTAAGCCACTCGGACACCTCTCCGGGGTGCTATCGAAGCCTAGCTTCCGGCGTCAGGTTCTGAACCAAGAAGGCCGCCTCGGCCGCGATGCTGGCGCCGTCATAGAGATCGAAGTGGCCGCAGGGGAAGGTCTTCAGCTCGGCGTGCGGGGCGCGGGCGACGAGCTCGGCGGCGGGGCCAGGTGGGCAGAGGGTGTCGTGAGCGCCAGCGAGTACGAGCAGCGGGGCGGCGACCTTGGGGGCGAGGCGGAGCGGATGCGGGGTTCGCAGGCGGGGGCGGAGGACGACGCGGTTCTCCCAGACGACACCGCCGGGAAGCTCGGCGTGCTGGCCAGCGGGGTCGACGCGGGCGTCCGGGGGCAGCAGCGCGCGCTCACGGGTGGCGGCATCCTCGCGGACGAGGATCGCGGTCTCGCCCGGCTCGCCGCCGACAGGGACGCCGCGAGGGTCGCGGCCAAGCGCGATGCGGACGCGGTCGGCGACGGCGGCAATGCCGAGGCGGAGGATCGGCGTGCCCGCCGAGCGCTGGGTGGCGCGGCCGGGGACGAACGGCGTCAGGCAGACGACCGCGGCGATCCCGACGTTGCGAGCGGCCGCGTCGAGAACGAGGGCGCAGCCGGCCGAGCCGCCCCAGAGGGCCAGGCGGCGGTCATCGACCTCTTCGCGCCCACGGGCGCAGGCCAGCGCCGCCTCCAGGTCCTCGGCCTGGCGGCGCACGTCGAAGAGCTGCCGTGGCTCACCCTCGCTGGCCCCGAAGCCGCGGCAGTCGAACTGCAGGACGGCGATGCCGGCCTCGGCGAAGGCCCTGCCCCGCTCCGCGTAGCAGCGCATCTGCCGCAGGCCCGCGGTCGAGTGCAGCATGACCACGCCGGGATGCGGGCCGGGTCCGCTCGGCAGGTGCAGCCACCCGGCGCAGCGCTCATCGCCGACCGCGAACTCGACCTCGACGATCCGCTCAGCCATCGCGGTAGAGACCCCCCTCGAGCAGCGCCACGTTTGCGTCGACCCAGCGCCGCAGGTTCTCCTCCTCGAGCAGGGAGCCCCCGAGCCCCTCCTGCTCCAACAGCGGCCGGAAGCTGAGCGGTGCCCAGATCAGGAAGAAGTGCTGGAGCGTCGCCCAAAGGCGGTCGGCGTCCTCGCGCAGCGCACCTTTCTCCGCCAGCGAGTCGACCTCCGCCCTCCCAGCCTCGATCGTGAGGCGGAAGAGGCGGGCGCTGCCCGGCGTCCCCTCGACCAGCGCCCGCCCGAGGTAGGCACAGACGTCGGGGCGCTCCCGCATCACCCCCGCGGTCTGTTCGGCTCGTCGGCGCAGCAGCTCCGGTCCCTCGACCGGCTCGCCGGCCGCGTAGGCGTCGCCGAACTGGCGCAGCGCCGCCTCGTCGACCGCGGCGACCAGGCCCCCCTTGCCCCCGAAGTGGTGGACGACGAGCGCCGGCGAGACCCCTGCCGCCTTGGCGATCTCGCGCAGCGAGGTGGCCTCGATCCCGCGCTCGCCGAAGGCCCGCATGGCCTGGCGGAGGATCGAGTCGCGACCCGAGGGCGGTGCTTTGGCGTCGACTGAACGCATGTTCAGCCAGGACTGTACAGATGTTCAGCCGCTTGGGTCAGGCGGACCACGTCGGGCCGCGAAGAACTCCCGCAGGAGGATGGCGCACTCCTCCTCGCGCACGCCGGCGATGACCTCGGGGCGGTGGTTGAGGGCGGGCTCGGCGAGCACGTCGAGGACGCTGCCGGCAGCGCCGGCCTTGGGGTCCGGGGCACCGATGACGACGGTCGGGATGCGGGCGAGGACGATTGCACCCGCGCACATCGCACAGGGCTCGAGCGTGACGTAGAGGGTCGTGCCCGGCAGGCGCCAGCCGCCGAGCGCCGCAGCGGCGGCGCGGATCGCGAGGATCTCGGCGTGGGCCGTGGGGTCGCGGCGCAGCTCCCGCTCGTTGCCCGCCTCGGCCAGCGGCTCGCCCTCGCGGAATATCGCGGCGCCGATCGGGACGTCGCCGTGAGCCTGCGCCCGGCGCGCCTGCTCCAGCGCCCGGTCCATCGCCTGCATATGCTCGGCCGCGGGGATGGCTTCGGTCATCGATCCGGGAGTATGTCCCCTAGAAGTCACTAAAACTTCGCCGGCCTGCCGGTGTTAGCTGGAGAGCCGGCTCGAAGACAGCGTCGAGCGGCCGAGACCGATGAGACGACTGCTTCCGATACCTGCCATCGCGGCCCTGCTCGCGCTCGCGCTCGGCGCGGGGTCCGCCGCTGCCGCGACGGGCATCGCGCCGGCACGCGGGTTCGCCCCCGGGCAGGTGGTCGTCAAGTTCGCCGGCGAGGAGCGCGCGCGGACGCTCGGGCTGCCGGCCGAGACCGGCGTCCGCGAGGCCGCCACGGCGTTGCGTCGCAACCCGCAGATCGCGTACGCGGAGCCCGACTACATCGCGACCGCGACGGCGGTCGCCCGCGGCTCCTTCGTCCTCCCCAACGACCCCGGCACCCTCGACGGGGCCTCGGAAGCGGCTGCCTCTGCCGGCAACTGGACCTTCAAGCAGTGGAACTTCATGCCCTGGGCGGACGGCGATGGGCGGCTGCCGGTCTCCCCCGGCGGCATCGACGCCGTCGGCGCCTGGGAGAACCTCGAGCAGGTCGGCCGGCCCGGTGCCGAAGGGGTCACCGTCGCGGTGCTCGACACCGGCATCGCCTACCGCGACAGCGGCCGCTTCGTGCGCAGCCCGGATTTCACCGCCAAGCAGTTCGTCGCGGGGCACGACTACATCGACGACGACCGCCTCCCGTTCGACGAAAACGGCCACGGCACGCACATCGCCGGCACGATCGCCGAGAAGACCGACAATGCGATCGCCGTGACCGGCCTCGCCTACCGAGCAAAGCTGATGCCGGTACGGGTGCTGGACCGCCATGGCCGCGGGCAGGCGAGCGACATCGCCAAGGGGGTCCGCTTCGCCGTCGCCCACGGTGCCCAGGTGATCAACATGAGCTTCAACTTCGGCTGCGGCAAGAAGGTGCCCGAGATCGACGAAGCGCTGCGCGAGGCCTATGCGCGGGGCGTGGTCACGGTCGCCTCGGTCGGCAACCTCGGCTCGGAGACCTGTGTCTCAGAGCCGGCGACCGGGCCGCGCGTAATCGGCGTCGGGGGAGCCACCGAGGGCGGGTGCCTGGGCGATTACTCCCTGCGCGGCAAGAAGGTCGACTTGCTGGCACCCGGTGGAGGCACCCCGGCGGCCGATTGCCCGTCGGTCTCGGCCCGGCCGATCTATCAGGTGACGCTGCGCGCGGGTTCGACCCGCGCCTTCGGCATCCCCGGCAACTACGTCGGCACCTCGATGGCCGCCGCCCACGTCAGCGGCGTCGCCGCGATGGTGCTCGCCGCCGGCACCTACGGCGGCCCCCGCTTCTCCCCGGACAACGGACAGGGCGCGAAGATCCGCGTCAACGAGGTGGCCGAGCGCCTGCGCGAGACCGCCCGCAACCTCGGGTTGCCGAGGATCCAGCAGGGCGCCGGCCTGCTCGACGCCGCGGCCGCCACCGCTCCGCGCGGCCCTGAGCCACCCAGCTAGGTCGTTCTAACGATGATTACCGAGCAGGGGGCGTGGTGGGAGATGTTGTTCGGCACGCTGCCCAGCAGAAAGCGGCGGGCACCGGTCATGCCTTTATTGCCGACGACGATCAGGTCGGCCTTCGTTTCTTCGGCGACGTTGAGGATCGCCTCGGCGGGGTCGCCCTCGACCGGGTGGGTCTGAACCTCGATCCCCTCTTTGCGCGCATCCGCCGCGGCGGCATCGAGGACGAGGTTGACGTTCTCGCGCGGGCCGATCTCGTACTGGACGTCGGGCGGGGCGTCGCGCTGCTGGTCCTTCACCACGCGCTCGGGGACCGGCGCGTAGGCGCTGACGACGCTGAGCGTCGCGCCGGAGATCTTTGCGAGGTCGAGGGCCTGGCGCACCGCCTCGGCGGCGGTCTCGGACCCGTCGGTTCCAACCACGATGCGAGTGAACACGCCGCGATACTAACGCCGCTTGGCGGCGAGGCCACGAAAACCGTCGCCGAGGATCTCCGTCGGGGTCGTCGCCAGGCGCACGATCGCGATCACCATCGAGGCCACAAGGCAGACGATCAGCACCGCCATTCCCACTTTCCAGATCCAGGGCACGGGCGCAACCCTAGGCTAAGGTGCACGCATGGGGCTGGAGAAAGTCGCAGACGGGGTCTGGCTGCTGCGCGGCGACTTCCGTGGCGCGATGAACGTCTACTTCATCGATGACGGCGACGGCGTGGTCCAGTTCGACGCCGGCACCAAGGGGATGCGCAAGGTCGTGAAAGCGGCCGGGGATCAGCTCGGCGGAATCAAGCGGGTCGTGCTCGGACACGCCCACGCCGACCACCGCGGCACCGCGCCCCACATCGGTGCACCCGTCTTCTGTCACGCCGACGACGTCGCCGACGCTGAAAGCGACGCGGCGATCGCGCCTTACTTCGATCTCTCGCAGCTGCCGGTCGCGTGGGTGCGCTGGATCTACCCCTTTCTCCTGCGGCATTGGGACGGCGGCGCCGTTCGGATCGACGGCACGGTCGCCGAGGGCGAGGAGGTCGCCGGCTTCCAAGTCATCCACTTCCCCGGCCACGCACCGGGCCTGATCGGCCTCTGGCGCGAGAGCGACCGCGTGGCGCTGGTCTCCGACGTCGTCTACCTGGTCGACTCGGGGCGGCTGAAACCGCTGCCCGAGGGCGAGGCCAGCGTTCCCCACCCCGCCTGGGCCTGGGACCACGAGCAGGCGAAGGAGTCGGTGCGGCGGCTGGCGGCGCTGGACCCGCGTGTGGTTGGGCCCGGTCACGAGCAGCCGCTGCGCGGCGAGAGCCTGCGGGCGACCCTGGAACGGGCGGCCGAGAAGTACTGATGTGCAGGCTGGGTGGCGCGGGGCGCACCGGGCGCCCGGCTGCCATAAGTTGCCGGTCCTGATGATCGGGGCCTACGCCTCGGCGGCGCTGATCTGTGCCGCTTCGCTGCTGGTCGGCCGGGCGCTGCTGTCGGTGGCGGGGCGCCAGAGCTGGTCGTGGCTGGAGCCGGCGGTCGGCCTGGCCGCGGTGCTGACGGTGACCGGTGCCCTGGCGCGGGCGCCAGGGCACGGCACCAGCGCCACCGTCGGCCTCGTCGCCCTGCTGATCGTGGCGGCGCTGGTCGTCTGGTGGATCCCCTACGAGGCACGGGGCGCGTTGCGAGCGGGCTGGCCGGTGGCGCTCGTCGTCCTCCTCGCGCTCTCGATCCCGTTCGCGATCAGCGGCCGCTGGGGCCTGCTCGGCGTCGGCTTCAACAACGACCTCGGCCTGCACCTGGCCTGGGCCGAGTGGCTGCGGAGCGGCTTCGGGCCGACCCCGGAGGCCGGTTACCCACTGGGCCCACACGGGCTGGCCGTCGCAACTGCGTCGGTGCCGGGGATCAGCCTCGGCCAGGCGTTCATCGGCGAGATCCTCGCGATCGGCGTCCTCACCGGGCTGACCGCGATCGGCGCCCTGCGCGAGCTCAGCGCCGGCCGGCGCCTGCTCGGCGCGACCCTGATCGCGCTCTGTTACCTCGCCGCCTCCTACTACGCCCAGGCCGCCTTCAAGGAGACCGCCGAGGCATTGTTCGTCCTCGCCTTCGCAATCCTCCTGGCCACCAGCTCAAAGAAGCAAACGGAGGGGTCGAGCAGCCCTGGCAGCAGGCCCCACCCCAGACACTCAACAGCGAGCAAGGCGAGCTGTGTCTGGGGTGGGGGCCTGCTGCCAGGGCTCACCCTCGCCACCGGCATCTTCTTCTCCTACAGCTTTGCCGGCCTCGCCTGGCCGATCGCGATCGCCGCCCTCTGGAGCCTGACCCAGCCGGCGGTACGGCGGGCGCTGCGGCCGCGGGCGCTGCTGCGCTTCCTGCTGCGACCGGCGACGCTGCTGACGCTCGCCCTACTCGCAGGGTTGGCGGTGGTGGTGACGCTCGTCGGACCCTTCGGCTTCGCCCACGGCTTCAACAAGGTCGCCGGCAGCAACACCTACGGGCCGGTCTCGCCGCTCGAGACGCTGGGGGTCTGGCCGGCGGGCAACTACCGCCTCGACGCCGCCGGCGGCGCCCAGCTGCCCGGCCTCGCCGGCGCGATCGGCGTGCTGGCACTCCTGGTCGGAGTCGCCTGGTGGGTGCAGCGTCGCGAACTCGCGATCCCGGTCGCCCTCGGCGCCTGCACGGTCCTCTACCTCGTCTCCCTCCCCTTCAGCGGCGACTACTCCCAGGCCAAGGCCCTGATGATCGCTTCCCCCCTCGCGATGCTCGTTGCGGTGCGTCCGCTGCTCTGGGAGTTCCCCCTAGGGGGCAGTCGGGGGAGGACTCGGCGGAGCGACAGCGGGGAGGCTCCGCCGAGCCCTCCCCCGACTGCCCCACGACGCGGATCGTCACTACAGCGGATCGGATGGACCATGCTGGGGGTGGCGTTTGTGGGAGGAGCTGTGTACTCCAGCTTCCTGGCACTACGGGATGCGCCGGTGGGGCCCCCCGGGCACGGGGCGGAGCTGGAGGCGTTCTTGCCGGTGGTCCACGGGGAGCCGGTCCTCTACGCCGGGCAGGACCGCTATGCCGCCTACGGACTGCTCGGGGCTGATACCCACGTGCCGCTGGTCGAGTTCCCGGACCCCGAAGTCGCCCCCAACCCGGAGAAGCCGTTCGACACCGGCGACGCCTACAGCCCGGTCGACTTCGACTCCTTCTCGCGCGGGACGCTGGACCACTTCGAGTACGTGATCACCGGCCGCGCCGGCTGGAACAGCCAGGCGCCGGACAACTTCAGGCGGGTGGCCACGACCCCGTCCTACGTGCTCTGGAAACGGACCGGGACCACGCCGGAGGACCGCCACGTCCTGCTCGAGGGGAACGAGGCGGCCGCCTTCGCCAACTGCGAGTCGCCGGAGGTCCGCATCCTCCTCGCCAGCCCGGGCCGTGCCTCGCTCTTCCCGCAGGCCGCGATCGGCTCCAAAGCCGCCTGGGAGGAGGGCAGCACCCTCGGCACCGGCGAGAGCACCTCGCAGTCGCTTGACCTGCCGGCGGGCAGCTGGAACCTCTCGCTGCAGTACTTCTCGCCCTTCGACCTGACCCTGACCGCCCCCGGCTTCCGCGAACCGCTGGTGGCGGCGCTCGACGGCCAGCGGCCGAACACGATCAGCCTCGGCAACAACGGCCAGTTCTGGCCGGCCGGCCGCTACGAGAGCGAGGGCGGCAAGGTGCCGTTCACGGTCACGACCGCCGAGGCCAGCGGCCTGCAGAGCCTCAGCGGGTACGACGGCAAGGCCTACATCGGCGAGCTGGTCGCGGTGCCGGCGCAGCCGCACCGGATCGTGCCGCTCGGCGCCGCGTGTGACAGCTGGATCGACTGGTACGAGTCGCCGGCCGCGCCCTAGGAGGCGGCTTTGGCGGCCATACGGTCAGGGCTGACCCGCACGACGTCCCAGACGAGACCGGTCTTCTCGAGACCGTCGATGACCAGCGCCGAGATGTCGACCTGCCACCAGCGCAGGCCGTGGGTGGCGGAGGTCGGGAAGGCGTGGTGGCTGTTGTGGAAGGCCTCGCCGAGGGTCGGGATCGCGATCAGCGCCAGGTTGCGCGAGTGATCGGTCGTCTCGAATTCGCGCACCCCGAAGACATGACACAGGGAGTTGATGCTGTAGGTGAAGTGGTGGAGGACGAAGACGCGGACGAGGCCGCCCCAGAGCAGGCCGGTCAGCCCGGCGAAGAGGGTGCCGCCGATGACCCAGCCGAGCGCGAAGGGCAGCAAGAGGCCGCCGATCGCCCAGTAGATGAAGGTGCGGTCGACCCAGCTGATGATCGGGTCCTTGAGCAGGTCGGGCGCGAAGCGTTCCTTGTTGCCGCGCTGGGTGTGGATGAAGAGCCAGCCCATGTGCGCGTGGTAGAAGCCGCGCAGGGCACCGCTCCAGCCGTGGCCGTGGTCGACGTGGGGGCTGTGCGGGTCGCCCCAGTTCGTCGGAGAAGGCGTGGTGCTTGCGGTGGTCGGCTACCCAGGAGATGACCGGGCCCTCGATCGCCGCGGAGCCGAGGATCGCCAACAGGCCGTGCAGCCACGGCTTCGCCTTGAAAGCACGGTGGGTGAGGTGGCGGTGGAAGCCGACCGTAATCCCCAGTCCCGTGAGGACGTAGAGGCCGGCGAAGAGGAAAACGTCGCTCCAGTGCAGGGCGCTGCCCCAGACCTGCCAGCCGGCGAAGCCGATCGCGATGAAGGGGATCAGCGTCACCAGGCCGGTGATGATGCGGTCGCGGGTCTCGTTCTCGACGGGCTGGATGTCGGACGGGAGTGGGCCGGCGGTGGAGGACACTGCCGCGATCATACGGAGCCGGCCTGAAGCGCGTCTCATATAGGCACGAATCGGTGTTGAATAGGCGTTGTTAGGGTGCGTTGCGATGGCCTTCGCGAACACGGCGGTGCTGCGCCGCGAGATCGAGGCGCGGATCCCGGAGCGACCGTTCACGGTCGAGTTCTGGGACGGGACCAGGCTCCCCTCGACCTCCGGCGACGGTCCAACCTTCTCGATCCGCTCCCCCCGTGCCGCCGCCCACGTGCTGCGGGCGCCGGGCCAGCTCGGGCTCGGCCGCGCCTACGTCAGCGGCGAGATCGAGGTCGACGACATGGACGCGGTGATCGCGCTGCTCGACGGCTGGCAGGCGCCGGCGCTCGACGGCGCCGACAAGCGGGCGCTGCTGCTCGGCGCCCTCCGCGCGGCGGGTGTGACCAAGCCGCCGCCGCGCCCCCAGGCCGAGCTGCGTCCGAGCGGCCGCCGCCACAGCAAAGAGCGCGATGCCCGCGCCGTCCGCCACCACTACGACGTCTCCAACGAGTTCTTCGAGCTCTTCCTCGGCCCGACCATGGTCTACAGCTGCGCGATCTGGAACCAGGGCGCGCAGACACTGGAGCAGGCGCAGGAGGAGAAGCTGGAGACGGTCGCCCGCAAGCTGGCGCTGAAAGAGGGCGACCGCGTGCTCGACGTCGGCTGCGGATGGGGCGGGTTCCCGCTCTGGGCCGCGGCCAAGCACGGCTGCAGCGTCGTCGGCATCACCCTCTCCCCGCCCCAGGCGGAGAAGGCGCGGCAGCGGGCGGAGGAGGCCGGGGTCGGCGACCGGGTCGAGGTCCGCGTCATGGACTACCGCGACCTCGCCGGCACGGGCGAGCGCTTCGACGCGATCGCCAGCATCGGCATGGTCGAGCACGTCGGCGCCTCCCAGATCGAGGTCTACGCGGAGACTCTGGCCAGCGTGCTGGAGCCGGGCGGCCGCCTGCTCAACCACGGGATCACCCGCCTCCGCCACAGCGACGCCGAGGCCGGAGCGTTCTCGGAGCGCTACGTCTTCCCCGACGCGGCCCCGCTGCACCTCTCGCGCAACCTGCTGGCACTGGAACGGGCCGGCTTCGTCGCCCACCACGTCGAGGACTACGCCCCCGACTACGCCGAGACCCTGCGCCACTGGGCGCAGAACCTCGATGACAACCTCGACGAGGCGATCCGGCTGGCCGGGCCCGAACGGGTCCGCGTCTGGCGCCTCTACCTGCGCGCCGCCCGCAACGGCTTCCTCAACGGCTTCACCTCGATTTACCAGGCGCGCTGCGAGCTGGCTTAACGTCGCGTTGCAGGGCAAGCTAATCGCCGCGAAGGCGACCAGCAACCCCCTTGAGCGCCTCAATGCGTTCGCGTTCGGTGTCGAGATTAGGCGCCCATGGCCCGGTCGGACCCGAGTACTCCCCTTCATATGGCTTACTCGTCGGCCCGTCGAGAGAATGGACGGCAAGCTGAGCGATCTTGCTGCCGGCATATAGAGCGATCGGGCTCTCGCCGTGATTCACGAGCTCAAGCGTGAGGTTGCCCCCCCATCCCGGCTGAAGCATTATCGCCGTGGCGACGAGCAATCCAAGCCGGCCCCAGGTTGAACGACCGACGACGTAGGCGCCCAGATGAGCGGGAAGCCTGAGGAACTCCAGGGTGGCACCGAGAACGAACTCACCGGGGTGTAGCCAGAGCGGGGCGCCGAAGTCGACTGTCACCCGGCGCTGCGCCATCCTGACGGTGTCGCGTAGCTCCTTGCCGGCATCGATCCCGGCATCCTCGCTACGTTCGACGTAGTAGAACTCGGTGCCGAGCCTCAGATCCACCGAGGCGGGCCCGATCTGGCAATCGGCGTCCAGCATCGGCATGACCACGAGACGCCTCGCAAGGTCCTCCGCGAAGATCGCGTCCCCGAGCTCGTCATGCCCGAGCAGCGTCACGGAGCAGGCTCCCAGGCGTGTGCCAGCCCGCTCAACTCCAGGGCGGTGGGCAGGAGGTCGACCAACTCCGGGGTATCCGGTGCTGCAGGAAGGGCGGGGGTGCCGCCGCCGTTGGCTCTCAGCCCGGCATGCCAACAAGCCAAGAGAATCGTCTCTCTTGCCACCGGCACGCGAGATCTGCGCTGTGCCGGGGGAATGCCCGCCTCCAGCAGCTCCGCTACTTCCTTCAACTCGCCGGCATTCGGCCTGAAAACACGACTGCCCAGCAGCCCCTGGGTCGTCTGCCGAATTACCGCGTGAAGATCGTCCACCGCCCATGCGAGGAAGCTCTCGAGGCCAGGGAAGGTAGGTATCTGTTCGCACTGACCGGCAATCCAGCGCAAGAGATGTTTGTCTGCCGCATTCATCGTTGGCTTCCAACCCAACCTGTCGAGGTCATCCATCTGATGGCAAATCCGCTGCCGGGGGCTGGGATGTTTGGAGCCGGGCTGGTTCATGTTGCCGGCCACAACCTCGGCCATGAATGCGTACAGATAGCTGGGCCCGAGATGATGGATTGCGATGCTGTCGCATAGCGCCTCGGCAATCCACGAACGAAGCCGTTCGGCGATGTGATTGCGGGCAGTTTCAGTATCAACTTCCTCACTCGAGGAGAACTCATGAACTGCCTCGGCAAAACGCTTGGACAGGCGGGCGCGATTTTTCGCCTTTTTCCAGATCGAGTTGACGAGCTGGTGACGTTCATCGGCCGCATGCCCCAGCTCGTGTGCAATCAGGGGATGCAGCAGCCCGGAAGCCTCCTCCCTCCGCGGCAGGAAGACCACCACCACTATCGGCTCGCCGGACGGGATCCCCGCCCCCCAGCCTTTAATCAGGGGTTCCCATGGGTTGTAGCTGGTGGCGTAGGAGGCGTTGAGGCCGGAGACGATCGTCAGCTCGACCCGCGGAGCCACAATGGCCCGGGCTATGTCCTCCACGAAGTAACGCGTGCCCAGGTCCAACGGTGACTTATGCGCGGCGGCAAGCCACTCCAGGTTCGACTGCAACTCCCTGACCTTCCACAGCATCTCGCGCATCTCGACGATCGCGTCGTGCCGCATCGCGTCATCGAGAGCATTTTGGTACTGCTTCTCGCGATTTTCGACGCGATTTTCAATTGCTGCGTAAGCCAGGGAGAGGTGTTTCGCGAGCCCATGGCTCGACGCAGATTTGTCGCGCAGGACCACATCACAGGCCCTCTGCTGCTGACGGACCGCGCGGTTAACGCTTGCTACTACGAAGTTGAACTCGTCGTCAAGTCCGGCCATATTCGCACTGGAGCCTGTTCGGTCTTCTTAGCGACATTGGCTCCAAGGGTCATCTGCGACACCATCGAGAAGATGCTGCGAACAGATTCCAATGACTCGGACAGGTTTGGATCTCGCTGGCCCCGTATTACGGACTCCAGCACCTGACTCAGCTCACGAAAGCGTTTATCGGGATCCTCACCGGGTGGCTGGGCCACACGCTTGAGGATCAGGACTGGATTCGCCCGGCTGGAGAGCTCTTTTGCAGAGGGCATCGTGACAATGGCGCTGGTGGCTCCAGCCGAGTCCAGCAGACTTTTTGCCCACTGCAATTCCTCTAAATCGCGAGAGTCGAGCTCGACCTCGTGGATTGCCTTGCTGAGGCTCACCACAACATCATGAAAGCGTCCCGACACCGTCGCATCCGTGGCGATATCCCGTGGATTTTCTCTTTCGCTTATCGGAAGGCTCATTCAGGCTGGCTCTTTCGGGATGGAATCACTTGAACCTTCTTGATATCAGGATGCCACTCAACGCGGTCGGAATCTTTCGATAACTGGCTGGCGTTATCACCGTCCTTCTGGAAACCCCTCCTGCACCGTTTCGATTGCCCAGTCGGCATTGGCTTGTTCGAGTTCGGCGACCGTGTACTGGCCGGTGGCGACGCCGCAGACCCGAATGCCGGCGCCGTGGCCGGCCTTGACGTCCCGCGGGGTGTCGCCGACGGCGATCGTCGCCGCCGGATCCAGCGGCGAGCCGGAGACGACGGCGCCGCGCTCCAGCGCTTTCCTGGTCAGCTCGGTGCGGTCGCGCGAGTCGGAGCCGTAGCCGCCGAAGGCGAAGAAGCGGTTGAGGTCGCCGCGGGCGAGCTTGATGTGGGCGGCGGCCTCGATGTTGCCGGTGACGATTCCGAGCAGGACCCCCTGGCCGGCCAGCCGCGGCAGCAGCGCCTCGATCCCCGGCATCACCCGGTAGCCGCTCGACTCGTTGACGGCGTCGGCGAGGTGGCCGAGGTAACCGGCGATCGCCTCGGCGCGCTCGGCCTCGCTGCCGTCGCGCCCGATCACCTCGCGGAAGACGATCTCGGCAATTTCGGGATCGGTCATCCCGGCGTGGGTGTGCTCCTCGATGTTCGCGTCGATCCCGTGCAGCTCGCGGAACGCGCGCTGCCAGGCGACCGCGCCGGCCCCGCCGGTGACGAGCAGCGTCCCGTCGATGTCGAAGAGGACGGCCTTGATCACCGGGCGCAGCGTATAGAGGGACCGGGCGTCAGCTACCCAAGACGGCGGTGCGGCCGCGCAGCGCCTTGGCCCTGCGGCAGAGCTTGGCCCCGTGGCAGCGGGCTCGGCCGGCGGAGAGGCCAGAGCCGTGGACGAGACGGCGGGGCTTGGTACGAAGTCCGGCGGGCGGCGGGGCCCCGGCGGCAGATCCGACCGCCGCCGGAACCTCCAGCGCCGGCAGGCCCTCGCCGGTCAGCATCACCATCGTGCCGCCTTCGTCGTTCCCGAAGAGTGCCAGGCGTGCAACCTTGGGCCCCATCCCCTGCGGGGCGAAGCGGACCTGCGCCGTGCAGGTGGCGCCGGGCTCGACCGGCGCGGCGGTGCAGTCCTCGTCGAGCAGCTGGAAGCTGCCGACACTGCCGCCCGCGATCACGGCGATGAAGAAGTTGCCGGGAAGGTTGCCGGAGTTGGTCAGCGTGATCGTCTGCACTTCCCCGGCCGAACCCGCTGCCACCGCACCGAAATCGACCGGGTTGGAGGCCGGTTCGACGATCGCCCGGCCACCGCTGCCGAGCAGGTCGGCGCTGAACGTCTCGCCGTAGGCCTGCACCTGCAGCTGGGCTTCGTAGGAGACCATGTCGTAGGGGTTGAAGTAGACCTGCACGTTGCAGCCTTCGCCCGGCTGCAGCCAGCGACCGCCGAAGCAATCGCCGCCACCGGCGCCGAAGTTGTTCGCGTCCGGCCCGCCGATGCCGTAGGAGCCGACCTGAATCGCGGCTTCGCCGCTGTTGAGCAGCTGAACGTTGCCCGATTCACCGCGGTTCACCTGCTGGATGCCGAAGTCGTAGACGCTCGGCGAGAAGCTGATCTGGGGAGGAACGGCGGTACCCGCGATCGGCACGGTCCAGGGCAGTCCTTCCTTCGGGACGATGCCGAGCGTCGCCTGCTTTTCGCCCGTGCTCCCTGGCGAAAAGGAGATCCCGACGGAGCAGTGCTGGCCGGGGTCGACCTGACCGCAATCGCTGCCGTGGAGCTTGAACTCGCCCGCGTCGGTCCCTTCGATGGTGGCCTTGTCGACCAGCGCCGCGGCGTCGCCACCGTTGACGACGTCGACCGTCACGATCTGCGATTCGGTCCACGGCGTGGTCTTGGGCAGGATCACCGGTGCGGGCGAGAGAACCAGCGCCGGGCCTTCGCCGGGCGCACCTTCCCCTTCTTCTGCCGCAAGGCCGGTCGCCGGCAGAGCGAGCGCGGCGGCGAGGGCAATGGACAGGACGAGGGAGGAGCCGAGTTTGGTCATGCGGCCTCATCGACGGCCGCCCTCACGCGCTTGACGTTGGATGGAAAAGTTCATCCAACCCGTACAACCGGACTAGTGCTCACCCTCCAGGAGGTCCCTCTGGCTGAGGGTGTAGAGCAGGGCGAGCGACGGAAGCACGAGCACGGCGGCGATCGCGAAGACGATGAAGACGACGGTCAGCGTCGGGTCCGGCGCCGCCGCCTGGTCGATCCGCAGGCTGGTCGGCAGCAGGTAGGGAAACTGGGCCACCCCCCACCCCCAGATCACGGCCGTCACCGCCCCAGCAGCCAGGGGGCGCAGCAGGCGATCAGCGGGCCGAGCCGTCGAATCTGCCGCGTCGACGGGCCGGTCAGTCTCGCCAGGTTGGACATTTCGGCCCGTCGACCGGAGGAGGAGGGCGAGGAGGGCAAGGCCGCAGGCGGCGGAGAGGACGACGAGGGGGAGGCCCTGGTCGACGAGGCGGTCGAAGACGTAGCGGGCTTCGGCGTGCAGCTCGACGAGGCCGGCCGCGGCCGCGAGGCCGGCGACGCTGGCGGCCGCCAGCGCCCGGCGCAAGAAGTAGCGCTCGAGATCTGCCTCTCCCGCCCGGCGCGCGTCGCCGACCAGGAAGACGGCGGCGAGGTAGGCGCCGGTGGCGACGAACATCGCCCCGGTCAGCAACGGCAACGGTTCGAGCCAGCTCGAGAAAGCGTCGCCGTTGCCCTCGGCGGGGACGTTGCCGGTGGCGATCGCCCCGACCACGGTGCCCATGAAGAACGGGGTCAGGACCGAGGAGAGGGCGAAGGTCGCGCCCAGCGCCCGCCGCGCCGGCAAGCCTTCTACCTGCTTGCGGAAGGCGAAGCCGGCGCCGCGCAGCACGATCCCCAGCGCCGCCAGCGCGATCGGCACGTAGAGGGTCGAGAAGATCGCGCTGAAGGCCGGCGGGAAGGCGGTCCAGAGGACGACGAGGATGAAGATCAGCCAGACGTGGTTGGCCTCCCAGACCGGGGTCAGCGAGCGCTGGATCAGCGCTCGCGGTCGCTCGCCCTTCTCAGGGTCGCCCGCGATCAGGTCCCAGAGGCCGCCACCGAAGTCGGCGCCGCCGAAGAGCGCGTAGAAGGTCGCCCCGACCCAGAGGATCGCCGCCGCGGCGTCCGCCTTGCTCACGGCGCCCCCTCCTCCGGCGGCCCGTAAGGTGCCCCGCCGGGTTCGGCGGCGCCTTCGCGCCAGCGGCGGGACATCCCGCGCAGGACGAGGATCGCGATCGTCCCCAGCGCCGCGTAGACCAGCAGCACGGCGCCGAAGGCGAACCAGAGCCCGTCCGCCTCGGTCACCGCTTCGGAGGTCCGCATGTAGCCCTGGACGATCCAGGGCTGGCGGCCGACCTCGGTCACGATCCAGCCGCACCAGAGGGCGACGATCGCCCCCGCCCCGGAGACCGAGACCGCGCGCAGGAACCACGGCGTCGCCGGGATGTCGCGCCGTTTCCACCAGACGATCGCGAGCCAGGTCGCCAGCAGCATCAGCGCGGTCCCGATCCCGACCATCGCGTCGAAGGAGAGGTGCAGGAACGTGTTCGCCGGCGGCCGCTCGTCGGCCGGGATGTCCTCCAGCCCGATCACCTTGGTGTCGGCGCTGAACCCGACCAGGTAGGAGTCGAGATCGGGGATCGCCGATCGCCCACTTGACCCCGTCCTCGGTGCAGATCCCGCCGACCCACTCGGTCTGGTGGCTGCCGGTCTTCTGAATGCACTCCATGCCGGCGAACTTGGCCGGCTGGTGGTCGGCGACTTCGCGCGCCGCGGTGTCGCCGACGAAGAGCTGGATCGGGGTGGCGATGCAGGCGATCGTCAGCGGGATCAGCAGCCCCAGCCGGTGCAGGCGGTCGCGCCGTCCTTTCAGCATCCCGACCGCGTAGATCGAAGCGACGAGGAAGCCGGTGACCATGTAGGCGGCGAGGATCATGTGCGGGACCTCGTAGCCGGTCGCCGGGTTGAAGAGGACCTTGAGCGGGTCGGTGTCGATCACCTCGCCGGCGGCGTTGAGGGTGAAGCCCTGCGGCTGGTTCATCCAGGCGTTGGCGGCGACGACCGAGAAGGCGCCGCCGATCCCGGTGATCGCCATCGGCACCCCGGACCAGAAGTGCGCCCAGCCGCCGAGCCGCTTCCAGCCGTAGATGTAGATCGCGAGGAAGATCGCCTCGAGGAAGAAGAAGATCCCCTCGATCGCGAAGGCGACCCCGAAGACCCCGCCCCAGCGGTCCATGAACTCGGGCCAGAGCAGCCCGAACTCGAAGCTGAGCACGGTGCCGGTGACGGCGCCAACCGCAAAGGTGACCGCCATCGCCTTCGACCAGCGCCGCGCCAGCTCCAGGGCATCGCGGTCGCCCCGCTTCAGCCCCAGGTAGTTGGCGAGGAGGATCGTCGCCGGCAGGGCGACGCCGAGGGAGGCGAGGACGATGTGGAACCCGAGCGTGAACGCCATCTGCTCGCGCGCCGCGAGCAGGTTGGATGCCGACGCGGCCAGCGGGAGCGCGTCGAGCAGGAACATGGCCGGACCCTATTCCCCGCGGCGGGCGCTTCGGTAGCGGCGGATCAGCGCGTTGGTGGAGCTGTCGTGGCGCAGCTTCGGCTCCTGGCTCGCCTGCAGCTCGGGGATGATCGCCACGGCCAGGACCTTGCCCAGCTCGACCCCCCACTGGTCGAAGGAGTCGATCCCCCAGATCGTCCCCTGAGTGAAGACGCTGTGCTCGTATAGGGCGACGAGCTTGCCCAACGTCTGCGGGGTCGAGCCGGTCGGCGAGGATCGTGTTCGAGGGCCGGTTGCCCTCCATCACCCGGTGCGGCACGACCGCCTCCGGCGTCCCCTCCTCGCGAACCTGCTCTGCCGTTTTGCCGAAGGCCAGCGCCTCGCCCTGAGCGAAGACGTTGGACATCAAGAGGTCGTGGTGGTCGCCGAGCGGGTTGTTGGAGTGAATGAAGCCGATGAAGTCGCAGGGGACCAACCGCGTGCCCTGGTGGAGCAGCTGGTAGAAGGAGTGCTGGCCGTTGGTCCCCGGCTCGCCCCAGTAGATCGCGCCGGTGTCGTAGTCGACGCGGGCCCCGTCGACGGTCACGTGCTTGCCGTTGGACTCCATCGTCAGCTGCTGCAGGTAGGCGGGGAAGCGGTGCAGGTACTGGTCGTAGGGGAAGACGCCGCAGGTTTCGGAGCCGAAGAAGTCGGCGTACCAGACGGCGAGCATGCCCATCAGAATCGGCAGGTTGGAGGCCAGCGGCGCCTCCTGGAAGTGCTCGTCCATGGCGTGAAAGCCGGCCAGCATCTCCGCGAAGCGCGCCGGGCCGATCGCCAGCATCGTCGAGAGCCCGATCGCCGAGTCCATCGAGTAGCGCCCGCCGACCCACTCCCAGAAGCCGAACATGTTCTCGGTGTCGATGCCGAACTTCGAGACCTCCTCGGCGTTGGTCGAGACGGCGACGAAGTGCTTGGCGACCGCCTCCTCCTCGCCGCCGAGGCCGGCCAGCGACCACTCGCGGGCGGTGCGGGCGTTGGTCATCGTCTCCAGGGTCGTGAAGGTCTTCGAGGAGATCACGAACAGCGTCTCGGTCGGATCGAGGTCGCGCGTCTTCTCGGCGAAGTCGGTGCCGTCGACGTTGGAGACGAAGCGGAAGGTCATCTCGCGGTGCGAGTAGTGCCTGAGCGCCTCGTAGGCCATCGTCGGCCCGAGGTCGGAGCCGCCGATCCCGACGTTGACGACGTTGCGGATCGCCTTGCCGGTGTGGCCGCGCCACTCGCCGGAGCGCACCCGCTCGGCGAAGGCCGACATCCGGTCGAGCGTCTCGTGCACCTCCTTGACCACGTCGACGCCGTCGACCACGAGCGAGCGGTTGCGCGGCATCCGCAGCGCCACGTGCAGCACCGCGCGGTCCTCGGAGACGTTGATGTGCTCGCCCGCGAACATCGCTTCGCGCCGCTCCTCGACCCCGCGCTGGCGGGCCAGCTCGCCGAGCAGCAGCAGGGTCTCGTCAGTGACGCGGTTCTTCGAGAAGTCGAGATGGAGGCCGGCGCCGTCGGCGACCAGGCGCTCCCCGCGCTCGGGGTCGGCGGCGAAGAGGTCACGCAGGTGCGCGCCGCGGATCGACTCGAAGTGGCCCTCGAGCTCGCCGCCAGGCCGGCGTTTTGCGTAGCTCGCTCAAAAGTCGGTGCGACTTTTTGTTGCCATAGCGACCAAAACTCGCACCGCGATCACGCGGTCGCGGCGACCTGGGACTTGATCGACTTCAGCAGCTCTTCCCAGGACTTGTTGAAGCTCTCCTTGCCCTCCTCCTGGAGGCGGGCGGCGAGAGCGGCGACGTCGATGCCCGCCTCCCCGAACTCCTTCAGAACCTGCTCGGCGTTGCCGCCGTCAGCCGGGAAGAGGTCGCCGACCTCGCCGTGGTCGGCGAAGGCGAGCAGGGTCGGCTCCGGCATCGTGTTGACGGTGAAGGGCGAGGCGAACGCCTCGATGTAGAGGGTGTCCGACGCGTTCGGGTCCTTGGTCCCGGTGCTGGCCCAGAGCAGCCGCTGCGGCCGCGCACCCTCGTTCATCAGCCGCTGCATGCGGGGCGAGTCAAGCAGCTCGCGGTAGGCGCGGTAGGCGCGGCCGCCGACCGCGATCCCGAGCCGGTTGACCAGCTCCTCCGGCACCTCTTCGCTGACGGCGACGTCCCAGCGGCTGATGAAGAGCGAGGCGACCGAGGCCACGTCGGGGTCGAGCCCAGCCTCGATCCGGCGCTCGACACCGCGCATGTAGGCCTCGGCCGCCCCGAGGTACTGCCGGTCGTCGAAGAGCAGGGTGACGTTGATCGGGATCCCGGCGAAGATCGACTCCTCGATCGCCTTGCACCCGGCCTCGGTGCCGGGGATCTTGATGAAGAGGTTCTCGCGCTCCGCCTTGGCGTGAAGGGCGGCCGCCTGCTCGATCGTCTCGCCGCCGTTGTCCGCGAGCAGGGGCGAGACCTCCAGCGAGCAGAAGCCGTCGACGCCGGCGGTGCGCTCGTGCACGCCGGCGAAGAGGTCGGTGGCATCCTGCAGGTCGGCCACGGCGAGCTCGAAGAAGACGCGCTCGTCGGCGTTGGCACCGACGCCCTCACCGGCGTCGGCGCCGGCGCTGACCTCGGCGATCTGCTCGTCGTAGGTATCGCCACCGGAGATCGCCTTGTCGAAGATCGTCGGGTTGGAGGTCAGCCCGGTGACCGAGAGCTCGTCGATGTACCCCTTCAGGGTGCCGTCGGCCAGCATCGTGCGGGTGATGTTGTCGAGCCAGAGGCTCTGCCCCAGCTCGTGCAGTCGTGCGGTTGCCTTCACGGTCGACCTCCTCAGGTCGTTGACTTGACGGCCGCGCCGGTCGGCGACCTCGCGCGCCACCTCGGCGACCTTCTCCGCGGTGAAGCCGAACTCGGCCTCGACGTCCTTGAACGGCGCCGACTGGCCGAAGGTGGTCATCCCCATGATCCTCCCCTGGGCGCCGACGTAGCGCTCCCAACCCTGCGGCGAGCCCTCCTCGATCGCCAGCCGGGCCGTGACCGCCGGCGGCAGCACCGCGTCGCGGTACTCCTCGCCCTGACGGTCGAAGATCTCCCAGCAGGGGAGGCTGACGACGCGCGAGCGGATCCCCTCGCCGACCAGTGCCTCGTGCGCGCCCAGTGCCAGCTGCACCTCACTGCCGGTGGCGATCAGGATCAGCTCCGGCTCATCCTCGCAGTCGGCGAGCACGTAGCCGCCCTTCCGTAGGCCGGCGGCGGCGGCGTAGCGGGAGCGGTCGAAGACCGGCACCGTCTGCCGCGTCATCACCAGGGCGACCGGGTTGTGGGTCCGCTCGATCGCCAGCTTCCAGGCCTCGGCGACCTCGTTGGCGTCGGCGGGCCGGATCACGTCGAGATGCGGCATCGCCCGCAGCGAGGCCAGCTGCTCGATCGGCTGGTGGGTCGGCCCGTCCTCGCCGAGCCCGATCGAGTCGTGGGTGAAGAGGTGGATCACCGGCAGCTCCATCAGCGCCGAGAGGCGGATGCCGGGGCGACCGTAATCGGAGAAGGTGAGGTAGGTCGACCAGAGCGGCCGCAGCTTGCAGAGCGACATCCCGTTGCAGGCGGTGACAGCGGCGTGTTCGCGGATCCCGAAGTGGATCTGGCGGCCACCGAAGCCCCCAGGCTCAAAATTTTCCACCCCGTCGAAGTTGAGCCGGACCGAGGTCGAGTCGGTGAGGTCGGCGGAGCCGGCGATCAGCCACGGCACCCGCTCGGCGATCGCGTTCTCGACCTTGTTCGAGGCCTTGCGGGTGGCGAGGCCCTTCTCTTCGTCGGCCTCGAAGGAGGGGATCGCGGCGTCCCAGCCGTCGGGCAGCTCGCGGTGCTGCATCTGCTCGATTTCGGCGGCGTGCTCGGAGCCGGCGAGCACCTGCTTCCAGGCGGCGCTTTCCTCGGCGCCGCGCACCCCGATCCCCTCGTCGAAGTGCTCGCGCACCCCGTCGGGGACGAGAAACTGGGCGTCCTCGGGCCAGCCGTAGGCCTTCTTGGTCAGCTTGACCTCCTCCTCACCGAGCGGTTCCCCGTGTGCGGACTCGGTGTCCTGCTTGTTCGGCGAGCCCCAGCCGATGTGGCTGTCGACGACGATCAGGGTCGGGCGGCCGCGCTCGGCCTTGAACTCCTCGAAGGCGCGGGCGAGCAGGTCGCGGTCGTTGGCGTCGCCGACCCGCAGCACGTTCCAGCCATAACCCTCGAAGCGGCTGAGCACGTCGTCCCCGTAGGCGAGGCTGGTCTCGCCGTCGATCGTGATGTGGTTGTTGTCGTAGAGCCAGCAGAGGTTGTCCAGCTTGAGGTGACCGGCGAGCGAGGCCGCCTCGTGCGAGACCCCCTCCATGATGCAGCCGTCGCCGGCGAGCGAGTAGACGTCGAAGTCGAAGAGCTCGGCGCCGAAGCGCTCGCCCTGCCACTTCGAGGCGATCGCCATCCCGACCGAGGTCGCGATCCCCTGGCCGAGCGGGCCGGTGGTGGTCTCGACGCCGGAGGTCCAGCGGTACTCGGGGTGGCCCGGCGTGCGCGAGTGCAGCTGACGGAATTCTTCGATCTCGTGCAGCGAGCAGGCGGGCTCGTCGAGCACGTTGTAGTCGGCGTCGACCCTGCGCACGCCGGCGAGGAAGAGCATCGAGTAGAGCAGCATCGAGGCGTGCCCGGCCGAGAGCACGAAGCGGTCGCGGTTGGGCCAGACCGGGTCGGCGGGGTCGTAGCGGAGGTGGTTCTGCCAGAGCTCGTAGGCGACCGGCGCCATCGACATCGGCGTCCCCGGGTGCCCCGAGTTCGCCTTCTGGACGGCGTCGATGGAAAGCGTGCGGATGGTGTTGATCGCGAGCTGGTCGATGTCCTGCGTCATGCGGTCCCCGATCCTAGATGTTTGCCTCCGTGGCCGCGTGTGCCTGGAGGCGGCCGTCAGGGCTCGATGCGGGTGACGGTGCCGTCGCCGTTGTTGACCACCCAGACCGCTTCGCCACCCACCGCCACCGCCCCCGGTTCGGGGCCGACCTCGATCGGGGCGCCCTCGCGCTCACCGCTGGCGAGGTCGATGCGGCTGACCGCGTCCTCGGCGGCGCTGGCGACCCAGACCGCGCTGGTGCCGGCGTCGATCCCGCCGGGGCGACCGCCGACTTCGACCGGGTCGCCGAGCACGGCGTGGATCGATGGATCGACCCTGGAGACGGTGCCGGAGCGGCTGTTGGCAACCCAGACGAGGCCGTGGGCGACGGTGACGCCGGCGGGTCCGCGGCCGACCGCGGTCGGCTCGCCCACCCCGAGGGTGCTGAGATCGATCCGTCGCACCTCGCCACTGGTGGCATTGCTGACCCAGAGGCCGCCGGCACCGGTGGCGAGTCTGAGCGGCGCCGCGTGCGGGGGCAGGCCACGCCGGTAGACGCGGCCTCCTTCGGAGTTGACTGCGGTGATGCCCCTCCCCGCCTCGTCGGCGACCCAGACGCGGCCGCCGCCGAGCGCGACCGGCCCGGGCTCGCCGCCGAGCGCGATCGTCTCGAGCAGGCGACCGCTGGACTTGTCGACCCGCAGCAGCTCCCCCCGCCTCGGGTTGGTCACCCAGAGCCAGCGACCGCCGACGGCGACGCCGGAGACGCCGGCGCCGAGCTGGACCGGCTTGCCGATCGGCTCCCCGCTCTCCGGGTCGAGCCGGGTCAGGGTGCCGTCGCGTTCGCTGCTGACCCAGACCGCGTCGGCAGAGGCGGCGACCCGCAGCGGCGCTTGCCCGACCGCGATCGGCTTCGAGACGTCGACCCCGCCGCCGCCGAGCAGGGAGAGGACGAGGACGACCATGCCGACGACCAGCGCCACCGCGGCACCGGCCCACTGCAGCGTCCTGCCGCGCAGGGGCCCGAGGCTGGGGCCGGCAGAGCCCAACGGCGCAGTCGGGCGATCGCCCGACTGCGAGAGGACCCGCGTCGTCGCCAGGCCGGCGCCCTCGCGCTCGCGGGCGGCGGCGATCAGCGCCCCGGCGCTCGGGTAGCGCTCGTCGGGGTTCTTGGCGGTAGCGCGCTCGATCGCCTCCTCCAGCCCCTCCGGGATCTCCGGCTCGGTGTCGGCTTCCTTGCGGGCGAAGGGGACGATCCCGGTCAGCGCCTCGTAGAGGACGCAGCCGAGCGAGTAGATGTCGGCGGCGGGGCCGACCGAGCCGCCGCGCCACTGCTCGGGCGACATGTACTCGGCGGTGCCGACCACCGAGCCGCCGCTGATCGCACCGCTCTCGCCGAGCGCCTTCGCCAGCCCGAAGTCGGAGAGGTAGGCGCGGTCGCCTTCGACCAGGACGTTGTGCGGCTTGACGTCGCGGTGGACGATGCCGGCGGCGTGGGCGGCGTCGAGCGCTTCCGCGACCTGGCCGAGCAGGGCGATCGCGCGGGCGGGCTGCAGCGCCCCCTCACGGTCGATCGTCCGCCGCAGGTCGCCGCCCTCGACCAGGCGCATCGCCACGATCAGCTCGCCGTCGACCTCGCGCGAGTCGTAGACCGGCACCACCGCCGGGTGCTCGAGCCGGGCGGCGAGGCGGGACTCGCGCAGGAAGCGCTCGCGGAACCCCTCGCGCTCGACCAGCTCGCGGGCGATCACCTTCAGCGCCACCGACCGTTCGAGGCCGAGGTGGGTAGCGCGGTAGACGACCCCCATCCCACCCCGCGCGATCAGCGCGTCGATGCGGTAGCCGGCAAGTGTGGATCCGATTGAGGGCTCCGCCATCGGCCGGATTCTGGCGGAACCGGAGGATCCTCAGGCGGTGTCCTCGGTCGCCGGAGTAGCGCTGCTACTCCGGCTCCCTGCGTCCTTGCCTGAAAATCCCCGGCCCTCGCCAGAAATCCGGCCTTCGGGTCAGCGACTAACCGGGACCGGCTGCCATGCGATCACCGGCCCGAGCGCTGAGCCGTCTTTTGAATCGACGACGAACCCCTGCGCCAGCTGGCTCTGGCGGCGAGTGGCGACGTCGATTGAAACCAGCGACTGCTGTTCCTCGGCGGCGACGAAAGCGGCGACCCGCTTGCCGTCGGAGGAGAGGACGCCGTTGGTCTCCGAGCCGTCTGGCAGCTCGGCGAGCTTGCGCGCTTTGGCGGGGCCGATCCGCTTCGACCAGAGGCCCTGGTCACGCCGGAAGACCAGCAGGTGACCGTCGGCGGAGACGTCTTCGACATAGGCGGAGCCGACGCCGCGAACCTGCGGTTTCACCTTGGTCCCGTTGCGGCGCATCGTGTAGATGTCCGCGTAGGCGGCCGGCCCTGCGGTGCTCTCGCCGCGGCTGAAGAGGATGCCGCCGGCGAAGTAACGCGGCTCGAACTCGTCGACTGCGGTCCGGGTGAGGCGGGCCAGACCCGAGCCGCTGGCGCGGATCGAGTAGAGGTCCTCGGAGCTGCCGTTCGGCCCCGTCGCCTTGCCGCGGACGAAGACGATCGCGCGGCCATCGGGTGCGAACTCGGCGTCGTGGTCGTCGGCCTCGCCCCTGGTCAGGGCGCGCACGCCGCCGCCTTTCGCCCCGACCACGTAAAGGTCGGCCGCAGCGGTGGCACCGGCCCGCCGCTCGAAGACGACGGACCTGCCGTCGACCGAGACGATCGGCGTCGAGTCGAGCTCGGAACCGCTGGTCAGGCGCCGCTGGCCGGAGCCGTCGGGACGGACCGAGTAGAGGTCGCCGCCACGGACGAAGGCGATCGTGCGCCCGTCCGGGGAGAAGGCCGGTTCGGTGTCCGTCGGGTCTTCGGTCAGCTGGTTGAGCCGGCCGTCGCGAACGGCGAAGAGGCCACCTTTGGCGACGCCTTCGACGGTCGTCGATTTGGAGAAGACGACAGCTCCCGTGGACGGCGCCGCCGAGGCGGCCGCCGGCGCAGCGAGGCTGACGAGTGCGATCAGTGCGGTGAGAATGGTGCGGTGCATGGCTTCCTTTCGGTTGGTTGGTGCTGCCCAACCGATCCTGCGCCCCGCGGCCGCACGCGCAAACGACAGCGGCGTCGCTCACCGGGCCACGTCTGACCCGGTCCGGGTCAGCGGTCGAGGCCGAGCTCGATCACGCGGGCGGCGATCTGGCGCGGTCGGTCGCGACCGGCGTCGCCGGGGACGTCGAGCTTGGCGGCGAGCGCGTCGAGGCGGCGCTGGGCGGTGCGCTCGCTGACGTGGAGGGCCTCGGCGATCTCGGCCCGGGTGGCGGGACGGCCAGCGAAGGCGCCCTCGCTGCGGTAGGGAGCAACCAGGGCCGCCGCGGTTGCCCGCTCCTCCACGTTCAGCGCCACCGACGGTGCCGAGCTCGGGACCGTCGCACCGACCGGCGTCGCCGGGCCGGTCGCGACTTCGAGCCGGTGACCGCCGACGATCAGGGTGTCGCCGTCGCGCAACCGCCGCGGCCGGTCCAGCGGCTCGCCGTTGAGAGCGGTGCCGTTGCGGCTGTCGAGATCGGTCGCCATCAGCATGTCGCCGCGGCGCTCGATCTCCAGGTGGTTCCAGGAGACCCCCTCGTCCTCCAGCTGCAGGTCGGCCTCCGGCGAGCGCCCGACCACGGTCCGCTCGCCCCTCAGCGCCACCGATCGCGGCGCCTCGCCACCGCTGGAAACCCACAGGCGTGCATCCATCGCGGCCGAGGATAGAGTCCCGCCCGGTGAGCGGGGCGGATACGGAGAAGCGGCTGGCGGCGGAGGCGGCGGCGGCGCTGGTCGAGGACGGGATGACGGTCGGCCTCGGCACGGGCTCGACGGTTGCCTTCCTGCTGCCGGCGCTCGCGCAGCGGGGGCTCAGCGACATCCGCTGCGTCGCCACCTCGGTCGCGACCGAGGAAGGGGCGCGCGAGCTGGGGATCCCGATCGAGCGGTTCGACTCGCTGCGGCAGCTCGATATCGCGATCGACGGCACCGACGAGGTAACTCCCGACGGCTGGCTGATCAAGGGCGGTGGCGGCGCCCACCTGCGCGAGAAGGTCGTCGCCGCGGCGGCCGACCGCTTCGTCGTCATCGCCGACTCCAGCAAGCCGGTCGCGGCCCTGCGCGGGCCGGTGCCGCTGGAGCTCTTCGGCTTCGGCGCCGGCTCGACCCTGGCGCGGCTCGGCGCCGAGGTAGAACTGCGCGACGTCCCCCCCAGCCCCGACGGCGGCGCGATCGCCGACTACCGCGGCCCGGTCGGCGACCCGGCCGCACTGGCGGCGCGACTGGAGGCCGACCCCGGCATCGCCGCTCACGGCCTCTTCCCCCCGGATATGGTCAGCGAAGTGCTGGTGGGGGCCGGGAGCACCGTCGAGCGTTCGACGCCGAGCTGACAAAGGAGACCAGATGAGTGACTTCACCGAGCTGTCGATTGCCGGCCGCGTCGCGACCCCGAGCGATCCCGACTGGGACGAGGCCCGGGCCGCCTGGAACCTCGCCGCCGACCAGCGCCCGAGCGCGGTCGCCTTCGTCGAGAGCGCCGACGACGTCGCCAGGACGGTGGGCTTCGCTGCCCAGCACGACCTCCGGGTCAGCGGCCAGGCGACCGGGCACGGAGCGATGGCCCTCGGCTCGCTGGAGGACACGATCCTGGTCAAGACCGAGCGCATGCGCGGCGTCGAGGTCGACCCGGAAGCCCGGACGGCGCGCGTCGAGGCCGGCGTGCTGGGAATCGAGCTGGGCGAAGCGGCGCAGGCCCACGGCCTCAGCTCGCTGCCCGGATCCTCCCCGAACGTCGGCGTCGCCGGCTTCTCGCTCGGCGGCGGGCTGAGCTGGCTCGGGCGGCGTTATGGCTTCGCCTGCAACCGCGTTCGCGCGATCGAGCTGGTCACCGCCGACGGCGAGGCGAGAACAGTCCACGCGGACAGCGAGCCCGACCTCTTCTGGGCGCTGCGTGGCGGCGGCGGCGACTACGCGATCGTCACCGCGCTCCACCTCGACCTGGTCCCGGTCGCCGACGCCTACGCCGGGGCGCTGCTCTTCGCGGCCGAGCTCGGGGCCGAGGCGGTCCGTGCCTATCGCGACTGGGCGACCGACGCGAGCGAGGACGTGACCTCGGTGGTCCGCTTCATCCGCCCGCCCGACGTGCCGGACGTGCCGGAGCCGCTGCGCAACACGCCGCTGCTGACGATCGACGGCGCCTGCATCGGCGACCGCGCCGCGGGCGAAGCGGCCTGGGCGCCGCTCCGCGAGGCCCTCGGGGAGCCGATGATGGACACCTTCGACCAGATCCCGGCGGCGGGCCTCTACCGGATCCACATGGACCCCGAGCCGCCGGTGCCCGGGCTCGGGCACCACACGGTGATCCGCGAGCTGCCCGACGAGGCGATCGACACGTGGTGCGAGCTCGCCGACTCGGCAACCTCCCCGCTGCTGCTCACCGAGCTGCGCCATCTGGGCGGCGCGCTCGGCCGGCCGGCCGAGAACGGCGGTGCGCTCTCGCACCTCGACGCCTCCTTCGCGATGCTCGGGATCGGGATGCCGGTGACGCCCGAGCTAGCCGAGGCGATCGGGGAGCGGCACGACGCCCTGCACGCGGCAATGCAGCCCTGGACCGCTGACGGTGGCTACTTCAACTTCGCCGAGCGCCCCTGCGACGCCGACGCGATCCTGCCCGCCGACGTCTGCGCCCGCCTAGCCGAGGTGAAGCGCCGCTACGACCCGGACGGCCGCATCGTCGCCAACCACCAGGTCGCCCTCGACGCGGCTGCCTGAGGGCACACCGTCAGGCCGGGTTTGCCTCACGAACAGCGGCCAGCCGCTTGTAGGCCGGGTCCTCCTCGCCGACCAACTCCGCCAACTTGGCGGCGGCGAACTCGATGTCCTCCGGCGTCGCCATTGCCATCGCCTCGATGTCGCCCCAGTCTTTGGTCCGGTCGAAGAAAGACTTGAACAGGATCAGCGAGGTGCAATCCAGTACCGGCGCCTGCCGACCCTCCAGCGGTACCCAGACGATCGCCGTCGCGACCTCTTCGTGGAGGGGAAGGTTGTTCAGAAAGACGTCGATCGGAACTCCGTCCCAGAAGAGGCGAGCCTGACCGTCGCGCTGCACTCGCTGCACGTCGTCGGCTCCGACCTTGACGCCTTCCGGCAGGGCTTCCAGCACCCGCCCCGCGTCGGCGGCGTCGCAGAAGATGTTGACGTCGAGGTCGCGAGTGCCGCGCGGCTCTTCGACGCAGTACGCGAGGGCGATCGCGCCACCGAAAGCATGCGGCAGAGACTCCGATTTGAGGGCATCGTGGATCGCGAAGAGCTTGTCGACGAGCTCGCTCACGCGGCCGCTCCCCCCTTGGCCAGCCGTTGCTTGAGGGGCGGAAACTGCATGTCCGCGCGGGGGCGAAACGGCAAAGCCTCGGCCAGCTCGAGCACCTGCGTGAGAATGCGGGCGGCGCGATCGGGGTCGACCGGCGCCCTACGGCGGGCGACCCGGAGACTCATGCCGGCGGCGGCGGCAACCCGCAGTAGAGCGTCGCTGCCCGGCTCCCGGCCTCCCCGGAGGTAGGCATTGAGAACTGACCGCGGGACGCCGGCTCGCCTCGCGAGCTCTGCCTGGCTGAGACCGCTTCGGCGCAGGATCTCGCCGATCAGCGAAGCGCTCGAGGTCGCCGAGATCGGGTTCAGCAGATCAGCCATGGGTAAAATGTTAGCGGATTCGCTAACACTCACCCTACCGCCGCCTCGTCAGCGACGACGATCATCTTCTCGCTGCGGACCCGGCCGGCGGGGATTGAGGGATCGGCGGCCAGCAGCTTGGCGAGTGGGTCGCGCTTCTCGGCGCCAGTGACGAGCCAGAGGATCTGGCGGGCCTCGGCGAGGGCCGGGTAGGTGAGGGTCATGCGGCGGTGGCCCTGGTACTCGCCACCGGTTAGGGCGACGCGGCGTTCGCTCACCTCCAGCACCGGGTCGCCGGGAACGAGGGAGGCGGTGTGGCCGTCGGGGCCGAGGCCGAGATGGACGAGGTCGAGGCGCTCCGGCAACGAGGATTCGTAGTCGCGGGCGGCGGCGTCCAGATCGCGCTGTGTGACCGGCATCGGCCGCAAGGTCGCCTGGTGGTCCATCGAGAGCCCCAGCACCATGTGGGTGAGGTTGCGGTCCTCGCTGCCCGGGGACGCGATCCGCTCGTCGACCTGGAACAGCTCGGTCTCCCCCCAGGGCATCTGCTCGAGATCGCCGAGGATCGCCAGCATCGCCCAGGGCGAGCGGCCGCCGCTCATCGCCATCCCGAACGGGCCGCGCTCGGCGCGGGCGGCGCTGCCCGCCTCGGCGATCAGCTCGGCGGCGCGCCTTGCCGCCGCCTTTTCGTCGGCGACGACCTCGAGTTTGGGAGCCACGCTAGCCCGGCTTCTCGTCGTGGCCGCCGAACTGCTTGCGCATCGCCGAGAGGCAGCCTTGTCGGCGAAGTCGTCGAGGCCACGGGAGGCGAAGCGCTCGTACAGAGCGGCCGTCAGGACCGGCGCCGGCACGCCCTCGTCGATCGCCGCGATCGAGGTCCAGCGGCCCTCCCCGGAGTCGGAGACGCGCCCCTCGAACTCCGCCAGGTCGGCCGATTCCTGCATCGCCGCCGCGGTCAGGTCGAGCAGCCAGGAGCCGATCACGCTGCCGCGGCGCCAGACCTCGGTCACCTCGGGCAGGTCGAGGTCGTACTGGTAGTACTCGGGGTGGTCCAGCGGCGCCGTCTCGGCGTCGGCCTCGCGCTGGACCTTGCCGGCGTTGGCGTTCTTGAGGATGTTCAGGCCCTCCGCATATGCGGCCATCACCCCGTACTCGATCCCGTTGTGGACCATCTTCACGAAGTGGCCGGCGCCGTTGGGCCCGCAGTGCAGGTAGCCGTTCTCGGCCGGTGAGGGATCGCCGTCGCGACCCGGCGTGCGCTCGGCCGACTCGACCCCGGGGGCGAGCGAGGCGAAGATCGGGTCCAGCCGCTCCACCGCGCGGTCGGGGCCGCCGATCATCAGGCAGTAGCCGCGGTCGAGACCGAAGACGCCGCCGCTGGTGCCGCAGTCGACGTAGTCGATCCCCCGCTCGCCGACCTTGGCCGCGCGGCGGATGTCATCGCGGTAGTAGGAGTTGCCGCCGTCGACGATCGCGTCGCCCGCTTCGAGCACGGCGGCAACGTCGTCGACCGTCTGCTCGGTGATCTCGCCGGCCGGGACCATCACCCAAACCGAGCGCGGCGCGCTCAGCTTCGTCGCCAGGTCCTGCAGCGAGGACGCGCCCTCGGCTCCCTCCCCGGCCAGGGTCGCGACCGCGTCGGCGTTGACGTCGTAGGCGACGATCTCGTGCCCGTCGCGCATCAGGCGGCGCGCCATGTTCGCTCCCATGCGGCCGAGGCCGACGATTCCCAGTTGCATCCGCGGCATCCTACTTCCACGCGTCTGCATTTACACACCCCATGGGTGAGTCAGAGCAGACGCGTGAGGGCCGGGGACCCGAGCGGGTAGCCTGCGCGCCGATGGGCAAGGCTCCTGACAGCGCCGCGGACGTTCTCGCGATCTTCGGCATCAGCGGCGACCTGGCGAAGAAAATGACCTTCCGGGCGCTCTACCGGCTGGAGGCCGCGGGCAAGCTCGCCACCCCGATCGTCGGCGTCGCGATCGACGAGTGGGACGACGAGCAGCTGCGCAGGCACGCCCACGACTCGATCGTCGCAACCGTCGAGGAACCCGACGAAGAGGTCTTCTCCCGGCTCGCCGCCCGCCTCACCTATGTCCAGGGCGACTACGCCGACGCGGCGACCTTCGAGCGGGTCAAGGCAGCCCTGGGGGACGCCGAGCGCCCGATCTTCTACCTCGAGATCCCGCCCTCGCTCTTCGCCACGGTCGTCAAGGGGCTCGGCGACGCCGGTCTGACCAAGGACGCCCACGTGGTGATCGAGAAGCCGTTCGGCCACGACCTCGCCTCGGCCCGCGAGCTCAACGCCGAGCTCTGCGCCGTGCTGAACGAGGACCAGATCCTCCGCATCGACCATTACCTCGGCAAGGAGCCGGTGATGGACATCACCTACCTGCGCTTCGTCAACTCGATCCTGGAGCCGGTCTGGAACCGCGAGCACGTCTCGCACGTGCAGCTGACGATCGCCGAGAACTTCGGGGTCGACGACCGCGGCCGCTTCTACGACGCGGTCGGGGCGATGCGTGACGTGATCCAGAACCACGCCCTGCAGGTGCTGGCGCTGGTCGGTATGGGGCCACCCACCGGCAACCACCACGACTCGATCCGTGACAAGAAGCTCGAATTCTTCAAGGCGATGCGGGCCGCCGACCCGAAGCGCTATGTGCGCGGCCAGTACGAGGGCTTCCTCGACGTCAAGGACGTGGCCCCCGACTCAACCACCGAGACCTTCGCCGCGGTCGAGCTCGAGGTCGACAACTGGCGCTGGAGCGGGTCCCCTTCTTCGTCCGCGCCGGCAAGTGCATGCCGGCCAAGGCGAGCGAGGTGACGATCGTCTTCAAGCGGCCGCCCAACCTCGGGATCGGCCACGGCAAGACGCCGGAGCCGAACAAGATGACCGTGCGGATCGAGCCGCAGCCCGGCTCGCGGATGCGCCTCTTCGCCAAGAGGGCCGGCGAGGACGCCTTCGAGCCGGCCGACCTCGAGGTGTTGTTCGAAAAGAAGCCGGGCCACGATCCCGAGCCCTACGAGCGCCTGCTCGGCGACGCGATCGCCGGCCGCCACGAACTGTTCACCCGCCAGGACACGATCGAAGAGACCTGGCGGGTGGTGCAACCGCTGCTCGACGACCCGGGCCCGGTCCATCCCTACGCGCCGGGGACGTGGGGCCCGAAGCAGGCCGACGACCTCACCCGCGGGATCGCCCAGTGGTCAGATCCGTGGCTGCCCGAAGGCGTGTCCGCCGACGTGCTGGGCTTTTAGAGGGCCGCCGGTCAGCCACCTAGGGTGACTAGCTCCATGGACTCGGCCGGGCAAAGGGCAGATTCGCTTCTCAGCCAGCTCGGGTTCGAGCACTGGCGGCCGGGGCAGCGGGAGGCGGTGATCGCGGCGCTGGAGGGGCGCGACTCGCTGATCGTGATGCCGACCGGTGGCGGCAAGAGCCTCTGCTACCAGCTGCCCGGTCTGGCGACCGAGGACCTGACGATCGTCGTCAGCCCCCTGATCGCGCTGATGCGCGACCAGTGGCAGCGACTGAACGCGGCGGGCCAGCCGGTGGCGATGATCTCCTCCAACATGGACGCCGAGGCGGTGCGAGCGGCGCTCGGACAGATCCGCAGCGGCGAGGCGCGGATCGTCTACTGCTCGCCCGAGCGCTTCGCCTCCAACTTCTTCCTCGAGGCGCTGGCACAGCGCCGGATCGACCTGATCGCGGTCGACGAGGCCCACTGCGTCTCCGAGTGGGGGCACGATTTCCGCCCCGACTACCTGCGGCTGCCGCAGATCGCCGACCGGCTCGGACGGCCGACCGTGATGGCCTGTACGGCGACGGCGACGAAGACGGTCGCGGCCGAGATCGCCTCCCGCTTCGGCATGCGCGACCCGCTCCAGGTCCGCTCCGGCTTCGACCGTCCCAACCTCTCCTTCGACGTCGTCCCGCTCGAGGGCAAGGGCTCGAAGGCGCGGCGGCAGGCGCTGCTCGAGGCCGGCCTCGCCGACCCCGCCAACCGGCCGGCGATCGTCTACTGCGGCACCCGCAAGGACACCGAGGAGCTGGTCGCCTCGCTGCGCGAAGCGGGTCGGCCGGCGCTCGCCTACCACGCCGGGATGGAAGCGGAGCAGCGCAGTTCGGTCCAGCAGCGCTTCATGGACGGCGAGGTCGACGTGATCGCCGCCACCAACGCCTTCGGCATGGGCGTCGACAAAGCCGACGTACGCTCGGTCTGGCACATGACGATCCCGACCAGCGTCGAGGCCTACTATCAGGAGGCCGGACGCGGCGGCCGCGACGGCCTGCCGGCGCGGGCGGTGCTGCTGGCGATGAAGATGGACCTCGGCCGTCTGGTGCGCTTCAACGAACAGCGGGCCGGTGACCCGGAGCTGGCGATCGCGCACGAGCGCGGCTGGCGCGCCTACCACGCGATCAAAGCCTTCATCTACTCCGAGAAGTGCCGCCGCCGCTCGCTGCTCGACCACTTCGGCGACCGCGAGGCGGGGGCGCCACTGGAGCGCTGCTGCGACGTCTGCGACGCGCGCGACTGGCTGCCCGATCCGGAGACGATCGTCGTCCGCCGGACCAAGCGGAGCGGCGGCGGCTCAGCCGCGCCCCCGCCCGACCTCTCCCCCGCCGACGCGCCCCTGTTCGAGGCGCTGAAAGCCTGGCGCCTACGCGCCGCCGCCGGCAAGCCGGCCTACACCGTCGCCAACAACCGCACGCTGACGGCGATCGCCGCCGTCCGACCGACGGATGCCGCAGGCCTGATCGAGATCAGCGGGGTCGGCCCCAGCTTCATTTCCAAGTACGCCCCCGAGGTGCTGGCGATCGTCGCCGAGCACCCGGCCGCTCTCGCCGCTTGAGTAGCGGACGCGCTCCCGCCCGCGTCCGCCCCTAGTCCTGCGGTCGCCTCGAGGTGAGGCCCTGGAGGACGACCTCGATCGGCGAGCGGTGGGCGCCGTGGCCATTCGTCCTCTCGCGAGCCCGCCGCACCTCCAGCGCGATTTCTCCGACCTGAGCCCCGACGTCACCGGCCCTCTTCGCCGCCTTTTTCAGGTCCTTGGAGTTGACCCCGCCGAGGCCGCGATGGCGATGGTTCTGACGGGCGCTGAGGGCGGCGATGCCCCCGGCAGCGCCGGCGAGCGCTGCACCTCCGGCCACCAGCGGCACCTTGGCTTTGCTGGCGACACGACCGACTTTGCGTCCTGCGTCTTTCGCAGTCTCCTCGACCGTTTCGCCCGCAGATTTCGTCTTGCCCACCAAGGCTTTCGGTTTGCTCGGGGAGCTCGCTTTCGTTTTCCTCGCGCTCGCGCTGTTCGACGACCGCGTTCTTTTTGGTTTGCTCGATGCCCGCGATTTCGATTTCGATTTCGCTTTGGGTTTCGAGCGCGTTTTCGTTTGCGCCATCTCTTACTCCTCCTCTTGTTAGTTCCTGTCGCTCAGTTCCGTCTCGCGACTGCGGGCACGCTCCTCGTCGAGGTCAGCCTCGACCTTTGCCCGCTTCGCCTTCTCCTCGGCGATCGCGGCCTCGGTGCGGCGCTCGTCCGCGCGCTCGCGGTGATGCTGGACGTCGTCGTGCTGGGCCTCGGTCTGAACCTGACCGAGCTCACGCTCCCGGCTCTTCTTGCGGGCCGCGGAAATCACGACTGCGAGGACGATCAGCGCTGCGACGACTATTGCGATGACTGCAAGCGTCGACATATCTCCTCCTTCGGCTGCTTACATCATCCCAGTGCCCCTCGCTGTCGGTTTGAAACTTTTTCCCGCCTGGTGCTGCGCGCTGGCGGCCATCGCCCTGCTGGCGCTCGGCCTCGCCGTGCCGGCCGGCGCCGGGCTGCTCGAACCGCGTGGCAAGAAGGTCTGGTTCGGGATCTCCGACACCGGCGACATGGCCGACTTCGGGCAGTTCTCGGAGCTGGTCGACAAGCACCCGGCGGTGATCGAGTCCTTCCGCACCTGGGGCAGCGACTTCCCGGAGTCGATCCAGCGCTGGCAGACGGCGCGGGCGCGGCCGGTGCTGCACATCACCACCGCCGACAACGGCGACGGGCACGAGATCATCACCCCCCGCGCGATCGCCCAGGGTGGCGGCGACGAGTACCTGATCCGGCTCAATCGCCTCTTCCACGAGAAGGAGATGCGCGCCTACATCCGGCCGCTGGGGGAGCCCAACCGCTGCCTCAACGTCTACGCCGCCTACGACTGCGCCGGCGCCGCCCGCGACGCGGCCCACAAACCACGCTGGTACAAACTCGCCTTCCGCCGCATCTACGTGATCGTCCACGGCGGCGGCAAGGCGAAGACGATCAACCGGCGCCTGGCCGAAGCAGGTCTGCCGCCGCTCAACGCCAGCCTCGGCGGCCTGCCGAAGGCGCCGGTGGCGGTGGTCTGGAGCCCACTGCCCTCCGGCTCACCGACCGTGCCGCAGAACCGGCCGCGCCACTTCTGGCCCGGCTCGCGCTGGGTCGACTGGGCGGGCACCGACTTCTACGCCTCCTATCCGGAATGGAAGGCGCTCACCGGTCTCTACAACCGCTACCCGGACATCCCCTTCGCGCTCACCGAGTGGGGCGTCGAAGCCGGCGACGACCCGGCCTTCGTCAGCCGCCTTTTCGCCTGGGTGGAAAAGCACCCGCGCTGCAAGATGCTCGTCTACTACCAGGACTTCGGCAGCACCAGCAACTACCGGATCCAGAACTACCCGAGCAGCCTCAGCGTGCTCCGCGACCGCCTTCACTCCGGTCTTTTCCCGGCCTTCGCGCCGGGCGCGCCTGAGCTACCGCCGCCTCCGCCAGGCGGGGTTGCAGCGCGGTGATGCTCGAGTAGCCGGTGAGGTAGATGCGGCGGCCGTCGGAGATCACCGGTGAGTAGGTGCCGTACGGGTAGCTGAAGACGCGGCGGCCGCTGCGCATCATGAAGCCGGCAGTCGTTTTATTCGAGAACTCGGCGACATAGACGATGTCCCCCACCGCCGAGAGCGAGCCGATCACCTGACCGCCGGCGTCGCGGCTCCAGCGCAGGTTGCCGTTCTTGGCGCCGATCGCGTAGACGTTGCCGTCGAAGGAGCCGATGAAGACGGTCGGCGGACTGTGCTGGGTATTGGCAACGGTGGGGCCGGAGTAGACGTAGCCACCGGTCGAGTAGCTCCAGGCGAGCTCGCCGCTGCCGGTCTCGAAGCTGTAGACGCGGCCGTCGTTGTTGCCGGCGTAGACGCGGCCGAAGGCGACCGCCGGAGTCGAGTAGAAAGCGCCGGAGGCACCAAAGCCGGGGCCGAGGGAGCCGCTCTGCCAGACCAGCTTGCCGCTCCCGGCGTCGACCGCGTTCATGTAACCGCCGTAGTCGCCGACGAAGAGCTTGCCGCCGTAGTAGGCCGGCGCCGACTTGACCGGACCGCCGAGGCCGGTCGCCCAGCGCACGTTGCCGTTGACGGTGCTGAGCGCGTAGAGGTTGCCGTCCTCGCAGCCGAAGTAGACGCTGCGTCCGATCACGATCGGCGAGGACTCGGCCCGGCTCGGCAGCGAGCGCTTCCAGATCGTCTTCCCGGTCCTGGCGTCGAGCTTGAGCACGTGGCCGGGGACGAGGTTGACGATGTAGAGGCGGTTGCGGTGGAAGGCGGGCGAGGAGGCGTTGAGGCGGCCGATCCGCCGTTTCCACAATTCCTTGCCGGTATCGGCGTCGAGCGCGTAGGCGTAGCCGCTGTTGTTGACCAAGTAGAGCCGGCCGGCGACGTAGATCGGCGGGAACTCGAGCAGCGGCCGGTCGGTGAAGCGCCAGAGTTTGCGGAACGGCGGCTTCACCCCCTTCACCGGCAGGTAGCGGGTGCGGGCGCGGTCGTAGCCGAAGATCGGCCAGTTGACCGTCTGCGGTTTCTTCACCTGCTTCGGCTTCTCGGGTTTGAAGACCGCGTCCGGGTTGTGGACGTCGGCCGGACGCTTCAGCAGCTCGTAGCCGACGGCGGCGGCGCTGAAGAAGATCGCTGCGACGAGCAGGGCGATCGCCGGCGCCCGATGCTCGTGCCAGTCGAAGCGCGGAAAGGAGGGTTTGGGGGGCATCGAGGGAGCCGGTCATGGTACGAGACCGGCCCGCCGCCCCCGCCGGCGGGGCTAGCCTGCGGCTCGGCGCTCCGACTCTCTGGCGATGCCGTCGAATAGCTGCCTGACACCCAGCTTCGCGACCGCGACGGCCACGCCGCCGACCACCGGCAGGGTTGGCTGCGTGCGGACCGCATAGACGAACCGGGTGCCACCGTCCTGCGGCGTCAGCTCGACCGTGCCGACGTGGTCGCGCAACGGGGCGCCCGAGAGCAACTTGTAAGAGAACCGCGTCGGCGCCTCATAGGCGATCGTTTCCTCCCGCAGCGCCGGCCCGACCGCGCTCAGCACCCGGATCGCGCCCACCCCGTTCGGCGCCGGCTCCCCCTCCCGCTCCAGCACCGACTTGCGCAGGGGAGTGATCTCGCTGTAGCGCCGATGATCCGTCAGCACTTCGAAGACAGTCTCGACCGGCGCGGCAACGTATCTCTCGTAGGTGAAGCTGGCCACGGCCGCGAAGGCTATAGGGAGTCGGGTATCGCTCCCGTCGGCTTGTACTTTTTCGCCACCCCCAGGGCTGGCGGACGACCGTGGCGATCGGCGAAAAAGTTGAGCCGGGAGCGATACCCGACTCCCTACACCAACCTCCACTTCTGTGGATCGGTCCCCTCCACCTTCGAGACCTCGCCTTGAATCGCCATATGGTCGAGACAAGAAAGGACGATCTGCAGAACCCAGGCGCTGGCCGGCGTGTTCACGTTCTCCGCACCGATGATGTCGGCGACGATCTCGAAGGCGGTGCGCTCGCCCTCCCCGAGCGCCTCGCGCGCCTTGCCGAGCAGCTCCTCGACCTGGCGCCGCGCCTCGGCGATCTTCGCCTCCGGGTCGCGGAAGGGACGGCCGTGTCCGGGCAGCACGAGGTCGACGTCGAGCGGCTCGACCTCGTCGAGGCCACCGAGGAATTCGCCCACCGGGTCCGGCGTGTGACCATGGTCGAAGAAGAGGACCGTGCGCCCGAGCAGGTGGTCGCCGGAGATCATCAGCTTGCGCTCGGGCTGGTGCAGGACGACGTGCGAGGGAGCGTGGCCGGGGGTCTCGTACACCTGCCAAGTGCCGATGCCGGTCTCGACCTCGACCCCGGGGACGAGCTCGCGGTCGGGGACCTGGATCGCGTCGATCCCGGTCTCCACGTCGCCGCTGCGCGCCTCGCGGTAGCGCTCCAGGGCAGCGACCGGGACGCCGCTCTGGCGGGCGACCTCGAGCCGGTGTTCAAGCGCCGCCGCCGGGTCGTCGGCGAGCAGCCGCACGTGCTCCCAGGCGGGGTGCATCCAGAGCTCGCACCCGGCCGCCTCGACGATGCCGGCCGCCAACCCGTAGTGGTCGACGTGGGAGTGGGTGCAGACGAGCAGGCCGACGTCCTCGACCCCGAACCCGGCCTGAGCCAGCGCCAGGTCGAGCTGGCGCAGCCTCCCCTTGCCGCCCATGCCGGTGTCGAAGAGGACGATCCCCTCCCCCGTCTCGACCGCCCAGGCGTTCCCGTGCGGCACCCCCGGCCAGGGCAGCGGCAGCCGCAGCCGCCACACGCCCGGCAGCACTTTCTCGGTGCGCGGCGCGTTCGCTTTCGAGCCCGTGGCCATCCGCGGCATCCTCTCAGGCCGGTGCGCCGGCATGGAATTCGGCGGGCGAGCAGATCGGCGCTCCGGCCTCAGCGAGATCGAGTAGATGGGAATCGCCCGAGATGAGTCGGGAACTCTGGCCATAGGCCAGCGCAAGCAGGTAGTCGTCTTTGGGATCGGCCGAGCGCAAGGGTGCCGGCGCGTCTGGGTCGGGCGCCATCTGCGCCTCGAACCGCAGCATCTCGCAGAAGGACCGCCCAGTTTCGAGATCGAAGTAACCGCGGAACTTCTTCCGCTCGAGCACCATCTCCAACTCTGCCAGCAGGCGCGGCGAGACGACAAGCTCCAGCTCCCCAGTCCGCACTTCCTCCAGCAGCCGGCCGGAAGGGCCGCCTGGGGTGATCAGCGCCGAGACAAGGACATTGGAGTCAAGGACCGCCCGCCGCACGCTGTTCCTCCCGCACCGCGTGCACCTCGGAGACGGCCATCTCCATGCCCTCGGCCTCCGAAACGGGATTCACCCGCGCCCAGATCTCGTGGAGATCGTCGAGGCCGAGGTCACGGCGCAGCGACTCCTCGATCACCTGCGAGTCCCTCTTGCCCGTGCGCGCCGCCTTGATCCGCACCGCCCGCAGAACGTCTTCGTCAACCGTGAGGGTGGTGCGCGTCTTCGGCATTACCGCATCTTAGCATCATGATGCACCCCTTCGAACTCCTGCAGGACCCCCGGCGACGGCGAAGCAGAGGGCGCCGGTGAGAGTGCCCCAGTTGGCGATGTCGATCGAGATCAGGTCGCCTTCAGCACGCACGAAGGAGGCGACGGCCGAGACCATGAAGAGCAGCGAGCCGAGCTGGTTGAGGGCGACGATCCACCAATCGAGCCGGTGCGGGCGCCAGCAGGGCAACCAGGTGCCCGAGAGCGCGACCATCGCGAAGTGCCCGGAGACCAGGAAGAGGGCGCAGCCGACCATGTCCGGCGACCAGACCAGCCGGTCGACCTGGGCCGGGCTGAGATCGCCGGCAAACGAGTCGATCAGGTTGATCGCGAATACGAGCGTGCCGCAGAAGAGGACCAGCGCGCTCAGCTGCTCGAGCGGCGGCCGTCCCCGGCTCAGCCGCACCGAGGCGGCGCCGCCGGTGCTGAAGAAGAGGCCACCGACCAGGTAGACGCCGGCCGCCAGCCGCGGCCCACCGATGTCCGCCTGCGCCAGCACCGCGCCCGCCGCGAACAGCGAGCCGCCGACCACGAAGGCGGTCGCCGCGATCGCGTTGACCTGCCGCCGGTCCACGGCGGCAGGCTACGGCCTACGGTGCCGCGAAGGTGGCGGGATCGGGGCCGGTCCGCTCGCCGGCATCGAGGCGGGCAAGCGCGGCCATGTCGTCCTCGCTCAATTCGAAGTCGAAGACGTCGATGTTCTCGCGGATCCGCTCCGGCGTGACCGACTTCGGGATCACGACGTTGCCGAGCTGCAGGTGCCAGCGCAGGATCGTCTGCGCCGGGGTCCGTTCGTGGTGCGCGGCAACCGTCGCGACCGTCGGCTCGGAGAGCAGCGCTCCCTGCGCCAGCGGGCTCCAGGCCTCGGTGGCGATCGCATGCTCGGCGTGCCAGGCGCGCAGGTCGGCCTGCTGCAGGCGCGGGTGCAACTCGACCTGGTTGACGGTGGGCAGGTAGTCCGCCTCACGCTCGAGCCGCTGCAGGTCCTCGATGCGGAAGTTGGAGACGCCGATCGAGCGGGCCAGGCCTTGTTCCTGGATCCGTTCGAAGGCGCGCCAGGTGTCGACGTATCGGTCCTCGCCAGGCACCGGCCAGTGGATCAGGTAGAGGTCGACCCGGTCCAGCTTCAGCCGCGCCAGGCTCTTCTCGAAGGCGCGCATAGTCGAGTCGTAGCCCTGCTCGCTGTTCCAGAGCTTGGTGGTGACGAAAACGTCCTCGCGCGGAATCCCGCTGGCGGCGATCGCGGCCCCCACCCCGGCCTCGTTGCGATAGGCGGCGGCGGTATCGACGTGGCGGTAGCCACTGAGGAGGGCCTCCTCGACCACCTCCTGCGTCTCCTCGGGCGGCACCTGGAAGACGCCGAAGCCGAGCTGCGGGATCTCCACCGCGTCGCTCAGCGCGACGGTGCGAACCGACGTCACATGGGTCATAGCCTGCTCCATTCGTTTGGGCCTCTTGACCATTGAGTACCCAAGGGGACGATGTTTCATGCTCTCGGGTTGCGAGAGCATCCGCTAGCTGGTCGCGAGGCCGATCGCGAGCAGCGGGAAGGCGCACATCACGCCCAGGTAAGCGCCGATCGCGGCGCCGCTGCCGAGGCTCGCGGTACGCGAGCGGGCGCCGGAGATGACGCCGACGAGAAAGATGAAGGCCGCGATTCCGAGGCCGAGCCAGAAGACGGGAGGCATTGCGGCCGCGACCCTATCGAAACAACGGTCGGCGGGCCGAAAACGTGTCCATAGGTCCGAAATCGGCCAGTCGGCGGCAGGATTCGAGTGGCGTGCGGCAAAACGCCAACCCATGGACGAAACCGGCGGCAAGAACAGCAAGCTGATCCTGGCGGCGATGATCTTCGCCGTCTCGATGACCTTCATCGACCAGACGATCGTCGCGATCGCGGTCCCCACCCTGCAGGAAGACCTCTCGCTCTCCTCCACCGGGGTGCAGTGGATCATCAACGGCTACCTGCTCTCGCTCTCGGCCTTGTTCGCCTTCGGCGGCCGCCTCGCCGACATCGCCGGCCACCGCAGGATGGTCACGATCGGCGTCGTCATCTTCGCCACCGCCTCCGCACTCTGCGGCGCCACCCCGACCGGGTCGCTCGACGAGGCCTGGATGATCACCTTCCGCGTGATCCAGGGAGCCGGCGCCGCGCTGATGTTCCCCGCGGCGCTGGCGATCGTCCTCGGCGCCTTCCCGGTCCGCGAGCGCGGCCGCGCGATGGCGATCTTCTTCGCGATCGCCGGCGGCCTCACCTCGATCGGCCCGCTCGCCGGCGGCTACCTGACCGAGTGGACCTGGCGGGCGATCTTCTGGGTCAACGTCCCGGTCGCGATCATCGCCCTGATCCTGACCGCGAAGGCGAAGCCGGACAACACCAAGCATCCGGCCCCGCTCGACTACCGGGGCGCCGTGCTGATCTCCGCCGGCATGGGCCTCGCCGTGCTCGGGCTGCAGCAGTCGAGCGTCTGGGGCTGGGGAGATCCCAAGACCTGGCTCTGCATCGCCGCCGGCATCGCCCTGATCGCCGGCTTCGTCCTCTACGAGCTGCGCGCGACCAACCCGCTGATGCAGATCCGGACCTTTGCCGACCGCGCCTTCGCGGTCGACAACGCGATCCTCTTCCTGCTGATGATCCCGTTCGTCCCGCTCTTCTTCTTCGCCAGCATGTACGCGCAGATCTCGCTCGGCGAAAGCGCCTCGGAAACGGGGCTCTACCTGCTGATCTTCTTCGCCGGCTTTGCCGTCGCCTCGCAGCGGGGCGGCCGCGTGCTCGACAAAGTCGGCGCGCGGCCGACGATGATCTCCGGCTGTGCGATCGCGGCGGTCGGCTTCTACCTCTGGGGGGAATCGCTGACCGAACTCTCGGTCAGCGACCAGTGGTACTACATCGTGCTCGCCGGGATCGGGGCCGGCCTGGTCCTCAGCCCGGCCAACACCGACGCCCTCAACCGGGTGCCGGCGAGCCGCTACGGCGAGGCGACCGGGATCACGCAGACGGTCCGCAACTTCGGCTCCAGCCTCGGCCTCGCCGTGCTCGGCAGCGTCCTCATCCTCGAGAACGAGTCGAACCTGGAGGCCTCGCTCGGCGCCAAGGGGGTGCCGAAGGAGCAGGCGAACGAAGTCGCCGACTGCGTCAGCCAGGGCGCGGCCGACAGCTGCGAAAGCATCGCCCAGAGCGCCGGCAGCGGCGCCGCCAAGCTCTTCTCCACCGTCCCCCACGACTTCGCCCTGGCCTCGCGCACGGTCTTCTACGGGATGGCGGCGACGATGGCGGTCGCCTTCGTCGTCGCCCTGGTGGCGATGCCGAAAGGCAAAGTCGAAGAAGTGCCGCCGGATCCGGCCAGCTGACGATTGGGCCAGACGCTGCTCTACTTCGACCTCCAGGCGCGGGCCGAAGGAGAGCCCGCGCCGCAGCCGCCGGCGAGCGGGTAGGTTGACGGCGTGAAGCTGCTCGCCTTCAGCGACCTGCACCGCGACCTCGAGCAGGGCGCGAAGCTGGTCGAGATGTCGGCCGCGGCCGACGTCGTGATCGGCGCCGGCGACTTCGCCTCGGTCCACGAGGGTCTGGAGGAGACGATCGGGGCGCTGGCGGCGATCGAGACGCCGACCGTGCTCGTCCCCGGCAACAACGAGACCGTCGACGCCCTGCGCGCCGCCGCGGAGAGCTGGGACGCGGCCACCGTCCTCCACGGCGAGGGGACGACGATCGCCGGCACCGAGTTCTTCGGCCTCGGCGCCGGGGTCCCGGTCACGCCCTGGGAATGGAGCTTCGACCTCGATGACGAGGAAGCGGCGGCGATGCTCGCCGCCTGCCCCGAGGGGGCGGTCCTGGTCCTGCACTCGCCCCCGCGCGGCCACTGCGACGCCAGCGCCGACGGCACTGAGTTCGGCAGCCCGGCGCTGCTGCGGGCGATCGAGGAGAAGCGCCCACGCCTGGCGGTCTGCGGCCACATCCACGAGTCCTGGGGCTGCGAGAGCCAGGTCGGCGCGACGCCGGTCCGCAACCTCGGCCCGACCGGCACCTGGATCGAGCTCTAGCCGAGGGCATAATCAGGCGATGGCCTATCGCCTGCTCCGGTCCGCCGACTCGTTCTGGCGGCCGTCGAACCAGATGTCGGTGCTGAACACCGACCTCGCCAAGCAGCTCGAGGCGAGCACCGTGGGAGCGCGGCTCTGGCGGCTGGCGCCGGGGCAGGCTTCGACCAGGCACCGCCACCGCGAGGAGGAGGAGCTCTACGTCCTGCTGGAGGGCCGGGGGCGGGTGCGGATCGGCGCGGAGGAACCGCTCACCCTGGAGCCGCTGGACTCGCTGCTGGTCGAGCCCGAGTCGTTGCGCCAGCTCTTCAACGACACCGACGCCGACCAGCTCTGGCTCGTCGTCGGCGCCCCGCCGGAGCCGGCCAACACGCTGGAGATGAGCGAGGAGCGGCTGCGCTGGATGTACCCCGACGGGCCGAAAGCGCTGCCGCCGGAGCTGGACGGCTGAGTGGAGGCGCGGGGCCCGGAGCGCGGCGACGGGCTTGCCTTCGAGAGCGCTGGGGGTCGCTGGCTGCTCGCCGTCGCGGTCGCCGGCTCGGGGATGGCCTTCCTCGACGGCACCGTGGTCAACGTCGCCCTGCCGGACATCGGCCGTGATTTCGGTGCCAGCACCAGCGACCTGCAGTGGATCCTCAACGGCTACCTGCTGACCCTCGCCTCGCTGATCCTGCTCGGCGGCTCGCTCGGCGACCGCTACGGGCGGCGGCGCGTCTTCGTCCTCGGGGTCGGCGTCTTCACCGCCGCCTCCCTGCTCTGCGCGGTCGCCCCCAGCGTCGAGCTGCTGATCGCGGCGCGGCTGCTGCAGGGAGTCGGCGGCGCCCTGCTGACGCCCGGCAGCCTGGCCCTGATCGAGGCCAGCTTCCGCGCCGGCGACCGCGCCCGCGCGATCGGCGCCTGGTCGGGCCTGGGCGGGGTCGCGACCGCGTTCGGGCCGCTGCTGGGCGGCTACCTGATCGGGGCGATCTCCTGGCGCGCGATCTTCCTCATCAACCTGCCGATCGGCGCGCTCGTGATCTGGGCGGCGATCCGGCACGTGCCGGAGAGCTGGGACCCGATGGCAAGCGGCCGACTCGACCTCGGCGGCGCCGTGCTCGCGGCGCTTGGCCTCGCCGGCACCACCTACGCCCTGATCGAGGCGCCCGGGCAGGGCGCCTCGGCGGCGATCCTGGTCACCGGGATCGGCGGCGTACTCGCGCTCATCGCCTTCTTCGTCGGCGAGCGCCGCAGCTCCAACCCGATGCTGCCGCTGGAGATCTTCTCCTCACGCCAGTTCAGCGCCGCCAACGCGGTCACCTTCGTCGTCTACGCCGCCTTCGGCGGCTTCTTCTTCCTGCTCGTCGCCTTCCTCCAGATCTCGATGGACTACACGCCGATCGAGGCCGGCGCCGCCTCGCTGCCGGTCACGTTCCTGATGCTGCTCCTCTCGGCCCGGGCCGGGGCGCTCGCCCAGCGGATCGGCGCCCGCCTGCCGCTCACCGTCGGCCCGCTGATCGTCGCCCTGGGGCTGGCCTGGATGACCCAGATCGAGCCCGGCGACAGCTACCTGACCGCGATCCTGCCGCCGGTGCTCGTCTTCGGACTCGGGCTGACCCTGGTCGTCGCGCCGGTCACCGCGACCGTGCTGGCCGCCGCCGACACGCGCCACTCCGGGATCGCCTCGGGGGTCAACAACGCGGTCGCGCGGGTTGCCAGCCTGCTCGCGGTCGCGGTGCTGCCGATCGTCGCCGGGCTGACCGGGGACAGCTTCTACGACCCGGCGAAGATGACCGACGGCTTCCAGATGGCGATGCTGGCTTGTGCCGGCCTCGCCGCGCTCGGCGGCCTGCTCGCCTGGTTCACGATCAGCGCCGAGGTTGCCTGCACGCCGAGGCCGAGCCCGGCGGCGACACGCCGGAGCGACTGGCCGAGGACTTCAGCTGCGGCGTCGGCGCCCCGCCGCTGCGGCCGGGGCGCGAGGCGGAGTGCGAGCTGGTGTCGTCCGGCTAGAACTGGGTCGCGATCAAGCCGGCGATGAGGGTGATGTAGCCCGCCAGCAACATCCGCTGCAGCGAGTCGAACCGCTGCTCGAGGCGGGCGAACCGACCGTCGACCTTGTCCTCGAACTTGTCGAAACGGGCATCGACCTTGTCGAAACGGCGCTCGACCTCTCGTTCGAAACGGTCGAACCGGACATCGACCCGCTTGAAGTCACGATCCATCCGGTCGGACAGGTCGTCGAGCCGCTCGTCGGTCCAGGCTTCCCTCATCGCCTCCATGATTGCACCTTAGACAAAACGTCTCGGCCCATGGGAGGGCCGATGTGAATTCTTTGTGCCAACTTCGTAACGCTCAGAGCAGGGCGGCGAGCGTCTGGGCGGCGGTCTGCCGCAGCACCTCGGCGCCGATCGCGCTCGCGGCCTCGGCTTGCCGCCGCTCCATCGCGCTGACGTGAGAGAGGGGCTCAGGCGCCGTCTCCAGCTTGGGGCGCTGGGGATAGCCGGTAGAGATGCTCGCGCCCGAGTCGTAGGCGAGGCAGCCCATCACCCCGCGGGCGATCAGTTGCGCCCGCAGTTCGGCCCCGGCTTCGATCGGGTGCAGGTCGTCCGCCTGCATCAGCTCGGGATGGCGGAAGACAGCGCCCTGCCAGTCGGGCGTCTGCGTGCCCGGCCGCGAGGCGGCGAATTCCCTCACCACGCGGTTCTTGCCGCTGTCGTCGACGCCACCGGGGTGGAGGCCGTGGATCGTCGGCACGACCATGCAGCGGTCGCCGACGATCGTCGCCACCTCGGCGAGGTTGCCGGCGAGGATCTCGGGATAGCTGGGGTTGTCGTTGGTGCCGGCGTCGAAGACGATCACCCGCTGGGAAGGGTCATAGCTTTCCTGGAAGAGGTCGAAGATCTGGAAGCTGTTGTAGCCGCCGACGGCGTTGATCGTGAGCGGGACTCCCGGCAGGAACTTCGCCAGGTGCGGCGAGGTCAACTCCTCGAGGCTGTCGCCGACGACCAGGACGCCGCCGGGCGGCGGCGCGGCGGACGCGGTGGGCGCTGGCGCCGCCAGCGCGGCCGTCACCACCGCCATCGCCACCCAGCGCCCGATCGTCGCCATCGGGTCGATTTCTACACTACGCCCGATGACGTCCCCGCCGGCCGCCCTCCGCGCACCGCTGGTCGCCTGCCTGGTCGCGGTGTCCTTGATCTCGGTCCTACCGGGCTGCGGCGAGGAGGGGACGGCGGCGCCCGAAAGCGCCACCGCGCAGCGGCCCGCGCCGAAGGCAGAGAGCCGCGGGCCCGCTGCTGCGGCCTGCCCGCAGCAGCTCCGCGCCTTCGTCGGGTCGCTGGACGCCCTGCGCACCCAGCTCGCGGTCGGCCTCTCCTACGAGCAGTACGTGGCGAAGGTGAAAAGCCTGCGTGCCTCCTACGACGCGGTTCCCGTCGAGCGCCTGACGATCGACTGCCTCAGCCGCGGCACGCCGAGTGAGCAGGCGCTCAACAAACACATCGACGCCGCCAACGCCTGGGGCGAGTGCCTTGCCGACTCCGCCTGCACCACCGCCACGATCGAACCGGTGCTGCAGCGCAAGTGGCGGATCGCCTCCCGCTACCTCTCCGAAGCTCAGTAGTCGCTCAGCGGCGGCGCTTGCCGCGCTTGGGCTTGGTCGCCTTGGCGGCGTTGCGGAGGGTGCGTTCGCCGGCTTTCTCGGTCGCCTCCCCCATCGCGATCTGGAACATCGCCAGGACCGCGTCGGAGGCGAGCGGGCGCATGCGGTCGAGGGCCTCGCGGACCTTCGGCCAGTCCTCTTCCGGGCGGCCGGCCTTGTTGAAGGGCTCCCAGATCTCCTTCACGAAGAGGTCGACGAAGGTGCGGGCGGCGGCGTCGGCCTGGCGCCGCAGCTTGTCGGCGGTGTCGAGCGCGGCTTCGGGACCGACGCCGAGTTCGACCAGGGCGCCGCCGGCGCGCTGCAGGCGCGGGCTCAGGGCTTCGATCTTGCCGTCGGGCAGCTCGCGCAGGATCCCCAGCTTCTCGCCCCGGCGCAGCAGCTTCGGGTCGAGCTCCTTCGCCCCCCAGATCTCGGCCAGCTCCACACGCTCGAAGATTTCCGGCGTCTCGTCCTCGAACGGGGCGCGCACGGCGCGGGCGAAGTCGATGATCTCGGTCGAGGAGCCCTCGGTGCTCTCGAGCACACGCCGGATCGCCTCCAGGTTCAGGCCCTCGGCCTGCATTTCACGGGTCAGCTCGACTCGGGCGACGTGCTCCTCGTTGTAGTAGCCGGTGCGCCCGTGCACCTCGGGCGCCGGCAGCAGCCCACGCGTCTGGTGGGCGCGGATGTTGCGCACCGTCATCCCCGTGCGCCGGGCCAGCTCGCCGATGGTCATCATCCCGTCGGGCGCCGGCTGGCGTTTGGGCCGGGGGCTCATCCCCGCATGGTAAGCGGCAAACGCTGACCGTTCATCTTTTCCCCTGCATCTGAGCAGATGAATGCGATCGCCTCGGCGACCTGCTCGGCGGGGGTGAAGGTGGGGAAGTCCTTGCCCGGGTTCTCCTCCCGCATCCGCGGGGTGAGGAGGGCGTCGATGACGACGATGTTGGCGGTGGCGCCGCCGGGCTCGAAGCCGTCGGCGAGGGCGAGGGTCCAAGCCTCGGCGGCCGCCTTGGCGGCGGCGTAGGCGGCGTTGGTGTTCGACGGTGCCTGCGCCTGCTTGGCGGAGACGAGGACGAAGCGCCCGTGCTCACTGGCCGCGAGCTGGTCGTGGAAGGCACGGGTCGTGTGCTGGACCGTGCGCACGAGCAGGTCGTGAAGCAGGTCCCAGTCCGAGAGCGGCGCCTCGTGCAGCGGCTGCCCGCCGCGCCAGCCGCCGACCAGGTGCACGAGCCCGTCGACCCGCCCGAAGCGCCCGACCAGCGCCGCACACCACTCCCGCGTCGCCCCCTCGTCGAGCAGGTCGACCGCGCGCCCGTCCCAGCGCTCGCCGATGCCCAGGTCGGCGCCGAGCGAGTCGAGCGCCCCCTGGTCCCGGTCCGTCCCGGCCACCGTCGCTCCGCCCTCGGCGAGCCGCGCTGCCACCAGGGGCCCCAGCCCGCCGCCGACGCCGGCGATTGCGTAGACGCGACCCTCGAGGGAGCTCAGATCCATGAATCCATCCTCGCATGCCTTCGGCGTCGACCAGGCTGCAGGGAGACCTCGGCGAGTTCTCGGCGATGGAGTGGCTGGCGGGCCGAGGGGCGCTCGTGTGGATACCACTCGGACACAGCCCGGTGGAGTGAAGTCCTCAGAGTTCGAGGTCGAGTCAGGAACCGCCATCGACTCACTGATCTACGCTGAATCGAACCCCAATAGAATTGCCCCGGTATTAGAGGGGGAGTGCCAGAGCGGTCAAATGGATGTGACTGTAAATCACACGGCTATGCCTACGCAGGTTCGAATCCTGCCTCCCCCATCCACCGGCAGCAGACAGGTTCTGCTGCGACCCAAACGCCAAGTCACGATCCCGAAGGCCCCAGCCGGGGAGGCCGGTATCGAACCCGGCGATCGATTGCGTGTCCTGGCCGACGGTCCCGGGCGGATCGTCTTCCAGCGGATCGACGAGTCGCCGGCCGACGGCTAAGCCTGCGCCGCCTCGAGCCGCGCCTTCATCTGCTCGTTGAACGCGGTGATCGCCGAGAGCGGGCGCATGAAGACGGTCAGCTCCCTGACCTTGCCGTCCTCGTCGAGCTCGAGGAAGTCGATCCCTTCCAGCTCGCGGTCGCCGACCTTGGCCTGGAAGCGCAGGCAGACGGTTCTCTCGTCGGCCAGCTCGTCGGTGTAGGTGAGGCCCTCGAGCGTGGCGGCGACGTGGGTCAACACCTGGCCCACGATCTCCCGCCCCTCGAAGCCACGAAAGAGGATCGGGCTGTGGAGGACGACGTCCTCGCGCAGCGTCTCCGTCATCAGCTCGACGTCCTTCGCTTCGGCGGCGCGGCGGAAGGGGTGCGGCTCGGGCATGCGCCAACTCTAGAGGGGCCGTGTCGAGTTTGTTGCCCTATGCGATACAAACTCGACATGCCGAGCGATCGCTTCTTCACCCGCGCCTCCACCTCGATGGGCGCGACTGCGCTGCGCTGGACGGGGAAGCTCAACATCCCGCTCTACCGGCTCAGCGGCGGCCGGATCGGCGGCCGCATCAACCAGGCGCCGGTCCTGCTCCTCACCACCACCGGCCGCAAATCGGGCCAGCAGCGCACGGCACCGGTCGTCTACCTCGCCGATCAGGACCGCTTCATCGTGATCGGCTCCAACGCCGGCCACGCCAAGGTCCCGGCCTGGTCGCTCAACCTCAAGGCCAACCCGGACGCCGAGGTCGAGGTCGGCCGCAAGCGCCTCAAGGTGCGCGCCAGGGTCGCCGAGGGCGATGAGCGCGCCGACCTCTGGCGCAAGTCGAACCAGCAGTACGCCGGCTTCGACGACTACTCGGCCCGCACCGACCGCGACATCGCCCTCTTCGTCCTAGAGCCGGTCACCACCTAGCGCTCCATCGGAGCCTGTCCCGGTAGGGGTGAAGCGTCTTGTACTTTTTCGCCGCCCACCGCCGCGGCAGCCGCGAGCGCTGTCGAAAAAGTTAAGCGAAACCCCTACCGGGACAGGCTCCGCTCAGCTCGCTTCCCTCAGCATTTGCGCCTCTGGCAGGCGCTGCAGTTTCTTCAGGGTGTTGTTCTCGATCTGGCGGATGCGCTCGCGGGTGACGCCGAACGTCCTCCCCACTTCCTCCAGCGTCAGCGGCTCGGCGCCGGAGAGGCCGTAGCGAAGTTCGATCACCTGGCGCTCGCGTTCGGGCAGCGCGTCGAGCGCTTTGCGCACGCCCTCCTTCTGCAGGTGCTCGCTCGCTTCCTCGAACGGCTCCAGCACCGCATCGTCGGCGACGAAATCGCCGAGCTCGGATTCGTCCTCGTCGCCGACCGGTTTCTCCAGCGAGACCGGCAGCTGCGAGACGCGGAGGATGTCGCGCACGTCGGCCACCGGCCAGCGCAGCTCCTCGGCGATCTCCGCCGGCTCCGGCTCGCGTCCCAGCTTCTGCACCAGCTGGCGCTCGACGTGGGCGACCCGGTTCAGCTTCTCGACCATGTGGACGGGGATGCGGATCGTCCGCGCCTTGTCGGCGATCGCCCGCGTCACCGCCTGGCGGATCCACCAGGTCGCGTAAGTGGAGAACTTGTAGCCGCGGCGGTAGTCGAACTTCTCCACCGCCCGGATCAGCCCCAGCGAGCCCTCCTGAATCAGGTCGAGGAAGCTGAGACCGCGGCCCAAATAGCCTTTCGCGATCGAGACGACCAGGCGCAGGTTGGCCTCGACCATCTGCCGCTTCGCGAGCATGTCGCCGCGCTCGATCCGCTTCGCCAGCTCCACCTCCTGGCCCGCGGTCAGCAGCTCGACCTGGCCGATCGAGCGCAGGTAGAGCCGCAGCGAGTCGAGGCTCGGCTCAACCGTCAGGTCCAGCTCCGCTTTCTTCGCCTGGGCAGCGCCGCCGGTGCTCTCGCCGCTGCGCTGTTCTTTGTAGGCGCTGACCCCGTCCTCGGCGATCACGTCGACGCCGTGCTCGACCAGGTGCGCGTGCAGGCCCGAGACCTGCTCCTTGGTGATCTCGACCTCCTCGAGGGTGGTCGCGATCTGCTCGAAGGTGAGATATCCGCGCTCGCGCCCGAGGGCAACAAGTCCGCGGAGCTCCTCGATCTCGAGAGCTGGGCTGTCCTCGACCCGTCCCGCTCGATCACATCGGTCCCCGTCTCCAACGGTTCGATGATTGCTCCCTCCGCTGCGACTCTCCCCATTCCCATGGAGCCGGCCCTGAAGCTCCGGCCGCGCCGAAGTATAGGCGGAAAAATTTCTCCGTTGCCCTGGGGGACGCGGACGACCGCGGTCGCTTACTCTTCATAAGCCGATGGCCAGCCAGCCGACCGCCACCACCGCCGCCGCTCCGGACGTCCAGGCCTCCACGCCCGCGACCCAGGTCAGCCTCTCGCGGGTCGGGGTGACCGGGGTCGAGAAGGTGATCCGGGTCAAGGCCGACGGGACGGAGAACCTCTTCTACGCCGAGTTCGAGTGCTTCGTCGACCTCAACCCGCAGCAGGCCGGCGTCCACATGTCCCGCTTCGAGGAGATCGTCGGCGAGGCGATCGACGAGGTGGTGCTGGGCGAGGCCTTCAAGGCCGAGGTGCTGGCCGCCCACGTCGCCCAGAAGGTGCGCGAGCGCCAGGGCGGGCTGCGGGCCGAGGTCTCCGTCACCGCCCACTACCCGGAGACGGTCACCACTCCCGAGAGCGGCAGGAGCACGCAGGAGATCTACGTCCTCTTCGGCACCGCGGTCGCCTCCGAGCGCGGCACCCGCACCCTGACCGGGGTCCAGGCCCAGGGCATGACCGCCTGCCCCTGCGCGCAGGAGATGGTCGCCGGCCTCTCGCGCGAACGGCTGGCCGCGGAGGGCTTCTGCGCCGGAGCAGATCGAGCAGGTAATCGACGTCGTCCCGATCGCCACCCACAACCAGCGCGGCATCGGCACCCTCCACGTCGGCTGCCCCGAGGGCGGCCCGGCCTGGATCGACGCGCCGGAGCTGCTGCGGATCGTCGAGAGCTCGATGAGCTCGGAGATCTACGAGCTGATGAAGCGGCCCGACGAGATGTCGGTCGTGGTCAAGGCGCACGAAAACCCGCGCTTCGTCGAGGACTGCGTGCGGGAGATGGTGCGCCAGGTAGTCGAGGGCTACCCCGACCTGCCCGACGAGGCCTTCGTGATGGCGCGCCAGGAGAACCTGGAGACGATCCACCGCCACAACGTGGTGGCCGAGCGCTACGGAACCCTGGGCGAGCTACGCGCCGAGCTTGCGCAGCGGCGAGCACGAGCCGCGCCATCTGACCCGACGCGAGTGGCTCGAGGCACCGGCGCCCTAGCCTGGAACCGCCCTCGCCCGCTCTTTCTGCTGCTGCTCGATGCGCCTGCGCAGGCCGAAGAAGTAGTCGGCGCCGCTGACCACGGTGACGCCAGAGCTGCGTAGACGAGCAGGTCGACGCCGAGCGGGGCCGGGTCGGCGACGATCAGGGCGATCACGGCGGCGATCTGCAGGACCGTCTTCAGCTTGCCGAGCCAGCTGGCGGAGATCACGATGCCGCGCTCGGCGGCGATCGTGCGGAGGATGGTGACGGCGATCTCGCGGGCGATGATCACCATCGCCACCCAGGCTTCGAGCCGGTCGAGCGAGACCAGCGAGAGCAGGGCGCCGATGATCAGCAGCTTGTCGGCGAGCGGGTCCATCAGCTTGCCGAAGGTGGTGACCGAGTCGCGGGAGCGGGCGAAGTAGCCGTCGAGCCCGTCGGTCAGCGCCGCCAGCGCGAAGACCGCCGCCGCCAGCGCGTCGCCGTTCGGCGTCTCCCCCAGCAGCGCGACCACCACCACCGGCACCGCCAGGATGCGCAGCAGCGTCAGCGCATTCGGCAGGTTGAGCGGGAACATCGTCCCTAGCTTGACACGTTCGGCGTCGCGCTTGGCGAAGTACTCCTCGCCCTCGATGCTGATGTGGGGGACGATCCGGTCCATCCAGCGCGGCAGCCACCAGGCGCGCTTGCCGAGCAGGACCATCACCGCCGGCACCAGCAGGCAGCGGACCAGGGTCGAGTCGATCGCGATCGCCACCGCCAGGCCGACCCCGAACTCCTTCACCACCGGGTCGCCGTTGAGGACGAAGCTGGTGAAGACGCAGACCATGATCGCCGCCGCCGAGGTGATCACGCGGCCGGTGTTGGCCAGCCCTTCGATCACCGCCCGCCGCTCGTCGCCGTACTTGGTGAAGTGCTCGCGCATCTGCGTCAGCAGGAAGACCTCGTAGTCCATCGAGAGCCCGAAGAGGATCGCGAACATCAGCAGCGGCACGAAGCTGACGATCGGGATCGAGTGATCGAGCCCGATCAGCGAGGAGCCCCAGCCGAGCTGGAAGACCGCGGTCACCACCCCGTAGGCCGCCGCGACCGAGAGCAGGTTCATCGCCGCCGCCTTGATCGGCACCAGCAGCGAGCGGAAGGCGACCAGCAGGACGAAGAAGCTGAGCGCGACGACGATCGCGATCATCAGCGGCAGCTTTTCGGCGATCTGGGTGCCGAGGTCGATGTAGCCGGCGGTCTGGCCGCCGACGTAGGAGTTGGCTTCGGTCCCCTTCAGCGCCGCCGGGATCGTCGTGTCGCGCAGTTCTTCGACCAGGTCGACGGTCTCGTCCGCCCAGGGCTCCGATTTCGAGAGCACGGTGAAGACCGCCACCGTCCCCTTCTTGTCGAGGGTCGGTTCGCTCACCGCTTCGACGTCGCCGTCGCCGGCGATCGCTTTCTGCAGGCCCGGCAGCACCTGTTTCGCTTCCGCCGGCGAGCTGAATTCGGAGGCGACGAGCAGCGGCCCGTTGACGCCGGGCCCGAAGCCCTGGTTGAGGCTGTCGTAGGCCTGGCGCGAGGTCGTGTCCTTGGGCAGGGCGCTGATGTCGTTCTGGCCCAGCTCGAGCTGGAAGATCGGCAGCGCCAGCACCACCAGAACCACGAGGGCGACGATCGCCGAGCGCCAGGGGCGGCCGGCGACGCGCTCCGCCCAGCGCCGCCAACCGTGCGGCTCGGAGTCCTCGGGGTGGCCCTTGCCGCGGCGGATGCTGAGCGAGTTGATCCGCGGCCCCAGCGCTCCCAGCATCGCCGGCAGCAGCGTCGCCGCGGCGAAGACGGCGACGACGACGGCGACCGCCGCGGTGAAGCCGAGCGTCGAGACCAGCGGGATCCCGGCGAAGGCGAGCGAGCAGAGGGCGATCACGACCGTGAAGCCGGCGAAGACGACGGCGCCGCCGGCGGTGGCGGTGGCGCGGGCGATCGACTCGCGCAGCTCCATCCCTTCGGCCAGCTGCAGTTTGTGGCGGGTGACGATGAAAAGCGCGTAGTCGATCCCGACCCCGAGCCCGATCATCGTCGCCAGGGTCGAGGCGACCCCCGGCACCTGCAGCACGTGCTCGAGCATGCGGATGATCGAGAGCGCGCAGGCGAGGCCGATCAGGGCCGAGACGATCGGCAGCATCATCGCCGTCGCGGTGCCGAAGGCGAAGAGCAGGATGATCACCGCGGCGGTCAGCCCGATCGCCTCGCTGACCTCGGTCGAGGGCTTGGAGAGCTGCTGGCCGACGTAGCTGCCGACGGCGGTCTCGAGGCCGGCGGCGCGGGCGGGCCGCGCCGCGTCGAGGATCCGCTGCGCCTCCTCTTCGTCGATTTCGCCGGGGCCGATGCCGAGGACGACGGGGATGTAGCCGACCCGCCCGTCCCTGCTGAGGAAGTTCGCGCCCTGCGGGCTGAGCGGGCTGGTGGCCGAGTTGACGTCGTTCAGCGCTTCCAGGTTCTTCGCCGTTTCGGCGACCGCAGCGCTGTACTTCGACTCGGTCAGCTTGTCGCCCCTCGGGCGCCTCCAACACCAGCGGGTTGCTGCCGTAGGCCTGTTCGGGCAGGTTGTCTTCGAGCAGTTCGGTCGCGATCGTCGAGTCGGTGCCCGGCAGGGTCAGGTTTTCGCTGGTCTTGCTGCCGCCGGCCTGGCCGATCAGGACGAGGGCGATCGCCAGCACCAGCCAGGCACCGATCACCGGCCAGTGGTGACGCGAGCAGAAGCGGCCGATCGCGTAGAGGGGGCCGGTCATTCGGCCATCATCTCCGACGGCGAGGGCGTGGTGCCGTCCTCGAACGCCCCTGGGATCGATTCGGCAACGTCGGCCCCGAGCAGCCGCCGCAGCACCACCAGGTGCTGGGCCTGGTTGGCGGCGATCGAGCCAAGCAGCGAACGCGGCCAGGGCGAGGTGAGGTGGGAGATCGCCCGCAGGTCGAAGGCGACGGAGGCGCTTTCCACGTCGTAGAGGAACTCGAGCCCTTCGGCCTGCGTCTTCAGCTCGTCGCTTTCGATCTCTTCCTCCTCGGGTTCGGCCGCTTCGCCGAGCCCGCGCAGCGCCTTGACGATCGCGTTGACTGTGTTCCTGTTCCTGGGCGCGGAATTCGCGCGCGCTGGCCAGGGCGGCGCCGCGCAGCAGCGGCAGCGTGCGGTCGTAGGCGCGGACCGCCGCCAGCTGGCGGGCGAGGACGCTGTTGAGAATCTCGGCGTCGGCGGCCTTGTCGGGGACGGCGGTGGTCGTGCTGCCGCCGTCGTCGCTCCCGCAGGCGCCGAGCACCGCCGCGGCAACGACGGCAAGCAGGAGCAGGGCGCGCCGCGCGGCGCCGCCGCGCGTGATTCGGTTCAGGACCATGGAGAGGCGGCCAAGCCTATGAGCAACGGCAGCGCCAAGGCGCTCGCCTCGCTGGCCGAGGAGGTCCACGGCTGCCGGCGTTGCCCGCGCTTGGTCGAGTGGCGCGAGGCCCAGGCGGCCGATCCGCCCAGGCGCTACCGCGGCCAGGACTACTGGGCGAAGCCGCTCGACGGCTTCGGCGACCCGGCGGCGCGGGTGGCGATCGTCGGCCTGGCGCCGGCGGCGCACGGTGCCAACCGCACCGGCCGCATGTTCACCGGCGACCGCTCCGGCGAGTGGCTCTACGCAGCGCTGCACCGGGCCGGCTACGCCAACCGGCCTGAGTCAGAGCACCGTGGGGACGCCCTGCGCCTGCGCGACGCCTACGTCACCGCCGTCGTCCGCTGCGCGCCCCCGGCCAACAAGCCGACGCCGGAGGAGCGCGACAACTGCCTTCCATACCTGGAGCGCGAGCTGGCGCTGCTCGAGTGCTGCCGCGTCATCGTCGCGCTCGGCTCCTTCGCCTGGGACGGCGTCCTGCGCAGCGCCCGCGCGCTCGGAGCCGAGGTGCCGCGCCCGAAGCCCCGCTTCGGCCACGGCGCCGAGGCCGACCTCGGGCGCTGGCGACTGCTCGGCTGCTTCCACCCCAGCCAGCAGAACACGTTCACCGGCAAGCTGACCGTGCCGATGATCGACGCCGCCTTTGCGCGGGCTGGGGAGCTGGCGGGCTAGCTGGTCTCGTCTTTCGACGGTGCTGCCTTATGGGCTTCCGACGAGGCGGCCTCGAAACCAAGCATCGCGACCGAGACCGGGATGCCGGGTGCGTCCTCGGCTACCAGGCGCTCCGCGCTTTCGCTTTGAATCTCGAAGACCTTCTCGAGCATCTCGTCGAGGGCGACCTGCAGCTCGTCCCAGCCCTGCTCGTCGATCAGGATCGGCGTCCAGCTCAGGTGACGATTGACGCGCTTGTCGAAGGTGCCGCCGGCTATCGCCGCGGAGACGTCTTTGAAGATGTTGTCGATCCCGCTCGCACTGATGCCGGGCCGGAGCGAACTGGGAAGTGCCGCCCATTCATTGGAGTTGAGGAAGGCGCGATCCGTCGCCCGGTAGTAGTGCTCCATCGCACCGCGCCGGGGCGCCGTATCGACCAGTTCGATGCACTCGCACTCCTTCAGCACTTTGATGTGGTAGCTGACGTGGCCGACCGTCTGGTCCAGCTCCTTGGCGATTTCGTTGGGGCTGGCGACCCTTTCGTTGAGGATGACCAGTGCCTGGACGCGGACCGGATGGCCCATGGCGCGCACGACACGTTGATCGACGCCGCCTCTCTGTCGACTCACCTTCCCGGCCTTGGCCGACTCGCTCTTCTTGTCGTTACTCGGGGTCAAGACAATCTCCGATCCTCGCGGGGTAGCTCCCTGATCACTCCATGGTATTGCCTCTATACGTCTTTGTGCCGAAAAATGCAGGGATTTTGTAGATCTTTTTCGACTACCGAAACTCTTTCTAGCAATGCATTGGTCTCCACCACTGCAATCAGTTCGTCGGCCAGCCGGCGATCCCAGCGACAGGGGAGAGATACAGGGATGCGTCGGCCTCGGATCAAACGCACGACGGAGCCGGTCGGCACGCCGGACGGTGACGTCTACCTGATGCGGCCGAGTGCCGAGAACGACATCCGGATCGAGAAGCCAAACGAGGAACAGCGGCAGCTGCTGGAGGCGCTCGACGGCGAGCACACCCTCGAGCAGCTGCACGAGCAGTTCGGGGAGGAGGAAGTCGGCAACACGATCTCCCAGCTGCAAGAGCTGGACGTGATCGAGGACGCCGCAGATGACGACCTCGTCCCCGCGGCGGAGCTGGCGCGTTTCGACCGCCAGCTCCGCTACTTCAGCGACATCGGCAGCTCGGAGCTGACTCCCTCGGAGGCGCAGCGGCGACTGCGCGAGTCGAAGGTGGCGGTGCTCGGGGTCGGCGGGCTGGGCGGCGCCTGCGCGAGGTCGCTGGCCAGCATCGGCGTCGGCGAGATGTGGCTGATCGACGGCGACCGGGTCGAGGCCAGCAACCTCAACCGGCAGACCCTCTACACCGAGGCCGACTTCGGCCTGCTCAAGGTCGAGGCGGCGACGGCGCGGCTGCGCGCCTTCAACCCGGCGATGCGGATCACCTCGACGGCGCGGCGGCTGGAGGGCCAGGCCGAGATCGCGGACTTCATCGACGGCGCCGACGTCGTCATCGACGCCGCCGACTGGCCCGCCCACGAGATTGAGCGCTGGTGCAACGCGGCCTGCTTCGAGGCCGGCATCCCCTACATCACGATGAGCCATTTCCCACCGGTCGCCCGCACCGGGCCGCTCTACATACCGGGGCGGACCGGCTGCTTCAGCTGCCAGGAGATCGCCTACCGGCGCCAGTACCCGCTCTTCGACGTCGCCGTCGAGGAGCGGCGCGCCAAAGCCTCTCCCGCAGCGACGCTCGGCCCCGCCTGTGAACTGATCTCCGGCCAGGTCGGGCTGGAGATCATGCACCTGCTGACCGGGCTGGCCGTGCCGTCAACGCTTGGCGTCGCCCACATCCTCGACCTGCGGACGATGGTGGTCGAGCGCGAGCCGGTGGTGCCGGAGCCCGAGTGCCCCGTCTGCGGCCATCTGCAGCACACCGCGGCACCGGTCACGGAGACGGCTGAGGGATAGCGGGGGTGTGCCGACCGGCTCGCCCACTCGCAGGGCGAGGCTAGGACTTCGACTCGGCGGCAGCGAAGCGGCCGGCAGGGTCGAAGAAGAGCGCGAGCCACATGAAGGGCGCAATCCCGGGGGCGACGAGCGCGACCGGGATCGAGGCGAGGAAGACCGCGGCGATGTAGAGCGAGCGGTAGCGCTGTTCGTGGTGCGAGGCGGTATCGGTCGAGGTCAGGCCGGAAGCGCGGGCGCTGGCGGCCATCCACGTCCCGGTGAGGACGACGCCGCTCAGGTTCGCCGCGTAGAGCACGATCCCCGCCGTCTCGCCCCCGTGGTCGCCGAGCACCTCGCTGCTGAAGGGGATCAGGGCAATCCAGGCCAGGTAGAAGATGTTGAGGGCGAGCAGCCGGCCGTTGAAGGCGGTGACTTCGCCGAAGAAGCGGTGGTGGACGATCCAGAAGCGCCCGATCACCGCGAAGCTGAGCGCGTAGGCGAGCAGGTCCTGCCGCTGCCCCCAGAGCGCATCGGCAAGGCTCTCGTCGTGCAGATGGTCGGGCACGTTGATGGCCAGGACCAGCAGGGTGATAGCGATCGCGAAAACGCCGTCGCTGAAGGCGACGATCCGCGCGAACTCGATCTCGTTCCCCTCCCGCCGCTTCGCTTCCGACTCCCTGGCCATGCCCGGCATCATCGAGCCCGGCCGCGACGGAACCGAGCGCCCGTCCCTCCTACAATGCGCGGAACCCGCCGGCGTAGCTCAGTTGGTAGAGCACATCATTCGTAAGGAAAGTCGGCTAGGCAAGGTTTGGTGACTTCGCCTTCCCGCCAGGCGTCATCTGTGCTGATCTGTCTCGATATTTCCGATGGGATCCGAGCATTCTGAGAGACAACTGAGGGACAGTTTCCCCCTCCCGAAGGTTGATCTTCGACATGCGCTCGACCCGGCTTGGCCGCCGTCCGGGATGAGCCCGCCAATGGGTATCTGTAGGCCCAGGTTGGGCGCAATGGTGGTGCCGGCAGACTTTCCTCAGCCGCGTCGCTCTAGAGACTGCAGTCGAGAACGAAGGCATTCACTTCGGCGGTCCCGTCGGCGCTGACCCTTTCTGCCTGCCGCACGAAGAAGTCTCGGCTCCCTTGGAAGTCCCGGCGACGGCAGCGGCGGCGATTGGCGCCGTCGGCATCGTCCCAGTCGGGAGAGTCGAAATGAGCCACGACGTAGATCCCCTGTCGATGATCACCGTCGAGATAGCGATCGACCAGTTGCTCCTTCATGGCCTCATCCAGGTCTCCGTGCCAGCAGCACTTCAGCTCGATCACGACCCGTACGATCTGCGATCCCTCGACTCGCTCACCGGCGACGGCCTCGCAGATGATGTCGACCGATTCACCCATGTAGCCCTGGGGATTTGCCTTGATCTCCAACTCGCGGCCGACGAAGATCCCCTGGCCCGCGAGATTCTCCTTCAAGCGGTCCGCAAGCCACAGGGCGACCTGCCGCTCGCGCTTCGGGCGCAGCGGCTCGGAATCCCAGAGGAGGGAGACCACGCCCTCCTGGCCCTGGAGCTTTTCCTGGCAGCGTTCGAGTCCGAAGATCAGGATCTCGCGAAGCTCGCGGTCTGAGCGGACGTATCGCCGCCTGCCGTCCTCGGAGAGCATGATGACGTCGCGCGGCCGAGGCGGCTCCCACTCCGAACGTTCGAAGATCTCCTCGGCGTCGTGCTGGTACCGCTTGATCCCGATCATCTTGGGAAACATCGTCGCCAGGCGATTCAGGGTGTCAACCGCCTCGCGGGCCCCCTGCGCGGCGATCACGCCGATGATCCGCCACCGCCACATTCCGATTTGCTCTCGAGAACTCGGGCTGTGGACGCCTTCGACGTGCGGATCCTCGGCGGACGGGAACTGCTCCTCGACCCATAGGTAGAGCTCGGCAGCAACCGCCGCCGGAAGGTTCGCCGCGATCTGCACCTCACGTCCGGCGAGGCGCGAGACGAGGTTCCGACCGAAGTCCACGTCGTCTTGCATCAGCCTCCATATCCGCTCCCACTCTGCCGTGCCCCGCTGCTCGAGGAGCACCATCGCCACCTCGGCGGCCAGCGCCCGTCGACCGGGACTCCCGGAGAGCGCCCCGGGCACGACGAGCCGCCTGGCGTGTTCGAGCCCGGCAGCAGATCCGTTCGCGACCAGGGTCCGCAGGAGTTCGGCACGACGATCCGGATCGCGCCGGGGCCGCTTGGCGCGTCGTAGGATCACCTCCTCGAGCTCGGGAGCCCACACGCGGTCGACCAGGTTCAACGAGACGAGGGGTCGCGCAGCGCGCAGGTCGCGGTCGAGAAGCTCGGAGAAACGATCGGCTCCCTCTCGTGGGGCCCGGGAGAAGAGGTGTTGCAGCATCGAGTCGTTGAAGGCGGTCTCCTCGGAGCCGACGGTCGCGTCCCGGAACCAGCCGACGATGACCGCCGCCCAGCTCTCCCAGACGGAATCGTTCAGTTGGGCGAACTTCTCCTGATCACGGTCTGCGAGCAGGCGAAGCGCGCGATAGCCAGCCCAGGCGGGCCAAAAGACCTTCTGCTGGCGTAGCCATCGCTCGGGTTCCGCGCCACCCTCGCGCAGGTAGGACGGAGCGAAATCCAGAAGGCGCTGCCGGTCGACGTCATCGATCAGCGACCAGCCGGTCATCGTCGTGAGGTCGGAGACCAGGTACTCCTGGTGGTGGCGCTCGTTGATCTCCATCCACTTGGTCGCGACCCAGAAGCCGTCGCGATCGCCGCCTTCGTAGTCGTCGAGCGCCGCCTTGACCCGGCCGGGGATGTCGAGGTCGGGCTCCGGTTCGTCGTCTTCCTCCACCTCGGTCTCGATGCGGACGGCATGGATACGTCGCATCTCCTCTGCGACCGGCGAGTCGATCTGCACGGGCTCGAATCGCGGCCCGCTTAGCTCGTCGAGCACAGAGCTTGCGCCGAGCGCTTCCAGTATCGCCACCTCGGACCCGCCGACGACGGGCAGACGGTCAATCAGTTCGGCGAACGGACGCTCAAGCTCCGTGCCGCGAGCGGCACGGAGCTCTTCGAGCAACCAGTCGAAGTCGTCCGCAGTCAGCAGTCTAGGTACGGCGAAGAGAACGTTGACAAGCGTCAGCTCTCCCGCGGCCATCAATGGAACCAGGCCCTCGACCAGGCTTCGCCGTGCAGCTCGCTCGACGAAGACCTCCGGGTGGTCGGTCAGCACCGAGTGGGAGAGCAGATTGACGTTCTCCCGCAGCAACGGCACGAGCGCATCGAGGAACGCCTCGCGAATGTTCCTGTCGACGACGATGGCCGGCCAGGCCGCCACGAACACCTCTTCACGAAGCGTCGAAAGCTCGTCCGTCCCGAAGTGGGAGACGGGCACGCCCGATGCCCAGCGCAGCATGGTCGCCAGGTCGCCCGTCTCCAGGCCATCGACCAATTCGCGCGCCAGGAACATGCGGTAGCCCCCGATGAAATGCTCGCGCTTCGGCTCGGTCAGTGATGCGACAAGCTCTTCGACGCCGATCACGCCGGGCCAGAGGATTCTCAGCGCGGCCGCCTTCAGCTCGTCGTCCTCGTCCTCGTCGAGCGGCTCGGTCGCGAGCGGTCGGACTCTCTCGAGCTGCGCCTCGTCGGCGAGGTCGCCGAGCGCCGACGTGGCCGCCACGCGGACCTGTAGGTCGGTGCTCGGATCGAAGGCAAGGTCGGTCAGGGCTGGGGCCAGCGCGACCAGTCCGCACCCCGCGGCCAGATCGCAGGCGATCTGGCGTGCCCAAGGTGAATCGGTCCCGTCGGCGAGGATCGACCCGAGGAGATCCACGAGCCCGGGGAAGGAGAGTGAGGAAAAGGTCCGACGTAGGCGACGATCCCACCGGTCGACGGCGAGATCGCGCGCGCCCTCCATCAGCGCCTCCACCGCCCGTTCGCGCCCGCCATTGTCGAGCCCCCTCGGCTCGGAGCGAAGCAGGACCAAGGGGTCGCGATCGAGCAGCGTCGCCTCGAATTCGGGGGACAGTTCGGCGAGAGACACCGCGACCTCCCGCAGCTGGGGGACCAGCTTGCCGGTCGCCCCGCCGAAGAGGAGGTCATCGCGTTGGCGCGTGGACAGGCCACCGTCAGCGATCCAACGCGCGGCCAGGAACTCGCTGTGGCTGGTCTGGGCGAACCGGCTCCGGCCAGCGCCGGCGCCGGCGAATATTGCGGTGCCGAGCGCGTCTTCCAGTGCGGCCTCGTCGATATCGAGTTTTCTTTCCACCCCCACGTGCCGGTCGATCTCGCGGCCACCCACGAGTTCGGCCAACGTGGCTTCGTCGGGCCCGGGGGGGCCGGGTGCCGTTCGAATCACGCTCCGCCCGGAGAGCATCGTCGCCGCGGCGACCCTGGCGGAGACGGCCATGCGGGAAGAAGGTGAGGTCTGCCCGATCCGCCGATCCTCGTCGGGCTCGCGGCAGAGCAACTCAAGCCCCTGCTCAAACGCGTCCGATCTCCGGGTCGGGAAGCTTCCGCTCTCACGGTGGATCCCCAGGAGGAACTTCAGCGATTCGGGGACCATGGCCAGCGACTGCAGTTCGCTCGCGACGACTTCGCCGACGAATTTCTCAGGGTCGACTTCTTCTGCCGCGGCGGCCGCTTCCACGTCGGAGCGGGTGAGCGGCGCCAACTCGCGCACCGCGAATCGCTCGCCTCCGAACCATCCGCTCAACTCGTTCTCCAGCGTCTGGTGGCGATCAGCGCTGCGGCAACTGAGCCGGATGACTAGGCGCTGATGGGGCGCGTCTTCGAGGCCGCGAATCAGGAGCTTCGCGGCCGTCTCGAGCCGTATCCTCGCCTCGTCGAGCGAGTCGAGGTAAAGGTGAAGACGTCCCTCGCCTTCCCGCCATTCCTTGAACTCCTCCGAGCCGAAGATCCTCTCCTCCAGCTCCGAGGCCACCCTGGTGAAGCCGAGTTCGACCAGCAGCGCGTGGTCGCCATCCCGCAGCGAGGCGTCGGCCCGGCGGTACTCGGCCTTGAGCTCGGTCGTCTTGCCGAGCCCGGGCTCGCCGATCAGGACGAGGCAGTAGATGTCTGCCAGCTCGGAGAGTCGCTTCGCGTCAGGCGTCGCCGCCGAGAGGAAATCAGATCGATCCGTCATGAACCCGGAATCGAGCATCTGGATCTCCTGCCCCTCCGGCAGCCAAAAGCGGTTGGCGCGAAAGCCCCCGACCGTCACCTACTGATCTTTCCAGTCGAATCGGCGCCTCTGGCGTTCTACATGGAGGTCGTTACCCCGGACCGGCCAGAATGTCGTGCTCAGCGGTCGTAGGCGCGACCGCGGGGCAATACCCGCAGAACGACGATCACCTGGTTCTCGTCGTCAAAGCTGAAGCGGATCCGCCAGTCACTGATGCGCAGGCGCCACTGGAGGGCGTCGAGCTTGCGGATGTCACCAGACCGAGGGCTGGACACGAAGCGGTCGAGACCATCAAGGATGCGGCGCTGAATCGGAGGATCGAGGCGCTTCAGATCGCGGCGCGCTGGCGGCGTGATCTGAATGGACCAGGCACTCAACTCAGATCGAGCTCGCTGCGAAGCTGCTCGGTCGAAACCGCATCACCACGACGATAGACGGCGAGCGCCTCAGCGGCGCTGGCGTCCTCCTCGGGATCCGAAGGCTCGTCATCGATCGGCGCGGAGGCGAGCGCGTGGAGCATCGGGTCATCGCGCCGGCGCTCGACGATCACGAGCGCGGCCTCGGCCTCCTGCTCGGACAGCTCGTCCACGAGCTGGTGAAGACGCTCCTTCGTGGTCATGGATAAATGGTAGCGGCGCAACGACAGGGCGAAAGATTCCGCGTTGGTAGAGCACTTCATTGCAACTGAAAAGCTGCCCCCCCTTGAACGGCTGAAATCCGCTCTATAGGACGGATTTCTGCTCGAAGGGAGTCGTACCTTGGACCCGAGAAGCCAGGGTTGAGGGACATTGAGGGACAGACCATCCAGGAAGAGGGGGTCAAATCCGCCGTTTTCCTAGTATGGATGCGGAATGCCGGCGTAGCTCAGTTGGTAGAGCACATCATTCGTAATGATGGGGTCCCCGGTTCAAGTCCGGGCGTCGGCTTCTACCTCACCGCTGCCTCTCAGACCTGACAGCGAGGGCACCAGTAAGTGGTGCGGTTGGTGTCGCCCTGACCGCGGGAGACGACACGTCCGCCGCAGTTCGGACATGGCCGGCGGGCGCGGTAGACGGCGTATGCGTGGCGGCCGGTCGCGACGGCTTCCTGCATCAGGGAGCGGGCGGCGGCGAGGACGGCGCGGAGGTCGTCGTCGCCGAGATCGGCGAGCGGGCGCCAGGGGTCGAGGCGGGCGGCGAAGCAGGCCTCGCTCTTGAAGATGTTGCCGATCCCGGCGATGAGGGTCTGGTCGAGGAGGGCGTCGCCGAGGGTGCGGGCCGAGTCGGTGCGCAGGGAGCGAACGGCCTCATCGAGGTCGAGGTCCGGAGCGAGGATGTCGGGCCCGAGGCGGGCGAGCTGGGGATCGCGGGAGAAGCGGGCGGCGGGAATCAGCCGCAGGGTCGGGCCGCCGAACTGGACGGCCTCTTGGCGCTCACCCGCAAGCACCACCCAGGCGGCGCGGCGCGGCTTGCGCCAGGTGGCGCCGCGGGGGTAGACATGCCAGGAGCCGTTCATCCCCATGTGGCTGTGCAGGACCAGGTCGCCGCAGTGGAGCAGCAGGTTCTTGCCGTGGGAGCTGACGCGGTCGAGGCGGCGGCCGTCGAGGCGCTCGACGCCGGCCGCGCGGCCGCGCGGGTTCGGCGCGCTCACCGCCAGCGTCTCCCCCGTGAACGCCGCGCCGAGCCGCCGCGCGGCCCGCAGAATCGTGTCCCCCTCTGCCATCGACCAATGATGACCGCCGGCAGTCCGCGAACGGCGTCGATAACTGTTGCTGTAGCCACAGCTATCGACGCCGTTCGCCCTTGGCTAGATTGGGGTGCGTGCTCGGACGAGGAATGGATCCGCTGGGACGGCAGGTCGCGCTGACGCTCGGGGGCGGGCGGGTCGCGCTCGGGATCGGGGCGCTGTTCGCCACCGAGCCGACGCTGAAGGCGCTGCTGTTCGGCGAGACCGACGGGGTCGGCCGGGCGCTGGCCAAACTCGCCGGCGGTCGCGACCTCGCCCTCGGGCTGCTGACGCTGGCCGTCCGCGACGACCGCGCGGCGCTGCGGACGGTCGTGCTCGCGGCCGCGGTCCTCGACGCCGCCGACGCCTTCTCGCTCGGGCTCGCCGCCCGCGACGGCGACACCCGCCTCGCCGGCCTCGGCGGGGTCGTCTCCGGCGGCGGCGCGGCGCTGGCCGGCGCCTGGGCCTGGCGCCGCCTCGGCTAAGCGCCTCTAGTCGCTGCCGTTCTGGCTGAAGTTCTCGGAGCCGGGTGGGCTGAACTCGTGCGACTCGATCACGCGGTCGATCAGGCCGTACTCGACGGCGTCGGGCGGCTGGAAGAACTTGTCGCGTTCCATGTCGTGCTTGATCTGCTCGCTGGACTGGCCCGTGTGCTTGACGTAGATCCCGTCGAGGCGCTCGCGCAGCGCCAGGATCTCTCTCGCGTGGATCTCGATATCGCTCGACTGGCCTTCGAAGCCGCCACTCGGCTGGTGGATGAGGATGCGGCTGTTCGGCAGCGCCATCCGTTTGCCTTTAGCGCCGCCGGTGAGGATCAGCGAACCGGCCGACATCGCGATCCCGTAACAGATCGTCTGCACGTCGGGCTTGATGAACTGCATCGTGTCGTAGATCGCCAGGCCCGCGTAAGCGGAGCCCCCGGGCGAGTTGACGTAGAGGCTGACGTCCTTGTCGGGGTCCTCGGACTCGAGGTGCAGCAGCTGGGCGATGATCAGGTTGGCGAGGTCCATCGGTCACCTGTTCCCCGAGGAAGACGATGCGCTGCGCCAGCAGGCGCGAGTAGATGTCGAAGGAGCGCTCGCCGCGAGCGGTCTGCTCGACGACCATCGGTACCAAGGGCATAGGGCCTCCGTTTCGGATTCGACTGCACCCTGACCTTATCCAGGTCGGTCGCCCGAGCCTCGCTACCGTTGGCCGCGGGGCCAGATGATCGTCTCCGTGCACATCGCCGAAGTTGGGCCGCGGGAGGCGGTGGAGGTGCTGCTGCGGCAACCGCAGCCGGCCCGAGTCCGCGGCCTCACCTACGCCGAGACGACTACCACCGCGCCCCTGGGCGAGCCGCTGCTGCCCCCGCGCCAGCTCGGGCGAGTCGGGATGATCGCCGCCTGGGAGAGCGACGAGGCGCTGGACGAGTTCTCGCGCTCCCGCCACCCGGTGGCACGCCACCTCGCCGGCGGCTGGGAGGCCCGCCTCACTCCGCTGCGTGTCTCCGGCGCCTGGGCCGGGATGCCGGGGCTGCCCGCACGGGCGCTGCCGGTCGACGACGGTGAGCCGGTCGGGATCCTCACCCTGGGCCGGCTGCGGCTGCGCCGCACTGCCGCCTTCCGCCGCAGCGCCGGCCCGGCCGAGGCAGCGGCCGTCGACAGCCCGGCGCTGCTGGCGGGGACCGGTCTCGCCCGCCTGCCCCGCCTCGTCGCCACCTTCACCCTCTGGCGCAGCGCCGCCGCGATGCGCGAGTACGCCTACGGCGCCGGCGCCGCCCACCAGGCAGCGGTGGGCGCCGACCGCGCCCGGCCCTTTTTCCACGAATCGGCCTTCGTCCGCTTGCGGCCGTACGCCTCCCGCGGTCGTTGGGGAGAGCGGGCCCCGCTCGGGGCCTGATCGGCGCGCGGACGGCCTAGAAGCGACCGGCGCCACCCGGGTGCGAGCCCGGCGAGCTAACCCCGGACTTGGCAGGGACTGAGGAACGTCCCCTTCATGCGGGTGCCGTCTTTGAAGCCGAACTCGCCGATGGCCTGCAGGCGGCCGTCGGCGCAACGGGCGTTGACGAAGCTGTGTTTCTTGCCCTTGAAGGTCCATTTGCGGCCGACCGTGAGCGAGCCCGAGAGCGGGTGGCCGGCGCCGCCGGCGATCTTCGGGATCTTGGCGTGAACCCGGTAGCCATAGCGGCCGTTGCTGATCGATTCGATCCGGACCGGAACGATGAAGGTGGTCGGGGCAGGGACCGTGAGGTGAGCGTGGGCGAGGACGCTCGGGTCTCCGCCGATGCGGGGCCCGTTGAAGAGGGTGATCGGCGAGCTCGCCTTGATCGGCGCCTGTTCGGGGAAGAGCACAACCGCGGTGCCCCGCCCCGTGCCGACGATCGCACCGGGGCAGAGCTTGCGCGCCTGCGGCACCGTCGTCGCCTGCAGTTTCGCCGAGGTGCATTTCGGCAGCCCGGTGGTGTCGACCGAGCCGTGCTTGTCGAATTCGAACTCGATCGTGTCCAGGATCGGTGGGTACTCGCCGCTGACGGTGGTGATGTTGCCGCGGCCGAAGAGGGTGATCGGCGCGTCGACGTTCTTCGGCAGCGCCGTCGGCGTGAAGCCGCCTTCGCCGTTGACGACGATGTCACCGGCCTGGATGCGGATCTTCGTGACCTTTTTGACGGCCAGCGCGCTGCCGGCCGCGACGACGACGAGCGCGGCGGCAAGCACCGCGACCGCGCGAATGGTTCTCCTGCCCATGCCTATTAGCTTAGCCGGATGCGATGTGAGCGACCTGCATCGCCTCCGGGCGCCCTAGAAATGGGGTCAGGAACAGCTCGGCCAGGTCGGGGAGGAGCTCCGGCAGCTTGTCGCCTTCGCCGCCGTTGACCATGCGCATGACCAGGGCGGTCATCCCACCCGCCAGCGATCCGCTGACCACCGCCGGTGGCGTCTTCGTCGCCGGCGGCGGGGGCATGCCTTCGCAGAGATAGTCGATCACCTGACCGGTCCCTTCCCGGTAGCGGGCCGACACCGCCTCGCCCGCCTGCTGCGGGACCGCCAGGCAGAACCTCGCCAAGTCGGGATTCGCGGCGCCGAACTCGAGCCCGGCCCGGAGCTTGGCGCTGACTTTCGCCGGCCACTCCGCCTCCCCGGAGGCGGCGGCCTCGGTCTCGATGCGCACGTATTTGACGATCGAGTCGTAGGCGGCGAAGAAGCACTCTTCCTTCGAGGCGAAGTAGGCGTAGAAGGTGCGCCGGGAGACGCCGGCGGCGGCGCAGATCTGCGCGATCGTCGTCTCGTTGAGGCCGTTTTCGGCGACCACGGCGATCGTCCCTGCCGTGAGCCGGTCACGCTGGTTCTTGGCGACGAATTCGCGCGGCAGGCCGTGGCGCCCGCGCGGCAACCGGGCCAGCTGCGGCATCGACTGGGCACCCTCCCGGTCCTCCCCTGGCGACGCGGGCTCTGACCCGGTCGCCTCGTGCTCGGGCGGCGCGGGGTGCTCCAGCTCCTCCCGCGCGACCTCGTGGCCGAGGTAGGGACGCACCGCGATGTACATCAGCTCGGGAACGAACTGTTCGAGCGAGTCGGTCCCGCCCCCGTTCTCGAGCTCCTTCAGCAAGCGGCCGTTAATCGAGCCCAGCACACCTTCGGCAACCCCCCGCCCCATCGAGTCGGGGTCATCCAGCTCCTGGCGGCCGCGGTCGATCAGGTCGACCCAGCGCTGCAGCTGGCGCTCGCGGTAGACCTGGGCAAGGTCACCGGCGGCGAGGATGTGCAGCGCACCGAAGCCGACCTCGCGCGGGTTGTCGCGCATGAAGCGGACGATTGCGTAGGCGCTGGCGCGCAGCCCGTCGCACCAGCAGCCCTCGGCCTCGAAGGCGGCCAGGACGTCGGCCTCGGCGGTGGTGGCGATCTCCTCGAAGACGGCGAAGCAGAGCTCCTCCTTGCCCTCGAAGCGGCGGTCGAAGTCAGCCTGCTCGACTCCGGCCCGCTCGACCACGTCCGCGACGGCGACGTCGTCGTAGCCGCGTTCGTCGACCAGCTCCAGCAGCGCCCCGCGGATGCGCTTGTCCCGATCGGCGGTCATCAGGATTCCGGGGTCAGCCCTCAGCCTTGGTCGATCAGCCCGGCAGTTGCCGTCTCCCCTAAATAGGGCTCGACGACGATTTCCAGCACTTCCGGCAGCAGCTTGGAGATGCCGGCCGCCTCACCGGCTGCGATCCGCTGCTGCAGGAGCCAGGCGAGACCGCCGACGATCGCGTACTCGAGCGTGGCCGGCAGCTCCTCGGGAACCGGGCTCTGCTCCCGGCCACTCCGCAACAGCGCCGCGACCTCGTCGAGATCGCGCTGGTGGTGGGCACGCGCGCCGGCGCCGGCGGTGTGAACCTCGACCAGGGCGAGGCGGGCGGCGAGGGGCCTCTCCTCGATCAGCTCCAGCATCGCGCGCAGGGCAGCGGTGATCTGCTGCGACCAGGCGGCGCCGACGGGAGTCGCGGTCACCATCCACTCCCGGCTCTCGGCGACAATCTGGTCGTAGACGGCGAGGAAACAGTCCTCCTTGCCCTCGAAGAGCGCGTAGAAGCTGTTGACCCCCACCTTCGCGCCGGAGACGAGGTTGCTGACCGTGGCACCGCGATAGCCGCGCTTGGCGAAGACCTCGATCGCGGCATCGACGATGCGCTCGCGCTGGTGTTCGGCCACGACCTGCCGCGGAAACGGCTCCCGCCCTATAGGACTCGGCATCAGATGCTCAGGAGGGAACGCCATCGCTTCAGGATAGTCGACCGGTACCAATTGGGAACGTTCGAGTTCGTTAGGCCGGGCGCCGCTGGTTCCGCACCCTGCACCCGCCGGAGGCGCCGGCGCTGAGGCTCTTCCCGTCGGCGAAGCCGAAGGTCGCTTCGGCGAAGGGAAAAAGGGCTGTCTGGAAGCCGGGCGGGGCCGAGCAGGCGGCGGAGACGTAGGAGCGCTGCTTGCCGCCGTACTCGTAGGTGCGACGGAGCGTCATGTCGAAGTGTGTGAGGTAGGCCCAGCGCCGGGCCGAACGCGGCAGGGTGGTGGTCATCGTCGTCCCGAAGACGCCGCTGCGCCGGCTGAGGCGGAAGACGAGGACGAAGGCGCCCGGCGGCTTGCGGGCGTAAGCCTGGGCGAGGATCAGCTTGTGACCGTTGCGGCGCGGGCCGTTGAAGGCGAGCAGCCGTGCCGAGACGTCGAAGGGTGGCTGGTTGGGAAGGCGGGCCTGCAGGCGGACCTGCCCGGAGCCGACGATCGCGCCGCCGCACTCCGCCCGGGCGGCACGTTCCTTAGAGGGCTGGATCGCGCCGATGTCGCAGACCGGCAGGCCGCGGTCGAAGAGCCGGCCCTGGCGGTTGATCGCGACCGAGATCGTCTGCAGCTGCGGCAGCCGGGCGGGATCGCCCGAGGCGGTGCGGACGTCGCCGGCGACCGTCACCGAGACCGGCGCCGGCGTCTTGCGCGGCAGCGACGTCGGGTGCATGGCGCCGTCGAAGGAGACGATCAGGTCGCCGTCCTGGTTCGTGTCCGCCGCCGCCGGGACGCTCGCGCAGGCGAGCACCAACGCCGCGGCGAGGAGTGGCCTCGCCGCCCTCACCTCAGCCGAACCTCGACGGCTCGATGCGGCAGTAGTCGAAGCCGAAGCCGAGCACGGCGTTGTTGGCCTTGGTCGAGTTGCGGTTGAGCCGGACCGAGATCGATTCGGCCTTGTGGCGCTGCTCCTTGGCGAGGGCCTGGCCGATCTGCTGGATGTAGCCCTTCTCGTCGCGCAGCAGGCCGAACCACTTGCCGAGCTTCGCCGCGTCGGCGCTGGGCTGCGTCACCGCTTCCATCTGCCCGATCGTCTTCGCGAAGGCCGTCGCCGCGCGGGAGAAGTGCTTCGAGGCCTTTTTCAGTTCGCCCTTGTTCACCTCGCCTTTGGCGCCTTTGAAGATGCGTTTGTTGGCTTCGACGTTGGTCTTGCAGATCGGCTCGAGTTCGCCGACGTAGCTTTCGCGGGTCGGTTCCGCGCCACCCGCTGCGGGCACCATGACCAGCGCCGCGAGGAACACGACCGCGGCTACCCAGGGGCCGCTTCCGACCCTCCTGCTCCCTGCCATCCCGTTCATCCCTTCCTCCCTTTCTCTCTATTCAACATGAACACGCCTAGGCCGGGTGAAGCTCGACCTTGGGCAAGATTCGCGCCAGCGGCGCCGGCAGCCACCAGATCCGCTCCCCCGCCAGCAGCATCAGCGCCGGCAGCAGCACGATCCGCACCACGGTCGCGTCGAGCACGACGGCGACGGTGAGGCCGACCCCGAGCTGGCTCACGGTCGCGATCGGGGCACCGGCGAAGCAGGCGAAGACCGCGCCCATGATCGCCGCGGCGCCGGTGATGACGCGGGCGGTGCGCTCGAGCCCGAAGGAGATTGCCTCGCGGTTGTCGGCGCCGCTCTCGCGCGCCTCGCGCATCCGCATCAAGAGGAAGACCGCGTAGTCGATCGAGAGACCGAAGACGATCCCGAAGATGCCGGCGGCGCCGATCGCGTCGACGTAGGTGTGGCCGCCGAGCGGCCAGCCGGCGGGGCACCTCGAAGAGCAGGGTGAGGATGCCGAAGGCGACCGCGACCGTGAGCAGGTTCAGCGCCACCGCCAGCGCCGCCAGCGGGATCGCCCGCAGGATCACGACCAGCATCAGGAAGGTGATCAGGGAGATCGCCGCGATCACCAGCGGGATCCGGTCGGTGATCGTCTGCTCGTAGTCGATCAGCTGGGCCGGGCCGCCGGTGACCGCGGTCTGCAGGCCGGAGGTCGCAGCGAGACGGTCGGCCTGGGCGCGCAGGCGCGCGTTGAGGGCGGCCGAGGCCGGCGTGTCGAAGGTCGAGCGGGGGATCACGAGGATCTGCGCCGCCTGGCCGCCGTGGGCGAGGTCGACGACGCGCCCGGCGCGGCCGCGCTGGTCGGGCTGAGCGCCGGCGAGGGCCGAGAGGACGAAGTAGCCGGAGTCGAAGATGTGCGGGGAGGAGCGGCGCAGGTCGGCGATCTGGCGGTCGAGGCGGTCGGCGTTGCCGGAGACGCGGACGCTGCTGCGGGCGATGCCGCGCTGCAATGGCTGCGAGCGCTCGGCACCTTCGGCCAGCTTGGAGGAGAGGGTGTCGGCGCCGCCGGTGAGGCGTTCGAGGCCGGCGGCGAGCTGGGTGGCACCGCTGCCGAGTCGCGCGAGGCCGCCCGCCAACGGCTCGGAAGCGGTGGCGAGGCGCTCGGCACCGTCATGCAGTTCCGCCCCGCCCTCGGCCAGCTTCTCCTGGCCGTCCTGGACGTTGCCGGCGAGGTTGCCGAGGCGCTGGACTTCGTTGCGGGCGATCGAGAGGACTTCGACCAGGCGCTCGGCTTCGCGGGCGTCGTCTGCGAAGGAGGGGTCGGTGGCGGCGGCCTGGCGCAGGCTGGAGCGCAGCTTGCGGGCGCGGGCGAGGCCGTTGCCGCGGACGATGGGCAGCAGTTCGGCCAGTTCGAACTGCAGCGATTCGGCCCCAAGGGCGGCGCGGCGCTGGCCCTCGGCGAGGCGGCCCGAGCCCTGCTCGAGCCGTCCCAGGGCGCCGCTGGCACGGCCGGCGCCGGAGGCTGCGCGTTCGAGGCCGGCGGCGATCTGGTCCGCGCCCTCACCGGCCCGGCCGGAGCCGGTGGCGAGCAGGCCGGCGCCGGAGGCGGCATCGCCGATCCCGCGACGCAGCTGCCCGACCCCGCCGGCGGCGCGGTCGAGACCGCGGCCGAGCCGGTGCAGGCGGTCCGGGCTGGCCTCGCCGCGGCCGGCGAGCAGGTCGCGGCCGGCCTCCTGCAGGGGCGCGACCCGGCGGGCGAGCTGGGCCGGGCCGATCACCGCCTGCACGCCCGGGTCGCGGGCGATGCGGCGCTGGGTGCGGCTGAGCTCGGCGAGACGAGCGGGGCCGGTAACGGTTCCGCGCTCGCTGGCGGCAAGGAGGACGAAGGGCGCGTCCCAACCGGGCCCGATCTCGCGGTCCACCAGTTCGGCGTCCTCGCGGGCATCGTTGGACTCGGGCAGCTGGGTGGCGCTGGGCGGTCCGGTCTCGGTCCCGAGTGCGGGGACCGCGAGCAGCAGCAGGACGCCGCCGATCAGGGCGGCGGCGAGCCGGGGACGGGCGAGGGCGGCGCCGACCGCGGCCATCAGGCGCCTGCCGTCGCCGTTGCCGCCGAGGCGCCAGCGGTCGACGTTGGGACCGAGCAGAAGGAGCAGCGGCGGCGCCACCAAGTCGGCAACGAGGACGCTGACGATCGTGACGACGATCGCGGCGCCGGCCAGCGAGAGGAAGAGCGAGCCGGGCATGACCAGCAGCGTCACCGCCATCGCCAGAACGAGGGTGCCCCCGGCGAAAGCGGTCGTGCGGCCGGCCGTGTGGCGGGTGATGGTGGCGGCCTCGAGCGGCGGTGTGCCCCGCGCCAGCTCCTCGCGGAAGCGGGAGACGATCAGCAGCGCATAGTCGACCCCTAGCGCCAGCCCCATCATCGAGCAGACGGTTAGGGCGAACCCGTCGACCGCCAGATGCGGGGCGGCGAGGGCGACGATGCCCCGCGAGGCGGTCACCGTAAGGGCGCCGAACAGCAGCGGGATCGCCGCCGCGACCGGCGAGCGGAAGACGAAGAGGAGGACGAGCAGCAGGATCGGCACCGCGATCAGCTCCGCGGTCCTGGTCGAGTCCACCGATTCGTCCTGGATCGCCCGCGAGAGGGTCGCGAACCCGGTCTGCGTGGCCCGCACCGGCGGCCGGACCTGCTCCTTCAGCGTGCGGTCCAGATAGGGGACCGTGTCCTTGACCGCGTCCTCGGCCGAGACGTGGAAGTCGACCAGGATCAGCGCCTTGTCCGGCTCGGGGCGCAGCCGGTCGACCGAGCCGCGGTCCCAGGGCGAGACCGTCGTCACCCGCGGGTCGCTCCGCAGCTCGGCGATCAGCGGCGGCCCCTGCCGGTCGAGCGCGGGTGCGGGGCCCCGCAGGAGGATCGCGAACGGCGCAGAGTCCCCGAAGTAACGGTCTTGCAGGTCCAGTCCCTGCATCGACTCCGTCCCCGGAATCGCGATCGAGGTCGGCCGCAGCTTGTCCTCGACGCCGAGGCCGGCAAGGCCGAGGGCGGCAATGAGGACGAGGGCCATGGCGAGCGCAGCCCGCGGCCGGCGCAGCGTGACCGGGGGGCCCTTCACCGGGCAGCCCACATCAGAGGTCTCTCCCGCGCCCCCACGGCGCAACTCTACGGGCTGAGACGGCCCTGTTTCTGCCGAGAATTGTTAGGGGAGTTGGAAACCCGAACGGGCCGCCCAGGCGCTATTCAGCCGCGCTGTGCCTTGAGCAGAGTGGCCACGTCCTCGAGATCGCGGTCGCGGCCGGACTCTCTCTTCAGCCGGATCAAGTCGTCGAACCCGACCGCACGGATGCGGATGCCTTGGACGATCGCTTCGACCGCACGCGGTCGCATCTCCTCGTAGGGGCGGCCGCCGGGGATCTCACTCGGGTCGAAGAGATCGAGTCCTCCGGCTGCCGTACGCAGGGTGAAGTTGCCGCCGTTGAAGAGGTCGTCCGGATTTCGGGGATCGACGTCCAGCAGCTCCGCGTCCACCTCGGAAAGCGTGGCGCCGAGCTCGCCGAGCGCAGCCGCGAGGCGCCGCATGTTCTCCACCGTCTGCTCGATCAGGACATCCACGTCACGGGTGTTGCGGACGTGGCCGTGAGCGTTTACCGCGATGCCGCCAATCGTCAGGTACTCGACCTCGTGCCGTTCAAGCGCCTCGAAGATCCGCACCGGATCCAGGGGGCCGCGATCGAGCTCGGAGGGGAGATCCTCGAGCATCTTCAGCCCTCGCGGTCGGCGAGCGGACGCAGCTCGGCGCGAGCCAGCCGGTCGCCGAACTTCATCCACTGGAAGAGGCTTTCCAGACGCTCGGAGGGAGTCAGTTGCGCCTCAGCGGCAAGATGGATCGGGTCGGCCTCGCTGCCGGCGAGCTCGCGCAGCTCGACACTGAGCTCAAAGCCAAGCGCCCCCATGAAGCCGGCGAAGCGCTCGAAGGATGGCGACTCATGGCCGTTCTCGATTCGACTGATCGCCGGAGCGGATACCCCGGTCCGTACCGCCAGCCGGCGCTGAGAAACGCCGGCACGCCTGCGCGTATCACGAAGGATGGCCCCCAGAAGTGGCTGGTCCATAACGTATACGTTAACGTAGTCAGCGAGCCAGGAGGCCGCCGAAGCCGATCGCCATCGTCACGATCAGGCCGCCCCCGACGCGGATGATCGCGAGCTGGAAGGCATCGATCTTGGCGTCGAGTCGCTCGAGCTGACGCGAGGTCGCTTTCCTCCGTCTTCGTCCCAGACTCGTGCTGAAATTCAGGCGCCGTTGCCGCTGAACTTGTAGCCCACTCCGCGCACGGTGACGACCAGCTCCGGCTTCTGGGGGTCGCGCTCGACCTTCTGGCGCAGGTTGGAGATGTGGACGTCGCAGGCGCGCTCGTCGCCGTCGAACTCGGTCTGCCAGAGCTCCTCCATGATCTTGGCGCGGGGGAAGACCTCGCCGGGGCGGCCGACCAGGAGGCGCAGCAGCTGGAACTCGGAGCGGGTGAGGTTGACGGGGATGCCGCGCACTGTGGCGACGTGGCGCACCAGGTCTATGGAGACCGGGCCGGACTCGATCTTCACCGCCTGTGCGAGCGGCGAGCGGTCGAGTTCGCGGCGGCGCAGCTGGGCGCGGACGCGGCCGAGCAGCTCGCGCACCGAGAAGGGCTTGGTGACGTAGTCGTCGGCGCCGACCTCGAGCCCGACCACCTTGTCGACCTCGGCGTCCTTGGCGGTGAGGACGATGATCGGGACGGCGCTGCGGGCGCGGACGTCGCGGCAGATGTCGAGGCCGCTCGGCCCCGGCATCATGATGTCGAGGATCAGGAGGTCGTAGGGAATGCCGTTGCCGAGCAGGTCGCTGGCCTCGTCGCCGTCGGCCGCCGGGGTGACCTCGAACCCCTCTTGGGCCAGCGCGTAGCCGACCGAGTCGCGAACCGAGGGCTCGTCGTCGGCGATCAGGATGCGACCGCTGCTCATGTTCGTTGTCTCTCCTTTGTCATGTTCAGGCCACCGGGGTCGGGCTCGGCTGGGCGACGGGCAGGCGGACCCAGAAGGTGCTGCCCTCCCCCTCGACCGATTCGGCCCCGATCTGGCCGCCCATCACGTCGACCATGCGACGGGCGATCGCCAAGCCTAGGCCGAAACCCTCCTGCTTGCGCGACTCGCTGCGCCGGTAGAAGCGCTCGAAGACGCGCTCGATCTCGGCCGCCGGGATCCCGCTACCCGTATCGATCACCTCCAGAACCACCTCCCCCTCCCCGTCGTGGCGACCGCGGACGGTGACGGTGCCGGGCGGGGGCGTGTTCTTGAAAGCGTTGGTGAGCAGGCCGATCATCACCTGGCGCAGCAGGGTCGGGTCGCCGGTGGCGGCGAGGTCGGGCTCCACCTCGACCTCGAGAGAGACGTGGCGCGGCGGCTCGACCGCGGCGACGACGTCGCGAATCGCCGCCGGCACGTCGACGATCTCGCTCTCCGCCGCGCCGCGCGACTCGACCCGGGCCAGGGTCAGCAGCGACTGCGTCAGCCGGCTCATGCGGTCGGCGTCGTCGGCGAGCCGGTTGAGGAAGTGGTCGCGGTCGCGCGGCTCGTTCTTGGCGCCGCTCTGCAGCACCTCGATCGCGCCGGAGATCCCGGCCAGCGGGTTGCGCAGCTCGTGCGCGGCGTTGGAGACGAAGTCGGCTTCGGCCAGCTCGCGGCGCAGCTCGTCGGTGCGGTCGCGCAGCACCGCCAGCACCGCGCGCTCGTCGGGCAGCGAGCGGGCGGTCATCGCGTAGGCGCGGTCGCCGATCCGCAGCGCCGGGTGGGCGGCGAAGCCGAGCTCGGAGGCACGGTGCAGCTGCGAGCGGACCACCAGCGGCGGCTTGCCGCCGGCGCCGAGCAGGCGCGAGGCGGCGCTGTTGGAGAAGCGGACCGGGCCCTCGAAATCGACCACCATCACCGCGTCGGTGAGGCCGTCGAAGATCGCCGCCAGCTTGTTGCGGTCGGCGGTGAGGACTCCGAAGCTCTCCTTCAGGGAGGCGCGCATCGAGTCGAGCGCGCGGGCGAGGTCGCCGATCTCGTCGGGCCCGGAGACGTTGAGCGGGGCGTCGAAGGAGCCGCCGGCCATCTCGCCGGCGGCGCGGGCAAGACGAACGACGCGGTGGGAGATCGCGACCGCGATCAGGAAGCCGGCGAGGACGCCGATCATCACCGAGGCGACCAGCGCCTGCACGTTGTCGCCGAAGAGGTAGACGGCGCCGGCCGTGATCAGGCTGACCGCGGCGAAGGCGGCCGAGAGCCAGAGCCGCATGCCGATCCGCGGACCTCGGGCGCCGGGCGCGGGCGGCATCTCGCTTTGCGAACTCATGAAGGTTTACTAACACAAAAGCAATCCCGGCTCCAGGCCCTGACGGGGCGACGCCGGGCCACCGTGGGAGAATCGCCGCGTGGGGACTCTCGTCTTCATCCCAGCCTGGAACGAGGAGGCGTCGGTCGACGCGGTGATCGCCGACGTCCGCGAGCACCTGCCCGCGGCCGAGATCCTCGTCGTCGACGACGGCTCGACCGACGCGACGACCGCGCGGGCGCGCGAGGCGGGCGTCCTCGTCGCCACCCTGCCCTTCAACCAGGGGCTGGGAGCAGCGCTGCAGACCGGCTACCTCTACGCCCTGCGCGAGGGCTATGACTGCTGTGCCCACCTCGACGCCGACGGCCAGCACCCGGCCGCGGAGGTGGCGCGACTGCTCGCCGAGGTCGAAGCGGACCGCGCCGACCTGGTGATCGGCTCGCGCTACCGCGACCCCGACGCGCCGGCGGAGAGCGACGACTATCGGCCGACCTTCTCGCGGCGGATCGGCACCAGCGTCTTTCGCTTCTTCCTGACGCTGGCGACGCGCCAGCGCTTCACCGACACGACCAGCGGCATGCGGGCAGCGAACCGGCGGGTGATGTCGCTGTTCAGCGAGAACTACTCGCCCGACTTCGCCGAGATCGAGTCGCTGCAGCTGGCGGTGCGCCAGGGGCTGCGGGTCGAGGAGGTGCCGGTGCGGATGCTGGAGCGGACCGGCGGCAGCTCCTTCCTGACGCCGCTGCGCTCGGCCTTCTTCATCTTCAAGGGCGTGGTCGTCCTCCTGGTCGGCCAGTTCCGGCCGCGGCAGGCGGAGACGGAGCGATGAGCGCGCTGGCGCTGGCGGCGGCGTCCGACGGCACCCAGGTCCACCTCACCTCACAGACGCGGATCCTGGCGGCGATCATCGCGATCGCCTTCATGCTGTTGATCCTGGAGATGATCCGGCGCGACCGCCTGCAGGAGCGCTACAGCGTGATCTGGTTCGTCGCCGGCCTCGGGATGCTCGCCGGCGCCGCCTTCCCCGGCCTGCTCGAGCTGGTCGCCGACCTGATGGGCGTGCGCGACACCAACGTCGCCCTCTTCTCGATCGTGCTGCTGCTGCTGCTCGGCCTGGCGCTCAACTTCAGCGTGATCATGTCCCGCCAGGCCGCGCAGATAACGCGGCTGGCGCAGGAGCGGGCGCTCGAGAAGGCGAGGGAGCAGGCGCTCGGTGGGAGCAATGGAGACGGCACCCCAGACGAGACTGTCGAGTCGAAACGCGACCCGGCCTAGCCGTCTGTCTCACCGGCGAGACTGGTCGCGCGATCTCCGCGGGGGAATCTCGTCCTCGTGGGCGATGATGTAGTTCCCGATGATCAAACTGCCAGCGAGCAAGTAGGCCATCCAGGCTCCCATCGCAAGGGCGGGGGGCGCGTGCAGAACGTTGACCAGAGCAACCAGCACGACGACCCCGACGCACATGATCCCGAAACGTATTGTCAGCGCCCGAATCATGCGCGCAGTCTAGCCAAACACCAGATCCACAGCGTAGACCGCTGCCCCTAGAACGAGTCCCCCGGCGAATCCAGCGGCAGTCGCCAATTCGACTCCCTCGGCCGGCGATCTCCTAAGCACGGCTAGAGATCGCAACGCCCCGGCGACAAACCCGGTCGAGACGATCAGGGTGCTGAACGTCCCGGAAACCATTTCCACGATCAGCCCGGCCAGCGGCGTCCCTGAAGAGATCTGGAGCACCTCCCCACCGTAGGATCGACCGACGCAACGGTGGCGCGCAGCGGTGTGAGGAAGTGAAGATTTTCTAGCGCAGCTCCCGCGCGAGCCGGAAGAAAAGCGCCTCCAGCGCCAGCTCCTCGGAGACGTTGAGGTCGAGGCCGCGGCGGGTCTCCTGCACGGCTTCGGCGCCCCGGCGGGCGCGGGAAGGGTCGAGGCCGGCAGCCTGGGAACGCAGCTGCTCGAGGCGGTCGCGGTTGAAGGCGACCTCCTCGGCGGCGCCGGCGACCGCGGCGAGGTCGCGCAGCCAGGCCGCGCAGAGCTCGAGGCCGAGGTCGAGGACGTCGGTGCGGCGGCGGCGGCCGGCGCGTTTGGACTCGTCGGCGATGTCGCGGACGGTGCGCTTGAGGCCGGCTTTCGACTCCTCCTCCAGGGTCTCGCGGGTCGCGGCTTCGGCATCCTCGCCGGCGTCGGTGGCGGTCTTGAGGAGGAGCAACCATGGAGCGGTGGGGGCGGTGGGCGTCGACTCGGCGGACACGCTGTCGCGTTGAGCGTCCGGCGAGCCGACACCCACCGCCCCCACTAGCTTCGAAGCCGCTTCGCGCAGAGATCGGCCAGGCTCCGAGAGGAGGAAGCGAGCTCGGACCGGGTCTCCAGCTGAAAGGCGCGCGGCAGCAGCGATTTGCTTCGCCGAGCTTCCGGTGTCCGATAGCTCGGCTTCAACCACTTCCGGGGGCAGAGGCGCGAAATCGACGGGCTGGCAGCGGGAGGCGATCGTCTCCAGCAGGGCCTCCGGCTCGGAGCTGAGCAGGATCAGGTGGACGTAGGCGGGCGGCTCCTCGAGCGTCTTCAGCAGCGCGTTCTGGCTCTCGTCTCGCATCGCCTCCGCCGCCTCGACGACGAACACGCGCTTGCCGCCTTCGAAGGGCCGGTAGGCAGCGGCGCGGATCACCCGCTCGCGCACCTCCTCGACCAGGTGCTGGGCACCGCGCGGCGTCAGCCAGACGAAGTCGGGGTGCGGGGACGGGTCGAGCAGGGCTCGGCGGCGGGTGTCGTCGGGGTCCTCGGCCGTGCCCGCGAGGATCTCCGCCGCGAACGCCCGTGCCGCCGCACGCTTTCCGGAGCCGCGCGGCCCGCGGAAGAGGTACGCGTGCGACGGCCCGCTCGTGAGCGCGGCGCTCAGCGCCACCCGCGCTCGCCCCTGGTGCTCGGTCGCCTCAGCCAGCGGCGCGGTGCTCATTCACGGCTTCCATCACGCGCTCGTGGATCTCCTCGACGCTGCCCGTTGCGTCGATCACCAGCATCCGGTCCGAAGCGATCATCGCGATCTCTTCGTAGGCCTCGGCGACGGCGCGCTGCAGCTCCAGGCCCTCGGACTCGAAGCGATCGTCGCCGGCGGCGCGGCCGAGGCCGGTCTCCGGATCGATCTTCAGCAGCAGGGTCAGGTCCGGCCAGAGGCCGTCGGTGGCGGCGTCGCAGAGCGAGATCACCTCGCCGACGCCGAGCCCACGCGCCGCCCCCTGGTAGGCGACGCTGGAGTCGGAGAAGCGGTCGGAGACGACGTCGCGCCCGGCCTCCAACGCCGGTCGGATCACCCGCTCGGTGAGGTCGGCGCGGGCGGCGCAGAAGAGCATCAGCTCGGCCAGCGGCTCCAGCGCCACCGCCGGGTCGGCGAGCAGCTCGCGGATCCGCTCCGCCGCGTCGGTCCCCCCCGGCTCGCGGATCGCCACCGTCTCCGGGCCCAGCGCCTCGACCAGCAGCCGCGCCTGGGTGCTCTTCCCGGAGCCGTCAACGCCCTCCAGGGAGATGAACAACGTCGTGGGCCTCAGCCTTTGGCCGCGGCTTTGGCGCGTTTGCGCCCGCGCGTCGCCGTGTCCGCTTTGGACGCTTTCACTTTCGACTTCTTGCCTTTGGCGGGTGCGTCCTCGTCGCCTTTGGCGGGTGGCTTC